>NZ_CP012159.1:0-1425000 GCF_001189295.1 Chondromyces crocatus
ATGACGATTCCGAAGCACGACGTACGCGAGGTCTTCGACCGGGCGATAGAGCATACGCGCAGGCTATCGCCGGCCACCTTCGACCAATGGTTTGGCGGGGTGCAGTTTGACGACTTGACCGACGGCGTTCTCAGTCTGCGCGTCCAGAACGAGTTCGTTCTGGAGTGGGTCAGGGACAATTTCCTGCCCACCCTCACCGAGAAGATCCGGGAGCTCACCGGCTGGTCCGTTCAGGTGGCGTGGACCTTGGATCCAGCGCTGGTGACCCCGATCGCGCAGCGCAGCGAGGTTGCCCCCGTGCGTCCGCGTCCCATTGCGCTTCGTCCCGTTCCGACGCCAGTCCCGGCGTCGGGCCCGCCCTCGCCCCGCCTCGAAGTCGTCCGTCGTCCCCCCCCTCCGGACGAGATGAACCCGAAGCACACCTTCGCCAATTTCGTGGTCGGTCCGTCCAACCAGCTCGCCCACGCGGCGGCCATCGCGGCGGCAGGCGGCGGAGGACGACGCTACAACCCGCTCTTCATCTGCGGTGGCACCGGCCTCGGCAAGACCCACCTCGTCCACGCGATCGCCCATCGCGTCTACGAAGAGCGCCCCGAGGCGCGGATCATCTACGTGTCCGCCGAACGCTTCACCAACGACTTCATCACGGCCATCCAGCACCACCGGATGGACGACTTCCGGACCAAGTACCGGCAGAGCTGTGATCTCTTGCTCGTCGACGACATCCAGTTCCTGGCTGGCCGAGAGCAGACGCAGGAAGAGTTCTTCCACACCTTCAACGCCCTCCACGCGCTCGACCGCCAGATCGTGGTCACCAGCGACAAGTACCCGCAAAACCTCGAACGGATGGAAGAGCGGCTCGTCTCGCGCTTCTCCTGGGGGCTCGTCGCGGACATCCAGGTCCCGGAGCTGGAGACCCGGGTCGCCATCGTCCGCAACAAGGCGGCGCAAGAAGGCATCGTCCTCAGCGACGACGTGGCGCTCTACCTGGGTCAGATGATCCGCTCGAACGTGCGCGAGCTCGAGGGCACGCTGATCCGCCTCGCCGCCAAGAGCTCCCTCACGGGCCGCCCGGTCGACCTCGCCTTCGCCCGTGCGGAGATCACGGCAACCTCTCCGCCCCGCGCGCAGACGATCAGCGTGGAGGACATCCAGCGCGCGGTCTGCCATCACTTCCACCTGCGTTCGACGGATCTCACCTCCAAGGATCGCCACAAGAGCGTCGCCTTCGCGCGCCACGTGGCGATGTACCTGTGCAAGCAGCGCCTGAAGTGCAGCTTCCCCGAGATCGGTCGCGCGTTCGGGAACCGTGACCACACCACGGTGATGAGCGCCGTCCGCAAGATCGAGGCACAGCGGGACTCCGATCCGCAGGTCCGCGCACACCTGGAAGCGCTCGAAAAGAAGCTCGCCGCTGACGAGTGACGGCACCGCCCTGACGAAGACGCGGGGCGCATCCGCCGCCGAGGCCGCGCCCCACCGCCGTCACCCCCTTACTGCCATCGTACCCGTCACCCCGGCAGCTCGAGCAGCGCCTCGCGTGCGTCCTCCGCGATGAGCCGGTAACCGTAAGAGAGCGCCATCCGCTGGGCTTCTTCCAGCTCTCGCTGTCCCTCGTCGCCCAGGCCACGCCGCACGAGCAAGGCGCCGAGCAAGAAACGACCTTCGAGAGCATCGGTCCAGTACGCGCGGCCATCGGCGTACCGGATCAGCTCACGGAGGAGCGTGTCGGCGCCCGAGACACCGCTCAGGCCGTCCAGATACGCGAGGTGCATGCGGTTCAAGGACAGGAGCCGCTCGTTGCCGAGCGCCTCGGCGATCTCCTTCGACTCCGTCAGCGAAGCGTAGGCACGCTGGAGATCACCGAGGCGCCGCGCGCCATCGCCCAGGTTGTGGAGGGCGGCCGCGATCTCGTAGCGGATGCCGGTCGCGCGGGCGAGTTCGACCGCCCGCGCCGATGCGTCCATCGAAGCGGCGATGTTCCGCGAGTACGCATAGATCAACACCCGGTGCTTGGCGCGCTCGCAGGCCGCAGCGACGTCACGCGGATCGCTCAACGCCTCCGCGCGATCCAGCGCGGCGAGGGCCGACTCGGCGTCACCGAACGCGGCGCGCACGTCACTGATCGCCATGAGCGTCTCGGCGTCGTGCTCTGGCCCCATCGCCTCCAGCTGCTCCGCCGCCCGGGCTCCCCGGTTGAAGTCACCGCTCCGGGTCGCCATGTTGATCTCGCAGAGGAGCGCGCGCCGGCGAAGCTCGTGTCGCTCTCCCACCAGAGAGAACGCCTCTTCGAGCTGGAGGTAGGCCGCATCGAACAGGTTGACCGCGCCCAGCGCCCGCGTCGCATCCAGCCTGACGACGACCCGCGCCTCGACGTCCCCTCCCGCATCGACGCGGCGGAGGACCCTGGCGAGAAGCTCCGACAGCTCGGGGGAGACGCGGACACGCCCGACCGCGTCGGCGAGGCCGCGAAGCCATGCGGTCAGCTCGTCGACGTCGCGTCGCTCGTGCTCGGCGAGATCGAGCGCCCGGTAGAGTAGCCGCACCGCTGGCTCCACCTGATGCGCGCGGACCTTGTGGAACGCCGCACGCGCGAAGAACGTGGCCGCCCGATCCCGATCCCCTGCGTGGTAGAGGTGCTCACCGACGCGCTCCGCGTGCTCCACTGCCAGCTCGCCCACGACGTCCACGTAGGCCGCCGCCGCCGCCGCGTGCATCGCTCGCCGCGCTTCGGCCGGCATCGCATCGAGGACGATCTCTCCATGGATCGGAGACGCGAAGCTCGCCTGCGCTGGCGCCGTGCTCCGGAGCAGCTCCCGCGCCACCAGCCCCGACACCACCCGGCTCACCGCCGCCACCCGCTTCTGGAGCATCGCCGCCAGCACCTCGATCAGCACGGGCTCACCGAGAATGGCCGACGCCTGGAGCACCGCTCGCTCTTCCACATCCATCCGACGCATGCGCGCCGAGATGAGCATCCGCAGCGAGCGCGGGATCGCGAACGCCCCTTCCAGGCGCGACTTGATCACCCCTCCTGCAGAAGCGATCGCCCCCGAGTCCAGAAGCTCGCGGATCAGCTCCTCCAGAAACAATGGATGACCACCAGCCCGCTGCTGGCAGAAGTTCAGGAGTTCCGGAGGGAGCACCGAGGCTTCCATCCGCGTGGCCAGGAGCCTCGCCGCGTCTTCCTCGGACAGCTCTCCGAGCTGGATGCGATGGAAGCAAGGATGCCCGGCCAGGAGGGGCGAAGCCTCTCCGCACGTCGCCAGGACGAACACGGCGCGCGTGCCCGAACGCGCTGCCGTAGAGGCGATCGCCTCGAGGGTGAGTGGATCCAGCGCCTGGGCTTCGTCCCAGCAGAAGCAGTGCAGCCGATCCTCGCACAGGCTCTGCACCATCCGGGTGAACGCCGTCCGCAGCGCCGCGTGCACCTCGGACGACGACCGCACCGGCTCGCCCAGCTCTGCACCGAGCTGACCCATGACGGCGGCCGCCTCCTCGTCACGCAACCCCAGCGCGCGCAGCCTTGGCAGCAGCGCCCGGATCCGCTCCTCCTCGTCCCCTTCCTGGATGCCACAGAGAACCTGCAGCATCGCGGTCAACCCGCTCCAGGGAGCGTCGACGCCGTTGCCAGGGCACGCCGCACGGTAGAACCCGACGTTGTAGTTCCCCAGCGAAAGACGTCGATCCATCTCGGCGAGCAGCCGGGTCTTGCCGATCCCTCGCTCTCCCTTGATGACGATGATCTGCGAGCGCCTCCGGGTCGCCGCGGCGAGGATGTCTCCCAGGAGCCGCAGCTCCTCCCGACGGCCGACGAACCTCCCGTACGCGACCGACGGCGGGAGCGTACCCGTGACCAGACGGCTGCCCTCCGGCACCGCGAGCCCCGTGCTGGGCAGGTCCTCCGTGACGAACACGCTCCGCACGACCCGCGCTGCCAGACCCGAGATGGCGAGCTGCCCCTCGCTCACTCGCGATAGCGCCTGCGCCGAAGCGACCAACGCGCCAAGGCGCTCGTCCCGGCTCGGAGTCCCCGCGGCATCGACGAGCACGCGCCCCAGGTGAATCCCTGCGGACGTCACCCCGCTCCCACCGCGCAGGAGAACCAGTCCCGCGAGCACGGCCGCCTCCGTGTCCCGTCCGTCGGCATCGCCCAGCCCGAACAGCGCGACCACCTGGCAAGGTTCCCGCTCCATCACGACGGCGCCGTAGCGCGCGAGCACCCCTTCGGTCCGCGCGATCGACTTCGCGGCGGCCGCTTCGTCACCGCGGTCCAGGCCGAGCACCAGCGACGTCACCTCGCGACGCTCGCCCACCGACTGACTCCTCGCGCCGTCGGTCCCCTCCCCGGACGGCGCAGCGCCGCCCCGCGCCCGGCTCCGCGCGCCGGTCGACGTGAGCCCTTCGACCGGCGTGTGCTCGTCCGCGACCGCCGGCTCCTCTTCGAGCACCGCGCCGCCCGCGAACTCGCCGCTCATCGTCGGCTCCCGGAACGGTTCCAGGAAACGCGCCAGATCGCTCGCGCCATACCGCTCTCCGGTCGCGTAGAAATACCCGAGGAGCGCCTCGTGCAGCCGACCGACGTCGGCGAAGCGCGCCTCGACGCTCCGGGCCAGCACCTTCGTCACGATCTCCAGGAGCTGCTGCGGGACATCGGCGCGCACGAGCGAGAGTGGAGGAAACTCGCTCGCCTGGAGACGCCGCGACACCTCGAAGGCCGTCGGCGCCGAGAACGGGTTGCTCCCGGCGAGCATCTCGTAGAACACCGTCCCCAGCGAGAACAGGTCGCTGCGGCCGTCGATCGCGTCCCCTCGCGCCTGCTCGGGGCTCATGTACGCGAGCTTTCCGCGCACCCGTGTCGCGCGCGTCTCGCCGACCTCCTCGTCGGTCATCGACTGCGTCGCCTTGGCGATCCCGAAGTCGGTGACCTTCACCTCGCCCTCCCACGAGATGAGGATGTTTTGAGGCGAGATGTCGCGGTGCACGATCCCGAGCGGGCGAGACTGCTCGTCTCGACGTCGGTGCGCGTGATCCAGCGCCTTCGCCACCTCGGCAGCGATGAACACTGCCATCCCCACGGGGAGCTGACGCCGCATCCTCCGGCAGCGCGACAGGAGCGACGCGAGGTCCATCCCCGGCACGTATTCCATCGCGATGAAGTACGTGGTCGCTTCCCCAGTCGGCGGATCCAGCCGGCCCAGATCGAACACCTGCACGATGTTCGCGTGCGACAGGCGCACCGCCAGCTTGGCCTCGTGGACGAACATGTCCACGAAGCGCGTCTGCGCCGCGAGCTTGGGCAAGATGCGCTTGATGACGAGGACCTTCTCGAAGCCCTCCACACCAAAGCTCTTGGCCTTGAACACCTCGGCCATCCCGCCCTCGCCCAGCCGCTCGAGCAGACGGTAACGACCAAAAGGCTCGGAGTAGGAACTCACCCCGTGGCCTCGTGTGCGGCGAGACCCTCAGGTCTCGATGGCCTCGCTCGCCCCACCCTCATCATCGCCTCCGTAGATCGACTCCGCGATCCGGAACGCTGCGGACTCCAGACGCGCATACGCCGTCCGCATCGCATCCAGATCTCCCCCACCCTCGAGAAGCTTGCGCAGCGCGGCGCAGGTTCCGGAGACTTCCTCGAACAACGCCGGCTCGAGCAGATCGGCATAGCCCTCCATCGCCTGCTCGGTGGTGTACACCAGGGTCTCTGCCTGGTTGCGCAGCTCGACCAGCTCGCGCCGCAGACGATCGGTCTCCTTGAACCGATCCCCCTCGTCCACGAGCCGATCCACCTCGTCCGAAGACAGACCGCTCGTCGGCGTGACCTTCACCTCCTGCTTGCGGCCCGTCCCGAGATCCTTCGCCTCGACACGGACGATGCCGTTCTCGTCGATGCGGAACGTGACCTGGATCTTCGGCACGCCACGGGGCGCCGGCGGGATACCCGTCAGCTCGAAGCGCGCCAGGCTCCTGCAGTCGGCGGCCATCTCGCGCTCGCCTTGCAGCACGTGGACCGGCACGAAGTTCTGCCCGTCCACGCTCGTCGTGAAGATCTCGGACTTCTCGGTGGGGATCGTCGTGTTGCGCGGGATGAGCTTGAACATCACGCCCCCGCCCGTCTCCACGCCCAGCGACAGCGGCGTCACGTCGAGCAGCAGCACCTCGTCGACCTGACCCGACAGCGCAGCGCCCTGGAGGGCCGCGCCCACGGCCACCACCTCGTCCGGGTTCACCCCCTTGTGCGGCTCTCGCCCGAAGAACTCACGCACGGCCGCCTGCACGGCGGGCATGCGGGTCATCCCGCCGACGAGCACCACGTTCTTGATCGCCGTCACGGGCAGCTTCGCGTCCGCGAGGGTGCTCTTGCAGGCGGCGATGGTCCGCTCGACGAGGTCGGCGCAGAGCAGCTCCAGCTCGTTGCGCTTGAAGGTGCGCTCGAGATGCAGCGGACCGCCTCCAGGGCCGACCGCGATGAAGGGGATGTTGATCTCGGTCTCCAGCGACGAGCTCAGCTCGTGCTTCGCCTTCTCGGCCGCCTCCTTGAGCCGCTGCAGCGCCATCCGGTCACGGCGCAGGTCGATCCGGTTCTCTCGCTCGAAGTCGTCGGCGAGCATGTCGATGATGCGCTGGTCGAAGTCCTCGCCGCCCAGGTGGGTGTCGCCACCGGTCGCCTTCACGCTGAAGACACCGCCCGCGATCTCCAGGACGGAGATGTCGAACGTGCCACCGCCGAGATCGTACACCGCGATGATCTCGGCCTCCGCCCGGTCGAGGCCGTAAGCGAGCGCCGCCGCGGTCGGCTCGTTGATGATGCGCCGCACGTCGAGCCCGGCGATGCGGCCAGCGTCCTTCGTCGCCTGCCGCTGCGCGTCGTCGAAGTACGCGGGCACCGTGATCACCGCCTCGGTGACCGGCTCGCCGAGATGACGCTCGGCGATGGCCTTCATCTCCGTCAGCACCATCGCCGAGATCTCGGGAGGGGACGAGCTGCGCCCCTTCACCTCGATCCAGGCATCACCGTTCGGCGCCTCGATGATCTTGTAGGGGGCGAGAAGGATCTGCTTCGAGACCTCTGGCGCCTGGAACTTGCGCCCCATCAAGCGCTTGATGGCGTACACCGTGTTCTGCGCGTTGGTGACCGCCTGCCTGCGCGCGATCTGACCGACGAGGCGCTCACCGCTCGCCGGGAAACCGACGACGGAAGGCGTCGTACGCGCGCCCTCGGCATTGGGAATCACGCGGACCTGAGACGCAGACGCCACCCCCGTCACTTCGACGACGGCAACGCACGAGTTCGTCGTCCCGAGGTCGATACCGATCACCTTCGCCATGTCGGGCCGAGGATACACCAGGAGGTTCCGCGCCTGGCGCGTGCTACGGCGCTCGACGCGAGAAGCGTGCGTGTGCTCTCTCGGACCTCAGGCGGTCGGGGACACGAAGAGCTGGGTCGGTCTCCGGGACGCCGACATCAGAGGTGAGGTCGGGTACACTGCGGCCTGGTTCAACGTCCCCCGCGCTCGTTCCACGGCCTGGTAAGGCGCGCGTCGACGACCTCGAGGGCAGCGACCAACCGAAGCAACAGGGACCGATGGGTCCCCGGTGCCGGTACTACGCAGCGTCAGTTGGCGACGTCGCCGCCAGCAGCGGCGGGAGGCCCTTTCGAGACCACCACCTGAGCTGCCCGGACGAGGTAGTCGCCGAGCACATAGCCAGGCAGGATCTCTGCCATGACCACACCCGCCGCGTGCTCGGTCGACTCGATCTGCTGAATCGCCTCGTGGACGGTCGGATCGAAGGGGTGTCCCACCGACGGGACCCGCTTGATGCCCATCCGATCCAGGGTGTCGGTGAACTGGCGGGTCACCATCCGGATGCCCTCACCGAGGGACTTCACATCGCTGGCCGTGTCCGCGTGCATGGCAGCGCGCTCCAGGTTGTCGAAGACCGGCAGGAGATCCTTCACCACCGTCTCCCGGCCACGCCGCTGGGCGTCATCCACCTCGCGCCGGGTGCGCTTGCGGAAGTTCTCGAAGTCAGCGGCCGTGCGCAGGAGCTGGTCCCGCGTGCGCGCCGCCTCCGCCTGTACCTCGGCCAGCTTGGTCTCCGGGGTCACCGTGGACGCGGCCGGTGGGGTCGACACGACCTCTGCGGCCTCCCCCGTAGCCTCCGTCCCTTGCAGCATGGCGTCCCCGTCCTGCCCGTCACGTTCCGCTTCGCTCATGGTTCGGCGGCACTATAACCACCCCCGATCCAGAGGCAATCGTCCGCGCACCCCGGAGGGTTTGCTCCGGCCTCCGGGCCGGCGTAGATCGGCACCATGACGATCGCCACCCCGGACTTGCTCGCCCTCGGTGAAACCCGGCTCCTCGGGAACTACCGGCAGGCGCCGTTCGTGCTCGAGCGCGGCGCCGGGTGCGAGCTGTTCGATACGGAGGGGCGCCGCTACCTCGATCTCTGCGCCGGCGTGGCCGTCAGCGCACTGGGCCATGCCCACCCGCGCCTCGTGGCGGCGCTGGCTGCCCAGGCAGCGCGCCTCATCCATACGTCGAACTACTTCTACAACCGAGAGAACCTCCTCCTCGCCGAGGAGCTCTGCCAGAAGACCGGCTTCGACCGCGCCTTCTTCTGCAACTCGGGCGCCGAGGCCAACGAGGCGCTGCTGAAGCTCGCCCGCCGCTACCACTTCAGCCGTGGCGAGCCCCACCGCTACCGCGTCATCGCCTTCCACAACGCCTTCCATGGCCGCACCCTCGGCGCCGTCGCGCTCACCGGGACGCCCAAGTACCGCGAGGGCTTCGGGCCGCCGCTCCAGGGCGTGACCCACGTCTCCTATGGAGATGTGGAGGCAGTGAAGGCCGCGATGGGTCCGGACGTCGCAGGCATCCTCGTGGAACCCGTACAGGGCGAAGGAGGTGTCCTGCCGCCTCCCGAGGGGTTCTTGAAGGCGCTGCGCGACATCGCGGACGAGCACGGCGCGCTCCTCCTTCTCGACGAGGTCCAGACGGGCATCGGGCGCACCGGCCACTGGCTCGGCTGCCAGCACGACGGTGTGCTTGGCGACGCGGCCGCGCTCGCCAAGGGACTGGGGGGCGGGTTCCCCATCGGAGCCCTGGTGCTGCGCGAGCACCTCAACGCAGCGCTCCCGCCTGGCTCTCACGGCTCGACGTACGGTGGTGGTCCGCTCGCCTCCACCGCAGCGCGCACCGTGCTCGCCGTCATCGAGGAAGAAGGACTCTGCGAGGCCGCCCGACGCAACGGCGAGCGGCTCGCCCGCGGCCTTGCTGGCATCGCGGCACGCCACCCCCGCATCGCCACCGGCGAGCGCGGCCGCGGCCTCTTGCGAGCGCTCGTCCTCGCCGAAGGCGTCGACCCGCGCAAAGCGCTCGGTGCCGTCCGCGACCGAGGCATCCTGCTCACCGTCGCCGGTGCCGACGCCTTGCGGTTCACCCCACCCCTCGTCATCAGCGAGGCGCAGATCGACGAGGCACTCCACAACGTAGAGATCGCACTCGCCGAAGCATTCGCGTAAGAGAGCCTCGTTGGCCGAAACGCGCGCTAGAGGACCCGCCGTCGATCCCCTCCCCTGCTCGGGCTGCGGCAAGCTCATCGATCCGCTCCGGGCCGGACAGGTCGCGATCTTCGATCTCCGGTTCCATTACTTCTGCACCAGCCACTGCCGCTTCGCCTTCCTCGGCGAGCCGGTGCCGCAGCTCGCGCCGCTCCATCCCCGCGCGCTCCGTGGTGATGAGCCACGCGCCAGCGCGCCCTCCTTCCCGGAGCTGCCCGTCGCCTCTCCCCGGCCGACGATCGCCGCGGCTCCGCTGGACGAAGCGGTCCGCGAGCGCACCACCGACGAGCGCCCATCGCTCGATCGCATCTCCATCGAGCGTGTCTCCGGGCACCGCTTCGATCCCCCCGCGCGCCCTACCGAACTCGACGCACCCATCATCGACGCCTTCCCGCCGGTCCCTCTGGATCAGAGCTTGCCCGAGCCGCCGGTGGTCGACGACGACCGGGCCCTGCTCGAACCGCTCGGTCAGACGATCCTCGACGCGGGCGGCACGGCGATCGTTCCGTTCGGGGACGAGTCCCTGCGCCATGAGCCCGAGCCTCGTGACGTCGGCGCCCTCCTCCTCGTGCTCGCGATCGTCGCCGGTGCCCTCGCCGTGGCGCTCGCGCTCGCCGGAGAGGCGACCATCGTCATCGGCGCGCGCATCGTCCTCGCCGCGGTGAGCGCCGGCATGCTCGTCGGTCGCGCCGCCACCACGCCACGCGAAGCGACCGATCCTCACCCCGCGGCCATCCTCACGCCCGTGCTCACCGGGCTCGTCGTCGCCGCCTGGGCGCTCGTCGGCGTCGACCGGTCTCTCGCGGCCGAGGCGGCCTCGCTCGCTGGCGTCATCGCCACGGCCAGCGCCGTCAGCGCCTGGCTCATCGAGAGCGCGCGACAGCGCATCGCCGCCGAGCGCGCCTGGATCGCCAGCGTCCTCTCCGTCCCAGGACGCCGCCCCATCGACGACCCAGGTGCAGAGACGGCCAAGGAAGAGGTCTGGGATCTCCGCCCCGGCGAGCAAGTCCAGGTCGAGCCAGGCGAGATCGTCCCCGTGGATCTCACCATTCTTTCGGGCGACGTCGAGGTGCTGCCCTGGATCGGCGCGACGACACCCGTGCGCAGGCGCGCCGGGGATCCGGTGATCGCGGGCTCCACCGTCATCCGTGGCAGGCTGCGCGGCGCGTGCACCTGGTCCGGCATGGACCGCGCCATCGCGCGTGTCCTGCTCGATCCACGAAGGCGCGCCGACGCGCTTGCACCGATCGCACACGCATCTCGCGCGCTCACCGAGCGCTGGGCTTTCGCGGCCGCGGCCATCGGCGCGCTCTCCGCGTTCGTCGCTGGACGCAGCCCCGTCGAGATTGCCATGGTCGCGGTGGCCGTCCTCGCGGCGCTCACCACCGCGGTCACCGCAGCGATCACCTCGGTCCATGTCGCGCGCGGCATCCTCCTCGCGCTGCGACGAGGCATCATCTACAAGAGCGCCGACGCGTGGGATCGCGCCGGGCGCGTCACCGTCGCCGTCTTCTGTGCGCGCGGTACGCTCCTCCTCGGTGAGCCGGAACTCGCCGAGCTCGAAGCGACCGGCAGCAAGCTCGACATCGAAGGCATCCTCGCGCTCGCCGCCGGCGCCGAGCGCACCGAGGAGCACCCGGTGGCGACCGCCATCGTCCGCGCTGCGCGGAGCCGAGGCGTGCGACCGGATGGCGTCCGCAACCTGAGCAGCTTCCCGGGGCTGGGCGTCACGGCGGTCACGTCGGCGGGCGAGGAGCTGTGCGTCGGCAGCCGCGCGCTGCTGCTCGAGCAGCGCGTGTCGATCGCTGCCGCGGAAGAGCGAATCGCCGAGCTGGAAGCCCTCGGTCGTACGGTGGTCCTCATCGCCGTCGGCAGTCGCCTCGTGGGGCTCATCGGCCTCCAGGACGGCCTGCGTCCTGGCGCGCGCGCCGCGATCCAGCACCTGCTCGACGCGCAGATCGAGCCGGTGCTGATGTCCGGCGATGCACGCGAGACCTGCGAGGCCATCGGTCGCTCCCTCGACATCGACCACATCCGTCCCGAGATCCTGCCTGCGCACCGCGGGGCAGAGGTGCGTCGCCTCATCGATGCCGGCATGAGCGTCTCGGTGCTCGGTCATGCGAGCGCCGACGACGCCGCGCTCGCAGCCGCCGATGTCTCGGTGGCCCTCGGCGCTGCTGGCTCCACGCCTGGCGACTTCGCCATCGCGCTCGCGTCTGACGACGTCCGTGACGCCGCTCTCTCGGTGGCCCTCGCGCATCGCACCCGACTCGAAGCGCGCGTCGGGCTGTCGCTCTCGGTCGTGCCCGCGCTCCTCGGAGCCGGCGTGGTCGCGGTCGGGCTCTTGCCTCCCGCGTACGCCCCGATTGCATCGCTCCTCGGCGGGATCGTCACCGTCGTCCATGCCCGCGCGCTCGACGCCAAGAGCTGAATCAGGTTCAGGCTCGCTTGGCGTCGAGCCAAAGATCCGAGACGACCTCTGGGAGTTTCCAACTTCGGGGTGAAGAAGGGGCTGACGTCACTGTCCAACAACGGCTGACATCGACCGTGGGAGAGGCGAAAATCGGGATCGCCCCATGTCCTTGAGGCGATGTTCGAACTTCTCCAAGAAGGTCGCCGGACTTCCTCCACGAGGTCGCCGGACTTCCTCCAGGAAGGTCTCGGACCTCCCTCAAACGAGGTTCTCGTGCCTGTCGAGGAGGCTCCCGACCGTCTTCACGGAGGGCTTCCGACCTCTCCGAGGGGCCTCTCGACGCCCTCCGTCACGCATCCCGACCTCACCGCGATGTACTCACGCACACGGCCTCATCGGAACTCCGGCCCCGGCGTGCGTGTGCCATCGGTGTGACCCGCTACTCGTCCAGCTCGTCGAGGTCTTCGCCGGACTCTTTCCGGGCGCGCTGACAGTCCGCACAGTGCCCGTACATCTCGTGCTTGTGCGAGGTGATCAGGAAACCGTACTTCTCGGCGATCTCGTCCTGGAGCTGCTCGATCCGCGGCTCCTCGAACTCGATGATCTTCCCACACCGCAAGCAGATCAGGTGGTCGTGGTGCGCGCTCGCCTCGTCGGCCAGCTCGTAACGACTCAGCCCGTCACCGAACCGACGCTCGGAAGCGACCCCGCACTCCGCGAGCAGCTTCAGCGTCCGGTACACCGTCGCGTAGCCGATGCCCCGATCGTGGTTCCGCACCTTCTGGAGCAGATCTTCGATGGTCATGTGGGGCGCCCCCTCGAAGAACGTGTCGATGATCAGGCGACGTTGCGCGGTCGAACGCAGCCCCTTCTTCACCATGTACGTCTGCAACCGCGTACGCAGCGCCTCGAGGGCGGCCGGATCGACGTGGGCTCCCCGCTCCTCGTTCGGTGCAACGACCATGGGGGGAGTTATCCCGCGGCCGAAGGGCGCGTCAAGAGTGCGTCCGCCACGCTGGGCGCGAAGTGGGGATGCGTGGAAAAACGCCTCAGCTTCCGATCAGCGGAGAAATCTCTCCACGCTCCAAGGAATTCACTCCACGAGCTGCGCCAGGTAGCTCACACGCGCCGCGGTTCCACCGAGCGGATTGAGGATGTTCACGGGCGGACTGACCAGCCCTGCGGCGCTCGTGTTGTCGATCACCACGTAGTAGAGCCCCGGCCGCAGCGGGTATCTCCGGCTGTCCACGGTGCCAGGCTGCAGCGGACCTCCCGCTTGCACCGGCCCCATCGGCGGGCCGAGTGGCTTGCCGGTCTGGTAGGCCTCGCGCCAAGCGTCCCCTGTTCCCTTGTCGACGATCATCACGTCCACGGGCGCGCCCTCGGTGCTGATCTTCAAGAACAAGGACTGCCCGGCCTCCACGATCTCGAACGGCCCCAGGTAGTCGCGCTGCTGCGCGTTCACCTCGATCACCTCGTTCGCAAACGTGAGGTACGAGGTCGAGGTCACGTCGAAAGGTCGGTGCGGCTTCGCTGGTGGAAGGATCGTCCCCAGGGTGAACTCCTTGCCGGTGTCCTCGTTGTAGACCACCGTGAAGCCCTGGCTCAGCATCCCGGCGACCACCTGGTTGCCGAGGAAGTTGGCGATGTTGCCGAAGGGCGTCACGTTCGCCATCACATCCACCACCGGGTTCTCCACGTAGCCGAGCTGGAAGTTGGGGCCCTGCACCACGCGGTTCAGCTTTCCCCAGATGTAGATGTCGTCTCCGGCGATCTGAAAGTCGGGGCGGTACTCCACCGAAGCCGTCAGCGAGAAGCCCACACGCTTCGCGGGCATCACGTAGCCGTAGCCCGTCCCTCCGATGTTCACCGTCACCGTCTTCGTGCTGTCGTCGACGTTGTACGAGCACTGCATCGGGAAGAACCTCCCGATGGCCGGTGAGCGGTCCTGCAGCTTCAGTGACATCCCCGACTTGAGCATCTCGGGGCATATCTTGCTGGCGCCGAAGTTCGAGAACAGGAACCACCGCAGCGCAGGGCTCGCGTTGACCGGGCCGCTGATGCAAGGGCAGCCCGCGAACGAAGTCGCCACGGCCATGGCAGCGATCGTCAGTGCTGCTCCGCGGGTTCGGGAAGACTTTCGGGCGGTCACGCGCGTAAACATAGCCGGCTTACCTCCGATGCGTCACGCCGCTCATCCTTCTTAACGAAGGAGCTCCCATTGGACGCCTGGCGTCACCTCGAGATGCAGGTGGTTTTTGTGCGCTCGATCGTAGTTGGGGGTGAGGATCGAGGTGAACAGGTGGCGCGAGGCCGCCTCACAAACGATGGCCCGCAGCGTTTTTCCCGCTGGAGTGAGCGCATTCTGCCCCGCACCGCAGACCGGCGCCCCGATCACCCCGCCGAAATCGTGCTCCACGTCGAGCCACGCTCGCCCTCCACCCCCCGACGTCCCCCGATGCGACGTCCCACGGCCCGAGGTCTCGTGGACCGAGGTCCCATGGCCCGACGCGCTGCCGCTCGGCCTCCCGTCGTCCGACGCGCTGCCGCTCGGCCTCTCGTTGCCTTCTTCCGTCCCGACACCGAACCGCAGGACATCCACGGCCAACCCGCCTTCGTGCCGCAGCAGGTGCTCGTGCAGCCCCAGGGGGCTCCGGGCTCGGCGTGGACGAAAGGCCGACGCGATCTCCACCTCTCGGATGCCGTGCGCTCGCAGGATGGCGCTGAAATCCTGCAATGCCAGCGCCAGGCGACAGTCCATCACCTCACCAGGGTGACGAGCACGCACATGCGCAGGCGCCCTCGTCCGGTAGAGCACGCCGCCCGCCCCCTCGGGCAGCCGCACGGGCGAGAGCACACCGGGCGCGTCCTCGACAGCGAGCGCGCGCACACCGCGCTGCCTCAAGGTGGCCACACACTGCGGCCCCGCCATCGCTGCGTACCGCGCCCAGGGATGCTCGGCCCAGCCCTCTCGGTAGCGCACCTTGGGTTTCCCCGAGACAGGGAAGGCGCTGACGAGGACGGCCACAACCGCAGCGATGACGAAAACGAGGCGTCCCCTCATGACCTGGACAGGCCAGCTGGAAGAAGCCGGGTGGGTGGGGTCGCATCTCGCGTGTGCCGGACCATCAGCTCATCCACCTCTCCCGGGGTCGGCAGCTCACCGCCAGGTTTGACCTGTACACGGGGAAAGCTATAAAAATCAAAGCACTGAGCGACTCTGTGGCTGCATCATGAGTGACCTGTCGAAGCATGACCTGTCGGTCCGCGCGCGTAAGATTCTCCTCGCTGCGGTGACCGAGTTCATCTCGACGGGCATGCCCGTGGGGAGCAGGACGCTGGCGCGCCGCTACGGGCTGGATCTCTCGGCAGCGTCGATCAGGAACGTCCTCGCCGATCTCGAGGAGGCGGGCTACCTGCAGCAACCCCACACCTCGGCAGGCCGCGTCCCCACCGACAGCGCGCTCCGGATGTTCATCGACACGCTGCTCGAGGTGCGCGCGGTGCAGCCGCAGCAGCAGGCCGAACTCGGGGCGCGCTTCCAGGAGATCTACAGCCACGCCAGCGACCCCCTCCGCGAGACCGGGCGTTACCTCTCCGAACTCTCCGGCGCCGCCGCCGTGATCGCCGCACCGAGCACCGCCGTGCGCGCGCTCTCCACGCTGCGCTTCATCGCCACGCGCCCGAACCAGCTCCTCGCCGTCCTCGTCTTCGCGGACGG
This sequence comes from Chondromyces crocatus, assembly GCF_001189295.1. NCBI lineage: Bacteria > Pseudomonadati > Myxococcota > Polyangiales > Polyangiaceae > Chondromyces > Chondromyces crocatus. The sequence continues at coordinate 15,700 of NZ_CP012159.1, forward strand.
GACCGTGGAGAACCGCTTCATCGTCATCGACGCACCGGTGAGCGAGGAGGAGCTGTCGCGCATGCACAACCTCCTCGCCGACGTCATCGGAGGGCGCACGCTCGGCGAGGTCCGCGACATCTTCGCCCGTCGCCTCGCCGACGAACGCCACGAGCTGGATACCCTGCGGCGACGGGCCTTCGAGCTGGGTCAGCTCGCGACCGCGGACATGGTCCGGCGCGGCGAGGTCGTCATCGAGGGACAGAACCGCCTCCTCGATCTGCCGGAGTACGCGGACGTGGAACGCTTGAAGATGCTCATGAAGGCGCTGGAGGAGCGCGAAGAGATCCTCGACCTGCTGGATCGCACCCTTGCCGCGGGCAGCGGCGCCATCGCCGTCTTCGTCGGAAGCGAGGCCGGGATGGCCGGAGGACAGCTCAGCGTGGTCGCGGCTCCTTACACGGAGAACGGTCGCATCGCGGGCACGGTCGGCGTGATCGGGCCGACGCGCATGGACTACGCGCGGGTGATGCCCCTCGTCGACGCGACCGCTGCCGCCGTGAGCGAAGCCCGAGCGCGGCTGCCGCGCTGAACGCCCGCAGCGGGATGCCTCGACGCCCCGGTCGGGTCAGCCCGTCCCCGTCCCTCCCGTCCCTGCCCTGCGCAGCCGCTCGAGGACCTTCACGAAGTCCGGGGGAGGCGGGATGTCGAAGCGCATCGCGCGCCCCGTCGACGGATGCACGAAGCCGAGCTCCGCGGCGTGCAGCATCGGGCGCGGTGCGAGGAGTTTCTCCCCGGGGTAGTCCCGCACGTAGACCTGCTCCCCCACGATCGGATTGCCGCGCTCGGCAAGGTGGATCCGGATCTGGTGTGTCCTTCCGGTCTCCAGCCGGCAGGCCACCAGCGTCGCGCCTCCGGGCAGCACCTCCAGGGCTTCGACGTGGGTCACCGCCACCTGCCCTTCGCGCATCCCTCGCGACGCCGACCCCCGCAGGCCGTCGCCTCGGTTCTCGACGAGGTACGACTTCACCGTGCCCGACCGCACCACGCCGTGCGCGATGGCCAGGTAGCGCCGGTGGGTGGTGTGCTGGCGGAGCTGCTGGCTCAGGTGCTGCTTCGCGGCCACCGTCCGCCCGAAGACCAGCAGCCCACTGGTACCTTTGTCCAGGCGGTGCACCACGCCGAGCGGCGCGCGGCCGCGGATGTGATCCCGATGGGACAGCACGTCGCGCACCAGCGCGTCCAGCGTCATCTCCTCGGAAGGTTCGTCGCCGAAGGGCACGGTGCTGATGCCGGCGGGCTTGTTCACCACCACCACCGCCGCGTCCACATGGACCAAGAGTTCCCCTTCGGCCTGCTTCCGGCGCGTCGTCTCGGGACGCGGCGCCCGCAGCCGGAGCGACAGCGTGGACCCCCGGCCGACGAGGCGTCGCGCGTCCGTGACCACCGCCTCGCCGACCCGGATCTTGCCGGACGCGACCAGCCGCCGCGCCTCTGCCCAGGTCACCCCGAGCAGCGAGCGCACGGCGCCGTCCAGCGGCTTGCCTCCGAGCTCCCTGGGCACGACCCACTCCCCATCCCGCAAGGGGGCCTCCGGATCCCGGGGCGCGCCGGGCAACTTTTCGGCGGCCTCGGTGGGTCCACCGAGCGGCTCAGGCACCGCCTCGGCCTCCTCGGCCTTCTCCCCGGCGGGGAAGGTCTCCTCGGCCTTCTCCCCGGCGGGGAAGGTCTCATCAGGGGTCACCTTGTGGGAGCGATCGGAAGGTCGTCGGCGCATGAATGAAGGGCTCGTGGGACGTCCGGACAGGGAGGGCGAAACACCGCGATGTTGACACATCGCGCGGCAGGGGCCGAAGATAGCGGCGCAGGCTGATTGTCAGGCCGCCTGAGATCAGGCCAACCGAGAGGAGCTCCCTTCGTGCCCAGCACCGTCCTCGCCGTCGACGACAGCGTGACCCTTCGCAAAGTGCTCGAAATCACCTTTGCGGGCCCCGAGTTTCGCGTCGTCACGGCGAACAGCCCCGACGCCGCGCTTCAGAAACTGAAGAGCGACAAGCCCGACGTGGTCATCGCCGACGTCTCCCTGGAGCCGAAGAACGGCTACGACCTCTGCAAGGCCATCAAGCAAGCCTCTCCAGGGACCCCGGTCCTGATTCTCTCGTCCAAGCAGAACCCGTTCGATCAAGGCAAAGCATCGGCGGCGCAGGCCGACGATCACATCGACAAGCCCTTCGACACGCAGATGATGATCGACAAGGTCAAGAAGCTGCTGGGCTCGAAGGGCGAGGCCAAGCCCGCTGCCGCCGCGCCTGCCGAGGCGCCGGCCCGGGCTCCGGCAGCCGCTCCGGCGGCCGCCGTGGCGCAAGCGCGTAGCCCGGCCGCCGCTCCGGCGGCTTCTCCGGGTGCGGGTGCGACGCCCGGGAGCCCCCTGGCCCGCGCGAAGACCCTCATCTACACGGCAGGCGCAGGAACGCCGGCGCCTGCGGCCCAGCCTGCACAGGCTCCTGCAGCAAGGACGGCTCCGGCAGCCGCAGCCGCTCAGGCCCCGGCGCGCCAGGCCGCTCCCGCAGCCGCCGCCGTGGCAGCACCGGTCGCCGCCGTCGCCGCCTCGCTCGCTGGAAATGGTCAGCTCACCTCGCGGCTCGAAGGGCTCGGCCTCACGCCTGCCCAGGTCGATGCCGTCGCTGCCATCTCGCGCGACGTGGTCGAGCGGGTCGTCTGGGAGGTCGTCCCCGTCCTCGCCGAGACGATCATCAAGGAAGAGATCGCGCGGCTCACCAAGTAGTCCTCGCCGCTGTCCGGCGGCCACGCCGACCCTTCGCTCTGCTCCCGTTCAGCCCCGTGGTCCCCAGCTCGCACGAGCCCTGGACGCGACCACGGGCCAGGACGTACACAACGCCCTGCCGGCTTGTCGTCGGCCACGCCGCGCTGTGGCAATCTCCCCCGCACCTCTCGAGGCGGCACCTGCCGCATCCCCTTCGAGGCGGCACCTGCCGCATCCCCCATGAGCACTGATCTCGCAAAAGCCTACGAGCCCAAGGACGTCGAAACCCGCTGGTACGCCTACTGGACGGAGAACGACGTCTTCGCCGCCAGCGACGCCCCGGACGACGATCGCCCGGTCTACGTCCTGCCCATGCCGCCGCCGAACGTCACCGGCTCGCTGCACATGGGGCACGCCCTCTTCTGCACCATCGAGGACATCCTCACGCGCTACCACCGGATGACGGGGCACAACACGCTCTGGCAACCGGGAACGGATCACGCCGGCATCGCCACCCAGACCGTCGTCGAGCGCTTGCTCAAACGAGAGGGCACGGACCGGCACGCGCTCGGTCGCGAAAAATTCATCGAACGCGTGTGGCAGTGGCGGACCGAGGCAGGGGATCGGATCCTCCAGCAGCAGCGCGTCCTCGGCGTGAGCGCCGACTGGAAACGGTCGAAGTTCACGATGGATCCGGATCTGTCGCGCGCCGTGCGCGAGGCGTTCGTGCGCTTGCACCGTGAAGGCCTCATCTACCGCGACACGAAGCTCATTCACTGGGACTGCGAGGCGCGGACGGTGCTCTCGAACCTCGAGGTCGAGAACGAGCCGGCGAACGGGGAACTGTTCGAGTTCGCGTATCCACTCGAGGACGGCTCTGGCGAGATCGTCGTCGCCACGACACGCCCCGAGACGATGCTCGGTGACACCGGCGTCGCGATCCACCCCGACGACGAGCGCTACAAGGCGCTGCACGGCAAGCGCGTGCGGCACCCCTTCGTCGACCGGCTGATCCCGATCGTCACCGACGCCGAGCTGGTCGACCCGAAGTTCGGCACGGGCGCAGTGAAGGTGACGCCCGCGCACGACTTCAACGACTTCGCGACGGGCAAGCGACACGACCTGGAGATCATCTCCATCCTGAACCACGACGGAACGATCAACGAGATCGGTGGACAGTTCGCCGGGATGGACCGCTTCGTCGCCCGCAAGGCGGTGAAGAAGGCGCTCGAAGAGAAGGGGCTCGCCCGTGGCGCGAAGCCGCACCAGCTCATGCTGCCGCGCAGCGAGCGCAACGGCTCCATCGTCGAGCCGATGATCTCCACGCAGTGGTTCGTGAAGACGGCCCCCCTCGCCGAGCCCGCGCTCGCCGCCGTCCGCGAGGGCAAGACCAAGATCATCCCTGAGGAGTGGTCGAAGACGTACGAGCACTGGATGTCGAACATCCTCGACTGGTGCATCTCGCGGCAGCTCTGGTGGGGTCACCGCATCCCCGCGTTCTACTGCGGCGCCTGCGAGCACATCACCGTCACCACGGACGAGTCGCCCGCGGCGTGCGAGGGGTGTGGGTCCAAGGAGATCCGCCAGGACGACGACGTGCTCGACACCTGGTTCTCGTCGGGCCTGTGGCCCTTCTCGACGCTCGGCTGGCCGAACGACACGCTCGCGCTCAAGAGGTTCTATCCGGCCAGCGATCTGGAGACCGGCTACGACATCCTGTTCTTCTGGGTCGCGCGGATGATGATGATGGGGATCCACTTCATGGGGGAGCCCCCCTTCAAGCGGATCCTGCTCCATGGGCTCGTCGTCGACGAGACGGGCGACAAGATGGGCAAGCTGAAGGGGAACGTCATCGATCCCCTCGACCTGATCCACGGCGCGTCCTTCGATCAGGTCGTGGAGAAGGCGCTGCCCGGCGCGCCGATCCAGGACTCGCTCAAGAAGTTCAAGAAGGCGTACCCCTCTGCCTCGCAGATGGGAGAGGGCTTCGCGGCCTACGGTGCGGACGCGCTCCGGTTCACGCTCGCCACCTACTCGCCCCAGGCGAAGCGCATCCCGCTCTCGCCGAAGAAGATCGAGGGCTACCGGAACTTCTGCAACAAGATCTGGAACGCGACGCGGTACGCGCTGCCGTACCTGGAGGGCGCCAAGGTCGGCACGACGGCGCCCAAGGCCACGCTGCTCGCGAACCGCTGGATCCTCTCGCGCCTCGCCGCGGTCACGGCGGCGACGCGCACGGGCATCGACGAGTTCCGCCTGGATGATGCGAGCCTCGGGCTCTACCACTTCTTCTGGGGCGAGCTGTGCGACTGGTTCCTCGAGTTCACGAAGCCGGTGTTCGCCGACAAGGCGAGCGAGGCCGCAGCGGAGACGCGGGACGTGCTCGCGTACACGCTGGAAGCGACGCTGCGCTTGCTGCACCCGTTCGTTCCATTCATCACCGAGGAGCTGTGGCACCGGCTGCCGCGCCCGGAGTCGCCCCCGATCGCGCTGGCGCTCGCGCGCTTCCCCGACGAGACGGTGGCGCCGCGCGATCTCGCGGCCGAGCGAGAGGTCAGCGTGCTGCAAGCGGTGATCGGCGCGGCGCGCAGCGTGCGCAGCGAGCACGGGATCCACCCCGGCGCCGAGGTGCGCGTCACGCTGCGGACCGACGACGCCGAGCTGCGCGCCTTGCTGACGGCAGGGCTCACCGACATCCGCACCCTCGTGAAGACCGCCGGGGATCCGGCGATCACCGCGCGTGAGGCGGAGCGTCCGCGGGGCGCCGTGATGAGCGTGGCCGCCGGCGTGCAGGTGCTCGTCGATCTGCGCGGGCACGTCGAGGGCAGCAAGGAAGCCGCCCGCGTCGAGCGCGAGATCAAGAAGACCGAGAAGGACATCGCCGCGCTCGAGAAGAAGCTCTCGCTCCCCTCCTTCGCCGACAAGGCGCCCCCGGAGGTGGTGGCCGAGTCCCGCACGCAGCTCGCCGAGCTGCGCGACAAGCGCGCGCACCTCGAAGAGGCCAAGGGGATCGCTGCCGAGCTGGACTGAGCAGGAACCCTCCCGCCGACCATGAGCGACCCGCAGCCCCGAGGCGAGCCGGACGACGAGCGCGCAGCATCTGGCAGCACCGCCCCTGATGAGCCTCGTCTCGTTCCGCTGGGCAACCCGCTCCGGCCCCGTGGGCTGGTCGCGACGGCGGTGGGGACCCTGCTCGCGTTCTGCATCATGGCGCTCGCCCCTCAGTTCCGCTTCGGGGTCCCCCTCGGCGCCCTGGGGATCGCCATCGCCACGCTTGGCGTCCTCGATCTGCTGGGGACCTTCGACGACGCCGACACGGTCCGCCTCGCGGCACGCCGCTCGCTGCGTTCTCTGCTCGGGCCGCTCGCGCTGCTCGCCATCACGACCACCGAGCTGCTCCTCCTGCTCGGCTTCGCCGTGGATGGTCGCCTCGCGCCAGGGCTCGGCCAGGGCCTGCTCCGCTCGAGCACGCTCTGGATCCCCCTCGCCTTCCTGGCCACGGTCGTCGCCGCCTACCACGTCGGTGATCGCCTCGGCGTCTACCGCCGTGACGAGCGCGGGGAGCGACGTCCCCTGTGGCGACGCCATGGCTTCTGGCTGGTCACTGCCGTCACCGCGCTCTACCTGCCCATGCTGGGCAGCCACTCCCTGTCGGATCCCTGGGAGACGCACTACGGCGAGGTGGCGCGTGAGATGCTGTCGCGCAACGACTGGATCTCGCCGTGGTGGGCGCAGGAGGGGTGGTTCTGGTCGAAGCCCGTGCTCGGGTTCTGGCTCCAGGCGCTCGCCATGGCCACGCTCGGGGTCCGCTACCAGGCAGGGGCGCTGCTGTCCGCCGCCGAGGAAGGCCGGGAGCCCTGGCCCGAATGGGCGGTGCGGTTCCCGATCTTCCTGCTCACGCTGATCGCGACCTACCTGCTCTACAAGGCCGTCGCTCGGATCTGGGGGCGGCGCGCCGGCCTGCTCGGTGGGCTCGTGCTCACGACCATGCCGCAGTGGTTTCTGGTCTCGCACCAGACCATGGCCGACATGCCGTTCGTCGCTTCCATGTCGGCGACGATGGCGCTGTTCCTGCTCGGCATCCACGCGGACGAGGCCGAAGAGGTCCGGCTCTACCAGATCGACCTCGGCCCACTGCGCCTGCGCCTCTCGGCGTACCATCTGGTGCTCGGCGCGATCATCGCGTGCGCGCTGCCACAGATCCTGTACCTCCTGTCGCGCAACTTCGAGATCCGGCTCCACCCCTTCGATCTCAAGCTCCACGCCGATCTGTTCAGCTCGGGCTCACCAGGGAACTGCGGCCTGCCGGGCAACGATGCGTGCCGGCCGACGGCCCCCTTGATGAAGGGGCTCCAGCCAGCGCTGCAGGCGCTGCTCTGGCTCCAGGCGCTGGGCATCGTCCTCTACGTGAGCTGGGGGGAGCGCCGTGTGCAGCGCCTCCTCTTTCTCTCGGCGTGGTTCTTCGCGGCCCTCGCCACGATGGCCAAGGGACCGGCAGGGTTCGGGCTCCCGGCCCTCTGCGCGCTCGCCTACGTGATCGTCTCCGGCCGCTACCGCGCGCTCCTCAAGATGGAGATTCCGGCCGGTCTGCTCATCCTGATCAGCATGGCGCTGCCCTGGCTCGTGGCGATGTACGCGCGGCACGGACACCCGTTCACCGATCGGCTGCTGGGCCACGACATGTACAAGCGCGCGTTCGCCCACGTTCACGACACGAACGAGGGAGACGACGTGAGCTTCCGCTTCTACCTGTGGCAGCTCGGCTACGCGATGTTCCCCTGGACGGGACTCGTGCCGGTCGCGCTCACGCGCTGGCTGCGCTTGCGAGAGCGCTCGACCAGCGCCCCCAGCCAGGAAGGGGGGGACGATGAGGAGGCCACGCGGAGCGACGCATCGATCTTCCTGGCGATGTGGTTCTTCTTCGCCTTCGCGCTCTTCTCGCTGATGCTCACCAAGTTTCACCACTACATCCTGCCGGCGCTCCCTCCGGCGGCGATGTTGACGGGCGTGCTGCTCGACGACGCGCTCCGCCTTGCGCAGCGCGGTCAAGGGCGCGATCGCAGGGCGGACATGGAACGGCTCCTCCTCGGCGCAGCCGCAGTAGGGGGCGCGATCCTCGTCCTGTTCGTCGGCCGAGATCTCGCCATGGCCCGCGAGGGGCAGCCCAGTCAGGTGCGGCTGCTCCATCTGTTCACGTACAACTACAAGCGCGCTTGGCCGGCGACGCTCGACTTCTCGACGGCGCTCTGGGCTTTCACGGTCGCGGCGGCAGCGCTCACACTGCTCTTTGCGATCGCCCGCTGGCGCCGCCACGTGGTCATCGCGCTGACGGGTCTCGCGGCGCTCTTCACGGCGTGGGGCATCGACGTCTACTTCGTCCGTACATCTCCCCACTGGGGGCAGCGCGAGACGATCCTCGCTTACGTTCGAGCGAACAAAGAAATCCCTGGCCCGATCATCGCGTACCAGATGAACTGGAAGGGAGAGAACTTCTACCGAGGAAACAGCATCCCGGCGTTCGTTTCGAGCGGCAAACGGTTTCAGGAGTACATCAACGAGCAGAAGCGAAAGGGCGTGAAGACCTTCTACTTCGCGACCGAGCATGGTCGCGTCAGCTCACTGTCGAACGAACTCGGCAATCCGCGTGTCCTCGACAGGCTCACGACGCCCGAACTGAACAACAAATTCCTGCTCGTTCGCGCTCGCTTCGAGTGAGTGGCGAGCGCGACCCAGTGCGCTGTCGTCGGCGCTGATGTGCGCGCAGTGTGTCCGCGTTGCGCGCGCTCGCATGATGCAAAACATGCAATCATGTCAGTGGCGCCATGCAGGATTGGTTATTTGCTCCAAATCAGGCCGACAACGAAACATCAGATTCATGGAGCGACGCGACGCAGCTCCATGCCCTCGTCGAAGCGCAGCGCTTACGAACGCCCGATGCGATCGCCATCCGTAACCGTGGGCGTTCCATCTCGTATGCGGAGCTGTCTCGTCGCAGCAATCAGCTCGCGTGGTATCTGCGTGCCCGGGGCGTCGGGCTCGAGACCAGGGTGGGGCTCTGCTGCAATCGTGGCGTCGACCTCATCGTCGCGCTCCTCGGCATTCTGAAATCAGGCGGTGCTTACGTCCCGCTCGATCCATCCTATCCTCGCCCGTGGACCGAGCGTGTCCTGGCGGATGCGCATGCCGCGGTGATCCTCACCGAGAGTGCCCTCGAGGGGAGGCTCCCGACGAGCAATGCCATCGTGCTGCGGGTCGACGCAGACGCGGCAGCGATCGAGGCACAGCCAGACACACCGCTGCCCCCGTTGGCTTCGGATCACGCGCTCGCTTACGTGCTCTACACGTCGGGCTCCACGGGCGCCCCCAAGGGCGTCGCCATCGAGCACGGCACGGCGGTGCGGCTCATCCGGTGGGCGGCGACGGTGTTCTCGGACGAAGACCTCGCAGGGGTGCTGTTCGCCACCTCGGTGTGCTTCGATCTCTCGGTCTTCGAGGTGTTCGCGCCGCTCTCCCGTGGAGGCACGTTGATCGTGGCGCCCGACGCGCTGCACTTGCCAGTGCTCCCGGAGACCTCGCTGGTGACCCTGGTGAACACGGTGCCGACGGCGATGACCGAACTCACCCGCCGTGGCGGTGTCCCCTCCTCGGTGCGGGTCGTGTGCCTCGCGGGCGAGCCTCTCCAGGGCCGGCTGGCCCGCGACGTCTATGCGATCCCCACCGTGCAGCGGGTGCTGAACCTCTACGGACCCACCGAGTTCACCACCTATGCCACGAGCCTCGAGGTCCCTCGTGACGTCACGGGCGCGGTCTCCATCGGGGCGCCACTTCCCCATGCGCACGCGCGGATCCTCGATGCACGGCTCACGCCGGTGCCGGCCGGCGAGGAAGGCGATCTGTACCTCGGCGGAGACGGACATGCGCGCGCTTACCTCGATCAGCCAGGCCTCAGCGCGGAGCGGTTCGTTCCGGATCCGCATGCGACGACCCCTGGCGCCAGGCTGTACCGGACGGGGGATCGGGCCAGGCAGCGAGACGATGGCACCCTGGATTTCCTCGGCCGCTCCGACGATCAGGTGAAGGTCCGCGGCTTCCGGATCGAGCCTGGAGAGGTCGAGGCCATCCTCGCCGATCACCCGGGCGTCGTGCAGGCGGCCATCATTGCCCGAGGAGAGGTGGGCGCGGAGCGACACCTCTTCGCCTACGTGGTGCCGCGGCCGAGCCTCACGCGCGATGCACGCGGCATCCAGGAGCTGCGGCAGTTCCTCCAGCAGCGCCTTCCCCGCTTCATGCTCCCGACACAGTTCATCTGGATGGATGGGCTGCCGCAGACGCCCAGCGGAAAGACAGACCGGCGCAGCCTCCCCGAACCGAACCGACTCGCCCCCCGCTCGCTCCGGGCGCTCCTTCCTCCCCGGGACGACGACGAGGAGCAGATCCTCGACGTCTTTCGAGAGGCGCTCGCCATCGAGCTGGGCGTCACCGACGACTTCTTCGCGCTGGGCGGTGACTCGCTCTGCGGGATGCAGGTCATCGCGCGCGCCCGCGGCATCTTCGGGGTCGACCTCCCGTCCGGCGTGCTGTTCGAGGCACCGACCGTCGAGGCACTCGTGGCGCGGGCTCGTGCAGCGCGATCCCGTACGGCCGCTCCTCTCTCCCCCATCGCGCCCCAGGACACACAGAAGCTCGCCCCGCTGTCCTTCGCGCAGCACCGGCTGTGGCTCCATCACCAGCGCCACCCGGAAAGCACCGCCTATCACCTACCAGCGCTGTTGCGCTTGCGTGGTCCCCTCGATCGGCGCGTGCTCGAGCGCGCGCTCACGGCGCTCGTCGACCGGCATGCGTCGCTGCGCACCCGGTACGTCACGGAGGAGGGAGAGCCATGCCAGCAGCCCGATCCGCCACGGCTCGCGGCGCACACGCAGTCCTTCGGGCTCGACGATCTGTCGCAGGTCGGCACCGGAGAGCGTGAAGCACGCCTCGCCGCGCTCGTCGCCGAAGAGAACGCACGCCCCTTCGATCTGGAGCAAGGTCCCGTGCTGCGCGCGCGCCTCGTCCGTCTGGACGAGGAGGAGCACGCCCTGCTCCTGATCGTGCATCACATCGCCGCCGATGGCTGGTCTCTCGGTGTCCTCACCCGGGAGTTCTGCGCGCTGTACGAGGCGGTACGGCATGCGCCTCCGGCGATGGGAAGCGTCTCCGAGGGACGGCTCGACCTCCTCCCCCCCCTGCTCGTGCAGTATTCCGACTTCGCGCGCTGGCAGCGGCAGTGCTTGAACGCCGCAACGATCGAGGAGCTGCTCGCCTCGGCGCGCCGCGCGCTCGACGAGGCCCCGCGCAAGCTCAGGCTCCCCACGGACCGACCCCATGGGGCGGCCTCGGAGGGGCCGAGTGGTCGTGTGCCGCTCCACCTGGAGCGGTCCACGGTCACGTCGCTCGTCGCCCTGGGACGCGAGGAAGGGGCGACGTTGTTCATGACACTCCTCGCGGGGCTCTCCGCAGTGCTCCATCCGTGGACGGGTCAGGACGACTTCCTCCTGGGCGTCCCCTTCGCCGGGCGCTCCCACCATGCTCTCGAAGGCCTGATCGGGTTCTTCGCCAACACCCTCGTCGTGCGCGCGCAAACGGGTGGGGATCCGACGTTCCGCGCGCTGGTGGCGCGGGCGCGCAGCTGGGCGCTCGGTGCCTATGCGCGGGAAGATCTTCCCTTCGAGCAGCTCGCAGGCGCCCTGGACTCCGAGCGCTCCCCGGGGCGACATCCCCTGGTCCAGGCGCTCCTCGCGCTCCAGGTCGCGCCCACGAGCTGCGCTCTCTCGGGTGGGCTCACGGTGTCACTCGAAGAGCTGGACCCGGGCGCACTCTTCATCGATCTGGCCGTGGAGCTCTGGCCCGACCAAGGGGGACTCACCGGCGCCGTCCGTTACCGGCGTGATCTCTTCGACGAGGACCGCATCGCTCACCTCGCCGAGCGGCTGGTCGCGCTGCTGGAGCACGCGAGCCGTGCTCCGGATGCCTCGCTCTCCACGCTCGCGCCCTGGGCCGAGGACGCATGGCGGGCGCTCGATGCGCAACGCGCCGAGCTCGACCTCATCGCCACTTCCTTGCTGACGGATCCGATGGTGGAGGATTGCGCGGTCCGTGTGCGCGCGGAGGGTCAGCGCGTCGCTCACGTGGTCGCCCCGAGAGAGCCCTCGTCGGCGCGGCTCGGCGCTCGGCTCGCACAGCGCATTCCTGCTCGTCTCCTCCCGGTGACGTGCTCGCTGGTGACCAGCTTACCCCGCACGAGCGCTGGCCGACTCGACGAGGAAGCACTGGAACGGCTCCCTGTGCTCGACGAGGAGCTGGCCCAGCGCTGGGAAGCGCACCTGCGATCGCTTCCTGGTGTCGACAACGCCGTCGTCCTCGTCCGCAACGTCCCCCCCCCCTTCCCCCTGCTCCACCTGAGCGACGTGCTGCCCGGCTGGACCCGGAGCGGCACCGCGCCCACCACCTCGACGCTGGTCGAGGCCGAGACCGCGGCCCCCATCACACCCTCCACGCCAGCGACGCCGCCCGCCTTCGTCGACGGCGGGCCGCTCCTGCTGAGGGGCGACGAGCCCGCAACGCTCGTGGAGGCCGTGCTCCGCATCGCGGGCCATCCCGATCGAGGCATCGTGATGGTCGATCGCCGTGGCGAGACGCACCAGAGCTACGCCCAGCTGCTCGAACGCGCCCGCAAGCTCCTCGCCGGCCTGCAGGGAGCCGGGCTCCGACCCGGCGACAAGGTGATCTTCCAGATCGACGGCATGGAAGAGCAGTTCGTTGCGTTCTGGGCCTGCCTCCTCGGGGGGATCGCGCCGGTCATCGTCACGGTCCCAGCGTCCTACGAGACCCGCAGCGCCGTCCTCGGCAAGCTGCGCGACGGGTGGCTGCGCCTCGGGCGGCCTCTTCTCCTCGCCAGCGACAGGCTCGCCGAGAGCCTGTCCTCGATGCGCGAGGCACTGGGCATGGACGGCCTCCGGATCACCGCGCTCGGCTCGCTGTGGGGGAGCGCGTCTTCCGCCCGCATCCACGTGGGGCGCCCGGACGACATTGCCTTCCTCCAGCTCAGCTCCGGGAGCACCGGGGCCTGCAAGGCCATCCCGGAGACCCACCGCGCCGTCCTGCGCCACGCCCAGGGAGCGCGTCAGTTCCACGGCTACCGCACCGACGATGTCTTCCTGAACTGGCTCCCTCTCGATCACGTCGGCGCGCTGCTGATGTTTCACTCGGCCGCCATCTGCGTCGGTTGCAGCCAGGTGCAGGTCCACCCCGACGTCATCGCCGCCGACCCCTCGACGTGGCTCGATCTCATGGACGCTCACCGGGCGACGCGCACCTGGTCTCCGAACTTCGGCTACAAACTGGTCGTGGAGGCGCTCCGGGACCGCCCGAGAGGTGCGTGGGATCTCTCGTGCGTGCGGAGCTTCTTCAACGGGGGTGAGCAAGCCACGCTGCCGGTGATCCGGGACTTCCTGCAGCTCCTCGCCCCCTTCGGCGTCACGCCTTCCGCGATGTGTCCCGTCTTCGGCATGGCCGAGACGGCGACGGGCGTGGCGTTCTGCGACGGGTTCGATCTGGAGCGCTGCGTGCACCACGTCGCGCCGCCTGCGCGCTACGGCGCGCTCGTCGACCGACCGGCTGGAACGCCGGGGACGACGGCCTTCGTCGAGCTGGGTGCGCCGCTGCCGGGCGCCCAGCTCCGGATCGTCGATGGCGAGGGCCGCGTCCTGCCCGAAGGCTTCGTCGGTCGGCTCCAGATCCGAGGCGAGGTGGTCCTGACTGGCTACCTGAACGATCCCCGCGCGACCGCGGAGGCCCTCGTGGAAGACGGGTGGCTCGACACCGGGGACCTCGGCTTTCTGCGCCACGGGCGGCTCACGCTCACCGGCCGCGAGAAGGACATGATCATCGTCCGTGGCGCGAACGTCTTCTGCCACGAGGTCGAGGATCTCGTCGGCGCGGTGCAGGGCGTCGAACCCGGGTATGTCGCGGCGTGCGGCGTCGACGAGCCCGAGCAAGGGACGGAGGGGCTCGCGGTGTTCTTCGTCCCGCGCGACCCCAGCGCCGGCAGCGCGACGCCGATCGCGCAGGCCGTCCGCGCCGAGGTCACGTCACGGCTCGGGGTGAGCCCCACCTGCGTGATCCCCATCGCGCCCCACGAGCTGCCGAGGACGACGAGCGGGAAGATCCAGCGCGCCCAGCTCAAGCGCGCGCTGGCTGCTGGTCACTTCGACGCCATCTTGCGAGAGATGGAGCTGGAACTCGGAGGGGCCGCCACCATCCCGGCCTGGTTCCACCGCCGCACCTTCGTTCGCGAGGAGCCATGCCTCCTCGCGCCGGAGCGCCGCGGCGCCTGCCTCGTCTTCCTCGACGCGCACGGCCTGGGGGACGCGCTCGTCACGGCGCTCTCTCCCTCGGGGAGGCGGCTGATCCGCGTCGAGCCGGGGGACGCATTCGCTCGCCTCGGCGAGGACCACTACCGCATCGCCCCGCATCGCTCGGAGGATTACCAGCGGCTCCGCGACGTGCTTTTCCGAGGAACCGTCGACGTGCTCGACGAGATCGTCCACCTCTGGACGTACGGCCCCGCCGCGCCGTGGCCGCCGTCGCCTGCGGTCGTGGCCCGGGAGAGCGCCCTCGGCGTCACCAGCGTGCTCCTCCTGGCGCAGGCACTCCTCGCCCGGCCATCTCTCGACGATCCGCTGCGCCTGCTCGTGGTGTCGAGCCACGCGCAACCCGTGACCGACGACGATGCCGTCGCCTGCGAGCGCGCCCCGCTCCTCGGGCTCCTGGCGACGCTGCCCGAAGAGTACCCCGGGGTCATCGGGCAGCACCTCGACCTGCCTGCTGGCGCGCCCAGAGACCAGGCTGCGCTCTTGCTCAGGGAGATGCGGGTCGCGGCGCACGACCAGGAGGTCGCCTACCGCGGAGGGCAGCGGCTCGTTCCGCGGCTCACACGCATCGACTTCACTGCTGCGCATGCCGCCCCCGTCGCGCCGCCCTTCGTGCGCGATGGGTTCTATCTCGTCGCCGGTGGTCTCGGCGGCATCGGACACGCCCTCTGCGAGGAGCTGCTCACGCGCCACCGAGCGACGCTCCTCGTCCTCGGCAGGACATCGCCGCTCGAACCTGGCTCACCGCGTGGCGAGACCTACCAGGCCCTCGCCGCACGCGCCGAACGCACCGGCGGCTCGCTCGACTACGCCGCGGTCGACGTGGCCGACGCGGAGGCCGTCGAGGCGCTCGTCGCGCGAGAGGAGGCACGCATCGGGCGCAAGCTCGATGGCATCCTGCACCTCACCGGCACGTTCGAGGAGCGCGCGCTGGGCGACGAGACCCCCGCTCTCCTCGCGGCCACGATGCGCCCCAAGGTCGCCGGGGGGCTCACGCTCGCAGGGCTTCTGCGGGAGCGGCCTGCGGCGCTGTTCGTCACGTTCTCCTCGGTGAACGGCCAGTTCGGAGGTGCGTCAGCGGGCGCCTACGCGGCCGCCAGCCGTTTCCAGGACCACCTGGTCCACGCGCTGCGCCACGCCGGCCACCACCACAGCTACTGCCTGTCCTGGAGCCGCTGGGACGACACCGGCATGAGCCGCGGCTATGCCTGGAGAGACCTCGCCGAAGCGCGAGGCTACCGCGCGCTCCCTCCGCCGCTCGCGCTCCTTTCCCTGCGCATCGCCTTGCACCAGGAGGAGCCGCGCCTGCTGCTCGGCCTCGACGAGCGCAACCGCCAGATCGCAAGCCGACTCGCCTCCCCCTCCCGGCCCGTCGACGAACTCACGGCCTACGTGGTCCTCGCTCCTGGCGTCGACCTCCCGGATGCGCGCGGCCTCTCGGTGCTCGATCGCGCCGGCGCTCCGAGCCACTGCACCCTGCGCCAGGTCGAGCACATCTTCCGAGACGCGAGCGGTCACCCCGACGAGGCCACCTTGCGCTCCGACGATCACACCCCGCAGCGCGCGTCCGGGCCGGCGGGAGAGGCGCCGCGCGGCGCCGTCGAGCGACGCATCGCCGAGATCTGGCGCGAGCACCTGCGCGTCGACGCCATCTCGGCCCACGACAACTTCTTCGATCTCGGCGGGCACTCCCTGCTCCTCTCCGCGGTCCGCGTTCGCCTGGAGGCCGCCTTCGAGCGCCAGGTCCCGCTCACGGAGATGTTCAGGCACCCCACGGTACGCGCCCTGGCCACCTACCTGGCCCCCGAGAACGACAGAGCCAGCGACGAGGGGGTTCAGGACGACACGATCGACGCTCGCGCAGCGAAGCAGCGGGCACTTCAGAACCGGCGACGTCAACAAGCGCGGCTCCGCGCTGCAGCGCCCCCTCGGGAGGATGAGAAACCATGAGCGAACAGGGAGACGACACCACAGCGAGCGACGCCGGGAGTGCCATCGCGATCATCGGAATGTCCGGCCAGTTCCCCGGAGCCGAGAGCGTGGAGCAGCTCTGGCGCAACGTCCGCGAGGGCATCGAGTCCATCGTCCAGCTCGAAGACGCCGAGCTGCTCGCCGCCGGCGTGGATCCTTCCGACCCGCGCCATGTGCGAGCGCACGGACGACTCGACGGCGCCGAGCGCTTCGACGCCGCGTTCTTCGGCGTGAGCCCACGAGAAGCAGAGCTTCTGGATCCTCAGCACCGCCTGCTCCTCGAGCACGCCTGGGCCGCGCTCGAAGATGCCGGCTACGATCCGGACCGCGTCCGTGGGGCGATCGGGCTGTATGCCGGCTCGGGCTCCGATGGCTACCTGCGCCACCACGTGACCCCGAGCGGGCGCCTCGGGGTCGGGCTCGACGAACTCGCGGCCTTGCTCGCCAACGAGCGTGACCACCTCGCCACCCGGGTGGCCTACAAGCTCGACCTGCGCGGGCCGGCGCTCACGATCCAGACCGCGTGCTCCACCTCGCTGGTCGCGGTCCAGCTCGCGTGTCAGGCCCTGCTCGCCTACCAGTGCGATCTCGCGCTCGCCGGCGGCGTGTCCATCACCTTCCCGTACAACGCCGGCTACCTCCATCAGCAGGGTGGGATCCTCTCGCCGGACGGCAAGTGCCGCGTCTTCGATGCCCGTGGACAGGGCACGGTGAACGGTGACGGGGTCGGGCTCGTGGTGCTGAAGCGCCTCGACGAAGCCATCGCCGACGGCGACACGATCCGGGCGGTGATCCTGGGCGCGGCGATCAACAACGACGGTGCGCACAAGGTCGGCTTCACCGCGCCCAGCGCCGACGGACAGGCCGAGGTCATCGCCATGGCGCACGCCATGGCCGGGATCGACGTGTCGACCATCGGCTACGTCGAGGCCCACGGCACGGGCACCCCCATGGGTGATCCCATCGAGGTCGACGCCCTGAACCGCGCGTTCCGGCGAGGGACACAGCGGCAGGGGTTCTGCGCGCTGGGCTCGATCAAGGCCAACATCGGCCACCTCGCCGCCGCCGCGGGGGTCGCCAGCCTGATCAAGGCCACCTTCGCGCTGCAGCACGGAGAGATCCCGCCGAGCCTGCATTTCGAGCGCCCGAACCCCGAGCTACCGCTCAAAGGCAGCCCCTTCTTCGTGACCGCGGTGCGGACGCCCTGGCCGGTGGAGAGCAGACCACGCCGCGCGGGCGTCAGCTCCTTCGGGTTCGGCGGGACCAACGCGCACGTCGTGCTGGAGGAGCCGCCCACCTCGCCCTCGGACGCGCCGTCGCCGCGGCCCGCAGCGCTCCTCCTCCTCTCCGCGCGCAGCGAGGAGGCCCTCGACGCGGCGTCGCAGCGCCTCGCGACGCACCTCGCGCATCCCCCCCACGCCCGGCAGCCCGCCCTCGCCGACGTCGCCTTCACCTTGCATGCCGGCCGGCATGCGTTTGCCCACCGGCGCGCCCTCGTCGCCCGGGACACCGAGGCCGCGATCGCTGCCCTCCGCGCGGGGGACACCCTCACCGGCGAAGCGCGGGCCGACCGGCGCGTCGCTTTCCTGTTCCCTGGCCAGGGCGCGCAGCGGGTCGGGATGGGACGTGCCCTCTACCAGGTCGAGCCGACGTTCCGCGCCACCGTCGACGCGTGCAGCGATCGCCTGCGCGCGCACCTTGGCCTCGATCTGCGCGCGCTCTTCGACCCAGCGCACGCCACGACCGACTCCCTCCCGACCGACGCGGCACTCCAGCGCACCGCCCTCGCCCAGCCGGCGCTGTTCACCCTCGAACTCGCGCTCGCACACCTCTGGATGTCGTGGGGCGTGGAGCCCGAGGCGATGCTCGGCCACAGCGTCGGCGAGTACGTCGCGGCGCACCTCGCCGGCGTCTTCCCCCTCGACGACGCCCTTGCGCTCGTCGCCGCCCGGGGCCGCGTGATCGACGCCCTCCCTGCCGGGGCGATGCTCGCCGTCGGCCTCGACGAACCCACCCTCGCCCCGCTCGTCCAGGCGCCCCTCGCCATCGCCGCGGTCAACGCCCCCTCGGCCTGCGTCGTCTCCGGCCCGGAAGAGGCCATCGCTTCGCTGGAGCGGCGCCTCTCCGACCGGGGCCTGAGCACGCGCCGCCTCGCCGTCTCCCATGCGTTCCACTCCGCGATGATGGATCCCGCCGTCGAGGGCTTCGCCGACGAGGTGCGCAAGCGCCGACGCCATCCCCCTCGGCTCCGCTTCGTCTCCAGCGTCACCGGCACCTGGATCACCCCGGCTCAGGCCCAGGACCCGGCCTACTGGGCGCGCCACCTGCGCGACACCGTCCGCTTCTCCCGGGGGGTCATGACGCTCCTCGAAGATCCCGACCGGATCCTGCTCGAGGTGGGCCCCGGACGCACGCTCACCGCGCTGGTCACCCAGCACCGCGCATCCACACCCGATCTCCTCGCCGTGGAGAGCCTGCCACGGACGGGGCGTGAGGACAGCGCCGACGTCGAGGAGATGCTGGAGGCGCTCGGAAAGCTCTGGATCGCAGGCGTCTCCGTGGACACCGGCGGGGTCTACGAGCACGAGCGGCGCAGGCGCGTCCCTCTGCCCACCTACCCCTTCGAACGACACCGCGCCTGGATCGACGCACCACGCGCCACGAACCGTCACGCTGCAGCGGGGCCCACGGCGCCTCACGCGGCCACCGATCCCCACCACCCCGTCACGGCGCCAGCTCACCCAGCCGCACGATCGGCGGCCTTACCGCGCATGGCGCGCACGGTGCGTGTCGAGCCCGGCTGGGTCGACGCGCCCCCTCCCGCCCCCGTCCCCCTCTCGTCGCTGCGCGAAACCGTCTGGTGGTTGCTCGGTGACGACGGCACGACGGCGGCGCTCGGCGGCGAGCTGCGCGCGCACGGGGCCGAGGTGATCGCGGTCGAGCGCCCCGAGTCCCTCCTCGCCCACGCGCAGGCCACGATGCGGCGACACCCCTCGACGCCACACCGCCTCGGTCTCGTCAGCTGGGAAGCCTTCCCTGGTGCTCCCGGCGTGCCGGCCTCTCCGGATGCGGCCCTCCTCGCGGGCCTGAGCGCGACCCTGCCACGAGAGTTGCCTGACGCCGTCGTCCTCCACGTCGATCTCGCCACGGACATGGGACACGATCTTCCCCTCGTCACGCGCCTCGCCGCCGAACTCGCGGCAGCACGAGAGGAGCCACGCGTCGCGCTCCGCGGCCCGAGGCGCCTCGTCCCACGCGCCCCCCGCGCGACGCCCCCGCTCTCCGAAATACATCGGCCTCCCACCAGCGCGCCGCGCTCCACCGACGGCGCGTTCCTGGTCCTCGACGACGACGACGGCTCGGGCGCGCTCCTGGCCCGCTGGCTCGCCGGCGCGGCCGAGACGGCCGGGACGAAGGTCGCGCTGCTCACCCCACCGCCACGCCCCACACCGCGAGACGCCACCTCGGCCCTCGCGCTCGCCGAAGCGCGGCTCCGGGACACCCTCACGCTGCATCTCCCCGAGGATCAGCCCGGCCTCATCCCCGCGATGCACGCGCTCTGCACCGCCTACATCACCCGCTACTTCCTGCGTGGCGGCGTCCCCTTGCGCACCGGCGAGGCGATCTCACGCGCCGAGCTCCGGCAGCGCCTCGACGTACAGCCCCGCTTCCACCGGCTGCTCGACGCCATGCTCGACGCGCTCCGCGAGGACGGTCTCGTCCGCTTCGAAGGAGACGTCATCGTCCCCTGCCGCGACGGGAGCGAACTCCCCGATCCCGAGCTGCTCCAGCGCAGCTTCGACGAAGCGCACCCCGGCTTCCGGGGCACCGCTCGCCTGCTCTCCCACTGCGCCCAGCGCTACCCCGACGCCCTCTCGGGCCGGGTCGAGGCCATCAGCGTGCTCTACCCCGATGGCGACAGCGCGTTCCTGGATGGCTGCGAGCGCGACACCGTCGAGCACCGGAGCGAGCGCCTCTACACCCTCCTCCTTCGCGAGGCCGTCGTCCGCTTGATCGCCGCGCGGGATCCGCACGCGGGCCCGGTGCGCCTGCTGGAGGTCGGCGCGGGACGAGGCCTGCTCACCTGGCCGCTCGCCGCCGCGCTCGCGGATCTCGACGTGGAGATCCACGTGACGGATCTCGGCCGCACCTTCGTCGAGGACGCGCGCCGAGAGGCGGCGCGACGAGGCCTCGACCGACGGATGCGCTTCGGCGTGCTCGACATCTCCGGGGAGCCAGCAGCGCAGGGCTACGCCACGCACACCTTCGACCTCGTGGTCGCCCTCAACGTCGTGCATGCCGCGCGCGACGTCCACGTGGCCCTCCGGCACCTCGCGCGCCTCCTCCACCCGGCAGGCATGCTGGCCATGGTCGAGGTGGTCCGCGCCGCACGCTGGGACACGCTCACCTGGGGCCTCGCGGAGGGATGGTGGCTTTACGACGACGACCTCCGCCGCGGCTCGCCCATGCTCTCCCTCGACACCTGGGAGACCGCGCTGCACCGCGCCGGGCTCACCGCCACGCTCGCGCTCCCCGCGGGCGGCGGTCGTCAGCGCAGTGATCACGGCCTGCTGCTCGCCCGCGCCACGTCCCCCGCCCTGCCCACGGTGGAGGCCCCTGGGGCGTTGCGCCGCAGCGAGGCCCAGCGCGCGGGCGTGGTCCAGCTCGACGCCGACCTCTCGGTCTCCGGCGCCCTCGCCAGCGCCTGGCGCGCCGCCGAGGCGCGGGTCGGACCCATCCGCCGGGTGATCGATGCGTCCGGACCGCCACCCCGCACCCGGCCCACCTCCCTCCTCGTCGAAGAACTCGCTGACGTCTCTGCCCGCATCCAGACGGAGCGCGGGGCCCTCACCGCGCTCCAGGAGGAGGTCTCTCGCCACGCCGTCGACGTGTGCGTGCTGCTCTCCGCACCGCCCGACACAGGCCGCTTCGGCCATGCCGCCGCCGCAGCCCGTCAGGGTCTGTGCGACGCCATCGCTGCAGACCGCGCCCACCAGGTCCCCCTCCCCTCGCTCGCGTCACCGCACGTCATGGCGTTCCAGGCGCCCGGCGCGGGCCAGCCGTCCGGGCACCCGACCCGCTGGATCAGCCTCGCCTGGGATCCTGCCGTCGAGCAGGAAACCCATGGCCTCGCCTTGCTGCGTGACGCCATCACCGCAGGCACGCCCCTCCAGATCGCCACACGCCACATCGCGCCTCTCGACGCGCCCACCGATCCGCCTCTCGACGCACCCTTCGGCAGCTCGACCGCACAGAACCCCGCGCGGCCTCCTCCGGACGTCGCGTCGTCACCTCCCGAGCGCCGGGACGTCACCCCAAAGCACCGCCGCTCCCCACGCGCCGCGCCCTACGTCGCTCCCCGCGACGCAACAGAGCAGGCCATCGCGGCGATCTGCCGGGATCTCCTCGGCGTCGAGCGCATCGGGGTGCACGACGACTTCATCGATCTCGGCGCCGACTCCCTCATCATGCTCCGCCTCTCGGATCGCATGCGCCGCGATCTCGGCTGGAAGGTTCCGCCAGAGGCCGTCTTCAAGGGCTCGACCATCGAGCGGCTCGCGCGCGCCATCGAGCAAGTCCCCGCCGCGCCCGCGTCACCTCTCGTCCCCCTCCAGCCCCTCGGGACGAAGCGGCCGATCTACTTCGCCCACCCCACTTCCGGCGTGGTCTTCCCCTACATCGAACTCGCCCGGCGCCTCGGCGACGATCAGCCCGTCTATGGCCTGCAAGCCATCGGCCTCGATGGCGAAGGGCTGCCCGACACCACCATCGAGGCCATGGCCCGCCACTACGTCGAGGCGATCCGCACCCGCCAGCCGCGCGGCCCTTACCGGGTCGGCGGCTACTCGTTCGGGTGCCTCGTCGCCTACGAGATGGCGCAGCAGCTCCGCGACGTCGGAGAGACGGTCGACCTGCTCGTGCTCATCGACGAACCCGCGCCGATCCAGGAGCATCGGTCCTGGTCGCTCACCCTCACGAAGTTCGCGGCGAACGGCCTGTCGCGCGCCCTCTGGCCGCACCTCCACGACTACGCCTACCTGCGCGTGGCCTCCACCGTGGACGACGCTGCTGCCGCCGAGAAGCCCAGCGCGCTCGGTGGCGCGCTCCGCTCGTTCATCGCGCGGTCGGCCCTCGCCAGCATCCTCCCGGCGGACTCCCAGCTCCTCACGCTGCGCCAGCCAGCGGTCGAGCCGATGTTCCGGCTGTTCATGCTCCACCTCCGCGCTTCGCTCGACTACCGCCCGCGCGCGTATCCCGGTCGGGTGATCCTGTTCAGCACCAACAAAGCCAGCCGGCAGCCTGGCCAGGATCCGGAGCAAGGCTGGGGCTTGCTCGCCGCAGGCGGCGTCGAAGTCCACGCCATCCCTGGACACCACCTCACCACGCTGCGCAGCCCTCACGTCGAGATCCTCGCCGGAAAGCTGCGGGCCTACCTCGACAGCACGCAGTCGGACAGCACACAGACCTCCATGCCCGCTGCCCGATGAACCTCATCGTCGCGCCCCCGAAGCGGCGCCGCGCTCTTCGCACCGTGCGGGCTCGACGCGCTCTTCGCTGCGTCTGGAAGTGCGGCACGATGCCCCGGGTCGGTGTCGTCGCTCACGATGCAGGAAGGTTCTGCACGGCGCGCCCGCACCCGCACTGCACGCGCGCGTCCCTCGCGCGCCCCACACCGCTTGTGATGCTCCCGGAGCGCGGCTATCCGTTACCGTTGTCCTCGAACGCCGAGGGACGCTCATGCTCTCGATCGAAGGGTTCACGGTCACCGGCCTGTTCTCGGAGGAGCGAGGGGAACTCGTCTACCGCGCTTACCAGGGCTCGCGACCGGTCCTCCTCAAGGTTCTGATGCGCGAAGGGTTCTCCCAGGAGGATCTGGAGCGGCTGCGGCACGGCCACGAGATCATCAAGGGCATCGCCCCCTCCGACCTGCTCCGCGTCGAGGCGATCGAGCGCATGGGCGGTCGGCTGGTGATGGTGATGGAGGGGTTCGCGGGCTGCACCTTGAAGAGCCTCCTCGCCTCGAGGCGGCTCACCCTCGAAGAGTCCCTGGAGATCGCTTCGCAGACGGCCCGTGCCCTGCACGGGCTGCACCACAACCGCATCGTCCACGGCGCCATCGCGCCCACCAGCATCCTCGTCGACCTGGCGAGCCAGCAGGTGAAGCTCACCGATCTCGAGTTCACAGCGCACCTCGCGCCCGACCGCATCCCCGTGCGCATCGAGGGCGCGCTCCACTACATCTCGCCCGAGCAGACCGGCCGCATCGATCGCGCCGTGGATCAGCGAACCGACTTCTACTCGCTCGGCATCACCCTGTACGAGATGCTCAGCGGGCGCCGCCCCTTCGAGGAGACGGATCCGGTCACCCTGGTCGGCAACCACCTCGCGATGGAGGCGCGGCCGCTCACCGAACTCGTCCCCCGCATCCCGCTCGCCGTCTCCCAGATCGTCCAGCGCCTCATGGCGAAGGACGTCGAGGACCGGTACCAGAGCGCCTTCGGCATCCAGGCCGATCTCCGCGCCTGCCTCGTCCAGCTCCGGCAGACCGGCTCGGTTCCCGACTTGCCCATCGGCCACCACGACAGCGCCGCCCGCTTCCAGATCGGACAGCGCTTCTACGGCCGCGAGAACGAACGCGCCTTCGTCACCGACGCCTTCGCGCGCGCCAGCCAGGGCAGCACCGAACTCTTGCTCGTCGCTGGCTACTCCGGCGTGGGGAAATCGGCGCTGGTCGCGGAAGCCCAGCGCGCGTTCTCCGTGAAGCGAGGCTACTTCTGCACGGGCAAGTTCGACCTGCTCTCGACGGCTCCCTACGGCGCGTTCATCGGCGCCCTGCAGACCCTCATCCGCAACATCCTCGCCGAAGAGGAGCCCACGCTCGCGGATCGGCGGGCGCAGCTCCGCACCGCGCTCGGCTCGAACGCGCAGGTCATCATCGACGTCCTCCCCGAGCTCGAGCTGCTCATCGGACCGCAGCCTCCCGTCCCGCAGCTCGGCCCCTTCGAGTCACAGATCCGCTTTCAGCTCACCTTCCAGCAGCTCATGGGCGCACTCGCGCGCCCCGCGCACCCCCTCGTCCTGTTCCTCGACGACATCCACTGGGCCGACACGGGCTCGCTGCGGCTGCTCGAACTCACGCTGAGCGACGCGAACACCCAGCATCTGCTGATCATCGGCGCCTACCGTGACAACGCCGTCGACGAGACCTCACCCCTCGCCTCCACCCTCACCACGCTCCGCGAGCAGCGTGTGAAGCTCGAGGAGCTCTCGCTCCAGCCGCTCTCCTCTCTCCTCGTCTATCGCCTCATCGAGGACAGCCTCGGCGGCGACAAGGAGGTGGCCGCCGAGCTGAGCCCGGTGGTCTTCGAGAAGACGCAAGGCAACCCCTTCTTCGTCAAGCAGTTCCTCACCTCGCTCCACCAGCGGGGCCTGATCGAGCACGACGCCGAGCGGGGCGGCTGGCACTTCGACACCGAACGCATCCAGTCCCTCGACATCACCGACAACGTCGCCACCCTCATGGCCGACAAGATCCGCAAGCTCTCGGCGCGCACCCGCCGCGCCCTGGAGCTCGCGGCGTGCATCGGCGGCGTCTTCGATCTGAAGACCCTCGCTGGCGTGCTCGACAAGGGGCTGCGCGAGGCGTCCGCCGATCTGCGGGAGGCCATCCGGGAGGGGCTCGTGCTCTCCCTGGACGAGCCCTTCCACCTCGCGAACACCGCGGGCTTCCGGAAGGACGATCTCTCGACGGCGCGTTACCAGTTCCTGCACGATCGCGTCCAGGAGGCAGCCTACGCCCTCCTCTCCGCACCGAGCCGCAAGGAGCTGCACCTGACCATCGGCCGGCTGCTCCACGCGGCCACCCCACCCGAGCGCCTCGACGCGCGCATCTTCGACATCGTGAACCAGCTCAACCTCGGCGCCGAGCTGATCGCCATCCGCGACGAGCGCATGGGCCTCGCGCGCCTCAACCTCCTGGCCGGGACGCGCGCCAAGGACTCGAGCGCCTTCGCCTCCGCCGCGAGCTACCTCACGCTCGGACGTGGCCTCCTCGACGAGGAGGCCTGGCGCGACGATCACGACACCGCCTCGTGCATCCACCGCCAGCTCGCGGCCTGCGACTTCATGCTCGGCCGCTTCGAGGCCGCCGATGCCGGCTTCGACGTGGTGCTCGAGCACGCCACCTCGGCCACGCAGAAGGGCGCCATCTACGGGCTGAAGCAGGCGCTCTACAGCAGCCGCGGCGAGTACGAGCAGTCGATCCGGATGGCGCGCGAGGCGATGAAGCTCTATGGGCTCGCGCTGCCCGACGACGACGGGCTGCAGCAGGCCATCGAAGAGCAGACGATGCGGCTCCAGGGTGCGCTGAAGACGAGAGACATCAGTTCCCTCTCCGCGCTGCCGGCCTCCGACGATCCCTTGCACAAGGCGCGGATGTCCCTCCTCGCCCACGCCACCATCTATGGCGGTGGCCTCTACCCCCAGCTGTTCCACCTCCTCGCGCTCACCTCGATCAACCTCTCCATCGAGTACGGCAACGTGGAGGGCTCGAGCCAGGGGTACTGGAACTACGGGCTGATCCTCATCGATCACTGCGGTGACGCCGCCACCGCGTACCGCTTCGGGAAGGTCGCGCGCGAGCTGACCGAGCACCTCGACGGGCCGACCATGCGGCCCACCGCCTTGTGGGGTCTCGCGAGCTACCTCAACCCCTGGCACGAGCCGATCCGGCGCTCGCTGCCGCTCCTCGAGCGCGCGCATGTCGACAGCCTCGCGTCGGGCGCACTGACCATCGCCGGCTACAGCTCACTCCTCTACGTGTGGCTGTCGTATCTCTCGGGCGAGGAGATCCGCGGCGCGACCGAGCGCGCCTGGAAGCACCATGGCCTCGCGGACCGCACCGGCCTCGTCGACATGACGAACGGGATCTGCATGTTCCTCCGCGGCTGGACGATCTTCCAGCATGGAGCGATCTCGCCCGAAGACGAGGAGCTGCTCGGCGAAGAAGCGCTCGACCGCAAGCTCGCGCACTACATCAACATCGTCCCGTGCAACGGTGTCATCAGCTTGCAGGTGGCGGTGGCGTTCCACGATCTCGCGGCGATGCGGCCGCTGCTGGAGAAGGGCGGCCGGGCGCTCCGCGGCATCTTCGGTCACGTCATCATCGCCGAGTTCATCTATTACCAGGGCCTCGCCCTGGCCGCGCTCCATGGCACCCCGGTCGACGTGGACGAGGGCGTGGATCTGGACGGCGAGCGGCTGATGCTCTCGCTGTGCTGCGACGAACTCCGCATCTGGGCGGAAGAGGGGCCCGCCAACTTCCTGCACAAGCACCTCCTGCTCAGCGCCGAGGTGGCCCGCGTCGAAGGGCGGAACGAGGAGGCGACGGACCTGTACGAGCGCGCCATCGAGGAGGCGGTCCGCAGCGAGTTCTTGCAGGACGCGGCGCTCGCCAGCGAGCTCTGTGCGCGCTTCTACCTGAAGCTCGGGCGCAAGCGCCTCGCGCGCGCCTGCCTCGCCGACGCGCGCGCGGCCTGGGCACGCTGGGGCGCCGACGCCAAGGTGGCCGACATCGACCACCGCTACGGCGACGCCTTGCCGCCCCCGAGCACTCAGGGAGAGCACGACGCCGAGTCGCTCGACCTCGCCGCCGTGCTCCGGGCCTCGCAGGCCATCTCCGGCGAGATCGTCCTCGATGATCTCCTGCGCAAGCTGATGACCACCATCCTGGAGAGCGCTGGCGCTCAGCGCGGCCTGCTCCTGCTCCGCGGCGACAGCCAGGGCGTCGTCGAGCTGGATCGCAGCAGCGACACCGCGGGTCCCGTCGTCATGCACGGGCCTCACAGCGAAGCCCAGGTCGCGTTCGCGCAGTCCATCGTCCGGTACGTCGAGCGCACCCGCGAGCGGGTGGTGCTGAACGACACCAACGAGCCCGGTCAGTCCCGCAGCGATCCCTACCTCGAGCGGGTACGGCCCCGGTCCATCCTCTGCATGCCCGTCGTCAAGCAGAAGAAGGCGGTGGCCGTCCTCTACCTGGAGAACAACCTGGTGACCGGCGCGTTCACCCCGCGCCGCTGCGAGGTGCTCGATCTGCTCGCCGCCCAGGCAGCGATCTCGATCGAGAACGCACGCCTCTACGACACGCTCGACCACCGCGTGCAGGAGCGCACCCTCGCCCTCGACGCCAGGAACGAGGAGCTGAACCTGACGGTGAACCGTCTCCAGGACACCCAGACCCAGCTCATCGCCCAGGAGAAACTCGCCTCCCTCGGTACGCTGACGGCCGGCATCGCCCACGAGCTGAAGAACCCGCTCAACTTCATCAACAACTTCGCCGAGCTGGTCAATGAGATGGCCCGAGATCTGGATGTCCTCCTCGACAAGGAGCGCGAGCGGATCGACGCGGACACGCTGCAGGAAGTCGACGGCACGCTGACGGAGATCCACAGCGCCGCGTCGAAGATCAACCAGCACGGCAAGCGGATCAACCAGACCATCAACGGGATGCTCCTCCACGCCCGCGGCTCGGCAGGGGTGCGGGAGAGCGTCGACCTGAACACGCTCGTGTCGGAGAGCGCCACGCTCGCCCACCACGGGATGAGCAGCACCCAGAACGGCCTCTCCATCACCATCGACGAGCACTACGATCCGGAGGTGGGGAGCATCGAGGTGTCGCCGCCGGAGCTGACCCGCGTGTTCATCAACCTCATCAACAACGCCTTCTACGCCGTCTGCGAGAAGCGGAGGACGAGCGACGAGTCCTACACGCCGGTCATCGAGATCCGCACCCGCTCGCTGGAGCGGAGCGTCGAGATCCTCATCCGCGACAACGGCACGGGCATCCCTCCGGACATCGTGGACAAGGTGTTCAACCCCTTCTTCACGACGAAGCCCCCGGGGGAGGGAACGGGCCTGGGCCTCTCGATCAGCCGCGACATCATCCGCGGCCACCGCGGCGACATCCTCATCGAGACGCGCCCCGGCAAGTTCGCCGAGTTCATCGTCAGCTTGCCGAGGATCTCGCGGCGCCCTGCGATGTGACGAGGTACGCCTCCACGGCCTCGATCAAGCGCGCCACGGTGCTCACCTCCGCCGTCAGCGCGACGTTCAGACCGCGCCGCATCGCCGCCGCGGTGGTGATCGGACCGATGCTCGCCAGGAGCACCGGCGCGAGCAGCTCCGGAGCGCGCGCGCCGAGCAGCTCGCACAAGCTGTCGACGGTGCTGCTCGACGTCAGCAGCGCGACGTCGATGGCACGTGCCTCCAGCGCCGCGATCAGCGCGCCCTGCTGCGCCGCCGGGACGGGGTGCGTCTCGTAGACCGGGACCACGTCGACCTCGCACCCCACCTGCCGCAGCCTGTCCGGGAGCAGCTCCCGGGCGACCAGCGCCCTCGGCAGCAGCACCCGCACCGGCGCCAACGCGTCCGGCGTCGTAGCGTTCGGTGCCGTCGTGTTCGGTGCCGTCGTGTTCGGCATGTGCTGCGCATGGCGCGCATGGGCGCGCAGCCGTGCCGAGAGGAGCGGATCGTCGAGGAGCGCCTGGACGAGCCCCTCGGCACGGAACTCGGTGGGCACGATGTCCGCCTTCACCCCCCGCGCTTCGAGCGCCGCGGCCGTCCCGGCGCCGACCGCAGCCACGCGCGCGGTCCCGAAGGCGCGGGCATCTCGACCGAGCTGCGTCAGCTCGGCGAAGAACCGCTCCACCGCGTTGTCGCTGGTGAAGATCACCAGATCATGAGTGCCCACTGCGCGCGCGGCCGCCGTCACCCGCGCCGGGTCGGGCGAAGGCCCGATCGCGATCGTCGGCAGCTCCACCGCCTCTGCGCCGCGCAGCCGCAGCTGCCGCGCCGCGCCGCCGGACTGCCGTCGTGGTCGGGCCACCAGCACCCGCTTGCCGAAGAGTGGGCGATTGTCGAACCAGCGCAGCGTCTCGCGCAGCCCGACCACCCGGCCCACCACGATGATCGCCGGACTCCCGAGCTGCGCCTCGCGCACCAGCGCCGGCAGCTCGGCGAGCTGCCCGGTCACCACCCGCTGCTCGGCCCGCGTCCCCCACTGGATCACCGCGACCTTCGCGTCCGGCGCGCGCTTGCCGGGGCCCAGCAGGCCGGCGACCACCGTCTCGACGGCGTTCATGCCCATCAGCACGCAGATGGTGCCGCGCACGCTGGCAAGCTCGCTCCAGTCGTAGGGGGCGCCAGCGCGGTTCACGGCGCTGACCATGATCACGCTCGACGCCAGATCGCGGTGCGTGAGGGAGATGCCCGCATACGCCGCAGCGCCGAGTGGCGAGCACACGCCGGGCACGATCTCGAAGGGGAGCCCGGCCCGGGCCAGAGCCTCTGCTTCCTCGGAGCCGCGTCCAAAGAGGAACGGGTCGCCGCCTTTCAACCGGACCACGCTGCGGCCAGCGCGTGCGAGCACGCAGAGCTCGGCGTCGATCGCCGCCTGCTTCGCGTCCTTGGACATCCGGTCATGGCCTCGCTTGCCCACGTACCGCACCTCGGCGTCGGGCCTGACCTGCGCGAGCAGCGATGGGTGCACCAGCTCGTCGTGCAGGACCACGTCGGCCGTGGCGAGCAGCTCCACCGCACGCACCGTCATGAGGTCTGGATCACCAGGACCCGCCCCGACGAGATACACCACACCAGCGCGCGCCTCCCCCGATGTGCTCGGGATGCGCGCCCCCTTCCCGAGCGCGTCAATTTCCTGCTCACGGCCCATCGTGTGCGCCTGGCTCCTCTTGCAACCCCTGCAGTGTGCGCATAAAGCCCGCTGCTCCCTGGTTGACGCCATGCATTACGAACCACCGATAGCACCCACCGGGTGGTGGGAAGGGCAACCAGAGGAGGCAGCGTGTCTCATGCGCTCGGTCAAGCTGCTGACGGGGGCGGTGTCCGGGGGAATCTCGGATCGGTGGTATGTCGCCACGGAGGACGGCTCCGTCGGTCCGGTGAGCATCGAGCTGCTCGCGCGAGGCATCGCGAGCGGGAAGGTGCCGCTGGATTGCCAGGTCCGCAATGAATCGTGGACGGTGTGGTGCCCGCTCTCCGACATCGCGCTGGTGACGGTGGCCCCGCCCCCCCCGGCCACGGACGAGGTGCCCACGGCGCAGTTCCGGGGGAATGCCGCCGTGCAGCTCCCGGCCTTGACCTGGACGGGCCCTCCGCCTGCGGAGGCCCAGGCCCTGCGGGAGACACGGCTCCCGCCGCCTCCGGACACCATCGACACGGTCGAGGAACCGCACGGGCAGTCGTTCGACGACGCCGCGCCGAGGTCCCGTCTCGCCGACGGCTCCGAGCCTGCCGCGCGCTCCTCCGAGGGCTCCGAGCCTGCCGCGCGCTCCTCCGACGACTCGGGGCCGGAGGCGTCCCTCTCGGACGACTCCGAGCCGGACACACGCCCCACGCTCCCGCACATCCCCGCCTGGATGGCCGGGCCGCCGTCCGAGCCCGGACGCGACTCACGTCCCACCTTGCCGAGGTACGTTCCCACCGCCACCTACCGCTCCTGACGGGTGGCCTCCGCTCTCGCTTGAGAGGCTTCCGCCAGCGTGATACCGGCCCGAGGCCTGCATGGGCCTGCTCCAAGGCTACCTGTCCGCGCTCAAGCCGCTCGACGTGGAGGAGCCGATCGACGTCTACGTCCATCGGCCGCCCGCCTACCTGCTCGCCCGGCTCTTGCTGCCGACGCCCGTCACGCCCGACCAGGTGACGATCGCGTCGATGGGGGTGGGCGTGCTCGGCGGGGTGCTGATCGCCTGGCCTTTCCCCGGGCACCTCACGCTCGCCGCACTCTGCATCTTCGCGTCGACCGTGCTCGATTGCGCCGACGGGATGCTGGCGCGCCTCCGCCGGAGCTCGTCGGCGCTCGGCCGGATGCTCGACGGCATCGCGGATCTGGTGACGATCTCCGCGGTGGTGGCGGGGCACGTGGTGCTCGTGGTGTCGCAGCGCGCGAGGGCACCGTGGGAGATGGCGCTCGTCCTCGTGGCGATGGGTGCGACCGTGTTCACCAGCGCGCGGCACACCGCAGGCTACGATCACTACAAGAACGTCTGGCTGCGCCTGACCACCCCGCGCGCCGGCGAGGCGGAGGACCTTCCGCGAGCGCGAGCGCGCTTCGAGGCCGAGCGCGCCCGAGGTCTGGGGCTCGTCGGGTACGTCGCCTGGCGCATCTACCTGGGTTACCTGAGTGGCCAGCGCGCCTGGGTGAAGCGCTTCGATCCCTTCACCGTGCAGGATCTCGCCGAGGTCCCCGCCGGAGAGCCGGCATGCGCGGCGCGCTACCGTCATCATGGTGCGCGGGCCATGAAGCACTGGCGCAGCGTCTTCGGGGTCGGCTCGCTGATGGCCGGGCTCACCGTGGCGACCGCCCTGGGATGGCCCGAGCTGCTGGTGGGGTTCCGGCTCGTCGTGCTGAACGGTGTGCTCTACCTGATCTTGCAACCGATCCAGCGCCAGGCGTCTCGAGAGGCCTTCGCTGGCGTCGCCAACCACGCAGGACGGAATCCCTGAAGGGCGCGGCGACGCCCACGCTCCAGGGAGCCGAGCCCCAAGTGCTTGGTCTCACTCGGGAAAGCCGGCATCCGAGCGGTTTCCATTCCCGACGTGTCGGCAACAGCGCCCCCCTCTTTCGGAAGGCTCCAGCGACATTTCGCTAAAGGCGCCAAACCCTTTGCGCGCCTTCAGTGACATTTCGCCAAAGGCGCCAAACCCTTTGCGCGCCTTCAGTGACATTTCGCTAAAGGCGCCAAACCCTTTGCGCGCCTTCAGTGACATTTCGCCAAAGGCGCCAAACCCTTTGCGCGCCTTCAGTGACATTTCGCCAAAGGCGCCAAACCCTTTGCGCGCCCTCAGTGACATTTCGCCAAAGGCGCCAAACCCTTTGCGCGCCTTCAGTGACATTTCGCCAAAGGCGTCAAACCCTTTGCGCGCCCTCAGTGACATTTCGCCAAAGGCGCCAAACTCTCTGCGCGCCTCCAGCGACATTTCGCTAAAGGCGCCAAACCCTTTGCGCGCCTCCAGCGACCTTCCGCTGACCGAACCGATCGGCTTGCGCGCCTCCAGCGACCTTCCGTGAAGAGCACCGAAGCCCGCGCGCTCGGTGAGAAGTCTTCCTTTCGACGAGCTCTGGCGATGGTGCTCCACGAAAGACGTTCCAGCAGCATCCTTCCCCCCTCGAAGGCAGCGCCCCACCGAGACGCCAATGAGTTCAAACGAAGCCCGACCCTTTCCCGGAACGCCACACGCCTCGACCGCTCCTGCGCGCCCATCCTCCCAGCCACGCCACCCGCGCGCCTCACCCCTTCGTCGCGTCACGGCTCCCCCACCCCCAGGTCACCGAGCGAACGCCGCGGCGCCTGAGGTCGTGAGCCCCCTCATCCCCCTTCACCTCCAGATTCCGTGAGGGCAGCGAGGCGAGCCCAGGAGCACACGGCCGCTTCCGCCCGGACGCGCCGCACCACCTTCTCCGCGTCCAGGGACGCTGGGATGTCGCGCGAAGCTGGCTCCGCCTCCGTGCATCCCCGGTGCGGGTGGTATGCTCGGGCCGTGTTTCCGACCAAGCGGCCCCGCAGGCTCCGGCGCACCCCCGCCATCCGCGCGCTCGTGCGCGAGACGACGCTGACGCCGACGGATCTGATCCTCCCTCTCTTTTTTCACGAGACACTCACCGAGCCCCGTCCGATCAGCACCATGCCCGGGGTGGCCCAGCTCCCGGTCGCCGAGGCGGCAGCGCAGGCCCGGCTCGCGAAGGAGCACGGGATCGGCGGCGTGATCCTGTTCGGGCTGCCGAAGGAAAAGGATCCCATCGGCGCTGCCGCCTACGATCCGAACGGCCCGGTGCCGCGGGCGGTGAAGGCGATGAAGGACGCCGTGCCGGAACTCCTGGTGATCACCGACGTGTGCGTCGACGAGTACACCGACCACGGCCACTGCGGGGTGTTGAAGCCCGATGCGCGCGGCGAGATGGACGTGGACAACGACGCGACGCTGGAGGTGCTCGCACGGGCAGCGGTGGTCCACGCGCAAGCAGGCGCGGACGTGGTGGCACCGAGCGACATGATGGATGGACGGGTGGGCGCGCTCCGGCGCGCGCTCGACGCGGAGTCACTGACGTCGACGGCGATCCTGTCCTACGCGGTGAAGTACGCTTCGAGCTTCTACGGCCCCTTCCGCGAGGCGGCCGACTGCGCCCCGAAGTTCGGCGACCGCGCCGGCTACCAGATGGACCCGGGCAACGCCCGCGAGGCACTGCGGGAGGCCGCGCTCGACGAAGAGGAGGGCGCGGACATGCTGATGGTCAAGCCCGCGCTGACGTACCTGGACATCCTCGCCAAGGTGCGCGAGGCGTCGCCGCTGCCACTCGGCGCGTACAACGTGAGCGGGGAGTTCGCGATGATCAAGGCCGCGAGCGAGCGGGGGATGATCGACGAGCGCCGCGCGGTGCTGGAACTCTTGACGTCGATCCGGCGCGCCGGAGCCGACTTCATCCTGACCTACCACGCGCTCGACGCGGCCCGATGGATCGGGTGATGCGCGAGGGAAGCGGTCCGGTGGAGGGTTCGAGGAGCAGGTGGCGCAGCACGGGTAGCACCGGCTCGCGCTCGCTCCTGGGTGCGCTCGCGTCGGGGCTCAGGTGTCATGGCGCCGCCGTGGCGGTGACGATGGCGCTCACGCTGCCGGGCCTCGGCTGCAACGTGCTCTCGAAGCTCGGGCCAGGGAACTGCGACCGCTCGATCGATGCGAACCCGGCGATCGGGTACAGCGAGGGCTCGGTCGAGGCGGGCGTGTACATGAGCGCGACCTGGGATCTCGACGCGCCGAAGCGAGACCAGGAGCTGCTCTTTTTCCCGGGGGGCATGCGCTACGAGATCCAGCACAAGCTCGGCGAGATGCCGCGCTGGTGGCTGGCGTATCTGTCGTTCGATCGGTACGGCGCCGATACGGAGTCGATCGCGATCGCCGCCGGCAACCAGGTCGAGGTGAAGGACGTGAACGACCGGACGATCACGCTCGTGAACGCGAGCTGCTCGGACTACTGGCTGCTCCTCGTGGTGGGCGGCGTGGACGCGGACCCACCGGAGGGGCTGCCGGACTAGTCCTGCGCACCCTGACTCAGGGGCGGGCCGAGCCGGAGAAAGGTGACGGTCGGATGGCGCTGTGACGTCTTCCAGTCGGCGCCCGGATACGGCTCGACCCAGGCGATGGCGCTCATCCCCTCTGCGGTGCGCAGGTCGTAGCCAGGGTCACAGAGAAAGGTCCGCTCGGGCTCGGCGACGAAGATCTCGGTGAAGATCAGGTGCCACTCGAGGGCGCTCAAGTCGTCGTCCCGCTTGAACGCGGTGAGGAGGCGTTCTCCGAGCACACCCATCCCGCCGCGCTTTCCCTCGAGGATGAACTCGAACCGCGACCAGCGCGTTCTTCGTCCGACGGCAGCGGATGGAAGCACCGCGACCGCCGTCTCCCACGCTTTCCGGATGAGTTCTCCCTCGCGGTCCCGAGTGTCTTCGTCGTCTCGCGCCTTCTCGAGCGAGTCGCTCTCGATCTCGATTCCGAGCAGGGCCCCCGCGCTCCGAGCCTTCGCGAGCCCGTCCGCTGCGGCCCGCAGATCACCACCGTTGTGCTCCCAGCGTGTCACGTCACCGCTCCTCGGGCGAACCTTCGGCCACGCGCGCGGCGCGGACCAGGAGGTAGTTGCGTTCGGGGAGACTCGTGGCGCGCTCGGCGCCGCGCCTGTAGTGCCTGATGGCCCCCGCAGGATCGCCCGCGCGCTCCAGCAGGTGCGCCCGGACCGCGTCGAGGCGATGGTGTTCACGAAGGCGAGGATCGTCGGCGATGGCGTCGAGACAGGAGAGGCCCGCCGCCGGGCCGTGGACCATCGCCGTGGCGATGGCGTGGTTGAGCGCCACCATGGGGTTCGGGGTCATGCGCTGCAAGAGCTCGTACAGGCCGAGGATCTGGGGCCAGTCGGTGGCGTCGGCGGTGGGCGCCTCGTCATGCACGGCGGCGATCGCGGCCTGGAGCTGGTAAGGGCCGACCGCGCCGCGCGGCAGGGTCGCAGAGAGAAGCGCGACACCCTCGCAGATCGCGTCCTGATCCCAGAGGGCGCGGTCCTGTTCGTCGAGCGGGACGAGTTCGCCCTCGGCGGTGGTCCGGGCGGCGCGCCGCGCGTCGGTCAGGAGCATGAGCGCGAGCAGGCCGGCCACCTCGGTGTCGTCGGGGACGAGGTGAAGGAGCATGCGCGCGAGCCGCAGCGCTTCGCTGGAGAGGTCGGTGCGGTGAAGCGCGGGGCCGGCGCTCGCGGTGTAGCCTTCGTTGAAGATCAGGTAGAGCACGTGGGTGACGGCGCCGAGCCTCGCGGCGCGCTCCTCGGGCGTGGGCACCAGGAAGGGTACGCCGGAGGTCTTGATGGTCTGCTTCGCGCGGCTGATGCGCTGGGCCATCGTCGCCTCGGGCATCAGGAAGGCCCTGGCGATCTCGGCGGTGGTCAGGCCGCCGATGGCGCGCAAGGTGAGCGCGATGGCCGAGGAGGGAGAGAGCGCCGGGTGGCAGCACATGAAGAGGAGGTCGAGGGTGTCGTCGCGCGGTTGGGCGTCGTCTTCGTCCGGCGCGAGGGCGAGCTGATCTTCGAGGGGGATGAGGCTGACGACGAACGCTTCGCGGCGGCGGCGCGCGGACTCGGCGCGGACATGATCGGTCATGCGCCGGGATGCGACGTGGACGAGCCAGGCGCGCGGGTTCTCGGGCACGCCCTCGCGTGGCCACTGGGTGGCCGCGGCGATCAAGGCTTCCTGAGCGGCGTCCTCGGAGGCGGCGAAGTCGCCGAACCTCCGGACCACCGCACCCAGCACCTGCGGCGCGAGGTCACGCAGGAGGTGCTGGACGGGCTGGGCGGCAGGGGTCGTCACGTGAGGTCGGGGGGCGGCGCGCTCATGACCTGGCGCACCTCGATGCCCATGTCGAGGGGAACGCCGCCCGGTCCAGGCGCAGCAGAGGCCTCCGCCGCGATGGCGTAGGCGCGCTCGGGGCTCTCGACGTCCACGATCCAGTAGCCCGCGAGGAACTCCTTCGTCTCGGGGAAGACGCCATCGGTGATGGGCTCGCCGTTCTTGCCGGCGCGCACGAGCTTGGCTTGCTCCGGTCCCGCCAGGCCCTCGGCCGCCACGAGCTCACCCGAGGCGCCGAGCTTCTGGGCGAAGTTCATCATGAAGGCGATGTGGGCCTTGATGTCCTGCTGAGGCCAGCTCGCGATCTGGTAGGCGCCGCCGGTCGGGGTGTTCATCATCAGGATGTATTTCATGGTCGTCTCCTTGGTCTCACTGCGAGGGGCGCGCTGCCGTGGAGCGCGCTTTCACCCCCCAGTCGGAGCCCGGCGGCTGCTCTCGACATGGGCGACGCACTTCCTGTGATTTTTTCTCGGGCCGCACGCAAGTTGTTGAAACCCTCGAGGTCCGGCGGGAACGCGGTCACGCGACCGGACGAAGCGCCCGCCTGTCGGGATGCGCCAGCCTGCCGCGCAGTGCAACCCTGCATGTCGAAGCACGACCGAGGAGGCAGAAGGAACCATGCGGAAGATCGTGATGTTCAACCGGGTGACGGCGGACGGGTACGTCGCAGGGGCCGACGGGGGGCTGGACTGGGTGGTGCCCGATGAGGCGATCGATCGGGCGGGCGTGGAGAGCATGCCAGCGTCCGACACGATCCTGTTCGGGCGGCGGACGTACGAGATGTTCGAGAGCTTCTGGCCCAACGCCCTCGGGGATGCCGCAACGGCGCCTGATCCTCACGCCGAGGGGCGACGCACCGAGGGGCTGCACGCCATGGCGGTGTGGATTCAAGAGGCGACCAAGATCGTCTTTTCGCGTACCCGGAAGGAGGTGACGTGGAAGAACTCGCAGCTCCTTCACGAGTTCGATCCAGAGGCCATCGCGGCGCTGAAGCAGCAGCCAGGCAAGGACATGATGGTCTTCGGGAGCGGCGCGATCGCGTCGCAGCTTCTCGAGCACGGGCTGGTCGACGAGGTTCACTTCGTCGTCGGTCCGATGCTGCTCGGGAGCGGTCGCAGCTTGCTCGGTGGGGTGACGAGACGCACGCCGTTGAAGCTGCTGGAGGCGAAGCCTTACCCGTCAGGGAACGTGGTGCTGCGGTACGCTTGCTCGGGGTAGCGTCGGGTTTTTCGAGGGCGCAGCAGGGATTTCACGGGCTGCGCAGCAAGGGGAGCGCTCGTCACGCCAGGTCGGCGGGCGGAGCGTCCAGGATCTGCCGCACCTCGATGCCGAGGTCGAGGGGAGCGCCGCCGAGTCCAGGCGCGGCGGAGGCCTCCGCGGCGATGGCGCAGGCGCGCTCGGGGCTTTCGACGTTCACGATCCAGTAGCCCGCGAGGAACTCCTTCGTCTCGGGGAAGACGCCGTCCGTGATGGGCTCGCCGTCCTTGCGGGCGCGCACGAGCTTGGCTTGATCCGATCCGGCCAGGCCTTCGGCCACCACGAGCTCTCCTGCGGCCCGCAGCTTCTGCGCGAGGCGCGTCATGTGGGCCATGTGCGCCTCGACGTCTTGCCGAGGCCAGCTCGCGATTTGTTGAGGCCAGCTCAGGCGATGGTCGGGGCCGCCGTTCGGGATGTTCATCATCAGGAGGTATTTCATGGTCGTCTCCTTGGTCCTTCTGCGAGGAGCGCGCCGCGATGGCGTGCGCTTTCACCCCGTGGTCGGAGCCTGGGGGCTGTTCTCGACAGCGGCGATGCGCTTTGTTTGTTTTTCTTTTTCGGTCGCGCGCAAGTGCTCGAAAGGATTGCGGACAGGTCGCACGCGCCGGGCTCGTCCAGGGATCGGCGGACCGCCAGCACGCGGCCCCGAAGGGTCGAGCGCCAGGGTGGATCGAGCCGCGGAGGAGCGGCAGCGCGCTCAGGGCACGGGAGTCGACGAGGCGGGGGCGGTGGCTTCCTGTGCTTCGCGCGCGAACTGGAGGCGGTAGAGCCGGCTGTAGATGCCGCCGAGGGCGAGCAGCTCGTCGTGGGTGCCCTGCTCGACGACGCAGCCTTTGTGGAAGACGACGATGCGGTCGGCGGCGCGGATGGTCGAGAGGCGGTGGGCGATCATCAGGGCGGTGCGGCCGACCATGGCGCCTTCCAGGGCGCGCTGGAGCTTCGCCTCGGTGTCGCTGTCGATGTTCGCGGTGGCCTCGTCGAGGATGAAGATGGGCGGATCGCGGTAGAGGGCGCGCGCGAAGGCGATGAGCTGGCGCTCGCCGGCGCTGAAGTTGTGGCCGCGTTCGAGGACCTGCGCGTCGAGGCCTCCCTCACGGCGCTCGAACAGGTCCAGGGCGCCGATGCGCTGGAGCGCCTGGATGGCGCGGGCGCGATCCGGGTCGGCATCGCCGGCGGCGATGTTGCTGAGCACCGTGCCAGGGAAGAGGAAGACGTCCTGGGGGACGACCGCGAACTTCTTCCGCAGCTCGTCGCGCGGGTAGCTCCGGACGTCGCGCCCGAAGACACGCACGCTGCCGCTCTGGACTTCGTAGAGGCGGAGCAGGAGGGAGGCGACGGTGCTCTTGCCCGCGCCCGTCGCGCCGACGAGGGCGACCTTGTCACCCGGGCGCGCGGCGATGGAGACGTCGTGCAGGACGTCGAGGCCGGGCTTGTACGAGAAGGTCACGCCGTCGAACTGGAAGGCGAGGCTCGCGTCGCCCGCCGTGGCGTCGGCAGGAGGCTGCGCCGATGTGGCGGGTGGCGCGGCGGCGTCTTCGTCCTGGTTGTCGAGCAGCTCGAAGACGCGCTCGGCGCCGGCCATGGCCGACTGGAGCAGGGTGTACCGGGACGACAGGTCGCGGATCGGGACGAAGAACATCTCGATGTACGCGACGAAGGCGAACAGGGTGCCGAAGGAGACGTCCTTGAGGCTCTCGACGCCGGCGTAGCGGCCGGCATACCAGAGGGCCATGGCGACACAGACGCTGGAGACCATCTCGATCGCGGCGTCGAGCGTGGCGTCGTAGACGATGGAGCGGTTGTTCGCGCCGCGGTAGGCGCGGTTGATCTCGTCGAACTCGGCGTCGGAGCGGTCCTCGCGGGCGTAGGCCTGGACGACGGCCATGCCCGAGACCTGCTCGTTCAGGTAGGAGTTCATCCGCGAGGTCTTGGAGCGGACCTCTCGGAAGGCGTCGCGGATCCGCCGGCGCGTCCAGTTCACGCCGACGGCGACGGGGATCACGGCCGCGAAGGTGAGCAGCGACATGTGCCACTCGAGCGAGACCATGATCGCGATGATGACGACCAGGCGGATGAGGTCGCCGAAGGCGTTCAGCGCGTTGGAGGCGAAGATCTCGTTGATGGCGTCGACGTCGTTCGTCACCCGCGTGACCAGGCGGCCGACGGGGGTGCGATCGAAGAAGGCGAGGCGGCGCGTGTGGAGGAAGGAGAAGATGTGCGCGCGCAGGTCGGCCATGGCGCGCGCGCCCGCGAGCTGCATCGAGTAGAGCTGCGGGAAGGAGAGGAACTGCTCGGTGAGCAGCACGCCCGTGAGCATCCACCCGGCCCGGGTGAGGTGGGCGAGGCCGTCCGGTGTATCGATGGCGTCGAGCGCGCCGCGCATGATGAGGGGGCGGAGCATCGCCAGGAGCGCGGTGACGATGAGCAGCCCGAGCGAGAAGAGCAGGTAGCCCGCGTGGGGCTTGATGAAGGGCCAGAGGCGCAGGAGGTTGCGCGCGTCGTAGGCCTCGCCGAGCTTGGACTCTTCGTGGAAGCGGCTCAACGCCTCCTCGGTGCGGCTCGCGCGTGAGGACCTGCTCTGGGCCGCCGCGGTGGTCGCTGGTGTGCGCGGGCGCTGGGGCTCGGGGCTCACGCCGGTCACGCCATTTCCTGTGGTCACGGGACCTCCGTGGACGCGTCGGGTCCGCGCGAGGAGGAGGGGGGGGCGAGCGCCGCGAGGTCCTCCTCGATGCGCTGCTCCTCGGCGAAGGAGGCGTAGAGGCCGCCAGTGCGAGTCAGTTCGTCGTGCGTTCCGGTCTCCAGCACGTGGCCGTTGTCGAGGACGACGATCTGGTCACACCGGCGCGCGGCCGCGACGCGGTGGGTGATGAGGACGACGGTGCGGCGCGCAGCCTGGCGATCGATGGCGGCGAGGATGGCGGCCTCGGTCTTGGCGTCGACCGCGGAGAGCGGGTCGTCGAGGACGAGGATCGGTGGCTCGCGCACGAGGGCGCGGGCGAGGGCGAGGCGCTGACGCTGGCCGCCGGAGAGCTGTACGCCGCGCTCGCCGACGACGGTGTCGAACTGATCCGGCAAGGAGAGCACCTCGGAGAGGACCTGCGCTTCCTCGGCAGCGTGCTCGATGCGCTCGTGGGCCTCGGGGGCGTCGGGGTCGTCGAGGGCGTAGCCGATGTTCCTGGCGGCGGTGGTGGAGAAGAGGAAGGCGTCCTGCTGGGCGTAGCCGATGCTCTCGCGCACCGTTTCGAGGGGCAGTTCGCAGATGTCGGTGCCGTCGAGGAAGACGGCGCCCTTCGGCGTCGGCATCAGGCGAGCGAGCAAGGTGGCGATGGTGCTCTTGCCGGAGCCGGTGCGGCCGACGAGGGCGAGCGAGGAGCCCGCGGGCACCTCGAAGCTCACGCCGTCGACGACCTTGCGCTCACCGTACGCGAAGGAGAGGTCTTTCACGGAGAGGGCGCCGCGCACACGCTCGGGCGGCGGGAGCGGGCCTCCCACGACGTCGGGTACGGCCTCGTAGATCACCTTGAGGCGCGCGTAGCCGGCGCGGCCACGCTGCACGATGCTGGCGACGAAGCCGATGGCGAGCATCGGCCAGGTCAGGCGGAGGAGGGCGAGCCAGAAGGAGACGAAGTCGCCCTTGCTCATCTCCCCGGTGAGGACGAGCTTTCCGCCGTACCAGAACACGACGAGGATGCCGATGGAGATGGTCGCGCCCGCCATGGGGCCCATGAAGCCGCGCAGGCGGGCGAGGCTCAGGCCCTTCTCCAGGTAGTTCCTGTTGGATTCGTCGAAGGAGTGAAGCTCGGCCTTCTCGAGGGCGAAGGAGCGGACGACGCGCACGCCGGCAAGGCTGGCGAGGACGCGGTCGCTCATGCTGCCGAGGGCCTCCTGGTTCTCGCGGAGGCGGCTGAACATGTGCGTGGAGAACCAGCGGGTGATCAGCATGAGCGCCGGCATGCTGACCAGGGCGGCCGCGGTGAGCTTCACCGAGACGTCGAGCATGACGTAGAGGGCGCTGGCGAGGGCGAAGAGGGAGCCGACGACGTTGAGGACGCCGAAGCCGAGCAGGAGGCGGACCTGGCCGAGGTCGTTGGTCGCGCGGCTCATGATCTCGCCGGTGGGCATGCGGCGGAAGAAGGCCGGTCCGAGCTGGTGGAGGCGGTGAAGGAGGACGGCGCGCAGCTCGTACTCGACGTTGCGACCGCCGGTGAACATGGTGATGCGCGAGAGGACGCGGACGATGGCGGCGCTCACGCTGACGGCGAGCATCAGGAGCGCGGCCGTGGCCGCCACGTCGGGCAGCTTCTGCGCCGCCGCGTCGACGGCGTCCCGCACGAGGAAGTCGCGCTTGGCCATGAGAAACTGCTGGATGGCCAGGAGGACTGCACCGCTCAGGTAGAGGTGCAGGTTGCGGCGAAACTGGGCGGAGAGAGAGGTGGGGTAGTCCCCGGGATCGCGGTCTGCCGTCATGAGGGGTAGAGGGGGCCTCTACCGGGGCTTGCGAGAGGCCGGGAGGGGCGGGTGGCGGTGGGAGGTGCCCAGCACGGGGCGCTCCTGGGTTTCGTTGACGGGTTCGAGATCAGCGAGCTCCATGCGGGTGGAGAGGAGGCCGAGGAGGACACGCGCTCCCCCGCGACCATCGAGTTCGCCGATGACGCCGAGCTTGCCCTCGAAGGGGCCCCGAAGCACGCGGACATTCGCGCCTTTGTCGAGCGGGCCGCCGGTCGAGCCGCCGCTCGCCGCACTCGTCTGCGGCTGAGGGCGTGTCTCCTGCGGCTCCTTCGGTCTGTCCGGTTGCAGCGGTGCGCGTTCCGGGCGCGGCCCTGCGGGAGGGGTCGCCTTGCCCCCCTGGGGGGAGCTGGCTCCCTGGCGCGAAGCGGGGCGGTTGAGCTGAGGGCCGTCCTGGGGACGACGCGCAGGCTGCGGTCGCGGCGCGCCCGGTTTGTCGGCCGAGGCGGAAGGACGCGGTCCGATCGAGCGGAACAGGTTCTCCAGCGTGGGGCGTCGCGCAGGGAGCGACTCGTCGAGACGCGTCTTGGCTTGCTCCATCGAGCGCTCGCGGGCAGCCGTCTGCTCGGCACGCCAGCGCTCGTTCTCGGCCTCGAGCTCGGCGTGGGCGCGGGCGCGCTCCTGCTCGACGCCCTCGATCCGGCGGTCGAGGGCGAGGTGGTCGTTCTCGCGCGACCAGGCGATCAGGCGGTAGATCGGCGCGAGCGCGGTGAGGGCGTCTTCCAGCTGGCCGTCGAGGATGTCGGTGTGCTCGACCGCCGCCTCACGAGGCACGGTCCAGCCGAGCCAGAGCGGCTCTTGGCCGTCCGTCGCGCGCCGCAAGAGGGGCACGAGCGCCTCTTCGGTGAGGGCGCTGCAGGCCACGCGCTCGTCCCTGGCGCTGCCTGCGCCGACACGAAACTGATCCGGCAGCGCGCGCAGAGCGGTCGCCAGATCGGCGGGCAGGGTCGAGTCCGCCTCGTCGAGGCGCGCGCGGAGGTTCTCCAGGTCGACCTTGGCCTCGGGGTGCACGGAGAGGCCGATCTCGATGTCGTGGGCCGTGATGCGCAGCGCGAGAAAGACGTGCTGCCGTACAGCGCCGAACTCGTCGAACTCCGCGGCGATGGTTCTCCCTCGGGAGAGGAGCCGGTCCAGATCTTCTCTGGCCTTCTCGTCACGCCAGAAGAAGACCCACTGGCCGTCGACGCGGTAGCGGTTCCGGATCGAGGGGTGCTCGTCGGAGCCCTGGACGTCGACGGAGAAGCCCTGCTCGGCGAGCCGCGCCACGACACCACGCGCCCAGGTGAGGGCGCGCTGTTTGATGTCCATGCGAGGACGTGAGTAGGCCTTCGAGGTGGCTTTCGTCGGCGAGTAGGCGTCGAAGTCGCCGTCAGTGAGTCGCAGATTGGAAGAGCTCATGGCAGGGGCCCGCGTGACAGGGACGCGCGGCGCCAAGGTCTCCCACGGTTGGCCGAAGCATGGAAGCGCCCCGAATCGCCGGGGTGCCCCCTTGTCCCGTGAGGCTGTGGAGCCCCGTCACACCGACCGCGGGAAGGGCGCGGATGGTAGCTCGTGCCCTCGCGAAATCAAAGCCCGGTGGCTGCCTGTCCGACTCTTGACCCCCGGAGTGAGCATGTCACCGTAGCCGCCGTTCGATGTC
Source organism: Chondromyces crocatus (assembly GCF_001189295.1). Lineage (NCBI taxonomy): Bacteria > Pseudomonadati > Myxococcota > Polyangiales > Polyangiaceae > Chondromyces > Chondromyces crocatus. Next base: position 59,179 of record NZ_CP012159.1, read on the forward strand.
CGGCTTCGCTGATCGTCAGCAGCGAGCATCCCACGGGGCGACGTGATGGAGGCCCCGTTCCCCTTGTCCACACGCCGAGAAGTCATGGCAGAGCACGAAGCGGCAGAGCACGAAGCGGCAGAGCACGTAGACGCGCCCGATCCGACGGCGCCTCTGGCACGCGAAGAGCAGGCAGCGCAGACAGAGCACGCAGGAGAAGCGATCGCGAGCGATCATGAGCCGCCGAGAGCCAGCCTGGGGGAAGGAGAGGTCGGCGAGGTCGAGGAAAACGAGGAAGAAGAGAACCGGGGCAATGTGCGCCGCTCTCCCGGCAAGGCAGATCAAGGGTTGCCCGACGGCGCCGAGCCCCACCAGTTCCGTGCGCCACGCACCACGGGGAATCCCAACGAGTACCGGAGCCCGATGGTGGCGGAGCGCTCCTCCGAGTCGGACGAGTACAGGAGCCCGATGGCGGTGGGACGGGGGGGTGCCCCTGACGGACGCCGGGGCCCGACGAGCAATTCCGCTGGCCATCGGGGCCCGATGGCGACGGGTCGAGGCGGTGCTCGGGGCGGTGCTCGCGGTGAGTACAGGAGCCCCATGGGCACCGGCCGCGGTGCGGGTCGAGGTGAATACCGGAGCCCGATGGTCGCAGGGCGACGCGGCGGGAGCGAGTACCGGAGCCCGATGATGACGGGCCGCTCGGGTGGAGACGCGGAGTACAGGAGCCCCATGGTGGGAGGTGAGCCTGCCCCGACGCCGCAAGTGCAACGCGGCGGGCGCGGTGGGCCTCCGGATCAAGGAGGGGCGCCGCGCGGACCGCAGCCCGTCAAGGGGAAGGGAAAGCGCGGCGGCGGTCAGGGCGCGGCGCGAGAGCGGGCGATGTTCCCGATCACCTGCGCGGGCTGTCAGAAGGCGGCAGAGGTGCCGTTCAAGCCGACGGAGGGACGCGAGGTGCTCTGTCAGGAGTGCTTCCGGGCACGCAAGCAGGAAGGTCAGGGGAGCTGACGGGCGCGCGAACTCGAGACCTGGGCCGATGACCTGAGGCGCGGCAGGCCTCGAAGGCCCAGGGTCAGAGGACGATCTCGCAGGCGAGGTCCGAGGTGAAGCCGATCTCGCCCGCCGTGATCGTGACCCGCACGCCACCGCCAGCGGCCTTGCGCGTCGTCTCCTCGACCATCCCCACGAGCCACAGCCTGAGGGCGAGCGAGGCGGGATCGAAATCACCAATGTGCAAAGACACCCTGCCCGTGGGTCCCGTGGCCACACGCCAGGAGCCGAAGGTGAAGAGGCGGGACCAGGTGTTGATGCCTCGCCGGATGATTCCCGTCACGTCGTTGGAGGGACGTGAGATGAGGGGGCGGACCAGGCTGTGGAGCTCGCCCATCACCGCGGTCCTGCCGAGATCGCGCCATCGCTCGAGGTCGCGCAGGACGAGCGAGGTCGCGAGCTCCATGTACACGTCGAGGGCTTCGAGGTCGTAGGGGACCATCGCGTTGATGGAGTCCTGCCGGAAGTCCTCGGCGTACTGACCCGGCATCTGGGTGACCACCTCGTCGCGGGCGCCCTTGCCGTACTCCTCGACGATGGACCGATCGACGCTGCGCAGCACCGGGCCGCGGACCTGATACTGGTTGCGGAACCTCGCCGGGAACGGCCGCACCGGCGTGGTGTTCGGGCGGCGCGTCGCGGCCTTGATGCGTGGGCTGATGTCGGCGCTGCGCATGGTCGGCTCTGCGACGCGAAGCCCGAGGTCGGCGCTGCGCATGGTGGGGAGCGGATCGACGCGCGGGATCTGTACCGCCGCCGCTTCGTTGCGCGCACGCAAGGCGTCCGAGAGGGAGGCCCCCGGGGCGGCACGCACGGGCTCGGGGGCGCGCGGTGGCACGGAGTCGCTCTGGCGGGGGCTGGTGGAGAGCACGGCCGCCGGTGGCACCCGCACCATCTGCGGGATGTCCAGGGGGAAGCCATGCCGCAGGCGATCACGGGAAGAGGAGAGCCGGTCCGGCTCGGGCGCGTTGACGGCGCCCGGGCTCGCGTTCGTGCCCTGGCTCAGCGCCATGCGCCGCTGAACGTTGATGATGCGCCCGAGCGCAGCGGCGCGTCGGCCCGCCTCCGGAATGGCACGCTCCAGCTCACGGACGACGTCGGAGGCGAGCTGGAAGCGCTTCCCTGGTTCCTTGTTGAGGAGCTTGTGGATGATTGCTTCGAGCTTGGCGTCGACGGTCACGCCCGCCGCCGCCAGCCTGGGGACCTCCGCGTTCACCACGCGGTAGGCGGTGGCCACGGCTGTCGGGGCACGGAAAGGACGGTTGCCCGTGAGCACCTCGTACATGAGGACGCCGAGCGAGAAGAGATCGCTGCGCCCGTCGATGGGCTGGTCGCCCATGGCCTGCTCGGGCGACAGGTAGTCCGGTGTCCCGAAGACGACGCCCGTGCGCGTGAGCGAGGGGCCCTCGGCGTCGAGCATCTTGGCGATGCCGAAGTCGAGCAGGCGCACCACGGCTTGATTTCGACCAGGGTCGAAGGCGATGAAGATGTTCTCGGGCTTGAGATCGCGGTGCACGATCCCGGCGCGGTGGGCCGCGTCGAGCGCTTCGAGCACCGGGATGGCCACACCGACGGCGGCGTCGACCTCGAGCCGCCCGAAGCGCGCGAGCGCCATGCCGAGCGACTCGCCGTCGAGGTGCTCCATGACGATGTAAGGCCCCTGGTCACCCACGCCCGCATCGATCACATCGACGATGTTCGGGTGGCGGATCCGGTTGACCGCCTGGGCCTCCTGAAAGAAGCGGGTCGAGAGCTCGCGGTTGTCGGCGAGTTCGGGGTGCAGGAACTTGATGGCGACGCTCCGACCTGCGAGCACATGCTCGGCGCGGAAGACGTCGCCCATGCCGCCACCGCCGATGCGCTCCGCCAGGCGATACTTGCCGTCCACGAGCAGACCGGGGGTCGGGGGTCGGTACGCCATCTGCTAACAGCGGGGACGAGAGCCGCATTCATGGTCCCGGGTACCCGTGCCAATGTAAAGTCCCGCCATCACCAGGGTCCTCGGTCCACCGCGGGAGAGGTTACCTCTCCGGAGAGCCGGCCACGAGGAAAGACGGCGGTGGCGCGCAGAAGCCGCTACCGCCCGGCGCGCATCGCGCTGGGGAAGAGGGCTCAACGGCACCGTCCGTGGGCAGGATCACGGTCCAGAAGGCTGTGGGGTGGCTCCGAACGCTGATCACCGTGGGCCAGCGCTCAGGCGGCGCGGAGGGCGACCAGCTGGAGGGCGATCTCCACGAACCCTCGCCCCATGGGAGAAGATGCAACGAACCGGGGGGGGACCGACATCCGCCCCAGATGCTCTCTCACGTTCGCGACCCCGAAGGTCGTCGTGAACGCTGCGAACGCCACGCCATCGTTTCCGCTGTCACCGACGAAGGCGTACCGCCGCAGGGCGCCGGTGGGGTCTTCCGCGAAGTGGCGAGAGAGAAGGCGGAGCACGCCCGTCGCTTTGTCCTCGACCTCGCGCGTGAGGTGGAGGTGGACGCTCGACACGAGGGTCCGGACGCCCTGCTCGTGCGCGATGGCACGCATGCGCTCCACGTCGGCTGACGGGACCTGGCGGTGTTCGCCGATGTCCAAGGTGACGTCCGTCACGCGGGCGCCATTGTCGTCGGCGAGGGCTGTTGCGGGAAAATCACGCACGAGGGCCTCCGCAAGGTCGAGCAGGGCAGCTCGCCGATCGCGTCGCGCGGCTGGATCGAGCGGATCGGCCATGCCGATCCGGGTGCCGGTGCCCTTCGTCGAAGTCGACGAAGAAGGAGAAGGAGCGGTCCGAGGAGGGGGTGGGAGCGGCTCCGGGATCAGCGCCAGGGCCCCGTTCTCGACCACGGTGGCGTCGAGGGGCCACTGACGCTGGATGACCTGTCCCCAGCCTGCAGGTCTGCCCGTGCACGCGATGAGCCGGAGCCCGGACGCACGGAGTCGGAAGAGTGCGCTGTAGGTGGCCTCCGCCAGGGCGCCGTGATCGAGGACCGTGTCATCCAGGTCGAAGACGATGCCGGCGAGGGCTCGCGCCGTCTCGACCGGGATGTCGGCGAGAGGTCTCACAAGGTCTCGATCCGCGCGATGAGGCTCTTCAGGTAGAGGCCCTCGGGGAAGGCGGCTGGGACGGGGTGATCGGCTCCCTGGTAGTGGCGATCGAACACGGTGGCCTGCATGCGGGCGTCCCGAGCGCCCAGGGCGAGCGCGCGGGTCAGATCGTCGAGGCCGACGGCCCCCGAGCAGGAGCACATGATGAGCACGCCCCCAGGCCGGGTGGCGCGGCAGGCGGCCGCCGCAAGCGCTCGGTACGCGGGGAGGGCGCCCTCCTTCATGGCGCGGGTGGCCGCCAGCTTCGGCGGATCGCAGATGACGAGGTCGAAGGGCTCCTTGGAAGCGCGCGCCACAGCCTTGCGCGCGTCGTCGCGCGTGAACGAGATGCGCTCGAACAGGCCGTTTTCTCGCGCGCACTCGGCAGCGATCTCCAGGGCGACCGCGCTCTCGTCGATGGCGACGACCTCGCGCGCCCCGCCCCGCGCCGCCGCCATCGCGAAGGTCCCGACGAAGGAGTAGAGGTCGAGGACGCGGGCGCCATGGGCCAGCTGCTCGACACGCGCCCGGAGGGGGCGCTGGTCGAGATAGAATCCGGTCTTCTGACCGAGGGAGAAGGGGATGGTGTACCGAAGGCCGCGCTCGGTGAAGCGGAGCCGATCCACGGTCGGGTCGCCACGCACCACGCCGCTCCCGGGGGTGAAGCCTTCCATCCGCGCCGCCGCGGACGGGGTGCGATCGAGGATCGCCTTGGGAGCGAGGGTGGCCTGAAGCGCGTCGAAGATGACGCCCTCCCGCCGTTTGGCGCCGATGGTGCCGAGCTGCACCGCTGCCACATCCCCGAAGATGTCCACGATGACGCCCGGCAGATGATCTCCTTCGGCGTGAACCAGGCGATATGCGTCGGTCTCATGGCCCTGAGCTCGGCTCGGGAGGCCCAGATCACGTCGATGAGCGACCGCCTGCTCGATGCGGCGTCGGAAGAGTGCAGCATCCACGGGCGCGTCCGACCGGGTGTACAGGCGGACCGGAATGGCCGAGCCCGGGGTGTAGAGCCCGCGCCCCAGCACATTTCCCTGGGGGTCCACGACGGTTACCTCGTCGCCCGCAATCGCGCCTCCTTCGATGCGAGCGATGGCTTGCGCGAAAATCCAGGGGTGGCCTGACCAGACGGGTCGCACATGGCCGGGTTTCAGGGTGACGGTGGGCATGATGGTCTCTCGTTCGTTCCGCGCTCCGGGAGCTGCGGGGTGGTCTTCGGAGGGGGTCCAAGGGGGTCGCCCGACAGGAGCACGTGATTCAGTCCCCTCTGAAGTCCACTGTCGGGGGTTCTCCGGACAGTCCGGGGCCGCTCCATGTCGCCTGCCCCATCGTGACTTTGGCAGCAGACCTAGTACTCTTGGGTTCGCTCTGCGTGTGAACCTTCCGCCACAGCGCCCCGTGGCGCGCGATGCACGCCCTCGGACAAGACAGCCAGAGACTCACGATTCCGGCTCCGAGGCGCGTGGCATCACGGTTGCTAGCCATTCGGCACCGAACAGGAGTCGCCCGATGCGCCGATGCTTGATCCATGCACTTCCCGCGGTGGCGCTGCTCACCTCCGTGCCCGCGCTCGCACAGGACCAGGACTGCCCTCAAGGGGCGTGGTTCTGCGAACAGGTCCCCGAGGAGGATCTTCCGGAGGCCGACGCTGTGCCCCCGGAAGAGGAGCCGGAAGCAGCTCCACCCCCCCAGCGGCGTGAACACCACGAGCGGCGCGAGCGGCGGGGGCCCAGGCCGCGAGCGGCACGACCCGCCGCACCTCCCCCCGTGGTCGTCTACCAACCTCCGAGCGATGGCCAAACGCCCCAGGTGGTCATTGTCACCCCGGGTGGACAGCCGCCTCCTCAGGTGGTGGTGCGCACGGTGCCAGGGGTCCCCCCCGCACCTCCACCCCCTCCCCCGCGTCGGAAGTGGCGCTCGGAGTGGGGTTTCAACTTGCGCCTTCAAGGGGCGAGCTTCGGCAGCACCCGGGGAGCCGCGGAAGATGCAGCGATGGGTGGCGCCGGCCTCAGCTTGCGGTACCGACCCGTCCCGGCGTTCGCGATCGACCTCGGCGTCGATGTGCTCGGCGGCATCGACTACCACGGCTTCAAGCGTGCCGAGATCCCCATCTCGCTGAGCGGCATGGTGTTCGTGAACCCGCGCAGCCGGGTACAGTTTTACTTCATGGGCGGGATGCACGCTTCGTACGCCCAGGTGGAACGAACCGCCATCATCACGTCGGACACGCCCGGCGTCCCCTCGACGGTCTCCACGTTCACGCAGGAGTACGATTACTTCGGTGGCCATGGAGGCATCGGCCTCGAGTTCCGTGTCTCCCGGCACGTCGCCTTGAACATCGATGGGCTCGGGTTCATCCGCAGCCGCACCGACGATCAAGCGGCCTCCAACCCGGAATTTTACGATCCTGCGACGGGTCGCACCACGAACACCTCCGGCGGTGGTCTCTTCCGCGGTGGTATCTCGTTCTACTGGTAGAGCCGGGCGTCGGGTCAGGCGCCCTCATTCCGGGCCCTGACCTTCGAACGCAGCGAAGGTCTCTCGTCTGCTCGTCATGACGGAACGCCGTCCGCAAGCGCACCGACGCGCTTCTCGCCTGGCGAGCTGAGAGACCTGGAGCGCGTCTGTCACGGGAGACTCCGGAGCCGACGCGGTGTGTTCCTTCCAGCCGTCACACCCACGAACCATCCGCCCAGGCCTCCGAACCTTCGGGTACCTGGCGGACGGCGCGTTGATCACGGAGCGTCGAAGGGGGCGCTCCGTCAGCCTCGATTACTCTTTGAGGGCCTTCACGGGCGTGACGCGAACCTTGCGGCTCGCCGGCTTGCCCTTGATGGTCATCGGCTGCTTGGTGAAGGGGTTCACGCCCTCCCGATCCTGCGTCGCAGGGACTTCCTTTGCCTTGAACTTGGCGATCCCCGGAACGGTGATCTCACCAGGCCCCTCGGCGCCTAGCTGCTTCTTTACCAGCTCAGCGAGGGCATCGATGACACCGCTCACGGACTTCTTGTCGAGGCCGGTGGACTCGGCGAGAGTGACGATCAGCTGCGCCTTGGTCAACTTGTTCCCGGGCATGTCTTCTCCTGGTTGGAGGGGCGGTTTGGGGGAAGCGGGCCGCGCTCGGTTCATGCTCGCGCCGGCCCAGAGCTTGAAAGGGCGGACCGTTTAACAAGCAGGGTTTCTCATCGCAAGGGAAACCGCCCCGCCTTCCATCAGCGACCCCAGCGAAATCGTGCCTATCCGCCGCGTCGTCCGCGACGCACTGTGAGAGGCCCGGCTCGGGTCGCCTTTCGGCGCTGAGCGGCAGCAACCTCCAGCTCGACGGTAAGGGCAGTCATCTCGCGCTCTTGCTCGTCGGTCTGGTGGTCGTAGCCGAGGAGGTGGAGGAGGCCGTGCCCAAGGAGCATGGTCATCTCGTCGAGCAGCGGTCGTCGCCGCTGCCCCGCCTGCCGGCGTGCGGTGTCCACGGACACGATGACGTCGCCGAGAAGCCGGCGACCTCCCGTGGCCGCGCTGACTTTCTCGTCGAGCGGGAACGCCAGGACGTCGGTCGGCTTGTCCTTGTGGCGGTAATCTCTGTTCAGCGTGTGAATGGTGGCATCATCCACGAGCGCGATCGACAGCTCCACTCCCTGCAGCGCGAGATGAGAGATCATCTTCTCCGCACGACGACGCAGGGTGGCCGCGGAAGGCCCCTCGAACGGACCTCCTTGCGTCGTCACGCTGACCACAGACGGAGTCGGGCGTCTGGCCACGATCCTAGGAGCGCGCGGAGCCGGTGGGGATCTTCTTCGCGTCAGCCAGGAACTGCTCGAGCCCACTCTCCGTCAGAGGGTGCTTGAGCAGCTGCTTGATGACCTTGAGCGGCAGCGTCGACACATGAGCCCCGAGCATCGCCGCCTGAACGAAGTGCAAGGGGTGCCGGATGCTCGCGGCCAGCACCTGCGTCTCGAAGCCGTAGGTCCGATAGATCTGTACGATCTGGCCGACCAGCTCGATGCCGTCCCCCGAGATGTCGTCGACCCGCCCCACGAACGGCGAGATGTACGACGCTCCTGCCTTCGCCGCGAGCAGGGCTTGGGAGGGGGAGAAGCAGAGGGTCACGTTGGTACGGATCCCCTCGTTCGTGAAGACGCGCACGGCCTTGAGGCCTTCTTCGATGAGGGGGACCTTGACCACCACGTTCTTGTGAATCGCAGCGAGTTCGCGCCCCTCTCGGAGGATCTCGTCGGCCTTCACCCCGATCACCTCCGCCGAGATCGGTCCGTCGACGACCTCAGCGATCTCCGTGATCGCATCGCGGGTCGACTTGCCCGCTTTCGCGAGCAGCGAGGGGTTGGTGGTGACGCCATCGATGAGGCCCATCGACTGCGCTTCCTTGATCTCCGCCAGGTCTCCCGAATCGATGAAAATCTTCATGTTCGCCTCTCGCTGCGTTACGCCGTCGCCTCGTCCTCTGCGCCGTGGCAGCGAGAGAACGGCTTTCCACTGCCGCAGGGGCAGTCCATCTCTGCCGTCACGGCAGGCAGCTCAGGCTCGGGAGGCGGTTGCTGCTGCGCACCGATGGGCATGTGCTCTTCGTGCTTCGCCACGGCGCCCCGCATCTCCTCCTCGTGCCACGCCGCCTCTTCGGCTTCGATGCGGCGCTCCTCTTCCTCGGCTCGCCGTACGCTCACCGCAAAGAGCTTGGTGATGACGTTCGAGGACACACGGGCCACCATGTTGACGAAGAGGTTGTAGCCCTCCTTCTTGTACTCCTGCTTCGGATCCTTCTGTCCGTAGCCCCGGAGGCCGATCCCGTCACGCAGGTGGTCCATGTCGGTGAGGTGATCGACCCACGACTTGTCGAGCTCCTCCAGGTACAGGTGGCGGAAGATCCGGAGCGATAGCTCCACCCCGATCTCCTTCTCGCGCTTCTCGTAGAGCTGCTCCGCGCGCTCGTAGAGGGTCCGCGCCAGCGCCTCGGGGTCGCCGGTGTCTGCGATCTCGTCCGGCAGCTCGACGCCGAAATGCTCACGGAATCCCTGAAAGATCCCACCCCAGTCCCAATCCTCCGGCGGCTTGCGTGGCGGACAGGAGTCCTCCACCATCGCACCAAGGATCCGATCGATGAGATCGAGCAACCGCTCCCGCTGCTCGGTGAGCGACAAGGGGACGCGCTCCGCGCACTCGTCGTAGATGCCGAGCACGTCGTCCTCGCGATCCTCGATGTCGAGCTTCACGCCCCAGCGGGTGTACAGCTCGCGCTGGAGGTTCTCGAGCTCGACGAAGCGCTCCACCTTCGCGAAGTCCTCGCGCGTGATCTCGCGACGATTTCCCTCCTTGTCCACCGGCATGACGGGATCGTTGGCGAACATCCCGAGGAGGTAACCGACGTCGGGACGGATCAGCTCGACGACGGACGCCATCGACTTGATCTTCCGCTTCTCGCCCGTCGGCTTGCCTTCCTCGTCGACGATCTCGGGCTCGTAGCGCCCCTGGAGCAGCGACTGACGCATCTCGTAGATGGTCTTGCGCTGCGCATTCATGACGTTGTCGTACTCGAGGAGATTTTTGCGGATGTCGAAGTTCCGCTCCTCGACCTTCTTCTGCGCGTTCTCGACGCTCTTCGTCACCCAGGGATGCTCGATGGGCTCGTCATCCGGCATCCCCATGCGCTCCATCAGGTTCTTCACCCGGTCGCCGGCGAAGATGCGCATGAGGTCGTCCTCGAGCGAGAGGTAGAAGCGGGACATGCCGGGGTCGCCCTGACGTCCAGCGCGACCGCGAAGCTGGTTGTCGATGCGGCGAGACTCGTGCCGCTCGGTCCCCAGGATGAAGAGGCCTCCGATCTCACGGACCTCGTCGCCCTCCTTCTTGCACGACGCGGTGAGCTCCTCGATCAGCTTCTCGAACTCCTCGGGCTCGGCCTCGGGCAGGCGGTTCTGCTCCTTGAACTTGAGCTTGGCGAGCATCTCCGGGTTGCCACCGAGCACGATGTCCGTGCCGCGACCAGCCATGTTGGTCGAGACGGTGATCGCCCCTTTCCGCCCCGCCTGGGCGACCACGTAAGCCTCATTTTCGTGGTGCTTGGCGTTCAGCACGTGGTGCTTCACGCCCTTCTTGGTGAGGATTCGGCTGATGGCGCCGCTCTTCTCGACGCTGGTCGTCCCCACCAGGATGGGCTGCCCCGCCTCGTGCCGCTCCAGGATCTCCTTGATGACCGCGGTGAATTTCTCGCGCTCGGTCTTGTAGACCACGTCCTCGTGATCGACCCGGAGGATGGGTTTGTTGGTGGGGATGATCGTGACGTCGAGTTTGTACGTGCTGTGGAACTCGGAGGCCTCCGTATCGGCCGTACCCGTCATACCGGACAGCTTCTTGTAGATCCTGAAGAGGTTCTGGAAGGTGATCGTCGCCAGCGTCCGGCTCTCCTCCTGGATGCGGACGTTCTCCTTCGCTTCCACGGCTTGATGCAGGCCGTCCGACCATCGACGCCCGGCCAGCACGCGGCCGGTGAACTCGTCGATGATCATCACCTTTCCTTCCCGCACCATGTACTGGACGTCGCGCTTGTACAGGGTGTGGGCGCGCAGGCACTGGTTCAGGATGTGCAAGGTCTCGAGGTTCACGGGGTCGTAGAGGTTCGACCCCTTCAGCACGCTCATCGCCGTCAACAGCCGCTCGGCCGTCTCCACGCCTTCGTCGGTCAAGGTGACCGAGTGGGCCTTCTCATCGAGGTTGAAGTGCTCCTCGTTTCGAAGCTGGGGGAGAATCTCGTTGATCAGCTTGTACTTGTCGCTGGAGCGCTCCCCCTGCCCGCTGATGATCAGCGGGGTCCGCGCCTCGTCGATGAGGATCGAGTCCACCTCGTCCACGATGGCGTAATGAAGAGGCCTCTGCGCATACTCGAGCGCTGAGAACTTCATGTTGTCGCGCAGGTAGTCGAAGCCGAACTCGTTGTTCTGACCGTAGGTGATGTCGGCCTGGTAGGCGCTGCGCTTCTCCGCCTCGCCCTGCTGGTTGACCACCACGCCCACTTCCAGGCCGAGGAAGTTGTAGATCTTGCCCATCCACTCCGCGTCGCGGCGTGCCAGGTAGTCGTTCACCGTGACGATGTGGACGCCCTTGCCCTCCAGCGCGTTGAGGTAGGCCGGCAAGGTCGCGACGAGGGTCTTGCCCTCTCCCGTCCGCATCTCGGCGATGGACCCGCTGTGGAGCACCATGCCGCCGATGAGCTGCACGTCGTAGTGGCGCATCTTCAGCACGCGCCTCGACGCCTCACGACATACCGCGAAAGCAGGGATCAGGAGGTCGTCGAGCGCGGCCCCATTGCCCAGCTTCTCCTTGAACTCCGCCGTCTTCGCGCGCAGTCGATCATCCGAGAGCTGCTTCAGCTCGGATTCCAGCCGGTTGACGGCCTCGACCTTCGGTCGCATCCGGCGGATGGTCCGCTCGTGAGAGGTGCCGAAGATGCGCTTCATCGCCCAGGTCAACATGTCCGTCGTGCCTTGCGCCCATCGCGGGGACCGCGGGGCTCTTTGGATAGAGAGGGGTCTAGGGAGAGCGCGAAGCTACCCGCGGACAGAGCATCGGGCAATGGCCCGCCCTGCTTCGCCCTGAAACCAGCAAGGCCGCCAGGGTGTTCCTCCGCCAGGGAGCGTCCGTCGAGATGAGGGGTGCACGAGGGGGGAGTTGAACCCCCATGCCTTGCGGCGCCGGAACCTAAACCCGGTGCGTATGCCAGTTCCGCCACTCGTGCGCGCGGGACGCTTGTGGCATCCCCGCACGACGCCAGCAAGAGAAAGTCGCTCGTGACGTCTGTCTCGAGCGCGACCGCCAGGTCCGGTCCCTCTGGAGCATTCTGCCCTCATTCACCTCGTGCCATCGCCGAGATTCGCCGGCGCCGGGCTCGCCCTGGGCACGTCGCGCCCTGCATCCCCTGCCCACCCCGTCATCGAACGCCAAACCACAGCGCGCGAGCCATTGCGATCCTGCCAACAGCCATGACTGGCTTCCCTTCGCTTCCTGCGCACGATCAGCGCACCAGCAGGTGGCCGCCGCGCTCAGCAGGGCCTCGAGAGGGCGGCATGCTCGTTGCCGAATGCTGCTGCACAGACGGGGGGACGCGCGGACGAGCCGCGCAGAACTCCGGAGCCCCAGCATCGCGGGGCGAGAACCCGAGAGCCCAGGCTGGGGAGGGACGGCACCGAACGCCGAGGCGGAAACCACCGCAAGCCCCTCCGAGGAGCACCGATCATGACGACCCAGACGCCCACCATCCTTCTCGTCGATCAGGATGAGATCCTTCGCAAGACCATGGAACTCATGCTCTCCAACCGAGGAGCAGGCGTGAGCGGCGCAGCGACGCTCGACGAAGCAATCGCCCTCACCCACCACGTCTCCTACGACATCATTCTGATCGACAGGTCCGCCACCATGCCGGAAGCCCCTGAACTCCTGGAGCGCCTCCGCCAAAGCGGCCTCGCGTCAGCGCGGGTGGTGCTCTGTACTGACGCTCCCTTCGACGCTGAAGAGGCAGGCGAGCAGCTGGAGGTGCTGGTCAAGCCCTACCCGTTCGATCGTCTCATCGAGATCGTTTTTGGTCGCCCCACACGTCGAGGCGAGGCTCGTCTGGCTGGACACGCCGTGCTCCATGGGCCGCGGCGCCCTTCCAGGGCGTCCAGCGCTGGCACCACACGGCTCCGACTCACCGGCTCCGCTCCCTCGCGACACGACCGCCGCGTCGCCCTGCCGCCCTGTCCGCGTGCATCGACCCGCAACGCCGGACGGCAGACCACCGCTCGGGTTCTCAGGTCACCGACCCCGACCCCGGTCGGGCGCGGGCGTCGGCGCCCTGGGTGAGGAACTGCCAACCTCTCGAGGCAACGCGGTCCCGATCACCCGCGTCTCGGCGCTCAGGCGCCCAGAGAAGCAATGCCACGCTTCCAGAACAGCACCAGCGCTCCCGTCACCCTGGAGCGAGTGCTGACGGGAGCGAGCGGCGCCATCTCCGAGACCAGGGACTGGCGCCGCCGACAGCGGGTGACACTTCGGCTCGGCCTGCCCAACGCCCTCCTCACTCGGCCCGCCGTTCGGCTCACCTCGCCCTGAACGTCCCGACCCGCCCCCTCTGGGCGCTGCCCCAGATGGGCAGGTGCCTATTTTTTACTTACGACGGACCAAGGAGCACCGCGGCCGTCATCCAGGTCACCCCGGGCCTGGATCATTGGTTTTCGCCCGCTCCATTCCTCTTCGTCCGGCATCTAGTGACTTGCAGGCCGACATGGACTCCCAGGTCGAGTCCATGAGGCGGCCGAGTTTCCAGGATGCCAGCGAACAAGCAAACAAGTTCCGTTCCAGGACTTTTCAGTAATCTCTTTCACAGAATTGATCGGTTTGAACCGTATCTGGCCCCGTTTTGTGCCCTGGCACGAAGCAAGACTCGGGCCGGATACGAGTTCAGTGCTACGTTGGGGAGTGGAAGTGATGAAGCAACCGATGGCACGAACTTCGCTCATAGCCTCGCCCCCTAGGCCCAGACGGGTCGGGCTGCGCTGCGCGAACTGAAGGGGAGGAGCTCGTCATGGGCATGGAGATGAAGCTCCAGTTCAAGCTGTCCCAGCAGCTGGTGATGACACCACAGCTGGTGCAAGCGATTCGGCTGCTGCAGCTCTCGCGGCTTGAGCTGGTGGATGAGATAAGGAAAGAACTCGACGGCAACCCGGTCCTGGCCGATGACGGCACCGATCCGAAGCCGAAAGAAAAGGCCGCCGTCACCGATTCTGCGACCACGGTGTCCGAGTTCACGCCGGATGCCCGCCTCGATGTCGATGGAGAGCGCTTCGAGCGCTCCGACACCGCCCTTCGAGATGCCGAGCGTCGCGCCAAGGAGACGGACTGGGAGCAGTTCCTCGAGAACAGACAGCTTCAGCAGGCGCTCCCGTCGTTCCGGGGAGGCTTCGAAGAGATGCCTCCCATCGAGCAGAACCTCACCAAAGCGAGCTCACTCCAAGACCACTTGATGTGGCAGCTCCAGCTCAGCGACTTCGTCGACAACGAGCGCCTGTTCGCGTTGCTGGTGATCGGCAACCTGGACGAACGAGGCTACCTCGATCTCAAGGGTGGCGAAGTAGCCGATGGAACCAAGTCGCCCGATCTGACGATCTCGGACCTGGCCCGCGAGGCCGGACTCAACCCTGAGGACGCCGAGGAGGTCCTCGCCATGATCCAGCGCTTCGACCCCATCGGGGTTGCCGCGCGCGATCTCGCGGAGTGCCTGCGGGTGCAGGCTGAGGTGCTCGGCTTCGACGATGTCGAGATGGCCATCATCAAGGACCACCTCCACAACGTGGAGCGACGAAACTTCGGCGCGATCGCCAAGGCGCTGAAGATCGCTCTGGAGGAGGTCTACGAGTCCGTCCAGGAGATCCAGAAGCTCGAGAGCGTACCTGCTCGGAACTTCGCCGAGATCGACGAGAAGACGATCGCCATCACCCCGGACGTCTACGTCATCAAGGATGGTGACCAGTTCGTGGTCACCGACAACGACAAGGGGCTCCAGCGGCTCTACATCAACGAGGGCCTTGCGCAGAAGATGCTGAAGGACCCCAAAGCCAAGGAGTTCATCAGCGAGAAGCTTCGCAGCGCTCAGTGGTTGATCCGCGCCATCGAGCAGCGACGGCGCACGATCATCAAGGTCACCGAGTGCATCGTGGAGAAGCAGCGAGAGTTCCTCGAGCGAGGCGTCGCCTACCTGAAGCCGATGATCCTCCGGGATGTCGCCGAGTCGGTGGGGATGCACGAGTCGACGATCTCGCGTGTGACCTCGAACAAGTACGTGCACACACCGCAGGGACTGTTCGAGCTGAAGTACTTCTTCAATTCATCCATCCACCGCGTGGCCGACGAGGACATCGCTTCGGAAAGCGTGAAGCAGGCGATCAAGAAGATCATTGCTTCCGAGGACAAGAGCAATCCCCACAGCGATCAGGCCATCGTCAAAATCCTCGAGGATCAGGACGGCATCAAGATCGCGCGACGCACGGTCGCCAAGTACCGCGAGATGCTCGGCATCCTCAGCTCCTCGAAGCGCAAGAAGATGTTCTGAGCCCGCTTTCGAGCGCCTGCATGGAAAGCTCTACGTTCACCTCCACGGCGCTCTTCGAGCGCTTTTTTGCTCCCCTCTACCCCCAGGATGCGCTCGCGGATCTCGGGCTAGCCCGCGCCACCGACGCAAACCCCGCCGGGAATCCCTCGATCTTGAAGCAGCTCGAGGAGGCGGCCACGATCTTTGCCAAGCTCGCCCCGGCGGCGCTGGGGCTACCGGAGCTCGCGCTCGACTTCTCCGATGATTCGGTTCATCGACTCGCCGCAGCGCTGAGTCGCGAGCGCCGTGACCAGTGGCTCGCGCCACCTGCACCCGACCAGCCCCCGCTCCTCGTCACCTTGGTCATCCACGGTGCTCTCTACGTCGGCGCGTGCATCGTGAAGAACCACGGGGGTCAGTGGCAGGTGCGACGACCCCTCTGGGAGTCGCAGGTCCGTCTGGACTCTTCTGCCGGGTCGGCCGATCTTGCCATCTTCCACTGGTGGCTGAAGGCCCTCTCGGACGAAGAGGTCGACAAAGGCAGGCTGGCCGACCGTTACCGCACCCACGTGGAGGTCCCCACCTTCGATCCGGAGCGGCTCCCCGTCATCGCCTCAGCCGACCGCCGGCTACCCAGGCTGGCCAAGGTCCGCTACGACCTGCTCTACAAGCATCTTCGAGCGCACCTCCCTGAGCTCCGGAGTGTGGGAGACGACTTCCCCTCCCCCGAACGCTTCGATGAGATGGGCTTCCGGTGGCTCGACTTTCTGCTGCTCGGAGGCGGACGAATGCTCCTCCTGCACGGTCCTGGCGCGCAGGGCGTTCACCTGTTCTGGATGGACCTGGGCGGGTTCGTCCAGTCTGCGTTCTACCAGGCGGATGCCTTTCCAGAGCACGTCGTTCAGGTCGAAGACGATCGCCTGCAAGTCATCGTGTCCATCTCTGGCCAGCCCCGGATGCACGAGATGCTCTGGTGGGGGACCTAGCCTCGCTGGAAGCGCTGGCGCCCGCCACAGCCCCGACGCTAGGCTCCGCGCGTGCTCGCGCCTGACGTCCGACTCGAGGGGTACACCGCGACCGACTGGCTCCGCGTTCTCTCCCTCTTCCAGCCGAAGCACGCCGTCGACGAGACGGGCTCGTTCAAGCGCTTGCCGGGCGGGGTCGTGGCGATCCACACCGCGGGGCGCCTGCGGAAGCTCGTGCACACCCAGGTCGGCAGGCTGCAGATCGAGACGGCCGCCCTCTCCTCGCAGACGGCGTCCGAGCTCGAGCAGGCTCCAGGGACGTCGCTCGTCTCGGCAGAGCTGCTGGCCGAAAAGCACCACGCCCGCTGGGCCCTCTCCCTCGAGAGCGGCACCCTCGAGACCATCATGGAGCAGTTCGGATCGCAGGTGCGGCGGGGAGACGATCTCTCCACACAGACCCTGCTCCTCGCCCAGCTGTTCCACAGACAGTACCAGGACAACCGGATCGACCTCTGGCCGCGCCTGCGGGGTGTGCCCCTGCCGACGGCCGGCATGGTGCGAGGAACGATCGACTCCGTGTGCCCGATCGGCAAGACCATGTTGATCGGCCTCTTCGAGAAGGGAGAGCTGTGGACCTGCATCGCCCTCCGGAGAGGCTCGCGTGGCTTCAACCTCATCCTCGGTCCCGATGAGGTTCGGGAGGACATGGGGCTGCTCTCAGGGGACTGGCGTCGTGATTACCGGCACCTCGGCCGCGCCATCGAGCACCGAGCAGGCCCGCTCTCCTTCGGTTGCTTCGCCGAAGCATCCACCTTCAAGAGCCTCGAAGTCGATCCCAGCCCTGGCGCCTGGGCGCGCGCCGTCGCCGTACGAGAAGTCATCCTCTCTCCGGTCACTCCTGCCCTCGGCATCCCCCTGGGGATCGATGCGGGGCGTGCTGCGCTCGCCGCCTTGAGGAACGTGGTGGAGCGGGTCGATCCGGCCGGCGTGGTCACCAGCAGCTGGGAGCGAAGCTGGGTTCATCAGCACGCTCCTCAGATGTCCGACACGATGCGCTCCGTACTGGAATGGACGCGTCGTGAGGACCTGACTGCGGTTCTCGGCTTCCACCCCCTCGAACTGCTGCGTCGGCTGCTCAGCCGCGAACGATGAGCCGGTCAGGGCTCATTGCGGCAATGAGACCCTCGACCTGACCCGCAGCGGAGGTCGCCTCTCCAGCAGCTCGGCGGCAGCTGCCCGCACCTGGCGCGGGACGTCGGACGCAGCCGCAACCTGCATCAATTCTGGCCGGATCAGCAGCCGCACCAGCGGCACCGCGATCTCGGCCGGGGAGCCCGGGTTCTGCACCACGGTCATCCTGACACGCGGCCGTTGAGACCACCTGGGGTGCCGGGCAATCTCGCAGATCGCCTCGATGTACGCCGGGCGGCGCGCCGCCATCCGGATCACATCGTCCTCGGTGAGCCGGGGATTGCCCAGCAGGTTCCTCACCACGAGCGGATGTGGATCACGCAACAGTGAGTCCAGCGCAGCGCGGCTGGGTCGACGCGCGAGGGCCCGTCGCTCACCCAGCGTCAGCACCCGACCCGTCGCCGACGTCGCGAGCAACCGCTCATCGCTCGTGTTTCGCTCACGAGCATCCTGACCGCGGCGCGGGCGCCGCAAGAGCCGACCCAGGGGGAGCAAGGCCGCCGTCGCCGCGACCTCCCTCAACGACTCGACACGCTCGCCAATCCCGGGGTCGCTGAGCGTCGGCATGATGGCGCCCAGAATCTCTCGCGCGACAGCATCGGCTTGCTCCGCTGCGCCGCAGATCTCGTCGAGTGCAGCGGCCAGCTCCACCAGCGGGGCATCGAGAACATCGCGTCTCAGCACGGCCACCCGGAGCTCCACCTCCTTGACTGCGGAGGCAGCCGTACGCCAACGCCGGACCAGATTTCTCGAAACGCTCCCCATGCTTCAACGATAACGCAAGCGTACAGGTGCATGGCGTGGATCGGCGTGGACGAGCTGGCTCGAGGGAGTATTCTGCCCTCCCACAGCGGAACCTTGTCCGCGAATAGACGCAGAGCGCGTCTGCCATCGTCACCCTGCGGTAGGTGCCCACGCCACACCGCCGATGCCAACGGAAGGCGCAATGACCGAAAAGATAACCTTCACGTCGAAGACAGGTGAGCTCCTGACGGGCGAGCTCGTTCTACCGCAGGGGGCAGACAAGGCGCCTGCCGTGGTGCTGATCCAGGAGTGGTGGGGCGTGAACGATCACATCCGCTCATTGCTCGAGCGGCTCGCTGCAGCAGGGTTCATCGCCCTCGCGCCCGACCTCTACCATGGTCAGGTCACGCGCGACGCAGAGGAAGCTGGCCGGCTCATGACGGCGCTCGACAAGCCCCGTGCGCTCGGCGAGATCGCAGCCGCTGTCCAGCATGTCACCACACTCCCGCGCAGCAACGGCCGCGTCGGCGTCATGGGTTTCTGCATGGGAGGTGCGTTCGCGTTTGCAGCCGCGGCAACCGTCCCCGAGCTCGGCGCCGTCGTTCCATTTTACGGCATCCCCACGCCCGCCCCCGACTACACCACGGTGCGCGCTCCCGTCCTCGCTCATTTCGCGGCACGCGATGAATGGGCCAAGGCCTCCGATGCCGACCAGCTGAAGAGACAGCTCGAGTCCCTCGGCAAGTCCATGGAGCTTCATGTCTACGATGCCAATCACGCGTTCATGAACGATACTCGCCCCGAGGTGTACCACCCTGAAGCGGCAAAGCTTGCGTGGGACCGCAGCCTGGAGTTCCTCCGCACGCACCTCGGATGAATGGCGCTTCGCCGCACACGCTCGGACCGCTGCGCGCTCCGGGCTCCCCTTCCAGCATCGCTGGGTCCTGGTTCGTCCTGCAAACGAAGGCGAAAACACTGCCCCGGACAGAGCGCGAGGCCTGTCGACTGACGAAGACTGGCGGGCAGCGGAATGATGGATTTATGCTCTCTCAGCAGCGGCTGCCATGAAGATCAAGGGCTCAGCCCTCATCCATACCCGTAACTTTTTGAACAAGAGCTGGGGCTCCGAGCTGACCACTGCCTTGATGGCCAAGCTCCCTCCGGCCTCGCGCGAGATCTTCGGTTCGGATCGGCTCACCAGTTACGGCTGGTACCCCGTCTCGGTGTGGAACGCCGTGGTCGACGAAGCCGCACGCTGGCCCGGTAAGAGCGGGCCATCCATCGTGCGAGACATCGCTCAGTACGTGTCCCAGCAAGACCTCACGCTCGCCCACAAAGTCCTGCTCAAGCTCGGCACCCCGGCACTCGTCATGCGCCAGGGCAGCGTCTTCTGGAGCACGTACTTCAACGGCGGCGATCTGATCGCCCACCAGATCAGCGACCGACGCTTCAGGATGATCCTGCACCTGGGCACGGACTCGTCCAACGACCCCGGTCGCCTCACCTGCCGGGAAGCCGTCACCGGCTGGCAGGAGAACGCCATCCGGCTGTCGGGAGGCTACGGGGGCCAGAGCATCCACGTGAAATGCAGGTTCGAGCGTCACCCAGTCTGCGAGTACGACGTGAGCTGGTCCCGCTGAGCGCCCGACAGCGCTCAGCGCATCCCTCTCACGGCTTCTGAGCGATCGCGAACAGGTTGACCCCTGCATCCTCAGTGCGCACCGTGAGACGCGCACCCTGGAATTTCGAGCGCGAGAACATCGTGTGCATGTCCTCCGCCGTCCGGTGGATGAGCTCCCACTCCACGACGTGATCCATGAACGCCTTGTTCGGGTTCGAGGCCTCGAAGTTCCCGATGACGGCCATGCCACCTGGCAACAGGCGATCGTAGATCCAGTCGATCATCTTGATCACCAGCTCGTCTCGCAAATAGTCCGTCAGCCCGATGCTGTAGATCAGGTGCTGAGGTTGCAGCATGGTGTTCCCACGACCGTGAGCCAGCCGCACCACGTTGTCCTGCGTGAAGCTGAAGTGCTCCTTGACTCCGAGCACATCAGCGATCCCGGCGGCATAGGTCAGCGCCTGGTTGTCGATGTCGATGCACGTCGCCTTCAGGTCCGGTAGTGGTGGACCTGAGAACAGATCGAACAGTTCCCTGGCTGGCCCGCTCGCGAGGCTCGTCACCGACATGGTGCCCCCAGCATTGGCGCGCAGCGCGTCCTGGATCACCGCGCTCAAGACGCCGCGTCGGTTCTTCACCGCGCGGCAAGCCGCAATGTCCAGCGCCCAGCGATCGATGTAACGGCCGAGTCGGCCATCACCAGCCGGCTCGTCGTTGTAGATCATCTCGATGGTGAAGAAGTCCCCGGCATACCCACGCGGCTTCATGTAGGCCCGCTCGAGGAGACGGCTCAGCATGAAGAACGAGAACGTCTCCCGGAAGACGTAGGCACCGAGCCCCTTCTCCAGGTGCCGATCGGACACGATCTGATCGCGCAGGCGGTTCATCATCATGGAGCAGGCGCTGCTCACCTTCGCCTGGATCTCGGGCTCACCCGCTTTGCCAGCCTTCACGAGCCGGTCGGCGCCCATCATCTCGGTCTTGAACTCTTCGACCGCCTCCACGAGCTTCGGGGGAAGATCGGTCGTCCCCACCTGGCCGGTCCGGACACCATGGAACCGCCTGACCTGCGGGACGTCTTCCACGAGCAATGGCGGCAGCATCGCCGTGTTCTCACGCAGCCGCTTGGCGAGCATCACCGCGAGCGACTGGTAGAACCGCGCTGCCAGGCCTGGCACCGAGCCCAGCAAGGAGTGGACGTAGGTCCCCTCGATGACGTCGACCTCCGTCTCCTCTCTGGCCACCACCGAGGCACTCGCGGCCGCGCTCTCCAGAAAAGACACTTCGCCGAACACCGCGCCGGGCCCGAGCTGTCGGATGCCCACGCCCCGCCCGAGGTGAGCCACCTCGACGCCGGCGATCCCGCTCTTGATGACGAAGACCGCCTGACGACGGGATCCCTCTTCGAGAATCAGCTCGCCGGGCTTGTAGCGGACACGAACTGCGCGCTCGAGGAGCAGCCGCTCGTCATCCTGCGTCAGAAACTCGAACCCTACGCTCATCGTATCTCCGACAACCAGTCCCGTGTCCGCGGGAGCCTGAGCCGGAGGCCCTGCGCACCGGACGGTTGCTTTCTGGTTCGCATTCCGTCGGTCGAGGGCCTCGGCTCGTACGAGAGGACGAACTGCTAGGGCACGTTGGGCGCGCCAGGGGTGATGGTAGTCGAGAACGCCCAATCCGAGGCGGCATTGTTGGTGTCCACGCCATCCGGAATCCGGCATAGCGACCCGGCCACCGTGTTGCTGTCGGCAACGGATGTCGGAAGCGGTGTCCCCTCGACCAGGCTGACCGTGCCCACGTTGGGGATGTTCACGGAGGTGATGGATCCCTCGTAGGAGAGCGCATCCACGAGCGTCCCCGTGATGGTGTTGACCAGCGCGATGCCATCGGGCGCACCATTCTGGATCCTGTCGGACTGGCTACCCGTGAAGTTGATCTTCAGCGCTGTCGCCGGCACCTGCACGGCCGTGCTTCCAACCACCAGGTACTGACCCGCCGCGAGCGTTCCCGCGGACGCGAGGCTGATCGTGCCGTAGACCGAGTTGTTCGACCCGTTCACGAGCACCACGGCATACCCCGCGAGATCCACGGGCGCACCGGTCCCGTTGTAGATCTCCACGAACTCGGCACCGTCTGCGCCCACCTGGTCGTAGTCCACCTCGTTGATGACGAGGCCACCCATCGGCGCCACCACCTCGAGCGTCGACGTCAAGGTGACGGCGCCCAGCGTCGCGCTCACCGTCACCATGCTCTCCACGTCGGCGTCGACATAGTCGAAGCTCGCGCTGACCTGACCCGCTCCCACGGTCACCGTGCCAGGGACGGTCCCCGCCCCGGGCGGCGTCACGGCCAGCGTCACGACCGTACCCCCCGCCGGAGCCGGCAGATCCAGGGTGACGGTCAGCGCGATGGAACCACCTGGCGCCACCGTCCCCGAGGGCGGGGTGAGCGACGCCAGCGTCGGAAGCTCCGCAGGCCCGAGGACCCTGACGTCAGCCGTGAGCGACACCGCATCGAGCGACGCCATCAACGTCACCGATGGCGCTGCCGTCACACCATCCACCAGCACCACAGCGCTCGTCGCGCCAGCCGGCACCACGACGCCACCGCCCACCACATTGATCGCAGGATCGGCGGACACCACCGAGACGGGCGTATCCACCAGCGCCGCGTGGGACAGCGTCACCGTGAGGGGCGTCGGGGTGGTCGGCACACCCGTCTCGCCCTCGTACACATAGGAGAGGGGAGGCCCGAAGCTGGACAGCGTGGGGGGACCGAGCACGATGTCGCTCGCTCCCCGCACCTCGAGCTTGAAGGTGTTGTTGCGGTAGTTGAGGACCCCGCGCACGGCCGTGAACGTCGTCCCCACCTGCGGGAACGGGCTCACCAGGTACATCAGGTCGTTCACCCTCAGGTTCCCGTTGAGGATGAACTCGTTGTACATCAGGTCCAGGCCGATCACCGACACGTCGTGCACCTCGACGAGCACCCCTTCGAGTGGCCGAGCTGTCGCACTCGCCACCAAGCTCGCCGTCGACGCGACCACCGGAGGCGGCAGCGCTTCGTTCTGAGACTGTTCGACGACCGCCACCGGGGAGGTGAGCTGAATCTGCCCGTAATAGTCGGACACCAGCGCGCTGGTCAGCGAGACCCGGTCTCCGACGGCGATCCCCGTCGACGACCCGAACACGTAGACACCCGAGTTCGCCGAGCCCTGGTAGCCCGCATCCCCCGGCTTGACCTGGAGGAAGTACCCCCCGGTGTGGCGCCCGGTGACCAGCGCATTGCTGACCGAGACCGTCGATCCCACCGTGACCGTGCCACTCTTGATGGCGTAGATCGTCGCGGGGCAGCCCGCCGACCCGGGGTTGTAGTCGTTCGGGCACGGATCGCAGACGTCGCCCTTGCCGTCGTTGTCTGCATCCTCCTGACCGGGATTCGCGACCGTCGGACAGTTGTCGATCGCGTTCGGGATGCCGTCACCGTCGGTGTCGTTGGGATCGGGCACGTTGCAGAGCGTCGTCCCGGCATCCATCGGGCAGACGTCGCAGGCATCGCCCAGTCCATCGTTGTCCTGATCGGCCTGCCTCCCGCCGTCCAGTGGCCGGACCGGGTTGAAGACCGACGGGCAGTTGTCCTCCGCGTTCGGCACCCCGTCCCCGTCGAGATCGTCGGCCGAGGGCTCTCCGGAGTAGAGGCTCGATCCCTGCACCGAAGCATTCGTCGCGGAGCGCTTCGGGGCACAGAGGGGCTCACGCTCGGGCTCCCCGCAGAAGAACGCGGGATAGATCGACGCGCCTGCGCTCGTCGCGAGCTGCTCCAGCGACATCCCGATGTCACCGCTCAAGCAGAGCTGCTTGTCAGACCCGCAGACATCCATGTTGTCGCAGGAGCCGGTCGCCGGGATGGCCGCAATCACGGCCGCATCGCCGTAGAGCGCCTTCCCACCACGCAGCACGAGCGTCACGTCCTGAGGGTCGGCGTCGATGATGGCACGGTGGTTCACGCGGACACGACCGTCGAAGATCGCGATGTCGCCCACCTTGCCTGGTGCGAGCACGCCGATGACGTCGTCCGTACCCGTGACCGCGGCGGCGGCGGAGGTCGTCATCCGCCACAGATCCTCGTCCGTGAAGAAGTTCCCGTAGTAGTTTTTGTTCAGGTTGTCGGCGCAGCGCAGCTCGCGCAGCACGTTCATCGAACCCGTCGCCACCCAGTCCGTGCCCAGCGCGATCTGCACCCCGAGTCGCGCTGCGGCCGTCACCACCGCCGTGTCGCCGTAGAGCGTGATGTTCGAGCGTGGCGACCAGATGAGCGACGTCCCGTTCGCCGCCATCGCGGCATAGTCGGCGGCGACCAGACCCACGCCATGAATGAAGGCGCTCTGGGGCTGGACGATGTTGTTCGGATCGGTGTTCAGGCAGATGAACTCGTTGCGGGCCGACGTCTCGATCCCCTCGGCCACGTGCGGCAGGTACGCAGACTCCCCGGCGATGTCCGCCTGGGTGACCATGCCCGGGTAGTTACAGCCCGAGGTCCGCTCGATGCCGTTCGAGTCACCGAGCGGGAACGTCTCGTACTCGACCTGCGCGTGGTTCAGCCCTTCCTGAGCCGCCCGATCCAGATTGCGCAGTAGACCCGTCGCGCTACCCGAGCCGACGAGCGAGGTCGCCCCACCCAGCAAGTGCCTCAGCTCACCCCAGCGGATCTGGTTGGCGCTCGCGTTCCCTGGCGTGTTGATCCGCGTGTGCCCACCATTCCCACGGCGCCAGTCGTGCCGGTGCTCGTAGCGCTCGTCGGTCGGCGTATAGGGCCAGTTCTGCGTGTAGGTGATGTGATCGTGCGTGTTGATCAGCCCCGGTGAGATCACGCCGCTCGGGCAGGTGATCCGGGTCGCCCCCGCCGGCTCTTCGCAGTCGCACCCGACGCAGGTGATCAACCCCTGCGCATCGACGACCACCGAACCGCCGACGTAGACCACCCCAGGCGTCAGCACCCGCCCCTGGATCAACCGCTGCGCGTCTCCTGCGCCGACCTCGCACACCGCCCCATCCGGCAGCGGCACGAGATCCTCGCAGACCACCTCGGTCACCGCCGACTTCGTGCAGTCCGGCTCGCAACCATCGCCCGGCTCATCGTTCCCGTCGTCGCACTGCTCCCCCGGGTCGAGCACGCCATCGCCGCACGTTCCTTCGTCCCGACAGGACGCCGAACATCCATCCCCTGGCTCGGTGTTCCCGTCGTCGCACTGCTCGCCAGGCTCCAGCGTCCCGTTCCCACAGACCGCCGTCTCCTCCTCGACCTGGCAGGTCGGAGAGCACCCATCGCCGCTGTCACGGTTGCCGTCGTCGCATGCCTCTCCCGGATCGACGACGCCATCACCGCAGCGCGTGTTCTCGAGCTGGCACGTCGCGGAACACCCGTCCCCGGAGTTGGTGTTCCTGTCGTCGCACTGCTCGCCTGGATCGACCCGCCCATCACCACAGGTGCCGCTCGGACTGCAACTGCAGCCGCTGAACAGCACCATGCCGAGCACCGCGACACAGAGCCCGAGAAAGCCGAGCGGAGATGAGGATGAAGGAGCCGCTGAGCGCGCGACGTGGCTCCGAGAGGGGCGAGGACGCATGCCTCCACTCTAGGCGAACTCCCTGATCCCGGGATCGCCGAATTCGCGCGTACGGCCGTTCCAGCCGCAATGTCGTCAGGGAGTCGTCGTGCTGTCACGCAGGCGCGGGGTGCGTCGCCACCTTCGCGCACCGAAGGCGATCCCCAGCACGAAGGGAACCGACACTGCCCACCAGCGGCGCTCGCCCGCACCTGCCGCAGTGCATCCACAGCTGTCTTGCCCGCCTCCACCTCGGGGATCCGCCTGAGCGCCTCCCGTGGTGGAGAGCCCGCCGCCTGCAGGCCCGCTCCCCCCGACGCTCACGCTCGTCCCCCCGCCTTCTCCCGCGTCTGCCGTGCAATCCTGCGCGGCAGCCTGCATGGCTCCCAGCGCTTCCTTCGCCGCACCATTCGGATCGACCAGTCCGTAATACAGGTCGGCAGCCGGGACATCGCGGAACATGGCCCAGCTCACGCCAGCGACATCGTTTCGTGATGCCAGCAGGCCGTAGGTCACCGAGAGGTTCTCGGCCTGGAGAGATTCACCCAGCAGCAAAGACGACCACCCCACCTCGGTGATCATGAAGCGAGAAGCATCGCCTCGCTCTCCCGCCAGATTCCGCAACGAGTCGAGGTAGGCATTCGCCACTGCACCGTCCGTCGGGAGGTTCTCGTTGACGTAGAGCTGCACCCCGAGCCGATCCCAAGGATAGCGACGGCCCGTGCTGGCTTCGAGGTCGTCCCAGAGCGGCTGCGCATACAGCTCGTCGAGGTAATCCTCACCCGAGAAAAAAGGGCCGCCCTCGTCCGTCAGCAGTCCGCCCGAAACGAGCGAGACCGCGCCCGCGTCCACGAGGACACGAACCCGGCGGTAGACTTCGGACATCATCGTACCGAAGACCCGCGGCAGAAGGTAAGTACAGCCCGCAGCTTGAGGCTGGGACGCGTAGCCGGGGTTCGTGTAGCAGTTCGGTGCCAGCCAGACTTCCCAGCGCGACACGCGCGTCGCGAAGCGCTCCACCAGCGAGGCCGACGTCGACGCGAACGCCTCGACGAAGGCGTTGTTCCCGTCACCGTCACCGTCATCGTTCCACGCCGCCTGGGAGGAAGGCACCACCCCGGTACCGAGCACGGCGACCGGCTCGAGCCCTGCGGACCGAGCTGCATCGAAGACGGCTGCATACGCGGCGAGCCTTTCTTCGCTCCACTCGTCTCCCCCGCCGAGCTGCATGTCGATCCGGACGGACCCGACCCCGGAGGAGGCCACCGCCGCGGCCACCGACTCGTTGAAGGACGCAGGCGCGGCGACACCGTAGAACGAGCACGGGACACCGGGCGCCGCGAGCGACGGCACCGCGCCACACAGCAGCGCGAGGAGGCTCGCCATCCCCACGGCGCGACGCGAACGCCGCTCATCCTGCCCGAATCCCCTTCGTCCCCTGCCGGCGCCTCTCATGCGTCGACGTTACCTCACGATCCCGAAGGGGGCGAATCCCGGGCCACGTTCCAGACCTCGTCGTGCTCGGGACGCCGCAACCCGAGCTGTGGTAGGAGCGCAGAGGTGTCCGCTCAGCGCGAACCGGCCTCGGACGCCGGCGTCATGAAGACCGAGGCGCCCGCTCACACCTTCGGCGCTTGGCTCCGTGGCGCGCCGCTTCCAGCGCGCTTGCACCTGGTGCTGGGCCTCGTCCTGCCCGTGCTCGCCCTTCTCGTGAACATGGTGCGCCTCGCGCCATTCACGATCGACGACGCGTACATCTCGTATCGCTACGCGCGCAACCTCGCCGGCGGCCTGGGGCTGGTCTACAACGCCGGCGAGCACATCGAGGGCTACACCAACTTCCTCTGGACCGTGCTGCTCGCAGCCGGCATCCCGCTCGGCCTCGACCCCGACCTCGTGGCCAAGGTCCTCGGTGGCGCTGCGGCTTGCGGGAGCCTGGGGGCCGCCTACCTGCTCGAGCAGCGCCTTCTCCCTGCACGCAGCACGCCGTGTTTGTCTCCCTGGCTCCTCGCCAGCTCCATCGCCACGGCCGGCTACGCCGTCTTCGGCCTGGAGACGTCCCTGTTCGTGTTCCTCGTCCTCGCCGGCACCGAGCAGATGTTTCGCGAGGAGGATCGGCTCGAGCGCCGCACCGAGGCTTCAGCCGGCGCGGCCACCGCGCCCCGCGCCTCCTGGTCCACCCTCGGCGTCTTCCCCTTCTCCGGCTTGCTCTTCGGGCTCGCCGGGCTCACGCGGCCCGAAGCGCCGATGTTCCTGGGGATTCCCATGCTGTTCCTCGGCCTGCGGTTCTTCGGGCTCAGGAACCTCGTGCGCGGCCTCCTGTTCATCGCCCCCGTGGGCCTGCACATGCTGTGGCGCCACGCCTACTATGGCACCTGGCTCCCCAACACCCTCAGCGCCAAGACGGGCGACCTCACGGCCCAGCTCCATGGTGGCGCCCGGTATCTCTCCGCCTACGCGCAGCACGCCTGGCCTGCGCTGCTGCTCTCCCTCTACGGCTTCTGCCTCGCCCTCACCCTCAGGCACCGCCGCGCGCTCTGCCTCGGCACCGTCGCACTCGCCGTGCTCGCCTATGTGCTCCTCGTGGGTGGCGACTGGATGCCGGCCCATCGGTTCGTCGCGCCGTTCGAACCCTACGCCTTCGCACTCGCCGGCATGGGTGGACGTGCGTTGCTCGACACCGCCCTCGCCTGGGGCGCCTCGTCCACCCCCACGCGCGGAGTCTCAGCGAAGCGGGGAGCCACCTGGTTCCCGAGGGCCGCACTCATCGCGATGACGTGCGCCCTCCTCGCGACGGGAACCCACCGCAGCATCATGCTCGGCCGCGCTCACCGTCGCATCCTCCTCGATGACAAAGTCTTCTGGGACAGCGCCGCGGGAGGCGTCGCCACCTGGTTCGAAAAGCATGGGCAGCCAGGCGCAATCGGCATCGGCGACATCGGCTACATCGGCTATGTCACCGACTACCCCATCCTCGACCTCCTGGGGCTCGTGGATCCGGTGATCTCCCGCCTTCCTGGCGGCTACACCCAGAAGACGGGGGCGGGCTACGTACAGCACGTCTTCGAGCAGATGCCCCGTTACTTCGTCTTCGTGGGCAGCAAAGACGGCTGCGATCGTCTCCCCTTTCCGGCCCAGGAAAAGCTGCGGCGAGACCGTCGCTTCCAGCGCGCCTACCAGGTCGCGGGGCGTATCCGACACAGCAAGAATGGCTACTGGTGCATCTTCGAGCAGCACGCCGAGCGGAGCCCGGACACCATGCCGCCCTCCACGCCTGCACCGACGCCGGCCCTCCCCGACGACGACGCCCTCCTCCCCTGACAGGGACGCCCGCTCCACGGAGATGGAGAGCGCTTCACGCGCTCGCCACTTCACGCTCGTCGCTCAGCTGTGCCACACCTTGCGGAAGGCGTCGGCGAAGCGGGTGGCGGTGCCCTGATCGACGGGATCGCCCGCGCGACCACTCGCCCGGAGGCACGACCCCACGATCACCCCGTGCGCGCCGCACAGCGACGAAAGCGAGTCCACCGTCACGCCGCTCGCGATCAGCACCGGCACATGCACGGCTGCGCGCACGGCCTCCAGCTGCGCTCGATCCGCCGCACGCCCGGTCCCGGAGCCAGTCACCAGGAGCGCGTCGGCGAGCCCCCGTCCAGCCGTCTCCTCGGCCTCCTCTGCGATCGGACGCGGGGTGAGGGGCGCAGAGTGCTTCACGTCCACGTCGCAGAGCAGGCGCACGGCCGACGCCCCCAGCTCACGCCGCAGCCGCAGCGTCTCGTGAGCGCGCCCTTGCACCAGACCCTGATCGGTGATCCGCGCCCCCACGTGGACGTTCACCCGGATCATGCTCGCGCCAGCCGCCACCGCGATCGCCAGCGCCGCTTCCGCGTCGTTGCGGAGCACGTTCACCCCCAGCGAGACGGCTGGCGCCGCCCCCCGCGCCGCGAGCGCGGCCGCCGTCATCGCCGCCACCGTGATCGCCGGGACGCGCTCCGGATGGAACGGCGCGTCCCCGAAGTTCTCCAGGATCACCCCCTCGAAACCCGCGGCCGCAAGCGCCCGCGCGTCGGCCGCCGTCTGCTCGAGAATCGGCCCCAGCTCGCCTGCAAACCGAGGGCTGCCAGGCAGCGGGGGGAGATGGATGACGCCGATGAGGGAAGGGAGCGAGTCGCGCATGAAGGTGTCCGTGAGGAGCGCAGCCTAGCCCGTCACCTGGACCAGGTGTACCCCTGCTGCTTCACTCAGCGGTCCCTCCCCCGGCGCCGACTTCTGCTAGCCTCGCGGCCCCATGCCCTGGCTCTGGTACGTCGGCCCCATCCTGGTGGTCGCCATCTATCTGATCACGCTTCTTCCAGGCCGCTTCGAGCGTCGGAGGGAGCGCGAACTCACCCGCTGGCGCGAACTCATGCGCCCCACCACCCCGGGCGAGGTCGATGGTCCCATCCCTCGACAGCACATCCCGGCCGAGTTCGTACGCCCCCTCGAAGAGCTCGGAGGCGGCATCCAGCTCGCTCGCTTCGAACTCCACGAGAAGCTCGCCTACGTCGCCGTCATGGGCCCCGACCTGCACAACAGCAGCGAGTACCAGGCCGTGATCACCCGGCTGGCCGAGCCTGCGCCCAGCATGCGCGTGGCGCCGCTCGCCATCATCGACGGGCACCGCGTCGCGAACATCGGCATCAAGCTCAAGAAGGATCCTGGCTTCAACGAGCTGTTCCAGATCGACGGCAAGGAAACCAAACGCATCACCAGGTGGCTGAACCGACGTGTACGCGACGCCCTCCGCGAACTCCCTTACGCCTGGCTCGTGACCACCGATCGGACGATGGCGCTCGCCATCCACGGACCGGTCGACGCCGATCGTCTCTACGCCCTGCTCACGGCCGCTGACGCCATCTTCGCCGAGCATGGTGACGAAGACGGCCCCTCTCTCTTTTACGACGAAGAGGACGAAGCTGGCGACGAGCGCGAAGACGCGCCGGACGACGACGAGGACGGCACGAAAAGCGCGAAGCCCCCGACCAAGAGCACCTCGAAGGAAGCCCCCCGCTCCGCAGGCCGCGCGGGGTGAGGTCCCTCTCGGTGCGGTGCAACGAGGCCGCGCCGCTGTCGCTCCCCGAACGGTGCACCGACGGCTGCGCCTCGCGGCACGAGCGCTGACCGGAACGAAGCCTCGGCGCCCGGTCGAGGCGCGCCCGAGGCCTTCCCACCTGCGCGCAGACAAAAAAAAGCACGCTGCAAGCCTCGGGGGGGGATCGAGGGCTTTGCAGCGTGCGAGTAAACGCGCCTCACGGGCCTCGGGGGGGGGATCAAGGTCTCCGCGGCGGCGCTGGCCGAACAGATTGCAGCCCTTGTGCCAGCCTTTTTTGAAGAGCTTTCAGGTACTTACCGGGCCAGTCCGCAAGTCCGAGTTCACATCTGAACGACACGTCGGAAGACCTGCAACCCTCCCCCCTGGAGGCGGCTCACTCCACCAGACCCACCACCCGTTGCTGCCTCGAAAGCTCGGCAGCCTCCTTCAGGGACTCGAAGATCTCCCTGGACGCAGGCAATCCACGCAGCACCAGCTCCGGATCGCTCGTGTCTTTCGTGAACACCCGGATCTCGGCCACGCCCAGGATCCGCTCCATCAGCGACTGCCGCAGATCCAGGTCCTGAACCCGCCAGAGCTGGAGCGTCTCCACACGACGTGACAGGAGCCCCGCCTCGTAGTCGATGGTCCGCTCGGTGATCTTGTAGCGAATGCTCTTCCGCTTCCAGTGAAGCACGGCGAGCCAGATCAACCCCACGACCACCAGCGACAGGATGGAGGCTGCGACGTAGGACCAGAACCAGGCTTTCCAGCTCGGCGTCCCCTCGTACACCACGCGTGGCGCGCCCGGTGTGGCCAGCGCACTCGACCCCCCCACCACCGCCAGGGCGTTTGCCGTCGGCAAGGGCTGGGAGCCATCCAGCATGCTCCCGCAGAAGCGGCACTTGATCGCTGCGTCCTGGATCGACTCGGCACAGAAAGGACACGGCTTCACGCGCGGAAGCCTAGCACCGGCAGGACGACGGCACCTCAGCCGACCCGGCCATCGCCCGCCCTGCTCGCTGTGGCGAGCAGCACGCGGAGCCGTGGCATCATCGCCGCGATCTCCTCCAGCGACACGGCTCCGACCGAAAGCCTGAACCACCCCGTGTCCTCCGTCGACCCGAAGGCCTGGAAGGGCACCACCGCCAGCCCTGCCCCTTCCAGCAAGAGCTGCCGGATCTCCTCGTTGCTCCGCGGCCTCCGCTCGCCCACCGTCGCCCCCACGAGGTCGAACCGAACGGACAGATAGATGGCGCCTTGAGGCGCGATCGCATCGACGGGCGCGCCGTCTCGCTTCATCGCCATGAACCCGTCGAACAGCGCATCGAGCCGCTCCCGCACGCGCGCCTTCATCGGCACCTGAAACGCACGAACCGCGTCAGGGCGACCCAGGAGCGCCGCCGTGGCCATCTGCTCCGCCTTGGGTGCCCACGCCCCGACGTGCCCGAGGATGTCGGCCATGCGCCGCCGCAACGCGGGCGGCATGAACCCCCAGCCGACCCGCATCCCCGTCGCGCACAGCGACTTGGAGATCGCGTCGAGCAAGATCGTGTACGGAGCGACCTCGGGCACGAGCGAGACCGGCGTCGCATGCGCGGCATCACCGAACGTGAGCGACCAGTACACCTGGTCGAAGATCAGAAAGACGGGGCGCGCCCCGACCTGCGCTCGGCGCCGGTTCTCCTCGACGATCAGCGCCGCGATGCGGCCCAGCTCCCCTGGATCGATGACCGTACCCGTGGGATTGAGCGGCGAGTTCAGGAGCACCGTCCTCGCCGTCGCCAGATGAGGCTGGAGCGACGCTGCCGTCGGAAAGAAGTTGGTGCTCGCTTGCACGGGGAGCGGCAGCGGCGTTGCCCCGGCCAGGTAGGCGTAGTGGTTGTTGTTCCAGGACGGCACCGGATAGACGGCCACATCGCCCGGGTCGAGCAGCGCCCTGTACGTCGCGTAGAGCAGCGGCCGCGCTCCACCCGCCACGAGCACGGCATCGAGCGGATAACGAAGCCCCAGCTCCTGCTCGTAATGGCGAACCAGCGCCTCGCGCAGCGGCAGCACGCCATCCGAGGGGGGATAGTTCGTGTGCCCGTCGGCGAGCGCGCGCTTCGTCCCCTCCAGAAGCTCGGTGGGGATCGGGAAGTGGGCTGGATCGAAATCACCGACCGTCAGGTTGCACACCTCCACCCCACGGGCCTTCAGCGCGCGGATCTCCGCCGCGATGCGCAGGATCTCCGAGCCAATCACGCCCCGCGCGAGCCCCGAGAGGCCCACGTCGGTGGCGTCGAGCGTTCCGAACTCCGGCGTCACGACCCTGGTGCTCATGCTGCCCGATCTATGGACCAGCGCGCTGCCACGAGCCCGTCGAAAGACCATGCCAGGTTCACGGGTCCCGCTCCTCCGAGTCCACGGAAGGATTCCCTCGACACCAGATCACTTCCCGGGGTGGCGGGGGCGGTACATCCGCGCGCTCATCACAGAAGTGATGGCACTCGAAGTGGATCTCGACACGGCGAAACGGCTGCGCGCGACAGGCCTGCCGCGCCATCCACTGCCTCAAGGAGGCGCGGCGCGCCATCGCGCCCATGTAGCCGTGCCATCGCAGGTTGCGATGGCGCCGCACGCCGCCGCCCTGCGGAGCACCTTCCAGAAGGAGCGGCGTCACCTCTCCGCTCGCGTGGAGACCGTCCACCCGGAACCAGCCGCTCGGCTCCCGGAGGTCCACGTACATCGACCACTCCTGCGCCAGCACAGCCCATGCCAGCGGCGTGGCGACGGACGCCGGAGGCCGCGCCGCTGGCCACACGCTGCTCACGTTGGACCCGAGCGACAGCGCCGCGAGCGCAGCGCCGAGCCCCTCTCGCCATCGCACCGGCGGAGACACCTCGACGCCCGGTGACGGCAGCGACACTCGCAGCCGATCCCAGCCCCACGACGGAACGAGCGCGAGCAGCGCCACGATCGAGACGAAAGGAAAGATGCCGACCTGGAGACACAGCGCGATGCCCACGTGCAGGGCGAGCAGGGCGAGGACGACGCCGGTGCGTGCCCTCGCTGCCCCGGCCGGCAACGCCAGAAGCGCCAGCGGAGCCCCGATCTCCAGCGCCAGCACCCCCCAGGTCACCCCCGCAAGGAGCAACTCGTGGCCCAGCCAGGACGCCACCCAGGGCGACACCGAGACATCCTGGAGCGCGAGCCCGACGGCGTGACCGCCCCGCCACGCCGGGCTCTCCCGCAGCTTGATGAGCCCCGCGAACAGGTGCACCGCGCACACCTGGGCCACGATCGCTGCGGTCCCAACCGACACGAGGAGCGGGGCGCGCACACCGCGCACATGGACCTGCGATGCACCTCGTCCATCAAGTGGCGCGAACGCGCACCAGAGCAGCAGCAGCGCCAGCAGCTGGTCTCCTCCCGAGAGCAGCGCCGGGTTCCGGTGCTGGATCGAGACCGCGAAGATCCACGAGAGGAGCGCCGACACCCGCGGAAACACGCCCCACGCGAGCGCCAGGGCGGCCAGGGCGGCGAGGACGAACAGCACCACGACGACGCCCACCGAGCCTGCGACGAGGTGGAGCGACATCGGCGGCAGCGTGGCGTCCGGCTCGATCAGCGCCGCGCGCGGGAGCAACCCCTGATCGGTGTAAAAGCTCGCCAGATCCGCGGCCCGGCTCATCAGATCGGCGAGCACGAGCCCCCCGAGCCCCACCCGCAGCGCCCTCAGCGCGCGCGGGTCGAGCGCGAAGCGCGCACACAGCGCCTCGCGGAGCCTCGCCCCCTCAGCCACGACGACGGCTCACATCGCGCTGACGATCACGGGTGTCGATGGACCGTTTCCGCCGCCGGGCCGCATGGCACCCCAGCCCTCCGGCAAGGCCGGGTCCGTCCATCCGAACAGCCAGTGACCATCGAGGGCCGAGACGTTCACGCACTCGGCGCTCTTCGGGTTGCCGAAGTCCTCGTGCCAGTAGGCCACATGCAAAGCGAGCGGCGCCTTGAGGTACTGGATGGCCGGCACGTCGGTGAACCAGAGGACCTTCGGCTCCCCGTACTTCTCGTTCGACATGGTCGCCGCCCGCTCCTTCCACTCCACGGGGAAGAAGCCGGTCGCCGTCGTCGCGTAGCGCGTGTGGTCGTGCCCCGGGA
Source organism: Chondromyces crocatus (assembly GCF_001189295.1). Lineage (NCBI taxonomy): Bacteria > Pseudomonadati > Myxococcota > Polyangiales > Polyangiaceae > Chondromyces > Chondromyces crocatus. The sequence continues at coordinate 93,688 of NZ_CP012159.1, forward strand.
CGGGCACGCCCCCTTTGCCAGGCGAGAACAGCGTCGCGTACACCGGCCGGTTTCCCTCGTAGGCCGTGAGCGTGCCGGGCAGGATCTTCACCTCGATCCACTTGCTCCCTGGGCTCACCCCGCGGGGCAGCTCCGGGCGCGTGCGGCTCACCGTCACGTCGGCCTCGTCCACCAGCACCCCGGGCTCGTCGCGCAGCTCGAAGAACGCGCGCTTCCCGATCGTCACCCGCGGCTCGAGGATCGCCACCGGCGACTTTGCCGAGACCCCCCCCGCCTCGCGCACCACGCCCTCCTCGGACCTCCGGTACTTCGGCTTCGGGTCGTGGGTGCGGTTCCAGGCAAGCGGCAGCTCCAGTCCCTGCCCCAGCGTCACCCCCTTGAACTGCGAGCGCTTCACGGCCCGCACCCGGTCCGCTGGCACGACCATCAGATCCGGCGTCAGCAGCCACACCCGCCCCAGCGCCTCGAAGGCTTCCGCGTAGGCCAGCATCGAGCCGTTCGGGATCACCCGCCATACCAGCGTCTTCGGGTTGCGGAGCCCGCTGCCCACCTTGCGCCGGTGCCCATCGAACACGTCCTCGGGCGCCGGGTGGGACGCCGCGATGGGCGCGGTGGTGAGCAGCTCCTCGTGCCCCCGCGACCACTCTGCGAGCTGGACGAACGACCCGGGAGGACCGAAGCGCTGCTCTGCCTTCTCCTGCTCCTCCAAGGTGGGGAGCCTGCTGTACATCGGCGCGCCATTCGAGAAAGCATACTGGTAGGGCCACACCGCGTCGGGATCCGGGGCCCTCCGGCTCAGCGCCACATACGTCGGATCCTGAAGGTCCAGGGTGGTCCTGTAATCCAGGCACGCATACCCCCTCGGCGCCACACGGTAGAACCCGCGCGGACAGCCTGCCCCTTGCACGGGCTGATCGGACAGCAGCGGGACGCTCGTCCCCAGGCGGATGTAGCCGAGCGCCAGGCCCTCCCGCGCTGGCTTCCGGTAGATGTAAGCGAAGTGATCGATCGCGGCCAAGCGCGGTCGTCCATCGTCCGCGACCGCCTTCTCCGAAAGTGGGGCTTCTGGCGAGACCTGCAGCGCCACCTCGGCAGCGCTCGTCCCATCGGAGTTCGCCGGCGCCACGGGGGTCGACCCTTGCGGGAGCACCTGGGCCTCCCGCGCGGCCTCCATGCCGGTGGCGCCTGGCCCCGGAGAGACCGGGCCCGCGCCAGCGGAGCGATCTGGAGAAGCCCCTGCGCAGCCCACGAAGGCGACGATCATCACGGCACTCGAGGCTGAGCGCCGGCGAGCAAACGCTCGGAGGCCGCGACCACGACCAGCAGGCATCTGCGCCGCGTAACGCGGACCCTGCACGCCGGCCAAGAAAGCGACGGCGCCAGCAGAGCAGGACCGGGCGGGCACGGTTCGCCCGCAGTGTCCGGCATCGAGGTTGCCTTGCGGATCGGCTCGTGCGCCTCCGTGTCACACCAAGGCAGCAGGAGGTCGTCCAGGGAACCCTGTCTCGGAGAGGCGTGAGGAGAGTGACATGAGCTGGGATTCTGTCGTCATCGGCTCTGGACCGGAGGGACTGACCGCGGGCGCCGCCCTCGCACGCGCCGGCCATCGCGTCCTCGTCCTCGAAGAGCGCGATGTCCCCTGGTGCACGGCGAGAGCCTTCACCATGAACGACCGAAGCGCAGACCCGGCAGCCCACATCGTCGGCGATCTGCACGAGGGCGGAGGCCTCCGGCGCATCTTCGAGGGCCTCGGGGTCGGCCCCGAGCTGAGCTTCTGTGAGCTCAACCCCGACGGCTTCGATCGCCTCCTCATCGGCGAGGAGCGCTTCGACCACCCCAGGGGGCTCACCCGCTGGCAGGAGCGCCTCGCCGCACGCTTCCCGGGCGAGCGCGCCGGCCTCACCCGCTACTTCGAACTTCTCGGCCGCATCCACGAGGAGCGTGAACGCTGCGCCTCGCTGCGCGGGCCCGAGCTGCTCAAGGCGCCGTGGATGGCCCCGACCCTGCTCCGCTGGGGCCTCCTCCCCCTCGGCGCGCTCCTCGAGCGCTGCGTCCGCGATCCCTTGCTCCGCGCCGCCCTCAGCGCGCGGGCCCCTGCGGGCGCGCCGCTCGCGCTCCACGCCGCGATGGCGGCCCACCACGCGCAGGGCAGGTATTACCCACGTGGCGGCGCTGCCCGCATCGCGCAGGCCCTCATCCGCATCATCCGCCGGCGTGGCGGAGAGGTGCGCGCGCAGACCCGCGTCACGCGCCTCCTCCTCGACAGGAACCGCGCGGTGGGTGTCGAGACCAACCTCGGAGAGCGCATTCATGCGCGACGCGTGGTCTGTGACGCCGCGCTGGTGCGCCAGCTCGGTCGCACCCCACCCGCCGCCCCCGCTCGAGACCCCGCGCCCCGTCGGCATGCCCTGCGCCCGGTGCGCGTCACGTGCACGGTCGATCTCGACCTGCGCTCGATGGGCTTCGATTCCGGCAATGTCTGGTGGTACCGCGACCGGGACGCTGCCCTCTCCGGCGGGACGACGCACGACCTCGATCGCGCCGACATCCAGCACCTTTTCGTCTCGGTCACGACCCTGAAGGATCCAGCCCACCGACGTGACGGGCTCCACGCCGTGGAGCTGGTCACCCGCCTCCCGGCGACGCTCGTGACCCGCTGGGGCCACGACCTCGGCGCGCGCATGCTCGCCACGGCCGAGCGGCTCCTCCCTGGCGTTCACCGAGCGGCCCGCCTGCCGCAGGTGGAGATCGGCGCCCCTCTCTCCCTTCCAGACGCGCGCGTCACCGTCCGCTCGGCGCTCCAGAGCGCCACCGAAGCCCTCCTCGAAGGCGTCCCCTTCCCGGGACCCCCGCCTGTCGAACGCCTCTCCACGTACCGCACGGGCGCCTTCAGTCATGGCCTCGCAGGTGCGATCCGGGCTGGCCTCGTGGCAGCGCAGCGCGCGCTCGGCCTCGAACGACCCGAGGATTGCCTCGGCGCCCCCACGGGCACTTTGCGTGTGTATCCAGCCGACCGCCCGGAAGAGTGGCTCCCGAGCACGGACGAAACCCGCGACCCGACGCCTCCTCGGCGGCTCCGTCAGGCGGCGTGACCTCGGGCCCCCTCGCTCTGGCCACGGTCCCTGCGAGGTCCCGTGGCCAGCGCGCCGCTCGAAGCGCCCGACGTCCCCTCACTCGTAGACGTCGAGCACCTCCGCGTCGCGGTGCGCATGCACCACGCGCGTGATGGCCGCGAGCGCCTTCCGCCCCATCCGCTCGTAGGCGTCGGTCAGGAGCTGCAGCGTCGCCGAGCGGGTCGCGTCGTCGCCGAGGAACAAGAGCTCCCTCCCCAGCACCAGCGCGAATGCCGACTTCCCGGAGACCAGCCCCCGCCGCGCCTCGCTGATGTACGCCTCCGTCTTGCCTGCCTGCAGCGCCGCCCAGCGCGACTCACACTCCTTCGGGTGCGTCGCCCCGTCCCCTGCCGTGCGCGGCAACAGTGGCCCCAGGCCCCCGTTGATGTCTGGCCGCTTCACGAACGACGGCAGCTTGTCTTCCGCGACCGCGGCCTCCTCGTGCGGCAGGAACCAGTCGATGGCCTCCGTCAGCGGCAGGTATTTCCGCGCGCGATCGAGGAACTCGGCAGGACCGATCTCCCACCCCGCCCGCAGCCCCTCCTGCACATCGAGGCGAAGCGCGGGCAGCAGCGTCTGGAACTCCCCCCCGATCACCTCGCCCGACCCGAACGCGTACGTCCTGGCGATGGTCGTGGGCAGAGAAGAGGGCTCGTCGAACCAGAGCCCGTAATGGAGTCCGTCGATGTTCCCGATCATCAAGGTCACGAACTCGGCCGGATCGCGCCGATAACGATCCTGCAACCGCTCGTCGAGCCCGGACCGGATGGGTCGCGCCAGCCCCCCTTCCTCGAACCATCGCAGCACGAGCCCCGGCCGGCGCCCGAGCCGCACGAGGCCCTTCTGCTCGTGCTCGTCGCATGCCTGGAAGAACGCCGCCGCGACCGCCACGTGACGAGGGAGTGAGAGCCCGAAGCTCTCCTTCAGGTGCGCCTCCACCACATAGAAGCGCTCCCGAGCCCGATCCAGGACCTGCTGCCGCCACGCCGAGGCCCGCGGCAAGTCGGCCTTCGGCAACGCGAGCTGCGCGACCGCGATCGCCTCCTCGATGGACCTGGCGTTTTCGAGCGCCGTCAGCGTCTCCGCCACCGGCCGCGCGGGCCGGTTCGAGCGCCACGCGAGCGGCCCTTCGAAGTCCTGCCGACCTCCCCGGGCGCTGGGTGCCACCTTCTGGGCGGGCGCCTTTGCCGGAGCAGCCTTCCTGGCGGCCGGCGCGCGGACCGGTGTCGCTCGAACCGGGGTCGTCGGAGCCTTCTCCGGCGCCCGCTCGACGGACGGCTTGGCCCCCGCCCGACTGCGCGTCGCCCGGCTCGCCACGGGGCTGGTCGCCACCGGGCTGCTCGCCGCGACCCGGCTGCTCGCCGCGCGACGGCTGGTCGCCGCTCCCCGCTGGCTCGGCGTTTCCTTGCGACTCCCGGCTTTGCGGCCGCTCGAGGTCTCGGTGACCGCCGGCGCCACGCTTTCGCCCTGGGCCTGGACGTTGGCCTTCGATCCTCGACGGCTCGGCGCCGCCTTGCCGCTCACCGGGCCAGGAGCGCTCACGTTCGGTCGGGCTCGTACGGTCTCCTTCGCAGCAGCGGCCCCTTTGCGGCCTGCCCCTGCTTTCTCGGCCGGAGTCCCCTTGCCCTTCGGAGCGACCGCGTCGTTCGGGCCAGTCGCGCCCGTTTTGCCCTTCGGTGCCGTCTTACCCGTCGGCGCAGCCTTGCTCGCCGATGCGGCCTTGCTGCTCGAAGGCGTCCGGGCATTCTGTGTTGTTTTGCCTGCCCCCGCAGCTTTACCTGCCGGTGCGGCTTTACCTGCCGGTGCGGCTTTGCCTGCCGGTGCGGCTTTGCCTGCCGGTGCGGCTTTACCTGCCGGTGCGGCTTTGCCTGCCGGTGCGGCTTTGCTGCTCGGAGGCGTCTGGGCATTCGGCGTTGCTTTGCCTGCCCCCTCGGTCTTGCCTTCCGCCCTCGCCTTGCCAGCCGAAGCGGCCTTGCCTGCCGCCGCGGCCTTCACCGGCGCGGCTTTGCTTGCCGGAGCTGTCTTGTCCGCCGAAGCTGCCTTGCTTGCCGGTGTTGCTTTCCTTGCCGGCGCTACTTTCGTCGCGGGCACCGCCTTGCCAGCCGAAGCGCCCTTACCTGCCGGCGCTGCTTTACCTGCCGCCGCTGCTTTACCTGCCGGCGTTGCTTTACCTGCCGCCGCTGCTTTACCTGCTGCCGCTGCTTTACCTGCCGGCGTTGCTTTACCTGCCGGCGTTGCTTTACCTGCCGGCGTTGCTTTACTTGCCGGCGCGGCCTTCGTTGCAGGTACCGCCTTGCTTGCGGGCGATGCCTTGCCTACCGGAGTCGCCTTGCCCGCCGACGCCACCTTTACCGCCACTTTACCTGCCGCAGCGGCCTTGCCTGCCGGAGCCGCCTTGCCTGCCGGCGTGGCTTTGCTTGCCGGAGCCGCCTTGCCTGCCGGCGTGGCTTTGCTTGCCGGAGCCGCCTTGCCTGCCGGCGTGGCTTTGCTTGCCGGAGTCGCCTTGCCTGCCGGCGTGGCTTTGCTTGCCGGAGTCGCCTTACCTGCTGACGCGGCTTTGCCTGCCGGCGCCGCTTTACCTGCTGACGCGGCTTTGTCTGTCGCAGCCGCCCCGCTCACAGGTGCTGCTTTACCTGCCGCTGCTTTACCTGCCGGCGCCGCTTTACCTACCGCAGCGCTACCTCCCGGCGCCGCCTTCCCTGCCGGCGCGACTTTATCTGCCGCCTTGCCTGCGGGCGCCGCCTTGCCCGACGCTTTGCTGGCCGACGCGGCCTTGCGGCTCGACGCGGCTTTATCGTTCGACGCCGCCGACTTGCTCGGAGCGGATCTGGCAGCGGCGGCCGCCTTACGGCTCGACGCCCCCGCATTGCTCCCAGCAGCCTCGCCCCCCGGTGCTTCTTTGCTGTTCACGATCACCTTGCCATTCACCACTGCTTTGCCGCTCACGCCAGACCCCTGGCCCGACGCTGCCTTACCTTTTGCTGCACGGCCCCCCTTCTCGGATGGCGCCACCGCTCGCGAGGGTGCGGCTCGTTTGCGCCCAGCCGCACTCTCCGCAGCCGGTGCGTGAGGAGCGGCTCCGTGGCCTGCGGCCTTGCTCGCGGAACCGCCGCGGGTCTTTGCCTCGGCCCCCGACGCCTTGGCTGCGGGTGACCTGCTCGCCTTCCCGCCTCGAGGCCCCCCTGCCTCGGGGCTGGCGGCCTTCTTCGACACAGGATTCGTGCTGGCGGGCGGTTTCGTCTCGGTCTTGACGGCTGCCTGGCTCCTGCCGCCCGCGCCCGTCGCTCTGGTCTTTTTGTTCGTCGTGCTCACAGGCGTCTCCGTGCCTGCATCCTTCGCGGTTGACCTCATGCCTGCGTCCTTCGCGGTTGCCTTCGTTCCTGTCTTCATCCCCACCGCCTTGTCGACCATCCGATACCCCTCACGGCCGCGAGCGTACCTACTACACGCACCTGACTCTTCCCATGCACCGCTCGCGCTTCACTCGCTCGCTCACGCACCCAGAGGGCTGACTTCTCCCTGGATGACGTGATGCCGCGAGGTATCCGCCTGGGTCGATCCCTGTGCAGCGCGCCCACGATAGCCCGTTCCGAGGGACCTTTCGAGGATGCTGCGACGATCGATAGCAGAGATATTCGAGGTTGCGACCATGTCGCACCACGCCGCGTCATCGCTTGTGAATCTCGCCACGGTGCCTCGACCCGCCTCGGCGCCGAACCAGCTCGCGATCGACCGCGCCTCGCCCCCGCTCGCCCTCGATCGACACGGCGTTTTGAAACGGGCCGCGCCGAGCAGCCAGGATCGAACGCCCCAACGTCGCGGCGGGGCTGCGAAAAGTATCCGACAAGGTAATGATGTGCCCCCGAGGACCGACCCCAGCGCCCGGCGCCCGGGCCGCGCCGACCGCCCTCTGGAGGCGCCATCCCGGCCCGATGCCCACCGTTGCCCCCCCGCTCTGCCTCGCCTCGGGCCGCCGTCCGCACGCATTCCGATCCACCGTTCCTCCCTCGCAGGATCCTCGTCGAAGCAACGAACGCCATTGCGACAGCGCCTTCGCCCCTGGTGGCATCGACGCCCCGCAGCGCCTGCGCTCCCTCACCGTGATCCCACGGGACGGTGCCGCAGCCACCCACACTGCAGTGCAACACTCCTGCCCGGTGCGGCCGCTCCCACTTCTCATCGGGAAGGCCCGGCCCTACATCGCACGAATGCGAACTCTCCCCTTTGGCTGGACTGGAAGGCCCGTCGCGATCATCGGCCAGGGCACCTGGCAGATGGAAAAAGACGATCGCGCCGCGACCATCCGCTCCATCCAGCGCGGGCTCGACCTCGGCATGACCCACATCGACACCGCGGAAATGTACGGCTCCGGTGCCGCCGAGCGCCTGGTCGGAGAGGCCATTGCCGGCAGGCGTGACGAAGTCTTCCTCGCCTCCAAGGTGCTCCCGCACAACGCGTCGCTCCAGGGCACCCTCCGGGCCTGCGAGCAGAGTCTCAAGCGACTCGGCACCGATCGGCTCGACCTCTACCTGCTCCACTGGCCGGGGGCGATCCCGCTCGAGGAGACCCTCGACGCCTTCGAGCGCCTCGTTCAGGACGGCAAGATCCGCTACTGGGGCCTCAGCAACTTCGACGTCGACGACCTCGAGCGCGCGCTGCGCATTGCCGGGGAAGAGCGCATCGCGTGCAATCAGGTGCTTTATCACCTCGAGGAGCGGGCCATCGAGCACGCCCTGCTCCCCTGGTGCAGCGCCCACCAGATCCCGGTCGTCGCCTACAGCCCCTTCGGCTCCGGCGGGTTCCCGAGCCCCGACAGCCGCGCCGGCAAGCAGCTCGGCACCATCGCTGCGGCCCACGGCGCCACCCCACGCCAGGTCGCACTGGCGTTCCTCGGCCGCCACCCCGATGTATTCACCATCCCCAAAGCCAGCCAGCCAGCGCACGTCGAGGACAACGCGCGCGCGGCCGCGGTGATGCTCTCGGACGACGACATCCGGCACCTCGAGGTCGCCTTCCCTCTGGGCATGCGCCCCGCATCACTCCCCATGATCTGAAGGCTCCGACGCGCCACGGCCTTCCCGCTCGAGCGCCTCCCGCTCGATTGAGCCACGCAGAGGCTTCGGGTACACCGACACCATGGACCGACGCTGGGGGGTGGGAGGGGTGGCCGCGCTCGCCCTGGGAATCGCGGTGCTGCTCGGCAAACCATGGCAGACCGCCTCGGCGCCGCCGCAGCCTGGCGCCTCCTCCTCCGGCGACCCCCGCCCGGCGCCCTCGGGAGGCGGCTCGCCCGCGCGCTCGGCGCCCCATGCGGTCCAGGGCAGCAGCCGCGCGACGAGCCCCCCCTCCTCCGCAGGCCCCGAGCTCGTCGTCACCGCCTCCTGGGGCGCAGCCCTCGGTCAGCTCGGACGTGAGCGACCCGACGAGGGCAACCCCGAGGCGCCCATGAGCCTCGCTGCCGACGGCAAGGGGCGGCTCCTCGTCCTCGACCAGATCAACCACCGCCTCGTGCGCTACGGCGTCGACGGCAAGCCCGAGACATCTCTCCCGATCGACCTCCGCACGGCCCAGGACGTCACCGTGGCCCCCGACGGCTCGGTCGCCGTGCTCGAGCGCATTCACGAGAAGGCCGTGGTCCTCTTCGACGAGGCGGGCAAGCCGCGCGGCGCGCTGCCCCTCCTCGGTGAGGGCATCGACGAGGCGGGCCACGTCACCGGCGTCTTCGTCGATGGCGACGACGTGTACGCCGAGCGCGAACACGGCCCCCTCGTGAAGCTCGGCGACACCCGGGGAACGCCCGCGAGCCCCCGGACCGAGATCCCCGGGCGCCCGAGCCGTGACGGCGCCCTGTACCTCAATGCCGGCATCATCCAGGCCGACGCGGGCAGGGCGTACGTCGCTGCCATCGATCGCGCCCGCATGGCAAATCGCTTCACACGCGAGCTGCGCTTCGACGCCGTGCTCGGCTCCATCCGGCTCCTCGACAGCGATCGCGCCGGCGTCATCTACTTCGCGGTGCAAACCCGCCCTTCCGGAAGCGGGGACGAGACGCTGCTCCTCACCTGCCTCGACCCCGCGAATGGACAGACCCTCGGCGGCGCGGTGATGCCCGTCAACACCTTGCCCGAAGAGACGTTCCGCGACCTCGCCGTGCTCGACGAGGGCGGCGTGCTCCACGCCCTCCGGACCGAGGCCGGCACGAGCTACCAGCGGTACGACTGTCCGTGAGCAGTCACCAACCCGTGCGCCGGATCGCCTTGTACGACGAGTCCGCGGTACGGGACCCGTACACGCAGCCGGCCGCGCAGCCCTTGCACTCGTACGTGTACATGGTGCCCCAGGCATCGCCGGAGCTGTAGATGAAGATGTGGCCAGCGCCGCCGCTCCGGTAGACCATCGCGTCGCCCCGCTTCACCGCGCCGCGCGTGATGTCGCCCCACTGGCTGTTGCTCCCGTGGAAATCCGCCGTGCTGTACGGGTGCGAATCGGTGGCGAGGTTCGTGTTCGAGCTGGGCACCGTCCACACCTTCGCCACGAAGCCGGAGCAATCTCCTCCGTAGCTGCCGACGTACGTGCAGCTCGGGCACGAGCCGGAGCATTGCCCCTTGTTCGACGCGTTCGGCCCCTCGGGGAGGAACCTGCCGTGTCCCCACCAGTACCCGAAGCCCATCGCCGACTGCGCCTTGCTCATGCCGGCCTCGATCACCGGGCTCGAGGGGACCGTGACGAGATCGTAGTAGGCCCCGGAGGTCCAGCCCACGAGACCGTCGTGGTTCACCTGGTAGAACCCGTTCGAGGGCGCGCCCTGCACGACCGTCACCGTCGCCCCCGTGGGCACCACGCGCAGCACCGACGCGCTGGTCGTGGCCCCCGAGCGCAGGTTCACGTTCGTCGTCGACCGGAGCGTCGACCCCACGACCAAGGTGCCGCTGACGGCGTGGCTGCTGCTCTCGACCGGCTCGTCGGCGCCACGCAGCGCCTCGGAGTCGGGGAACTCGTCCGACGCGACGCAGGCGACCATCGAGGCGAAGGCCCCGAACACGGCGACGCTTGCAACGCGGACGACGACGGCACGGATCGAACTCGCAACCATGAGCGGGCCTCCAGGGCGGCAGACGCGGTCACCAGCGGCAACCAGGCGAGCCGGAAGCAGGCACCACGCCATGCAACAGAGACCGCTGGGGCGGTCAGCGACGCCTCCTGGTCACAAAAAAACGCCCGCTACGGCGACGGAGACGCACCTCGGGCTCGACGTGATGGAGGGATGGACCACCCATGGATCCCGCACTTCCCACGGGAAAACACGTGCGGCGCAGACACCGACGCGCGGCTCAGGCTTCGGCGGGCACGCCCTCGGGTGAGCTTTGCAAGAGCGGCGTCGACTTGCCCATCCGCCCGAACGCCATGTCGATGTCGCGGCGGATGTTGTCGCGCAGCTCCGGGAGATCGGCCATCGACATGCCCTTCACGTCGACCGGCGGCAGGACCTCGATCCGCACCTGGCACTTGGTGCTGAAGATCCAGCTGCTCTTCGGAATCGCGTGGCGGGACCCGGCGACGGCGATGGGCAGGATGGGAAAGCCCGTCTCCAGCGCCAGCCGGAACGCCCCGTCCTTGAACGGCTTCAGCTCGCCGTCGCTGCTCCGCGTCCCCTCCGGGAAGATCATCACGGACATGCCTCGCTCGAGGTACGAGCGGCACTGCGCCATCGCCGACTGCGCGCTCTCGCGCTCACCACGCCGCAGCGGGATGTCGCCTGCCATGCGCATCATCCACCCGAGCCCCGGCACCTTGAAGTTCGCCTCCTTGGAGAGCCACTTCATCTCCCAGGGCAAGAAGCTCAATGCCGGGATGTCGGCGATCGACTGGTGGTTGGCGACCACGATGTAGGGCCCGCTCTTCGGCGGCCTGCGGTAGCCGTGGATCCGCACGCTCCACATCGGGTTGAAGTGGACCAGCGTCGTCCCGCAGATCCGGAAGAACCGGCCCACGATCCGCCGCTCGCGATCGAACGGCACGGTGAGCACGTACACCAGGAAGACCAGCACCGTCGAGAGCACCACGAGGACGATGATCTCGGTCCAGTTCCACAGCGAGATGAGCCGGGCTTTCATGGGGAGACCATCACCTAACCGAGGCAGCCAGCGCAGGCCAAGGAGTGTTTCCATGACACGTCGCGCCGCCGCGGCGCGTTGCTGCGAGATCCAGCGCGTAATCCGCGAAGTCGTACGGCGTGCTGACGGACTTATGACAGGTCCCTGGCCTGCTGCGGAGCCGCTCACGACCCGATCAGGAGGTGCAGTGCGCGTGCGTTGCTCGGCTCCGCGCGAGGGTGGCGCACCCGTTCTGCACCGCAGCGTGCGCGGCGGGAGGCCTCGATGTCGGGCACTTCAGCGCGTCGACGCAACGCCGAACGCGTTTCGAATCGTCCCAGCGCGGCGCTGAACGCGCTTCAGCTCAACGGCGCCGGACGCGCTTCAGCTCAACGGCGCTGAACGCGCTTCAGCTCAACGGCGCTGAACGCGCTTCAGCTCGTCGCGGCGCTGCCCCAGCCAGGTCCGGGCCTCGGCTTCGGTCATGAAGAACCGGATCGGGCTCTCGTCACGGCGGCTGCTCAGCAAGCTCATCGCGTTCGCCATCAGCGTGGACTGAGAGCGGCTGTTCCGGCTGCCTCCGTAGAAGGCGATGCCACGGATGGGCACGGCGCGGAAACCATCGACCGCGGTACGCCTCGCCTCGGAGGTGAGCGTCCCGATACGGCTGATGTCGCACAGCAAGAGCGCCCAGGATCGAGCCGCGGCGATACGGCGCGCTTCGGCGGCGATTCGAGCCGTGTCGGCGGCGTCGAGATCGCCGATCAAGGCCGTCACCAGGATGTCCGGAGCCTCGAACTTCAGGGTGGCGTTGAGCCCCCCCTGCCGCTGAGACCCGCTGGAAGGGTTTGTCCTGCTCATGGGCACGGCCGGGGTCGGAGTATCCCGGGCCGCGCCTGGGGTGTCAACCCAGGAGTCCTTCATCGCGTCCGCCGACCCGACCAGGGCGCGATGCATCCGGGTGCGAGCGTGCGCTCCCTGCACCGCTTTCCACAGGTTCCGCCGAGCCGAAAAAAGCGTCTAAGCTCTTCATCGTGAACGAGCGCAGCCTCCGTCACCGGCTCTCCACGAACATCGTCGAAGCCTTGCGGGCGCGAGGTCACATCGCCGTCGTCCGCGGCGGCACGGCCGCGCTGGCGCGCGAGCTCGAGGACCGCCTGGTCGACGACCTCGACGCCTTGACCGCCAAGCTCGACCCATTCCAGGGCGCAGAGATCGAGGCCACCACCTGGGTCGACGACACCGCCGTGGACGAGCACGTCAGCGCCCTCCTGGCCTCGCTCGCGCGCACGATCTTTTCGTCCGAGCACGTGGAAGACACGTTCGCGGAAGAGCCCCTGCTCGAAAGCGAGATCCTGCGCTCGCTCCGCGAAGCCCTCCACGGCACCGGCGCCGGCCACGAGCCCGATCGACGTGACGAGGGACCAGCGCGCCTACGGCTCGACAACCTCGGCTATCTCGCCGCCATGGTCGCCACGCGCGCCCCTCTCCCTGCACTGCGCGCAGCGCTCGAGCGCGCCGCCCAGAGCGTCGGCTGCAAGCTGAACGCCTACGAGCCCGACGCCCACGAAGCAACGTTCTCGCTCTCCGAGTCCACCTTCTCGATCACCGTCGCCGATCCCGAGTCACGACTCGACCTCGAACAAGCGGTCGCCGACGAGCTGGCCGACCTGGTGAGCGCCGATGTGGTCTCCCTGCCCACGCTGAAGCGTGAAATCCAGCTCTCCCCAGCCCTCCCCGCTGCGCGGCTCGCCGCACTTCGACCGAGAATCGACGCCGCCGCCGCCCGCATCCTCCGCCAGGGCGGCTGCAGCGCCACATGGAGCCTCGAAGACGACCAGCGCCTCCTGGTCGCGATCACACCGCTCTCCGACAAGGACGCCTCCGACGTGGGCCAGCGCGCCGCGCTCTTCGCTGCGGAGATCCAGGCGATGCTGCACGAAGACACATCCGTCTTGCGCAACGCCACCGACCTGCCCGAGGCGCAGGAACTCACGCCGGAAGCGCAGCACGACGCATTCGGCCCGCGCGCCGCCCATCGCCCTTCCTCCGCTGCCCCCGCAGCCGCCGCGCCGACAAAGAAGACCACGACGAAGCCGGCCTCCAAGAAGTCGGCCTCCAAGAAGCCGGCCTCCAAGAAGCCGGCCTCCAAGACGCCGACCTCCAAGAAGTCGGCCTCCAAGGCGCCGACCTCCAAGAAGTCAGCCCCCAAGAAGTCAGCCCCCAAGAAGTCAGCCCCCAAGAAGTCAGCCTCCAAGAAGTCAGCCTCCAAGAAGTCAGCCTCCAAGAAGTCACCTCCCAGGAAGACCGCCGCCCGCAAGTCGACTCACGGGAAAGGCCCTTCCACCAAGGCCGCCACCCGAAAGACCACCACGGCGAAGAAGCCCACCTCGAAGAAACCCGCCTCGGCCCGCCCGACCCGCAGCAAGGCCACCCGCTAGGCGCGCCCGGTGTCCCGAGCGTCGAGCAGACGCACGCGATCGCCGACCCGGATCACCCCGCGCCGACGGTGCACGAGGTTCTGCCCGAACATCACCTCGCCATCGTGCTTGCGGTACGTGGCGAGCGTGGCCAGCGGCTCTCTGCCGGTCACCCCGCGCGCCGGATCCACCGTCACCATCACACACCGCGCACACGGCTTCGTCACCTCGAACAGCACCCCGCCGATCTCCAGCTCGCGCCAGCGATCCTCGGCATACGGCGCGCATCCCTCCACCACCAGGTTGGGCCGGAAGCGGTCCATCGACACCGGCGTCGCGCCTCCCTGCGCCAGCCGCGCGTTCAGATCCTCCAGCGACGCCCGTGACGCGAGGAGAAACGGAAACCCATCCGCGAAGCTCACCTGGTCTCCCGGTGCCGAGTGGTCCGGATCCACGGCGCGGAACGACGCATCCGGCATGTAGACCAGCGCACAGGAGACCCCCAGATGACGCTGTAGCCATGCGTCGGCCTCGGGGCTCACCGCGATCGCATCGCAGTCGTCCGCCCAGACCTGCACCCGACGCGGCACCCCCTCGCGCGGTCGGAGCGACACCTCCACCCCCCCGACCCCTGGTGCCGAAAGAACCAGCCCCTCTCCCCGGATCGTCACCTCGATCAGCGCCATGCGGGGCTGCTCTCGCTGAGACATCAGCCGCCCGCGCTCGTCCACCACCATGAAGCGCCGATCGTCGACGAAGCCGCGATCCCCGACCTCCGCCTCCGCCACTGCAAGGCCCCTCCCCGATTTCAACGGATAGATGTGAAGGCCGCTGATCCGCACCTCATCCATTCGAGGAAGCCTACCACCCCACCCCACCCATCGCAGCGCGCCCTCCCTGACCCCGCTCACCTCACCCGCATCACGACGTCGCTCGCCCCCGGGGACCCCGCTCCGGCTCACCGCGTCACGTGAGCCCCCGCGCCTCGGCGCCCACCTGGACCGCAGGGCACGACGCCGCCCTCGCTCGCCCAGGGCGCGCCTCGACGCGCCGACCGACGCGAGGCCAATCGACCAGGGTAACCGCCCATTCAACCCATACGCAATCGTTATCGCTTCGACGTCGCGTCACGTCTGGACGACCCATTTCTGGGGTGTCCCCGCCATCCCGTGATGACCCCCCGTCGAATGCTCGAAAAAAACGGCGTGAAACCGCGCCGGAAACGCCGGACAGACCCGGCGTTTCGTCGTCACCGTCACGTGCCCTCGGGCGGCTCGACCATTGGCATCGCTTTGGCAAAGCCGAGCCTCATCGTCACGGCAGCGCTCGCTTCGCCAGACCGACGACGCGAGACGGACTGCCCCGACCCCCACGGATCACCGCAATGCCGAACAGAACCCCGCCGCCCCGTGAGGGCCGGAATGACTCCGCCCTCCCGACGACCAGGGCACAGCCACCCACGCTGGCGCGTAGCCCGCCGAACGGACGGCGGCAAAACCGTTCAGCGTACCCCGATCGAAGGGAGCCGAGCAATCGAGATCGAGAATCGATGCGGACAATCGTCGCAGGGCCTATTGCCCATTACCATTCACGAAACTCCCGAGCTTTCTCGTTGACAGAGGAGAGACCACAAGCGATGTTCCCCTCGCACCATTACCCATCGCATACGCTCCAGCGCGAATGGGATGCATGCCCCCAATGATGGGTTGCCGGATGCCCTGGCTGCCCGAAGCGGAGAGGCTGGGGCTTCAATTTACTTTTTGAGAGGACGGACCATTATGAACAGGACGACCAAGATCATCTGCGCGCTGCTCTCCACCCTCACCATTCCGGCGTGTGCCGCCGGTGATCTGTCGACCGAGAATTTCAATGGTGAGGATGGCGTCGTCCTCTCCCATGGCCCGCTGGCCCAGGCCGAGCAGGCACTTTCCACGTGCGTGGACGTGCAGCGCGGGCTCTTCGGCACGGTCCAGGATGCCTACATCGCCGAACTTGCGCCGACCTACAACACCGGCAGCTACTACGTTCTCTACACCGGCCTCTCCAGCGGCGAGGACAAGCGGTCCGTCCTCCAGTTCGATCTCGGCTTCATCCCTGCCGACTCGGTCATCGACTCGGCCACGCTGAACATCTCGCAGATCTACAAGGCCTCGAACAGCACGGTGGACGTCCACCGGATCACCGCCGCGTGGTCCGAGAACACGGTGACCTGGAACAACATCAGCAGCTCCTTCGATCCGGCGCTCGCCGGCACGATCAACGCGACGAGCGGCAGCGGCGTTCGCTCCGTCGATCTGACCGCGCTCGCGCAGGGCTGGGTGGATGGTGACTATGGCAACCACGGCGTCCTCCTCAAGGAGCCCCTCACGAACAAGACCGAGTTCCGGAGCAGCGAGAACACCACCCTCGCCAACCGCCCCAGCCTGCGGGTGTGTTACACGGCGCCCACCTGCTCCGACGGCATCCAGAACCAGGGCGAGACCGGCGTCGACTGCGGCGGCCCCTGCTCCCCCTGCGCCAGCGCGGGTGTCTCCATCACCGCGCCCGGCGAGGCCTACGGCCACCACGGGGCCTGCTCGGGCTTCAACGGCTGCGGCGACGCCGCCACCTGCGCGCTCTGGGCCTGCAACATCAACGGCTACTCGAACCTGGTCTCCTACGGCGCCCAGGGTCCCTGCACCGGGTTCAACAACTGCCACCTGTTCAACTCGCAGGGCAGCGTCCAGTACAACTGGGGCAACTGGTGCGCGGTCTCCGGCGTGAGCGAGATCGTCTGCTCGAACTGACGCGCCGACCCACGGACCGCGCGCGCTCCAGGGTTCGCGCGGCCGCCCGCGCGCACGCCTGACGCCCCCGCCTCTTCCTCCCCCCTGTCGCCCCACGCGGCATCGACAGCGCGCCACGCAGCATCGACAGCGGCCCGACCGGCGCCCTCCCACGGTCGGGCCCTGCTCTGCTAACGTCCGACACCGCTGTGCGGAGCCTCTCCTCCACCGCCTGCCTCGCTTCCCTGCTCGCCCTCGTCGCCCTGGGCTGCGCAGCCTCGCCCGATCCGCCAGTCTGCGCCGGCGCGGGGACGTGCACGCCAGGCTACTGCATGGCGGGGCGATGCCGCCCGACCACCGCGCCCCTGGCGCCGCCGGACACCCAGCGGCTGATGCTCCAGCCCGAAGAGATCGCGGTGGTGAGCGCCCGAGGGCTCGTCCGCCCCGAACCACCGCTCGACCTCTCCCCGCGTCCGTCCACCCCAGCGGCCAGCGGCTCCTCGCACCAGCGCGGATCGACCGGCGCCCGCCCCGCGGGCAGCGGCGCAACGGAGGGTGCCTCGACGGGCAAGGACGCCACAGACCTCCCCTCGACGCGGATCGCCGGTGCCGACGGCGACCCGACCGCCACCAGCGCGACCGCCACCAGCGCGACCGCCACCAGCACGACCGCCACCGGCGCGACCGCCACCGGCGCGACCGCCACCGGCGCGCTCGGCGCCACGGCCACCCGCGTCGACCCGAACCGCAACGCGCCCACCGGCGCCACCCGCCTGCCCGAGGCCATTGCCCTGGGCGCAGCCTCGACGGGCCGCACCGTGCTGCTCTTCCGGTTCGCGGCAACCTGGCCCGACAACGCCGACATCACCTCGGCGTTCCTGCTCCTCGACCCGGTCGAAGGCGCGCCCCCCGCAGCACAGGACATCCCGCTCGAGGTGGCGCGCATCCTCGACCCCTGGAGCGCCGACACCGTGAGCTGGGGCCGCCAGCCGCGCCTGTCCATTCCGGGCCTCGCCGCCGTGGCGCGCCGCCTCCCCCTCTCCCCCGTTCGCATCGACGTCACCGACCTCGTGCGCGCCTGGGCAGCGCGCGCACGCGACGACCACGGCATCGCCCTGCTCGCCTCGGGCGACGACCCCGTGGGCGTCGCCTGCTCCCTGGGCATCACGGACGGGCTCGGACCGAGGCTCGAGGTGTACCTCCGGTGAGCGACGACGGTGAGCGCAACAGCGACCCGGACCGAGCAACCTCGCTGCCCATCCCGCTGGTTCAAAAGACCTCCCCGCCGGCCGCGGATCCAGCGGCCCCCGCGCCCAGCGTGATCATTCCCAGCGCGCCCAGCCTGCCCACGCCCAGCGCACCTGCACCCAGCGCGCCCATCTCCAGTGACGTCGCGCCCAGCGATCCCCAGCGCATCACCGCGCTGCCCATCCCGCTCACCCGCCCCGCGCAGACCGTCCGCCCTCCCGCGACGCCACCGACGGCGGGACCGACCGACGCCATCGCGCAGGCAGAAGAGAGCGCGACCGCCGCGACCGCCGCAACCGCCGCGACCGCCACCGAGCCGCTCCTCCGCATCCGCGATCTCACCCTCGCCTTCACCGAGCAGGGCGTGCGCCGTGGCGTCCTCGACCGCGTCGGCTTCGACGTCCCCCGCAGCGCCACCGTCGCGCTCGTGGGCGCGTCGGGCAGCGGCAAGAGCCTCACCGCGCTGAGCATCCTCGGCCTCCTGCCTCGCCTCGCCACCCTCGAACGCGGCACCGTGCAGCTCGGCGACCAGGACCTCCGCGCCCTCTCCGAACGCGAACTCTGCAAAGTGCGCGGCGGCAAGATCGGCATGGTCTTCCAGGAGCCAGCCACCTCCCTCAACCCCGTCTACACCGTGGGCACGCAGATCGGCGAAGCCATCCAGCTCCACGCCCCCGTCTCGCGCGGCGCCGCGCGGCGGCAGGCCATCGACTGGCTGCGCCGGGTCGGCTTCTCCGAGCCCGAGCGTCAGGTCGACAGCTACCCGCACGAGCTCTCCGGCGGCATGCGCCAGCGGGTCATGATCGCCATCGCCCTGGCGCCGGGTCCCTCCCTGCTCATCGCCGACGAGCCCACCAGCGCACTGGACATGGCCACCCAGGCGCAGATCCTCACCCTGCTCGGCGCGCTCCGCGCCGATCTCGGGCTGAGCCTCTTGCTCATCGCCCACGACCTCGCCCTCGTCGCCACCCTCGCCGACGACCTCGTGGTCCTGTACGCCGGCCGCGTCGTCGAGCGCGGCCCCGCGGCCCGCGTGCTCCACGCGCCCGCGCACCCCTACACCCAGGCCTTGCTCCGCAGCGTCCCCCCCATCGGCCGCAGCGCCTACCGCGTCCGCGGCGAGCGCCGCCCCCCGCTCCCCACCCTCGGCGGCGCCCTGCCCGATCCCCGCACCGTGCTCACGGGCTGCAACTTCCAGGACCGCTGCCCCCAGGTCTTCGACCGCTGCCGCAGCGAGCCCCCTGCCCTCTCACCGACCCGCCACAGCGCGCACCGCGCCCACGAGGCCCACGAAGCCCGCTGCTTCCTCGTCGAAGGCGCCCGCGCCGAAGAAAGCGCCCGCGTCCAGGAGGCCCCGTGAGCCCTTCGCCTCCCGGTTCCTCGCCGCCGACCAACGCGCCGGCGCCGTCCGACGCGCCGCCGCCCGACGCGCCCCTGCCCAGCGACGTGCCGCCGCCCGACGCCTCGGCCCAGGACGAGCCCGTGATGTCGGTCCGGCGCGCTCGCCCCCAGCGCCCCCTCGTCCACGCGGAGAAGCTCTCCAAGCTCTACCCGATCTACCGCGGCTTGCTCGGACGGCCCGTCTTCCTGCACGCCGTCGACCGCGTCACCTTCTACATCCGCAAGGGCGAGACCCTCGGCCTCGTCGGCGAGTCGGGCTGCGGCAAGAGCACCCTCGGACGCACCGTCCTCCGCCTCGTCGAGCCCACCATGGGCCGCGTCCTGTTCGACGGCCGCGACCTCTCCACCATGTCCGAGGGCGAGCTGCGCCTCACCCGGCGCCGCATGCAGCTCGTCTTCCAGGACCCGTACGGCTCCCTCAACCCGCGCATGACCGTTGGCGAGATCGTCGGCGAGGGCCTCACCATCCACCGCCTGGCCAAGACCCGACGCGAGGTCGACGCGCAGGTCGCCCAGGCCCTCCAGGACGTCGGCCTCCGCCCCGACCTCGCCGACCGCTTCCCCCACGAACTGTCCGGCGGCATGCGCCAGCGCGTCGGCATCGCCCGCGCCCTCGTCGTGAAGCCCGACTTCGTGGTCTGCGACGAGCCGGTCAGCGCCCTGGACCTCTCGGTGCAGGCCCAGATCCTGAACCTGCTCGAAGAGCGGCAGGACACCCTGGGCACGAGCTACCTGTTCATCACCCACGACCTGCGCGTCGCGCAGTACGTCAGCCACCGCCTCGCCGTGATGTACCTCGGCCGCATCGTCGAGATGGGCCCCACCCAGGACGTGGCAGAGCGGCGCCACCACCCCTACACCCGCGCGCTCTTCCAGGCCATGCCCGCCCTGGACCCGAGCGGGGCGGCCCGCCGGAGGCCCTTGCCGCTCTCCGGAGAGCCCCCGAACGCGATCCAGCCTCCCACGGGCTGCGTCTTCCGCCTACGCTGCCCCAGCGCAGAGCCCGGAAAGTGCGACGTCGAGACGCCGCCCCTCGAGGAGATCGTACCCGGCAGCCACCATCGCGTGGCATGCTGGCATCCCAACATCGATGGATCGTCGGTATGAACCGCTTGCATAGCGTCCACTGGGGCATGATCGGGGCGGGCAGCGTCACCGAGATCAAGAGCGGCCCTGCGTTCCAGAAGGCCGAGGGCAGCTTGCTCACGGCCGTCATGCGCAGGACCCAGGGAGCCGCGCAGGAGTGGGCCCGTCGCCACGACGTGCCGCGCTACCACGAGACGGCCGAGGACCTGATCTTCGACCCTCACGTCGACGCCATCTACATCGCGACCCCGCCGGGCACGCACCTCGACATCGCACTGATGGCCTGCGAGGCGCGCAAGCCCGTCTACGTCGAGAAGCCGATGGCCCGCAACTACGAGGAGTGCAAGCGCATGAACGAGGCCTTCGAGGCCATCGACGTGCCCCTCTTCGTCGCCTACTACCGGCGCAAGCTCCCGCGCTTCGTCACCGCCAAGGAGCAGATCGACGGCGGCCGCCTCGGCCTGATCACCGGCGTCAGCTACCGCTACACGCACCCCCGCTGGGACGGCACCCCGGCCGAGCGCCCCTGGCGCCTGCGCCCGGAGTACTCCGGCGGCGGCCTCTTCCTCGACCTCGGCTGCCACACGCTCGACCTCCTGGAGTTCTTGCTCGGCCCGCTGCGCAACGTCTCCGGCATGGCCACGAACGTCGTCACGCCGTGCGCGGTGGAGGACAACATCGCGCTGCACTTCCGCACCGAGCAGGGCGCGCTCGGCATCGCGCACTGGAACTTCGGCGGCCACGCGAAGGAAGACGTCATCGAGATCACCGGCACCGACGCGCGCCTGCGCATGTCGACGTTCGGCGACGAGCCGCTGGAGTTCATCACGAAGAGCGGCATCGAGACGATGAACCGCCCGAACCCACTCCACGTCCAGCAGCCGCTCATCCAGTCGATCGTCGACCACCTCCGCGGCCAGGGCGAGTGCCCCAGCACCGGCTACTCCGCCGCGCGCACCTCACGGGTGATGGACGTCGTGCTCGACGCCTACTACGGCGGCCGCGCCGACGACTTCTGGCTCCGCCCCGAGACCTGGCCCGGCGCCCCGCGCCGCTGAGCCATCTCGCCCCGCGCCGCGACGTCTTCGTGCCGGAGCCTGCGCACCGCGGCGCCTCCACGCGGTGTCCGTCCGTCTCGCCTCTTCGTCCTTCGTCCCGTCGCGCGATCGTCGCCCCATCGCGCGATCGACGCCCTCTGCGCCAGGTGGCTGCTATACCGTCGCTCGGACGCCGCAGCATCGCTGCGCCACACCCATCCACGAGGGCACCATGTTCGTCGTCACCAACCGCATCCCGGTCGCCGAGGGCCACGAGGCCGATTTCGAGGACCGCTTCCGCAAGCGCGCGCACCTCATCGACCAGTCCCCTGGCTTCATCCGCAACGAGGTCCACCGCCCGAAGCCGATGAAGCTCGATCACAGTACCGGCACCTGGGCGCCCGACACCGAGACGCAGGGCTACTACGAGGTGAAGACCTGGTGGCGCTCGTTCGAGGACTTCGTCGCCTGGACCAAGAGCCCCGCCTTCGCCGAGGCCCACAAGAACCGCGCCCCGAAGGAGATGTTCGCCGGCCCGAACAAGCTCGAGATCCACGAGGTCTTCCTCAGCACCGACGAGAAGACCGGCCCCGCCGACAAAGGCTGATGCCAGCGCGAGCGACCTCTCGGCGCACCCGATGAAGGGCGCGGGGAGGCGAGCCACCTCCCTCCTCCCTTCTCCCCGAAGCGCACCAAGAATCCGTCCCGACGAGCGTCCTTCAAGGCGCGCCGCGCTCATGGACGAGTCCGCTACCCCGTCACGAAGCCAGCCGCCCGGAGTGGAAGCTTCGCGCAGTCCCGTGATGTTCCCTACGTGCTGCCTGCATCGTCGCAGCGTCCCCAGGAGAATTTCGAGCGTCCAAGGCGGGAAGAAAGGCTCCGAGGAGGGTCGCGTCGATCTGGCCAGGGGAGAGCAATTGCGCGTTTTCTCGATGGAATCGCGTGACCGCAGGGTGTTTGACCGGTCAAAGGGGGTGCTGCACGTGTGACCTGAGGGTGTTTGACCGGTCAAAGGGGGTGCTGCACGTGTGACCTGAGGGTGTTTGACCGGTCAAAGAGGGTCCTGCACGTGTGACCGCAGGGTGTTCGACCGGTCGAAGAGGGTCCTGCACGTGTGACCTGAGGGTGTTCGACCGGTCGAAGAGGGTCCTGCACGTGTGACCGCAGGGTGTCTGACCAGTCGAAGGGGGTCCGGCACGCGCGGCAGGTCGGGGGACGACCTTTCGGCGCGGGTGGGATACGCTCGGCGCGCCCAGGGCTGCCGCTGGAGGGGGGCCAGGTTACGTGCAGCGGGAGGGAAGGAGCCCCTCGGTCCACGAGGGACGGAGGGCGGTGGGTGGAAGCGCCATGACCGCGCTCAGGAGGGCGTGGTGGCGAACAGGTCCGCCGCAGCGCCGACGACCATCGCCCGACGAATCCACCCCTCCAGCTCGGCCACGTCGACGCTGGCGAGCACGCGCTCCTGGACGCTGACGGGAATGGCCAGCCCTCGCGCCTCCAGCACGGCGAGCACGCTCTGCGCTTTACCCTGCAGGACCCCTTCCCGCAGGCCTTCGTCCCGCCCTTCCCGCAGGCCTTCGTCTCGCCCTTGCGCCGTGTAGTTGCGCGCGAATTCGCTCTGGTATTCGTGTCCGCTCTTCATCATTTCCTCCAGACTCCGCTTCGCGGCCTCATTCACCGAGGAGAGCACCAGGTCCACATAAAGCCGCTGTTGCTCCGGAGCGAGACCGGCTGCCGCGGCCAGCGCTGCAATGCCAATGGCCAGCCCGTCCGAGCCTCGACCATGCGCCATCGCGGAGAGGACTGCAACCTCTGGCCTCGCTTTGGCTTCTGCGGAATCCGTGATCAATGGCATGGATTTCGGGCCGAGCACGTAAGGCTCCAGCACCCAGCGGGGTGGCCCGAGGTCGATGGGCGCGGCGCTCCATCGCGCAATGGCCAGGTCGGTCGTCACCACCAGCAGGCAGGTGCGGCACCGATAGCGAGAGCGCACCGCGATCGCGTAGGAAGGCCAGGCGTATTCCTTGTCGGAATCTCGACCGAGCTGTGCCTCGACGACGATGGCGAGGACCGGGCAGTCTTCCAGCAGCAACACCACCAGGTCGGCGTGGCGCTCGACGGGGATGACCTCGGTCAGCTCGGCGGATGCGATGCGCGCCTCGGTGAAGGCCGGCACGGGAGCGCCGAGGGTGTCGCGCAGCATCTCGGCGGCCAGCGCCGGCCGGCTCCGGAAGAGATGGAGCAAGGCTTCGTGGGTCAATGACGGCATGCAATCCCTCCTGAGGGCAGGGAGAGACCCGCCTGCCTCTCGTCGCGGGCGAGCCGCAGCGAGGAGTTCAGCGAGGTCGGGCTGGGATTCCTGCGCCTCGGAGATTCATTACGGAGAGGGAAGGAGGGTTGGCGTGAATGCGGAGCACAATGGATGACGCGCGAATGCCAATCAGCACGCAATTGCCAGATGGGATTCATTGCGATGTGCCAATCGTCGAGCAGGGGCTGTCCAGGGACGCGCCGTCCGTGGCAGGCTTCCGGCCCCGGCCTGCAGGGTCGGCGAAGGGTTTCGCCATGCTCGACGACCACGCCTCGGCCCCACCGCGCCCCGTCCCCCCGCGCTCCACCGCGGGACGTGAGCTCACCCTCGCGGCACGCGAGCGCTCGGCGGCACCGGCACCGAGCAGGAAGGACGCCGTGCCGAGGGCAGCCTGGGCGCTCCTCGCCTTCGCGGGCGGCGTGAGCGGCTGTGGCACCACCTCGGGGACCTCGACGGTCACCACGACGCCCGTGCCCCACGTCGAGATCACCACGCCCGACCCGGCGACGCAGGCGGTGAAGGGGCGGGACGAGGAAGTCGAGGGTCCCCTGCCGCTGCTCGACGCGACCACCGAGCGGCGCGGGCGCCGGACGGTCACGCCGCTGGCACGCCCCTCCCGGAGCACACCGAAGGCGCGGACGGTCACACTCCGGTCGTCGCTCAAGCTGCCACTCAAGACGCGATGGACGGCGCGCGTCGGCAAGACCACCTTCCGCACCACGATGGCGCTCGTCGAGGACGCGGTGGTCATCGGCACCCACGGCGACACGCTCGACGGCACGTTCGAGACCACCGACGGGGTGTACGTGCTCGACGCGAAGACCGGCCGTCAGCGCAAGCTCCTCTTCACACCAGGGCGCGGGGATCACGATGTCGGAGGCATCGCGGTGGACGGCAACCGGCTCTTCTTCACCACCGACAACGGTCAGGTGATCGCCACGACGCTCGAGGGGAAATCGCTGTGGCAAGCGCATCTCCGCGGCAAGGTCCGGCCGGCGCCGGCGCTCGCGCACCTCAACGGGGACAAGCAGCTCGATGTCGTCGTGGGGGACGAGGAGGGGCAGCTCTCTGCGCTCAACGGGGCAACGGGCGAGCCGCTCTGGAGGGCACAGACGGGCAAGAACGAGTACGGGGCGCGCGGGTTCGTGGGCGCGGCGGCGATCGTGGACGTGGACGGTGACGGGCGGGACGACGTCATCGCCGGGGCGCGGGACGGGGTGCTGACGGCGTACCGCGGGCGGGACGGGGAGGTACTCTGGCAGACGGTGAGCGCGTCGGGGATGCACGCGTCGCCGCAGATCGTCGACATCGACGGCGATGGCGCGCCCGAGGTGCTCGCGGCCTGGTCCTATGGCGTCGTCGCGCTGCTCGACGTGCGCACGGGGCACCAGCGCTGGGCCGAGGTGCTGGAGCAGGACGGCGGGGGCATCGAGGGGCTGTTCGCGAGCCCGGTGCCGCTTCCGGCTGCCGAGGGGCCCGGGGTGCTGATCGCGCCCACGGCCTGGTGGGGCGACGACGACGGGATCCTCGGGGTGGGGTCGGTCGCGCCGGAGTTCCGCGCGGCGGAGCGGCGGGTGAGCGGGAGCCCGGTGGTCATCGATCTGGATGGCGACGGGGAGCTGGAGGCCATCGTGGGCACGGAGGCGGGCAAGGTGGTGGCGCTGCACGCGGACGGGGGGCGTGCCGAGCTGGCCAGCTTGCCCGGGGGCGTCGAGGCGTCGCCGATGCTCGCAGACGTGGACGGCGACGGGACGTACGAGGTGCTCGTGGCCGCGAACGACGGGGTGCTCCGCTGCTTCGAGACGGGCGCGACGGCGAAGCCCGTGATCGCTCGCTTCCGGGGCGAGAGCCCCCACAACCGCGGCGATCTCGGCGCGGTGCCGCTCCGCTGGGCGCGCTCTTCCACTTTCCAGCCTCGTTAGCGAGGTCTGACGCGCTATCTTCCGCTCCGGTGCCCTCCGCGCCGCGCAGCGTCATGCCGAAGCCCCATCTCACCCACCTCGAGCAGCTCGAAGCCGAGAGCATCCACATCCTCCGCGAGGTCGTCGCCGAGTTCGAGAACCCGGTGATGCTCTACTCCATCGGCAAGGACTCGGCCGTCATGCTCCGGCTCGCCCAGAAGGCGTTCTACCCGGGCAAGCTGCCGTTCCCGCTCCTGCACGTCGACACGACGTGGAAGTTCCGGGAGATGATCACCTTCCGCGACGCGATGTGCCGCGAGCACGGCTTCGAGCTGCTCGTGCACACGAACCACGAGCCGGAGGCCGAAGGGATGAACCCCTTCGACCACGGGAGCCAGAAGTACACGACGGTGATGAAGACCCACGCGCTCCTGCAAGCGCTGAAGAAGTGGGGCTTCGACGCGGCGTTCGGGGGCGCGCGCCGCGACGAGGAGAAGAGCCGCGCGAAGGAGCGGGTGTACTCGTTCCGCGATCGGCAGAGCCAGTGGGACCCGAAGAACCAGCGGCCCGAGCTCTGGAACCTCTACAACGGCAAGATCAACCGCGGCGAGAGCATCCGGGTCTTCCCGCTCTCGAACTGGACCGAGCTCGACGTGTGGCAGTACATCCACCTGGAGAACATCCCGATCGTGCCGCTCTACTTCGCGGCGCCGAGGCCGGTGGTGGAGCGCGACGGGGCGCTGATCATGGTGGACGACGCGCGCATGCGGCTCCACCCCGGTGAGCAGCCGGAAGAGAAGCTCGTGCGGTTCCGGACCCTGGGGTGCTACCCGCTCACCGGCGCCATCGAATCGACGGCGACGACCTTGCCGGAGATCATCCGCGAGATGCTGCTCACCAAGCACTCGGAGCGGCAGGGGCGCATGATCGATCACGACGAGAAGGGGTCGATGGAGACGAAGAAGCGCGAGGGGTACTTCTGATGGGCGAGCGGGACCTCATCGCGAGCGACATCGACGCCTACCTCGCACGGCACCAGCGCAAGGAGATCCTGCGCTTTCTGACGGCGGGGAGCGTGGACGACGGCAAGAGCACGCTCATCGGGCGGCTCCTGCACGACGCGAACATGGTCTACGAAGACCAGCTCGACGCACTCCGCCGCGACTCGGCGAAGAAGAGCGCTGCCGGCGGCGAGATCGACTACAGCCTGCTCGTCGATGGGCTGCTCTCGGAGCGAGAGCAAGGGATCACCATCGACGTCGCGTACCGGTACTTCACCACCGAGAAGCGCAAGTTCATCATCGCCGACACCCCCGGCCACGAGCAGTACACCCGCAACATGGCGACGGGCGCGTCCACGGCCGACCTCGCGGTGATCCTGGTGGACGCGCGCTACGGGGTGCTGCCGCAGACGCGGCGCCACAGCTTCATCGCCTCGCTGCTCGGCATCCAGCAGATCGTGGTCGCGGTGAACAAGATGGACCTCATGAGCTACGACGAGGCCGTCTTCGCGACCATCCGCGAGGTGTACGAGGCGCTCGCCAGCAAGCTCGAGTTCAAGGGGATCCACTACCTGCCGCTGTCGGCGCTGAAGGGGGACAACGTGGTCACCCGGAGCGAGGCGATGCCCTGGTACGAGGGGCCGCCGCTGCTCGACTACCTGGAGACGGTGCCGATCGGCGATGCGCGCGGGGAGCAGCCGCTGCGCTTCCCGGTGCAGCACGTGCTCCGGCCCGACCTCGACTTCCGGGGCTTCAGCGGGACGATCGCGTCGGGCACGGTGCGGCGCGGGGACCGGGTGGTGGCGCTGCCGTCGCGGAAGAGCAGCACGGTGGAGCGCATCGTGACGTTCGACGGCGACCTCCCGGAGGCGTCCGCGCCGCGGGCGGTGACCTTGACGCTCGCCGACGAGATCGACGTGAGCCGGGGCGACACGCTGGTCCACGAGGAGGCGCTGCCGCACGTGGCGCGCTCGGTCGAGGCGATGGTGGTGTGGATGAACGAGCGGCCGCTCGCGCTGCGCGGGGCCTACCTGCTCAAGCACGGGACGCGCACGGTGCCGGCGGAGGTGCGCGAGATCCACGAGCGGGTGGACGTGAACTCGCTCGACCGGGCCCCCGCCAACCACCTCGGCCTGAACGACATCGGGCGGGTGACGCTGAGCGCGAGCCGGCCGCTTCTGTTCGATGCGTACCGCGATCAGCGCGCGACCGGCGCGTTCATCCTGATCGATCGGCTCAGCAACGCGACGGTGGGCGCCGGGATGATCCTCGGGCCCGGCGCGGACGAGCCGCCCGCCCCGGGCGAGCCAGGGCACGCGCAAGGGCGGGTGACGGCCGCCGAGCGCGCGGCGCGTCTCGGGCAGTCGCCGGCGGCGGTCTTCTTCACGGGCGGGAGCGCCGAGCGCCGGAGCGAGCTGGCCATCGCGCTGGAGCGGCGGCTGTGGGACGACGGGTACACGGCGCACGTGGTGGAGCCGCGTTCCGTCGCGGCCGTGAAGCTGTCACTGAGCCTCGGGCTGATCAGCCTCGTCCTGACCGATGGCGCCGTGGAGCTGTCGGGCGCCCACGCCTCGCTGGGGGATGCGCAGATCCTCGAGGTCCGCTGCGACGAGGGGGATCCGATGGCCTCGGTCGAGGCCGTGCTGCACGCCCTCCGGGTCCGCGACGTGATCCGCTGACCGGGGGCTCCGCGGTCCGCGGAGGGGCCGCCGCGCCGCCGGCCCGACGGGATCCGCCGACCCTGGCGACGGATCCCGCGGCGGGAAGAGGCCGCGCGGCATCACAGGAGGGGCGACCATGGACACTCCGCCCCGAGACGTGCCCGAGACGCCGACCGCCGAGCAGCTCGTCGAGCGCTGGTCCGAGCTGGAGGAGCCCGAGGCGCGCGCCGCGGCGTTCCACGAGCTTCCGCGCGAGGAGAGCGACGAGTTCTTCCTGATGCTGCCGGCACACGAGCAGGCCGCGCTCTTGCTGGCCTTGCCTTCGGGGGAGCGGCGGCTGTGGATGCGGCTGCTCGCGCCCGACGACGCGGCCGACGTGCTGCAAGAGGTCGAGGACGAGGGGGCCCGGGCCGAGCTGCTGGGGCTTCTTGGGGTGGCGGCGCGCTACGAGGTGCGGGCGCTGCTCGCGTACGAGGAGGACGCGGCCGGTGGGCTGATGAGCCCGATGTTCGCGCGGGTGCGGCCCGACTCGACGGCCGAGGAGGCGGTGCGCTACCTGCGGCGTCAGGCCGAGACGGACCTGGAGACGGTGAGCTACGGGTACGTGCTCGACTCGGAGCAGCGGCTGCTCGGGGTGATCTCGCTGCGGCAGCTCATCGCGACGCGCGGCACCCAGAAGGTGCACGAGCTGATGAGCACCGATCTGGTGACGGTGCGCGAGGAGATGGACCAGGAGGAGGTGGCGCGGGTGTTCTCGCAGCACCACCTGATGGCCATCCCGGTCGTCGATGCCGAGGGGCGGATGAAGGGCATCATCACCGCCGACGACATCGTCGACGTGGTGGAAGAGGAGGCGACGGAGGACATCCAGAAGCTCGGCGGCATGGAGGCGCTCGACGCGCCCTACCTGCGGACGCCGCTGCTCCAGATGGTGCGCAAGCGCGCGGGCTGGCTCGCGGCGCTGTTCCTCGGCGAGATGCTGACGGCGACGGCGATGGCACGCTACGAGGACGAGATCGCGCGCGCGGTGGTGCTGGCGCTGTTCGTGCCGCTGATCATCTCGAGCGGCGGCAACTCGGGGTCGCAGGCGACGACGCTGGTGATCCGGGCGATGGCGCTCGGGGAGGTGCGGCCCGTCGATGCGTGGCGGGTGCTGCGGCGCGAGCTGACGTCGGGCTTCTTGCTCGGGCTGGTGCTGGGCACGATCGGGTTCGCGCGGATCAGCGTGTGGCAGGCGCTGTTCCACACGTACGGCGAGCACTGGCTGCGGGTGGCGGCCACGGTGTCGATCAGCCTGGTGGGGGTGGTGATCTTCGGGACGCTGGCAGGGTCGCTGCTGCCGTTCTTGCTCCGCGCGCTGAAGTTCGATCCGGCGAGCGCGTCGGCGCCGTTCGTGGCGACGCTGGTGGATGTGTCGGGGCTGGTCATCTACTTCACCGTCGCGGATCTGGTGCTGCGCGGCACGATGCTGTAGCGGGCGAGGTGGCGCAGGGCACGCGGCGGGGGGCCCGAAGTCGTGGCGAGGCGCCACGAGGCGCAGGAAAATCACGCGGTCAGCGGGCGGAGCAGGCAAGCGCCACGACCGAGCCGAGCCAGCGCGTCGTGGGGGGGATCACGGTGTGGATCTCTGGATCCGACGGTCGGAACGCGAATCGCATGGAAATCAAGCACTCACAGCGCTGGAGAGGCGGGGTTTCCTGCTTGCGACCGGCCCTTGCGGCGGGTAACTACCGCGCCCCGTGCCGCCGGACCGCACTGCCATCGGGCCTCTTCGCGGAGAGCTGGCCCTGCACCTGGGAGGGTCCCTCGCGCACACCGCGTCCGCGCTGACGACGGTGCCGGTCGCGCCCGCGCCCGCGCCGACGCGAGGGCGGGGACAAGCGCCCCCTGCGCCGCCTGCGGAGGATCCGGCAGAGCACCTGGCGCGGTTGATGGACCTGCACGGGAGCGTGGCGCTGGCCCGGGAGCTGGAGAACCAGGCGGCCACGCCGCCGGCGTTGCCCCTGCGCGGGCAGCGGAACGGGCTGGGGGCCGCGTCGGCGATGCGCGCGGTGGTGGAGGACCGACTGCTGGAGCTGGCGGGCACCGTGCAGAAGACGTTCGAGGAGCCGTTCCACCGGCGCAACCGGGTGCCGGGTCCGCGGGAGATGTTCGCGCTGCTGGAGCAGACGGGGATGCTGGGACCGTCGCGGCGGATCTCGGCCGGGGCGGTGACGGCGATCTGGGAGCCGTTCGGCGAGCTGGTGGGGCGGATGTTCACGCGGATCCGCTTCGAGGTGCAGTCGCTGCGGCAGGAGATCGCGCCCGGGCTGCGGGCGTTCGGGCCCGAGTCGGCGCGGCTGGAGCAGCTCGACACGATGATCGGCCGCGCGACCGAGAAGGGTCGGGAGCGGGTGCTGGGCGAGCTGGCGCCCGCGCTGGGGCGCTGCTTCGGGCAGAGCTTGCACGTGGCGGTGGGGGCGCTGCCGGACGAGGTGAAGCCGCCGGAGCTGCAAGGCTGGTTCGGCGATCGGGGCTGGGTGAGGGGGGAGATGGAACGGATGCGGCGGGTGGTGGAGGCGGTGTTCACGCACCAGACCCGGCGGCTCGTGGCGCTGGTCGACGCGGCCGGCATGCCCCTCGCGCCGTACGCTGGATGAGGGAGCGGCTGGGATGACGCGGATCGGAGTGCTCGTCGCCGGCGCCGTGGGGCTCGCCATCGTGGCGCGGGCCGCGGCGGTCTACCAGGGGTCGGACCCGCTCGCGCACGGGCTGGTGCTGCTCATCGCGCTGGGGCTCGGCCTCGGGGTGGTGGAGCTGTTCGTGCGGGCGACGCGCGCGGCACGGCTGCGGGTGGAGCTTGCGAAACTGCCATCGCCCGCGACGCGCGAGGCGATCGAGAAAAGCAGCCCGGGGCTGCGAGGGCTCCTGGAGGCGCGGATCGCCGGGAGCGCGACGGGCGGGGCGGGCGGGGCGGCGGTCCCCTTCACGTCGTACCTGGTCGGGCTGCTGGTGATGATCGGCCTGCTGGGGACCTTCCTCGGGCTGTTCGAGACGCTGCGCGGGGCGCGGGAGGCGCTCGGCGGCAGCGGCGATGTGGAGGCGCTGCGCACGGGGCTGGCGGCGCCGATGCAGGGTCTGTCGCGGGCCTTCGGGACGTCGGCGGCAGGCGTGTCGGCGTCGGCGATGCTGGGGCTCGGTGGGGTGCTGGTGCGGCGGGCCGAGGGGCAGTTCGCAGCGGCGTTCCAGCGCTGGGCGGTGGTGGCGCTCGCGCCGCTCTCGATGGCCGGGCGGCAGCTGGCGGCGCTGGAGGCGCTGGCCGCACAGGGGCTCGCGCAGACCGCGGCGGCCGAGGCGCTCGGGACGCGGCTCGCGGCGCTGGAGGCGCGGCTCGACGCCGGGCAGCGCGAGGCGGCGGAGGCGACGAAGCAGAGCGCCGAGGTGTGGCGCGAGGCGGCGTCACAGATCCGCGCCGAGATTGCAGGCGGGGTGGGGCGCGCGGCCGAGGCGGTGGCGTCGGTGGCGGAGCCGGTGGTGACGCAAGCGATGGACCGGGCGGGCACGATCGCGGGGGACGCGGTCGCGCGGATCACGCGGCGGCTCGACGAGGACGCGGACGCGCGGCGCGCGGCCGAGGCGCGGCGGGTCGAGGACGCGGAGGCCGCAGAGGCGCGGCGGGTGGCGAAGGCGGAAGCGGCGGAGGTGGCGCGGCTCGCCGCAGTCGAGGCCGCCGAGGTGAAGCGGCGCGAGGAGGCCGCGGCGGTCGAGGGGCGGCTGCAAGCGTCCCTCGCGGCGGCCGAGGAGCGGCGGCGCGTCGAGGCGGCGGAGGCCGAGGAGAAGCGTCGGGCGGACATCGCGGCGGCGGACGAGCGGCGGCTCCACGCGCTGCGGGAGGCGGAGGCGAAGCGCCTCGATGTGCTGCAAGGCGCGCAGGAGCAGCAGCTCACGGCGCTCCGCGAGAGCGCAGCCCAGCAAGCCGAGGCCGAGGCACAGCGGCTCGCGTCGCTGCAGGCGTCGCAAGAGAAGCAGCTCGCAGCACTGCAGGCGCTGGAAGCGCGGCAAGCGGAGGCCGAAGCGCAGCGGCTCGGGACCTTGAAGGCACTCGAAGCGCAGCAGCACGCGGCGATCGAAGAGCTGAAGGCCCGGCTCGCGGAGGCCGAGGCACAGCGGCTCGAGGCGCTGCAAGGGTTGCAGGCGCAGCACCTCGCCGCGCTCCGTGAGGCCGAGGCGCGCCAGGCGGACGCAGAGACGAAGCGGCTCGATGCGCTGCAGGGCTTGCAGGCGCAGCATCTCGCCGCGCTCCGTGAGGCCGAGGCGCGCCAGGTGGATGCGGAGACGCTGCGCTTGTCGGTGCTGGAAGAGACCGAGGGGCGACGGGTGGCCGCGCTCCAGCAGGCGGATGCGCAGCATCTCGCGGCGTTGCAAGTGACCGAGGAGCAACGGCTCGCGGCGCTGCGTGCGGTGGAGACGCGGCAGGCCGAGGCGGAGGAGCGGCGGCTGAGCATGCTCCGCGAGGAACACGAGCGGCTGGTCGCTGCGCTGAAGAGCGCCGAGGCGTGGCAAGCGGAGGTCGAGGCGCAGCGGCGCGCGGCGCTGCAGGAGAGCCAGGCGCAGCATCTCGCGGCGCTGCAAGCGACCGAGGCGCAGCGGCTCGCAGCGCTGCGTGAGGCCGAGGCGCGGCAGAGCGCGTCGGAGGCGCAGCGGCTCGCCGCGCTGGGCGAGGCCCACGAGAAGCTGCTCTCGGCGCTGCAGCGCGCCGAGGCGTGGCAGACGGAGGCGGAGGCGCGCAGGTTCGCAGCACTGCGCGAGAGCCAGGAGCAGCACCTCGCCGCCCTGCGCGAGGTGGAGCAGCAGCACCTCGCGGTGGTGCAGCGCGCCGAGGCCCGTCAGACGGAGGCCGAGGAGCAGCGGCTGCAAGCGTTGCGCGCCATCTACGAGCAGCATCTCGCCGCGCTGCGTGAGGTGGAGCAGCAACACGTGGCGGCGCTGCAGGGTGCCGAGGCGCGGCTGAGCGAGGCCGAGGAGCAGCGGTTCACGGTGCTGCGGGAGAGCCAGGAGCAGCACCTCGCCGCCCTGCGCGAGGTGGAGCTGGAGCGGCTCGCGGTGCTGCAAGGCCAGGCCGCCGACGCGCAACGCGCCCTCGCGACAGCGACGGAGGGGGCGGAGGCGCACGCAGGGCGGGTGCTGGAGGCGGCGCACGATCACCTGGAGCGGCTGGCGCAGGCGGAGGCGACGCGCGCCGAGCGGCTGGAGGCAGCCCTCGCGGCACACCTGACGGCAGTGGGCTCGTCGCTCTCCGGACCGCTGGGCGAGGTGGCGCGGGTCGCTGGCGAGGCAGCCGAAGGCGCGGCACGGGTGGTCGCCGAGGCGGCCGCGCGCGAGGCGACACGACAGGCGGCAGCGGACGCGCGCGAAGCGACGCGGGCGAGCGCGGAGGCCGAGCGGGACACGCGGCTGGACGCACTGATCGCGCGGCTGGATCAGGCATCACGCGACGTGGCGGAGAACGCACGCGCGCAGGCGGCCGAGGTGGCGGCGCTGGCGGAGGCGGCGGCGGAGCGGAGCGCGGCGTTCGATGCGCAGGCCGAGGCACGGCTGGCAGCCCTCGCCGAAGGGGCGCAGGCAGCGCTCGCGGCGCAGGCGGCGAGGATCGCCGGGTTCGAGGAGCGGCTGGAGCGCGATCGGACGGCGCAGGCCGGCGTGCTCGCGGAGCGGCTGGCCACGCACGCGCGGGAGCTGGGCGAGGGGCTGCGTGGGACGGGCGCGCTCGTCCACGAGGCGGCCGATCTGCTGCGCGCCGGTGGAGCCGAGATGGCGGCGGTGTCGGAGATGTTCACGTCGGCCGTGGACCGCTACCGCGAGGCCAGCGATCGGTGGCTGGACAGCCTGGGCGCGGTCGAGGAAGCGCTGGAGCACAAGGGGCGCGGAGAGACGGCGGACCTGCTGGGCACGTACCTGGATCAGACGCGCGAGGTGTTCGACCACTCGCTGCGCTTCCAGCGCGAGCTGTTCTCGGAGCTGCGGGCGCTGCGGGGAAGGTCGAGCTGACGGGTCATGATCGATCCCGCCGCCGAGGAGGAGACGCCGGAGCTCGCCGCGATCTGGCCGGTGTTCGGCGACCTGATGGCCTGCCTGTTCGGGCTGTTCGTGCTGTTCTTCGTGTGGGCGGTGGCGTTCCAGGTGGACCTGGCCGGGGATCTGGAGGCGGAGCGGGCCGCACGCGCGGAGGAGCGCGCGCGGCTGGAGACGCTGGAGCAAGCGCTGGCCGGTCCGCTGGCCGAGGGACGGATCACGCTGAGCGGCGGAAGGATCGGGCTGCGCGGGAGCATCCTGTTCGGGGTGGGGTCGGCCGATCTCTTGCCCGAGGGCAAGGCGCTGCTCGGGTCGATCGCGCCGGCGCTCCAGGCATACCTCGCGAACCACGACGAGCTGATCATGGTCAGTGGGTTCACCGATGATCAGGCGGTGGCGGCGTCGGCCCGGAGCTTTCAGGACAACTGGGAGCTGTCCGTGCAGCGTGCGCTCACGGTGACGAGGACGCTGGCGGCGGCAGGGGTGCCGGCGGACGGCTTGTTCGCCGCGGGGTTCGGCGAGACGCACCCGGTGGCGCCGAACGACACGGCAGAGAACCGCGCGAAGAACCGACGGGTGGAGATCACGCCCATCCCGCGACGACAGGCGGCGGGCGATGGCACGGAGACACTGCCGTCCCTCGGCGCAGAGACGCTGGGCGGGGCCGACGGGACGCTGAGCGGAGCCGGCGGGACGCCGCGCCAGGGGGCGACGGAGGGCGTCGTCGAGACGAACGGCGCACCGGGGAAGACGAACGACACGCAGCGCGGGTCCGGCGGCGCCTCGAAGAAGACGCCGGCCGGAGGGGTGGGCGAAGGAGACGCGCGTTGATGGATCCCGGCGAGGCGCGGCCGGCGCTGGAGCATCGGCTCGCGCAGCTCGGCGCCGACGGGGCGCGCGGCATGGATCCGCCAGGGTTTCGCTTCGCGGAGGCGCTGCTGGAGCGCGCGCAGGCGCTCGGCGGGGGGGCGGCGGCACGGCTCCTGTCGCGGGCGTCAGCGCGACTGGATCAGCTCGAGGCGGCGCTGGTCCGCAAGCGGGGCGATGCCGCGGCGGCGCTGAAAGCGCTCGACGATGCCGGGGTGGAGGCGCCGGCCGAGGTGCAGGCGGCGCTCGAACGCGGGGATCTCGCGGAGGTGACGCGCGCCGCTCATCGACGGCTGCGCCCCCGGGTGAACTTGACCCCTCGGGAAACACCGAAGCGTCCCTGGCTGGCGCGCTTGCGGGACGAAGCGGCCGTCTCCTTCAAAGAGTCGCTCGGCAGCGCGCGGGCGACGCTGGCGGTGGCGCGCGCGGCCGACCGGGTGCCACCGAACGCGGGCCCCTACAACCCCCACGCCATCGCCGCCCGGACCCTGCTCACCGCCGAGGGGCTGTCACCGGCATATGTGCGCGCCCTGATGGACGAGCTGGAGGATCTCGCCGCGCTCGAAGCAGCGTTTGCTCCGGCGAAAATCCGCTCCGATCGAAAGGGTCAGGAAACCGGGCGGCCGCGTCGGCGAACGCGTAAATAAAGAACATGTCTCGCTCGACAGGCGCTCTTCTCATCGCCGTCCTCGGCTCGCTGATGTTCACCACGGGTTGCTCTTCGGGACCTCGCTCCCTGCGGCGCACGCCGCCCAAGGTCGAGCTGAGGCCCTGCGGCAACGAGAAGGTGGAGCACGGCGAGGGGTACGACGCCAAGGCACGCGACTGCATCTGGAAGGCGTACGTGGATCGTGAGCTGGCCGAGTTCAAGACCACGCACTTCACCATCGAAGGAGATCCCATCTCGTACAAGATCCAGATCAATCCGAACGTGACCGTCACCGTCGACAACCAGGATCGCTACGGCCAGAAGGGAGTCTCCAACCACACGTGTCAGGCCATGGAGCGCATCCGTCAGGAGAAGCAGCCCGAACGCTTCGGCTTTGCCCTGAGCGGCTGCACGGGCGGGGGCATGGCGCGTCTGGCCGTCCCGTGACGTTCGAGCGCGGCGTGGTTCATGACGCACCGAAAGCCACCATGTCGTCCTCTGGGTTTCGTAGACGCGAGGCCTGCCAGGGCCTACTCTTCGGGGATGCTGCCCTCAGCTGGGCCGCCCGAGGAATTCACCCGCTCCCTGTCGGTCCCAGATCCATGCCCGCTGGCGTGGCATCGGGCCAAAGGGAGTCCATGAGACCCCCTGGATCATTGCCCGCCAGAGGATCCCACCATGCTTGAAGCCGCCACAGAAGCCGTCGACCTGCAGCTCTACCTGGAGGCCGCCGGATGCACCCATGTGGGCATGATCCGCGACACGAACCAGGACAGCTTCGCCCTCGTGGAGTCGCTGGGTCTGTTCCTCCTCGCCGACGGCATGGGGGGTCGCGCCGCGGGGGAGATCGCCTCGCGCATGGCGGTCGATACGGTGCGCGGCTTCTTCGACGATCCCGATGCCACCTGGCCCATCGCGCTCGGGCCGCCCAGCACGCGCACGGGGACCGCGCGCTACGTGGACCAGGCGCTGCCCTTGCTCGTGGCGGGCATCCAGCTCGCGAACGGGCGGATCTTCGCCGCAGCGCGTCGCGATCGGGACAAGCGCGGCATGGGCACCACGTTCGTCGCCGCGCTCGCGCGCGATGGCTTCGTGGCGCTCGCGCACGTGGGCGACAGCCGGGTGTACCGCTACCGCAACGGCGAGCTCGATCTGCTCACGCGTGACCACTCCCTCTTGAACGAGTGCATCCGGCTCGGCCACATCCTGCCCGAGGACGCGGCGTCGTTCCCGCTGCAGCACGTGATCACCCGAGCGCTCGGTACCGAGGAGCTGGTGGAGGTCGAGACGCGCATCGAGGAGGTGCAGTGCGACGACGTGCTGCTCCTCTGCTCCGACGGGCTGTCCGGTCCCGTCTCCTCCGAGGAGATGGCGGAGATCATCAGCTCTCAGGGCGACCTGCAGATGGCGGCGCGGCGGCTGGTGCAGCGCGCCAACGAGCGCGGGGGGCCGGACAACGTGACGTGCATCCTCGTGCGCTGGAGCGACGCGATCACCACCGCCAACCGAGGTCGGCAGACGACCACGCCGACGACGCCCGCCCCCGCTCCCTGAAACGCCAGCCGCGCCGCGCGGACGGGGCAACAAATCCCCCGACCCCGCAATGGCTGTGGAGCTGAACACAAGTTCCGTATTCTGCCTGCCAGGCCGACGGGGTTCGTGCTAAGCGCGACGGCCGTCATGCAGGCCGCTCACTCCACCCCCCGGCTCCACGAGGCCGCCCGCGAGCCCGATTTCATCGAGGTCATCGGCTCGCGGGAGCACAACCTCCACATCGACAAGCTCGAGGTGCCGAAGCGGCAGCTCGTCGTCTTCACCGGCGTGAGCGGCTCGGGCAAATCGAGCCTGGCCTTCGACACGCTCTACGCGGAGGGGCAGCGCCGCTACGTGGAGACGCTCAGCTCCTACGCGCGGCAGTTCCTCGGGCAGCTCCAGCGCCCCGACGTCGAGCACCTGCGCGGGCTGTCACCGACCATCGCCATCGAGCAGAAGAGCGCGTCGAACAACCCGCGGTCGACGGTCGGAACGATCACCGAGATCTACGACTACCTGCGCGTGCTCTACGCGCGTGCGGGCGAGCAGCACTGCCACCAGTGCGGCAAGCCCGTGCAAGCCCAGACCGCCGAGCAGATCGCCGCCGAGATCCTGGCGCTGCCTGCGGGCGCGCGCGCGACGCTGATCGCGCCGCTGGTCAAGCACCGCAAGGGGGAGTTCCGGGAGCTGTTCGACGACCTGCGGGCGCGCGGGTTTCTGCGCATCGAGGTGGACGGGAAGGCGATCCGCCTGGACGAGGTGGCCGAGGGGAGCTTGAAGCTCGAGAAGCATCAGAAACACACCATCGCGGTGATCATCGATCGCGTTCCGGTGTCGGCCGACAACCGGCAGCGGCTCGTCGAGGGGGTGGAGCTCGGGCTGCGCGAGAGCAAGGGCGAGCTCGAGGTGTCGGTGGAGTCGGCTGGCAAAGGTGCGAAGAAGCAGGCCGAGGCGGCGCTGACGTTCAGCGTGAACCGCGCCTGCTGCGGGCAGAGCTTCCCGGAGCTGAGCCCGCAGAGCTTCTCGTTCAACAGCCCGCTCGGGATGTGCAACGCCTGCAACGGGCTGGGGACGCGGCTGGAGGTGGACCCCGCGCTGGTGATCCCCGACGCGTCGCTGTCGATCCGCGACGGGGCGATCGCGCCGTGGGCGTCGGCGATGGCGCGCGGCGAGGGCTGGACGTTCCGCATCGCGGAGTCGGTGGCGAAGGCGTGCAAGGTGAACCTGGACACGCCCTGGAAGAAGCTGGGCGCGAAGAAGCAGCAGGTGGTGCTGTTCGGGATGGCGGGGCAGAAGATCGCCGTCGCGTGGGGGAAGGAGGGCTCCGAGAGCCACGGGACGTTCGGGATGACCTGGGAGGGGGTGATCCCGGGGCTGATGCGGCGCTTCCGCGACTCGACGTCGGACACGGCGCGCGAGCAGTACCGGCGGTTCATGCGAGAGATCGCCTGCGATGCGTGCGGGGGGCGACGGCTGCGGCCGGAGACGCTCTCGGTGCGGCTCGCCGGGCGGAGCATCGCCGACGTGACGACGATGACGGTGCGGGAGGCGGCGGCCCACTTCGATGCGCTGACGCTGACGGGCGCGCGGGGACAGATCACGGAAGGGGTGCGGCGGGAGATCACGAGCCGGCTCGGGTT
This sequence comes from Chondromyces crocatus, assembly GCF_001189295.1. Lineage (NCBI taxonomy): Bacteria > Pseudomonadati > Myxococcota > Polyangiales > Polyangiaceae > Chondromyces > Chondromyces crocatus. Next base: position 132,465 of record NZ_CP012159.1, read on the forward strand.
CCTGCTGAACGTGGGGCTCGAGTACCTGACGCTGAACCGCGGCGGGCCGACGCTGAGCGGCGGCGAGGCGCAGCGCATCCGGCTCGCGAGCCAGCTCGGGAGCGAGCTGAGCGGGGTGATGTACGTGCTCGACGAGCCGAGCATCGGGTTGCACCAGCGCGACAATGGGCGGCTCATCGCGACGCTCAGGAGGCTGCGCGATCTGGGCAATACCGTGCTCGTGGTGGAGCACGATGAGGAGACGGTGCTCGCGGCCGATCACGTGATCGATTTCGGGCCGGGCGCCGGGCATCTCGGGGGGAAGGTGATCGCAGCGGGAACGCCGGAGGAGATCGCGCGGCACCCGGAGAGCTTGACGGGGGCGTACCTGTCGGGGCGCATCCGGATCGAGACGCCGAAGGCGCGACGCACGCCCAAGGGGTGGATCTCGGTGCTGGGGGCGACGGAGCACAACCTGAAGAACATCGACGTGCGGCTCCCGCTCGGGGTGCTGACGGCGGTGACCGGGGTGAGCGGCGCGGGGAAGAGTTCGCTGGTGAACGGGATTCTGCTGCCGGCGCTGGGACGGTTGCTGCACGGGTCGCTGGAGCCGGTGGGCGCGCACCGGGCGATCGAGGGGCTGGACGTGCTCGACAAGGTGATCGCGATCGATCAGAAGCCGATCGGACGTACGCCGCGCTCGAACCCGGGGACGTACACGAAGGCGTTCGACATGATCCGCGAGCTGTTCGCGCAGCTGCCGGACGCGCGCGCGCGCGGCTGGGAGTCGGGGCGGTTCAGCTTCAACGTGAAGGGGGGTCGCTGCGAGGCGTGCCACGGCGACGGGGTGGTGAAGGTGGAGATGCACTTCCTCGCGGACGTGTACGTGACGTGCGAGGTGTGCAAGGGGAAGCGGTACAACGAGCAGACGCTGTCGGTGCGCTACAAGGGCAAGAGCATCGCCGACGTGCTCGACACGAGCATCGACGAGTGCCTGAAGCTGTTCGAGGCGGTGCCGGAGCTGAAGCGGATCCTGACGACGCTGGTCGACGTGGGTCTCGGCTACGTGAAGATCGGGCAGAGCGCGCCGACGATGAGCGGCGGCGAGGCGCAGCGGGTGAAGCTGTCCCGGGAGCTGAGCAAGCGGCAGACGGGGCGGACGCTCTACGTGCTCGACGAGCCGACGACGGGGCTGCACTTCGAGGACATCCGCAAGCTGCTCGGGGTGCTGCAGCGGTTGGTGGACGCGGGGAACTCGGTGGTGGTCATCGAGCACAACCTCGACGTGATCCGGTGCGCGGACTGGCTCGTGGACATCGGGCCGGAAGGCGGCGAAGGGGGCGGGCGCGTGGTCGCCGAGGGGACGCCGGAGCAGGTGGCGCGGGTGGAGGCGTCCTACACGGGTCAGTTCCTGGCGAAGCTGCTGCGGTAGGCAGTCGTGGGGGACCACGCGGGGACGGATCCGCGGGTTCCTGGACCTTCGACGCGCGGTTGCGTCATTCTGAACCGCGAGCATGAAGTCGCACGCCGCTCGTCGTCTCTCCACCCCGCTTGGCTCTCTCTGGTTCAGCTCGTTTTCGGAGCGCATGAGGCAAAGGCTCGCACCGTGGTCCTTCGTGGGCGCGGCGGTGGTCGCACTCACGGGCTGCGTGGCCGGCGAGGTCGAGGGGGGAGGTGGAGAGGTCGAGTCCCTCGGCGAGGACGCGGCGGCCCAGGTGGTCTGCGCCGCCGGTCCGACCGTGGAGGGGATCGATGTGTCGTACTGGCAGCAGCACGTCGACTGGCAGGCGGTCGCCGACGCGGGGATCCAGTTCGCGATCGCCCGGGTGAGCCACGGCACCCGCGACACGTTCTTCGACGCGAACTGGGCAGGGATCAAGGCGGCGGGGCTCGTGCGGGGGGCGTACCAGTACTACCTGGCCGACCATGATCCGCTGGAGCAAGCCGAGCTGATGATCGAGGCGATCGGAACGCTGCAGGACGGGGACTTGCCGCCCGTGATCGACATCGAGTCGCACGAGGGGCAGGACCGAGAGACGATCCTCGCGGGGCTGCGGCTGTGGCTCGATCGGGTGGAAGGGGCGCTGGGTCGGAAGCCGATCATCTACACGGGGAAGTACTTCTGGCAGGACTTCGTGGCGAGCGACGAGTTCGTCGACCATCCGCTGTGGATCCCGAACTACAGCAACGACTGCCCGAACCTGCCGAACGGCACCTGGAGCGACTGGACCTTCTTCCAGTACTCGTCGACGGGCTCGGTGCCCGGGATCAGCGGGAACGTGGACCGGAACCACTTCAACGGTTCGCTCGAGATGCTGCATGCGTTCGCGCAGAACCGGCCTGCGCTCGCGGCGGAGTTCGTGAGCCAGTCGTTCCCGTACGCGAGCCAGGGAGCGCTGAAGCTGCGCGCCGGTGAGGTGGTGGAAGCGTCGATCGAGCTGAGGAACGTGGGGTCGCGGGCGTGGGACACCGGGACGTACCTTGCAGCGACGGAGCCTCGTGGTCGCGAGAGCGTGTTCACCGGGCCGGAGTGGCCTTCCGCCAGCCGCTTCGCTGCGGTGGAGGGCAAGGTGATGCCAGGGGAGAGCTACCGCTTCACCTTCGCGCTGCACGCGCCCTCGATGCCAGGCGTGTACGACGAATTCTTCGGGCTGGTGCAGGTCGACGGTGCGGGAGAGCGGTGGTTCAGCGATGCCGGACAGGGGGGGCCGCCGGATGATCAGCTGGAGGGGATCTTCGAGGTGCTGCCGGCGCTACCAGGAGATCCGGTGGAGCCCGGAGAGCCTGTGACGCCCGAGGAGAGGCCTCGCGACGACGGCGAGTACCTGGGGACGAGCGGGTTGTGCGCCGCACGTCCGGGGACATCGCCAGGGACGGCGGGGGCGTGGCTGCTCGTGGCGATGGGGACGCTCGTGGCGGGAAGACGCCGACGGCGCTGAGGAGCCGCTTTCGGCGCGCAGAGGCGGGCGCGGTCACAGCAGATCGAGGAGGGCGTCGGACAGGTCGTCGCACAGGTCTGCGAGCCGGTCGTCCTGGGCCGCCAGGGAGGCGTGCAAGGCGTCGGCCGCACTCCGTACGCGAGCGCGCGCGTCCTCGTCGTCCGCGCTCTCCGCGCTCAGGGCGCGCCAGGCCCGCGACAGCATGGCCCAGGCGAGCGCGGGGTCGATCTGCGCGCCGCTCGGTATGCGGGCGGAAGGGGACGAGGTGGTCGCAGGGTCGCTCGCCCCGCTGCGAAAGGCCTCGACGGCGGCGCGGGAAGCCTGTCGGCGCTGCTCCGTCATGCGGTAGGGGCTCTCGGTGATCTGCACGTCCGCGCTCTTGCCCGAGGGAAGGTGCTGCGCTCGGACGTGCAGCACGCCCGAGAGGTCGAGACGGAAGGTGACCTCGACGGGGGCGTTCGCCGGGCCTGGCGGGAGGGGATCGACGCGCACCCTCCCGAGGCGCGTGTTGCCCGAGACGCGGGGGTGCTCGCCTTGCACGATGGGGAGGTCCGCGGCGGTCTGGTCCTCCATCATCGTGTAGACGGTCTTCGAGCGCTCCACGGGCACGACCGTGTCGCGCGGGATGACGGCCTCGGCCATCAGGTCATCGTTTCCGCGGTCCATGGCGATGAGGGCGATGTCGTCGATCACGCCCACGGCGAGGGTGTGGGGGGTGATGTCGATGAGGACCTCGTCGACGTCGGCGCCGCCGATGCGGCCAGCCAGCAAGGAGGCGCCGAGGGCGACCGCGCGATCGGCGTCGAGGCTGGTCTGCACGGGCCTGCCCAGGTGCTCGGCCACCATGTGCCGGACGAGAGGCATCTTGCTCATCCCGCCCACGAGGAGCACGCGGCTCGCGTCGGCGGCGCTGACGCCGGCGTCGCGCAGGGCCGCGTCGACACAGGCGAGGGTGCGTGCCACGAGAGGTCGCGCCACCTCTTCGAGATCGCGCCGCATGAGCAGGAGGTCGAGGTGGAGGGCCCTGGCACCCTCACCGGCGAGGAAGGGATCGAAGAGCCGGACCTCGGTGCGATCCGAGAGGGCAATCTTGGCGCGCTCGACGGCCTCGGTCAGGCGCGTCATCGCCCTGGGGTCGCGCTCGACCTCGGCGCGGTGCTTGCCGAGCTGAGCGAGCACGCGCTCGCTGAAGGCGCGATCGATGTCATCACCGCCGAGGTGGGTGTCGCCCCGGCTGGAGCGCACTTCGAGGAGCCCCGCTTCCCGTTCGAGGACCGAGACGTCGAACGTGCCACCGCCGAGGTCGTACACGACGACCAGCTCTTCGGCGCCGGTGGTGTAGGTCAGCGCTGCCGCCGTGGGCTCGTTGAGGAGGCGCTCCACGACGAGGCCGGCAAGCTCTCCGGCGTCGCGGGTGGCCTGGCGCTGGGCGTCGTTGAAGTAGGCGGGCACGGTGATGACGGCCCGCCTCGGTCGATGACCGAGCGCAGCGGTGGCGCGATCGAGCAGCGCACTCAGGAGCAGCGCGGACACCTCCGGCGGCGAGAGCATGCGGGTGCCGACGCGCAGGCGGACGTCACTGCCCATGCGGCGCTTCACCGAGACGACCGTCCCCGCCGGGTCCATCAGGCGTCGGTTTCTCGCGGCCCGCCCGACGAGGAGAGCACCGTGGGCATCGACACCGACGGCGGAAGGCAACAACTCGACGCCAGAAACGTCCGGGAAGATGCGCAAGCTGCCCTCGACCGCCGCGCCGATCAGGGAGTTCGTCGTTCCGAGATCGATCCCGACCGGTAGGTCCGTTGCCCTCATGATCCATTCCCTCCAGCGCAGGGACTCTCGGGAGACGGACCACTGCTGGCGATCACCTCGGCTTCGCGGACGACCGCCCCGCCGAGCGCGTAGCCGACGCGCACCACCTCGACGACGCGCCCCGCAGGGAAGCCAGGGCGAGGAGGGCTCACGCCGACGACGCGGTGGCGCTCTGCGTCGACGGCTTCACCGAGGGGCCTCTCGACGTTCACGCCCAGCTCGGTGAGCGACGCGTTGAGCTGCTGGTCCAGCACGCGCAACCCTTCGACGAGCGCCGCGAGCTCGGAGGCACCTTCCTCGGGTGCGCCGAGGAGGCGCTGCCACCACCTGCGGGAGATCCGTTGTCGTACAGCGCCCTCGCTGGCGTGCTGCACGACGCGCTCCATGGCGTCGGCAATCGGGATGAGCGCGCGGAGCCAGTGACCGCCGATCTCCCGCATGGCCCCCTCCCGGAGGGTGGGCGCTCCCTCCTCATCGCGATCGCGGGACGCCGCGGGGGCCGCTTCCTGTGCCAGGCCGCGCACGGCCATCAGGCACGACTCGGCGGCAGCTTGAGCGGCGACGGCGGCTCGCCCTTGCCGCCGCACCTCTTTGAGCAGGTCGTCGAGCCGGGACGAGAGTGATTCCAGGGTAGCCGGCGCCTGCGCGGGCAGATCGCTCACTGGCTCTTCTCCTTGACGTTCCGCGGTTCCAGCTTCGGCACTGGCGCGTCCAGCGCTGGCGCGTCCAGCGCTGGCGCGTCCAGTGCCGGAACATCGGATGCTGGGGCGTCCATTCCGTCGTCGTCTCCGAGGAGCTGTGCGAGGTCGTCTGCGTCGAGGCGGGCGGCAATGACCCGCAACAGCGCCATTGCTGTCGTGCCAGGTGGCGCAGGGGGAGGTGCATCCGGAGGTGGAGGCGGTGGGACCAGCGGCTCCGGGTGCAGCAACAGCTCCCGCACTTTCGGCTCCGGGTGGAGCAGAAGCTCGTACGCCTCGCGGATCACCCGGAAGCGATCGGGGTCTCGGTCGGGCGGGTGTGCAGTCACCGCGCGTCGGTACGCCCGCTTGAGCGTGCTGGCGTCGTCAGGGATTCCTTCCAGACCGAGGGTCTCGCGCGCCGCTGCCAGTGAAGACGACAAACTCATCGCGCCTTCCTCCTCTGCCCCGCTTTCTTCGGTTTTCCAGATGCCCTTGCCGGCCGCGGGTCGCTCGAGGAAGGCTCCGACAGCGGGTCGTGGCGTCCCCTCCCGGCGAGGGTCGACAGATCCACCCCCGTCAGATCGCACAGCGTCGTCAGCAGATCCTGTACGAGCTCGTGACGTCGCTCTTCATCCAGGCCCTGAACCGCTTCCGCAGGCACGCCCAGCGCATCGAGCATCTCTTCGTCCACGTCTCCCCCGTGCGGTCCCTCCGGCAGAAGCGCATTCCGGAGACCTGGAGAAAAGAAGGCTTCGAGCGCGTCGTCGAATCGTCGTGCTCTCGCGAGTTCGTCGGCCACGGCGGCGAGGTTCGCGCTCCCGGTCACCTCGGCCGCCTCCCGCGCGATGGCAAGCGCAGCCTCTTCGTCTTCCGTCAGCGCGAGCTTCAGATGCCACGCATCGATGGATGCCGGATCGTTCGCGATCAGCGCGTCGACGCGCGCAAGCGCGGCCCGGGGATCGCGGAAGGCCAGCAGTTCGATGGCGGTCATCTCGACGGTCTCGTCGGCTGCCCCCAGCGCGCGCGCCTGCGTGAACGCGCGTTCCGCGGCCACGACGTCGTCGGCCCTGAGCCACGACCTTGCAGCGAGGAGGGCCAGCTGTGCCGCGAAGACGCGGCCGTCGGGTTCACCTTGGAGCAGGTCGACGAGTCGCTCGGCCGTGGCCGCGGCCACGGACGCCGAGCGATGCTGGACCGGCGACGAGGGTTCCGCATCTCGCTCCACGGCCAGCGCGGCCATCAGCCGGCCTCGCAGCGCTTCGACGCGATCTCCGCCCGAGGCGAGGGCTCGCTCGAACCATGGCTCTGCAAACCCTGGCTCGCTTCGAAGCAAGCCGAAGCCTCGAAACAGCGCTACCGTTCCGCGCACGTCCTCCGGGAACAGGGCGGGATCTACGGTCCGCAGCGCGTCGGCAGCCGCCGCGTTCGTGGAGGCCGTCGTCAGTTTCCGCTGAAGACCCGGTGCCTCGAGGGTGCGCAACTCTTCCACGCTGAGGGCGGGCAGGCTGCGACGCACGGCGGAGACAACGGCCTCGTCGCCCCACGCGGAGACCTCGGCCAGGAAGGCGGCGCGGACGGCATCGATGCGCAGAACGGCGGAGCGCAGGAGACGCTTCACGCCGTCGACGACGTGCTCTGCTTCGGAGAGCGCCACGGCCGCTTGCAATTCACCGTGGAGCCTGCTCCGGCGTGCTGTGGCCAGTGCATTGAGCGGATGCAGCGCTGCCCGCGCTGCCTCGGTCTGACCTCGAGCGAGATAGGCCACCCCGCGCGCTGCACTCGACAGCGTCCGCAGGAGCGGGCTCGCGGTCGGGCCAACCTCGGGAGGGACAACCCCGCGCGTGGCCTGCAAGAGGGGTTCGAGCACCCCCCGGAGGTGGTCATCCAGCAGCGCCAGCGACGTCACCCGCTCGTCATCCCCCAGCGCGAAGGCGGCCAGCGCCTCTTCCATGCGCAACGCCCGTGTGGCGCGCGCTCCGGCAGCAGCAAGCTCCAGCGCCAGCGTGAGCTTTCCCGAGAGGCGAAGGCGACGCGCCGTGACGGCAACCGCCGCGCGCCACGCGTGAATCGAGGCAGCATCCCCAGGAGGCTGTCTGCCCATTCGAAGGAGCAGCTGCCCAGCCGACTCCGCGCTCCGCGGGAGCGTGATCACCCGAGGGCGCTCATCCGCCGCCCTTCGGGCGGTCGTATCCGCTCCTCGGCGGTGTTTACCGCGCGGTCCAGCCATAGCGATGATCTCCGTAATGGAGGCAGCGCGTTCACGGCAAGTGGTGAAACCGAGCGGTGCGACGAATCCCGTCAGCGCCTCACCATGAACATCGACATGAACATCGAGCGGTAAATTCGACGATGTCCACGCAATGGGCGTGATGCATCGATTCGAATCGCGATGATTGCGGTCGAATCGTAGTGATTGAGGCAATCTCTCCCTTTGCATGGTTTTCCAGGAAGGAATGCATCGATTCTGGCAATGTCCGTACGACCGCCCGTGTCACCCAGGGATGAACCCCGGAAGGTTCCTCGAGGTTCACTGCCAGCGGGGGCCGCCACCAGCGAGGGTCGCTAGGCGCGAGACGCGCCGCAGACCGCGCTGACCGAGCGGCGGTCGCAAAAGCGGAGCGCAGAACGATGGGAAAGAGGGTGTCGTTCGGAGCGCTGCTTCAGCGAGGTCGCCCCTTCGACGACGACGACTGCTGCCGCGAGGGCACGGGTTCAGGGAGGTTCTCGTCGGGTCGAGCGCGTGGAGGGGGCCTCCTCTTGCGCGCCGCCGCCACCCTCTCGCTCTCGAGCAGCGCCTCGAGGGACTCACGCACCTCGTCCCGCACGTGCTCGCCGAGTCTCGCTTCGGCGTAGGTGAGCAGCTTGCCCGCAAAGGCGGCCATCACGCAGCTCGCGTGCCGATCGTCCTTGGCCGGGTTGCCATGCCGCTCTCGGTAGGCCACGTAATCCCGCGCAATGGCGCCGAGCGCCCCTGGCTCCTTGGCTGCCTGGCGGATGTGGAGCCTGGCGCCCTCTGCGTTCACCACGGGCCGGAGCATCGGCGCGACGGCGAGTGCCGTGTCGGCGTGGCCGATGAGCATCAACAAGCGGGCCATGTACCGGCGGGACAGCTCGAACAGCTTGGGCGCCAGGTCTTCTTCGTGCAGCACCACCGCGTCGATCGAGATCAGGCGCTCGCTGCCGAGCTGGTGGACGAAGGCGTTGAGCACCAACGATCGGGTGGGCCCTTCGTGCTCGTGGGGCTTCGCGTCGGCCGTGCGCACCGCCCTGGCCGACGGTGAGGGAGACTTCTCCCCTCGCGTCCCCTTCTCGACCAGCGCCGCGACGCGGGCGGACGGGCGCGCCGGCTTGTTCCGCGTTCGCTCGAAGTGCTTGCGCGCGTGCTCTTCCCGAAGCTCCACGGACGCCGGGTCGCTGGCGGCGAGCAGGTCGGCCACACGGGCGGCCGGCTTGGGGTTCGGAGGGGTCTTGGGACGCGACATCCGAGCAGGTTTCCGGAAATGGACCTGGCCGGGTGTCTACCAGATGGACGCGCAGATGTGGAAGAACTGTGGGCTGGGTCCCAGGGGACTCCATGCCTCACGGCGCTCGATCTCGACTCAGCTCACGGACTCGAGGACGAGCGAGATGCCCTGGCCACCGCCGATGCACATGGTGACGAGGCCGTAGCGCTGCTTCGTTCGACGGAGGGCGTAGGCACAGCTCAGCGTGAGGATCGCGCCGGTCGCGCCGAGCGGGTGGCCGAGCGCGATCGCGCCGCCATTCGGGTTCACCTTCTCCGGGTCGATGCCGAACTCGGCGAAGTCCCGCATGCACGCCAGGGCCTGAGGGGCGAACGCTTCGTTGATCTCGACGAGGTCGATGTCACTGCCACGGATCCCGGCACGCTCCAGGGCGATGCGGGTGGAGGGCACCGGCCCCCAGCCCATGATCTGGGGATCGCACGCAGCGACGCCCATGCCGATGACCCGCGCGAGCGCTCTCGCGCCGTGCTTGCTCGCGTCTTCCTCTCGAGCGAGCACCATGGCGGCCGCGCCGTCGACCACGGCGCTCGCGTTGCCGGCGGTGATGATCCCGCCGTCGGGCTCGAAGGCGGCCGGCAGGCGGGCCATCTTCGCGAGGTCGGGCTCCTCGAGGATGTGCGTGTCGTGTTTCACGTCGACGGGTCGGCTCGTCCCTTCGGGGGTCACCTGCACCGGGGCGATCTCTTCGTCGAAGTGTCCCGCGTCGCGCGCGCGCTTCGCATTGAGGTGCGAGCGGTGAGCGAAGGCGTCGGCTTCGGCGCGCGTGATGCGGTAGCGGCGCCCGAGTTCCTCGGCGGTGTTGGCCATCGCCATCCGCGCACCGGGGTCATAGAGGCTCATGAGGAGCATGTCCTGCAGGTGCACGCCGGGGGGCAGGCTGCGTCCCTCGATGGGGCCGTACTTCTGCACGGCGGCGCCCACCTTCTGCCCGCGGAAGCCGTAGAGGGTGAAGGGGTACTGCATGCTCTCGGCGCCACCGACGACGGTGAAGGGGCGCGCTTCATCGAAGCGCAGGCCAGCGAGCATGATCTCCGCGCCCACCGCGAGCGCCTCGGCGCCGCTGCCGCAGATGCGCGCCACCGTCAGCGCGGGAACGTCATTGGCGAGGCCGCCACGCCACCGCATGCCCTGCGCACCATAGATGGAGTCGCGGTGGCTGTGCTGTGCCATGCCCATGACGACGTGGCCGATGAGGGCGCGGTCCACGCGGGTGTGCTCGAGGGTGGCGCTGATCGCGTGGCCGCCGAGCTGGGTGGTGCTCAGGTTCGAGAACAGGCCAGGGGCCTTGTTGTCGATGAGGATGTCGGCGCGCGGGGTGCGGCGACCGCCGTCCAGAATCAGGATGCTTGCGTGCTTGGCCATGGGTCCTCCGCTCACTCGTGCAGGAAGGCCGCCGGCACGCGGGGCCCGTTCTGGATGAAGTTCTTCATGCCGATGTCGAGATCCACGGTCCGCTTGCAACGGCCGAACCCTTCGGCTTCGATGGCCAGTCCTTCGGACAGAGGCAGGACGAGGCCGCGGCGAACGACGTCGACGAGGATGGCGTCGATGGCGCGCGAGCGATGGCCGAGCTCGACCCGAGGAAGGTCGGCAGGCACGGCAATGGGGGCGGGATCGACGGGAGCGAGGCGGAGCTCGCCCGTGAGGTGCTGCCGGAGGAGTGCCTTGGCAGCGCCCACCGGGTCGCTCGCGGGTGCCACGGTGGCCCAGCCGGTGGCGTGAGCCTCGGCCGCGCCAATCGAGCGTCCGGTGCGGAGGAGATCCAGCGCACGGTCCAGGCCGATCAAGCGAGGAAGGCGCTGGGTTCCGCCATAACCCGGGATGATGCCGAGGTTCACTTCAGGCTGGCCCAGGACGAGCGCCGTGCCGACGACGCGCGCGTGACACGCCATGCTCAGCTCGGCGCCTCCGCCGAGTACGGGCCCGTCGACCGCCGCCACGACCGGCTTCTTCGACGAGGCGAGCACGTCGAGCACGGCGTGGCCACGACGGCAGATGGTCTCGCAGTCGGCAGGCGTCTTCAGGGAGGCGAGTTCGTGGATGTCGGCGCCAGCAAGAGCGCCGTCGAAGCTCGTGAGCACGATGCCACGCACGCTGGCGTCGTCTCCGAGCTCTCTCACGATGGCCGCGATCTCGTCGAGGGTCTCGCGGTTGAGGGCGTTGCGGGCCTCGGGTCGGCGCACGACGACCTGGGCGAGGTCACCGTCGCGGTCGACCAGCACGTGACGTCGGAAGGAAGGCAAGGCTTCCCGAGAGATGCTCCGGGGGACGTGGAAGCCGGGGTGCTTTGCGGCGTGGGCTTCGCACAGGGCGCGCACCCGCGCAGCGCCGTACTCTTCTGCGATGTCCAGCAAGCCTCTCCGGAAGCCGAGCGACATGCGCGTGAGCCAGTTCAAGTCCGACGCTTCACAGATGCCCTGATCCACGACGAAGTAGGTCCTGGCAAAAAGGACGGCGAGGATGCGGTCGAGAACTGCCGTGCGGAGGGTGTCGTCATGGCGCGGGTCGCCGGGAGCCTTCCGATCGTGCCACGCGGCGTTGCCTCGCTCGCGCAGGATCGCGGGGGGCTCGAACCAGGGGCCGCCCGTCGACGCATCACGCATCAGCTCCTGGCAATGGACCGTGAGGAGGTTGCCACGGGTCAGGTCCATCACGTTGAGGGGACCACCTCCGCCGATGGCGTCATTGACGATTGCGTCCACCTGCGCTGGCGTCGCAAGGCCCTCGGCGACGATGCGAGCCGCCTCCGAGACGTAGTTGCAGAAGATGTCGTCGGCGGCGAAGCAGGGAGCATCCGCGGTCACGATCGGTACTTTGCCCAGGTGCTTCAGCGTGGCGACCATCCGATCACCCAGCTCCACGTGCCCGGAGAGCACCACCTCGACGGGCAAGGCGCGCCAGGCCGGGTAGAAGGGATGGTTGACGAAGCAGCGCTCCGGGTGCCTCGCGCCTTCCGCGATCTGCGCCCGCGGGATCCCGGACGTCGCGAAGCCGATCAGGCACGCGGGACCCACGACTGCCTCGAGCTTGCTCAGGATGACGCGCTTCGTCGCGAGATCTTCGGTCGCGGCTTCGAGCACATAGTCACACGCCGCAAGGTCTTCGAGCCTCAGGGTGGGGACGAGGGCCTCCTCGACGGCGCGCGCGGCGGCCTCGCTGATCTTGCCCCGCGCGAGTCCCTTCGCGACGTAGCCGCGGATGCGTGCGACCCCAGCGTCGAGCGCGTCCTGCCGGATATCATGCAGGTAGACCTTTCCGCCTTCCCTCGCGAGCGCCGACACGAAGCCATACGCCAGGTCGGGTCCGATGGACCCGGATCCGATCACTCCGACGATCATCTCCCATCTCCCTGGCCTTGCGCTGCGCTGCGCTGCGCGGTGCGTGCGGCCGAGGCCCGATTACCATCTGAGCGCAGGCGAGCCAAGGAACGCAGACCGCAACGCGGTACATGCAAAGGCGAGCGGCGCGACGAGACCAGGGCTGCCTGACAGGTTCCGACGGAGCAAGGCTGCGCAGGATCCTGCGCGCTGCGCATCTCGATGCGCACTCCGAGACCGTGCGTGGACCTTGCCCACGCGCGGTGGGTTGGTCTAGGGAGGAGGGCATCGTCATGGGCGCGGACCAAGCCGCGCCAGGGAATCCGATGATGGAAGGCACCGAGCTCCTTGCAGCATCACGGCGCTTCGCCTCCGAGAGCCGCGCGCGCAGCACCTGGTACGTTCTCTCAACCTTCGCCCTGCTGACGGGCGCGTGCCTGATCGCCGCGACCGCACCGTGGTGGCCCGTACGCGTCGTCGCGAGCGTGACGCAAGGGCTGCTCATCGTGCGCGCGTTCATCCTCGCGCACGACTTTCAGCACGGGGCGATCCTGAGGCGGTCTCGCTGGGGCAAGGCGCTGTTCACGGTCTTCGGCCTGCTCGTGCTCACACCCGCCCGAGCCTGGCGCCAGACGCACAACTATCACCACGCCAATACCGCCAAGATCGTTGGAGCCCAGATCGGGTCCTACCCGGTGATGACGGTCGAGATGTGGCGCCGCGCCTCGAAGGGACGTCGCTTCGCCTACGCGGCGGTGCGCCACCCGCTGAACATCCTCTTCGGGTATCTGACGATCTTCCTGTTCGGGATGTGTCTGTCCTCGTTCGTGCGCAAGCCGAAGGAGAACTACGACTCGCTCCTCGCGCTGGTGCTCCATGTCGGGCTGGTGGTCGGGTTGAGTTGGTTCTTCGGGTTCGACGTCGCGCTGCTCGCGCTGGTGCTCCCCCTGTTCGTCGCATGCGCGCTGGGAGGCTACCTCTTCTATGCGCAGCACAACTTCCCGGACATCCACATCCAGCCGCGCCAGACCTGGAACTTCCAGCGGGCGGCGGTCGAGTCCTCCAGCTACATGCGGTGCGGCCCGGTGATGTCGTTCTTCACGGGCGACATCGGCCTGCACCACGTGCATCACCTGAACGCAGCCATCCCCTTCTATCGACTCCGTGAGGCGATGGCCGCCATCCCGGCGCTGCAGGTGCCTCCGGCGACCAGCCTGCACCCGCGCGACATTGCGGCCTGCCTGCGTCTCAAGCTCTGGGATCCGGTCGCCGAGCAGATGGTGCCGTTTCCCGCAGAGGCCACCCCGTCAGGTTGACGCGCCCCGACGGCGAAGGGACAACGTTCTCCTCCACGTGAAGTGAGATCTCGTGATCTCCACCTGGGAGGGGAACGACGATGGCCCGTTCGGTGCTGCTGGTCGACGATGACAACTCGAGCCGCGTGGTGCTCTCGCTGTTGCTCGAGGAGGAGGGGTTCGAGGTGGAGCCAGCATCTTCCTTCGCGGAGGCGAAGAAGCGGCTTTCACGCGGACACGCTTACGATCTCGTCTTACTCGACCAGCAGCTCGGAGATGGTCGTGGCTCCGACCTGGTCCCCCTCGTGAGACAGCAATCCCCCAACGCACGTGTGGTCCTGGTGAGTGGCAACGTGACACATGTCGCCGGCGTCGAATCCTTCGATGGAGTGATCGCCAAGGCATCCGGATTTCCCGACATGCTCGCACAGATTGTACGTCTACTCGGCTGATGAACGGTGCGTTCGATGGCAGCAAGCCCTGGCGTCGCTTGACCTGACCTGCGCGCAACCATAGCCTTGCTCGCCATGTCGAGTCCGGGTTCCACCCCAGGCGGTGCGAGGGGCTCGCGTCCAGATACCTCGAGCGGTCCAGCTTCGGTGCGCCGCTGTCGAGTGCTCGTGGTGGGTAGCGATCTGCGCTTCCTCGAGACCATCAGCACCTCGCTTGCCGAGGAGATGGACGTGGTCACCTGCACGTCCACCGAGCAAGCGCTGAAGCTTCTGCCATCCGCACGCTTTCAGCTGATGTGCGTGCACCTCGACGCGCCCGGCGTGAACGGCGTGGAGTTGCTCGATCGCGCGACGCAGCTCCATCAGACGATGAGCGGTCTGCTCATCACCAGCAACAGCGAGTACAGCCGCGCACACGGGCAGAACCGCTACCACGTGCTCGTCGAGCCCTTCGAGCCACTCCGTCTGCGGTCACTGGCGCTGCGTCTCGCGCAGATCACCGAGATGAAGCGCTCGGTGCAGTCGTTGACGGACTCGGTGATGGCGCCCGAATCGTCACGGCTCCCCCCTCCCTCGTCACGGCGGCTCGACACGCCACCCCCGAGCGAGACCACGCGCCCCTCGCAGCGATTAGCAGCGCGAATCACTGGGGATTCATCACCCACGAGCAGCGCTGTCGAGCGCAAGCCAGATCCACCGAACCCCAGCTCCTCCCGAGAGGAGCGACGCTGACCGAGAGAGCGACGCGGACCGAAAGAGTGACGCGGACCGAGCGCTCAGCCCTCTTCGAGTGGGTTACCGAGATCGTCGAGCAGCCCCGTTCCTCCTTCGATCGGGATCGCACGCGCGAGCGCGACGCGCTCGAGCACCACCGCCAGCGCCATCAGGTCGCCCACTTCCGGTAGCCAGGCGCGGCTCCCGTCCCAGAGGTCGAGCCGGATCCCCTTGCTCTTGCCCTCTTTCAAGGCGGCCTGCCGCGCCTCCGGGGAGGGGACGGCCACCCGGTCGATCTGCGACCACGCCAGCCGTCGCACCCGCGGGAACCCGAAGCCGAAGAGCTCACGCAGCTCGAGGCCATCGGGGTGGACGATGACCCCGCGCATCTGCTCCCTCAGCACAGCGGCAAAGGCGCTGGTGCAGAGGATGATGGCGCACACGCTCGAAGGGATCATCCGCTGTCGGTCTCCCTCGACGACGTACCTGAACAACCAGGAGCCCGAGGTGGCCATGTGCTGACCGTAGAGGATGACGCCGGTGAGAAGCAGCGCGAAGCCCAGGTAGGCGAGCGAGGGGTAACGCTCCTTCAAGGGGGGCCCGAAGCTGATGCGGCGCTCGGGCCGATACGTCATGTCGAAGCCGGGAGGTCGAGATGGACGCGCCATGTCCTGAGTCTACACGGCTCGTGCCTTCACCTTGGGAAGGTGAGCGCACCCCATCGGCCGACGATCGAGCGATCCCAGGTGAATTCGCTGGTGATTACTGGCACTTGGAGGCCATCAGCGGGTTCGCTCGGAAGTGCTCGAGGCACCAGGGAGAGAGGGTGTCGGTGTAATCGGCGCAGGGGATGGTGTCCGGGGGAGCACCGGTCCTGTCCTTCGCCAGGCCGGCCTTGCACTCTTCGCAGCACTTCGTGCGCATCTCCTCGGGATCGCTCGGCGCCGTCGCCGAGGGGTCCGCGGCGCCCGCGTGCTCGTCGGGCGCCATGTCGACACCGCTTTCGGCTTGCACATCCGGGACTTCCGCCTGCTTGGGGGGAGGAGAACATGCTCCGATGGCGAGCAGGGAGGCCGCAGTGAGCGCGAGAGCGAGAGCCTTGGGGGTCATGGGTGGATGGGTTATCGCTGACGGGTCAGGAAAGCAAAGCTGATGAATTCGCCGCCGACCGCTCCCACCTCCGAAGCATCGAGGCTCCCCGCGCGCCTCCACCCTGCGTCGCTCGCCGTTTCACCTGCACCACGGCCTGGTTTCACGGCCGGGCTCCGCGCGCTCTTGCACGGCTTCGGGTTCATCCTGGGCAACCCCGCGGTCTGGCCCCTCGCGCTGGTCCCGATGGTCGTCGTTCTGGTCAGCGCCAGCCTCCTCGGCTGGACCGCCATCTCCTTCGTCCCCGAGCAGGTGCGCACGCTCCTGGGCGCTCACGCGGAGGGCATCCTCGCGAAGGTGGTCGAGGTGATCGCCACGGGCGTCGCGCTCCTCGTCGCCGTACTTCTCGGGCTCGCCCTCGCGCAGCCGCTCTCTGGGCCTGCGCTCGAACGCATCGTGCGCCGCGTCGAGCAGCAGATGGGGGCCCCCGTGTGGCCTGCAACCAGCGTGCTCGAGGATGTCCTTCGCTCGCTCCAGTCGATGCTGGTGCCCTACATGGTGGGGCTGCCCATTCTCGTGGCCCTGTTCCTGCTCAACCTGGTCTTTCCTCCGGCCGTCGTCGTCACGTTCCCGCTGAAGTTGATTCTCACCGCGTTCATGGTCGCCTGGGACCTCGGCGACTACCCGCAGTCGATCCGGGGCGTCTCCATCTCCCAGCGCCTGACGTTCATGGCCCGCCATCCCGCGGCGATGCTGGGTTTCGGTGCTGGCCTCGTCCTCCTCGGTCTCGTTCCCTGCCTGCTCTTGCTGGTGTTGCCGGCCGGGGTCGCTGGCGCAGCTCGATTGACGGTGCAGCTGGAGCGCTGGGAGGCATCACGGAGCGAAGGACCGAAGCTGCCGGGGTAATAACCGTTGCCGTCCGACCACGGCACGGACAAGACAGGGCCATGCACGACCGCTTCCTGCGCGCCTGCCGGCGCGAGCCCACCGACGTCACGCCGGTCTGGTTCATGCGCCAGGCAGGCCGCTACATGGCCGAGTACAGGGCGCTCCGACAGAAGCACACGCTCCTCGACATCTGCAGGACGCCGGAACTCGCGCTCGAGGTGACGCTCCAGCCGCTTCGCCTCGGCATGGACGCGGCGATCCTCTTTGCGGACATCCTGCTGCCGCTCGAGCCGATGGGGGCACCGTTCGAGTTCGCCAAGGGAGAGGGGCCGGTGATTCACGAGCCCGTACGCGATCGGGCCGCCATCGAGCGACTGCGCGTCTTCGAACCCGAGGAGGGACTTGGCCACGTCCTGGAGGCCGTGCGGCTGATCCGCCGGGAGCTGGACGGGAAGACCCCGCTCATCGGCTTCGCCGGCGCACCCTTCACCATCGCCAGCTATCTCATCGAGGGGGGCAAATCGAGCGATTACCGTCTCACCAAGCAGCTGATGTGGAGCGATCCCGCGTCGTGGTCGCTGCTCATGAGCAAGATCTCCGAGGTGGTGCGCCTCTTCCTCCACGCCCAGGTGAAGGCAGGCGCCCAGGCGGTCCAGCTCTTCGACTCCTGGGTCGGCTCGCTCTCGATCCAGGACTACCGCGAGCACGTCGCGCCGCACGTGCAGTACATCCTGCGCGATCTCGAGACGACCGGCGTCCCCGTGATCCATTTCGGCACCAACACGGCGAGCCTTCTCGAAGAGCAGCGCGCCGCGGGAGGGACCGTGATCGGAGTCGACTGGCGCACGCCGCTCGGCAAGGCATGGGAGCGCATCGGTCACGACCGCGCCGTGCAAGGGAATCTCGACCCGCTCTTGCTCTGCGCGCCGAGGGAGGTCGCCGAGCAGCGCGCGCGTGCCGTGCTCGCCGAAGCCGCGGGTCGACCTGGCCACATCTTCAACCTCGGCCACGGGATCATCCCGGAGACGCCGGTCGACAACGTGAAGGCGATCATCGATCTCGTTCATTCACTGCCCGTCGCCGAGCTCCGGGCGGCAGCCGCAGGGTCGGCCCCGTGAGCGGACGCCGCGTCGTCATCCTCGGCGGCGGCATCACCGGGTTGACGGTCGCTCACCGCCTCCTCGCCAGCGCGCGGGGGAACGCTTCACCCGTCGAGGTCACCTTGCTCGAAGCAAGGTCGACCCTGGGTGGGAACATCCGCACCGAGCGCGCAGGGGGCTTCGTCCTCGACGGGGGACCCGATGCCTGGGTGCTCACCAAGCCGCACGCTTCGGAACTCTGCCGTGAACTCGGGCTCGGCGACCGGCTCGTGGAAACGGTGGTGCGCAACCGGCGCGTGTACATCCAGCGACAAGGCAAGCTGTTCGTCATGCCGGAGGGGCTGGTCCTCACCGTCCCCACGCAGGTGCTCCCCTTCGCGCGGACACCGCTGCTCTCCTGGTCGGCCAAGGCGAGGATGGGACTCGACCTGGTGTTGCCTCGTCGAGACGACGAGGAGGATGAGTCGATCGCAGGGTTCATCAGGAGGCGGCTGGGACGAGGAGCGCTGGAGCAACTCGCCGAGCCGCTGCTCGGAGGCATCTATGCAGGGGACGTCGAGTCGCTCAGCATCCGCTCGACGTTTCCTCAGCTCGTCGAGATGGAGCGGAAGCACGGGAGCATGATCCGCGGTGCCCTTGCGCAACGGCGCGCGCGGAAGGCCAGCGCCCCCGGTCAGAAGCAAGGGCCACCAAGCGCCTTTCACTCCTTGCTCGGTGGCGTCGGTGAACTCGTCGACACGCTCGCCAGGAAGGTGGAGCGCGCCGGGGGCCAGATTCGTCATGGTGCTCGCGTCGACGCGATCCTCCCCGGCCCGGAGCGCTCCGTCCCAGCCAGCTCTGACGAGCCTCGGGCTCCGCGCTACCTCGTCCGCATTGCCGGTCAGGCGGAGCTGCTGCCCGCCGACGAGGTGGTGATCGCGCTCCCCGCCCACGCGGCGGCCGATGCGCTCAGCAGCCTGGATCTGGACATCGCAGCGGCGCTTCGCCTCGTCCCTTACGAATCCACAGCCACTGTGCTCCTTGGCTATCGCCGTGTCGATGTCCCTCATCCCCTGGACGCGGTGGGCGCCATCTTCCCTCGTCCCGAAGGACGTCGCGCACTGGCCCTCACCTTCGCCTCCAGCAAGTGGCCAGGTAGAGCGCCCGCCGATGCTGCGCTCCTGCGGGTCTTCTTCGGTGGCCACCGCGACCCGCGGATCCTCGCCCAGCCCGACGAGGCGTTGATCGCGCTGGCCTGCGAGGAGCTGCGAGCGCTGGTGGGTGTCACCGCGCGCCCGCTGCTCTCTCGTCTGTTCCGGTTCGATCGCGCCAGCGCGCAACCCGTGGTGGGTCATGCGGCGCGGCTCGCGGCCCTCCGACACCAGGCCGAACGCCATCCGGGTCTGCATTTTGCCGGCGCCGCATTCGATGGAATCGGAATCCCGGACTGCGTCCGTCAAGGCACCGAGGTGGCTCGCGCCATCCTGTCCGCTCGGCTCCCCAGATAGCTTCCTGCGAGGATGTCGCCTCGTCTCGAGGACGAACCGCCCAGCGTGCGCCCGTGGGGTGGTGGCGACCTGGCGAGGCCGATGCATGCCCGACCATTGCGAGACCGCCAGCGCGCTTCTCCACGAGTGCGCTTCTCCGGGGTGGCGGTGATGTCGTGTGCTGACATCCCGTCCCCAGGAACGAGGGTGCACTCGAGCGGAAACGTCAGTAAATGTCGGAGAAGGTGCTCCTGGCCTGCCACCGCTGGTCCTCCGTTCTAGGCCGAGGGACGGAGCTGACAGGACGAGAAAGCACCTTGTCGCGGACGGCCATAGAAGGCAACGTATGGCCTTGTCGGTATGGGGAGGCGGAGGAAGCACCGAACACAGTAACTGTGGAGGAGGGCTCCTTGACGTGGGTCAGGGCGTATCGGTACGCTGGGGCATTAGGCGATTTGGTTCATTTCGAGCCCTTCCGGTTCCGGCTTCTCGGATCTCGTCCTGGCCGGTCACATGAAACGAGCCTCGAAATGAGGAAGAATCGATCGCATCAGGGTTCAGGCTCGGGCTGAGAGCGCGTGAGCGACTTCGACGAAAAGACTCGTGTTACGCAGGTGGTCCAGCCCCCACCCCCAGGCGGCGGCAAGACGCAATCGACGGATTGTCTCGTCGTCATCTACACCAAGGAACCGACGCTGCTGGGGAAGCGGTTCGTGCTGGAGCACAACCCCACGCGTGTCGGCCGAGGGGCGGACAACCAGATCGTGCTCGATGGCGACTCGGTCTCCAGGAGGCACGCTCATTTC
The DNA here is from genome assembly GCF_001189295.1 of Chondromyces crocatus. NCBI lineage: Bacteria > Pseudomonadati > Myxococcota > Polyangiales > Polyangiaceae > Chondromyces > Chondromyces crocatus. The sequence continues at coordinate 152,526 of NZ_CP012159.1, forward strand.
GAGCATCGTCCGAACCAGCAGGCCTGGCTCATCGTCGACGACGGGAGCACCAACGGGACCTACTGCAACGACGAGCAGATCTCCCGAGAGGTCGTCCTCAAGAATGGTGACCGGGTGAAGATCGGCCCCACGATCTTCAAGTTCCTCTCCGGTGCCGACGTGGAGGCCCAGTATCACGAGGAGATCTACCGGATGACCATCATCGATGGTCTCACGCAGATCTACAACAAGCGCTACCTCCTGGAAGCGCTGGAGCGCGAGATCATCCGAGGCCGCCGCCACACGCGCGAGCTCGCCGCGCTGCTGTTCGACATCGATCACTTCAAGCGGATCAACGATGTGCATGGGCACCTTGCCGGTGACTTCGTATTGAAGGAAGTCGCTCGGGTAGTGCAGTCGCGCATCCGTCGTGATGAGGTCTTCGCGCGGTACGGTGGGGAAGAGTTCGCCATCATTCTTCCTGAGACCACACAGGAAGGGGCCGTCGCCCTGGCCGAGACGCTGCGACAGAAGGTCGCCGAGCATCTGTTCGTGTTCCAGGCCGACAGCATCCGGGTGACGATCAGCATCGGGGTCGCCACGCTCCAGGAGACCGACCGTGGCGCCAGCGATCTCATCAAGCGCTCGGACGAGAAGCTCTATCAGGCGAAGAACAGCGGACGGAACCGGGTCTGCTCTTAGCGTCGTCGCCCAGGAGAACCATGTCGCTCAGCGAGACCTCGCTGTCCTCTGCGAGGGCTGAGGGAGATCAGCTCCCCAGCATCGTCGCACCACCGCCCGGTCCACGGTCACGAGCTGCTGCCCTTCGGCTGGAGCAGGTGGAGTGTCCAGCGTTCGGGCGGCGCCGCGATGTTCGCGCCAGCGTGACGGGTGCGGACATGCTGCCCATCGTGCTCGACGCGGGACGCGGCTCCAACGTCGTGGATGCCGACGGCAATCGTTACGTCGATCTCTGTGCTGGGTTCGGCGCGCTGCTGCTGGGGCACAGCGCAGAGCCCGTACGGCAAGCCGTCGAGCAGCAGCTCGGTCAACTGACGCTCGCGCTCGGCGACGTCTATTCGGCCGCCACGAAGGTCGCGCTTCTGGAGCGGCTCGCCACGCTGCACCCGGGTCATGCCCCGCGGGTGCTGCTCGGGCAGAGCGGCAGCGATGGTGTGACCGCAGCCATCAAGACGGCTGCGCTGGCGACCAACCGCCCTGGGCTCGTCGCCTTCGAGGGTGCCTACCACGGTCTCGGCTACGCTCCCCTCCCCGCCTGTGGTCTGCGGCAGAGCTACCGTGCACCGTTCCGCGCGCAGCTCAATCCGTCTGTCTCCTTCGCGCCTTATCCCTGCGATGAGGCGAGTGCCGAGCGCAGTCTGGAGGCACTCGAGGCGGCTCTCCGAGGAGGTGAGGTCGGTGCCGTGCTCCTCGAGCCGGTGCTCGGCCGAGGTGGTTGCATCGTTCCACCCGACTCCTTTCTACGCTCGGTAGGTGAGGTCACGCGTCGACACGGTGCGCTGCTCATCGCCGATGAGATCTGGACGGGTCTCGGTCGCGCCGGCGCAATGACTCGGACTGGGGCCGTGGGGGCAGAGGCGGATCTCCTGTGCTTCGGGAAGGGCCTCGGAGGAGGGCTCCCCATCTCCGCATGCGTCGCTCCCGAGGCGATCATGGCCGCCTGGGCGGCCGAGTCCGAGGTGATCCATACATCCACTCATTCCGGGGCTCCGCTGGCCTGCGCCGCGGCCCTGGCGACGCTCGACGAGCTGCAGGCGAAGCAGCTCCCTCAACGAGCCGATGCGGTTGGCTCCTGGTGGATGGACCAGCTGCGCGCCTCGCTGGCTGGCTGCACCGGCGTGGTGGACGTGCGTGGGGTCGGGCTGATGATCGGCATCGAGCTGGAGAGCGGCGCGTTCGGCCTGAAGGTCATGCGGGAGATGCTCTCCCATGGCTACGTGGTGCTCACGGGCGGCCGGCAGGGTGAAGTCCTCACCCTGACGCCAGCGCTCACCACACCGGAGCCTCTGCTCGCTGCAGCCACGGCAACGCTCGAGCACATCCTCCGAGGGTAGGCACACCACATCGCGCCAGCGATGCATCCTCATCCCACCCAGAGGAGCCGTCAGCACGAGCATCCTCCTTCGACGACGAGCAAGGAACCACGACCGCTCGTTGCTCGCGGGCCCGCCCGAACGTGACTCCGAGCATGTTGCTCGGCGTGCTATCAAGCGCCCGTGGCCTGGTTGGACGAGAGCAACGCGCTGCACGCCCGGGTGCAAGCCTTCATTGCTGCGACATCGCGCGGCGAAGCCTCTGATCTTTTCGACCCCCTGGCGGTGGACCTCGCTCACTACCAGGCGACCCACTGTCCGCCTGTGCGCCGCCTCTTCGAGGCGCGTGGAATCGCGGCCGGCTCCCTCAGGTGTGCGGCGGACATCCCCGCCGTTCCGACCGACGCGTTTCGTTTCGCGCGAGTCGCTGTGCACCCAGCCGAGGTCGATACATGCGTCTTCCGCACGAGCGGAACTTCCCTCGGTGCGCATGCGCGGGGCGAGCATCCACTCCGCACGACCGCCACGTACGAACTCGCCGCCCTCACCTGGGGAGCGCGGCTGCTCTGGCCTGACCGCGAGTCGATGCGGGTCTTGATCCTTGCACCAACGCTCGAGGATGCCCCCGATTCGTCGCTCGGTTTCATGCTCGACCGCTTCGCCACGCATCTCGGGGGTCGCGCAAGCTGGCACGTACATCAGCGAGGCGCGCAGGCCGAGCTCGACGTCGCTGGTGTCACACGTGCGTGCGCCGATGCCTGGACGGAAGGAGAGCCGGTGCTGGTGCTCGGTACGGCCTTCGCGTACGTCCATCTCCTCGACGCGCTCTCGCGTCAGGGAGCCCCGCTCCCCGAGGGCAGCCGCGTGATGCAAACGGGAGGCTTCAAGGGGCGAACCCGTGAGGTCTCCGCCACCACCCTGCGCAACCAGATCGCGGAGATCTTCGGCCTCTCGGAGGCGTATGTGATCGGGGAATACGGGATGACCGAGCTGTCCAGTCAGCTCTACGAAGGCACGGTGGCGGCCGCACTTCGCGGCGAGCAGGTCCCGGCCGGCAGCTATCTTCCTCCCCCATGGGTGCGCGTCGTCGCCGTCGATCCCGTTACCCTCGCGCCCGTACCGATGGGAGACGTGGGGCTCGCTCGCATCGTCGACTTGGCAAACATCGACTCGGCGGTAGCGATCCAGACAGCAGATCAGGTCCGCGTGACCCACGAGGGCGTCGAGCTGCTGGGCCGCGCCCCGGGCGCCGTGCCCCGCGGCTGCTCCCTGGCGCTGGATGAGATGCTGGGGAGCAACCGTTGAGCGACACGGAATCCAGCCGCAGGGCCCGGGTGAAACGGGTGGTCGCAGCTGGGCGCCGGATCGCAAGCCCGCTGGACCGTCTGGGCCAGGAGGCGCGACAGCGACTGCCCCTGATCTCCGGGCTCTCGTCGGCCGGGATCGAGCTGGCGCTGACGGAGCATCTGGAGACGTCGGTGAGCGAAGACGACCTGCGCGCCTTGCTCGCCAGCACGTCGAGTGCTTCTCGATGCCAGCTGGTGCTGTCGGCCAATGTCTGCACCGCGGCGCTGAGAGCCATCGCTGTAGCGACCGCGACGTCACCGGACGTGCTCGCGCGCCCCTCGCGCCGAGATCCGGTGGTCGCAGAGCTGATCGTGCGCGCGCTCCAGGACGACCCGGAGTTCCGAGGCACCGTGAAACTGGTAGAGAGCGCTGATTTGCCCGGGCGATCCGGCGATGAGCTGCACATCTACGGGGCCGACGCCACGATCGCGCAGCTCCGATCGCAGGTGGGACCAGGAGTCGTCGTGCGTGGCCATGGAACGGGGATGGGGGTCGTCGTGGTCGGCGCCTCCGAAGATCGCGTCGGCGCGGCCCGAGCCATCGCGACCGACGTGGTGCCCTTCGATCAGCGAGGCTGCCTCTCTCCACGGGTCGTCCTGGTCGAGGGCGCGGTCGAAGAGGCCAGAGAACTCGCGGTGGCCCTCCACGAAGCGCTGGTGTGCGCTGGACGAAGCGTCCCGCGGGGCGCCCTCGATGACGCGGTGCGCGCCGAGCTTGCACGGCATCGAGCCATCCTCCAGACCCTCGGCTCATGGTGGGAGGGCGCGGAGCACGCCGTCGGTCTGGATCCGAGCCCACGGGCGCTGCTCTTGCCACCAGCTGCACGCATCGTGCACGTCGTCCCGGTGACACGAGACATCCTCGATCCGCTGCTCGACCCCTGGTGTAACGTCATCACCGCCCTCGGCGAGCAGGGCCGAAGCCAGCTCGTCGAGGCTGTTCGACGGCGGCTGCCGCATGCCCGGCGTTCCGCGCTGGGCCGCATGCAGCGACCTCCTCTGGATGGGCCGGTCGATCTGCGTCCGCGCTGATCCAGGCGTCGCTGCGCGCCCTCGCCGACCTATGCTAGCCATGGAGCGATGGCCTCGCGAGCAGACTCCAGCCCGCCCCCGCGCCCTCTGGACGAAATGACCTCTCGCCAGAGTGAACCTCGTGCCGTGGCAGCCGCCCACCAGGCGACCAGTTCCGACCGAGAACCGAGGCAGCCCCTGCCGGCTGGAGAGCAGGAACATGGGCCCGAACGTCTCGACCAGGTCCTCGACTTCGTGAGCTTCGTCGCGAAGCCGATGCCTCTCTCGCTCCTCCTCGATGAGGCACCGCGGCGCATCGCCGCCATCCTCGGCGCCGAGGTGGCTTCGCTCTACCTGCTCGAGGGCGACAAAGATCAGCTCGTGATGCGAGGAAACGTCGGCTTTCCGCGGCAAGCACGAGGGACGGTTCGACTCGGCATCGGACAGGGCATCACCTGGACTGCCGTCGAGCGGATGCGACCGATCTCCGTGGTTCACGCCGCCGAGCACGAGCGCTACCGCGAATTCCCTGAACTCGATGAAGAGCGGTTTCCGGTATTCCTCGCCGCACCGATCATCGGCAATGGTCGCCCCCTCGGTGCAATCGTCGTCCAGCGAGCGGGCAGCACCGCCTTCGAACGACGTGACATCGAGCTGCTCCTGGCATTGACCGCTCCGATCGCCGTCGCGATCCGTCACGCCCACTTGCTCGACGAGCTGCGGGACCGACGTCAACGCAGCGGTGGAGGTACCCGCAAGGTGACGCTCCCAGGCGTCCCAGTCGTCGCGGGGAGAGCGCTGGGAGCGATCGCCGCACTCCGTCGCCCTGCGACCTCGACGCTCGGGACACGTCACGAGCACAGCGACAAAAAGCTTCTGCGATCTGCGTTCGAGATGGCAGACCGAGCGCTCACCGAGCTTCAGTCGCGCGCCGATCAGCAGGGACTCGGGAAGGAGGCCGCGTTCCTGTCGACGTACGTCTTGATGATCAAGGATCAACGCCTCAAAGAGCGTGCCTTCGAGTTCATCACCGAGGGTCGAACGGTGGCTCAAGCCCTGGGAACCGTCGCTCGAGAGGCAGCCCGCGCGGCCAACGGCGTCGTGGGCGACCCATTCCTCCAGGAGCGTGCCCACGACATCGAAGATCTCTGCGACGCGCTCGTGATGCTGGCATCCCCTGACGCGCGGGCCGAGCTTCCATCGAAAGCCGTGCTCATCGGGGATCAGCTCACGGTCTTCGATCTCCTCATTTCGTCTCGTGCACAGCCCGTCGGGGTGGCGCTCACGGAGCGAGCAGGCGTGCGCTCTCGCGTGCTGCTCAAGCTCCTCGGCATGCCCTCCATCGTCGACGTGGTGGGTGGGTTTCGATGGGCCTCACCTGGAGACGTGGCGCTACTCGACGCAGACCACGGCTTTCTGGTCATCAATCCCTCACGCGCCGAGGTGGCGAGTGTACGGGCGCTGCGTCGGAAGGAGCGAACAGCAACCTCTCCTCTCGAAGAGGGTGTTCTCGGCGGACAAAACGATGACGGGGAAGGCTATGTCGTCACAGCCGAGGATCTCGCAGGAAGCTAGCTCTACTGCTTCGCAGCGCCTGCCTGTACCTGCTCCGCCTGGGCGGACTGCTGCTGGTCTTTCGTCGCACGCCACTTCGCAAGGCGTCGCGTCGCACGTCGCTTCTGCTTGGCTCGAACGGCCGGTTTCTGAGGCATGCCGCGCTATATAGCGACTATCGCGGCGTCAGCCAAGACCGAGCACGCCCCTTGCGTCCTGATCATGGCTCTGCTTGACCTGACCCTTCCCCCGGACGCCAGGAGACTTTCAGATGAACATCCGGCTTGTGCATGAATTTCGCTTCGAGGCAGCCCACCGCCTTCCCAGGGTGCCTCCGGGACACAAGTGCGAGCGCCTGCACGGTCACAGCTTCCGCGCCGAAATCGCCATCCGTGGCCCCGTCCGAGAGGAGACGGGCTGGGTGGTCGATTTCGCGGACCTCGAAGCCGCGTGGGCTCCCCTCCACGCTCAGCTCGACCACAATTACCTCAATGAGATTCCCGGGCTCGAGAACCCCACCAGTGAGATCCTCTCACGATGGATCTGGGACCGTCTGAGCCCAGCACTGCCTGGACTTTGTCGGGTCACCGTCTACGAGACCTGCGAAGCCCGCTGCGAGTACGAGGGGGACTGAGTCCATGAAGACGCTGGTCTGTCGCTGTGAAGACGTGACGCTCCACGAACTCGATGCCGCCATGGCCCGGGGTTACTCCGACATCGAGTCGATCAAGCGCTACACAGGCTTCGGGACGGGCTGGTGTCAGGGGAAGTGGTGCCTTGCCCTGTGCGCGCGGCTGATCACCGAACGTGGAGGCCAAGCGGAGCACCCCATCACCCCCCGGCCTCCGTATCACCCGCTCTCGCTGGCGACCCTCGCCGGTCTCGATGACCTGGTCTCGAGCAGCGGCAGTCCTGGAACGTCTCACGAGCCCTGATCCCTGACGGGCGCTACAGCGCGGGGACCGTCAAGGGCAGCGGCCGGAGGCGCAACCGACGTTCACCGTCAGCTCGAACGCTCCTTCGGACCAATACTTCGACACAGCCTCGTGGATGTAACGCAGGAGCTTCTCCGAGACCGCTGCATCCACGTCGATCTGCGCACTGAGCTCCGGCAGGACAGCCAGTCGAGCGACAGGATCATCCAGAAACTCACGCCCGCTGCCGAACGACACCGCGATCAGTCGGACGTCGACCTCGACATCGATGAGCCCCAGGGCTTCAAACTCCTGGGTCATGGACTCTGGCGTCGGACGAGCAGCCGACGCCGCGTCGATCGCAGTGCTCAGGCTCGACAGATCCTGCTTGAGCGCACACTCACGCCCCATATCGCTCAACTCCGGAAAGGAGCCACGCAGCGGCAGCGCGAGCAGCACCTGTCCACCCGGGACGAGGAGGCGACGAAGCTCGGAGAGGAGGGCTTGCCGCTCGCCGGCAGGGCACAGGGGATGGACCGACAACGCGTGGGTGAACCCGCCGGGTGACAGAGGGAGAGGCAACCCGCCATCGTGGAGCATGTAGCTCGGTGGCGCGCCAGCGCTTGCGGGTCCCCGGGCCCGGGCAGCTTCGATCGCGGCAGGGGAGGCGTCGATCCCGACGACGGTCGCGTTCTGGAGTTTCTCCAGAACCTGGCTGTCGATGTGGCCCGTGCGACAGCCGAGGTTGGCCACCTTGGCCGCCTCATAGGGCAGCATCATCTCGAGCAGCAGAGAGGAGAAATGCGACAGATAGCGCGGGATCACCGCGCTATCGAGAGCCACCGCGTCCGCCGCTGAGAGCAGCGGTCCGAACATCAGGAGTGCCTCCCGTCGCCTTCCTCGTCGTCTTCGTAGGGGGAAAGCAGCCCGAGTGCCTCCTCGGCGAGTTCGCCCAGGGTCACCTCGGAGCTGGCGTCCGCCCCATCGTCCTCCAGCTCCACGGTGCGCTTGTCGCCCACGAGTGGCTGAAGGAGTGAAGCGCTCCCCGGGTCGCCGATCTCCACCAGCGACTCGATCGCGGCTGCGACGGCATCAGCGTCCTGGTGCTTCAGGAACAGGCCGAGCAGCTTCATGACCCCCGGCTCGGGGACCTCCGCGACGATGTACGGAAGCTCGGGGAGCGCCGGCGAGCCGGCGGGGAGACGCTTGAGGGCACGCTCGATGCCTTGCGCCACTTCCTTGAAGCGATCGTAGGCAAGCTCCTCCAGCTCTTCGCCAGCAGCACGTCGTGCTTCCGGATGCTCCGCCGCCAGCACATCCACGAGCGCATCGACGGCTCGCGGTCCCTCGTGCTCGCCAAGCAACGCGGCGATGCGCACCAGGCGAAGGATGGCCTCGTCCTCGTCTTGCTCGGCTTTCGCGACCGGGATCGCGGCCACCAGCACATCGAGGGTCTGGTCGGCCGGCAACATCGTCAGCTCTTCGTGAAGCTTGCGAACGTTCCGCTCGGCGTCGAACAGCTTGCCCAGGGAGATCTCGATATCTTGGCGATTCGGCACGAATAGGAGCTACCAAGGGGCCGGCCCTTCCGCAAGCCAGCAGCTCTTCGAGGCCAGGATTCCCCACATTTCCGATGACTTCGCGCAGCCTCCACGCACGCCCGGGCAGCGCGACGGGCAGAGAGACGATACGCTGCCGCCCGAGGCATGCATCCCCTGGTACGAGGCGCTGCAGGCGCGGCCGCACTCTTTGCTCTGAGCAGTCTGGACTGGCCTCGGCCGATGCCCGCACCAGTGGTCGTCCCCCCATCGGGAGCGGCGCAAGCCGCGCGCGCGCGGCTTCTTCAGAGCGGCCAGGCCCCGGACCTCCTCGCCCTGTGCCCTCCCCGGACATTGCCCGAAGGCGACGTCTGCATCCCCTTGCCTGCTCCCCTCTCCTCGCCTTCCGCCTCATCGAGGGAGGCTGCCGGGACCATCGACCACATCCCGCGTCGCCCGGATCGCCCCGCAATGGCCGACGCCTATCGGTTTCCTCTGGGCTCGGCGGACTCCCCCACACCGGCATTGCTCGGGAACGTCGAAGTCTCGCAGCACGGAGAGAAGACACCTGGTGTCGTCGAACTGGTCGCGCAGCGTGGTGACCGCGTCACACTCCTCTCCCTCGAAGAGCAGGAGGGCGATGCCGAGATCGTCTTCGTCGGCGAGATGTATGGCACGACGGTGGGCACCCTTCACCAGATCCGCGCGGCAGATCGGCTCCAGCGCTTCCTCGTGCTCTACGGCCATCTCGACCGAGCAGGACCGGGGGTGATCGCTGGCGCGCGACTCCAAGCTGGCGTCGAGCTCGGCGCTGTGGGCGATACAGGCAGCCCGGGTGAGGTTCGCCTGCGTTTGGAAGTCCGTCAGCTTCGAGACGGAGCGCGCCTCGAACCGGCAGAGGCGCAACGTCTTCTGGACGCCTCGCTCACCTACCCTTGCGACCCACGCAACGTCTTGCCGCTACGAGCCCGGTGACTCACTCAGGGCGCCAGCTTGTAGCCGAAGCCGTAGACGGTCAGGATGTGCTCGGGCTTGTCGGGGGAGCGCTCGATCTTCTTCCGAAGCTTGACGATGAAGTTGTCGACCGTGCGGTTCGACGGTCCCGCCTCGATTCCCCAGATCTTCTGGAGGATCTCCTCGCGCGATACGGGCTGTCCGAGTCGCTCGTGCAGAAGCCGGAGAAGCTCTACTTCGTAGAACGAGAGCTGCTCACAGCGTGAGCCCTGGGTGACGGTGTGTGCCGTCATGTTCACCGTCACCAGCCCGACCTCGAAGACCTCTGGGTTCGCCTCTGTGGGTCGCGAAGCCCTGCGCAAGATGGCCCTCATCCTGGCGATGAGTTCTCCGACGCTGAAGGGCTTCGTCACGTAGTCGTCTGCCCCCGCGTCGAGCCCACGGATCTTGTCGACCTCCTGCCCCCGGGCCGTGAGCATGACGATCGGCACGAAGCGATCCCAGCGCCTCAGGTCCTCGCACACCTTGAACCCGTTGGTGTCGGGGAGCATCAGGTCGAGCAAGATGGCGTCCGGCTTCTCTTGCCGAGCGAGCAGGATGCCGTCCTTCCCCTTGGCCGCCGACACCACGGCGAACCCTTCGAACTCCAGGGCGTCGCTCAAGCCGAGCACGATGTGCGGCTCATCTTCGATGATGAGGATCTTCTTCCGCGCCAACGGGTCTCTCTTACCACAACCCAGGTCGAGCGACGCGCCTCGATGGGCTTCGCCTTTGAGGAGGACAAAACAGCAGGGCCCGACCGCACCGGCCGGGCCCTACCTGCCTGTCACATGACGACCGCGCTCAGTTCTGGCCGGGCTCCCCCGCGCAGGTGATGAACGTCGTCGCACCGGAGGCCGACTCGGCCTCTCCGACGAAGCGGATGAGGCGCTTCTGCGTCACGTCGCAGCCCGCGACGAGGTTGACGTTGCCGAGCGGCGGCGTCGTGGTTGCGTCCACGTAGCACCAGCCGTTGATCAGCTGGCCGTCAGGCCCTCGCGGATCCTCTCGTTCATCGTTCTGGCAGACGCCGAGAGCATCGCCCCGAAGCTGGGTGATCTCGCAGAAGCAGTCCCAACCCGACTCCTTCGCGAAAGGATCCTCCGCGATGGCGCGCTCTGCGGCCTTGTTCTCATCCAGCGTCACGTTGCGTCCCGTCGCCGGATCACAGGAGCAGGCCCCCTGAGAGTTGCGGGCTTCGATGATCAAGCACGACACCTGCCCATCCTTGTCGGGCACGAGCGAACGGGGCAGGCACTGGCCTCCGAGGGCCTGCTTCAGACGCTCGATGATGGCGCCGATGGCCGGGCGGTAGCCGAAGTCAGTCTCGAGGGGTTCCGTCAGCTGCGCCGGGCACACCGAGCCCACGATGCCTTGCGACCCGATGCTCTTGATCAGCTGCAGGGGACGAAGACCCGGGTATGCCTTGGCGTACTCCTGCGTCTTCCCGCCACCGGGACCCGTGCACAGAGGAATGTTCGGACTCTTGTTGCAGTCGCATCCCTGCGCTCCCGGCGGGCAAGGCGTGGACGCCTTGAGCGGGAAGATGCACGCAAACTGCAAGTCGTCATTGTTGGTGGACCACTCCGTCCCGTTGATCTGATTGTAGGTGTTCGGATCCTGCGGGTCGCTGCCCTGAACGATTGCGTCTCCCGTGATCGGGTTCGAGCCGCTGCGAGGCACGATGGACTCACGCATGAACGGATCTGCGGGGGGCACATAGTTCGCGGGGTCGCCCAGGATCGCCTCCCAGGTGTTCCCCAGCGAGCCCACCTTCTCGTTCAGCTCGTCGGAGCTCTTGAAGCCCTTCTTCAGATCAGCCGGATCGCGCGCGATGTCCTGCCAGGGAACCCCCACGATGCCAGCGAAGAAGACCAGGCCGGGATCACGGATGTTTCCAGGTTTCCCGCTCAGGTTGCTGAAGATCGGGTTGGGGACCATCTCCCCCTTCCGATTCTGGACCTGCACCCGCGTCAGCGCATCGGTGTAACGGCTCACGGGATAGAGGAAGTCGATCCCGAAGCGTCGCTTCTGATCAAAGCAACGCAGGTTGGGCCGATCGTCGTCCACGCTGTGCGGCAGGGGATCCTTCGTGTCGTCACCACCGGGGAAGCACGCGGGATCGGCCGGGCACTCCGCCTTCTTCTGACCACACGAGAAGCAGCAGGGATCGTTCGGGTTCGTGGCGCACTCCGTGCGCGCCTTGGGCAACCGGTAGTTGTTGCTGTAAGTCGCGGCCAGGTAGTACTGGCTCCCCTCACGGATGGAGCAGTCGTTCTCGTCGGTCAGCATGATGATCGCGAGCAACGAATCAGGTCGCAAGAAGTCGGCGCGCTGCCGGAGCAGCTCGTCGTCCAACCCTTGCGGCGTCGCGACACGGTCGACGACCGTCAGCGTCGCGTAGGGCTCGGGATCCACGAGGAAGCGGTACCAGCTCTCCAGCGACGCCTCGAAGCCGCAGCCCTCCTGCCCGACGCCGATCACCATGTCGGTCAGCATCGGAATGAGGGCCGTGTCGTTCAGGTCCTTGTCCGAGGGGACCTCGAGATCGGCCTCACCATCACCAGGGTTGGAGACCTGGGCCGGCGGCACCTTCTTCTGCTCGGGGTCCCACGCGAGGAACAGTTTGCCCTCATAGGTCTTGGGCGCCAGATCGTTCTCGGCGGTACCACCGGCTGACGAGCGGGCCAGCAGCCTTCCGTGATCGTTGTTCGATGCGGACAGGCTCTTGGAGCAACCATCACCACCATATCCGCCGATGCTGGAGCTGATGATCCCGATGTGGACATCGAGAACCGGGTCGAACTCTCGCTCGAAGCCGTCCGGGCAGGTCCCGAGAGGCCCGACATCCAGCGGATCGGCGTCCGAGGTGCTGATGCAGAGCGGGTTCAGCAGACCCTTCACGAGGTCGGGCACCGCCTCCGCGAGGATCGCCTGCTTGTCGGCCATCGAGGCCGAGTTGTCGATCGCGAGAACCAGATCGATCTTGTCGACGGAGCTCTGGTTGATGCGCTCGACGATCGTGCTCGTGGTCCGAGGCTCGACGGGCTCCACCGGGCGCTGGAGGCACCCGAATGCTCCTGTCGCTCCGAGGACCGTCACCGCCCCCATCATGAGCCGAGCTGCGCCCAGCCGGGATCGACTCCGCTGAGGTCTCTTCCGCGTCATTTCCGAAATCTCCTCTCAGTCAGCCCGCTCGCGAACACCGTGGGCCGGAGCCCATGAATCGCTGACATCGTTGTGAGTGGCCCCGATGCTAAGGATCCAGAGCCGTCGGCCGCAAGCATCGTCCATCCGAAGCAAGGAAGATGCCGCCAGTCGCGCTGGGATTTCCCTTGGCCCATGGCGCCAAGGACGTCAATTCGATTGCGTACCTGTCAACCTGGTAGGCACCCCTTCCCCATCTCCGGGTCTCCCTGCGTCCCGCGTCACACGGTCTGGGCCCAGACAGCAAGAAGGGACGGATCGCGCTTCCCCGCTGGACTGAGATGTGGTGATAGGCGCCGCGATGATGCGTGTAGCGGTGGCCATGGTCCCCGAGGTCCGCCAGCTCCTCCAGGAGGATCCGAGCCAGCTGGCGGCGCTCCTCGAGGAGATCCACGAGGAGGACCTCGCCGATCTCCTGACCCTCCTCGACGATGCCGAGGCGGTCCAGGTCCTCAAATCCCTCAAGGCCGAGGACGCGGCCCCTGTCTTCGAGCGCCTCGACGAGGAGACCCAGGAGGCCCTCGTCGAGGAGATGGGTGTCGAGCAGATCGCTCCCATCGTTTCGGAGATGGCCGCCGACGATCGGACGGATCTGATCGAGGCGTTGCCCGAGCCCGTCGGAGACACGCTCCTCGAGACGCTGGAGAAGGTCGATCCCGAAGCCGCCGCCGAGGTCGAAGAGCTGGCGCGCTGGCCCGAAGACAGCGCCGGTGGCCTGATGACCACCGACTACATCTCGGTGCGCCTCGACCTCCAGGTCGCGGACGTCATCGAGCGCATTCGCGCGGTCGGAGAGGATGCCGAGACCGTCTACTACGTGTACGTGGTCGATTCATCCCACCGCCTGCTCGGCGTGGTCTCTCTTCGAGATCTGCTGCTCGCATCTCCCGCGGAGCAGCTCTCCGAGGTCCTCACCGAGAACGTGTTCTCGGTCGGTCCGGAGACCGATCAGGAAGAAGTGGCGCGGGCGATGGCGAAATACGACTTCCTCGCCATGCCGGTGCTCAGTGAAGAGCGCCGTCTGCTCGGGGTCATCACCGTCGATGACGTGATGGACGTGCTCACCCAGGAACAGACCGAAGACGTCCAGCGCCTCGGCGCCGTCGAGCCCATCGAAGAGAGCTACTTCCGCACCGGGTTCTGGACCTTCATCCAGAAGCGCGCCATCTGGCTCGCCGTCCTCTTCGTCGGTGAGTTCTTCACCGGTTCTGCCCTTCGCCGTTACGACGAGGTGATCGCCGCAGTATCTTCGCTCTCGTATTATGTCCCGTTGCTCATCTCGACCGGCGGCAACTCGGGCTCCCAGTCCTCGACGCTGATCATTCGAGGCCTCGCCATGGGCGACATCCGCCCGGGCGACTGGTGGCGTGTTCTGCCTCGAGAGCTTGCCCAGGGGCTGGTTCTCGGGCTCATTCTTGCCACGATCGGGATGGCTCGGGTGTGGGCCTGGGGAGATTCTCCGGCCTTCATCGTCACCATCGGCGCGACCCTCGTGGCCATCGTGCTCATGGGCTGCGTCGTCGGCGCCATGCTCCCGCTGCTCCTCCGTCGGGTCGGCCTCGACCCGGCGACGAGTTCTGCTCCCTTCATCGCCAGCCTGGTCGATGTTCTGGGCATCATCGTTTACTTCTCACTCGCCCAGGCGCTGCTGGCCGATGTCATCAAGGCCGCCGTGCAGCATCAAGGCGGATGATGCGGGCGAGATTCCATGGCAAAAGCGCTCTGCTCGACGGAACGGTTGCTCATGAATCCAGGCTGGCCAGCGGGTGCTTGCCGGGAACAGGTCTCTCCGTCGACAGACGGACCAACTCGCCTGGAGGGTGAGCGTCAACCTTGACGCGACGGTCCACCCGGGGGAGGGAATGGTCCACGTGCGTTCAGCGCACGCCGGATAGAACGCCAACACTCTCGGAACTAGTGCAATGGCCGAAGGCTTGAATCGCGTGATGCTGCTCGGCAACCTGGGAGCGGATCCAGAACTCCGTTTCACCCAAGGTGGTCAGGCTGTTCTCAACGTCCGGCTCGCCACCACCGAAACCTATCTGGACAAGGACAGGGTGCGGAAGGAGCGTACGGATTGGCATAACGTCGTCGTGTGGGGCAAGCGCGCGGAGGCTCTCGGAAAGATCCTCGCCAAAGGCTCCTCCATCTTCGTCGAAGGCTCCCTGCGAACGTCGAGCTACGACGATCGCGACGGCAACAAGCGCTACAAGACGGAAGTCGTCGCTTCCAACATCCTGTTGACCGGAGGCCGCACGCGGGGCGGTGGCAGCATGGATGACGCCGGAGGTTTCGGTGGCGAACCCGACAGTTCCGGCGGCGGTTACGGCGGTGGCCAGCGAAGCGGCGGTGGCCAGCGAGGTGGCGGCTACGGCGGCGGTGGCGGCGGCGGCGGCTACGGTGGTGGAAGTGGCGGTGGCAGCGGCGGCGGCTACGGTGGCGGCCGAGGAGGAGGTCGACCTGCTCCTCAGCAGGATCCCAGCCCTCCGCAAGACGACTACAGCGGTGATTACGGCGGCAACGACGACGACATCCCGTTCTGAGTTCCGCTCGCCCCCTCTCCAGCGCGCGGCGCCGCCCAGTGCGCGGCGCTTTCGTAGCCCACGCCCGAACGTTTCAAGACAGCATGAGCATCGTCCACCGCGCGGGACCGCCCCTCAGGGGCACCGCGGTCGATGCCGGAGCACCGCCGCCACCACCAGCGCACCTGCCATCATGAGCATGGCGGCGGCAGGACGCGGGTTCTCCGCGGCAAACATGAACCCCCGCATCAACAACCCTGGAGAGGGTGGCGCAACGAGCGGGCCCACGAGCCGCGCGTTCTCGATGAGCGCGCTGCAACCAGAAGCGGCTTCGGGCTCTCTGGCAGGCGCCGAGCAGATCAGGGTGCACAGCAACGCTTGACGCTCGTCTTCGGTGAAGCCGAGCAGATGACGCCCTCGCACATCCATGTCGCGCCCTCCCTCGCGCGCGGCGCCCTCGAAGCACTGCTCGAACCAGCTACCCGATTGACTCGGATCCGAGCGGATCACGCCAGACGCCCACCGAAGGAGCTCGCCCGGGACTTCCCCTCGCGCCATCGACGTCGCGCGGTCGAGCACCAGCTCCTCGATCCCCGTCACCCATCGCTCCGAAGGCGCGGCGACGCAGACCTGCCCTAGCGTCGTGCCCTCCTCCGTCTGAAGGAAACGCTGCAGGACGATGCGCACGCCAGGCAGTGACGCCAGCTCCACCTTTCGAAGAGCGTGCTCTGGCGCCCCGCGCGCAGGTCGAATCGTCCCGATCTGGAGGGTCACCCCGGGGACGACGTCGAGTCGCTCGAATTCAGGGTCGCCCGAGCTCATCCAGCAGTGCGATCACCTCGCCCCGGATCTCGAGCAGCGCGTCACGCATCCGCTGCACCTCTTCCTGGGTCGCGACCTGCTCGGCGGGCGGTGGCTCGATGCCACCTTCGCGCAGTTTTCGCTTCGCACCTGCGATCGTGAAGCGGTGGGCGTAGAGCAGCTCCTTGACCTTGAGGAGCGTCTCCACATCACGCCGGCTGTAGATCCGCTGACCCTTGGCTGATTTCTGCGGACGGACGGAGCGGAACTCCGTCTCCCAGTACCGGAGGACGTGAGGCTCCACCCCCACGATGCTCGCCACCTCGCCGATCCGGTAGTAGAGCTTCGCCGGAAGCTGCGGGCGCAACGCCAAGCCTGCTCCTACTCAGTCACGGCGGTCGCGACGACGACATTGTCGCGCGGGTTGAGCGCCTGTTTCAGGATCTGGCTCGCCTTGAAGTTCAGGACGCGCCGCTCGGTGATCAAGATGGGCTCTCCCGTCTGTGGGTTGCGCCCCTGACGCTCGCGCTTGTCGCGCAACACGAAATTACCGAACCCGGAGATCTTGATCTTCTCTCCCCGCCCGAGCGTCTCCTTGAGGGTCTCGAAGACCAGATCCACCAGCTCCGCAGACTCTTTCTTCGAGAAGCCACCCAGCCGCGAGTAGACAGCCTGAACGATTTCGGACTTCGTCATGACACCCCCAAGCTTCGACGCTCGCGAGCCCTGCTCGGGCCTCTAGCTCAATGCTTCCGGGAGGATGCCAGCGTGCGTCAGGAAGATCTAGGGGGTCGGCAAGGGACCGCCTGCCCGATCAGGCGGCGGCGTCCGTATAGGGCCGCTCTTCGGCCGGGCCGGTCCAGGTCGGGCCGGTGGTCTCGCTGACCCGCGTCCCGTCCCACACCTCGCCAGAGGTCGCGACCTCACGCCGACGTGCCGTCTGCTCCTGGGCGACCAGCACCGCCACGTAGCCGTAACCGAAGGTGAACAGAACGGCGAAGGGCGTCGCCACGTAGTGCCCCGTCTCGATGGAGGCCACCACGGCCGTGAACGAGATCAGCGCCAGCAGCGTCTCCACGAGGGGGAGGTCCGTCCGGACCTTGTAGCGCCCCTTGTTGTCGCCGTGCTTCGGCGTCCGCACGAACTCGCCGGCCATCTGCCTGCAGCCCTCGAGCACCGCCTTGCAGAGGTGGGGCGCGAGGCCCGTCCCCAGGGCGATCAGCATGGGCAGGCGCACCAGGGCGCCCAGACGGGGGCGCCCCTGGGCCGCCTCCGCGAGCATGTAGAACGCCGCCAGCGAGCCGGTGGTGGCGATGCACAGCGGGAGGTCGATGGCCAGCATCGTCATCGTATCCGCCGCCGGGAACAGCACGAGCGCGGGCATCAACAGGACGCTGAGCAGCACCAGAAGCGGGTAAGCAAAGTGCGGGGTGAGGTGGAAGAACGCCTCGATCCGCTGGCTCAAGCTCAGGTCGGCGCGGAGGATGGTGCCCATCAGCTTGCGCGCCGTCTGCACCGTCCCCTTGGCCCAGCGGTACTGTTGCGCCCGGAGCGCAGAGATGTCCTCCGGCAGCTCGGACGGGGACACCACGTCCTCGCGGTAGACGAAGCGATAGCCAGCGAGCTGGGCTCGATACGACAGATCGAGGTCCTCGGTGAGCGTGTCGTGCTGCCAGCCACCCGCCTTCCGGATTGCCTCGGAGCGCCAGATGCCACCGGTCCCGGAGAAATTGAAGAGGAAGCCTGCGCCGAAGCGCGCTCGGTTCTCCACCAGGTGGTGACCGTCGAGCATCTGGGCCTGCACCTTGGTCAGGATCGAAGTGTCCCGGTTCAGGTGACCCCAGCGCGTCTGGACCATCGCGACCCGCGGGTCCTCGAAGTGGCCGACGATCGACCGCAGGAAGCTGGGCTGAGGGATGAAGTCGGCGTCGAAGACCGCCACGAGATCGCCCTTCGCCACCTTCAAGCCGGCGTCGAGCGCCCCGGCCTTGTACCCCACGCGATCGACACGGTGCAGGTACACGGCGTCCACACCACGCCCTCGAAGCTCGACGACCTTGGCGCGCGCCAGCGCTTGCGTCTCGTCGGTCGAGTCGTCCAGGACCTGGATCTCCAGCTTGTCGGCCGGATAGTCCATCGTCGCGACCGCATCGAGCAGGCGCGCGGTGACCGTCGACTCGTTGAAGAGGGGCAGCTGGATGGTGACCGGAGGCAGATCGTGATCCGTCAGCGCCGTGACCTCCTGCGCGGAGGCGATGCGCGACCGGTTGTGCCAGCACAGAAAGACGAGGTGCAGGCGATGCAACCCGTAGGCACTGAGACCCGCGAGGACACTGAAGTAGAGCAAACCGAGTGCGAGAGAGAGCATCAAGGCACCTGACACCGGCACAGCACTGCCGCCGGCGAGCGCCTCATCGCTACCACCTGACGCCGCGGAAGTTGTCACGCACTTGTAATTCGTTGCAACCGTGTGTAACGAGCTGCGGAGAAGTTGACAGCGCGCGAGGTTGCAGTTTCTTCGCGCGAGGCCTGGATGGGAGCTGGTGGATGCCCCCACCCGTGGCCATTCGGAGGAAGGATGAGCCGAGCCCTCTGGGATCAGTTGAAGGCGAAGCAGTCGGCGTTCCTCCGCACGCGGCTCGTATCAGAACAGGCGGCGCGAGACTTTCGTACGAGCCTCCCGGCGGGTTGGGCCGCGTTGCTCGCGACCCCTCTCGGTGATCTGACCGATCCTGCCGCCCTGAACCGCGCCCTCGATGCGGCGCTCCAGGGCCCCTCGGCTTCGCGGGCCATCCGGCCCGCTGCCACGGCGATCCTCTCGCCCCTGATCGAGGCAGCCCGCAAGGAGCCCTCTCGCGCCGGAGAGTTCTTGCCGACCGAAGCCCACGCCAAGCTACGGCGGCTGGCAGCGAGGCCGAAGATCTTGTCCGAGAAGCTCGTGCGTCAGGTCCTCGAGAGCGAGGCGATGGACGAGGTCATGACGGACATCCTCTCCAGCATGCTCCGGGATTTCTCGCACCGCGTGAACCCGCTCGTGGCGGAGTGGGGCCTCCCCTCGCTCCTCAAGCGGATCTCCCTGTTCGGTCTGGGGAAGGGGCTCGAGGCCGTGCGCGCCGAGTTCGAGCGCCGCCTCGATCCCGAGATCTTCTCCTTTCTCCGCAGCTCGTCCCGCAAGGCCCTGCGGGAGACCTCGGACGCGCTGGTCCAGCGGGCGGCTCAGCCGAAGCACGTCGCGCTCCGCCAGCACCTCGCCACCTGGCTTCTGGAGCAGCGGATCGCCGAGCTCCTCGATGCCCTCGACGACGAAGGCGCCGCGCTCGCCCAGGAGCTCCTCGTCGACGCCCTGAACCACGGGCTCTCCCGCAAGGACCTGGCCGAGCGCCGCCGCGCAGCCATCCTCGCCTTTTACATCGAGCACCGCACCCACCCGGTGGGCGACGTGCTGGCACGCCACGGGATCACCTTCGAGCCCGACTTCGACGCGCTCGCGGGCGCATTGTGGCCCCTGGTCCGCGCCGCCTGTGAGAGCGCTCCCGTGCAGGCATGGCTCGAAACGATCGTGGCAGAGTTTTTCGACGGCCTCCCGGACGACCTCACCTGAATCGGGTGGCCACGTCGTTCGAGCACCTCCCGGACGACCTCACCTGGACACCGACAGCACGAGTTGGCTTGGGTTCCCCTGCCGACTGGAGCGATGATCGCGGCCACCCGCGTGGCTCTCCATGGGACGCATCCCGGTGAAAGCGCAGAACCGAGACGCGCGTTGTCCGTCTGAGCGAGGACCCCGGTCCACGGTCAGCGCGGCAGCAGGAGCTTGGGGGCAGACCCGCAACCGCGGGAGGGAGCGAAACGATGAGAGGGCTCGAACGACGGTGGTCCAACGTGTGGCGAAGCGGAAGCTGGGCGCTGCTGGTCGGTCTCGTGGCCACCAGCGCGGCTTGCCAGCACCGCGAAGAGCCCTCTCTCCAGGCGGCCCCGGCAGCGGAGGAGCGGGCGAACGCCGAGAAAGGCCCAGCCCAGCAAGGAGGTCTGGCAGCGGCACCCCCACCCGCCCCGCCAGCCGCTGAGTCCGACACCCCCGTCGATACGGCGGTGGGCGACTACGACCCCGTGCTCAGCGCCCCAGGGGGAGTCCGTGCCGGCTCCGGCTCCCCGCGCAAGCCTTCGAGCTCACCCCAGCCCCTCCGCATCGAAGGCAAAGCGAAGGGCGGTGCCGTGTTCGATCAGGCGCTCGGCAGCCCCGCCCAGCGCGCCGCTGGCCCCCTCGCCACGGCAGCACCACCGCCCGCCCAGGCGGAGCTCGCCATCGATCCGAACGGTCGCTTCGCCACCACCTACCGCCCCGGGGGTGGTCACCTCGCCGCCTTCGAGTCCGCGGTCGCGCGCGGCATCGTCCCGCTGGCCGAGCGCGAGCTCGTGAGTGATGTCGGCGCCCGCTACAGCCCGTCGATCGAGCCTCCCCAGAAGGCCGCCCTCACGTTCCGCACCGAGTTCGAGCGTGCCAAGGCCCCTCCAAGCGGCGGGGAGACGCATCTCCGGATCTCGCTCCGCTCGGCGACGACGGCGGCCGCCTCAAGGCCGCACCTCTCTGTGCACCTCGTCCTCGACGTCAGCGGCTCGATGCGCGGAGAACCCATCCTCCGCGCCCGCGAGGCCGCACGCGCGCTGGTCCAGAAGCTCCGCCCGACCGACGACTTCTCGCTCACGACCTTCTCCAGCGACGCCCAGGTCAAGATCACCGACGGCCCCGTCGGGGCCCGCCGCGCCGACATCCTCCGGACCATCGAGGGGATCGTCGAGGGCGGCGGCACGAACATCGGACACGGCCTCCAGCTCGGTTACGAGCAAGCCCGAGGGGCCAAGGGTGTCCCCGCAGACGCCGTCCGTGTGGTGCTCCTCATGTCCGATGGGCGCGCGAACTCCGGCATCCTCAACAGCGAGCAGCTCTCCCGCATGGCCCTCGGCGCATTCCAGGACGGCATCCAGACCAGCGCGTTCGGCCTCGGCAGCGACTACGACGGCGCGCTGATGAGCAGCATCGCCAGCGATGGCGCCGGCGGCTACTACTACCTCCGTGACGCCGACCAGCTCTCTCCTGCGCTCTCCACGGAACTCGACAAGCGCCTGGATCCCGTCGCCACGGCGGTCGAGCTGCGCGTGCGGCTCAAGCCCGACGTCAAGCTCTTCCATGTGTACGGCTCTCGCCGGCTGAGCGACGCCGAGTCGGCACGGGTCCGCGCTCAGGAGGTCGCCGCCGATGTTCAGGCCGCGCAGCGCGACAAGATCAAGCAAGACCGGCAAGACGACGCGCAAGGAGGGATGCGCTTCTTCATCCCGGCCTTCGCGCGCGACGATCAACACGCCATCCTGCTCAAGCTCGCGCTGCCCCCTGGCGTCGGAACGCGCGACGTCGCGCTGGTCGAGCTCAAGTACAAGGATCGCATCGGCAAGAAGAACGGTGTCGAGGAGCTGCCCATCAAGATCACCTACGCCGGTAGCGACGCCGAGAGCGCCGCGAGTCAGGATGCCTCCGTCGCCCGGACGGTGCAGGGGTTCGGTGCGGGTGAGACGCTCGCCGAGGCGTCCCGGCTGATCGCCAACAACGACCGCGAGCGCGCCATCGCCATCTTGACCGAGCGCGAGGGGATCCTTCGCACCGCCGCCACCACGCTGAGCGAGCCCTTGTTCCAGAAAGATGCGGACCGCCTCTCACGCCTCCGCACGCACGCCGGCACCTTCATCGGCATCGGCGATCCGCTGGTCCTCGCCATGCTGCTCGAGACGGCAGCCCGTACGCACCTGCGCTGAGCCCTCCCCAGCCCCCATGACGAAGACCCTCTCTCTCCCCCTCGATCAAGCCGTCACGCCAGTCGATGTCCGCCCTGGCGAGACCATCGTCATCAAGGGCGCGCTGGTCTCGTCACACAACGGCTCGGTGGTCGATGCGGCGACCATCACCTGGCCAGCCGAGTCCCCTGGTGGCGCCTCGGTCTCGCCGGGTGGCCTCATCGACATCGAGGGCGGCGGCTGGCACATGAGCCGACGCGACCATCAAAACCACGAGGTCGAGCTGATCGCCACCAACGAGGCGGCTTCCGCCCCGGCGTGCGCGGCGGTCGGCGTCCCTGGCCCATGCTTGCCCTTGCGCACCCTCACGCTGGCGACGAGCCAGCTCACGACCGTCAAGGAGTGGAATCAACACCACAAGGGCGCCCTCACCGTCACCCTCCCGGATCCTCCCCCGGTCGCGGTCGCCCCGAGCATGGTCCCCTACCTGCAAGGGAGTGCCCTTCTCCTCGGGTTCGGCCTCCTCGCCGCCCTGGGATGGACGGTGCATCGTCGCCGCGCCAGCTCCGCGGCCGGTCAGCTCCTCGCCCTCGCCGATCGCGTTCGCCGCAAGCTGAAGCGCGCCGACCCCGTCCTGGCGGCGACGCTCACCCCCGTCGTGGATGCCGCGAGCAGCGCCGTCCGGAGGCGCCGCGTCGACCCGGGCTCCAGGGAAGCACAGCGTGTCGCCGACGCGCTGCGCCGCATCGAGCTTCGCATCGAGGCCGCGTCGGCCGCCGAAGAACAACAGGCCGCCGATGAGCTGGTGCAAGAGGTCGAGAGCGCGCTGGAAGCTGCGGATGAGGTCGTCCCCGCCCAGCGCCGCACTTGATACTGAAACACCGAAGGAACGCTCGCCGCCTCGACCGCCAGAGCGCTTCCTCCGAGAAAAACCCCGTCTGCATCACGCCGCCGTGAAGTCAGCTCTTCCCTTCAATGAAGGGCGCTCGCCGCTTCCACCGCGGAGGCAATGCTCGCGAAGTTCCGGGAGGGCCGCGCAGGCAGCGTCGGCGCGAAGGCCTCCACGTCCAAGATCAGATCGGGACCATCCGCGAGGGTGACCAGCACCACAGGAATACGCGGGAACATGCGGCGGAGTTCCTCCAGCCGCTCATGTCGCTCGGCCTCTTGCGGGGGCACGAGGACGAGAACGTGAGGCCGCCGCTGTGCGACCGCCTCCGATGCGCCCATGATCCCGGCGCACGAGTCCACCTGGTACTCACGCGAGGTGAGAAAGCCAGCCAGAACCTGCGCCCGCCGAGCGTCATCATCAATCACCAGGACACGAGTCATACCGAGAGCCTCCTGCTCGTTCACGACAGTGCCACGATCCTCTTGGCAAAGTCCGGACCCGCAAGGAATCCCCCCTTGCCTCGACCCACCCACGAAAAAGATACCCGATTCTCGTCGCGGTGAGAGTCGCATTGCGCATCACGCGACGCGTTGTTACGCACGCTCGATCCGCACGTCTTCGCACCGCCATTGGATCGGCGCGCTGCGTCCATGGCAATGCCGCGTTCGACCATGCTCCACGGCAAGCTGCCACGAGCGCGGCGGTAGATGGCGTCGGGACGGGATCGATTGTCAGAGGATGCGAATCACTCGATGATCTGGGTATGACAGCCTGATCATGGCCACTGCTGTCCGTGCATGGACTGCCCGGAACGGCATCGGCGTCTCCCGGTCAGCGGCGTGATCGAGGGATGGCAGCGCCTCGATGGTGAGACCAAGGAGGGAAGTGACCTCAGCCGCCGAGGTAAGCGGCGCGAATTTCCTCGTTGTCGGCCAGCTCTCTGGAGCTACCCGTCATTGCGATCTCGCCCGTCCGGAGGACGTACGCGCGCTTGGAGTACTTCAGCGCCAGCCGCGTGTTTTGTTCGACGAGCAGAATGGTCGTCCCAGCCTCCGCGATCCGCGCCACGGCCTCGAAGATGTCGGCGACGAGGCGAGGGGCGATCCCCAGCGAAGGCTCGTCGAGCAAGAGCATGGCCGGTCGGGCCATCATGGCGCGACCGATGGCCAGCATCTGTTGCTCACCCCCGGAGAGCGTGCCTCCCTCCTGCCGCATGCGCTCCCCGAGGCGCGGGAACAGCTTCACCACGTCCTCGAGGGTCTCCTGCATGATCTGCCGATCCCTGTGGTTCCAGGCGCCCAGCTCGAGGTTCTCCTTCACCGTCAGGTCAGCGAAGATGGCGCGGCCTTCCGGCACCAGAGAGATGCCCAGGGCCACCACCTGCTCCGTCGACACGGCCTGCAGATCACGACCGTCGTAGGTGATCTGACCTCCCGCGAGAGGAAGGAGACGCATGATCGTCTTCAGCGTGGTCGTCTTGCCGGCACCGTTTGCGCCGATCATCGCCACGATCTCGCCCGTGCGCACCTCCAGGCTCACGCCCTTCAGCGCCTTGATGCCGCCATAGACGACGGCCAGGTCGCGCACGGTGAGGAGCGGCGAGCCTGCCGCCGCGCTCGGCGGCGTCCGCGTCGGATGGACGGTCTTCATGATGACCGTGCCTCCCCGTCGGCGGTCGCGGCGGCCTTGCTCTCCACCGCCTCCACGACGTCTTCGCCCAGGTAGGCAGCGAGCACGCGCGGGTGCTTCCTCACCACCTCGGGGGGCCCGTGGGCGAGTGTCTCGCCGTGATCCAGCACGTGGAGGTGCTCGCAGACCGACATCACGACCTGCATGTTGTGCTCCACCAGCACCACGGTCAGGCCGAAGTGATCACGCAGCCAGAGGATCTGCTTCTTCAGCCCCTCGGCCTCGCCGTAGTTCATCCCGGCAGCGGGCTCGTCCAGGAGCAGCAGCTTGGGCTCCAGCATCATCGCCCGCGCGATCTCCAGGCGCCGCTGATCGCCATACGACAGGGTCGTCGCGATCTCGTCCGCCACCCGGTCGAGCTTGAACACCTCCAGCATCTCCATCGCCTTGCTGGTGATCTCCTGCTCGTCCCGGAAGAAGGAAGGTGTCCTCAACAGGGCAGCGCCTAGCCCGGATTTCCGGCGGTTTTCACAGGCAATGAGCGCGTTCTCCAGCACGGTGAGCTGCCCGAACAGGCGGATGTTCTGGAAGGTCCTCGCGACACCCAGGCGCGCGATCTGGCTGGGCTTGAAGGGCGCGAGGTCCGTCCCTCGAAAGCGGATCGACCCCTCATCGTGCTTGTAGACCCCGGTGATCAGGTTGAAGACCGTGGTCTTCCCGGCACCGTTCGGGCCAATCAGCCCGAAGATGCTCTTCTCCGGGACCGTGAACGACACATCCCCGACGGCCCTGAGGCCACCGAAGCGCTTGGTCACATGCTTCAGCTCGAGGCTCACGACCGATCCTTTTCGAGCGGCTGCTCCTCATGCTCGATGGCCGTCTCTGGCGACGCGCCGTCCGGCTCATCGCTCGCGACCTCGGCCTTCGTGCGGACCGGGACAGGTTCCGGAGGCGCAGCACCGTTCTTCATCGTCGCCTTCCGCCGGAAGATCTCCCGCTCTCCGAGCAGCCCCTCCGGCCGCAGGATCATCAACCCGAGCAGCACCGAGGCGTACACCACCATGCGGAGCGCGTTCAGATCGAGGCTGGGGTACACGCTCTTCAGCGCCTGAACGCTGTCCAGACCCTGGAGCTGCTCGATCATCTTCACGGTGAAGGTCACCAGGACGCCCCCCAGCACGGCGCCGCTCACGCTCCCGGAACCGCCGAGGATGACCATCGTGATGGCGTCGAAGGACGTCGCGAAGTTGAATTGCTCGGGCTGAACCGTGGGGTTCCCGTCCCGGATCGAGGCCATCAACCCGCCCGCGATCCCCGCTCCGGCCGCGGAGAACACGAACGAGGTCACCTTGTACCGGGTCGGATCCACCCCCACCGCGGCCGAGGCGATCTCGTCCGCGCGGAGCGCCCTCAACGTGCGGCCCCAGCCCGAAAATTTGAGCCTCCACGCGAGGACGGTCGCCACGATCACCGCCCCGAAGATCCAGAAGGGCCCTGCGTACTGCGGCACCCCGGTCCCGTCCGGCCCTGCGTATCCCTGCTGGCCTCCGAGCGAGGCGAGCGCCTGGTTGATGGTGCCTTCGGCGGCCCCCCCGGTCTCCGCGGTCCCGATGACGAGCCGGAAGATCTCCGCGAAGCCCAGGGTCACGATGGCCAGGTAGTCCCCCCGCAGGCGGAGGCTGGGGAGCCCGACCAGCAAGCCGAACGCGCCGGCCACCACGCCGGCCGACAGCATCACCGCAGGCATGACCACGAACGACCACTCGAACAGCGGGTCCCCTCCCCCGAGCATCGGGTGCAGGTTGCCCGCGACGATCGCGCCCGTGTACGCGCCGATGCCAAGGAAGCCGGCGTGGCCGATGGAGAACTGCCCGGCCATCCCGTTGATGATGTTCAGCGACAGCGCCGCGATGACGTTGACCATCGCGAGCAGCGCGAGCTGCCGCCAAGCCGCATCAGGAATGATGTACTCGAACGAGAATTCGAGGCCGACGACGGCCGCGACCAGCAAAAGCGCCGTGACGACGCGCTGTACCGCGCTGTGCATGGAGGGCCGACCCTCGCGTTTCACGGCCTCATCGTCAAGCGTGAGCTACTTGATGACCCGCAGGTAGGGGGGCAGCTCTCGTTTGGGTTTCCCGCCACCAGGCCGCGCCCCCTGCGGTGCGCGCTCTTCGGCAGGCTCCGAGCGCTCTTCGCCTTCCGGGGCTCCCGTCTCCGCGGCATCTTCACCCGCCGCGGCGGAAGTCTCCTCGGCAGCTTCGCCACCCACCACCGAGAGCTTCGGCTCACCCGCAGCCTGGGAAGCGCCGCTCCCGCTGCTCTCGCTTTCTTCTCGAGCGACCGCGGCACCGCCCTCTTCCACCGCCAGCGCTGCTCCCCCGTCCTCCTGGGGTTGGCGCTCCGACGCACGCGCCACCTCGCCCCCGCTGCCCACCGCAGCGAGGTGGGGCCTCGGCTTCTTCGCGGGCTTCTGCGCTGCACCGGCCTGCTGCTGGGCCACCTCGGGCGGGACATCCTCGGGCCACACCATCCCGCGCTGGCTCTCTCCCACAAGTGCCCACACTGCGTTCCAGGGCATCCGGCACCAGAAAGGCGTCCGCTGGAACGACAGGGTGCAGGAGATGCCGTCGTCCTCGACCTTCAGGTCGGCGATGGGGATGGGCATGTTCATCCCGATCTGCAGCGTGAGCTGTGCCTGTTTGGTGAGCCACTTCGGCACGAGGACCCCCTCGCGGCGTGGATCGATGTGGACGAAGACGCTGTTCTCTCGCTGCAAAAGCGCGAGCGCGACCTCCTTCTTCGGCGGAAGCTGGCGCGGCGCATCGGACATGGCGTTCAGCCCATACCGCGGTCCCGCCTCCGTCGCCACACCAACGTGCGAACCAGCCAGGCTCTTCTCCCCCGCTCCGTGCCCGGGGCGCTTGTTGCGGCCCCCGCGCGCCTCTCGTAGCACCCCGCCTCGTGCAACCCGTCACCGCCCGAAGCGCCGTGCTGTTCCTGCTGATCGCCAGCGCAGCCTTTGCGGTCTCCGGCCCTTTCGCCCGCGCGGCGCGCCCTGTCCATCCGCTCGTCATCGCAGCAGGCCGCGTCGCCCTCGCGGCACTGGTCCTCGGCCTCGTGAACGCCCGCGCGATGCGGCGCGCGCTGCCCACGCTGACCCCGCGCCAGCGCGCCCACGTCTTCGGTGCCGGCGCGCTCCTCGCCGCCCATTTCGCCCTCTTCCAGTGGGGCCTCGACCGCACCTCCTTGCCCGCCGCCCTGTCGCTCGTCGCCCTCGAACCGCTCGCGGTCGTGGTCTGGGCGTGGGTCCTCTTCGGCATCCGTCCCACCCGCCCCGAGCAGCTCGGCCTCTCCCTCGCCACGATCGGCGCGCTGGTCGTCGCACGCGGGGCAGGCTCGGGCGAGCATCGGGTGGAGGGGGATCTCCTCGTCCTCGGCGCCGTCGTGCTCTACGGCGCCTACGTCGCCGCGGCGCGAGGCATCCGTGATGCGCTCCCGGCCCACGCTTACGCCGCCTTCGTCTACACGGGCGCGAGCCTCTCCCTCCTCCTGGCCTTGCCGCTCATCCCCGGCGCGCTCGCCACCGCCTCACCCCTGCCCCAGCACGCGGCGGTCTACATCCTGTTGCTCGCCCTCATCCCGACCCTCATCGGCCATACCGCGGTGCAATGGGCAGCCCGCCGCATGTCGCCCTCGATCGTCGCCCTCGTCAGCACCGGCGAGACCCTCGGCGGAATCACGGTTGGCGCCCTCTGGCTCGGGACCATCCCGAATCCCTCGGAGATCGCCGGAGGCCTGTTCATCCTGGCCGGAACGACCTTGGCCATTCTCGCGTCGCGTGGAACGGAATCACCGAGCTCGGCTTGACTGTCCGCGAATCGGTAGAACGCTTTCGCTCGCGATGTATGCCTCCCTCTTTCGCAATGTGCTGTTTCCTCTCTATGAAACCCGATTGCGTGGCAGGGAAACCCTGACGCGCCTTCAGGAACTCGAGCGCTCCCAGTGGCGCCCGGAGCACGAGCTCCGCGATCTCAGCTTCCGCCGCATGGTCGAGGCCATTCGCTTCGCCGAGCAGCATGTCCCGCTGTATCGCCGCAGGTTCGCCGAGTACGGGGTCCGGGCCAGGGACGTCCAGTCTCCGGACGACCTCTTGCGCTTTCCGCTCCTCACCAAGGACGACATCAGGAAGCACGCGAAGGAGCTGGTGGCCGAGGGGTTCCAGGGTCGGATGTACCAGAGCGGCACCGGCGGCTCCACCGGCCAACCCATCCAGTTCGCCTACGATCACCGCACCTATGAAGCCCGCATCGCCGCCGCCATGCGCGCCGATGGCTGGGCCGGCGCTTCACCCGGAGAGCGCGAACTCCACCTCTGGTCGCGCGCGACCACCGCAGAGACCCCGCTGCGCAAGGCCAAGCGCCGCGTTCATGAGACAGTGCTCCGCAAACGCATGGTCTGCGCGTGGGATCTCAACGTGACCCAGCTCGCGGCGCTGTGCGACAGCATCGAAGAGTTCGATCCCAAGGTCATCATCAGCTACCCGACGCCGCTCTACTACCTCGCGCGCCACGCGCTCGAGACCGGCCGTCGACTGCCCTCCCCGCGAGGGATCATCACCTCGGCCGAGCGTCTGTTCCAGCACCAGCGCGAGGTGATCGAGCGCGCCTTCGGCGCCAAGATCTTCGACCGCTACGGGTGCAGGGAGGTGATGCTCATCGCGTCGGAGTGCGAGCGTCACGAGGGAAAGCACATCAACCTCGAGAACGTCCATGTCGAGATCCTCCGCAATGGCCGGCACGCGGGCGCAGGCGAGCCGGGTGAGGTCATCCTCACCGACCTCCACTGCCGGTCGATGCCGCTCATTCGTTACAAGAACGAGGACATCGCCACCTACGCGTCGGCGCCCTGCACCTGTGGGCGTGGCATGCCGATGCTGGCCTCCGTCGAGGGCCGCGTCCTCGACATGATCGTCGGTCCCGAGGGACAGCTCCTCGCTGGCGAGTTCTTCCCCCACCTCCTCAAGGACTACACGGACGTGGCCAGGTTCCAGGTCCACCAGGACCGCAGCCGGACGATCACCATCCGCCTCGTGCCGAACGGGGGCTGGAGCCACGAGACCCCCGCGCGCGTCGAGCGCGCCGCGCGTGAGTTCCTCGGAGAGCGCGCGGCGATCCAGGTGGTGGTCGTCGACGACATCCCCCTGACCCCCGGCGGCAAGTACCGCCTCACGGTCTCCGAGATCCCCGTGGAGCTGGAGCGCGAGGCCACCGCGTGAGCGAACCTGCGCGCGTCGCTCATCTCGTCCTCGCGCTGCGCGTCGGTGGCCTCGAGCGGGTCGTCCTGCGGCTCCTCGAGCGCACGCCACGCGACCGCTTTCAGCCCGTGGTCTGTGCCCTCGAAGAGCCGGGCGCGCTCGCCTCCGAACTCGACCGGCTCGGCGTCCCGCTCACGGTCATCCGCCGCCGCCCGGGCCTCGATCCACGCTTGCCCGTGCTGCTCTCCCGCTGGATGGCCCGCGAGCGCATCGACCTCGTGCACACCCACAACCCCAACCCTCATTTCTACGGCGCCCTCGCCGCCGCCATGACCCGCGCGACCCGCGCCAGGAGCACGCCACGCCTCGTCCACACCAAGCACGGCCGCAACACGCCAGGCGCCGCCCGCAAGGTCCTGGTCAACCGCCTCGCCTCCTCGCTCACCGACCGCGTCGTCGCCGTCAGCGAAGACGCCCGCCGCGTCGCCATCGAGGTCGAAGGCGTCACTCCCTCTCGGGTGGTCACCATCCTGAACGGCGTCGACACCGAAGAGTTCCGCCCCGGCGATCCCACGGTCGCCCGCTCGCGGCTCGGTCTACCTCACGAGGGCTACCACATCGGCTGCGTCGCTCGTCTCTCGCCAGAGAAGGATCACGCGACCCTGCTCTCCGCGTTCGCCGCGCTGCACGCTCGGCGCCCCGACGCCCACCTGACGCTGATCGGCGACGGTCCCGAGCGACACGCCCTCGAGGCCCAGACGGCGTCGCTGGGCGTGGGCCACGCCGTGACCTTCGCCGGCATGCGCAGCGACATCGCCGAGTCCCTTCCTGCCTTCGATGTCTTCGCCCTCGCCTCACGCACGGAAGGCATCTCCCTCACGCTCGCCGAAGCGGCCGCCTGCGGTCTGCCCATCGTC
Organism: Chondromyces crocatus; assembly: GCF_001189295.1. Lineage (NCBI taxonomy): Bacteria > Pseudomonadati > Myxococcota > Polyangiales > Polyangiaceae > Chondromyces > Chondromyces crocatus. Next base: position 182,927 of record NZ_CP012159.1, read on the forward strand.
GCCACCCGGGTCGGAGGCAACCCCGAGATCGTCCGCGACCAGCAGACGGGTCTACTCGTCCCCGCCGCCGACCCTGCAGCGCTCACCGCGGCCCTCGACGCCATCGCCACCCATACGGACCGCGCTGCCCTGGGCCACCGCGGCCGCGCCTGGGTCGCCGAGCGCTTCAGCGCCGAGCGCATGGCCAGCGCCTACACCTCGCTCTACGCCGAGGTCCTCGGGTCCTGAACCAGGCGGCGCTCTCGACGCTGCGTCTCTCCCCCCGGCGCCTCCGGCATCGTCGGCTCAGGCCCTCATCGGTGTCGTCTAGACGCGAAGGTACGCGAGCGCCTCCCCGCGCGTCGGGAACACCTTCAAAGGCACCTGCGACGCGAAAGCCACGCTGGCCGCGATCATCCGGTTGGCGTCGGAGCCGATGACGAACACCACCTCGCGAACGCCCCGCTGCCGCGCCAGCAGGATCACGCGGCCGGCAGGTGAGCCCACGTGAGACGTGTACCCGTCGACCTCGAGACCATCGATCAGCACGCTGTCGAGGCGTGTGTGCTCGGTCATCGCCGCGAGCTGCTTCACGGTCGCCTCCAGGGCCTCCGCGTCGAGACGCCCCTGGAACATGATCTCCAGAAGGCCTTCGCTCAGCCACGACAGGCGCACGTTCTGACGCGACGGGGCCGTCGGGGGGCTCTTTCCGGATTGCATCACGATGTCGACTCCTCGGCTCGCCCGCGGCACATGCAGCCGCGTTCATGCAGCTTACCCGTGCTGCCGGGAGCGCGTCCGTATCCCAGCGTCCGATCCGCGACCTACGCCTCATCCACGTCCCACGCGGCAGCCATACGGTGCCCCGCCGTGTCGCCCCGCCCGTGACCCGGCACCATCATGGTATACCGCCGGCCTCACTCCCTCTGTACCACCCCGCCGTGCCCGCATGAGCCTGCCGCTCCGTCACGTCATCCCGATCGCCGCCCTCACGCTCGCTCCCCTCGCTTGCGAGCGCAGCACGCCCGAGCCCGAGCCCGGTCTGCCGACCTCCGCTTCTCCCGTGACCGCCGCGTCAGCCTCGGCACCACCCACCAAGGCCGCCGGACGTCGGGTCGCGCTCGAGACCAAGGTCATGGGGACGCAGCTCACGCTGGCCACCTACACCACCGCGACGCTCGACGACCGATCGCTCCGCCCCCGGCTCGAGAAAGCCCTCGACGAGCTGCGCCGCCTCGAGTCGCTGATGACCACCTGGCGCGACGACAGCGAGATCTCACGCGTCAACCAGCGCGCCGGCAAGGCAGAGGTGGAGGTCAGCCCCGAGAGCCTCGACGTCATCCAGAAGAGCCTGTGGATCAGCCGCCTCTCCCAGGGCGTCTTCGACATCACCTTCGAGGCCATGCATGGGCTCTGGAAGTTCGACGAGGACCTCGAAGACAACGTCCCGAAGAAGGCCGACGTCGAGCGCGTCCGCAAACTCATCGACTACCGGCAGATCCAGGTCGATCCGGAGAAGCGCACCGTCAAGCTCGCCAGACCGGGCATGCGCATGAGCCTCGGGGGCATCGCCAAAGGGTACGCGGTCGATGCGGCCGCGCGCATCCTGCGCGCCGAGGGGCTCGACACCTTCTTCGTGCAGGCGGGGGGCGACCTTTACGTCGCAGGGAAGAAGCCCGACGGCTCACGCTATCGGGTCGGCGTCCGCGATCCACGGGGCAAGCACGCCAACGACTTCTTCGCGATGGTCGAGGTCGAGGACCACGCCTTCTCCACGGCGGGCGACTACGAGCGCAGCTTCATCAAGGAAGGCAAGCGCTACCATCACATCATCGATCCCCGCACGGGCTTCCCCGCCACCGCGGCGAGGAGCGTCACCGTCTGGGCGCGCGACGCCCTGACCGCCGACGCCATCGACGACGCGGTGTTCATCCTCGGCGTCGACGAGGGGCTGAAGCTCGTGGAGTCCATCGACGATTGCGGCGCCGTCATCGTCGACGACAAGAACAAGGTCTGGATCTCCCGTCGTCTCGAAGGGAAGGTCCAGATGCTCCGCGAGCCGACCGACGGGATCTGAGCCGTGGTCCTCTCCCTCCACCCGGGTGATGCCGCCCTGGCGCGCCGTTGAGGTTCTGATGCCCCCTTCGCCAGGCCACCTCGTCAGGCTCGGCCCGTTCCACATCCCTGGCCTCACGCCGCGTCACATCCGCGTCTTCGTCCCCCCCGACGCGCGGCGCCACGGTGAACCACCGCCGATCCTGTTCCTCTTCGACGGGCAGAACGTCTTCGACGACGCCCCCTCGTTCGCGGGTGGATGGCACCTGCACGAGACCGTGACGCGCATCTCCGCGCAACGCCATCGGCGTCCGGTCCTCGTGGGCATCGATCACGGTGGCACGGCCCGCATCAACGAACTCTCTCCCTGGCCGACCGCTCACGGTCCTGGCCACGCCGACGCCCTGATCGGCTGGATCGCGGACGAGCTGGCGCCTCGCCTCGCGCACGAGCTCGCGCTGCAGATCGGCCCGGAGCACGTCGCCATCGGTGGCTCCTCCATGGGCGGCCTCTGCGCGCTCCACGCGCATTTCACGCGGCCGGATCGGTTCGGCGCCGCGCTCTCGATGTCCCCCTCCCTCTGGCTGGAAGGTGGAAGGATCTTCCGTGACCTCGCCGCTCGCTCTCGCCCGGGCGTCTCCACCATCTACCTCGACGCTGGCGGACTGGAAGCCCGCGGGAGCTTGCTCGAAGCCGCCTCCCACATGGCCGAGCAGCTCCAGCGGCTCGGCTATGGCCCCAGCGCCTTCCGCTTCCGAGCCGACCGCCGGGGACGTCACAGCGAGCGCGACTGGCGACGCCGCGCCCCCGCAGCGCTGCGGTTTCTCTTCGCGCGATCACGACGCTGAGCCCCGAGAGCGGCGTGCCGTCCTCCGAGACGTGCCAGTGGGCGTCACGTCGGCTGGGCTGGATCCTGCTGATAGAACTCCTTGAGCAGTGCATACAGCTCGGCGTGACGGGCGCGGAGCTGGCGAGGCTGCTCGAAGAAGGCCTCGGTGATCACGGCGAAGAACTCGGCCGGGTTCGTGGCCCCGTACGGATCGATCACGGTGTGGCGCATGCTCGCCTCGTCCCGGACGAGCTGGTGGTATTCGCGCCCCAGGATCCTCGCCCACGCCGCGTACATCGAGCGGCGGGGCAGCAGCGGCGCTCCGTCGACGGGGCCCCCCTCCTGATCGAGCTGATGGGCGAACTCGTGCAGCACCAGGTTGTGGCCGTCGCTGATGTCGGCCGCGCCAGCGAGCACGCCATCCCAGGAGAGGACCACGATGCCGCGCGTCCATGACTCGCCGAGGCGCTCTTGTTCCCCTTCGATCACCACCCCGCCATCCACCGTCTCCCGGACGGGAGCACGGTAGCCCCCCGGGTAGACGAGGATCACGTCCAGCTCGGGGTAGTAATCCGTCTCCCGGTGCAGGAGCAGCAGGCACGCCTGGGCTGCCACCGTCACCCGGATCTCGTCGGTCATCTCCAGCCCACCACAGCCCTCGAACTTCTTCTCGTCGAGAAACACCAGCATGTGCCCGAGCAGCTCGTCCTGATCGGCGTGAGAGAGGCGCTGGAAATAGGGGACGTTCTTCTCGATGATCGCGCGGAAAGCCTCCGGGAAAGGCTCGCTCCGGAGCGCCTCTCGTCGTCTCTTCTTCAAGAAGTCGAGCATCCACGCATGCTGTCATGCGGCAGCGTGGCAGGCGAGGACTCCGGCCTTGGTGACGCAGGAGCGGGCCGCTACCATACGGCTCGCATGCAAGAGCCGACGCCGCCTGATCAGGTGCTGGCACGACGGATCGAGAGCGCAGAAGCCGCCGCGGGGGTGTGGTGCCACGAGGCGCTCTCGAAGCTGCGGCCGGGTGCGATCTCGGAGATCGAGCGGGTCGCCGGTGGCGTGCTCGCGTTCTGTGGCCCGCGCTCGCCCCTGACGCAGGGACGCGGCCTCGGCATGGCCGGGCCCGTCACGGAGAACGAGGTCGATCGCATCGAGCACTTCTTCCGGCACCGCGGCGTGGACGCTGCACTCCAGCTCAGCCCTTATGCGGATCCGACGCTGGTGGAAGCGCTGAGCCGCCGTGGGTTCACGGTGACGCTCTTCCTCCACGCGCTGACGCGACCGCTCCCCTCGCTGACGGCGCAACCCCCACCGCCAGGCGTGGAGGTGCGTCGGGTCGACCCCGCGGACGCCGGGGTGTGGGCGCGGCTCGTGGCGCAAGGGTTCGCCGAGCACGGCGAGGTGACCCCCGAGGCTGTGGAGCTGAACCAGCTGCTCTTCCATGCGCCGCAGGCGACTTGCTTCTGGGCATTCCTCGACGGGCGCCCGGTGGGAGGCGGCGCGATGGCCACACACGACGGGCTGGCCTCCCTGTTTGGCATGGCCACGCTGCCCGAGGCGCGTCGGCGTGGGGTCCAGCGGGCCTTGCTCGAAGCACGGCTCGCGCACGCGGCGTCGTCGGGCTGCGCGGTGGCGTCGGTGGTGACGCTTCCTGGCACGACGTCGCAACGCAACGCAGAGCGCGCCGGTTTCACGGTCGCCTATACCCGGGTCATGCTGAGCAAACGGTGGTGCTGAATGTCTATGCGTCTCATGGGTCTTCCTGTGCTTTGCAACGTACGAAACGCCCTGGAGCGTCACCTGAAGCGGCATGTCTGGCTCGCTCCGTCGCTCATCCTGAGCGTCGCCCTCGGCACCGGCGGCTGCGGTGACGACCAGGACCCGGAGGGCGCAGCCGCGCTGTGGTCGCGCATCCACGAGGCAGACTACAGGAGCTGGCCGCGTGCTCCCGGCTACGAGGCGCGCCGACCCTCCGACGCGCCGCACTCGGACGCCGTCGAGATTTTCATCAACAGCGTGGTCGCCGAGGCCCTGGCAGGCGAAGCCATCGCTTCGTGGCCCGAAGGCTCACTCCTCGTGAAGGACGGCTACGACGACGATGGCCTCGACATCGTCGCCGCCATGGAAAAACGCCAGGGCGTGTGGTTCTGGGCCGAATGGAACGCCGAGGGGGATTCCATCTACTCGGGAGATCCGGACACGTGCACCGGCTGCCATCAGAGCGGCGCCGACATGGTCCGGGCGTTCAGTTTTCCTCGCTGACCCCTGGCTGCGCCCCTCGTCGGTACTTCTGTCCAAAGTACACCGGACCGATTCCTCTTCGCGTTCGAGCGCATCGAGGTTCCGGACCTCGACTGTCCCACCAGCTCCTGTCCACCCATCCGGGGACCGCTCTGGGTCGATCGACCCAGTCCGCTAGCTCTGCCCATCCACGCCTCTCGGTCGATCGACCCAGTCCGCTCGGACTCCCTTCTCCCCCCGTCGGTCGCTCGACCCAGGCTGCCAGGAATGTCCCCCTCTTCACTCGATCGGACGACCCCCTCATCCGCCTCCTCAGCGTCCTTCTCTCGATCGTTGATCGCGCTCTCTCGATCGTTGATCGCGCTCCCTCGATCCTCTCGTCGACCGCTCGGCGTCGTCCTGCTCGACATCTCGGTCTGACGACCGAGATCCATCGGTCGTACGACCGGTTCACCGCCTCGCCTCATGCCTGACGCAATGTCGTTCGACCGGGGCCTCTCGGTCTTTGACGTCCCTGGCGTCGTGCCCCCACGTTGTCCTCCTGGTCGATTCCCTCACCGCTCGGGGTCCCTGAACCTCCTCGCGTTGCAAGACCAACCAAGATCAAAGCGCACCGTTCCTGACACGCACTCCATAACGAGGAGCCTCACCGTTCACGTCATGCACCGTTCACGTCCACGTGAACCATCCACCACGATCGGTGATGCTCCCTTCGCGTCCACGTGAACCATCCACCACGATCGGTGATGCTCCCTTCGCGTCCACGTGAACCATCCACCACGATCGGTGATGCTCCCTTCGCGTCCACGTGAACCATCCATCACGAACACGTGATTGACCATTCACGAGCACGTGATTGACCATTCACGAGCACGCGATGCACCAATCACGAACAGGGATGCACCCATCGCTACATCGCGAACACTCAATCGATCCCATACTCACACGAAACACATTTTTCAAAATGGCTCTTGCACGCCGCGTTCGCCGCTCTATGTTCCACAGGCCTCGACGCAGCACGTCACGCGCTTCTGCGTAGCCTGCGTCGAGAGTGCATTGAGAGAGGCTCGTCATCATGTCGAATCAATTTCGAATTTACGATGGTACTCATTCTATCGATCTCAGCCTGCTTCAGGGAAAGCTCGTCGACATGGCCGACTGTCGCGGGCTGCGGCCCGATCAAGACGGTCTCCATGAGGTGAAGGTGGAACTCGAAAAGGCTCTGCCCATTTCAGGGGCGTCGGCCGGGGTTCCCTCCGACGCTCATGCTCATTTCGTGATGTGCAACGAGACGGTCGATCAGATCGATCAGCACCTCGTGGTCGCCAAGAAGCTCGTGGAGGTGCTCGAAGAGAGCAGGGCGTTCTATGTCGACGCGCGCAACAACGACATCAGCCTGATCGCGGACAGCCTCCGCTCACGGGCCCATCGCAGGAAGGACCCGTCGATCCTCTTGCCCTTCGAGCGGACGCTCCGTTATCCGAGCCAGGCCGCGGAGAAAGCGGTGCGGACTCGCCGAAAGAATGCGGAGGAAGCCGCGAACGCGGAGACCACTGGCGCCGATCGGCACGACATGGAGGAAGTGGCCGGGGGTGCTGCACCGCCCTCCGCAGGGTGTATGCCGGCGCTCGCCTGAACGAGCCCCGAATCTCGATGCGCGCCGACCGGCCACGGGCGGCGCGCAGCCCGCCGAGGTCGAGGAGGCCATACCCCATGGCCGCGTTCATCCTACCTGGCTTGCGTGTCTCCGGCTGCCGTGCAGCTCATGCCCAGCGCCCTGCGTTCATCCCCCTCGAGGGGGTGGCCACTGCGCCCATGTGGACCAAGATCCATCCCAGGAGACCTCCGCTCGGTCCTGGATTGCCAGGATATGGCAGGCACGGACCTTGGAATGGGGGTCCATGCCGGACGCGCTCAGCGCGCCCAGCGTGGAGGCAGCATGAACGAGGTTCAGATCACGTTTCGCAACATGTCGGCTTCGAGAGGGATCGAGCGGCTGGCGAAGGAGAAGGCCACTCGGCTACAGCAGGTTTTCCAGCGGATTCAGAGCTGCCACGTGGTCGTCGACGTCACGGGCCAGCGGAACGGTAAAGGCGCCGTCCATCACGTGCGCATCGACGTCACGGTCCCGGGCGCCGAGCTGGTCACCAACCATGAGCCCACAGGGGATGCCCACGTGGACGCCTACATGGCGGTGCGGGATGCCTTCGACATCATGCGGCGGCAGCTTCAAGAGCACACGCAGAAGGTGCGCGGAGAGATCAAACGTCACGCCACTCGTGAGCCGACGCCACACAGCAACGACGAGAGCGTCGTCGCCGGTGGGATGGATTTTTCGCGCTAGTACAGCATCCCCGCCCTCACCGCGCCGCGAAGGCGAGCTTCCCGATGAGCCCTCGGAGTTCCTTGACGATCTTCGTGAAGGCTTCGTCGGAGTCGCTCGCCTTGGCAACGGGCGTCTTGTCGCGCGGGAGCGCCTGGAGCTTGGCGAAGCGGCTCGTCTCCCAGTCGCACGGCCGGAGGAGAATGGGGACGACGTGCGCGCTGCGCTGATCGTGGCGATCCATGGCCAGCGCGATCTGCTCATCGTTCTTCTCGGTGGCAAGGAACTCGGCGCTGATCAGGAGGAGGATCAGCTTCGCGGAGGCAAGGCGCTCACGAGCGACGGCCTCTTCCTCCTCGCCTACCTGGACCTGGCCGACGTGCCACGCGGCGATCAGTTTTTCGCGTTTGACCTGGGAGAGGTGGATCTCCAGCCGCTTGAGCAAGTCGGCGTCGCCGGGCGCATAGCAGATGAAGGTCGCGAGGGGCCCCGTGGAGCCGGTGGTCGCGGACGAGGCAGCGGCTCCAGGTGACGAGGTCTGCACCCGAGGAGACAGGTCCGCGAGGTCTCCAGGTTGCGGCCCGCCACCAGGCACCTGCGCCGAGGTGGCCATGGCGGGCGACGAGAGCGCCGCGCCAGGCACAGCGGCCGCGGCGGGGCCGGCCAGCCAGCGAAGGATCTGGGTGAGCTCGGCATGAGTACCGCGCTCGTTCGGGTACTCGATGAGGCGAACGCCCGAGTCTTCCAGCTTGCGTCGCCGTGATGGGCCCGTGATGCCCTTCGGGAGCAGGGCGTAGTGGGTGGGCGGCTGGCCGCCCGACTGCGCGCGGATCTGGCCCAGGGTCAGGTCGATGTTGTCGTCGGCCAGGCCGAAGCCCAGGAAGAGAAAGGGATGGGTGCGGTAGAGCGCGCCGATGGTGGCCTGGAGCTGCGGCGAAGCGAACATGGCCTTGTCGTACTGGTCACGGGTGAAAACCCAGGTGCGCGCGTCCCTGAGGGTGCCGTGGATCTTCAGGATGTAGTGCTTGTCCTGGGCAAGGTTGCCAGGAGGGTCGGTGAGCTCGTCCCACGCGCCGGAGAAGGCGCGTGAAAGGAGCCTGTCCAGGTTGGTGGTGATCACCGACCAGAGGCGTGGTGAGAGCGCAGCGATGGCCGCGGCGGCCTCGGGCACGTCAGGGATGCCGCGATCGTCGAGGGAGCGCAGGACCTCGCGCTCGAAGTCGACCCGGAGCAGGTGCTTGGCGGCCGAGATGGCGTCGAGGAGCTGGTTGCCCTGGATGAGTTCGTCGAGTTCCAGGAGCGCGCTCGGCTCTGCGCCCCGCTCCTGGGCGCGATCCCGCAGGATTTCTGCGAGCTTGCGCCAGGTCGGCAGGCCGGCTCCGACGGAGACACCAGCCCCGACGAAGGCGATGAGCTGGCCGGAGTCGTAGGCGGTTCGCAGGTCGCGCAGGGTCGAGCTGTCCATGATGGGTATCTTACCCCGCGGCCCACGGACCGAGCACTGGAGGCCGCTCCTGGATGGAAGCCGTCGGGTCCTGGGAATCTGGGGTTGGCGCCAGGCGTAAGATGTCCCGTATGGCCACGCCGCTGCTCCCCCGTGTTGGGCTCATGATCCCGGTGTTCAGGGGGTTTGCGCTGGTCGTGTGCGCGTTCACGCTGATCAACGCCGTGCGCGCGGTCGTTTCTCGCGGGGCGTCGGTGGCCTGGCATCTGTTCCAGCTCCCGGGCGTCCCGGGCGGGGCGGACGTCTGTCTTGCGATCCTCGCCGTGGTGCTGGGGTGGAGCGCGTTCGGGCCGGTCCGGCGGCGCGCGGTGGCCGTGGCGCTCGCGGTGGGCCTGCTGGCGCTCGCAGCGCTCGCCGTGCAGAACGCGTTGACGTTCGGTGGGCTGGTGCGGGCAGGGACGATACGCTCGGGGTTCCCCTTGCCGCTCTCGGCAGGGCTCGCAGGGGCGCTGCTCCTTCATGGGGGGCTCTGTCTGTGGCCTCGGCATGTGCGGGCTCGAGCGAACGTCACCGTGAGCCCTCGGGCGGTGCTCACCACGACCGCAGCCGCGCTGGCGTGGGTGGGGGGGGCGGTGGTGCTGCACATCCACGCCTTCGGGCTGACGGACTACCGTCGCCCTGCGGACGCGATCGTGGTGTTCGGAGCGCGGGCCTACGCCGATGGTACGCCGTCGGAGGCGCTGGCCGAGCGGGTGCTCACGGGGGTTTCGCTGTACAAGGCCGGGCTCTCTCCGCGCATCGTGATGAGCGGAGGCGTCGATCCGAGCGGGGTGAGCGAGCCGGTGGTGATGCGGGAGCTCGCGCTGCGCGCTGGCGTGCCCGACGAGGCGATCGTGCTCGACGAACTCGGGGCGAGCACGGAAGCGAGCGTGACGAGCGTGGGCGCGATGGCGGCGCGGCTGGGCGTGGGGCGCGTGCTCGCGGTGAGCCACTACTTTCATCTCGCGCGGATCAAGCTGCTCTTCGAGCGAAGCGGGATGCGCTGCTTCACGGTCCCAGCGGACGAGGGGGCGACGCTGCTGCGCGGGACGCCGTACTACGTGCTGCGCGAGGTGGCAGGGCTGGCGTTCTACTTCACGCTGGGGTGAGCGTTCGTCAGCGCGTGGAGCCGCTGGAAACGGCTTCGGCCGTCAAGCTGAAGCCCAGCCCGAGCCACGCGCCGGCGATCTCGTCACGGTTCCCGGCCGCGTTGCGGAAGGGCACGGCACGGAGCACGGCGCCGGGTTCCAGGTGCATTCCCAGCCACAGGGGTCCGCCAATGCGGGTGTCGACGCTGATCTGCGCGCCAGCCCGCGCCGACCAGGTGTCCTGTTCGCCAGGCAGGTCGTCGACCGCAGTGACGTTGGAGAGGCGCACGGAGGCGGCGGCCGCGGAGGCGCCGAGGGTGATGCGCAGCGCGGGATGGATCCAGATCCGGTAGTCCGCGGCGAGGCCTGCCTCGAGCCAGCGCATGGTGCTGTCGCCGACCGGGGAGGCGAGCCAGCGCGCGAAAAGCACCTGTTCGACGCGCGACCTGCGGAGCCCGACCGCGAGGCCTGGGCCGGCGAGGAGGGTCGACGAGGCAGGGAGCCACGCGGCATGAGGCCCAGCGCCGAGCGAAAGCGCGTCGTGGTCGCGGGCGGCGAGCTCCAGCTCTTCCGCGGTGGGGGCGCGCGGCGTCACGGCGCGGCGAGGGGCACGAGCGCGGCGGATCTCGGCGCGGATCATCTCCGAGGTGGTGATGGCCACGAGGCGGGCGGCGACGTCGGCCGTCAGGCCAGAGATGCTGATCCCACGCCGGACGACAGGGCGGGCGTCAATGCGGACCTGGATCTCTAGCCGCGCTTCGGTGGGGCGCTCGATCCACACGTAGGCCGCGTGCTCGTCGAGTGGGCCTGTGGCGGTCGCGGCGACCTGGGCGGTATCCGTCAGCTCGATGTCGAGGAGGCGGCGGAGGCGCACCTCGGAGAGGGTGCCAGCAGCCACCGACGAGAGCGCGACGCGCACCTCGATGGGGCGGACGGCAGGGGGCGCTGCGAGCCGAGGCGGAGGCGGCCCTTGGTGGCCGGGCGGCGTCGCGGCGAAGGCGACGGGGCTCGGCACCAGTCCCTGCACCGCCGTGAGGCCGAGCGCCAGGGCGACGTGGGTGACGCTACGGCGCCGGTACGCTGCTCTCGGGCGCAGGTGTCGAAGGCTCTCGAGGAGCGGCAGGTTCGGCTTCGTTCTCAACCTCGGCGTCCTCTTCCTTCCCGCCCGAGTTGATTCGCTGAACCGCTTCGCACCGCCCATCCGGATACTTGCTCACATACTCCTGCGCCATCCGGATTGCTTCATCCTTGTGGCCTGCAAGAAATTCGGAGCCGATGCGCTTACAGAAGGAGTCCTGAGCCAGATTGCCGTCGGGCGCCAGACTTCCTGCTCGCTCGTAGTTTCGCGCGGCCTGGACCTGGTCGCCCAGGCGAGCGTGCATGTTGCCCAGCGTGAAGGCTGCGATCTCCGCGTACTTGGTGTCGCCCGGGAACGCATCGACGACCCGCGTCAGGGCGCGGATGGCGGCGACCTGGTCGCCGCCCCGGCTCCGCAGCAGATCGCTGAGATCCATCAGCTCTTTCGCCGTCCGCGCGGAGGCGATGGCACCGTCGATGCCACCCGACTGCTGTCGGAGCATCGAGAGGGCGCCCGGCTCATCGCCCCCGTTGTAGCGGGACCGCCAGTCCTGCGCGGAGCTCACTTCAGTGGGCGCCTCGGTGGGCGGCTCCTCGGCGGAGGTCGGTGCTGGCCGCGCGTGACGGGGAGCAGGCGCCGTCGAGCGAGGTGGCGCGACGAGCGAGGTGACGCGAGGTCGGATCGGCACGCCCTCGGCGCTGTCACCGCGGCTGAGCTCCCGCGAGCCGAGCGGCGACTCGAGCTGCACGGCGCCGTCGCTGACGTCGACGTCGATGTCGTCGACGTTGTGTCGCACCCGGAAGACACTGCCGGCAGCGCTCGAGACGCGCGCGTCCCCCGCGACGAGCGAGAGCAAGGCCGAGCGCGTGTTCCCTGCCGTGTCGACCGAGGCCTCCCCTTGCACGAGGCGAAGCGTCAGGGCGCCGTGCTGTCCGTGCTCCAGCTCGATGGTCGAGCCGGGCGTGAGCGAGATTTCACCGCCCCCCGGGAGCGGATAGGTGCGCTCGCGAGAGCCGGCCGCGATCACGTCACTCAGGGTCGGCGAGTCTTGCGACGCCACCACCTCGGGGGACTGCGACGGGGCACTCTCGTTCGTGAAGCGGCCGACGAGCAGACCCCCTCCGAAGGCAGAGAGCGCAGCGGCGAGCAGCGCCACCGTGAAGCCTGCGCGCCTCGGCGTCGCGGGTCCCCGGACGTCGAGGTCCTGCTCGATGCGTGCCCAGACGCGCGCGACGCGCTCGTCGGTCGCGTGGTCGCGCAGATCCAGGGGGTCGATGCGGGGCACGTGTCGACGCTTCATCACACAACCTCAGGGTTGATCGAGTCCACGAAATGCTCGTCGAGGAATTGCTGTGCGCGGGTGATGCGGCGCTTCACCGTCGCCAGCGAGCAGCCGACCATGCGCGCCGTCGTGTCGAGATCATGGCCTTCGACGGAGCGCAGGATCCACGCGATGCGGTCATCGGCCGGCAGTGTCTGCAGGAGTGCGTAGATCTGCGCGATCTGAGCGCGCGCGTGCGGAGAGGCATCCGGGCTCGCCAGCGCGTCCAGATCGACCGGCTCGCTCGACCGACCCATCCCCAGAAGATTGAGGAGCCGGCCACGGCGCATCCGGGAGCGGACCTTGTGGACCACGATCGATCCCAGCCAGGACTTGAACGCCGCAGGGTCGGAGATGTCGGAGAGACGCTCGAACGCGCGAAGGAAGGCGTCATGCGCGATGTCTTCCACATCGCGCGCCGACCCTTCGATGCGGGTCGCCAGGTTGATGGCGAAGGCAGCGTGCCTTTTGTAGAGCGCGGCGAGAGCGGCGCTGTCACCCCGCTGACCGAGGGCGACGAGCTGAGCGTCCGGGAGTTCGGCTATCGCTCTGCCCGTATCAGCGCCTCCATGACGCCCTGCAGGAGGAGCCTCACTTTTCAGCGGCGGCGGAGTCGGCGTGCCCGGTGTGACCCCCGCCTCCAGCTCGCCCGTGTCGCGGCGAGCCCCTTCGAGCGCGACCTCACGCTTGAGGGGCTCAGTGGTCGCTTCTCCTGGGAGACGAGACAGCGCCGCCTCCGTGACCTCCCCTTCTCGAGGGAACTCACCGGATGGTTCGACCAGGCGCAGGCGCCCTCGCTGTGCTCTCGAGACCATGGTGCCGGCAAAACGTAGTTCGAGATGCTGCGGGTGCCATCCGGGCGGAAGGACTCGTCAGCGGGTGAGGTCGATGTGCTCGGACCTCGTAGAAGCTAGACGCCTGGTGAGCTGCGGACGGCTCAGAGAACATTCGGATGACCGAATGAAGAAATCGGTGAGCCGTTCTTGGGGGGTCGAGCGTCTGGTGGGGTGCCGCGGGAAGTTCCAGCGGTGTTCACCCGACTCTGTCTGGAGGATAGAACCATGAACAAGCTCGCCCTTACCCTCTCCGCCCTCGCCATCTCGGTTTTCGCGGTCGCCTGTGGCGGCGCCCCCGCCGTGCCCGAGGCTCCCGAGACCCCGGCTGCCCCCGAGGCCCCCGCTGTGCCCGAGGCCCCCGAGGCTCCCGCGGCGCCCGAGGCCCCCGAGGCCCCCGCAGACGCCCCCGCGGCGCCCTGATTCGGGGAGCGCGCCGCCTGCTCCCTGGGCCCTGGGCCCCGGTGAGCGGACCGCACGCACCGAAAAGGCGATGCTTCACGGCATCGCCTTTTCCTTTTTTGTCCTCGTGACGGTGGTTTCCCCTACACGCTCCGTCGAACCCACTGCGTTGACGGAGGTCGGACCGCTCCGGTCAGGATATTCTTTCTCGGATCGTCCCCCGATCGTCGCGCGTCCGGAGGCTTGCCTTCCGGTCACGTGTCACAGCGCGCTTCCTTCCACCTCCTCACGACAGAGCTTCGTATGGCTGCCAACCATCTCCCTGCTGCTGCACCTCCCCTTGGCTCCCTCCCCGGACGCATGGTGGCCGCCGCGGCAGCCGCCGTGATCATGATGGTTGCGCTCGCCGTCGGGTGTGGCCGAACGGGCACCTGGGACGACATCAACCCCGAAGGTCCACCTGTTCACACCGTCCAGTGTGGAGACGGGCTCTGCGACCTGGGGGAAGACTGCGCCTCCTGCGCCCCGGACTGTGGTCGCTGTGCAGGATGCGGCGATGGCACATGCTCGGACGACGAGGACTGCCGCTCCTGCTCCGTCGACTGCGGGGTGTGCGTCGACTGCGGGGATGGCTCGTGCAGCGACGCGGAAAATTGCGATAGCTGTCCGATCGACTGTGGTAGCTGCACGGCCTGTGGCGATGGCGCCTGCGGCGCTGACGAGTCGTGCGCGAGCTGCCCGCTCGACTGCGGCCTGTGCGCCGCGTGCGGTGACGGCACCTGCGGCGCGAACGAGACCTGCGCATCTTGCCCGGCCGACTGCGGCGTGTGCCCGGCCTGTGGCGACGGCATCTGCCAGGCGACCGAGAACTGTCTGTCCTGTGCCCCCGACTGCGGCACCTGCCCCAGCTGCGGCGATGGCGTCTGCAACCCGAGCAACGAGACCTGCTTCACGTGCCCGGCCGACTGCGGCACCTGTCCTCAGTGTGGCAATGGCGTGTGCAGCGCGAACGAGACCTGCGCGTCGTGCCAGCAGGACTGCGGCGTCTGCTCCGTGTGCGGCAATGGCGCGTGCGAGAGTTTCGAGACCTGCTCGATCTGTCCGCAAGACTGCGGCCAGTGCCAGCCCATGGGTTGCCTGGAGGTGGTGCTGTGCTCGCTCCAGTGCATCGACACCAGCCAGAACCCCCCAGGCTTCAGCATCGCCTGCATCTCGAACTGCGTCTCCCAGGGGTGCGCCAACGTGCAGTTCTTCGTCGATCAGTTTCTGACCTGTGCCATCGGGGCGATACCGTTCTGCGGGGGAGATTTCAGCTGCTTGCAGCAGCGGTGCGAGTCGCAGCTCGCCGCGTGCATCGGTGCCACCTGTAACTGAGAAAGCGCCTCCGGCCGATGCGGCGCCCAGCTCGTCGGCCGGGTCCCCCACGCGATCACGTCGCGAGCCATTGCGAAGAGGGTACGATCGGGGTGCGGACCCTCCTATCGCTCAATGTGCGGCTCGGGCTCTCCGGTGCTCCACCATGAGGCAGCTGTCCTGCACCACGTCGATCCCCGCACCGACGAGTCGCGCTGCCGCAGCCTCGTTCCGTATGCCGGACTGAAACCAGACCACTGCAGGGCGGGCAGCGATCAGGTCGTCGACATGCGCGTCGATGTCAGCAGGTCGCCGGAAGACGTCGACGATGTCGATGGGCCCCGTGACATCGGCCACGCGTCGGTGGACGGGACGGCCCAGGATCACCTTCACCTCGGGGTAGTACACCGGCACCGGGATCACCTCCACGCCGACCTGCGCGAGGTACTCGGCAACATAAAAGGCAGGCTGGTCCGACTGCGCCTCCGTCTTGATCCCGAGCACGGCCACACGGCGCGCACGGCCCGCGATCTCGAGAATCCCTGCCTGGTCCGTCACCAACCGACCATGAGTCTCTTTCGACGCGCCACGGCTCATGTCGTGATCTCTACCACGCAGGGGAGAACCGCTCACGGATCGCGCCGTCGGAGCCGCAGCGTGATCTCGTTGCCGCGCTCATTGTGCGTCACCTCGTCCATGAACGTACGGACGAGGAGGAGCCCGCGGCCGCTCGGCTTCTCCAGGTTCTCGAGATCGAATGGGTCGGGGAGCGTGGAGGGATCAAAACCAGGACCTTCGTCGGTGATGACGTAGACCGCCTCCTCGCGCGTCTCCCTGGCGAGGAGCCGTACCCGCCGATCGCAGTAGGGGCGCTCGCTCTTGCGCTGCCGAACCAGCTCGTCGAAGTGGCTCCCATGCTCGAGGAGAGCCGAGCTGACCTCCAGGTTGCCATGGTAGATGGCGTTCACCAGCACCTCGCGCAAGGCCACCGCGACTTGCAGGCTCATCGCCTCGTCGCACAACCCCAGGCGGACCACACTCTGTTCCAGGTGTCCCACGACCGCCGGGATCTGGGCGATGTCGTTGTCGAGTTCGAAGTGCCATTCGGCTGCATGAAGACAGGCCCGCAGGATCTGCTCTTGCCGCTCGCGGCGCGCCACCTCCAGGATCTGCTGAACCGTCGAGACCAGCGTGTTCGCGAGATCGCGCTTCGGAACATAGCTGGCGGCGCCCCGTCGCAGCGCCTGCACCGCGATGTCCTCGCTTCCGTGGGCGGTCATGAGAACCACGGGCATTCCCGAGTGGCTGCGCCGGATCGCCTCGACCAGCTCGAGGCCGTCCATCTCTGGCATCTGGAGATCGGTGATCACGATGTCCGGCGCTTCCCGCGTGATGCGCTCCAGCGCCTCGGCGCCGTGCTCCGCGTGAACGGCCTCCATGCCAGCGCGCCGCAGAAAGCCCGCCGCGAGGCGGCGATCAATCGCGGAGTCGTCGACCACCAGCACCTTCACCATGTCACACCTCTCTCTGCTGCGTGGTCGGCGCGTCTCCGCCCTGCAGCTCGGTGAGCAGCGCGCGCAGATCGGTGGCGAGCCGCCCGAGCGACGCGTGGAGGGTCGCGGCGGCTTCCGGAGCGGCGCCGAGCTCTCCGGCCCGCGCGAGCTGCTCCAGCCGGAGCGCCGCCGACCAGGTGGCCGTGGCGCCGAAGTTGTCGACCGAGCCCTTGACCGTGTGAGCAGCGCGCTGAAGACGCTTGGCGTCCCCTGCCACCAGCGCGGCGTCCACCTCGACCATCCAGCGAGGTCGCTCCTCCAGGAACACCTCGACGAGTTCCTGGAGCAGCTCCTCGTCATGGCCCACCCGCGAGAGCGCCTTCTCTCGATCGAACGACACCGCCTCTTGCCGTGCGGTCGAGGGCGGGATCCCCCCTTCACCAGAGGCGGGGCTCGCGGCAGCTCCCGGGGAGGCGCTGACCGGCGCTCCCGTCGTCGCCTGGGCAGCGATCAGGTGGCCAGGCTCGGAAGAAGGCCCGGCGAGGGAGATGACGGGCGCTGGCTCGTGGCTCGTCTCCTGGGCTGGCGCGGCGAGGTGGTCGATGGCCTCGTACAGCTCCTCGACCTGCACCGGCTTGGAGACGTAAGCGTCGAAGCCCTCGGCCAGGCATCGCTCACGATCCCCTTTCATGGCGTAGGCCGTCACCACGATGAGTGGAACACGCCGTCCGCCCTCACGCTTCTCGCGGGCACGAATGGCGCGTGCGGCTTGCAGGCCATCCATCTCGGGCATCTCCACGTCCAGCAGTGCCACGTCGAAGTGCTCTCTGGCCAGCATCTCCACCGCGACCCGTCCGTTCTCTACCACGTGGACCCGATGGGACTGGGACTCCAGCCAGCGGCGCATGAGCTTCTGGTTGATGATGTTGTCCTCGGCGACGAGCACGCGCAGCCCTCGCGCCTTCGGCCCGGCCCGACGTCGCTCTTCCCCCTGGAGCGAGATCGGCGCCCGGATGCCGAGCGCCTGGAGCGCCGCCTCCAGCAAGGCCGACGGCTTGACCGGCTTCGTCATCACCGTGAAGACCCCGAGCTCCCGCGCCCGCGCCGTGTCCGCGTGGACCACCGCGGAGCTGAGCAGCAAGATCATGCGCGCCTTGGGTCCGTAGAGCTTCCGGGCCCTCTCCGCGACACCGAAGCCGTCCACCCGCGGCATCTTCGCGTCGAGGATCAAGAGTTCGAACGGCGGCTCGTTCCCGACCTGCGGCGCCTCCAGCGCGGCGATCGCGGCAGCGCCGGAGTCGACCATCACTGGCTCCGCCCCCCAGCCCTGCACCATCCTCTCCAGGATGGCACGGTTGGTCGCGTTGTCGTCGGCAATCAGCACCCGCGTCCCCGAAAGCTCGGACGGCACCGGCACCCGGAGCGAGCGCGCCGGCCGCTCCACGGCGCGAAGCTTCGCGGTGAAGTGGAACGTGCTCCCCCGGCCCACCTCGCTCTCGATCCAGATCGCCCCCTCCATCATCTCCACGAGGCGCGCGCTGATGGTCAGCCCGAGGCCCGTCCCCCCGTACTTCCGCGTCGTCGATCCGTCGGCCTGCGCGAACGCCTCGAAGACCCGCTGCTGCTTCTCCGGCGCGATCCCGATGCCCGTGTCGCTGACGCGGACGTGCAACATCACCTCGTCGCCGAGGTCCTTCTCGTCCACGCCGGCGAGCTTCCGGGCCGGGCGCCGCTCGGCAGGCAGCCGCTCATCGACACCGACCCGCACCACCACCTCGCCCACGGGGGTGAACTTCACCGCGTTGCCGACCAGGTTGATCAGCACCTGCCGCAAACGCAGCGCGTCCCCGATCAGCACCTCCGGCACCTCGGGCTCGATCTCGTAGGCCAGCTCCAGCCCCTTCTCGTGCGTGCGGAACGCGAGGGTCTTCATCGCGTCACCGACCACCTCGCTCATGTCGAAGGGCAGCGGCTCGAGCTCCATCTTGCCCGCCTCGATCTTCGAGAAGTCGAGGACCTCGTTGATGATCGAGAGCAGCGCCTCGCCCGAGACCTTGACCATCTCGAGGAACTCCCGCTGCTCGCGGGTCAGCTCGGTCTGGAGGGCGAGCGTGGTCATGCCGATGATGCCGTTCATCGGCGTGCGGATCTCGTGGCTGACGCTCGCGAGGAACTCGCTCTTCGCCCGGCTCGCAGTCTCTGCCGCCTCCTTCGCGCGCGACAGCTCTTCCTCCGCTTGCCTCCGCCGCTCGAGCAGCGCACGCAGGCTGGCCGAGTGCTCGCGCTCTCGCTGGAGCGACTCTTCGCCCATGGCGTCCGCGCGGCGCTTGGCGATGCCGGCCATGAAGGCCATCGCCGGTGTCGTCACCAGGGTCACGATCACCCGGAGCAGGTTGTCGTCGTTGTAGACGTAGACGAACGGCTCACCAGAGTCGGAGTAATAAGACGCCAGGTAAAAGCTGGTGATTGCCGCCGTGACGAGCCCGCTGCGCATCCCGCCGACGAACGCAGCGAACACGATGAGCATGGACAGGATCGCGGGCGGATTCGGGACGTGCCAGTTGATCTTGTCCAGCAGCGCGATCGTCAATGCCACCGCCGCGGTCACCGCGGGGCCGACCAGCTCTCGCGCCCTGCGGCTCAGGAGCACGGCACGAAAGACACGGGTGGCCGGCCCCCTGCTGGTCACCGGGGGGTCGATCGGGCCGCTGTCGACGACGGCGCGCGCGGACGGATCGCTGGCCTCGGGCATGGCACGCCATCGATAGCGGCTCCAAAGTGCCGCGTCCACGGCTTGAGAAGGGGCTTTCGGCTCGGGCTAACCCTTGACCCCGCCTGCGGTCAGGCCCGAGACCAGGTGGCGCTGCGCCACGTAAAACAGCGCCATCACCGGCAGCGAGACGATCAGCGCCCCGGCCGCGAACCGCTCCCACTGCGCGTCGTACTCCCCGATGTAGCTCTGGAGGAGGACTGGCAGGGTGAACATCTCCTCCTTGCCGAGCAGCGTCGCCGCCAGGATGAACTCGTTGTACGCGCTCATGAACGCGAACAGCGCCGTCACCGCGATGGCCGGGCGGGCCGCCGGTAGCGCCACCTTGAGGAAGGCCTGGAAGCGGGTCGCCCCGTCGACCATCGCCGCCTCCTCGAGGTCCACCGGGATCGACTCGAATACCGCACGGAGCTGGAAGATCGCGAAGGGGACCGAGGTCGACGCGTAGCAGACCACGAGGCCCGTCCGTGAGTTGAGGAGCCCCAGCCGATCGAGCAACAGGTAGAGCGGGATCGCGCTCGCCACGGTCGGGAACATCTGCGTGGCGAGCAGCGCCTTCACGCCCCCCTCCTTGCCGACGAAGCGGAAGCGGGCCAGGGCGTACGAGGTGGGGATGGCGATGAGCACCCCGACCAGTGCGGTCGCGACCGCCACCACGATCGAGTTCAGGGCCTGCCGCCCGAAGAGGTAAATCGTCTCGTCGCCGACCTTCTTCGAGCTGAGCACCACCGCCTCCAGGTGCGCCAGCGTCGGATCGTGCGGCACGGGGAACACCCGCGCCTCCGGCGGCCGCTCCCCTGAAAACGCCAGCGAGACCACCCAGAGCACCGGGTAGAGCGCGAACGCCACCGCGATCACCAGGAGCACGTGCGACGCGACGGACTCCAGCACCGACGGCTTGCGGTTCATGCGGCCTCCGGGCGGGCCTGTGCCGCCGCATCCCCAGGGGCGGGCTGCGCCTCCTTGGCGCTCTCGGCCGGGATCTTCTTGCGGTTCAAGGTCCGCGTCGCGCCCACGAGCAACAGGAAGATCAGCACCGAGTACGCTGCGGCGTAACCGTACTGTCCCTCGCGCGTGAACGCCCAGCGGTAGGCTTCGGAAATCAGGATGTCGGTGGTCCCGTCCGGATCACCGCCCGAGACCAGGAAGACCACGTTGAACATGTTGAACGTCCAGATCGCGCCCAGGGTGATCGACGGCGCCAGCGTGGGCCGGATCATGGGCAGGGTGATCAGCGTCAGCCGCTGCCAGCGCGAGGCCCCGTCCACCCACGCGGCCTCCAGCACGTCGTCGGGCACCGCCGTGAGCGCGCCCAGAGTGATCACCATCATGAACGGGAAGCCGAGCCAGATGTTCGTGGCCGCGTTCGCCGTGAACGCCGTGGCGAAGCTCGAGAACCAGGAAATGGGCTCCATGGTCGTGCCGAACACCCCGTTCAGCCACTCCAGGAGGCCGGTCACCGCCCCGTACTGCCGGTGGAAGAGCCCCTTCCACGAGAGCGCCGTCACGTAGCTCGGCACGGCCCAGGGCACGATGAGCAGCACCCGGTAGAGCGCGCGCAGCCGAAGCGTGGGCCGATGCAGCAACAGGGCCAGCGCCGCACCCAGTGTCACGTGGAAGAAGACGTTCACCACCGTCCAGAGCAAGGTCACGGCGAGGACGAGGTAGAACGACCCGCTCGCGAACAAGGGGCCGCCGCGCGCCGTCAGGATGTCGATGAAGTTCGCCAGCCCCACGTACCGCTGCGGCTCCTCCTGTCGGCTCGCGAAGAGCGACGTGGCCGCGCCGATGACGAGCGGCGTGATCACCAGGACCCCCACGACCACCACCGCGTGGAGCACGTATTTGTATGCCGGCAGCGAGCGCTTCAGCGCAGGTCCCAGCTCACCCGAGCGCGCGAGCCGCACCCACCGCAGCGCCCCGAGCAAGCAGAGTACCCCGAGCACCAAAACGAGCGGCGCAGGAGACGCCGGCGGCGGCAGTGGCCGACGCACGTCGTCGAAGCGGTGCTGCGCCTCTTCGAGCGCCTCCTCGGGCGTGGCCACCCCGCGCAGCACCTTGCGGATGGCCCGGTCCATCGGGTCCCACAGGGAGCGGCTCGCAGGTGAGGTCGGTTGCGGGATGGCCACCTTCGCTTGCTCGACGAACGCGCTCACGAACGGATCGTCCGCCGGCACCTCGACGTCGGAGCGCGCCGGCGGAATCCCCGCGATCTTCAGCCGCACCTCGGACGCCCCGGCACTCGCCAGGTGACGCGCCAGCGCTCGCACCTCGGACCGCCGCGCGCCGTCCGGCGTGAGCATCACCGCCTCCACCCCCAGCAGCGGGCGCATCGGCTGCCTCGTCGCCCGGACCTTCGGCAGCGGCACCACCCGCGTCCGCTGCTGCACCTCGGGCGAGAGCCCGCCGGTGAACCAGGGCCCGCTGATCGCGAACGCCGCCTGCCCCGCCCGGAAGAGGTCCCCGATCAGCGCGCCGCTCGCGTCCCCGGGGATCGCCTGCTCATCGAGCAGCCACTTCACGAGCGCGAGCGACTTTGCTGCCTCGGGACCGACCACCCCGAACTGCCCGTCCTCCGTGAGCAGCGGGACGCCGAACGCGCCGAGGATGGCCGCATGCGCATAGAGCCCCTGCGCCTCGTAGACCAGCGGGTAGACCCCTCGGGGCAGCGTGGTCCGCAGCGCCGCGATGCCCTCCAGATCCGCGGGCACCTCGGGAGCGAGCGCCGTGTTGACGAAGAGCGCGAGGCACTTCTGCCCGATCGGCAACCCCCAGACCTGTCCCTCGGCCCGCAGCGCGTCGAGCGCGGGCCCGATGAACACCGCCTCGCCCTCGAGCGCATCCCCCACTGGCGCCACGATCCCACGCGCCCTGAAATTGCCGAGGCGCCCGTGCTCGTCGACGAACAGATCAGGCCCGTCCCCGATCGGGATCGAGGCCTCCAGCTTCCGCGCATACGCGTCGTACGGCAGCGGCAAAACGTCGAGCGCCGCCCCCTTCCATGACGCCAGCACCTCGGCGAGCGCCCGGGCCTCCGCGTCGCGCTTCGCATGCCACACCCGGATCGGCCGCCCGTCCGCCAAGGCCAGCCCAGGCAGCCCGACGAGGACCGTGATCAGGGCGGCGAGCAGCGCGAAGGCGA
Organism: Chondromyces crocatus; assembly: GCF_001189295.1. Taxonomy (NCBI): domain Bacteria; kingdom Pseudomonadati; phylum Myxococcota; order Polyangiales; family Polyangiaceae; genus Chondromyces; species Chondromyces crocatus. The sequence goes on from NZ_CP012159.1 coordinate 205,314, forward strand.
AGGACCTCATCGCCAGGTGCCGCCTCACGCCTTCGCGCGGAGCGAGAGGCCGGTGTCGGCGTCGAACAGGTGGACGTTGCGGAACAGGATCCGGATCGTCTCGCCCTTGCTCACCTTCGCCGTGGGTTCGAGGCGCGCGATGAAGTGCGCCCCGGCCAGCGTCCCGTACGCGAGCGACTCCACGCCCAGCGCCTCGACGATGCTCACCTCGAGCGGCGCCCCAGCGCCATCTCCCGACAGCTCCACGTCGTGCGGGCGCACACCGAGCGTCACCCGGCGCCCCGCTTGAAGCTCCCCCGCGAACGCCTCGGCGTCGATCGCCACATCCACCCCGTGCCCCAGCGCGGCCAGCCACCGACCGTCACGCGACTCCAGCCGCGCATCGAGGAAGTTCATCGCTGGACTGCCCAGGAAGCCCGCCACGAACTTCGTCCGCGGTGCGCCGTAGATCTCGAGCGGCGGCCCCGCCTGCTCCACTACGCCCTTGTTCAGCACGAACAGCACGTCGGCGAGCGTCATCGCCTCCACCTGGTCGTGCGTCACGTACACGCTCGTCGCCCCCATCCGATCGTGCAGCTTGCGGATGTCCACCCGCACCTGCGCCCGCAGCGCCGCGTCGAGGTTGGAGAGCGGCTCGTCGAACAGAAAGAGCTGCGCTCGCCGCACGATCGCTCGCCCCATTGCCACCCGCTGCCGCTGACCTCCGGACAGGGCCTTCGGGTAGCGCTCGAGCAGCGGCCCGAGGCCGAGCATCTCCGACGCCTCCTTCACCCGCGCCTCGATCTCGCTCGCCGGCGTCTTGCGCAGCTTCAGCCCGAACGCGAGGTTCTCGCGCACGGTCAGGTGCGGGTACAACGCGTAGGACTGGAACACCATCGCGATGTCCCGATCCCGTGGCTCCAGCCGGGTGACGTCGCGATCCCCGAGGCTGATCTGTCCCTCGTCCGCCTCTTCGAGCCCCGCGAGCAACCGGAGCAGCGTCGACTTCCCGCACCCGCTCGGCCCGACGAGCACCGCGAAGGCGCCATCCGGCACCTCCACGGACACCCCTCGGAGCACGTGCGTCTGACCGAAGCGCTTGTTGAGTCCCTTCACCCTGACCGAGGCCATCGCGTGCTCCCCTGGACTCGGCGGCCGCTCACAGGCCGGGCTTGACCTGCTCCTGCGGGATGAGGATCGCGCCGCTCATCGGGGGCAGCGTCACGGCGAGCCGACCGTCCGCCCCGACCTCGTACGTCGTCTGCTCCGGCGACAGCACGTCGACGAGCACCGAGCCCGAATCACGCCCGGTTTCCATCCCGCTCCCGTTGAACGCCGTGCTGCTCTCCTTCGAGGTGTGGGTGTTGAAGACGACCAGCGCGTGCGCCCCGCCCTCCGTCTGGCGCGAGAACGCGAACATCCCTGCGTCTTCTTCGCCGCCCGTCGCCTCCGTCGACCAGCGCACCGTCAGGTTGCCGGTGGACAGCGCCTCGTAGCCCCTGCGCAGCCGCGTCAGCCGCCGGGTCCAGGAGAACAGGTCCCCGCTGGTGTCGTACGCCGAGAGGTTCAGCTTGGGGTTACCGTCCCACATCGGCTCGCGGTTCGCTGGGTCGTTGCCGCCCTCGAAGCCCTGCTCGGTGCCGTAGTAGAGGCAGGGGATCCCGTCCTCGGTCATCAAGAACAAGAGCGCATTCTTGAGCGCCACGTACGGATCGCGCCCCTCGGGGAACTCCGGCACGCCCGCGCCCGTGTAGAGGAAGCGCGCCACGTCGTGGTTGTCGATGAAGTTCACCAGCGTCTGCGTCGGTGAGAGCCCCGTACCGCCCGCGTGCGGCTCGGTCCCGTAGTTGGTCGCGCGCTGGTTCCAGAGATCCTCGATCCGCCGCGTCGGCCCGCCCAGACGGAACACGTCGCGGAACACCGTGAAGTGCTGCGAGAAGTAGAACACGCTGTCCACCATCTCGCCGGTGAGCGGCGGGCCCTCGCCAGGACACTCCGCGTTCTCACGCTCGAGGTCCCCGCCGAGCAGCGTGTCGTGCTCGTGGGCGGGCACGGTGTTCTTGGTGAAGCTGCCGATCAGGTCGTCCCTGCCGTCGAACGCCTCGCCGAACATGAAGAAGTTCGTCTTCCCCTTGGCCGCCAGACGCTGCCGCATGCGCTGGGCGAAGAAGCGCCAGAACTCGTGCTCCACGTGCTTCAGCGTGTCGATGCGGAAGCCGTCGATGTCGGTCATCTCCACCCAGCGGGCGAAGACGTCCACCATCGCGTGCTTCACGTCGCACCGCCGCGTGTCGATGTCCTTCAACCCGCCCGGAAAGTCGCCGTGCACGAGCTGGTCGAGGTCCTCGAAATCGAAGGTCCGGCCCTTGCGGTTGTAAGCGTCCGGCGTCTGGAACAAGGGCAGGTCCGGCGGCACGTGGTTCGTCGCCGGGTCGTACTGGAAGATGATCCGCGCCGGCCCCGACTCGCCGAGCGAGGTGCGCGCCTGGACCCCCCGAGGATCGAACTCCGGATCGTACTCGGTGACGTTCACCACCGGGTCCTGCCCCGGCCGGCCCCCGCCGAAGGTCTGGATGTCGGGCTGCCCGTTGCCGTTGATGTCGTAGTAGAACATCTGCCCGACGTGGTTCGTCACGATGTCGAGGATGATCTTCATCCCCCGATCGTGGGCCGACCGCACCAGCCGCCGCAGCGCCGCGAGGTCCCCGAAGTGCGGGTTCGTCTCCAGGAACGCCTGCGTCCAGTAGCCGTGGTAACCATCGAAGCCGGCGTCGGAGTCGACGTTCTTCACGGCCGGCGAGATCCACAGCGTGGTGACGCCGAGTTCCTCCAGGTAGGGCAGGTTTTCCTCCAGCCCGCGCCAGTCACCGCCGTGCCACTTGCCGAGCGCGGTGCGGTTCACCCCGAAGTTGTTGCCTGCGTCGCCGTCGGCGAAGCGATCGACGAGCACCTGGTAGATGATCTCCGAACGCCAGTCGACGACGTGGGTCTGGAGCTGCACCTCCTCGACGGCGAGCTCCTCCTCGATCTGCATGCACCCCGCCGCGGGGAGCGCCAGGGCGAGCGCCGTGAGCGCCGTGAGCGGCGCGGTGAACCGATTGCTGCGCTGCCTCTTCATCTCACCCACCGTAGCTCCAGGTGTTGTTGAACCACCACTCGGCCCCGATCCCGAAGAAGTGCTCCACCTTCCGCAGGCTGAACACATCATCCTGCGGGTAGAGCGCGCGCGCTCCGGCGTCGCGCAGGGTGATCACGTACATCGCCCGGATCTGGGGCCGCACGTAATCGCCGCGCCCCGCGGGGGACAGGAACGGGATGATGCCGAAGCGGGTGAGCCCCGCCGTGTGCAGCCCGCTCGACCCGCCCGCGAGCGACCCGCCGCCATCGGGTGAGGCCGCGAGCACGCCCCGCTGCTGCGCCTGGTACGACGCTTCCACCGCGATGCCGCCCTTCTCCCCGATGAAGTAGTGCGGCCGCGCGATCAAGATGCCCTCGTCCACGTCATTCAGATCGAGGTCGGGGTTCGCGTTCCGGAACGACCGGAAGTAAGCGCCGAACATCACGCCGATGGGGCCCTTCTCGTAGTTCGCGCCGAGCGCCACGCGGAACTCGTGCGCCCCGTCGGTCTTGTACTCGGTGATCCCCTCGTCCGACCGCGCGATGGCGAGCTGCCCCGGCGCCGCGAAGTCGGGGTAGGCCGCGAGTCCGCGGGCGTAGCGGACGAAGAGGTTCACGAAGGTGTCGCGCTCGCCCGTCCACGCACCGAGCTGACCACCGATCACGTACCCGCTGTCCGACGCCATCCGCTCGAAGCGCCCCGGCTCGGTCTCGCGCTGACCGCTCGGGAGCTGGTGGGTCTCGCCATACAGGATCCCCTTGGCGCCCGCCTTTTCACCGAGCTTGATGCGGTGGTTCAGCTTGAGGCTCCCGATGAACTTCTGACGCGACAGGATGTCGACCTGCGTCGACCCGACCTGGTTGAACGGCAGCGGGCGCTCCACCGTCTGGCCGAAGAACCCGTCCTGAGGCCGGGTCAGGCCGCCGTGTACGGCGACGACGGTCCGGTTGTCGTTGAATTTGTACCAGGCGCCTGCACCGAGGGTGTTCAGGTTGTCGAGCGGCCACCAGTCGAGCAGGTAGATGTCGTCGCCGCGGTACATCCTGGAGCCAGCCCAGAAGGCCAGCCCCTTGGCGAGCAGGTCGCGCGACTCCAGGTAGAGATTGCGCATCCCCACCACGCCGTCGAAATTGCCGTTGTAATGGAAGATGGGGTGCTGGAAGGCGAGGGTGGCGACGACCTGGGTGTTGGAGTCGGTCTTCTCCCAGTAGTCCTCACGACGAAACTCCAGCTCCAGGTAGGTATTCTCGTCGAGGCGTGAGCCACGCGCGACGATGTCGGTGTCGCGACCGGGGCGCCCGGTGAGATCGCCCCCCACCACGACACGACCGTAAGAGCCGAACTGAAAGCTACCGCTCGGAGGCGCGGGCGTCTGTGGCTGCAAGGGCTGGGTCGCCGACGCAGGCGCCGAGGTCTCGGGCAGCGGCGCGGGCGTGCCGGGTGACTCCGGGACCCCCGTCGCTTTCTCCATACCGTCGTCGGGCTTCGCCGACGGTGGCGGAGCCGGAGGCGCTGCGGGAGCAGGCTCTGGCTGGGCATTCGCGGGGGGCTCCGCAGGCGCCGGGACCCCAGGGGGCTCGGTCGGCGTGGGCGCGGCCTGCCCTTCGGTCGGCGCGGTCGGCGCGGGCTGCGCCGACGGCACGGGCGGCGCGGGCGGCGCAGGCTCGGGAGACGGCTGCGCGGGCTGCGCGATCGCGCCCGAGGCGCTCACGAGGAGGGAAAACGCGGTCCACACGCCGAGGAGCGCTCGACCCCCCGTCCGGTTTGTTCGACGCACGGCGGCGCACGCTACCTCAATCGCGACAAGGATGGCCACAAAGCACTTCGCCGTGAAGTCACGCTTTCGACGGCGGCGACGAGCATGGCGAGCACCAACGCTGCGTGGCAACGCCAACAGAAGACTGACGCATCGCGCCGGCAGGCCTCGGCAAAGCGTCATCTTTCACCGCTCGCGAAGTGAACCCATGTATGCTCGTCGCCGGAGCTTGCCGCGGCCCTGAGCACCTTCGCGAGGGGGACCAGGAACGACTCGCCCTGCGGCACCTCCGTACGCCGGGTCCATGGCCCACCCGACCACCATCCAGCCACCATCGGAGCCAACCCTCATCGACGCCGCGGCAGTGCGCGTCGGCACCATGCTGGATGCTTCGTGGACGCTCGACGAGCTCCTCGGCATCGGCGGAATGGCCGCGGTGTTCAGCGCCACGCACACGAGTGGCCGCCGCGCCGCCTTGAAGGTGCTGCACACCGCCCTCACCCCCGACATCGACACGCGCGAGCGCTTCCTGCGCGAGGGTCAGGTCGCGAACCAGCTCGAACACCCCGGCCGGGTGCGGGTGCTCGGTGAGGGGATCAGCGATCGCGGCGAGCCGTTCCTCATCATGGAGCTGCTCATCGGCACCACCCTCCGGAGGCTTCTCCGGCGCCAGGGCACGTCGCTACCGCTCGAGCAGGCACTCGCCGTCTTCGACGCCGTGCTCGATCTGCTCGAACACTGCCACGACGTCGGCATCATTCACCGTGATCTCAAGCCGGCCAACGTCTTCATCACGGCCGACGGCGAGGTGAAGGTCCTCGACTTCGGCTTCGCCCAGCAGGGCGAACTCGACCGCCGCATGACGCGCGTCGGCCACACCTACGGCACGCCCGCCTTCATGGCGCCGGAGCAGGCCATGGGGCTCGGTACGGTCGACGGGCGCGCCGACCTCTGGTCGACGGGCGCCTGCATGTACAACGCGCTCTCCGGCAAGCCGGTGCGCAAGGGCCGCACCGAGGCGGAGGCGTACCTGCTCGCCGCGACCCAGCCCGCGCCGTCGCTCGCGCGCGCCGCGCCGCAGCTGCCCGTGGAGGTCGTGGCGTTCGTCGACCGGGCCCTCTCGTTCGACCGCACCCGCCGCTTCCAGACGGCCACGGCGATGCGGGCGGAGCTGCGCGCCCTGCTCTCGGCCCACGCTGCCGGCAAGCTCACCCCGGGTACGCCGCTGCGCGGGCCGGGCGTCATCGTCCGCGCCAACGACATGCTCACCGAGGGCGACGGCGGCGGCCCGAAAGATGGCGGCCCCACGCGCGAGGAGACCGCCGTGCGCGTCGCCACCGTGTGGAAGCAGCTCGCCTCCGTGCTCGGCAGCGCGCGCCAGTACGGCTTCAGCCACCCGTATGTGGCGCGCGGGCTCGCCTCCGTGCTCGACGAGATCACGCGCGTCTTCGCCGAAGACCCGGCCGGCGTGCGCTGGGACGTGGCGCCCGGCGCGTTCCTCGTCGGCGGGCAGCCGGTGTGGCAGCCCGACCGCGCCCCGCTCGACCGCATCCCCTTCCAGCTCTTCGCCGACGGCATCCGCAGCATCCAGCTCAAGCCGGGCCTCACCGATCTGGAGCTGCGCGACTTCGCCGCCATCCTGCTGCGCGACCGCGCCTTCGGCAGCGACGAAGACTCGATCACCGCGCTGTGGGACCGCCGCTTCGACCACATCGCCTACCTCGCCGTGGACTCGTTCATGGAGGGCGACCCGCTCTCCATCGACGAGGCCAGCCTCGACCTCTGCCGCGGCCTCGCCCGCATCGACGGCCTCTGGAACGAGGACTCGCTCGAAGGCCGGGTGATGCAGCGCAACCTGGAGCACTCCCTCCGCGACGGCGCGAGCCCCACGGCGGCGCGCACCGCCGCGGCCCTCGGCGTGGTCGATCGGGTCACCATCGCCACCCTGGGCGCGCAGATCGCGCTCCCCTTCGAACAGTGGCGCGATCGCTTCCTCGACGCCTTCGTCGACGCCTACCTGGAGGCGGCCCGCCGCGGTGACGCGCCGTCGCTGCTCGCCGCACTCTCCGAGTGGACCTCGGACCAGATCTCGCTGCACAACCTCGCGCTCGCCTTCGAGGTCCACGCGGCCCTGCGACGCGCCTTCTCCGTCCGTGCCGAGGGCCGCGTCGACGGCCTCCCGGGCACGCTCCCTGGTGTCCACCGAGCGCTCACCGCCACGATGTTCCCTGCCGCGTCGCTGCGCGCCGTCCTCGAAGAGTTGACCACCTACGGCCCCGACGAGCCGCTGAGCAGTGACGAGGCGGGCTACGGCCGCCAGGCGGCGGGCTTGCCGCCCCCGCCCCCGCCTGTCGCCCCTGGCGTCGCGGAGGGCCTCGCCCTCGCCCTCGAAGCCTTGCCCGACGGCGCGCTCTTCGTCGCCGCGTGCGACGGCTACGGGCGCGTGCAGTCCGAGCGCGTCCGGGAGGTCTTGCTCGGCTTTCTCAACCGCTGGCTCCCCGGCCGCGAGGCCGAGCTCGCGGAGCTGCTCCCGCGCGCCCCGGTCGTGCACGCGCTCACCATCCTCCGCCTCCTCTCCAGCCTGCGCACCGCCGAGGCCGCCATCGCCCTCGAAGCCGGCCTCGGAAGCCCCCACCTCGAAGTCCGCGTCAGCACCCTCGCCTTGCTCCCCGACGCAACCCGCGACCCGCGTGACGCGCGCGATCCTCGGGATCCCCGGGACCTGCGCGACCCCCGTGATCTCCGTGACCCGCGCGACTCCCGCGCCGAGCTGGACGGCCAGGGCACGTCGGGGCGCACCGGCACCGGCGAGCGCGTCCGTGAAGAACTCCAGCGCATGCTCGACGAGCCCCAGGCCACCGCGCGCCTCGAAGCGCTGCGCACCATCGGCCGGCTCGGCCTCCTCGCCGCGGGCCCCACCCTCGTCCGCCACATCCAGGCGCAGAGCTTCCACGAGCGCGCCACCGAGGAGCGCCGCGAGTGGCTGGAGACCGTGGTCCGCCTCAACCCTGCGCGCGCCGAGCGGCTGGCCATCGAGCTGCTCGAACGACGCCACCTCCTCCCCTCCGAGGCCATCGAGCAGACGCGCGAGATCGCCGCGCGCGTCCTCGCCACCTTCGCCTCCAGCGAGGAGGCCCTCGCCTCCGTGAAGGAAGCCACGAAACCCCGCTGGGGCAGCAACCCCGCCGTGCGTGACGCCGCCGCGCGCGCCGTGCCCCTCATCGCCGCGCGCCTCTCGCGCCGCCGCTCGGCCGAGGTCGCCTCCGAGGGCACCACCGCCTTCTCGCGCCGCGCCTCCACGTCCCCGCCGCCGCCGAGCGCGCCGCCCGGGAGCGGCAGAAACAACTCCAGCCTGCGTCCCCCCCCTGCCAACGGGAGGAAACCGTGAGCACCGGACAGTCCCGCTTCGACGCCCCCAGCAGCGGCGCCGGTGACGTACGTCGGGTCGCCGCGGCTGCGGCCGTGCAGGGCCTCTACCGCGTCGTGAAGGCGTGCCTCCTGCACCACGACGGCAACCAGGCCGTCGCCACCCTCATCCCCGCCGCCTGCGGCGCGATCTCCGACCTCTGCGCCGTCGCGGGCGTCGACGCCGTCTCCTTCGTCTTCGCGGACGAGGGCATCTTCGTCAACGGCCAGGTCCTCCGCACCTCGCGCGAGGGCTACGACACCGCGCGCGAGCTGGGTGCCTTGCTGAACGGCTGCGGCCTCAACGAGATCACCCTCGACAAGACCGTCGCCCGCGCCGATCTCGCCGTCTTCGCGCGCATGCTCGCCGACGCCCAGCGCGACCGCGGCGGCGCCGAGCGCCTCATTCGCACCGAGCTGCGCGGCATCCGCGCCCGCAGCGTCCCCTCCCCCATGGGCGGCGGCAACGCGGTGCCCGATCTCCCCCTGCTCACCCGCTCCATCCGCGCTTACGCCGCCTCCATCCTCGTCATGCGCACCGCGCAAGGCGAACTCCGGACCGGCGAAGAGGTCTCCCTCGACCGCGTGCGCCGCGTCGCGCAGAAGCTCGTCTCGCTGGTCGAAGAGGACCCGACCCCACTCCTCTCGCTCGCCATCTCGAACGACTGGGATCCGGACGAAGCCGTCCTCTCCGTCTCCACCGCGGTGGCCGCGCTCGCCATCGCGCGCCAGCTCACCGTCGAGCGACGCGCCCTCTCCGCGCTCGCCACCGCCGCCTTGCTCTACGACGCAGGCCGCCGCCGCCTCTTGCGCCCCGCCTCCCGCCTCCCGCACGCGCGCGCGCCCCGGGCCGAGGAGCGGCGCGTCTCGTCGTCTCCCCCGAGCGCGGCCGACCTGCCGCCGAGGAGCCGCATCCCCTCCTCGGTCCCGGCGCCTGCGAGCGTCGCCACCCGCACCTCGCTCCCGCCGCCGAGCCTCGACCGCGCGCTCGACGACGACGAACTCCACCGCCTCCCCGCCAGCGCCGCCGCCGCACTCACCGCGCTCGGCAAGCTGCACACCCCCTCCATGGCGAGGACGGTGATCCTCTACGAAGCGCTGGCGCTCCGCCCGTCCGCGCGGCGCATCCAGCTCTACGGCGGCCGCCGCGCTCCCACGCTGCTCGCGCGCGTCCTCTGCGTCGCCCGCGCCTTCACCGAGCTGCGCGCCATCCCCCCCCTCGGCGCCGGCGCCGCCCCGCGCACCTCGCTCGACGAGGTGTTCCTCCGCCTCCTCGACCACTGCCAGCCCGCGCCGATCACGACGAGCATCTCGCCCTCGGAGCTCTCCGCGTCGAGCATCCCTCCCTCCGGGCCCATCTCGTACGGCAGCGTGCCCCCGAGCTTCGGTCCCACCGGCACCTTGCCACCCGGTTTCGGTCCCACCGGCACCGTGCCTCCCGGCTTCGGCACGTCCGGGACCGTTCCCCCTGGCTTTTCCCCGTCGAGCCACCCCACCGCCGGCATGTCTCCCTCGGGCGTCCCGCTGTCGGGCCTCTCGCCTTCGGGCGGCCCGACATCGAGCATGTCGCCCGGTGGCATCTCCGTACCGAGCATCGCCCCGTTGAGCCATGCCTCGCAGAGCGGCTGGGGCACCACCGAGCGCACCCTCGTCAAGCTGCTCCTCGGTGCTCTCGGCTTCCTGCCCACCGGCACGCTGGTCGAGCTGAGCACCGCGGAGATCGCCGTGGTCATCACGGCCCCCGAGCACCCCGCCCGCATGGCCACCCCCCGTGTACGCGTGCTCTACGACGCCACCGGCGCCCTCCTCGAACAGCCCTTCGAAGTCGATCTCGCCGCCCGCACCGACGACGAGCCCACACGCACCCTCGTCCGCATCGTCGATGCCGATCTCGGCCAGGCCCGGGTGCTCCGCGCCGCGCTCGCAGGCGTCTCCGCCCCGCCCGCGTCCACGCGCCTGCGCATCCCGGGCCCGCGCGCGCCGCTGCCGCCCCTCGCCACCTGGCCGTCGCCGCTGCAAGCGCAGGCTTCCCGCCCACCCCTCTCGCAAGCACAGCCGATCCAGCCGCCTCCCTCGTCCGGACGCAAGCGTGGCGCCTTGCCGACCGACGCCGAGACCCCCGCCGCGCCCGCCGTCTCTCCCCCGTCCGTCGACCTTGCCCGACGCCTCGAGCGCGCAGGCCGCGCCACCCCCGCCACCGGCGAGGACAGGATCCCCCCCAGCGCCCAGGCCGTGACGGCCGCCTGGCTCGGCCGCCCTCTCACCTCACCGCGCCCCGAGGCGCCCTCCGAGATCCCCCGCAGCATCCGCCGTCCACCGCCCGTCGACCGCGTGGCGCTGCGCGAGAAGCTCCGCAGCGAGAACCTCAACTCCACCCTGCCGCCGCCCCCGGGCGAGATGGATCACCCCATCGTCCCGCCCCCGCCGCGCCTCCCCACCGAGTCCGCCCGCCCTGCGCAGGTGGGTCCACGCGGCGCCCCGCTGTCCCCCTTCTTGTCCACGCTCTCGAGGGACGCGCGCTCGCGTCCACCGTCGCTGGGCCGCACGAACAACGCCGCGCCCCCCTCCACGCTCGCGCCCGCAGCGCCACCGCACGCGCCCCTTGCCCCGAGCCCCGCGTCGTCGAGCATGTCGTCGCCCCCTCACAGCGCGGCGCTACCGCACGGCGCAGCGCTCACGCATGGCGCAGCACCGACCCAGGGAGCCTCGACGACCTACGGCGCGTCGACGATTTACGGCGCGTCAACGACCTACGGCACCTCGACGACCTACGGCGCGGCCTCACCCCACATCACCCTGTCGAGGTCCGGTGCTCCGGACGACGACGTCGAGGCCGATCCCTACTCGCGCGGTCGCCGCCCCGATCAGCGCGCCGAGCTGCTCGACGACGCAGACACCTGGTCGGACGACAGCCCCACCATCGCGCCGCCTCCGGTGCGCTCGACCGCAGCACCACCTCCCCTGCAAGCCACCGCGGGACCGCCAGCGCCGCTCTCCACCGCGATGCCGCCGGCGCCCCTCTCCACCGCGATGCCCCCAGCGCCTCCCTCGACGCGCCGCGAGGGCTACGAAGGCTCCATCCCTCCCGCCCCGCCCACCTGGCCCGCGGCCCTCGACGACATCACGCCCGAGACCACGGGCTGGCCCGACTTCGACGATCTGCCCACCGCCGAGCCCCCTGGCGTCTTCCCTGCGCCGCCGCCCTCCCGACCCGGGCGCGAGGTCCACGGGTACATCTCTCGGCGCCCTGATCCGCGCCAGGAGCCGGACGAGGACGAGGCCCCCTGGACCGACCGGCTGCCCACCCTCGACCCACTGCCCGTCTCGACCGGCGCGCGCGATCGCTTGCTCGCCGAGTACCTCGCCGAGGTCGAGAACGCAGGCGCTCCCTCCTCGCGGAGCCCGCGGGGGCTCGCCTCGCGCCTGTCGAGGGACGACATCCCGCCGTCGAGCCGCCACGGCCGTTGAAGCGCGCTGCGCCCCCGCCGCGCCGCGCCCAGGCACAGAGGAATCCGCACTCACACGACCTTTGCAGCCCAGTTGGACCTGTGGCACCAGGCCCTTCATGTTGCGGCAAGTCACCTCGTTAACGCTTCTCGTCGTCGGAACCTTCTTCTTGCTGGGCTGTGCGGCCAACCGCGCTCCCCTCACCTCGCCCGCGCAGGGGGGGCCGACGTGGACCGAGTTCCGCTCGGCGCACTTCACCGTCTTCACCGATCTGGACGTCGAGGAGGCGCGCATCCGGCTGGCTCATTTCGAGCAGCTCTACGAAGCCCTCGAACATCTGCTCCAGCCGCCTGCCGACGCCACCCCGACCCCGCTCCGTGTCGTCGTCTTCGACCGCGACAAGGACTTCGCCGCCCTCGTCGGCCCCGACCACAACGTGGGCGCCTATCACAAGCGCGGCAGCGTCCTGGAGCTGGATCCCAGCAGCACCCTGGTGATGCACGGCGCCGATCTGGACGACGAGACGCAGGAGGTGTTCCTGCACGAACTCACCCACCAGTTCCTCGCCTTGCGCTTCGGACCCTTGCCGACGTGGCTGAACGAAGGCCTCGCCCAGTACTACGAGACGCTCCGCATCGAGGGAAACCAGATCTCGCTTGGCGCGCCAGGTGCGCACGACTTCTCCGAACAGCCGCACATCTGGACCTCCTGGCGGGGCAACCTGATCCAGACCCAGATTCCCGCGACCTGGGCGCCCACGGTCTGGGATCTCGTCCACAGCGACAGAGGGAGCTTCTACGGGCTCTCTTCCAGGCCCGAGAAGCCGGAAGAGCTGCAGAAGCGGAGCGTCACCCACTACACCGCGGCCTGGAAGTTCGTCCATCTGCTCAGCAACGGTCCGGACGCGACCTACCGCTCCCGCTTCGACGCGATGCTGGGTGCGCTCCAGGCGGGGACACGCCCGCGTGAAGCCTTCCTGGAGCAGTACGGCGGAGACCTGCCCCGGCTCCAGGCCGACTATCAGCGCTACCTCACGCAGGCGCGCCTGAGCCGACGTCACGCCACACTGCCGCCACCGAAGCCGAGGGCGCCTGCAGCTCAGCGCGTGCTGGAGGAGGCAGAGGTCCACCTCGTGTGGGCGCACGCCGTCTACTCCGACAGCAAGGAGGCGATGCAGCTCTACCGGCAGCGGCTGGACGCAGCGCTCGCCGCAAGCCCCGACCATCCGGAAACCGCGCTGCGCCGCGGGATTTTCTTCTTCCACCAGGACCAGTTCGACGAGGCGGAGCGCGAGATCGCGCGAGGTCTGAAGGCCCGGCCCGAGCATCCGGACCTGATCATGGCGACCCTTCTGATCCAGGACGGGCGACCTACCGACGCGAAGACCGGAGGACCTTCGGCCGAGTCGTCGGAGCTCGTCGCACGGCTCGCGCGCACCGCGACCTCGGGGGTTCAGCTCGCGCTGGCAGGCTTCTTCATGGGCAGGCAAGGCCAGGTCGAAGAGGGGCTCCGCATGGTGGAACGCGCCGTGGCCAAGGCCCCCCTCTGCTACTCCTGCAAGCGCTATCAGGCTGCACTGCTCGCGAGCCTGGGTCGGTACGATGAGGCCCTCGCGGCCATGGAGCGAGCCCTGGGCATCTCGCCCGAGTCCGCCGGCATGAAGGACCTCATGCAGCAACGCGCGCAGATCCTCGACCAGAAAGAGCGTGCCGCCACGAAACCCGCCGCACCAGCCGCAGCTCCGGACGCGCAGGCGCCCACGTCGACGCCCTGACCCCCCACCTCGCACAGACGGCAACAGAACCAAAGGCGCCGGGCGCATTGCCGCACGACACGAACTCGTCGGCGGCAATGCAGCCCGGGTGAAGCGCTCGACGCAACCTCACGCCCCAGCGGCGACGCTCGGCGCAACTTCACGCTTCAGCAGAAGCGCTCAGCGCAACCTCACACGGCAGCGGAGACGCTCTGCGGCGACGGGTCCTCGTCCGCGTCCACGAGGGTCGCGTCGGCGTCCTCGTCTTCCGCGTCCGCCTCGTCGATCACGTCGGCCTCCTCCGCGCCGACGAGCGCCACGGCCTTCGTCTGCTCGACGGCCTCCTCGCCTTCCTCTTCCTGGTCGTTGCCCTCGCTGGGCTTCGACCCGCGGAGGAAGAAGGACTCGACGAAGTCCCGCTGACCGGGGAACCGCGCCCCGAGCAGGCGGTGCGTCTTCTCCAGTTCGAGCCGCAGGCGCGTCTTGGCGACGACCTCCGCCGAGCGCCCCATGCTCCAGGTGGCGCGCGACGACTTGCTGGCGTCGAGGGCCGCTTGCGCCCCGGTGGCCACGTCGCGAAGGCGCTGCACGAGCACGGGCTTCTCGGGGAAGTCCGCGATGAGGCCTTCGAGGCGTGTCGCCGCCTTCTCGGCCGCGAAGGGACGCTCGGCGATCTTCTTCCTGGTGATCGTGGCGCGCAGCTTCGGCAAGAACTCCCTCACCTGAGGGTGGTTCATCGAGCTGTGGCCCACCTTGAAGGTCACCATCGACTGCGCCTCTCCCGCCCTGCGCCGGAGCAACCTGAGCCAGGCGTTCTGCCGCGCCATGGTCATGGGGCGCGCGAACAGCACGTGCTGCTCGGTCGCGCGTGCCGCCGAGAGCAGGGTGTCGATCGATGATCGCATCGACGTCGCGAGGACCTCGATGGCCTCACGCTCGTCTTGCGACAGGTCGGGGAACTCGGACCACGCCACGAGCGAGGCCCAGGTGAAGCTGGCATACGAGACATGGGTCCACGAAGACGTGGATTCGGCAGGTAAACGCATGACGATATTTCTCCCGCTCCGGAACGTAAGAAATTTCCGGGCACTCTCACGCTAAGAACGAGCAAACGGACTGTCGAGGGGAGGGGGCGACGAAATTGGTTTTTTGTCACTCGGCCTCTCCGTGGTCTGCGATCTCGCTCGCGCCATCCCGGCGCCCCTCCGTCACCCGCACCCACGCCCGCCCGTCACCAAGGTCGCGGACGCCGTGCCGCTGCCTCGTTCACGCGTCACCAAGGTCGCGGACGCCGTGCCGCTGCCTTGTCCACGCGTCACCAAGGTCGCGGACGCCGTGCCGCTGCCTTGTCCACGCGTCACCAAGGTCGCGAGCGCCGTGCCGCTGCCTTGTTCACGCGTCACCAAGGTCGCGGACGCCGTGCCGCTGCCTTGTTCACACGTCACCAAGGTCGCTGTCGCCGTGCCGCTACCCTGTTCACGGTTCACTGACCCTCATGTCACGTGTCCGCTGCCCTGTTCACGCCTGAAGCGGCGCGCGCCAGCGCTTCCCGGGCGCCTCCCCCCCGCACGCCCGACCCGCGTCCACCGTTCCACCAGGCTCGTTCGCCCCCTCGAACTCCGCCCTTCTTCCGACGACGGACTGCTCCTGCCGACAGGGGCGCACCCTCCTCTGGTAAGCTCGGCATCGTCTCGGGGGCCCGGCGCTTGCAACACCGCCACGACCTCCCTCCTTCAAGGCTTCTCATGCGCTTGCGCCATCTCGCTCCTCTCGGCGCCTTGCTGATCCTCCCGCTCGGGTTGATCACGGGCGGGTGTCCCGGCGACCCGGAGCCGCCTCCTCAGCCTCCCCCCACGCCGGATGGCGGACCCACGGGGTGCAAACTCGAACCCCTCGGCGACCCGACGGCGCCCATCGAGTTCGAGATCATCGCCCTCGACCCCGAGTACCAGGCGTACCCGGTCAGCGACGGCGACGTGGTGCACAACCTCTTCCCGCCTCAGGGGGGGCGCGTCATCTTCGCCGGCGTCCGGGCGACGAACCTCGACCCCTGCGCCGTCCAGCTCGCGGGCGCGATCCGCGATCCGGTGAGCCAGCAGGCGCGGCCCGAGTCGCGCACCACGAACCTGAAGCCGCTCGGCGATGGCTGGGGCGCGAGCATCGAGAGCGACATCTCGACCTTCTCCAACATCCCGACCTGCCCCAACCAGTGGTCGTCGCGTGATCTCTACGACGCCCCTTACGAACTGACCGTGCAGATCACCGAGCGCACTGGTCGCACCGCCTCGAAGACGGTGCAGGTGGTCCCGGTCTGCGAAGAGGCTGGCCTCATCGATGACTGCCGCTGCATGTGCAAGGGAGGCTACGTCCTCGGCGAGGCGTGCGCCCCCGGGTCGGGGAGCGGAGGGGGCAGCGGCGGCGCGGGGGGCGCAGACGGGGCTGGAGGAGGTTGAGGCAAGGGCAACCCGTGAGCCCCTCCCCCGGCCACAGGGCGAGCGAGCGCCATGTCGGGCTCCAGCGACGCCCGAGGGGCCAGCAGGGGAAGAAGCTCGACCGTGAGCTGGTTCACTCCACGATATTGAAAGTCACTTGCTACAATCTGGTTCTCTGCTGATTGCTTCTGTTAGAGTGCGATCCCTATGCATAGCTATCGATCTCTCTCGGCTCTTCTCGTCGCGGGCGCCATGCTCGTGGGAGCTTCCGCCTGTTCGTCGGACGACGACAACACGAACCCGAGCGGCAGCGGCGGTGGCGGGACCACCACGTCGACCACGGGGGACGGCGGCGGCGGCGGCGAACCCGGCACCGGCGGCAACAGCGCAGGCGGGGGTGGCAGCGGGCCGGTCAACGGCTGCACCGAGCCGACGGAGGTGCCCTGCGCCGACGAGGTCTTCCAGGCGCTGAACCTGCAGGACGACATCACGCCGGGCCTGATCGAGTCGCAGCCCGACGGCGCTGGCTTCACCTCGCTCATCAACGCCGTCGCGGGCGGGGCAATGAACCCGAACCCCGACTCGTACACGTACGGGAAGTTCACGGCGAACGGCCTGGAGAAGGTCGAGATCTCGGACGAGAACGCGATCGACTCGATGGACTGGGACATCGCGTTCCGGCGGGCCGTGATCCGGATCAACAGCGGTAACTCGGGTCCGTCGTGCGTGACCGCAGCGCCGCTCGCGGGTACGTCGTACGACGATCTGACGGCGCTGCCGGCCTCGCTGCCGCAGGGGCGCACCGACACGTTCTACTCCGATGCCTGCGTGTTCCAGAGCGACGGCAGCGGTCAGCCCACGGCGCCTGGTACGGCACTCGCCTCGTTCTACGCATACAACCAGACGACGCACTGCCTGGGCATGTCGAGCCAGGTGTACCTGCTGCAGCTCGCCGACAGCAGCTACGTGAAGCTGGTGGTGACGGCGTACTACTCGCCCGACGTGCAGGCGGAGTGCGACGCGGGCAACCCGCTGCCGCAGGGGCCGACGGGCTCGGGCAACTACCAGATCCGCTGGGCGTTCCTGCAGTGAGATCGACACGCGGCGCTGCCTTCTCGTTCGCGGTGGCGATCCTGTTCGCCACCGTCGGGTGCGGGGTCGATGGCGAAGGCGCGCCGCATCTCGGCAGCCCCGGGTTCGTCCCGCTCGACAGGCCGGACACGCCCGGGAACACGCTGCTGTTCCGGTTCGCTCCCGGGGACGTGGTCGACACGTACGGGTCGCCTTCGGGCGAGTTTCTGGTTCACTACACCCGCGATGGGGTGAACGCGGTGCCGGCCGCGGACGTGGACGGCAGCGGTGTCCCCGACTTCGTCGAGGAGGTGGGAACGACCTACGACGAGGTGCTCGCGTTCTACATGGAGGAGCTGGGCTTCCGGCACCCGGTGCGCGACGGGCAGGTGGCGATCAACGGGGGTGACGCGCGCTTCGACGTGTACCTCGTGGACTTCGCCGGGACGGGCGATGGGACGTTCCAGCTCGACCCTGACGGGTGCTCGGCGTCGCTGCCCGCGGTGTGCGCGGGCTACATGATCTCGGAGAACGACTTCGTGGGGTACGGGTATCCGTCGACGCGGGTCGCCAACCGGATCCTGGCGAGCCACGAGCTGTTCCATGCGGTGCAAGCCGCGTACGACGCCGGTCAGGGGAGCGTCCTCAGCGAGGGGTCGGCGGTGTGGGCGACGGAGGCGTTCGACCCGGCGCTCAATGATTTCGAGGCGTTCATCCGCGGCTACCTGCGCAACCCGGACCGCTCGCTGAACGTGCCGCTGCCAGGTCCGGTGGATCCCTTCAGCTACGGGAGCGCGCTGTACTTCCGGTTCCTCGACGAGCACCACGGGGCCGGGACGGTGCGCGGGCTGTGGGAGCGGTGCGAGGACGGGGCATTCGGGGTCGAGGACCCGGCCTGGATCGAGCAGATCGATCCGCTGCTCACCGCGAAGGGACAAGGGTCGTTCGCGACGTCGTTCGTCACGTTCGCGACCTGGAACCTGTTCACGGGGAGCCACGCCGATCCAGCGCGCGGTTATGCGCAGGGGGCGTCATACGAGGGGGTGACGATCGAGGCGGTGGCGGCGCCGTTCAGCGATCGGCTGCGAAGCTTCTATGCGTCGACGCAGTACTACCGGGTCCCGGTGGGCGACCGCGCCGAGATGACGGCGGCCCTGGTGCCGCAACCGGACACGCCAGAGGACGTGGAGGGGCTGACGCTGCTGCTCGTGCCCGAGCAAGGCAGCACGTACGGGTCGGTGACGCAGGTGGAGGATCCTGCGGCGGGCGCGGAGGTGATCGATGTCCGCGCGCACGACGCGCTGGTGGTGGCGGTGGTCAACGGGCTCACGCGCGGGTCGTCACGACGGCCGACGCTGTGCATCGGCTCGCCGGACGAGGTGAAGGCGTGCGCGGACGAGGTGTCGGGCGGCGGCGGCGACGGAGGGAGCGGCGGCGGCGACGGGGGGAGCGGGGCGGGAGGCGAGGAGCCAGCGCCGCGCTCGGACCGCATGGACGACGCGGGCTGCGGGTGCCGAGCGGCCGGCGGCGCGGCGGCGACGGGTGAAGGCGCGGGGCTGCTCGCCGCGGTGGCGCTGGCCGCGGCGGGTTACCGGCGGCGTCGTCGGCCTGCGTAGGCGGCGACGGCGAGGGCGGCGACGGAGAAGCCGAGTCCGCCGATGCTGCGTGCGGGGGCGGGAGCGAAGGCGCAGCCGCCCTCGTCGGCGGCGTCGGCCTTGGGCTTGTCGTCGGGCGGTGACGGCGGCTCGGGCTCGGGGGGGGGACGCTCGGCGAGCGCGGTCGTGAGCGCGGTGAGGGGGTTGATCACGCCGTAGCCGTAGACGGGGTCGTGGCCGTTCTCGTCGGGCACGGCGAGATCGGCGGGGCTCGCGGTGCGGATCATCAGGTCGTAGAAGTGTTCGGCGGTGAGCTCGGGCGCGGCGCTGGCGAGGAGGGCGGCGACGCCCGCGACCACCGGGCACGCCGACGAGGTGCCGCCGAAGAGGTCGGTGTAATTGCCGCTGCTGTAGCCGCCGCCGCCGCGGATGTCGGTGGTCACGGTGCCGGCGGGGGCGACGAGGGAGACAGCGGCGCCGAAGTTCGTGAAGGTGGTCTTGTCGCCCCAGTGGTTGACGGCGCCGATGGCGAACACCGAGGGGAGGGCCTGGATCTCTTGCGGCTCGATCTCGCGGCTGTCGTTGCCAGCGGCGAAGATCACGAGCGCGCCCTTGCCGCCGCGGCCGTCGCGGAAGACCTTGTCCACGGCGTCGGCGACGACCTGCGGGACGGGCAGGCCCTTGTCGTACCCCCAGCTGTTGGAGACGACGGCTGCGTCGGTGCGAAGCGCAAAGTCGAAGGCCTCGACGGCGGCGGAGACGGGCAGCTCGAAGTCGGCGAGGAGGCGCACGCAGCTCAAGCGGCAGTCGGGGCAGACGCCCGCGATGCCCTCGTCGTTGTCGGTCGCGGCAGCGACGATGCCGGCGCACGCGGTGCCATGCCCTGCGCCAGAGTCGCTCGCGGCGTAGCTGCCGTCGCCCGTGGGACTGACCACGTCGAGGCTGGTGTCGAGCTTGGCCACGAGGTCGGGGTGGCCGAGGTCGCAGCCCGTGTCGACGATGACCACGCGGGTGTCGGGATCGCCGCGGTGCAGTCCCCAGGTCTCCGGCATGCGGAGCTTGTTGAGGTACCACTGGTCCGGAAGCATGGGGTCGTTGGGGGTGAAGGGCTCGGCGGCGGGGCGGACGCGGAGGTAGAGGTTCGGGACGGCTTGCTCGACGCCGCGCGCGACCTCGGCCTGGAGGCGCACGGCGAGCGCAAGGCCGTCGGCGTCGTGGTCCGCGTCGGCGCTCTCGGCGAGCCACAGGCCGAGGGCGGGCATGAGGGGACGCACGAGGCGCACGCCGGCGGCTTCGACGGCGGCCTCGGCGCCAGGGGAGATCTGGACGATGGCGGTGTGGTCGACGAGCGCGTCGACGGTGCGCGGTGCGCGGAGGTCGCCCGTCGAGGCGAAGGGGGCAACGCCGGCGTCGTGGGCGAAGGCATCGGCGTGGGCGAAGCTGGCGTCGTAACGGAGGCGCACGCGGGTGAGGCGGCGGCCCTGGGCGTCGACGGAAGGTGCGCCGAGGCGCTCGGCAGCGACGAGGCGCGCGCCGTCGAGGAACGCGGAGGACGCGGCGGCCGTGGGCGCCGTGGGCACCGTGGAGGTCACCCGAGGGAGCGCGGACACCGCGACTGCCGTCGGCAGCGCGGGGGGGACGGGCGCGGTGGGTGCGGCCAGGGCGGTGGACGCGGCGAGCGCGGCGAGCGCGACGAGCGCGGTGGACGCGGAGAACAACGAAGGGGCGACGAGCCCCACGAGGCGAGCCAGGGTGCGTGCCATGCGCGTCATCGAGCCTCCGGATGCGAGCGCATGGTAACGCGCCAGGGCCGATCCTGGCGAGCGAGAGCGCGCCCAGCGCTCCCCGGGGTGCGCGCTCGGTCGTTGGCCTGACGATCGGGTGACGATCGGGAGCAGAAAGCAGGGGTCGCGAGCGGCGGCCGCACAGCTGCCGAGGGGCCCGCGGGGAAGGGTTCGCCGTACGAGCTGGCGATCGCGCTGGAGCGTGACGAGCGCGGGTGTTCCCTTGACAGGGAGAGGAGCCGTCGCCATTGCTGGCGGCTCGCTCGACCGAGGAGGGTGCCATGTCGCGCTGTCGCTTCATCCATGTCACGGCCTTCGCGTTGATGTTGCTGCCGGCCACAGGCTGCGGCGGAGGAGGCGACGGCAGCACGTCCGGTGGGGCCAGCGGTCAAGGCGGTCAAGGGGGGGACGGGGTGCGCATCGACGTCAGCGCGATCCGCATCGAGCCGCTGGATGCGGTGCTGGACGTGCCTCACGGGACGCCCGTCTCGCTCGCGTACCGGGTGTTCGGCACGCCGGTGAGCGGGGGGCCGGAGGTGGTGCTCGACGCCACGTTGAGCTTCTCGCGGCCAGGGCTCGGTACGTTCACGGGGCCGCAGTTCAGTGGGTCCGGGGAGCGGGGTGGGACGGGTACGGTGACCGCGACCTACGGGGAGGTCGAGAGCACGACGTCGCTCACGCTCGATGTTCACGCCGACATCGCGCTCGATGGGCTCGCGCCGGCTCTGATCCCCGCGGTGCTCGCCGCGACCGACGACCCTGCGCTCTCGCCAGCGTGGAGCTACCCGGAGGACGGGACGGTGATCCCGCCGAACGTCTACGATGTGGCCTTCCGCTTCGCGCCGCAGGGCGGGAGCGACGCTTTCCTCGTGCGGTTCGCTGGAGAGGGTGGCGCGGTGCAGGTGCTGACCACGCAGCCCGAGCTGACCTTGACGCCGACGAACTGGAACCTCGTCGTGGACCTGCTCGGTCCCGGGGCGCTGGAGGTGACGACGTACGGGTTTGCGAGCGCAGACCCGTCGCGCGCGGGGACGAGCACGCGGACGTTCCACCGCTCGGAAAGCGCGCTCCGGGGGGCCATGTACTACTGGTCGTCGAAGGGCGATCACGCGCCAGTGCAGCCGAACGAGGACGCGACGGCGCCGCGCGGCTACTTCCGGTTCGACTTCACGAACGCCGAGCCCGGGGGGAAGGCGGAGCTGTTCCTGGGCTTCAACCGCGCAGGCAATGTCTGCGTCGGGTGCCACTCGATCACGCGCGATGGCAAGCGCTTCGCCACGTCATACGAGGGCGACACGCGCTGGGGCATCTTCGACGTGGCGTCGACCGCGGACCCGATGCAATACGACACGGGAGGGCCGTCGGATCCAGACGCGCTCGGCCACTTCAACACGTTCACGCCCGATGGCCAGTGGCTGCTGGTCTCGGGGGGCTCGATGCTCCGCGCATTCGATCTGTCGGCGCCCGCGACCACGCTCGCCGCCTCGTTCCCCACGCAAGAGGCGGCCACGCACATCGCGGTCTCGCCAAGGGACGGCGCGACGGTGCTCTACGTCGAGGATCGCTCGGGCCCCGGAGGGACGCGGGCGCAGAGCGGGCGGTTGGTGCGCATCCGCTGGGACGCCGCACAGCGGGCATTCGTCGACCGGGAGGTGTTCCTGGAGGAGGCGGGCGCGTCGCTGTACTACCCGGCGATCTCGCCCGACGGGGCGTGGGTGCTCTACAACCGCACGACGAGCGGCAGCTCGCTGAGCAACCCGCTGGCCGAGGTGTGGGCGCGGCGTCTCGACGGCGGCGAGCCGGTCCAGCTGTCTCGCGCCAACCAGGGGCCCGCGCTGTCGAATTCGTGGGCGCGCTGGGCGCCGTTCACGGCCGACGACGGTCACGGCAACCCGCGCTACTTCTTCACGTTCTCGTCGGTGCGGCCGTACGGCAGCGCTGCCGGTAACCCGCAGCTCTGGCTGTCGAGCTTCGATCCGTCGGGCAACGCCGACGATCCGAGCACGCCAGCGCTGTGGCTGCCCATGCAGAGTCTCTCCCTCAACAACCACGCTGCGCAATGGACCGAGATCTTCGTGAACGTCCCGCAGTGACGACCGCTTCGCATCGATGACAGACAACAAGGACGCGGGCCCGCAGACCATCACCCCAACCTTGACGCTCCTCTTCGCGGTGGCCTGCGGGGCCATCGTGGCCAACATCTATTACGCCCAGCCGCTGGTGGGCTTGATCGGGCCCGACATCGGGCTGAGCCCCGAGGCGGCCAGCCTGGTGGTGACGTTGACCCAGCTCGGCTATGGGGCGGGTCTCTTGCTGCTGGTGCCGCTGGGAGACGTGCTGCCGAACCGGCCGCTCATCCGGTGGATGCTGGCCGCGGTGGTGCTGTCGTCGCTGGCCTCGGCGCTCGCGCCTTCGGCGGCCGTGTTCCTGGTGGCGGCGCTGCTCACGGGCGTGAGCACGGTGGTGGTGCAGATGCTGGTGCCGCTGGCCGCGCACATGTCACCCGACGCGATCCGCGGGCGGGTGGTCGGCAACGTGATGGGCGGGCTCCTGTTCGGGATCCTGCTGGCCCGCCCGATCTCGGGGCTCATCGCCGACGCCTTCGGGTGGCGGGCGGTGTTCTGGGCTTCGGCGGGGATGATGACGCTGTTCGCCCTCGTGCTGCCCAACCTGTTGCCAGACCGCCGTCCGAGCGGGGGGACATCCTACGGGACACTGCTGTCATCGCTGTGGCCACTGCTCCGCGATACGCCGGTGCTGCAGCGGCGGGCGGCGTACCAGGCGGCCTGCTTCGCGGCCTTCAGCCTGTTCTGGACCGCGATCCCGCTCGAGCTCGCAGGCCCTCCGTTCTCCTTGAGTCAGCGCGGGATCGCGCTCTTCGCACTCGCGGGGGCGGCGGGCGCACTGGCCGCGCCGCTGGCCGGAAGGTTCGCCGACCGCGGGTGGACGCGACCCGCTTCCGGGCTCGCGCTCGCGTTTGCGGCACTGTCGTTCCTCGCGACGCGGTACACGGCATCCGTGTCGCTGGCAGGGCTGGTGATCGCGGTCATCGTGCTCGACTTCGCGGTGCAGACGAACCAGGTGCTCGGCCAGCGCGCGATCTACGCGCTCGACGCAGCGTCACGCAATCGCCTCACCGCGCTCTACGTGGCGCTTCTGTTTCTGGGAGGCGCCGTGGGCTCCGGGCTCGCTGGCGTGCTCATGACGCGGGGCGGCTGGAACGCCGTGGCCTGGGCCGGGACGGGCTTTCCGCTGCTGGCATTGCTGCTCTACGCGACGGAGCAGCGCCGCGCCGAGGGCTGAAACCGAGGGGAGCGAGCGCCGCGCGGCCCCCTGGCCGCTCGACGCTCGGCTCAGCGGGAGCGCTTCGAGGCGCCGGACCGAGCCGGAGCCGCTGGACGCGCGGGTGCCTTGCGCTCCGAGGCCTGGCTCGCCGTGGCCTTGCGTGGGCTCACGGTCTTCTCGGCTGCCTTGCGCCCCTTGGCCGTGCCCTCGACGTCCCGCGCACCGAGACCGAACTCGAAGAGGGTGACCAGCTCGCGGCAGTTCTCCTTCAGGTCGACCTTGTCTCCGTACGTCGCGTACTGCACCAGCACGCCGTCGATGGCCGAGCGGAGCGTCACTGCTGCGGGGCGGGTGGCGAACCGGCGGAACTCCCCCTCGGCCTGGCCCTGGCGAAAGATGCTCTCCAGAAAGGAGATGCCGGGTTCATACGAGGTCGCGTCGAACCCGGGCTTGCCGTCCGCCTTCCGGTAGCCGTTCCAGATCTCCAGGAGCGAGATGGTGTGCGCCGGGTGGGTGCGCATGAACTCGATGCTGCCCTCGATGTAGAGGCGCAGCTTGTCCGTCGCACGGGGCGCGCGCTCCACCTCGGGCAGCACTGCCTTCACGACCTGCCCCATCACCTCGGCGAAGACCTGCTCGATCAGCTCGTCTTTTCCGGCGAAGTGGTAGGAGATGACGCCTTTGCTGATCCCGGCCCGCTGCGCGATCTGCGCGAGCGAGGCCTGGGCGTAGCCGCCGGTCGCGATGGCGTCGATCGCACACTGGACGATCTGCGCTCGGCGGGCTGCCTCGACGAACGACCCGCTCTGGCCGCCCGACTTGGTCTTCGACACCACGGCCGGCACCTTGCCCGCAGGCGAAAGGAGCGTCAAGCCAGCCAGCCGCCCGTCCGGCGGCCACCCCGAGGCCGTTCTCAGTCGGCCTTCACGAGCAGCGGGAGGAGCGCGAGGCACATCTCGTCGAGCGTCTCCTCACCGAGAAGCACGTCCTGCGGCCCTGGCAGCGTTGCATCGGCGATGGCGCGCGCGGTGCCCGGGTTGTTCAGCGTGTTGTCGTACTTGCAGGTGACCTGGATCCGATCGCCCGGACCGATCCGCGGCAGCTCGTCGACGGTGGCGTCATAGGCGTAGAAGCGCTGCCAGTCGAAGTCCCACTAGGTCTCCTGGAGCAGGCACTCGCGCTCGCCGTTGCGCTCGAGTTCCACCTTCAGGTCGGTCCCCACGTAGTGCATGTGTGCCGCCGCCCCGTAGATCCGCAGCTCGGGCAGCTCGGGCCCCAGCGTGATCCGCACCGTCTCCAGGTGATCGACGACATTCGCCGGGATGCGGAAGATCGGACCATCGGGGCCGTCGTTCGGTCCTGGCAAGAGGCCGTCGCCGCTGCCGTCCGGGAAGGGGGCCTCGAAGTTCCCGAACGGGATCGCGGTGGCGCGTCCGCGGGGTCGCCCTCGGGTGTCCCCGTCTCGCTCCAGGTCCGGAGGATGGAGATCTCCTCTTCGGAAAGGCGCAGGTCGTTCTGGAAGCCGAAACGCGGTGTGCACTCGTCCGTCTCGATCGCGCCCCACGGCGGCATCCGGCCCGACTCCGTCTCGCGGACCATGGCCTTGGCGACCGTGCGCGCGTCCTCGTAGGTGCGAATGGCGAACGGCGCGATCTCGCCCCGGGAATGGCACCCCTGGCAGGAGCGCTGCAGGATGGGGGCGACGTGCGCGTGGTAGGTCGGGGCCTCGACCCGGGTCTTTGCCTCGGTCGCGTCCGAACACCCGCACATCGACACCATGACCGCGACCAGCGCGCGCCAGGTCCAGGAGAGCGTCCGCCCCCATTCCTTCGCCCTCGG
Source organism: Chondromyces crocatus (assembly GCF_001189295.1). Lineage (NCBI taxonomy): Bacteria > Pseudomonadati > Myxococcota > Polyangiales > Polyangiaceae > Chondromyces > Chondromyces crocatus. The sequence continues at coordinate 230,778 of NZ_CP012159.1, forward strand.
CATGCTCATTTCGTTCCTCCCTCGTGGTCGTGGATGTCGTTGCAATGGGCAAGTCACACCGTGCCCTGCTCGGACTCGATGCAATGCCCTCACGCCGCCGGCTGGCGAATGCACGGACCCGCACGCCCGCGCGCGACGCGTCGCCATCGGGCGCGCGCAGGCACGGGTGTCCGTACGGGCCACATGACCGAATGACCTATATTTTGACCAAACGGACAACATTTCGCACGACGAGACGAGCCGGTCAATCAGGGCGCAGCACGGGGCGCGCGTCGAAAAGCTGCTGTCCGCCCTGCTCGTCCCTCGATCGCCCGCATCCTGGAGGACGGGACGGCCGTCGGCTCGACAAGGAGCCTGCGGGTACTACGGGGGGAGGCATGAGATCCGGATTCATGGCCTGGTCGATGGCGGGGGCGCTCTCGTTGCTCGGGCTGTCGGCCTGCGGTGGAGCGAGCGACGACGACGGGAGCGGGACGGCCGGCGGCGGTGGGAGTCCTTCCGGCAGCGGGGGTCCGGGAGGTGCGGGGGGCAGTGGCGGCGAGGGTGGAGGGGCGAGCGCGTCCTGCCACGATCTCCCGATGACGTCGGCGCTGGTCGCCGAGGGGTCCTGGGATGCGAGCCTGACCCTCGCCGGCTTCACCGGACACGACGGCCTGGTGCCCGGGGTGTTCGATTTCGCGCGCGATGCCGACGGGGCGCTCCTCGCGGTCGGCCGTTTCCAGTACATCGGGCGTCGCGCGACCCGCCCCCTGGCGCGCCTCGAAGGTGACGTCTGGAGGCCGGATCCGCGGCTGTCGTTCGACACGGATCCGCCGAGCCTCGGTGCCATCGCGACCGACGGACAGGGCCGGATCGCCGTCGCCACGCATGCCGAGCTGCCGTCGTCGCTGGAGGAGCGGGAGGGCGAGATCTGGGTGAGCGACGGCGGGGCATTCACGCGGGCAGGCACCTTCCAGGGCGCCGTGCGGCGGATGGTGTGGTTCGACGGTGCGCTGTGGGTCGGTGGGCTGTTCACGCTCGACGATCTGCCGAGCGCAGAAGGCCTGGCCGTGCTCGACGAGCAGGGGTGGCAGGCGCCCCCGGGTGGCGCCGTGGATGGGCTCGGGGTGTACACGCTGGCGACGCAGGGAAACACGCTGCTGGTGGGCGGTGCGTTCTCGTCGGTCGGGGGCATCCCGGCGGCGTCGGTCGCGACGTACGATGCCGGAGGGTGGAGGGCGTACGATCTTCCGGGGGCGTCGGTGTACGCGCTGGCGCGCGACGACGCGGGGGAGCTCTATGCCGGTGGGCTCTTCTCCGTGGAGGGCTCGTCGGAGACCGGGGGCATCGCGCGGTGGTCCGGGAGCAGCTGGGAGTCGGTGGGAGGAGGCCTGGCGAACCGCGTGTTCCGTGGCGTCGTCTCGGATCTCGCGGTGCTCGACGGCGCGCTGCACGTGGCGGGGTGCTTTTCGTGGGCGGGTGGGCCGCCGACGGAAGCGGCGTCGATCCAGGCCGCAGGGCTCGCGCGCTGGACGGGTCAGGCGTGGGAGGCGCTGGACGAGGGTGCGTCGCCGGTGGCGAGCGGCTGGTTTGCGCCGCTGCGCTGTGGCGACGAGGGGCCGGGCGCGGTCTGGGACATGGAGAACCAGCGGCTCTTCGCGGATGGGGAGCGGCTCTTCGCGGGTGGGTTCTTCGGCGGCAAGGGAGGGGTGCCGTCGCACGGCGTGATCGCCCATGAGGGCGGGGGCTGGGTCGCGCAGGGGGAGGTGGGCCAGGGGCTGTCGGGGGTGCCGAGCGCGCTGGCGGTCGGCGGTCCGAGCTGCGCGGTCCACGCGGTCGGGCCGATCTCGCACGCCGGGAGTCTCGCGGTGGACCGGCGGGTGCTCCGCCACACGGGCATCCGCTGGGAGCCGGTCGGGGCGCCAGCGCCAGCAGGTCACGACTGCGATCGGGTGGCGGTGGATGCGGCTGGGATGCCGTTCCTCGGGTGCAGCAGGGCCCCCGTGAACGACGGCGACCATGCGACCGGGGTGGTGCTCCGGTCGACGGGGGACGGCTGGGAGACGGTGGGCGACGGGTTCGGCGAGGGCGGCGTGGCCGCGCTGGCCTTCGATCCGGCCGGCGCGCTGTGGGTCACGGGCGGGGTCACCCAGGGCTTCGTGGCGCGGGTGGAGGGCGATGGGTTCGTGCGGCACGGCGCGTTCGACGGGCGCGTGAACAGCCTCGCGTTTCGGCCCGGCAAGCGGGGCGGGCCGGTGGAGGCGGTGGTGGGCGGGTCGTTCGGCAGCGTCGATGGGGTCGCGGTCCGCGGGGTGGCGCGCTGGAGCGGGGAGGCGTGGGAGGCGCTGGGTCCGGGCCTCTCCGGCAGCGTGCTCGCCGTCGCGTACGCGCCGGATGGGAGCATCTACGCGAGCACGGCGGACGATGGCAGCGACGATCGGTTGATCCTGGGGCGCTGGGACGGCGCGGCCTGGTCCGAGGTGGCGACGCCGGAGCCCGGCCCGGTGCCGGCGGGGTATGCGTTCAGCGCGCTGCTCGCGCGTGGCAACTACGTCATCGCGGCAGGCTTCGCGTGGCCAGGCTCGGGGGAGCGCAATGTCTTTGCGTACGACGGGGCAGCCTTCCGCAGCGTGCGCGGAGGCATCACCGCCATCTCGGTCGATCAGGTGGCGCTCGCTGGCAACGGGCTGTGGTTCGGTGGGTCGATCGCCGAGGCTGGACCGCCGAACGGCAGGCTCCCCACCGTCGGGGTCGCCCACCTGCGTTGACCCGCGAGCGCCCGCTCTCGTGCCCCCCGGGCGGACCTCGGCGGGGCACGAACTGCACGCCTCGCCTGTGGACCCGTGTCCGACGCCCACCGGCCGAGCCTCGCTCCTCGGCGCCCCTTGCCAGGCGCGACGAACCATTCTCTCCGCCCCTTGCCAGTCGCAACGGACCGCTCTCGGCGCCCCTTGCCCAGCGCGACGGACCGTCGACCTGGCCCGGCACGCGCATGCTGGAGGCCGTGCTCGATCCGTCCTACTTCCGGGACGTCCTCGCGGCTTCCGACCCGGACCTCGCTCGGCTTCGCCAGGCGGGCCGCGCGACCCTCGCCGCCATGGCGGCCACCGCGGTGCTCCACGGCGTCGCCCGCGCGCTCGGCCAACCCACGACCGCCGCGCTGATCGGCGTCAACATGGCCATGCTGGGGGCGGTCATCGTCAACGACCCCACCCCGCGCGCGCAGCGCATCACCACAGTGTGCATGCCCTTCGTGGCCAGCAGCGCGCTGTGCCTGGGCGCCCTGGTGTCGCCCTTCGCCTGGCTGCGCAACACCGCCCTCATCGCCATCGTCTTCGGCGCCGTGCTGATGCGCCGCTTCGGCCCTCGCGGGACCGGGCTGGGCATGGTCGGGTTCCTCTCGTACTTCTTCGCGCTTTTCTTCCACGCGAGTCCCACGCAGCTCCCGCTCATGATGACCGGCGTGTTCGTCGCCTCCGGCCTCGCCTACGCCACGCGCTTCTGGGTGCTGCGCGAGCGCCCTCAGGCCGTGCTCCGCCGTCGGATCAGCGCCTTCCGCCGCACCCTCGCGCTCGCGCTCTACCACCTCGCCCGTGCCAGCACCGAGGGGCGCTGGACGCCCCACCGCGAACGCGCCGTGGGCCGCGCCATGAACGCCGTGAACGACGCGGCCCTCTCGATCGACGATCAGCTCGAACGGCTCGGTCCGAAGGCGTTCACCTCGGGAGAGGCTTCCCCCGAGCTACCGGCCCGCATCTTCGCGCTCGAGCTGGCCCTGGAGGGGGTACTCGGGGCCGTCGAGCGCTTGCTCGCCACCGAGACCACCACCGCCGGAGAGCGCGCCGCCGCCGCCACCGCCCTCCACCAGGCCCGGTCGGCCGTGCGCCCTGGCGACACGATCCTCGAACCTCACACCGCGCGCGCGCTCGACCTGCGCCTCGCTGCGTTGCCGCCCGACGACGCCGAGGGAGGCAGCGCCCTCGGCGAGACCCGGCGCGCCATCGAGGAGCTGCTCCGCACCGCCTGGCGTCCCTGGCGCCCCAGCCCCCCCGAGCTGCTCGCCAGCACCCAGCACACGAGGAATGCCGCTGACCCGACCGACGCCTCGGGAACGCCGAGCGCGCCCCCCCCGGTCCCCGCGGAGTCGTCGCTGCGCCTCGCCCTGCAGGCAGCGCTCGCGGCGACGCTGGCCTTGTGGGCAGGGGAGGCCGTGTCGCCGAGCCGAGGGTACTGGGCGGTGATCGCCGCGTTCGTGGTATTCACGCGCGCCTCGACCGTCGGCGCCACCGTCGCACGCGCCTGGCAACGGGTGATCGGCACCGTCGTCGGCGTGTTCGTCGGCATCCTCGTCGCCCACGCCGTCCAGGGGCGGGTCTATGCGGAGCTGGCCGTGGTCTTCGCCTGCATGTTCGTCGGGTACTACACGCTGCAGGTGGCCTACGCCTGGATGGTCGCGTCGATCACCACCCTCATCGCCGTGCTGTACAGCCTCCTGGGCAGGTTCTCGCCCGAGCTGCTCTACCTGCGCGTCGTGGAGACCCTGATCGGCGCCGGCATCGGGACCGCGGTCGCCGCGCTCGTGTTCCCCGCCTACGCGAGCGAGAAGGTTCGCGCGGCCATGGCGGACGCGCTGCGCGATCTCGGCGACTACCTGAACGACACCGTGGTCGAGCGCTCTGCCAGCCGGGCCGACCTGCTCGACTCCACGCGCGCCCTCGACCGCAAGCTCCGCGACGTGCGGGCGGACATCCAGGCGCTCTCGGGTGGGCCTCCCTTGCGTACGTCCCGGGAGATGGCGCGGGTGTTCCTGCCGTTCTCGGCGGTGTTCTTCTATGCGCGGACGCTGGTCGATGCCGAGTGGCTCGCCGCGAGCGACCCTGAGGGGGGCTGCGTGCGCGCCGCGGGGCACCGCCTCGCCGACAACGCCCGCGCGCTCGCGGAAGCGCTGGAAGGGCGGGGAGGAGAGGCCATCACGCCGGGCGCGCGGACGCTGGAGGCCGGGCAAAAGGACCTCACCGACGCCGAGGCGAGGCTCTGGGGCTCTGGCAGCGCGGGCGCCGCCTTGAAGTGGCTGGAGCGCATCGACGCCTCGATGGTGCTGCTCGACCGCGTCGTGCGGGAGACGGAGCTCACGCGGGCGCACCGGCGCCGGGGCGCGGGGCGGCTGCCCGCCATGGGCTGGTTCCACGCCCGAGGCGGTCCGCACGACCGTTCCGGAGGGGCGCCCGGCGCTGGTGCTCGAGCGGGGGCGCGCGGCCCAGCGTCTCCAGGGGGCTGACCCCGAGGCGGTCGCCTGGACGGGCCACGGGGAAGCAGGCTAGAAATGGCGGGCGTCGCGTGCCGGCTCTCCCAGCCCGACCGTCGCACGCGGAGGACTCATGAAGCCTGGAAGAAACGATCCCTGTCACTGCGGCTCCGGCGACAAGTACAAGAAGTGCTGCCTGCCGAAGGACGACGCGCAGAAGCTCGCCGACTACGAGGCCACCAAGGCGGCAGCCGCCGCGGCCGCTGCAGCAGCTGCGGCTGAAGCCAGCGAGGCTGGCGAGGGGGGTGACGCGGCGACGCCGGCGGCCACCTCCGCGACCCCACCGCGCCGCGGCCAGGCCCCGGCGCCCGGCAACCCGCAGAAGCGCCAGGTGCCCACGGCCAAGGCGCCTCCGGTCCGCCGCCGCGCCGTCTGACCTGTCCCGCCCCCGTCGTCCCCCCCGACCACATCCAGCTCGTCGAGTCATCGCTCGGCCATGGTGCAATCGCACGAAAGTGATTGCAGTGCCGCAGTGGCGACTCGCATGACCGGATCATGAACTCTCGGGATGAAAGCGCGCCTCGGGCGCCGAAACCCCACGTCGCGTCGACGTTGTCCGTCAACGCTCCGTCATGGGGAGCAGCAACGAAAACCCACCGTGTTGTACACGAATTTTGGCTCATGCCATTCCACGAACTCACAGAAACAGGCGTCTGCCATGAAAGAGTACGTCCCTCCCGCGGTGGCACACCTGAACACGCCGTCTTGCATGAGTGCGCAACTATCGATCCATTCGGCCGCGTTACCGCTCATGTCGAACAGCCCGTCGAATCCACCTTCACAACCTGCCAGTGAGCCGACGGGGGCCGTCCTGTTCCGCAAGCTGTTCTCGTTCGTCGGGGAGCTGTCGCCATCGCGGCAGATGCCCGACGGCACATTCGCCGGCGAGGGTCGAGCGCCATAGGGATAGGGTTGGGATCCTCCCCTCGTGCAGGCATGGAACCACTGGGCGTCCTTCGGTGAATCTATCCTGTCATCAACCACCGCTACCGGGCCGCCGGCTCGCGCCCCACAAAGCCGCTTTCCAGCCCATTTGCAGTACGCCGTCGCGTCACACCAGTCGACGAAGCGAACAGGATGGTCCATCTGCGACTCGTCGTTCGCATCAGCTCGAACCATTTTGTTCCACCAGGAGGCCAACCCACCCTCGGGTATCAGCGACTCGTTATCCCCCTTGCTGCAGCCCGGTCCCTGCTCATCGAGAATGGATTCATCCAGTGCGGAGGCATCGACGAACTCCAGGTACTGGGCGATGGTGACCTCCGTCGAATCGATGCAGTAGGGATTCGGGTTCGCTTCCACGCGCACCATGGTCGGCCCCGGGCCAGCAGGGCACAGCGACGGCTCGCCAGGCCCTGCCGCTCCGCCTCCTCCCGTCGACGCGCCACCGCCTGCTCCCGTCCCTCCGGGGTCTGTCTCACCACCTGAAGGGCCGTTGCTGACGCCCGTCCCTCCTCCCGTGCCGTCGCCCCCGTTTCCCAGGCTGTCGAGGTCCGCCAGCAGCGAACAGCCACCGAGCAAGATCCCGCCGAGCAGCGCAGCCGCACCCCATGACATCGCCGCACGGTCGCCGTGCTCCGCGCCCTGGTGAAGCCCCCCTGCACGCGCACCCTGTCCAGCGTCCGGTTGCCTTGTCACACCGCCATTCTACCAAGGACGCGCGCTCTCGTAGCCTCGAACCCGCCTTGCTCGCAGCTCGGCCCGTCTGATACGCGCATGCCGCACGAATGAAGGAACACCACCAGGAAAGACGACGGCTCGGATCCTCGGATCTCGACATCACCTCCGTCGACTTCGGCGCCTGGGTCATCGGTGCACCGCTGCAGGATCGACACCGCCACGGTCCACGGCCTCGAGCTCGCACGCGTCACCCCCGTCTCACCAGTCACCAGCGACCATCCGCCGTACTCGCTGCTCGCGCGCAAGATGAATGCGGAGATCCTCGCCTGGTGCGTGGCGCCAGGAGCGGGTCGATACCGACGCGCCACTGCCCTCGGCCCAGCTCACCGTCGCGACGACCCCGGGAGCGCGCCACGGCGCTGCCCACGGACGACTGGAGTCGAAACCGCCCCGCATTCCAGCAGGCGCAGCTCTCGCAGAACCTGAAGCTCGTCGAGCGGCTCCTCGCGGTCGGCGCACGCAGCGCGCAGCAGGTCGGCGGCTGCATCCACGCCGACAACTTCCGCACGGACCAGGAAGCCTTCGCCGGGATCGCGAACGGCCGAGTCCTCTTCCCGCTGGCTCGTCGCCCGCTGCACTTCGTCACGCTTGCATCACGACGTCCACACGACGTCGATTCAAAGACGAGTTCGCTTCCCGTCGGCGCCGGATGATTGCGTTCGCGTCGTGACCTCGCCCAGGGATCTCCCCAATGCACCAGGAGAATCCCCATTCAATCGTGTGACGATTCCGATCTGATGCAAATTCAACGCTGGAGCGTCGGTTGACATCATTGCGATTCTGTACGATCTCATTGGCCCCAGACGCCCCCATGAGCAATCAATGGAGGGCTTCACCGGCCCGCCGCTCCGTGGCCGGCCGCGCGATGGACACCACGAAAGGATCTTGCAATGAGCCGCATCGAGAATCGTACCGCCGTGGCACGGACCCTCGCCTCGCTGGTCGGCGTGGCTGCCGCCCTCGCCGTCGGCTGCGCAGGTTCGCAGGCTGAGCCGCAGATGGTCGATGCCATGCCGCCGGAGCCCGCCATGATGGGCACGCCGCCCACGCCCCCGCCTGCCGAGGAGCCCGTCGCCGCGGCCGAGCCGGCCCCGGAGGCCGCCGTCGAGGCGCCCACGCCCGTGCCCACGCCGCTCAGCGACGAGCAGATCGCGGCCGTCTCGGAGGCCGCGAACGCCTCGCACATCGACTCCAGCAAGATCGCTCAGACCAAGGCGAAGGACGCGCGCGTCAAGAAGCTCGCCGCGACGATCCTCAAGCACCACACCGAGGTGCAGAAGAAGCAGGCCCAGCTCCTCACCAAGGCCAAGCTCGTTCCGGCCGAGAGCCCCGTCGTGGAGAAGCTGAAGACGGACGTCCAGTCGGGCATGACGGCGCTCAACGAGACGCCGGCCGCCGACTTCGACAAGGCCTACATCGAGCTGCAGGTGAAGCTGCACCAGGAGGCCCTCGCGACCATCGACAACCAGCTCCTGCCGAACGTGAAGAACGAGGATCTGAAGACGCTGCTCACCGAGCTGCGGCCCAAGATCGAGAACCACCTGAACGAGGCGAAGGAGATCCAGACCGCGCTCACGCCAGGGGCGACGGCCGTCTCCAGCCAGAAGTAATCGCGCGTCCGGCACTTCAGGGCAGGCCAGCGCGCCCCGTGGACCTTCGGAGGCCATGCACGGAGCGCCTCGGAACCTCCGAAGCCATTGCGCGTGGATTGCCCTTCGCCACTCAGCCGCCCGACACCGCAATGGTATCGAGGCGGCTTCGCAGTCCGTACACTGCAATCCAGAGGTAACACGAAAGCGGGCATAGCAGCGCCGTGCTCAGCGACGTGTGGTCGGCGGCGACCCCGGTCAGCAGGGGGATCACGGCGCCGCCGACGATCGCCATGCAGATCAGCCCCGATGCCTGCGGGGTCTCTTCGCCCATGCCTTCCAGGCCGAGGGTGAAGATGGTCGGGAACATGACCGAGTTGAACAGGCCCACGGCGATCAGGGTGTAGCCAGCGACGATGCCGCTCGTCGCGACCGAGACCCCCACCAGCGTCGCCGCAGCGACCGCGCAGGCGCAGAGCGTCGTCCCGGGCGCGAACCTTCGCAGCACGAAGCCGCCCAGGAGGCGCCCCACCATGGCCCCGCCCCAGTAGAAGCTGACCAGCCTCCCGGCCTCCATCGGCGGCAGGCCCAGGGTCCGCGGCAGCATCAGGTAGTTGGTCAGCAAGCTCCCGATCGCGACCTCCGCGCCGACGTAGACGAAGATGGAGAGCACGGCGAAGGCGAGGCGAGGCCGCCGGAGCAGCTTCAGCGTCGCCGCGAGGCCCCCGGGGTGCTCGGCCCGTGCCGACCCCATCGCGTTCCTGGCCAGCCAGAACAGCGCCGCGAGGACCAGGAGCCCCGCCGCGATCAGCAGGAAGGGCACCTGCACCGCCTGCGCCTCGTGCTGCCGGACCGCGGCGAGCTGGGCCGCGGTCAGGGTCGCAGGATCCGGGGTGACGATACCCCCGGCCAGGATCAGCGTCGCCCCCACGTGCGGCCCGATGGCGGTGCCGGCTGCGTTGAAGAACTGGGCGAAGGTCAGGCGGCTCGGCGCTGTCTCTGGCGCCCCGAGCAAGGCCATCAGCGGGTTCGCCGCCACCTGGAGCAGCGTGATGCCCGAGGCCATGACGAACAGGGCCAGGAGAAACCCCGGGTACAGGCCGAGCCGCGCCGCCGGCGCGAACATCAGGCACCCCGCCGCCATGATCGCGAGGCCCGCCACCACCGACCGCAGGTAGCCCACCCGGCTCAGCACCTGGCTCGCTGGCAGCGAGACCACGAGGTACGCCAGGAAGAAGCAGAACTGCGTCAGCATCACCTCGGCGTAGCTGAGCGCGAACAGGCCCTTCAGCTTCGGCACCAGCGCGTCGACCAGCACCGTCGCGAAGCCCCAGGCGAAGAACAGGGCGAGCACGAAGGGCGTGAGCCACCGCGCACCCCCGCTCGCCTGCGCCGTCGGGCGCGCTCCCGTCACGTGCTCCATGGTCGCTTCCCCCCGTTCCGCGCGCGGCCTACTTGCCCTGGTACACCGGCTTGCGCTTCTCGGCGAAGGCGCGCAGCGCTTCGAGGCGGTCCTCGCTGCGCAAGGTCTCGTCGTAGCGCGTGCGCTCCAGCTCGAGGCCCAGCTCCAGCGGCACCTCGAACGAGTCCTCGATGGCCTTGAGCGCCGCGGCCTGGGCGATGGGTGCGCCGTTCGCGATGGGCTCGATCCAGGTCAGCGTGTCGTCGAGCACGGACACCCCCTCCGGCGAGACGCGGTTCACGAGGCCCCAGGCGAGCGCCTGCTGCGCGTCGAGCCGCCGGCCGAGGAGGATCATCTCCTTCGCCCGCGCCTCGCCCACCACCCGCGGCAGCCGCTGCGTGCCGCCTGCGCCCGGGATGATCCCCAGCGTCGTCTCGGGCAAGGAAAGCTCGGCGTGGGGCGCGGCGACGCGCAGATCACAGATCAGCGCCAGCTCCAGTCCCCCGCCGAACGCCACGCCGTTCAGCGCGGCGATCACCGGCTTCGGGCTCCGGTCGAGCACGCCCAGCTCCGAGCGGTAGAGGCCCACCTGCACCCGCACGTCGTCGGTCGACATGCCCTGGCGCTCCTTGAGGTCGGCACCGGCGCAAAAGGCCTTGTCGCCGGCGCCGGTGATCACGATGGCCCGGATCTCGGGGTCGGCGACCAGCTCGCGGCCGAGGCGGCCGATGGCGAACAGCGCGTCGCGGGACAGGGCGTTGCGGCGGTCGGGGCGATCGAGGACGAGCACGCCGACGTGACCGCGGCGCTCGAGCTTCACAGGGGAGCTGGCTTCGGACATGGCGAGAGCCGTAGCCGAGGCCACGCGCGGCGTCAGCCCTGGCCCCTCGCCCGCGCGTTCAACCTCGGCCTTTGACCCGCTCGGCCAGGCGCGCCAGCACCGGCCGCACCAGCGCCTTGGGGACGGACTCCAGCGACACCATGGCCGCCCGCAACGGCGCGCCCGGGATGACCCGCGCCCGCCCCGCCTTCAGCCCCGCGACGGCCTCCTCGGCGCACTGGGTCGCCTCCACGTGCAGCGCCTTGGGGATGGTGTCCAGGCGGTGGCTCCCGGACACCTCCTGGAACTCCGTCGGTACCGGCCCGGGCGACAGGTTGGTCACGCTCACCCCGGTCCCGGTCAGCTCGGCGCGCAGCCCGTCGCTCAGGAGGTTCACGAACGCCTTCGTCGCCGAGTAGGCCACCATCTCCGGGTTCGGCGCGATGCCCGCGCACGAGCCCACGTTCAGCACGGCGCCGAAGCCCCGCGCCACCATCTTCGGCACCAGCCGGTGCAGGAGGAACGTCGCGCTCACCACGTTCAGCTCCAGCATCTGCTCGGTCTTCGTCCAGCCGCTCTTCACGAAGAGCGCGTGGTCGCCGAAGCCGGCGTTGTTCACGAAGATGTCGACTTGCTCGCCTTCGCGCTCCAGCGCGTCGAGCATCTCGCCCGTCGCGCTCCGGTCGAGCAGGTCCACGGCGCGCACCGAGACGCGTAGCCCGGGCCGCGCTGCCGTGAGTTCCGCCGCCAGCTCGTCGAGGCGTTCTCGCCGCCGCGCCACCAGGATCAGCGCCCCCACGTCGCGCGCGAGCACCCGGGCGATCTCCCGACCGATGCCGGCCGAGGCCCCCGTGATCAGCGCCGTCCTGCCGTCGAAATTCAAGCTCATGGCTTCGACTCCCCCTTCTTCGCGCCCTTCTGGGCGCTCGACACGCCTTCGAGCTTCGACACCCGCGCCTTCAGCTCGTGGTGCTCCCGCCGCAGCGTCTCCAGCTCGTCGCGCAGGCGGTCCGCTTCACGCCGCCCCGCCCCCGCGAGATCCCGGAGGACCTCGCGCAGCCGCCGCCGCACCCGCCCGTCCAGTTCCCGATCCAGCGCGCGCTGCATCGCGCCCCGCGCCTTGGGATCGCCCAGCTCGGCGAGCGCCCGGATCACGTCCACCCGCACGTGCGGATCGGCCGTGTCGAGCAGGTCCTCCAGCGCCTCGCGGATCTTCCGGTCGGCGCCGATCCGCGGCAGCGCCAGGATCGCCGCCCGCCGCCCGCGCGCCGGCACCCCGTAGCGGGTCCGCGCCAGCACATGGGGCAGCGCACGGTCGTCGCGCAGGTGCGCCAGCCCGTCCAGCGCGCCGCTGCGGATCACGTCGCCCCACGACGGCCGGTCCAAAATCTCCACCAGCGTATCGAACGCCGCGGTTTGCCGCGTCGCCCCCAGCGCCCGCGCCGACTCGGCCTCCACCAGGTAGCTCGCGTCGCGCAGCGCCAGCTTCTGCAGCGCCTCCGCGGCCTTGTTCGACCGGAACCGCCCCAGCGCCCGCACCACCGCGCGCCGCACCTTGGCGTGCTTCAGATCCACGCGCCCGATCAGGATGCTCAGCGCCTCGTCGGAGCGGATCCTTCCGAGCGCCTCCGCCGCCTCGGCGCGCACGCCCCAGAACTCCTTCTCGTCACCGAGCGTGCGGGAGAGGGCCTTCACCGTCACCGGATCGTCCTTCTTGCCCAGCAGGTGCGCGGCGAGCGCCCGACCGCGCGCGGTCGGCGCGTGCGCGAGCTGCCCGCGCAGAAGATCCACCGGCGCTTCCACCGACAGCTCTCCGAGCACGCGCAGGTCCGGATCCACCACCACGAACTTCGGCCGCCGCGGCAGCGGGATCGCGAAGGTGTGGGTCGCCTGCTCGACCCGCCGCACCTCGCGCTGCACCTCGCCGAAGCCGAAGTCGAGCACCAGATCGAAGGCGAAGGCCGAAGGCGCCGCGTCGGTGGACGGGCCATGGTCCCTTGCGTCCCTCGAGCCTCCGGGCCCGTGAGACTGCTTCACGGTCACCGTGCAGAGCGTGTCGTCGAACTCGATCTTGACCTCGACCTCCGCGTGCCCCGACCGGAACACCCACTGCTCGAAGAACCGCTCCAGCGACCGGCCACTCGTGTCCTCGAAGGCCCGCTGCAGGTCCCGCGTCTCCACCACCCCGCGCGCATGGCGGGTCAGGTAGGTGTTCACCGCGCGCCAGAACAGCTCGTCGCCGAGCTCGCGCCGGAGCAGGTGCAGGACCAGACCGCCCTTCTCGTAGAGGTGCCGGTCGAACAGATCGATCGGCACGTCGTAGTCGAGACAGACCACCGGCCGGCGGTAGCGCCCCTTCGCCTCGCCCAGGTAGGCGTCCATGTCGCCGACCAGGCCGTGCTCGTACTCGTCGCGGCCGAGGTGATGCTCCCGGTCCACGTGCTCCATGAAGGTCGCGAACCCCTCGTTCAGCCACCCGTGCGACCAGTCGCGGCACGTCACCAGATCGCCGAACCACTGGTGCGCCAGCTCGTGCGCGATGAGGTCGTCGCTCGAGATGTCGATCGCGGCGCGCTCGTCGAGCAGGATGTGCTCGTACATCGTCGTCGCCGTGGTGTTCTCCATCCCGCCGAAGATGAAGTCGCTCACCACCACCTGGCTGTAGCGCTTCCAGGGGTAGGGCACGCCGAGCTTCTCGCCGAAGTGGCGGATCATCTCCGGCGTGCGCGCGAACGTGCGCTTGCCGTCTTCCTCGCGGCCGCGCGGCACGAGGTACGCGAGCGGCACGCCGTTCACTTCCTCCTCGATGCGCGTGAACTCGCCCGCGACCAGCGTGAACAGGTAGCTCGGGTGCGGCTCGTCGAGCCGGAAGTGGAAGATCCCCTGCTTCTGGTCCTTCGCAGGGCTCAGCAGCTCACCGTTCGACAGGCAGGTCCATCCGGCCGGGATCTTCACCCGAAGCTCGGTGGTCTGCTTGATGTGCGGCTTGTCGACGCACGGGAAGATGTGGCGCGCGTCCTCGTCCTGGCACTGCGTCCAGACCTGGCGGGGCCGCTCCGGCACGTGCTCGTCGGGCGCGAGGAAGTACATCCCGCGCCGGGGCACCGCGCGGTACTGCACCCGGATCGATGCCTCGGCCGCCCCCTCGGGCACCGTGACGCGCAGCGCCTCGCCGTCATACGAGTAGTCGGCGGCCGAGAACCCGGCCCCGTCCGACGCCTTCCCCTTCGCGCTCGCCTGTGCTTTGGCTCCCTTCCCCTTCGCCCCCTTCGCCGATGCCTTCGCCGGAGGCGCCTTCGACGCCCGCTTCACCGACGACGCTTCGCCCTCGGCTTGCGATACGGCGATCTCCACCGCCGCGATCTCGAACCCGAGCGCGTCGAGGGTGATCTTCGTCGCCGCCGGGTCGAGCCGGACCACGTCGAGACGCGCCGACCCCTCGATGCTCTTCGCATCGATGTCGAGCGCGAGGTCGAGCGCGATGTGCCGGACGGTGAAGGGACGCGGGCGCTCGTAGACCCGTTTGGTACCGGCGAGCGTGAAGGGGCGAGAGGCCGCGAAGGAGGAGGAGGACGACAGGGAGGAGCCGCAGGCGCAGCGTTCGTGGAGACGAGACTCGGCCATGGGCGCCGAGTTTCATCGTGCCGCCGGCGCAGCCGCAAGGGCTATCTTCACGACCACGACGGAAGACGAATGGCCGGGCCCCGTCGCCGGGCAGATCGTTGGACCCCCAGCCTTCAGTCGATGTGTCCGCCGAACTGCAAGTAGACCGACGCGACCTGACCACGATCGAAGGCGGGGCCGAGAGGACGATCGACGGCGAGCAGAGCGCCCGCGCGCATGAAGAACGTCCGCTGCGTGTCGTACACGAAGTAGGGCGAGATCAACGTCTGCGCGATGTCCCCCGACGCCGTGGGAACCAACCAGGTCATCAGCGACAGACCACCACCTGCGCCGGAGCGGCTCTGGAACTCGGGCTCGACCTTGAGCTGCAGCGCCACGTCGAAGTCCCCCGAGCGGACCAGGCCGAAGTTCCGGGTACGCCGCAGCGACGGGTACACGCCCAGATCACCCCCGGCGCGGAGCACGAACCAGTTCGTGAACCGGTACTCGATCCCACCGAGGCCACCGATCGGGAGCGTGTCGGTCGCCCACAGGAAGGGGTTCCAGCCCCCCATCGCCAGCATGCTGCCACCGAGCGCATACCGCCAGTCGCGCCCCTCGATCATGCCGAGCGGGAGCGAGACCCGCCCGCCCACATACCAGGTCAGGTCCTTCTTCTGAGCCGAGTACCACAGCGAGGCCGTGGGGTTGCCGAGGGCTGCGCGCGTCGAGTCGAAGCCGACGCCGACCGGGAACTGCAACCCCAGGTACAGGTTCCTCGCCACGTCCCACTGCACGAACGGCACGGCGGCAATCGACGTCCCCGTGAACCGTGCGCTCCAGAGGTAGAGGTCCACGCCCGCGTCGGAGCGGTGCATGATCGGATCCCACTCCGCGCGCGCCTCGCGGGCCGAGAGCAAGGTGGGCACGGCCGCAGCGGCGGCAACGGACAGCACGAAACACCGGCGGATGGCGCTCTTCATCGCACTCTTGCCTAGTGTTCCTGGGTGCCTTCCGTCAATGGCGGCGCACGCCCGAAGCGCGAGACTGTCCAGGGCGATCCTGAAGGCCCTCTTTCGTGAAACATTCCCGGCGGCTACCATGCATCGCATGACCCCCCAGAGACCTGCGGTCCCCTTCCTCGAGGCCCTGCAGCGCTCGATCCTCGTGTTCGACGGCGCCATGGGCTCGCTCCTCTACGAGCGCGGCGTGTTCGTCACCCAGAATTTCGAGCAGCTCAACGTCACCCGGCCCGATCTCGTGAAGAAGGTCCACGACGAGTACGTGGCCGCGGGCGCGCAGGTCATCGAGACCAACACCTTCGGGGGCAACAGCTTCCGGCTGGAGCGCTATGGCCTGGTCGACGAGGTCCGCAGCTACAACCTCGCTGGCGCGAAGCTCGCCCGCGAGGCGGCGGGCGAGGTGGCCTATGTCGCCGGCTCCATCGGCCCCACCGGCCTCGTCCCCGGCGTGGCCTCGCAGGCCGACCTCCGGGACGCCGCCGCGACCTTCACCGAGCAGGCCGGGGCCCTCGTCGAAGGGGGCGCCGACCTGCTCATCGTCGAGACGTTCCGGCACATGGAGGAGCTGCGCATCGCCATCAACGCCGCGCGCGCCGCGGCCCCCAGCACGCCCATCCTCGCCTCGGTCACCTTCGACGCGAGCGGCACCGTGGCCGACGGCACCCCGCCCGAGCGCGTCGCCTCGCTGCTGCGCGACTGGGGGGTCGACACCCTCGGCGTGAACTGCGGCGACGGTCCCCAGCTCTCGCTGTCCATGGCCGAACGCATGCGCGGCGTCGATCTGCCGCTCTGCGCGCAGCCCAACGCGGGCCTGCCCCGCACCGTCGACGGACGCCTGCTCTACATGGCCACGCCCGAGTACTTCGACGTGTTCACCCGCCGCATCATCCAGGCAGGCGCGCGGATGGTCGGCGGCTGCTGCGGCACCACGCCCGAGCACATCCGCTGGATGGTGAAGTCCGCGCGCATGCTCGGTGGCGGCGTCTCCCCCGTGGTCGCCACGCGCCCGCAGGCCGTCCCGCTCGAGGTCCACGGGCTCGATCCCGTCCCTCTCGACCAGCGCAGCCGCCTCTCCGCCAAGATCGCCGCCAAGCAGTTCGTGGTCTCGGTCGAGGTGAACCCTTCGCCAGGCCTCAGCCCCGACAGCGCCCTCGCCGCCGCAAAGATGCTCATCGACAACGGCGTCGACGTGGTCAACGTCGCCGACGGCCCCCGCGCGACGGCGCGCATGAGCAACCTCGCCTTCTGCTCGCTGCTCATCCAGCGCTACGGCATCGAGCCCATCCTGCACGTCTGCGGCCGTGACCGGAACCTCATCGGCCAGATGGCGCACCTGCTCGGCGCGAGCGCCATCGGCATCCAGAACCTGGTGGTCATCACCGGCGACCCGCCCAAGATCGGCGACTACCCCGAGGCGACGGCCGTCTACGACCTCGACTCCATCGGCCTGCTCACCATGGCCAGCACCATGAACCGCGGCCTCGACCCGGCCGGCAAGCGCATCGCCGGCGGCCAGACCTCGTTCCTGCTCGCCACGGGCCTCGAACCCGGAGCGCAGGACCTCGACCGCGAGATCCGGCGCCTGGAGCAGAAGCGCGCCGCGGGCGCCGAGATCGTGATGACCCAGCCCATCTTCCAGCAAGAGCTGCTCGACGACGTGCTGAAGCGCATCGCGCACCTGGAGATGCCGGTGCTCATCGGCGTGCTCCCCCTCGTCAGCTACAAGAACGCCGAGTTCCTGCACAACGAGGTGCCCGGGATGCAGATCCCCGAGAACATCCGCGAGCGCATGCGTCGCGCGCCTCCTGGCGCCGAGGCCCGCAAGGAGGGCGTCCGCATCGCGCGCGAGATGCTGTTCTCCGTACGCGACAAGGTGCAGGGCGCTTACCTGATGCCGCCGCTCGGGAAATACGAGCTGGCGCTCGAAGTGCTCGACGGCCTGAAGTAGGGCCTTCGCCTCGCAGCGCGACCCGAGACGACGGGAGGGCGTCATCGACACTCCGCCCCTACCGCTCTCGCGCGCAGGCATCGCACACATCACACGCATCACACGCATCACACGCATCACGCTCGTCGCGCGTGCCAGGCAATCCGCGGTAGGCTTCTCGAAGGGGGGTAGCTGCATGACGCTGCGGCGCGACGGTGCGCTGTCCGGGTTCTGTCGGGACGACTTCGCGTCCGTCGGCGCGAGGTTGCTCGGCATGAGGGGGACGTGCTCGATGGTCGAGATCCTCACCTGGGACCATGCGGGTGGCTTCGACCGGAGGAAGCTTCGTGAGCACACCGAACGGCGAGAGGCCGAAGCACTTCCGACGTTCGACTTCGCGCAGGTCCAGCGCTTCGCCGTGGTGTTCCGGCATCACCTGGTGAATGTCCGGACCAACGTCGTGGTGGAGCTTCGCCGCTGGCGTGGCGGGTGCGCGGTCGACGGGATGGTCTACCTCGATGGGCTGCTCGCCGAGACGACGGGCGCCGCGCGTCGTCTGACGGAGCTCGCGGCCGTGATCACCGACATCGCCGCGACGCTGCACGCCGTGCTGCTCAACCTCGTGGACGAGGATGTCGGGGAGGTCCTCTCGAGGACGGTGCCGGTGACCGAGCCGCTGCTGTTCTTCGTGTTCCAGCCCGCTGCATTTCCGGCGCTGGCTCCGAAGAGCGCCCCTGGTGCGGAGCTGGCCGTGTGCTGGGTGCAGTCGCCCGAGTCGTTCATCGACGACGAGCCACCGGAACCCGAGCACAAGCGCCAGGTCGTCGCGAAGCTGGCCGAAGGGCTGGAGTTCTTGCTGTAGCGACGACGCGCTGCCGGGGCGACGACAGACGTGGGCCCTTTCGAGAGGCTCGGGCCCCTCCATCCAGGAACGTCGCGACCTTCCTTCGATGACCTCGCCACCTCACCCCAGGAACGTCGCGACCTTCCTTCGATGACCTCGCCACCTCACCCCAGGAACGTCGCGACCTTCCTCCGATGACCTCGCCACCTCACTCCAGGAACGTCTCGACCTTCCTTCGATGACCTCGCCACCTCACTCCAGGAACGTCTCGACCTTCCTCCGATGACCTCGCCACCTCACCCCAGGAACGTCTCGACCTTCCTCCGATGACCTCGCCACCTTCCTCCGATGACCTCGCCACCTCACCCCAGGAACGTCTCGACCTTCCTCCGATGACCTCGCCACCTTCCTCCAGGAAGGTCTCGACCTTCCTCCGATGACCTCGCGACCTCCCTCCAGGAAGGTCTCGACCTTCCTCCGATGACCTCGCGACCTCCCTCCAGGAAGGTCTCGACCTTCCTCCGATGACCTCGCCACCTTCCTCCAGGAAGGTCTCGACCTTCCTCCAATGACCTCGCGACCTCCCTCCAGGAAGGTCTCGACCTTCCTCCGCACCGTGCCCTCCCTCACACCAACGAATGCCAACCCATCGAAATCACACCGTTCTCAGCGAGGCCCGATCCTCACCCCGTCCCAGTAGTCGCACTCGGCCTTCCTCAGCCCCGCTTCCGTCCGCGGCGCGATGTCCAGGATCAACGCTTCATCGGTCCCGGCGTCGTAGCGCGGCCAGGTGACCCCGGCCTCCGTCCCTGGCGCACCGCTCCTCGCGTGCCGACCCCAGAACCCCCGCATCGTCAACAGCAACGTCAGCTCTTCACCTTCGAGCGGCTGCGGCAGGAGCTGCGTCCGGTTGCCGAACACGAACTTGATCTCGGCCGAGTGGAACGCACCGAGATCGCCGAACAGCCCGTTCGGAGGCGCGTACGTGAAGTGGTACAGGTACGTCGGCACCCCCGCCGCAGCCACCGCGCGCGCCGTGCGCCGCGCCGGACACACGAAAGCTGCGTCCCCCACCGCGGCCATCGCCGCAGCCAGCGACGAGCCGTATGTCGCGCTCGGGTAGCGCGCCAGCACCGCCGCGCCTTGCCCTGGCACGAGCTGCTCGACCAGCGCCTCGAAGTCCGCGTCGTCGTTCACCTCGATGTTCCCGGCGAGCACCACGAACAGGTTCGCCTCGTTCGCGTTCGCGCCCACCACGGTCGGCACCTGCTCGAAGTCCCTGGCCGCGAGCAGGGTCTCCGGGAAGTCCGGGAGGTTCCAGCCGTCGACGACCGGATACCAGCTCGACCCACCGCTGATGAAATCCAGATCCGAAGGCAGCGCATCCAGGACCTCCCGGCTCGACTTGCCACGAAGGCACGCGAGCGGATCCGACGCCTCCTGACAGCCCAGGGCCTCGGAAAGCGCCTCGCCTCGCTGGAACGCCGTGGCCTCGTCGGCGACGAGGCTGCACGGCCCGCTCTGCACGATCGCGCGCTGGAACAGGCCGCGGCTCGCTGGCGAGGTCATGTGGATGCACACGCTCGCGCCGCCCGCAGACTCACCGAAGAGGGTGACCGCGCCTGGATCGCCGCCGAAGCCCGCGATGTTCGCCTTCACCCACGCGAGCGCGGCGCGCTGATCCTCGATGCCATAGGCGCCGGCCGAGGGGTGCGCGGTGTCCTCGGCCTTCAAGGCGGGCAGCGCGAGGAAGCCCAGTGGGCCCAGGCGGTAGTTGGCGGTGACGACCACGGCGCCGGTCGCTTCGGAGAGCCGCTGACCGTCGTAGCTGGGCTCGCCCCCGCTGCCGAAGGTGAAGCCCCCGCCATGGAGCCAGACCAGGACGGGCAGCGACGAGGACGCGGGCCGCTCCGGCGTCCACACGTTGAGGGTGAGGCAGTCCTCGCTGGTGTCGCCCCCCGAGGTGCCGGCTGGACCGGCCTGCGGGCAAGCGGAGCCCGGGGCGCTCGCGTGCAAGGTGTCGGTGCGCGCCTCGGGCGGGGCAGGTGCCTTCCAGCGCAGCTCCCCCACGGGCGGCGCAGCGAAGGGGATGCCGAGAAAGGTGCGGGTCGTGTCGACGAGCGTCCCCTCGACGGGGCCTTGCTCGGTCTCGATGCGCAGCGGGCCCGGCTCGCCGGGCTCGGGCACCTCGGGATCGCTCTCGCCGCAGCCCATCGCGAGCAAGCCCGAACTCGTCGCGAGCAGGCCGAGCAGCAGGGCACGAGAGGCAGCGCGAGGGAGGCTCATGACGGGGATCTCCGGGACGAAGGGAGGAGGCAGGGAAGCACCGCGAACCCGGCAGAACGTCCGGGTACGCGCTCGTCCATCGGACCGGGGCTGTGCGCGGGCGGCAAGGCGCATCGCGCCGGATCCCTCACGCGCTCATCGCACCTCCCCGCCGTTTTCCTGGCGTGACGGACGGGGTGGCCCTGGATGACCGGCGCGACGAAGCCCTGCCCCAGCTCAGGCGAACACATCGGGCACGTAGCGGCCCTCGCGCTCCATGGAGGTGAGCCAGGCCGTCGCATCCTCCTCGGTGCAGCCCACGGCTTCCTGGCGGATGCGGACGAGGGTCGCGCGGACGGCAGGGGCCATGCGCTGGCCGTCGCCGCACAGGAAGAAGATCGCGCCTTGCTCGTAGAGGTCGCGGATGCGCTCGCGCTCTTGCCAGACGCGGTGCTGCACGAAGGTGACCTCGCCGTCCGGCTTCCGGAAGAAGGCGGGGCGCACGTCGACGATGCCGTCGCGCTCCCACTGCATCAGCTCGTCGCGGTAGATGAAGTCGACGTCGGGGTGGTCGCAGCCGAAGTACAGCACCGCCTCGCCCACGGCCTCGCCGTGCGCGTACCGGTCGGCGCGCTCCTGCAGGAAGCCGCGGAAGGGGGCGAGGCCGGTGCCAGCGCAGATCATGACCACGGGCGTCTCGTTCGAGGCGGGCGGGTGGAAGGGGACGTTCGGGGTGCGCACCGCGACGGGGATGCGGTCGCCAGGGCGGAGCCGGGCCAGGTAGCTGGAGCAGGTGCCGTGGAACTGGCCATTGCCCGAGTAGGCGGGCGCGGAGAGGACGGACACGGTGAGCGTGCAGCGCGTCGGATCGAGGCGCGGCGAGGACGAGATGGAGTACTGGCGCACGCGCATCGCGGGCAGCATCTCCAGGAACTCGGCGAACGACACGATGCACGAGGGGTAGGTCTCGAGCAGGTCGAGCACGCTGACGCGCTTGTCGAGGATCTCGGCCTTGTAGCGGTCGAGATCGCCGACGAGAGCGGCGAGGTGCGCGCGGTGCGGAGGGCAGGGGTTCTTCTCGGCGAGGCGCTCGAGGTCCTTGCGGGTTGCAGGCGCGGACAGCTCGACGTGGCGGCCGAGCAGCTCCTGGATGGAGACGGGCTTGCCGAGCGGGAGCGAGGCGGCCATGGCACCACGGGTCGAGCGAAGCACGACGGCGGCGTCGGTCCGGACCCCGAACCTGCGCGCGGCGCGCTCGACGAGATCGGGGTGGTTCTCGGGGAGCACGGCGAGGTAGTCGCCAGCGGCGTAGCTCGCGCCCTCGGGCAAGGTGAACTCGATGTGGTGCTTGGAGCGGCCGAAGGGGGAAGAGAGGTCGACCAGCTCACGGTTGGCGATGACCGTGGCCAGCGCGAGCTGGTTCTGCGCGAGGAGCTCGGCGCTGCCGGACGGGACCGCCTCGACCTCGTAGAGGGGGCTCATGTCGATCTCTTGCGGGGCGACGCCGAGCGCTTCGCCGAGCGTGCCCCAGAAGGGGGCGTACCACTGCTCGAAGTCACCGAAGAAATCGGCGCGGGCGTCGCCTTCGCCGCGCGGGAGGAGGACCGTTGCGCCAGCGCGTGCGAGCTGCTCGTCGACGCGCCGAGGCACGTTCTGGTAGGTCGCCGCCCAGTCGCGGTTGCCGCAACCGAAGACCGCATAGCGCACGCCGGAGAGCGCGCCTTCGGGGAGGCCATCGAGCCAGGTGCAGAACTGGCGCGCGTTGTCGGGGGGCTGGCCATTGTACGAGGCGGTGATGATCGCCACCGCTCCCTCTCTGGGGAGCTTGCCCGCGTGGTCGTCGAGCGGCGCGACGTGGGTGGCGTAGCCGCGCGCGCTGCCATCGCTGGCGATGCGACGGGCGAAGGCCTCGGAGGCGCCGGAGTTCGAGCCGAAGAGCAGGAGGAGGGGCGTGCCGTGAGCGGGCGCGCGGACCTTGGTCTTCGTGTCTTCCCGGGGCTCTGCCCGGGGCGCCGGCCTCGCGGCGAGCCCGCGGACCGCTGGCTTGCGCGCTCTCGCCCGGAGGACGAGGCCCTCCGGCTTCATGGTGAGCGTCTCCTTGATGACGAGCCTGTAGCGGCGTGGCCGCGTGATCTCGAAGCGCTGCAGGAGCATGGCGAGGACGAGCGTCGCCTCCTGGAGCGAGAAGGCGCGCCCGATGCAGGAGCGCTGGCCGTTGCCGAACGGCATCCAGGCCCGGTGCGGGATCTCCTGGCGCACGCCAGGCGCGAAGCGCTCGGGCATGAACCGCTCGGGGTGCTTCCAGATCGCCGGGTCGCGGTGCACGCTGGGGAGCAGGACCATCAAGGCCTGCTCGGGGTGGATCGGATAACGACCTCCGAGCGTGGTCTCCTCGCGGGCATGAACGGCGAAGATCGGCGCGGTCGGATGGAGGCGCAACGTCTCGCGCAGGATCTGGTCGACGTAGACGAGCTGGGCGAGGTGCTCGTGGCGCGGGGCCTCGTCGCCGAGCACGCGGTCGACTTCCGCCTGGGCCTTCTCGAGCACCTCGGGGTTGTCGAGCAAGAGGTGGAGGGCGAACGAGAGCAGGCCGCTCGTGGTCTCGTGGCCGGCGACGAGGAAGGTCACGAGCTGGTAGCGGATGTTCTTGTCGTCCAGGCCCTCGCCGGTCAGCGGGTCCTTGGCGTTCAGCATGAGGCCGAGCAGGTCCCGCGGGGCCTCGCGCTGGTCGAGCTTGCGGCGCTTCTCGATCAGCTCGTCGGTGAGGCCGTGCATGAAGGCGTTGTCGGCCTCGAACTGGCGGCGGGAGAGGAACATGAGCTGGTTCTGGAGCGGCAAGCGCTTCGCGCGGTAGCCGGCCTCGAGGAGGGCGCGCACCATGGAGGCCACGAAGGGATGCATCTCGCGCTGATAAAATGAGTTGAAGCGATAGTTGAACCCGCAGAGCGCAATGGTGTCGAGCGTGAGGCGGGTCATGTTGTCCGCCACGTCGATATCGGTCTCCGGTCCGAATCGCTCCCATTTGACGAGCATCTGGTCAGCGATTTCGACCATGTCGTCGAAGTAATTGCGCATGGCCGCCGGGCCGAAGGCGGGCATGAGAACGCGGTGGGCTTTGCCCCAGTTCTCCTCGTTCGAGTCGGCGGTGAACAGGCCGTCGCCTCCGAGCGCGCGCAGCTCGTTCAGCACGCCGCCCACATACTTCCCGAAGCGGGCCTCGTCGCCCGCTTCGGCGGCGAGCGCGTGGTTGCCGAGCACGAGCATGGAGCGCCCGGGGAAGGCGAGCTTGTAAATGGGACCGAGCCGCTCGGAGAGCTGGACCATGCTCATCACCGGCGAATCGGTGTCGATGTCGGGCGCATTGCCCAGAAGGGGGCGCACGGGGGGCTGGGGAATGACGCTCTGGGCCGGCAAGTCGCTCACGGGTCGCTCCTCTCGAGCACGGCTCCGACCCGCAGGGGGACGCGGGGCGGAGCGCTCACGGGAGACGGTAATGAGGTCCGGAAACTGGTCAATCGGATCTGAGTTTCCGTGCCGCTCTGCGGAACGGTGGGGCGAGGCTCCCCAGCGCGACGACGCGGAGCGCGCGTTGACGGGACGCGGCGGGGGTCGTTCTACTACGGTCGAGGCGAGGCTTCTGGGCGGCCGAGGCGAGGTTGGTGGGAAAGGCGCACGCGGAGGAGGGGTTCGAGGTCGACGGGTCGGCTCGGTCGAAGGCGACGAAGAGGCCGGGCCCGGTGCTGCGCAGCGCGACGGCGACGCTGAAGACGTTCGAGATCGTCGCCGAGCAGCAGCCCGTCGGGGTGAGCGAAGTAGCGCGGCAGCTCGGTCTCTCGAAGTCCACGGTGCAGCGCTGTCTGGTGACGCTGCACGAGGCCGGGTGGATCCGGCCCGAGCCGGACGGGCCGACGCGCTGGGTGATCACGGCCAAGTCGTTCGGGATCGCGCGGCGGGTGGGGGACACGCGGCGGCTGCGCGCGACGGCGCGGCCGGTGCTCCAGCGGCTGCACGACACGACCGGCGCCACCGTCCAGCTCATCGTGCCCGAGGGGCGAGAGGGGATCCTGCTCGAGCGCATCGCCGGGATGACGCTCCAGCACGTGTTCTTGCCGCCGGGGACGAGGGCACCGCTGCACCTGCGGGCCGAGGGCAAAGCGATCCTGTCGCGCCTCGCGGACCGGGACCTGGAGGCATACCTCGCCGAGGAGCTGGCAGCGCCGTCGCCGCACGCGGTGGTCGATCCGGCGCGGGTGCGTCGCGAGCTTCTGGAAATCCGCACGCGAGGCTGGGCGCTGTCGAAGGATGAGCTGGTCGAGGGCATCAGCTCGATCGCGAGCCCGATCCTCGATCTGGAGGGGCGCCCGCTGGCAGCCATCTCGCTCGACGTGCCCACGCGTCACTTCGAGCAGGAGCGGGCGCGAAACCGGAAGCTCGTGGTGGAGGCGAGCATCGAGATCGGCGCGCTGCTCGACGGGCGCGCGGGGCGGAGCAAGAAGAGGCGCTGAAGGGGGGAGCGGCGCGCGGTGCAGCTCGGGGAAGAGGCGCCCGAGGAAGCACGCCTTTGGCCAGGGTGGTGCGCTGGTGGTAGGTGTGGGCGGTGCGACCCAGGCGCGAGCGACGGCGACCGGAGGAGCCCCTCCGAAACGATGGGCCCGTGGTCGAGGCGAGCGCGCGAGGCGCCGGAGACGCGGGCAAGGGCGAGCGTGACGGAGCGGCTGGGGGCGGGGGTGCCGACGCGCGGGGAGCGGAGGCGTCGTCGCCGCCGCCGAAGGGCAGCCTGGACGCGGCCATCGTGCGCTTTCTGGTTCACCTGCAAGGAGAGCGGCGGGCATCGCCGAACACGGTGGCGGCCTACCGGCGGGATCTCGAGCAGCTCTCGCGGTATGCGCACGAGCGTCAGGCGCAGCAGGGGGCGGGGCGCGAGCCCGCCGAGGGGGGGCGAGGGGTGCGCGGGGCGCGCGGGGCGCGCAGCGAGGCCGGGGGCGGTCGCGCGGCGGGAGGCCGAGGGCGAGCGCGCGCAGAGGCGGTCGAGGCGGAGGGGGGCGCGGCGTCCGAGGCACCGGTGTTCACACCAGGCGACGTCGACGTGCTGCTCTTGCGGAGCTTTCTCGGAACCCTGGCGCGGACGCACTCGCCGGCATCGATCGCGCGCAAGATCGCTGCCGTGCGGGCGCTGCTCCGCTACCTGGAGCGACTGGGGGAGGTGACGAAGAACCCGGCCACGGCGCTGTCGCTGCCCAAGGTGCGGCGGCCGATGCCGACGTTCCTGAACGTCGATGCGGCGGCCGAGGTGATGGAGATCCCGGACGAGGATTCGCCCGAGGGGCTGCGCGATCGGGCGATGCTGGAGACGCTCTACGGGGCGGGGCTCCGCGTGTCGGAGCTGTGCGGGCTGGATCTGGGCAACGTCTCGTGGCGTTCGGGACCTGCCGGCGAGCGCGAGGCGACGCTGCGGGTGATCGGGAAGGGCGACAAGGAGCGTCTGGTCCCGCTCGGGTCGAAGGCGGTGGCGGCGATGCGGGTGTACCTGGAGGCGCGCGGTCAGCTGCGGCATCCGAAGACGGGGGCGCTCGATCCGCGCGCGGTGTTCGTGTCACGGCGCGGCGTGCGTCTCGGTCCACGCTGGGTGCAGAAGCTGGTGCAGCGGTACGGGGCGCTCGGGGCGGGGCGGGCGGATCTGCACCCGCACGCGCTGCGCCACACCTGCGCGACGCATCTGCTCGACGGAGGGGCAGATCTGCGCGCGATCCAGAAGATGCTGGGGCACGCGAGCTTGTCGACGACGCAGCGCTACGCGCACGTGTCGGTGGATCACCTGATCAAGGTCTACGACGAGGCCCACCCGCTGGCGAAGGCGCGCAAGACGGGCTGAGCGCACGCCGCAGGATGGGCTGAGCATGCACCGCAGGACGGCCCGAGCGTGCACCGCAGGGCGGTGAGCGGCCCGTCGCGGCGGGGCCGAGAGCCCGGCAGGCCGCTCCAGGCGTTGCCCTCCCGCGTATGCCAGTGCTACGCCATCGCCCGTGAATACGCGCGATCGACGGAGTCCTGACGAGTTCGCGCGCCGTGGCTGGGGCGCTCGGCTCGCACAGAGCCTGCTCGGGGCTTCGGCGTTTGCCCTCGTCGCTGCGCTGCTCGACGCGGGCTGGGCCTCCGACGAGGGGCCCGGCACTGGCAGGTTTGCAGCGTGGCTCGCGGACGCGGGGCTCATCGCGCCGGTGGCGCTCCTGGTGGGCGCCGGGGCCGGGGTGGCCGCGCTGCTCGCCGATCCGGAGCGGCCGCCGTCGCCTTCCACGTTGATCGCTTCGCTGCGGCTGCGCGCCGTGGGGCGGCCGGCCGACGTGGCGGCGTTCGTGCCGCTCGTGGTGTTCGCCGCGTTCGCGTGGATGACGCTGTCGGCGCACCTCGCGCGCGCGCTGCTCACGCTGGACGCGCCGGCCGCACTGACGGGGACGGCCATCGCCGCCGGGGCGCTCGGGCTGGGGCTCGTGGCGGCCCTCGCCGTGCTGGCGCTGACGCCACCCCTGCGGCATCTCCTGGCCATGCTCAGCGAGCACTGGCGCGCGCTGGTCGACCCGGCAGTGACGGGCGCCGCTGCGCTGGTCCTGGTGGGTACGCTGTTCGGGCTGGGGATCGCGTCGGGAGGGCTGTCCGGAGAGGGCGGGGTGCTCGGCATCTACGGGGTGCTGAAGCGCCCCGAGCTCGACCTGCGCGCGCCCGCGATCTTGCTGCTCACGGTCGTTGGAGGGTTCTTCGCCCCCGTGCCGCTGCGCTCGCTCCGGGGCGCGGTGGCCATCGCGCTGGCCATTCTGCCGCTCGCCCTCACGGCGCGCGCCGCGAGCGCGCTGAACACGGAGACGGCGGTGGGTCAGGCGCTGGAGCGGAGCGCTCCACTCGGCGGCAAGGCGCTGCTCGTCCTGCGTCGGGTGACGGACCGCGATGGGGACGGGGCGAGCGGCTGGTTCGGAGGGGGCGACTGCAACGACGGGGACCCTCGGATCCACCCGCTCGCAGACGAGATCCTGGACAACGGGATCGACGAGGACTGCTCGGGCAGCGATCTGACCTCCGACGCCGTGAAAGAACTCGCGCCTGCGCCGACTGCTGCGCCGATTGCGAAGAGCGCGCCGAGCCTGCCCAAGGATCTCAACGTTCTCTTGATCACGGTGGACACGCTGCGATGGGATCTCGGGTACGCGGGCAACCCGAACCCGGTATCGCCGCACCTCGACGCGCTGGCCGCGCGGTCGACGATCTTCGATCGGGCGTACTCGCTCGCGTCGTACACGGGCAAGAGCATCGGGCCGACGCTCATCGGCAAGTACGGGAGCGAGACGCACCGGAACTGGGGTCACTTCAACAAGTTCAGCGAGGAGGACACCTTCGTCGCCGAGCGGTTGAAGGGCGCCGGGGTGTTCACCATGGGGGTGCACGGGCACCGCTACTTCGGCAAATTCGGTGGGCTGGACCGCGGGTTCGACGTGGTGGACATGAGCGCGGCGCCGCCGGAGAGCGCCGACTGGGCGGTGGACAACACCGCGTCGAGCCCCGGCCTGACCGACGCAGCGCTCAAGCTGCTCGAGGAGCATGGACAGAAGCGCTTCTTCCTGTGGGTCCACTACCTCGACCCCCACGCCGACTACCTGCAGCACAAGGACGTGCCGTCCTTCGGCAAGTCACAGCGTGACCTGTACGACGGGGAGATCGCCTTCACCGACAAGCACATCGGTCGGCTGCTCGATTTCGTGGCGGCTGCGCCCTGGGGGAAGCGCACGGCGGTGGTGGTGAGCAGCGATCACGGCGAGGCATTCGGCGAGCACAAGATGTACCGTCACGGCTTCGAGCTGTGGGAAGAGCTGGTGCGGGTGCCGCTCATCGTCCACGTGCCAGAAGCGAAGCCTTCGCGGGTGACGGCGCGACGGAGCTTGATCGACCTGGCGCCGACGCTCCTGGATCTCATGAGCGTGCCGCTCCCCGCGACGGGCAACGCCGGGGCAGCACCGGCCGAGTCTGCGGACGGCGCAGGCGCAGGCGACAGCGATTTCCTGTCCGGCGTCTCGCTCCTGCCCGATGTCTTCTTGCCCGACGGTCGAGAGGCCCAGACGCGCGACGTGATCGTCGACATGCCCGGAGGCCCGTACAACGACGCAAGGCGCTCGTTCATCCACGGAGATCTCAAGCTGACCATCTCCAACGGGGTGAGGTTCGAGCTGTACGATCTCGCGAGCGATCCCGGCGAGAAGAAGAACCTGTGGGACGCTCCGGATGCGCGCGCGCTGCGCGAGAAGATCGAGGCGCGCTATGCCGCAGCGAAGGCTCGTCTCCGCGAGATCAAGGTGACTGGAAAGCGGAAGTAGCGTCGCGCCGAGAGGCGTCGCAGGCGGCTCGTGACGCAGTTCGTCGAGGGCCGTCCAGGCTGATCAGGCATGTACAGCGACCCCGATCCGGGGTACTCGTCTGGCACAGATCGGCGGCCTGGGAGGCGCGGCGGCATGAGCGTGACGAAGCGAGTAGCGTGGTGCGTGGGGCTCGGGATCTTGCTCTCGAGCAGCACGGGATGCGAGCTGATCGCGAGCCCGGATCGTTCGAAGATCCCGGCCACCGGGAGCGGGGGCGCGGGCGGCGACGGGGGCGATGGCGCGGGTGCTGCAGGCGCCGGTGGTGAAGGTGGCACCGGCGGCCAAGGTGGCACCGGCGGCACGGGTGGCACCGGCGGCACGGGTGGCACCGGCGGCACGGGTGGCACCGGCGGCACGGGTGGCACCGGCGGCATGGGTGGCACCGGCGGCATGGGTGGCACCGGCGGCATGGGCGGCACCGGCGGCATGGGTGGCACCGGCGGCATGGGCGGCACCGGCGGCATGGGTGGCACCGGCGGCATGGGTGGCACCGGCGGCATGGGTGGCACCGGCGGCATGGGTGGCACCGGCGGCACGGGTGGCACCGGCGGCACGGGTGGCACCGGCGGCATGGGTGGCCAAGGTGGCGACGGCGGCCAGGGCGGCGGGGTCAATCCCATGCCGGTCTGTGGCAATGGGGTGATCGAGCTGGGTGAGTCCTGCGACGATGGCAACACCGCCGCTGGCGACTGCTGCTCGGCCCTCTGCCAGATCGAGGCCACGTGCGAGGTGGAGCCGAACGACAGCGCCGTCGAGGCCAACGAGCTGGAGACCATCCTCGCCGGAGGCTCGCGGCTGCGCGGCCACATCAACCCGGAGAGCGACGCGGACTACTTCCGCTTCGAGATTCCCCAGGGCTTCAAGGGCTCGTTCGTGGCCGATGCGGTCGCCGGGCTGAGCGGGCTCACCTGCGGCATGCCGAACCTCGATCCGGCGTTCGTGCTCTACGACGAGATCGGCACGATCGTCGCCCAGAATGACGACATCGACGCTGACAGCGGCAACTACTGCTCGCGGATCACCGTCGAGGGGCTGGGCGAGGGGGAGTACTTCCTGGGCGTCACCCGGTCGCCGTACGCCGATCCGATCACCTTCGGCTACCTGGTCGACACGGCGCTGCTGTTCGCCGAGTGCGGCAACGGCATCGTCGAAGGCACCGAGCTGTGCGACGACGGCAATACCGTCGACGGTGACGGATGCAGCGCCATCTGTCAGTTCGAGAGCGCGACAGCCGAGATCGAACCGAACAACACGTCGACGCAAGCGCGGAACAACCCGCACTTCACGCCGAACGTGCTCATCTCGGGCGCCATCACGCCCATCGGCGACACCGACATCTTTGCCATCGACATCCCCAGCACCGCAAGCCTGCACATCGAGACCTTCGAGCAGGGCAGCCTGTCCTCGTGCGGTACCGTCGACACGACGCTGGCCCTCATCGGACCCAACGGGTCGACGGTGCTCGCTTCCGACGACGACAGCGGCATCCTGGCGTGCTCGCGGCTGGATCCATCGATCAACAGCCGTCTCGCCAACCTCGCCCCTGGCACCTATTTCGTGCGGGTCCGCGAGTACCTGAACGACGCGACCATCCCCGGCTACAACCTGCTGGTCCGCTACGCTTCGCTCTGCGGTGACGGCGTACGGCAGCTCGGCGAACAGTGCGACGGCACGCCGGACTGCAACGCCGACTGCACGCTCATCGCGGTGTGCGGTGATGGCATCGTGGGCAGCGGAGAGATGTGCGACGACGGCAACACCGTCGATGGTGACGGCTGCGACTCGTCGTGCCAGCTCGAAGGGATCGTCTCCGAGATCGAGCCGAACGACTCCCCGGCAGAGGCCGAGGCGAACGGGACGACGCTGCCCGACGTGATCTTCTCCGGTTCGGCGGATCCGGAAGGGGACATCGACTACTACGCCATCGAGGTGCCCGCGGTGGCCGACCTGGTCATCGAGACCTTCGACGGCTCGGGGCCCGGCTCCTGCTCGGGCGTCGACACCGTGCTCGAGCTCGTCGCACCCGATGGCACGACGCTCCTCGCCGAGGACGACGAGGGCGGCATCAACAGCTGCTCGCGGATATCGGGACCTGGGGCGATCCAGCTCCCCGCCGGCACGTACTACGTCGGGGTGTACGAGTACTACGGCGACATCATCCCCGCATACATGCTGCAGGTGCAGTTCGCTGCACTGTGCGGTGACGGCGTCGTCGAGGGCAGCGAGGCGTGCGACGGCACGCCGAACTGCGATCAGTTCTGCCAGCGCATCCCGGTCTGCGGCGACGGCTTCGTCGACGCGCCGGAGACCTGCGACGACGGCAACACGGTATCGGGCGATGGCTGCAGCGCCACCTGCACGCTGGAGGCCACTGCGGAGGTGGAGCCCAACGACACCGCCGGCCAGGCCGACGCGAACGGGCCGGTCACGCTCGGCGCGCTGACGCTGGGCGCGATCACCCCCGAGACGGATGTCGACGTGTTCGCCTTCGAGCTGTCGACGGTCTCGGATGTGCGGGTGGAGACCTTCGGTCCCAACGGGGCCGGGTCGTGCGTCGCGACGGACACCTACGTGGAGCTGCTCGACAGCGACGGTGTGACCGTGCTCGCGTCGGACGACGACGGTGGCCTCGCCACCTGCTCGCTCCTGTCGGCAGGCACGACGCCCGGGGTGGCGCAGCTCCCCGCTGGGACGTACTACGTGCGCGTCCAGAGCTTCAACCACGAGTACGTGATCCCGGGCTACACCCTGATCGTCGATGTCGACTCGGTCTGCGGCGACGGGGTGGTCGAGGGCAGCGAGCAATGCGATGGCGGCCCGGGCTGCACGGCGACCTGCGAGCGGATCGCGACCTGCGGTGACGGGTTCGTCGACGCACCCGAGGGCTGCGACGACGGGAACACGACCTCCGGTGACGGGTGCAGCGACACCTGCCAGCTCGAAGGCGTCGTCCCCGAGGTGGAGCCGAACGACAGCCGGGTGGAGGCCGACCAGGCACCCCTGCAGATCACGGGGGACACGCGGATCACGGGCGCGATCGGGACGATCGGCGATCAGGATCTGTTCCACGTGAGCCTCGCGGCAGAGACGGTGGTCCGCGTCGAGGTGCTCGATGCCACGGCGACGGACTGCCGCGGCGGCATCACCTCGACGCTGCGGGTGCTCGACGAGACCGGAGCGATCCTCGCCGCCGACGACACCGTCGGTGACGATCTGGCGAGCGGCATCGGTGGCTGCTCGGCGCTGGTGGTGCGACTGCCGGCCGGCGCGTACTACCTGCAGGTCGAGGAGCGTGGCAACGACGCCCCCATCCCGTTCTACCTGCTCGAGGTGCGCACCCAGACGAGCGCTGGTAGCGAGGCCGAGGACAACGGCTCCATCGCCACGGCCAACCCACTGAGTGGGACGGACGTGTACCTCCTGGGTGCTCATCCGACCTTCCAGGACAGCGACTTCTTCGCCGTCCAGGTGGCCGAAGGCCAGTCGATCCGCGCGGAGATCCTCGAAGGGGATACGGTGTCCTGCGAGTCCGGTGAGCTGGACAGCCGTTTGACCCTGTTCGATGCCAGCGGGAATCAGCTCGCCGATGACGATGACGACGGACGTGGGCTGTGCTCGGTGCTGGACGGGACCGGCGCGCTGGCCCGGGATGCCGGAGCCCACCGCCTCTCGGCGGGGACCTACTACCTCCGGGTTCGCTCGTCGACGTTCGCCTCGAGCAGCGCATCGTCGTTCAACTATCGCCTAGCGCTCACGGTTCGCTGAGAATACCCAGGGGCTTTTAGATCCGAAGTCACCCGCCACCGTGAGGTGGTGGGTGGCCGATTCGAGAAGGGAAGCAGCACATGCCGACGAATCGACGCTGGGGATACACGAGCGCGCTGGCCTTGACCTTGTTTGCCACCGGCCTCGTCGGCGCGGGCGGGTGCGTGGTCGGTGGAGCCGCGGAAGGGGACGAGCACGGCGCCGTGCCGGATCATGCCAATGACCTCGCGGGAGAGGTCATGGCGGATCCCGATCCCGAGGAGCAAGCGGTTCCGAAGAGACCCGTGGACGCGGATCCCGATCCGGAAGAGCAGCTGGCTCCGAAGGTGCCCACGGATGCCGATCCCGATCCCGAAGAACAGTTGACCCCACCCCCTGGTGCGATGGCGGACCCCGATCCCGAGGAGCAGACGACGCCGCCTGCCGAGGCGATGGCGGATCCCGATCCCGAGGACCAGAACAACGACCCCTCGGGCGGGTACTCCATCGATCCTTCGACCCCCCCGCCAGCACCCCAGGGGCGCTCCTGCGGCACTGCGGACCTCACCCGCGCAGAGGCGTTGATCGTGGAGGCCCAGCTCGCCGAGACGCGGCTGCTCGAGGCCGCCAACGCAGCGCCCCCCGCCGTCATCGTCATCCCCGTCGCCTTTCACGTGATCAACAAGGGTGCTGGCGTCGGCAACGGCAACGTCACCGATCAGATGATCCACGACCAGATGGAGGTGCTGAACGAGTCCTATGCTGGGCTCACCGGCGGCGCACCGACGCGGTTCCAGTTCGAGCTGCTCTCCATCGACCGGGTCACGAACGCCGACTGGTACAACATGGGCGCCGGGAGCCTGCAGGAGACGGAAGCGAAGTCGGCGCTGCGCGTGGGCGGCCCCGAGACGCTCAACATCTACACGGCGAACCTCCTCGGCGGCCTGCTCGGGTGGGCGACGTTCCCGAGCTACTACGAGCAGTTCCCCCACGAAGACGGGGTGGTGCTGCTCCACTCGTCCCTCCCCGGCGGCAGCGCAGCCCCCTACAACCTGGGCGACACGGGCACGCACGAGGTCGGCCACTGGATGCATCTCTTCCACACGTTCCAGGGCGGCTGTGACAAGTACAACGACTACGTGCTCGACACGCCCGCCGAGGCATCGCCGGATTTCAACTGCACCGCGGGGCGCGATACGTGCAGCGCGGCAGGGCTCGATCCGATCCACAACTTCATGGACTACTCGGACGACGAGTGCCTCAACGGCTTCTCGCCAGGACAGGCCGAGCGCATGCTGACGGCCTGGCAGACCTACCGCCGCTGATCCTGCGGGACGTCCGTCGCTCCACGCGAGGGACTACCTCGACACGCCACCCACGTCGAACCCCGAGGTCGTCCGTCGCACCGAGCGGCGGACGAGGCGCTCGTGCTTCGCGTCAACGAGGACCTCACGGCCATCTTGGCGAAGGCCAGCCCCTGCGGGCGAAGCCCTCGGCGCGCTCCTCGGCTCAGCGAAGCAGGATCCCGCCAGCAGCGCCTTGCAGCACGAAGCCGGTCAGCGAGACCAGCGCTGCACGAGCGGGGCTGAGGCCATGCACCGCGCGCAGCCCGAGCGCGCACAGCGTGAGCACGCCGAAGAGCGCGAGCGGCGCGTAGAAGGGCATGGCACGAGCGAGCGCGCCGTGGCCTGCCACGAGGTACACGATCAGGTCGGGTAGGACGAAGAACACCGTGACCGGGACCGCGTAGCCAACGCCGATGACGGCGAAGGTCGCGCCCCTGTCGCCTCGCCCTCCTGCGAGCCGGCTCAGACCGTGCGCGGTGAGACCGTAGATCCACCAGAGCGCCACGAAGAGCGGAGCGACGAAGCCCGCTTGCCACAGGTAGTAGCGATCGCGGGGGATGGGCACCAGGGTGACCGACGGGGCGTGACCGCCGAGGTGGAGCAGCAGCGCGAAGGCGGCGTACAGCGCGCCGAGGAGCAGCACGGGCACGAGGCCATCACGAGGGTCACCCGCCTGCGCCAGCGCGCCGAGCGTCTTCCGAGGATGAAGAAGGAGTCCTGCGAGCGTCCGGATCACGACACCACGCGCGTACCACGCCGCGAAGGATGCGACGAGGCGTGCGTCACGGGACGCACCTCGGAGTTCCGTGGCGGCGGCATGGCTGCCAGGCGCAGCTCCTCGACGAGGCATAGACCTGCGGCCTCGTCGGGAACGAAGTGGAGCTGGAGGTCCTTCCGGTCCTTGTCCCGGCTGAGGAGGCGTGCGGCGTGAAACATCATGGTCACGAGCACGCGCTGCCTGAAGTTGGCGCCGTGAATGATCACGGCCCAGAACAGATGCCCGAAATCGCGCTGCCCCACGGTACGTCGAGCGCCGGGATCGAGGTCCCCCAGACGCGAGCAATCAGCGAGCCAGATGAGACGACCGTGTCGGCTCCGCTCGGCGTACATGAGATCGTGGAACACGTGGACGTCAGCCTCTTCGAGGTCTCCGATCATGCGCGACTGGAACAGGTCCGGGGGCTCCATGCGCACGTCGAAGGCCCTCATCCGTCGCCAGCACTGCCCGTCGGTGTCCATCCGCCCCCTCTTCCGAAGCCGAATCGAAGCCTGAACGATCGCCAGGCCGGTCGCCATCGGTGGCTTCCTCCGCGCCCGATCAGGAGTTGCTTCATGCAGCTTCAGGCCCGTCGTGCGTTCAGCACGGCTGGCACCGCGGGGGCGATGATACGTGGGAGCGGACAGAATGGTGTTTCGATCCGATGTGACATCACCGTGAGCGCGCGCCCGCACGCCGACCGTTCCGGGCTGCGCGCCGAGGACACGGTCGTCTGAAGCCATCACCAGAAGACGTGGGGGTGCGGTCGGTCGAGGACATGGTCGACACCCCTGGTGCATCGATGATCCACCAGGGGTCCTCCACCCCCGACCTCATGGCACCAAAGCGCTGAATTCACGATGGATTTACCGCTCTCGTCGTCTGGCACGCCTCGTGTATCGCTCCGCCGTCATGCTGAAGAAGACCGTCGCTCTCGCTGCGCTGCTCGCCACCAGCCTCACCGGCTCCGCGCTCGCCGAAAGCTATTACGATCTCGCGATCAGCGCGCCCAAGGCGAAGGCAAACGCCGAGTCCGTGGTGACCGTCAAGGTCACGTCCAAGGGCGACACCCACATCAACAAGAAGTACCCGACCCGCCTCACGGTGAACCCGCCCGAGGGCGTGAGCGTCAAGAAGACGCGGCAGACCGCGACCGACGCGGTGAAGCTCAGCGACAGCACCCTGGAGTTCCAGGTCGCGTTCGAGGCCGACGAGCCCGGGACGAAGACCATCAAGGGGGAGCTGCGCTTCGCCACGTGCAAGGGCGAGGAGAGCTGCCAGCAGTACACGAAGCGCATCTCCTTCGACGTCGACGTGAAGTGACCCCGAGGCCGGCCCGGGCGGCCTTTGTACGTCCGAGCCGGGCTGGATTCAGGGATGCGCTTCCGTTACTCCTGGGTGCATGAGTGACATCCGCCTCCCTGCCGAGGTGAAGCACCAGGCCGAACTCGAGGCCCTCTCCTCTGCCGACACGGCCCCCCGTCCTCCTGGATGGCGGCTCTCTCCACGCGCCGTGGAGACCTACCTCATGGGTAGCCCCAAGCCGGTCTCCGGGGTCGCCATCACCCCGAAGTACATCGGCGACCGCGCGCTGGTGCAGGTCGCGATCGCGACGCTGGCGTCGGACCGCGCCTTGATGCTGGTGGGTGAGCCGGGGACGGCGAAGAGCTGGCTCTCGGAGCACCTCGCGGCCGCGATCAGTGGCACTTCGGGGATGGTCGTCCAGGGCACCGCGGGCACGAGCGAGGAGCAGCTCAAGTATGGGTGGAACTACGCCCTGTTGCTCGCCGAGGGGCCGTCCCAGAAGGCACTCGTCGCCTCGCCCATCCTCCGCGCGATGCGAGAAGGAAAGTTCGCCCGACTGGAAGAGGTCACCCGCACCTCGTCCGAGGTCCAGGACTCGCTGATCTCCATCCTCTCCGAGAAGCAGATCGCCATTCCCGAACTGGGTGAAGCGGTGAGCGCGACCAGGGGCTTCAACATCATCGCCACCGCGAACACGCGCGACCGCGGGGTCAACGAGATGAGCGCGGCGCTGAAGCGACGTTTCAACTTCGTCACCGTCCCGGTCGTGGAGGATCTGGAGCAGGAGATCCGCATCGTGACCAAACGCGAGGCCGAGCTGCGGAACGACTACCAGGTAGGGGTGGAGCCGCCCGCCGAGCTCGCGAAGGTGCTGGTGACGCTGTTTCAGGAGCTGCGAGCGGGGGTGACCAAGGACGGCAAGACCAAGGTGAAGCAGCCGGGGTCGGTGCTCTCGACGGCGGAGGCGATCAGCGTGCTGTTCAACAGCGGCATCCTGGCGCAGCAGTTCGGCGACGGGAAGGTGACGCCGGAGGACCTGGCGCGGTCGCTGCTCGGCGCCGTCGCCAAGGAGAGCGGCGACGATGTGAAGGTGGTGCGCGAGTACTGCGAGACCGTGGCCAAGGGGCGCTCCGGTCCGTGGAAGGAACTCTACAGCGCCGCCAAGAAGCGGTTCAGCGCCTGATGGATCTGGCCCAGCTCCGGTCGGTGCACGTCTTTCCGGTGCGGCACCACTCGCCGCGCTCGAGCGCAGCACTGCGGGCATTTCTCGACCAGACGCGCCCCTCCCTGGTGCTCGTCGAGGGGCCGAGCGATGCGACGGCATTGCTCGACGCGCTGGTGGATCCAGGGACGGTGCCGCCGGTGGCTATCCTCGGCTACCGCATCGACGGCACCCCGGGCTCGTCGCTGTGGCCCTTCGCCACCTACTCCCCGGAGTACGTGGCCGTCCGCTGGGCTGCCGAGCGCGGAGCGCGCGCGGAGCTGATCGATGTCCCGATCGGGATGGCGCTCGCGCCTTACGAGGGCGAGCCGGTGGGGCACGAGGATCTGGACGATCCGGGCTCGATGGACGGCGACGAGGAGGACGACGGAGACGGCTTTCCCGCGTCGGCGGCGGGTGAGGTGGTCGAGGGAGAAGACGAGACGGAGGATGTTCCCAACATCTACCAGGCGTGCGCGGAGGCGCGGGGCTTTCGCTCGTTCGAGGAGTTCTGGGAGGCTTCGTTCGAGGCGCCGGCCTATGACCCAGGTTCGTTCCGGGACGCGCTGCTCGCTTACGCCGATCTGGTACGCAGCGAAGGCGATCGGCTGGTGCACCGGGCGCGCGATGCGTACATGGCGCGTCAGGTGCTGGAGCGAATCGGTCCGGATCTTCCCGCCGAGCGTATCGCCGTGGTGGTGGGTGCGGCGCACGCAGCGGCATTCGTGGCCGGTGACGTCGACTTCGCGCTGGAGGACGAGCTGCCAGCGCCCGTCCCCGCGACGGCGACGCTGATCCCGTACAGCTTTCCGCGGCTCGCCGAGCAGCTCGGGTACGGGGCTGGCAACCGCGCGCCGCGCTATTACCAGCGCGCCCATGACGCGGGCTGCGATTTCCAGCGAGCGACCCTGGAGGTGCTGGTCGAGTTCACCGAGCATCTGCGGCTGCGGGGTTTCATGGCGTCGCTCTCGGACACCATCGAGGCCTACCGGCTGGCGGTGCGCCTCGCCGAGATCCGGGACAAGGCTGGGCCAGGGCTCGACGAGGTGCGAGAAGCGACCATCGCCACGCTCTGCCGTGGCGATGCGACCCACGTCGATGGCTTCCTATGGCCCTCGGTGATCGGGCGGAGCGTCGGCCGTGTGGCGAGCCAGATTGGCAAGACCTCGCTGCAGGAGGAGTTCTGGCGCGAGGTGGGCCAGCGCCGCTTGCCGGCGACGGACGCTCCGGAGTCGTTCACCCTCAAGCTGACCAACGAGACGGAGGTCGGTACCAGCGTCTTCCTGCATCGGCTGCGCATCGCCGACATTCCGTATGCGAGCTACCTGGGGACACAGCGCGGCAGCGGGCGGCGCACGCCGCAGGGCGCGACCGTCGATGCACAGACCTTCCTCGCCCAGGTGAGCGAGGCGTGGGAGGTGCAGTGGACGCCGGCCACCGACGTGGCGCTGGTGGAGAAGATCGTCCTCGGCAGCACGCTCGAGCAGGTGGTGACGCGCGGGCTCGACGAGCGCCTGGCAGCGGCGGGTGGCGCAGGCGACGCGGCCGACGTGATGCTCGACGCGGTGCTCACGAGCTGCCCGGTGACGGTCTCCACATCGCTGCGCGCGTGCGATCGACTGGCCGCAAATGATGACGACCTCCCCTCGCTCGCTCGGGCTGCGAGCAAAGTGGCGTACCTGGCATCGTTTGGCTCGTCCCGCTCTCGCTCCTCGATCGGGGACCACGTGCTGCTCCCGCTCGCACAGAAGAGCTTCGATCGGGCCGTGCTCCGGGTGCGTGGTGGGTGCATGGGCAACGACGACGCCGTGGCGCCGGCAAAGTCGGCGCTGCGTACGCTCCACGAGCTGGCGCTCTCCAAGTCGTACCTCGACGGGCGCGCGTGGCTCGAGGTGGCGCGGGAGATCACCGACGACCTGGGTGTGAACCCCTCTTGCTCGGGCCTGTGCTGCGGGCTCCTCTACCTCGCGCAGGAGATCGACGAGACCGACGTGGCAGCGCTCGTGGGTCTGCGCCTCGGCGGGGCCAGCGAACCCCTCCCCGCGGCAGCTTTCCTGGATGGGTTTCTGGAGGTGAATGCGCTGGTGATGGTGAAGAGCCGTCCGGTGGTGGAGGCGCTCGATGCCTTCCTCGCCGCGATCGATCCTGCGCGCTTCAGGGACTGCCTGCCCGTGCTGCGACGCGCCTTCTCCCGGCTCGGCGCCACGGAACGACGATACCTGCTGGAGAACGTGCTCGCCGCACGGCGCATCGCCGATCACGCGCAGGCGGCGCAGGCCGTCCTCGCGGAGCAAGACAGGCAACGGATCGAGGAGATGGGGGAGGATCTATCCAAAGCCATGGACGACCTGGACGACCTGCTATGAGCACGGACGACCTGACACCGGAGGACCGACAGGCGCTGCTCCGCTGGCGGCTGGCGCTGGGCTCGGAGGCGGAGCGCACGAGCAGCCGGTTCGCACTGACGGGCCTGACCGAGGAGGCCGGTGGCGTGGGGCTCGAACCGGGACGTCTGGGCGATCTCGATCAGGCCCTGTCGTTCGTCTACGAGGCCAAGGAGGGCGGCCTCGGCGCGTCACGCCCGTACATCCCGAAGTGGCTGGCCGCCGTGCGTGAGCTGTTCAGCCACGAGGTGGTGGCGCTGGTGCAGAAGGACGCGATCGAAAAGAAGGGTCTGACCCAGCTCCTCTTCGAGCCGGAGACGTTGCCGCTGCTCGAAAAAAACGTCGAGCTGGTGGCCACGCTGATGAGCGCGCGCGGACTCATCCCGGATCGGGCACGGGAAGCGGCGCGACAGATCGTGCGCGAGGTGGTCGAGGAGATCCGGAAGACGCTCGAAAACGAGATCCGCACCACCGTGGTCGGTGCGCTGCGGCGGAACACGACGAGCCCGCTGCGGGTGATGCGCAACCTCGACTGGAAACGCACCATCCAGAAGAACCTCAAGGGATGGGACACGGCGCGCAAGCGCCTGGTCCCCGAGCGGCTCTACTTCTGGGCGAACCAGCAGAGGCGGCACGAGTGGGACGTGGCCGTCGTCGTCGATCAGTCGGCGTCGATGGGAGAGAGCGTCGTCTACAGCTCGATCATGGCCGCGATCTTCGCGTCGCTCGAGGTGCTGAAGACGCGGCTCCTGTTCTTCGACACCGAGGTCGTGGATGTGACGCACCTGCTCGTCGACCCGGTCGAGGTGATCTTCACCGCCCGTCTCGGCGGGGGCACGGACATCAACCGCGCCGTGGCCTATGCGCAGCAGAACTTCGTCGAGCGACCCGACAAGACGCTGTTCATTCTGATCACCGATCTCTACGAGGGGGGCAACGCGACGGAGCTGCTGGGGCGGCTCCAGCAGCTCGTCGACAGTCGGGTGAAGGTGCTCTGCTTGCTCGCGCTCACCGACAGCGGCACCCCTTCGTACGACCACGAGATGGCCCGCAAGCTCACCACGCTGGGGATCCCTTGCTTCGGTTGCACGCCGAAGCTCCTCGTGCGGGTGATGGAGCGGGTCATGAAAGGCCAGGACCTGAGCACGCTCGTCGCGCAGGAGGCGAAGTGATGACGGAGACGCTGGAGGAGGCGAAGCGGATCGGGACAGGCGAGCTGCGGAGCTGGATCTCCGACGCGGGGGAGCTGCGCAAGGGGGCCGAGCTGTACGACAAGGGGCAGCTCCTGAACCTCTCTCGCCACAGGGCCAAGCTCTTCTGCGATGCCAAGGGCTCCGGCGCCTCGCCTTACAAGGTGATGATCACCTACGCGGACAAGCCCATCCCCACCTTCAAGGCGCAGTGCTCCTGCCCCGCAGCGGTGCGGGGGCGTGGTCGAGGAGGGTTCTGCAAGCACGGAGCGGCGCTGATGGTGGCCTGGGCCCGCGCGCCGGAGTCGTTCCTGGTGAGCAACGGTCCAGCCCCAGGGGCCGTGGCGAGCAGCGCTGCGAGCACAGGCGCAAGCGCATCTCCGGGCGCGGCGAGCCCGGGGGCGCCCAAGCGGAACGAGGTGAAGAAGGGCAAGGTCAGCGCCCAGGAACTCATGCGGGCTGGCGTGGAGCAGGTGGGGACGCTGGTCCGTGAACTCGGGGTCGCCGGGGTCGCGTCGTTGTCGGAGGAGCGAGAGGAGCAGGTGCAGCTCCTCGGACAGACGCTGCGGGAGAACCGACTGCGCAGGCTGTCGGCGCGGACCATCGAGCTGGGACAGCTCCTCGGAGCGGCACGCACCTCGGGAGCCACCGTGATGCCAGGGAGGTACACGGGCTTGCTCGCGGATCTGCTGCTCACGGCGCGCAAGCTGGAGAAGCACCTCGGGGGTGAACCCCTGGAGGATCGCCATGTCGAAGAGCTGATCGGAAAGACGTGGCAGAAGGGGGATCGAGTTCCCGTCCGGGACCTCCAGCTCGTGGAGTACGCCTTCATCACGAAGACGACGAGCGATGGATTCGTGGTCCGCGAGAGCCGGTTCTTCGACATCGCCTCGGGGCTGCACCACAGCGAGAAGCAGATCTTGCCCGCAGCGATTGCCAGGCGGACCGAACCCAAGCCGAGCCGCGCGGGGTACCTGCTGGCTGGCGCGCGGGGGACGACCTTCCCCGGCTTCGCGCCCCATCGCATCGATTTCGACGACCTGGGCGACGGGCGGCTGCTCGATCCATCGGTGTATGCAGCCATGGTGGAGAAGGCGCTGCCCGGAGCCGGCGCGGCCCTCGCCGCGCTGCAAGAGCACCGGAAGGACATCTTCGCGCCGGATCGGATGCCCGTAGCGCTGCGGGTGGACGCGCTCCTGTTCCGTGGGAACCGGCTGGAGGCGGTGGACGATCAGGGGAACACGCTGCACCTGCCCGAAGATCAGGCGCTCGAGGAGCGGCTCGCTGGCGCGCTGCACGCGGGCAAGCTGCGCGCGCTCGTGGGCGACATGGGGATCGACGCGGCCCTGGCGACGCTGTGGCCAGCAGCGGCGATCATCGAAGGACCACTCGGTCTGGAGCTACGCGGGGTGATGGATGCGGACGGGGAGCGCAAGGTGGCGCTCGAGGGCTCCGCCTGGGTGGTGGCCGCACGCGCGGCGGGCATCTCCGGCGCCGCCATCGCACTCGGAGAGGTGCGCGAGGAGCTGGCCGATCTCTTTCTGGGTGGCCTCTCGGGTCTGACGGCGCGCCGGACGGAGCCGCTCGCGCTCCGGCTCGAGGAGCTGGGCCTCTCGAAGCAGGCGGCGCTGCTTCGCACGCTGGCGCTGAAGCCTGAGCCCAGCGAGCGGCTCGACGACTTCATCAAGCTCTACCAGGTGCTGGAGATCGCCCTGGT
The DNA here is from genome assembly GCF_001189295.1 of Chondromyces crocatus. Lineage (NCBI taxonomy): Bacteria > Pseudomonadati > Myxococcota > Polyangiales > Polyangiaceae > Chondromyces > Chondromyces crocatus. The sequence goes on from NZ_CP012159.1 coordinate 273,257, forward strand.
GCGCCTCACGGCCGCCGCCCACGTAGACCGGGCGACCGTCGTGGCCGTCCCGACCTACGCGGGAGTCTACGTCCATCCCCCGGAAGAGCTGCTCGAGCCCGGCGAGGTAACCCGTCGTCGGGCCCAGGGGACGCTCAACCGCTACCAGGCAGCGATCCACTACGCGCGCTACTACGAGGCGCTACCGCCGGAAGCGCTGGTGACCAGCATTTTCCCCATCTGGGCGGATGGCGCCGCGGCACCGCATGTCATGGCGGCTTTCGCGTCGCGCCCGGAGGAGGGCATCGAGGCCGCCGCCAAGGCACTGAGCGTGACCACCGCACGCATGGCGAGGATCACGGCGGTGCGCGTGCTCGAGGGGGTGGGCCTCGCGTCGGTGAAGGACCGACAGCGGGCGACGTTCGCGGCAAACGCAGAACTCATGCTCCGCCAGATCAGCCGGGAGTCGCGTGATGGAGGGGTGCGCGCCTTGGCGCGAGCAGCGCTGGACGCCATCGAGGTCGCCCAGGTCGGCTCCGACGTGACGGTGCGGCGGAGGAAGCTCGACGAGCAGCGGCAGGTGGAGGATCTGTGCCGTGAGCTGCTCACCGCGCCCAAGCGGGAGGAGCGTCTGGAGGCGCTGCGTCAGCTCGAGCATCTGGGCATCGCCACGGCCATTCCGGCGATCCGGCAGGCGTTCTGGAGCGATGCTTCCACGCTGGTGCGAGACGACGCATGCCATGTGCTGGCCATGCTCGGCGACAGCCAGATGGTGGAAGTCTTCGTGCGGATGCTCGCGTCACGTGCCGAGGACGAGCACAGCGCGCGGGTCGCGGCGCAGGCGCTCGGTCTCCTCGGCGACGTACGTGGACTCGACGAGCTGCTCTCGGCCTATGCGGAGGGGTACAAGCCCGGCATCATGATGGATGCGATCCGCCGCTTCGGCCCCGTGGCGCTCGAGCCATTGGTCGCGCTCGTCGAAGCCCGCCCCGAGATCGCGACCCGTCAAGCCGCGCTGTCGGCGCTACAAGCGCTGGACGACAAGGAACTCGCCGATTTTCTGACCGCGCGGCTGAAGGCGCGGCGAGGCCAGGCGGACCTGCCCGAGAAGGCCCAGATCAGCTTGCGGCTCGCCGAGGTGCACGTGTACACGCGACGCGCCGTGGCCTCGGTGGTCAAGGAGCTGCTCGCCGGCGAGGAGACGCCCGACGCACTGCGGGCTTCGCGGAATGCGCGCAAGGTGCTGGGCTGAGAGGCCATGATTCCCCGAATGCGCGCTCCGCGGAGAGAGGCAGCCAAGATCCCCGAGACGGTCTCGTGGTGGGCCGAGTTCTACGAAGTCATCCGCCGCATTCCGCGGGGCCGCGTCTGCACCTACGGGGCCGTGGCGGCGATGGCCGGGCATCCTCGCGCGGCACGCCATGTCGGGCACGCCCTGTCAGCCCTGGGGGAGTCGGGCGAGAGCGGCCGGGTGCCCTGGCAGCGGGTGCTCGGTAGTCGCTCACGACAGCGGGCAGCGATTTCCATCAAGGATCCCGTGGGAGGCGCGCTCCAACGTGCCCTGCTCGAAGCGGAAGGAGTGGCCATCGACGAACGCGGCGGGGTGTCGCTCGATCGGTTCGGTTGGTTCGAGAGCGGCCCCGTGGTCACGCCCCGTAAGAAAAGCGCCACCCAAAAGGGTGCCACGAAGACGGCCAGCACCACGAAGAGGGCTGTCACGAAGACGGTCAGCGCCACCAGGAAGGGCGTCACGAAGACGGTCAGCGCCACCAGGAAGGGCGTCACGAAGAACAGTCCTCCCGAGAAGGGGCCCACGAGAAAGAAGGGCGCCGCGCAAAGAAGCGCTGCCAGGAGCAGCGCTCTCGCGAAGATCGCCACGAGAACGAAAGGCGCCACGAAGAGGCAACGTGGACCCTCGACGAAACGCCGGACGCGCTGACTCGAGACCAGGCCGAGCGGGTCCGCTTGTCAGCCCTCTGAAAACGGGTAACGCTCTGCGGCGATGGTGCCTCCCGAGACCGTGTCGATGACGCCGGGCGAGGAGGCCGATCCCGGTCCGCTCGTGCCGGTCCGCGCGCTGCTCGCGCCGCCTCAGGCCAAGGTGCGGGCATCGGTGGTACGCCTGCCAGGCCAGTGGTTCATCGTCGCCGACGCCTCGGAGCTGGGGCGCAAACCAGTCCCAAGGATGCTACTCGGGACGCCACTGGTCCTGTTCCGCGATGGCGAGGGGCGCCCAGGAGCCCTGCTGGATCGGTGCCCGCACCGCAACGTCCCGCTGTCGATTGGAGACGTCGTCGAGGGGCAATTGCAGTGCGTGTACCATGGGTGGCGCTTCGACGGACGGGGGGCCTGCCGGTTCGTTCCTTCCTTGATCGGCGAGCCAGGAGGCAAAGCGCGGAACGCGACGAGCTTCGCCACCGTGGAACAGGACGGCTTCATCTGGGTCTATTCGACCCCCGGAGAAGAGCCAACGTCCCTTCCCTACCGGTTTCCCCAGCTCGGCGAGCAGGGCTACACCTCGGTACGTCGACGGGTCGAGTCCGAGTCGACGATGCACGCAGCGCTGGAGAACGCGCTCGACGTGCCGCACACACAGTTCCTTCACCGGGGGCTGTTCCGCTCGAACACACGCGGGATCCAGATCACGGCGAACGTGCAACGGTCACGCGACCGGGTCGTGGCAGAGTACGTGGGGGAGCCTCGACCTTCGGGGCTCGTGGCGCGGATCCTCTCGCCCTCGGGGGGGCTGGTGACTCACTTCGATCGGTTCATCCTGCCTTCCATCGCCGAGGTGGAGTACCGCATCGGCACCGAGAACCACTTCCTGGTGAGCGCGGCGATGACACCGGTCTCCGATTTCCTGACGCACATCTACGCGGTGGTCAGCTTCAGGGTGCGGCTGTTTCCCGGTTGGCTGCTCAAGCCATTTCTGATGCCTCTCGGGCTGCGCGTGTTCGCGCAGGACGCGGCCATCCTGAAGCTTCAGACACAGAACATTCAGCGCTTCGGCGGCGAACAGTACGCTTCGACCGAGATCGACGTGCTCGGGCGGCACATCTGGCGCCTCCTGAAGAAGGCCGAACGTGGGGACGCGTCGGGTGGCGACGAGGTGCACGAAGAGCAGGTGACGCTTCTCGTCTGACGTCCGCTCCTCGTTCGGCGCGCGTGTCATCGGATACCGTCCACGTCTCACCCCGTGACGTTCACGTCGGGAGCACGAAGGGTTCCGGGGGCGGTCCCAAGGTATCGCGGGATCAACGATCTCCGTCCGACGACGGAATGCCGCACAGCAGACGATCGCCGTTCGGTGACATCGCTCCGTCCAGCACGCGTGGACGACGTTTTCCTTGAATCACAGCGCTGTTCCCTGCCTTGCAGCACGAGCGATCCAGATGCTAGACGCTGGATCGAAGTGCTCGTTCAGTTGTGCGTGCAGCATGTCGTGGGCGGGGGCCGCGTGCGCACCGGAGATACGCTCGACGTACCCGAGGGCGCGGTGCTGGGGCGTGATCCAGGTGTCGACATCCGGCTCGACCATCCATCGATCTCGCGTCGTCATGCGCGCTTCCTGGGATCACCCCTCCGGATCGAGAACCTGTCCGTCTCGAGTGGCCTCTTCGTGGACAGCGTGCCGGTCACACGCGGGGTGCGCGCGCTCCTGAACGATGGGTCGTGGGTGCAGATCGGCGCGATCCTCTTCGCCATCGTCAGACCAGCGGCCTCACCCCTCGACGGCGCGGCGACGGAAGGCACGGACGCGACCCCCATCTTCATGATCCTGCGCGACGGAGACTCCTGCGCCGTGCAGTTCGATGGGCGGCATCTGGACCTGCCTGCGGCTGCGGCCCGCGCATTCGCCATGCTCGCCCTGGCGCCCACGCAGGTGGTCGCCGCCGCAGCACTGCAGGATGCGGTCGGTGGAGGGGAGACCGCTCCGGCGCTCATCACGGCCATCCGCGAGGCGGTGCGCGCCTTGCTGGAGGAGGGTTCACTCGACGAGGAGAGGCTGCGTTCGCTGATCGCACGAAGTGGCAGCAGCTATCGTCTCTCCCCCCTCGGTGGGCTCGATCGCGATGCGCTGTTACAGCGCCTCGTGCGCTTGCGCAAAGGACAGGGCTACACGCTCTGTCTCCCACGCGATGCGGTGTGCCTCGTGGAGGCCGGCTGAGCTGGCCGTGAGCGCACCGCGACGTCGCCCCCTCGCCATCGGCCCACCGCTGCGCTAGGGCGTGCGCCGATGAGCCAGCCTGTCCACGCCCTTTTTCTCGTCTCCGCGCCCGACCAGCCCGGGCTCGTCGCGCGACTCGCGAGCTTCTTCTACGCCGGTGGTCTCAACATCATCGACGCCAGCAACCACACCGACATTCACGCCGAAGGCGGAGCGCGCTTCTTCATGCGCCTCGTCGTCGACCTCGCCGGCCTCTCCACCCCCGCAGCGAGCAAGGCGCTCCGCGGCTCGGCGACGCGGGGCGCGCTCGAGACGGCCTTCGGGGAACTCTCGGCGTCGATCTCCGCCGACTGGTCGGTGCGCTACACCGATGTCGTCCAGCGTGTGGCCATCCTGGTCACCAAGGACCCGGCCTGCCTGTACGATCTCGTGCTGCGGCAACGCGCGGGTGAGCTGAACTGTGAGATCCCGCTCATCATCTCCAATCACCCGACGCTGGAGCCCGTCGCCGAGAGCTTCCGCATCCCCTTCGTCTGTCTTCCCGTCACCCCCGAGACCAAGCAGGATCAGGAGCGTCGACTCCTGGAGCTCGCCGCGCAGCACCATGTCGATCTGGTCGTCCTCGCCAGGTACATGCAGATCCTCACGGCGGGCTTCCTCGAGGCGGCGCCACCCGTGATCAACATCCACCACGGCTTCCTGCCCGCATTTCAGGGGGCCAAGCCCTACCACCAGGCCCACGCGCGTGGCGTGAAGCTCATCGGTGCGACCGCGCACTATGCGACCCAGGATCTGGATCAGGGACCGATCATCGAGCAAGACGTCGCCCGGGTGACACACGCGCTCGGCCCCGAGGAGCTGACGCGCGTCGGGAGGGACGTGGAGCGGGTGGTGCTCTCACGAGCGGTCCGGGCCCACCTGGAGCGGCGGGTCATCGTGGCGGGTCGCCGCACGATCGTGCTGTGAGGTCGTGAGGGGCACCGGCTCACGCCATCCGGCGACGGCCCGGCGGGGCTGGCTCAGCTCATCACATTGAACATCGCGCTGGAGCCGAGCAGGGACATGCCGCCATCGACCACGATCACGGCCCCTGTGATGTAAGCGGCTGCCGGGCTGCACAGGAACAGCGCCACATCGGCGATCTCGTCACGGGTCGCATAGCGACCCATCGGGACGGCCCGCATGACCTTCTCCTTCATCTCCGGAGTCGGCGTGAGGCGGCGCATGCCCTCGGTGTCGTCCACGGGTCCGGGCGCGATGGCGTTGAGACGCACACCGCAAGCGCCCCACTCGATCGCCAGCACGCGGGTCACCATGTCCACGCCACTCTTCGCGGCGCAGACGTGTGCCTGCAGCGGCGTGGGCGAGAAGGCTTGCGTCGCCGAGATGCTCAGGATCGATGCCCCCGGCTTCCGGAGGTGCTCGAAGGCCGCCCGGCAGGTGTTGAAGGTCCCCATCAGGTCGATGTCCACGACCGACTTGAACCCGTTGGCGGAGATGGCGGCAGCCGGCGCGGGGAAGTTCCCCGCGGCGCCACACACCACCACGTCGATCTCGCCGAAGCGCTCGTGCGTCTCGCGCATGATCTTTTCCAGCGCCGCATAGTCCCGCACGTCGGCCGCGAACCCCACGGCAGTGCCGCCCGCCTCGGCGATGCCTCGGGCCGCCGCATCGAGCTTCTCCTGCGTGCGACCCACGAGCACACAGCGGGCCCCCTGGGCGGCGAAGCGCTCAGCGATCCGCTGGTTGATCCCGCTACCGCCGCCGGTGATCACGGCGACGCGGTCCTTCATCAGCCCATCCCGGAAGATGCTCTCCATGCCCGCGCCTTACTCCGGCGCCGTCGACGGGGCTACCCACCGGCGGCTCACGCGCAGCATCCCGGTGCTACCCTCTTCCCCGATGACGCGCGCTGTCTTTCCTCCTCCGCCCGCCGAGCTGCGAGGTCGGCGTCGCGAGCTCGAAACGCTCACCGCCGCCGTCGCGCATGCCCACCCGACGCGGATCGCTCTGGTCGGCGCGGGGGGGAGCGGCAAGACCACCCTCGCCTGCGCGCTCGGTCACCAGCTCGCGCCCAGCCTCCCGGGCGGGATCCACTGGATCCGCGTGGGGGCGTGGGACATGCGGACGCTGATCGGCATGCTCGCCCTGCGCTTCCGCTCCGGCGATCCGCACTCGCTTCCGGCCCTCCGGCGATGCCTGAAGGCCCTCGAAGGCGCGCTCATCGTGCTCGACAACCACGAGGACGACCGCGCCGTGGCGGCGCTGCTCGACGCCTTGCGCGGCCTGCCGATCAGCTGGGTGATCACCGCTCGCCGCTGCCTCATCGCCGGGGTGACCATCTTCCCCGTCGCGCCGCCACTCGTCACCTCGGGGCAGAGTCCGTTCCCCGCGGTCACTTCCCTCACCCGGCTTCTCCGCTGGAACCCGGTCGCGCTCGAGATCGCGAACGCCGCCGTGACGAGGGGTGTCGTCGATGTCGACCCCCTCCGCGGCTGGCTCCTCGACCGAGGCGTCGACCGCGTGCGCGCGATCGCCCACGAGGACGACCTGCCCGAGGTGGAGCTGATGGTGGCCTGGTCCTGGGGCCACCTGACCCCCGCGGCTCGCCGGATGATGGCCGTGCTCGGCCACATGGGCGGCGATCACATCGATGAAGTGTCCCTGGGGACCCTCGCCCGCGCTGGGCGAGAACAAGAGGCCGCTCTCTCGGAGATCCGGGGACTCCGGCTGGTGCAAGAGCCTCTGCCCGGCCGCATCGCCCTTCACGCGACCGTGAAGCACGTCGTCGCCGCGCGCACCCGCGCCGCGCCTTCTCGCCACTTCGATCACTACGTGAAGCTCCTGGAGCGCCACCCCGAGCGGCTCGATCTGGAGCAGACTCACCTGTTCGCGGCCATGGATCACGCCCACGACTCGGGCAGCCTCGAAGCCTCGCTCCGGGTGCAAGCCCTCCTGGCGCGCCTGGGGCTGTGAGCACCACCAGAGCGGCGCGCGCCACCCGGCTGAAAAGTTGTTCCCTGGTGGCCCTGCGCCTAACCTTCGCCCGCCCCGCGGTCGGTCTCCTCCCGGGAAATCCATCCCTGGAGGCGCCCGAACCGTCGGCCACGGATCACTCCGCTGGGTCGATTTGAGGGTCGCAGGCGGATCCAGGTTGAAAGTCCGCCATCCCTGGCGTGTTTCGCGCTATGCGGTGCCCACCGGCGTACCGCGGCTACGGTCACAGGCTGGATGTTTCGACGACTGATCACGATCTGGTCCACCCACCTCGGGTCCCACCCTCCGTCAACCGGCACGAAAGACGCTCAGCAGAGAGAGATTGAGAAAGGACAGCGTAGCTCGATGAACATGTCTGCAACCACGGGCGCCGAGGCGCCGCAGGCTCGGAAGGCCGCCGCTCACGGCGCGCACACCGCCATGGGGAGGGCCCGCGGATGAGCCGGTACACTGGACCTCGCGTCAAGATCATGCGCGCGCTCGGGACCGAGCTTCCTGGCCTGTCGGCGAAGAAGACCGAGCGTCGTCCCTATCCTCCCGGCCAGCACGGGCAGGCTCGCAAGAAGCTCAGCGAGTACGCCCTGCGCCTCCGCGAGAAGCAAAAGCTCCGCCTGAACTATGGCCTGACCGACAGGCAGCTCCGTAACCTCATGATCGAGGCACGCGGAAGCGACATCGCCGCGGGCGCGAAGCTCATCGAGCTGCTCGAGCGCCGCCTCGACAACGTGGTCTTCCGGGCGGGCTTCGCGCGGACGATCCCCGCCGCGCGGCAGCTCGTGACCCACGGTCACGTGCTCGTCGACGGCAAGCGCGTGGACATCGCCTCCTACCGGCTCCGCGCCGGCCAGACGGTGAGCCTGCGCGAGAAGAGCCGCACCCATCAGACGGTCGAGACCGGCCTGGCCCGCAAGGACCTGGAAGCTCCGACCTGGCTGACGGTCGACAAGGACACCCGATCGGCGCGCGTGGCCTCTCTCCCCGACGAGACGAGCGTTCCGTTCGCGATCGAGGTCCAGCTCATCATCGAGTTCTACTCGCAGCGCCTGTGATCTCCGGCCGACCCTCAGGTCGGCCCTTCTCTCCCTCACTCTCACGCGCCGAATTTCACCGGACCGAGCTGGCCTTCGAGCCACCAGCCCGAGACACGCTCACGAGCCACCCTCTGCTGGCCGGCGTCGGCTGGCTCGCCAGGTGAGTGCGCCCGAGTTCGTCTCGAGACCTCCCGCATACAGCGGACCAGGAAGCCTGGCGCAGCTCAGGGTGGCGGCAGCCCACGCTGCACGCGCTCGTGCCAGAGTGCCATCTCTGCTCCCCCCGGCCCCCGGTTCCAGGCGTAGTCGTGGGGCCCGGGCGTCACGTGGAACTCATGGGCCACGCCGCGCTCGTCGAGCTTCTCGCTCAAGGCACGAACCGCGGGCAAGAACGGGTCTCTCTCGCTGGAGACAAGGCGCAACGCGAGCGGCGCCTTCTGCACGGCCGCGTGAGCCAGATCGGCGAACGCCACAGCCTCGCCCAGCTGAAGCGCAGGCTGCAGCGCTGCCACCGCGCCGAACATTTCGGGATGCGAGAGCCCGACCTGCAAGGCGAGACGCCCTCCCAGGCTGACCCCATCGATGCCCGTCGCCTGTCGACCCATCCCATTGCCAGTCTCCGTCCGCACGCGCGGCAGCAGCTGCTCCACGAGGAACCGCGCGAACCCGCGCGAAGCTGCAAGGCTCCGATCCCGGTTGTCCGGCGTGTACGGCGTGACGATCACCATGCCCTCGAACGGTGCCCTCTGGAGTGAGGCGTTCATCTGGATCAGGCGCTCTGGCGCGACGAGCCCTCCGAGATCGTCCGACGTGAGGGGTGGTGCCTGCAACCGTCGCAAGAGCCGGTCCAGGTGGTAGTCATCACGCCAGCCACGCGCCCCCGCGTCGAGGCCGCGCACCGCCTCACCACGCCCGTGGAGCGCGACGAGCACCGGCCGTCGCGGGGCGCCGTCGGGCACCAGCAGCAGCGCACGTTGCGCCTCGCCGTTCGCGGCGCCAGCCTCGAAACGAAGCTCTCGCCAGCGGGTATCGACCTCGATCGTGCGATCGTCAGCCCGAGAGGAGCCACCTCGGCACCCCGTCCATGCAAGCGCCGCGAGGCTGGTCAGGACCTGCCGCCTTCGCACCATCGGACCCATGCTAACAGCAACGCAACCCTCAGCGGACAGCTCCAGGGAAGGGCCCGTCCCCGCCCGGACGAACCCGCTCGGACGAGGCGCCGCGATCGCTCGCCAGCACGGCGAAACCGCCGTCAGACACGTCGCTTGAGCATCTGGCTCGGCCAGCTCCAGAGCCCCCGCTCTTCTTCGTGCCGTGGCTTGCGCAAGAGGACCACGCTGCGCCCCTGCGCGGTGATGTTCGCCTCGACGCGATGCGGGGCCTCGAGCCAGCTCGGTTCTGCTGCCGTATCGAGGATCAGATCCCACCCGTCGCCCAGCACCTCGGGCATCCGCAGATCGAGCGACTCGCCGTGGGCGTTGAAGATCAGGTAGAAGCTGTCGTCGATGACGCGGCGCCCATAGGGGTCGAGGCTGGGGATGCCCTCGCCGTGGATGAAGACGCCCATCGACCGCGCGAACCATGTGCTCCAGTCCGCGTCGTTCATTTCCTGCCCATCCGGCCGGAACCAGCCGATGTCCGTCAGGCCAGCGCCGCGGACGGAGCGGCCTTCGAACCAGCGGCGCCTCCTGAACGCGGGGTGAGCATACTGGAAGGCGATCAGCTTCTGCGTGAACGCGAGCAGGCCATCGTCCGCGTCCTCCCAGTGAACCCACGTCAGCTCGTCGTCATGGCAGAAGCCGTTGTTGTTGCCCTTCTGGGTGCGCCCCAGCTCATCGCCGGCGAGGAGCATCGGGATGCCCTGAGAGAGGAACAGGGTGACGAGGAGGTTGCGCTGCTGTCGCCTGCGCAAGGCGAGGACGGCCGGATCGTCCGTATCCCCTTCCACACCGCAATTCCATGAGCGGTTGTGGTTCTCCCCGTCGGTGCTGTCCATCCCGTTCGATTCGTTGTGCTTCTCGTTGTACGAGACCAGATCGCGCAGCGTGAAGCCGTCGTGTGCGGTGACGAAGTTGACGCTGGCGAACGGTCGCCGACCGGTGGAGCCATAGAGATCGGAGCTTCCCGTGAAGCGATTCGCGAACTCGGGCAGCGTTGCGTACTTCCCGCGCCAGAAGTCGCGCGCCGTATCCCTGAATTTGCCGTTCCACTCTGCCCACAGGGCGGGGAAATTGCCGACCTGATAGCCGCCTTCGCCGACGTCCCACGGCTCGGCGATGAGTTTCACCTGGCTGAGCACCGGATCCTGGTGGAGCAGGTTCAGGAAGGAGGAGAGACGATCCACGTTGTGAAGCTCTCTCGCCAAGGTGGAGGCGAGATCGAAGCGAAACCCGTCGACGTGCATCTCCTGCACCCAGTAGCGCAGGGAGTCGGTGATGAGCTGGAGCACGTGGGGGTGCTTCATGTTGAGCGAGTTCCCGCACCCCGTGTAGTCCATGTAGAACGCCGGGGTCTCGGCGACGAGACGGTAGTAGCTCGGGTTGTCGAGCCCGCGGAAGCTGAGCGTCGGGCCCTGGTGATTGCCCTCGGCGGTGTGGTTGTAGACGACGTCGATGATGACCTCGATGCCAGCCTCGTGGAACGTCCGCACCATCGCCTTGAACTCGCGCACCAGATCCCCGGGGCTCGAACTGGCGGCGTACTCGGAATGAGGGGCGAAGTAGCCGAGGGTGTTGTACCCCCAGTAGTTCTTCTTCCCCTTCTCCGTCAGGAAGTGGTCGTGGATGAACTGATGCACGGGCATCAGCTCGATCGCCGTCACACCGAGCCACTGCAGGTAATCGATCATGACCGGATGGGCGAGGCCCGCGTACGTACCGCGCAGGTGCTCCGGGATGCGCGGGTGCAAGGCGGTCATGCCCTTCACGTGGGCTTCGTAGATGACCGTCTTGTGCGCAGGTCGTCGCGGCGGTCGGTCGTTTCGCCAGTCGAAGAAGGGATTGATGACGACGCCCCGCACCATGTAGGGGGCGCTATCCATGCTGTTGATCTCCTCCTCCGACTGACCGAAGCGATACGAGAACAGCGCCTCGTTCCAGGTGACGGCGCCCGTGATGGCCTTCGCGTAGGGATCCAGCAAGAGCTTGCTGGCGTTGCAACGAAGCCCGCGGGCAGGATCCCACGGGCCATGGACCCGATAGCCGTACCGCTGGCCGGGTCCGATGTCCGGGATGTAGCCATGCCAGACGTAGCCGCTCATCTCCGGCAGGGTGACCCGCGTCTCTTTCCCTGCCTCGTCGAAGAGGCAGAGCTCGACCCGCTCGGCTTGCTCCGAGAAGACCGCGAAGTTGGTACCGGCGCCGTCCCAGGTGGCACCGAGGGGGTAAGGCTGACCAGGCCAGATCTCGGCTCGATCCATGACGTAGGCCTCTCGCATGCTCGGACACGCTGTCCGAGGGGCGGGAATCCTGCGCGAAAGCGGAGCGCTCGCCTATCGGGGGAAACCTAGCCTGCGCTAGGGCGGCGCCTTGTGCTCACCCAGGCGACCAGCGCGCCGAGCGCGAGGGTCCCCGCCGCAAAGGCGGCCTCGTTCAGCTCGGCCCCGGCGAGGAGGACCAGCGACCCGATGGCTCCTGCCCAGGGGATGACGTTCCCGCCTGGAACCACCCAGCGACGGGAAGCTTCCGCATCGCTCACCGGCGCGATGCGACGAAGCCGCACCACAGCGAGGCAGGTGCATGCGTATTGCACCACGATGGTGATGTTCGACATCCCCACGAGGCGCCGGTAATCGAAGAGCGACGCCAGGCACACAGCGAGCGCCGTGGTGAGCGCGATGGCGATGTGCGGAGTGTGGAAGCGAGGGTGAATGCTGGCGATGGGCGCAGGCAGGAGACCTCTCCTGGCAATGGCTTGAGCGAAGCGTGGCGCACCGAGGGCGCTGCCTGCGTTGAAGCCCCCGATGGACACGAGGCTCCCCACGAGAACGATGAGACCGAGGCGGGGCCCGAGATGCCCGGCGGCGTCCGAGAGGGGGCTCTGCGAGACCCGGTCGAGCGCTGGATACGAAGCGACGAGGGCAGCCTGGACGGTGATGAAGAGCAGCGCGGAAAAGAGGAGCGCTCCCACCGTGGCGAGCGGGATGGTGCGACGGGGGTCCTCGACTTCTCCTGCCGGGACCGGGGTGACCTCGAAGCCCTGGAGGGGAAACAGCGCCAGGTAGACCCCCGTGCCCACACCGGCGAAGCCGCGCGGCAAGGGCCCGCCCAGGCGCGAAGGGTCGAGCGCGAAGAGCGCGCCGGCGAGGAAGCAGAAGATCGCCGCCAGCTTGCCGATCACGAACACGTTGACGACGCGCGCTCCTGGTTTGACGCCGACGTAGTTGATGGCGCCGAGCAAGACGATGAGTGCCGCGCAGAAGGCCTTGCCGGCTAGTCCCTGGAAGCCCAGCAGCTCGGCGAACAGGGTGGTGTTCGCCGCCCAGCTCACGAACGCCGCCGTCCAGCAGAACCAGCCGACCAGGTAGCCGATGCGATCACCGAACGCGCGCTGAGCGTAGATGTAGGAACCGCCCGTCTCGTCGCATCGGCCGGCGAGCTCGGCGAAGCAGAGCGCGACCGGGAGCAAGAGCGCCGCGCACAGGACATATGCGAGGGGAGACCACCCGCCCATCGCGCGCTGCATGTCGTCCGGGAGGGCGAACACGCCCGAACCGACCGTCGCATTGACGCCGATGCAGACGACGTCGAAAAGGCCGAGACGTCGCGGCGACGTCGAGCTGGGTGGCGGGGTGACGCCGGATGAGGTCACGGGGTGCGTCCCTGATCGTTACGACGCGGTGAGCGCGTCAAGGCGCTGGGCCTAACACGGCAGGCCTGGCTACAGTAGCCCCATGGGTCTCCTCCTGAAACGAGCGCTCGACCAGGCCGCCGTCTGGCACCAGACCCAGCGGCGCAAATACCCAGGCGTCGACGTGCCTTACGTGAGTCACCTGGCCGGGGTGGCCGTGGTGCTGTCGAGGCACGGGTTCGACGACGAGGTGATCGCGGCCGGTGCCCTCCACGACGTGATCGAGGATCAAGGCGTGACCATCGCGGAACTCGCCGCGCGCTTCGGAGAGCGGGTGGCGACGCTCGTGAACCTGGTGACCGAGCAGGACAAGTCGGCTTCGTGGGAGGAGCGCAAGCGCCGCTACCTGGAGGCGTTCCCGACGAAGCCGTGGGAAGCGCAAGCGATCACCCTGGCGGACAAGATCGACAACTTCCAGTCCATCGTCGTCTGCGCGATGGAGCACGGCGATCCATGGGCCATGTTCAAGCGCGGGCGCGACATGCAGCTCGAGCGCTTCGAGACGCTCTCTCGCATGTGCCAGCGCCTGCCGGCGCATCCCTTGATCGACGAGTATTCCGAGGCCCTCGCGGCCCTGCGAGAGGTCTGAGGGACACTCGTCCCGGGCAGCGGCAGGCCTCAGCCCTGGCGCAACCAGCTCTCGAGCGGCCCGGTGATCTTCTCGTGCTCGGCCTGCACATCGACGAGCTGCGCGAGGTCGACGCGCAGCCGCTGGAAACGGACATCGACGCCTCCGACGACCAGCGTCTGAGCGCCTTCCTGATCCCACCCCTGCATCCGCTCCAGCACCGCTCTTGCGGCATCCCAGTCGATCCGCTTCGTCGGCGCCGACCACAGACCGAGATGCAGCTCGGTGGCCGCCTGGCTCTCGTCCATGAACCTCGCCGGATCGGGCTCTCCGTCGTCCACCGGGTTGTATCCGGAGTCCCCGATGGCCTCCACGATGACACGCCTCGCTCGTCCCTTCGTCGCCAGATCCCAGATGCACTCCACCTGATAGGCCGGCGTGAGCTCCCATGCCCAGCGGTCGGGCCCGAAGAATGGCTTCGTCGCTTTCGGGAGCCGGGCGACGTTTTTCGGCTCCCAGCGCGAGAACTCCATCCCCTCCGCGCGGAGGGTCTCGTCGATCGCGTGGAGCAAGTCGCACAAGCGGCGGTGATACACCTGGAGCAGGCGGTAGGCGCGGCGCACATCGGTCAGCGCGCACGAAAGGTCCTCGATCTGCGTGCTCATCGGCCTCTCCATCCTTGCAGGGCTCCGGCGGTCGTGTGGATGCGGTGGCGGTTCGCGAACATCGGAAGCGACGCGAAGCTCTGACGAGGTCGGTACCCCCAGGCAGCGAGCGCAGACCGGATGTCTCGCAGGATGACCGCGGTCGCCGGCGGCAAGGGTGTCTGCAGCCGCGTGTGGATCACCTCGCTCAAGCGATTCCAGTGGAGGAACAGGAGGCCAGGCGCCCTCTCTCCCAGAGCGCTCACGAAAGCATCGCGCTGAGGACCCACCTTCGACGGCTCTAGCCCCCCCGCTGCCATCAACCAGAGGGGCGCTGCCGCGAGGTTCGGCACGGCCCGCAGGGCGTGTACCTGGTCGACCCACTGAGCCGCGTCCTGCTGCCCGCGGTGCTTCACCTCGATGACCAGCACCAGCTCCCCCCACGACACGACGACATCAGGCTCCACGTACCGCGCGTTCCGGCATGCTCCGCGGCTCGCGTAGCGGGGCCAGAAAGACCAGTCGACCAGGCCCTGAGGACGCACCGGAGGGAGGGGCTCGCCATGCAGCACCTCGCTGACGTCCCGCAACAGCGCCCAGGCGAGGTCCGGATTGAGGTACGCCATCCGCTCGGCGACCGCAGACGTGAGCAGATCCTCACGCTCTGGCAGGTCGCAGGGGGGGGTCGTCTCGGGATCGAGCGGCGTGACGCGCAGCTTGCGGTGAAGCACGGCTTTGAGCATCCGCGCAGAGCTTACACGCACCGCCCGTGCGCACGCACCGCCGACCTACTCGTCAGCGCCACGCGCATGCAGCCGGAACGAGCGAAAGAACCGCTCGACGCCCGCCGCATGCGCCTTCCCTTGCGGGCCCACCACACTCACCTCGAACAGACGCCGCTCCCCCTCCACGAAGATCCAGTACTGCCCCGCCTGCTCTCCAGGAAACGCCAGCCGGATCTCCGAGGCCTCGACGTTTCCCACGCGAACGCGCCGTCGCTCCGTGAGGCGACTCCCAGGCCGCGCGCTGATCCACTGCTCCACCTGCGCGACCAGCGCGGGGCGGTGCTCCCCCGAGAGCCTCTCGGGCAGGTCGAAGCAGGCAATCTCGTACCGGCTCCCCTCGTGACCCCTCGCCCACGAGATCCGCGCAAGCATTCTGCCGTCGGGTGTCACCCGTTCACGCAGGGGCGCCGGCATCTCTGCAGTCGCGCCGCACGCCGTCACGACCTGACGCCACGTCTCTTCTTCGGGCGGGACTCCTCGCCCCTCGTCCCCGCCCCACGTGCTCCCCTGCGCGGCGCACCCGGTCACGCCCATCACGGCGCCGAAGAGGAACCCGATCTGCGCTGTCGTCCCGAGCACCAGGATCCTCTCCAGCAGGCGCCACCCGCACACGCCATCGCACGAGACCATGAAGCCTCGCGACGCGCAACGCGCCTGGCACCAAGTGCACAAGGCCGCAGACCTCCACCGGAGTGCGCTGCGTGCCGACACGCTGCTCCGCGCTCATGCGCCCGCTTCGCCGCTCCGCCGCCGCTTCCGCTGGATCCCACCGACGCGCCAGCTACCCTTGCCTACCGAATGAACCATGACGCACCCCACCTGGCCCTCGCCCGCCTCCGGGCGCTCTGGGATGCCGAGGTTCGCCCCTCCACACGCCAGGCCCTCGCCGCCTTGGCCGTCGCCACCCTGCTCGGCGCCGCGCACCTCGCGCGGCTGGGCACGCAGCCAGCCCGCCTCGCGGCGGCCGCAGCCCTTGTTCTTCTCGTGGTGGGTCTCGTCCTCCGCGCCGTGCTCCTCTGGCGCCGCCGCGCGGATCCGCGCCGCACCATCCGGCAGATCATCGGCGCCGTCGACCCAGCGCTCGCCGCCACCACCCTGCGGGCCCTGCGCCTCACCGAACGCGCCGCCGTCGACACCAACGTCGGCTCCCCCGCCCTCGCAAAGCTTCACCTCGATCGCTCGATCGCCCGTACCCCCGCAGAGCGCATCCGAGCACGCGCTGCAGCCGCAGCCACGCGCTGGTCCACGGTCGGCCTCGTCCTCGCCTCCCTGAGCCTCGTTGCGGGGGCCATCGAACCTTTGCGCATCATCGAGGGGCTCGATGTCCTCGTCGCCCGCGCAGGCCGCGCTCCCTTGCCACTCCCCTGGCTCGAAGAGGTCACCGTCACCGCATCACCGCCAGACTATCTCCACCGCGGCCGCGAGCCCCTCTACCCCTTCTCGCCCACCTTGCAGCCGCGAGGGACCGTCCTCGAAGTCCATGGGCGACCGCTGCATCTGGGCCGGCGCCTGATCCTCACCGATGGACGAGACGAGGTCCCCTTCACCGATGACGGCTCGGGCGGGGTGGTTGCGCGGTGGACGCTCGGCGACTCGTCGACGCTGACGATCGCAGCGCGGTTCGGCTTCGTGTCCATCCCCCAGGCGGACGAGCAGCGCGTCGGTTCCATCCCCGACGAGGCGCCCCACGTCTTCCTGGAGGGCGCGCCCCGCACCGTCCGCCTCCTCGACGAGCCCGACATCCCTCTCCGCTACGAGATCACGGACGATCACGGCCTGCGCGAG
Source organism: Chondromyces crocatus (assembly GCF_001189295.1). Lineage (NCBI taxonomy): Bacteria > Pseudomonadati > Myxococcota > Polyangiales > Polyangiaceae > Chondromyces > Chondromyces crocatus. The sequence goes on from NZ_CP012159.1 coordinate 290,062, forward strand.
GTCAACCTCGTTCTGCGCGCCGGGACCCGCGAGGAACGCCGCGTCCTCTCACGCCCGGCGGGAGACGCACTCTCGGATCGCGGCGGCTACGAGCTGCGCAGCCGCGACGCCTTCTTTCGCCGCGTCTACGTCCCCGTCGAGGTCCGCGTCGAGGCCCGCGACAACGATCCGATCACCGGACCCAAATGGGGGCGAAGCGAGCCCCTGATCGTCATCCCTCCTCAGGTCGGCGAGCCCGAGGCGCTGCGCTACGCGGCACTCCTCAAGGCGCGCGACGCGCTCGTCGACCTGCTGGCCGATCGCATGGCGCAACCTGCCCCGGGCGCGAAGTCCACCCCGGGCGCGTCGGACCTGCCGCGACATCTCGAACAGGAGAGCGCCGCGCAACAGAAGGCCGTCGCACTCATCAACGAGGTCCTCGCTGGCGATTACGGGGGCCTGAAGATACGAGGCCGCGCCGCCACGCTCGTCCGCGGCCAGCTCACCCGACTCGCCAAGGCGCTCGACGCCGAACGGCGCAAGCCCTCTCGCGAAACGCACGAGGCCTTGCTCACCGAGACCGAGGGCGTCCTCCTGGCGTTCGACGCTGGCGTGCGCGGCCTGGGCGCTCGCGACACCCAGATCGTCGCCCGACGGCTCGCCGAGGTGGCCGACGAAGCTGCGAGCGCCTCGACGGCCATTCGTGGGGGGGATCGTTCCGCCGGGACGGTCCGCCTCGACGCAGCGGTCCTGGTCCTCGATGGCGGCAGCAAGCAGCTCCTTCGCCTCGGCGAACTCGGTCTCGACCTCGGCGAACTCGTGGCGAACGATCTGCGCCGCATCGACCGGGCCCGGCTCGCAGAGGACTGGATGCACGCGGAGCTCGCCGCTCGGGACCTGGCCGCGCGCCTGCGCAAGCCGGATCCGAGCTTCATGGGAGGTGGCGGAGCCGGCATCGGCGATGGCCACGGCCACGGTGGGGTCGAGGCAGGAGGACAAGGGCCGCCCCAGCCAGGCGAGGCCTCGGAGGCCGACGAAGAGGCGGCTCAGATGGCCCGGGAACTCGAGGAACTCGCGCGCGATCATGCGGCCGAGATGGGCGCCGTGGAAGAGTCGCTGGAGCGCGCCACCTCTCCCGAGGAGCTGCGCGCCTTGCGCGAGGAGGCGCGGCGTCACGGGGAGACGATCCGCGAGGCCGTACGCCAGCTCCCGAGATCCGACGCACCAGGCGACACGGCAGAGGGCGCCGCCACGAGTGGACGAGAGCAGGCCGAGTCCATGGCCGGCTCGCTCGAACAGGGCGATCTGAGCCAGGCCCTGGAGAGCGGAAAGCAGGCTGTGGAGGCGCTGAAAGACGCGCAGCGGCGGGGTCAGGAGGCCGGCGGGAGGCTCTCGGAGGAGCGCGCTGGTCACGAAGCCGGCCGCGCCGCAGGCACGCTGCAGCAAGAGCTCTCCTGGGCCGAGGAGGCCCTCCAGCGGCTGCGACAGATGCAGTCCGAGGGCGCAAAGGAGGCACTGGAACGCGCCGGACAGCGGGAACGAGAACTCGCCGAACGCGCGCGCGAGCTGCAGCGAAAGGGCGAGCAGGGGGACAGCAGCATGCCGGACGAGATGATCGAGCGCCTCGGTGAGGCCGAGCAGACGATGCGCGAGGCCGAGCAGCTCCTTCGCGAAGGCAACGGGGAGCGGGGCCTGCAGCGGCAGCGGGAAGCCCAGCGACTCCTCGAGATGTCGCAGGAGCCCCAGGACGAGGGGCAGAACGAGAGCCCGAACAACGCATCGGAGAGCCAGCGCATGGCGCGCAAAGCGGATGTGCCCGGCAAGGACAAGCACCAGACACCGCAAGAGTTCCGGCGGCGGGTGATGGAGGGGCTGGGCAAGGCTGGCGATCCCAGGCTCAAAGAGGCGGTACGGCGCTACGCAGAAGGGCTGCTGAAATGAAGTCCACACGACGAACGAGGCCGGCGACCCTGGCGCTGACGGCGATGGTCCTGGCGTCGAGCACAGCCTCCGGGCGCCTGCCTCTCGGCGATTTCGATCGCGCCACGCGCGCCCGCGAAGCCATCCTCGAGATGGAGCTCGGCGCGGCGCGCGCGATCCTCGACGGCGCCGATCCCTCGGATCCCGCCCTGACGCTCGAGCAAGCGCGGCTCCTCATCTACGACGCCGACTGCGACGGCGCAGCCGCCCTCCTCGCCCGCTCCGATCTCGCGGCCACGCGCGAAGGAGCTGCGCTCGGTGACATCGCCCGCGGCTGTGCCCGCGGCACCGCGGCCACCGTCGTCGTCGAAGACCAGGAGCGCGGCGTGTGGGTGCGCCTCCAGGACGACGACGACCGCGGCTTCGTCCCACTCATCGCCGACGTCGCGGATCGCGTCCGCGCCGTGCTCGCGAAGGATCTCGGCGTGGAGCTGCCGCGCCCCCTTCGCATCGATCTCGTTCGTGATCAGCACACGCTCGCGGCGCACACGGGCTTGCCCCTCGAAGCCGCCCAGACCACCGGGACCGTCGCCGTCGCCAAATGGGGTCGGGTGATCATGATCTCGCCCCGCGCCACCACCCGAGGGTACGGCTGGCTCGACACCCTTGCCCACGAGATGACCCACCTCGCGCTCTCGCGCGGCACGCGCGACAACGCCCCCCTCTGGCTCCAGGAAGGGGTGGCCAAGCGGGAGGAGGTGCGCTGGCGCGAGCCCGATCCGTTCGACGACATCCCCCCGGTCGACGCCGTGGCCCTCCTCGGCCTGGAGAAGGGGCTCGGGCGGCCTCTCGACAAGCTCGGACCTTCCATCGCCATGCTCCCCACCGCCGAGGAGGCCTCCGTCGCCTTCGCCGAGGTGGCGAGCTTCATCCGCTACTGGGCCAACGAGAACGGCGACGAAGCGCTGCCGCAGCTCCTCGTCCGCCTCAAGGAGGCCACCGAGCCAGGGGACGTCGACCGCGCCATCGCGGCCGTCTCGGGGACCGATCTCGCTGGCTGGGACAAGCGGTGGCGCAGCTGGCTTTCGACCACACGGCGTGACGTCCCCCAGGAGCTGCTGCCCTGGGGCGACGTGCCGAACCGCAAGGAGGTGGCCAAGCGGCTCCGCCTCGGAGATCTCCTCGACGCCCGGGGCCACCACACCGCCGCGGCCACCCAGCTCGCCCGCGCCCAGACCCTCGCCCCCCACGAAGCCCTGGCCCGCAGCGGCCTGACCGCCGCCCTCCTCGCCGCGGGGGAGCGAGGCAGCGCGCTCCCACTCGTCGAGAAGGTCGAGGACGTCCACAACCGGGTCGCTCGCTGGTGGACGCTCCACGGCCTGCTCCACGGAGGTGACGGCCCCGAAGCCGACCGTGCCTACGCGAACGGCATCGCCCTCGACCCGCTCGACGCCAAGGTCGCCTGTGAAGAAAAGCTCGCCCCCGAGCTTCCCCGAGATCCCCTTCGCGCTGGCATCTGCGAGATGGCCCGCCGCACGCCCCGCTGAAAGCCTCCCTGCGCGCGGGCGCGGACGTGGCAGCGCCGCTCAGGCCTGCCAGATCGCGAGCAGCCACGCCGCGATCCCGGCGACGCACAGCGCGATGCCCGGCGCCGTGCCCTTCCACCCGAGCCCTCCCGCGCGTGATCCCTGTCGCAGCGCCCAGATCGCGCCGCCGACCCAGCCCACGAACCCCAGCACCAGCACCAGCACCCACCCTGCCCGCGGCGCTTCGTCCTTCGACAGCACGGCCAGGTGCTCCCGCTCCACCACCGCGTTCGGCTCGGCGCGCGTCCCTGGAGGTCGAGGCAAATTCGCCGACAGCCGCGCGATCGCGGCGTTGGCACGCGCCAGATCGTCCTCGTGGGGCGTCTTCAACCACCGCGTCTCCAGCGCGGCCGTCCGCACGCCTCGCCAGGCGAGGAGCGCAATCTCCGCGTTCCCCAGCCCCTCCGCGGTCGTCGCCAGCGCGATCAGGCGCATGTACGCCACCCGCACGTGGGGCGCGCCAGGAGCGTACCAGCCCGCCGCACGCCGAGCGTGCACCGTGGCCGCATACGCATCCCCCTGCAGCAGCGCCTCGTTGCTCTCGCCGATCTCCCGCTCTCCCGAGAAGACCACCCAGCCCGTCACCGCCGCGAGCAACGAGCCCACCACCGTGACGGTCCAGAGCGCCCCCAGCACAGCCCCGAGCCGACGCCGCGACCGACGCGCGCCAGCGTCCACGCCACCGTCCGTCACAAAAAGTCGCGCCTCCGGAAGATGAACGCCGACACGGCCAGCAAACCCACCCCCCAGGCCACCGCGTTCACCCCCGCCCACCCCAGATACATCCCCAGATTGACGTCCGACACCTCACCCGTGAGCAGGGGCCGCGCCGGTACGTAGATTTGCAGGTTGGGGACCAACTTCGACAGCAGCTTTCCGCCGTCCACCAGGAACGCCGGAAAGAACTTCTTCGGCAACCTCATCAAGTTGTCAGCGTTCCGACCGATGACCAGCATGCCGACCGTGAACAGCGCCGAGAGGAACGGCGTGGAGAACGAGGAGAAGAACGTCGCCCAGGCCGCCACGATCCCGACCTCCAGCAGCGCGAGCGCCCCCCCGACGAGCAGCACCCTGCGCTCCACGGGCGCGACACCAGCGAGCGCGATGCCCACGACGAGCAGGACGATCGACCACGGAATGAACCCGTACGTACGGAGCGACGGAACGCGCCACGCCCCGACCGCCAGCGCCACCACGATCGCCACCCCGACGCCGATCGTGAGTTCGAGTGAGCGCCCCCCGATCCCGGCGGTGATCAGCAACAGCAGCCCGGTGTCGGCGAAGACGAACACCGCGATCGTGAGCAGCGTGCCCAGGTACTTTCCGATGAGATATTCACCCCGCCGGATGGGCCGCGCCAGGATCGGGAAGAGCGTCTTCTGCTCCAGTTCCCGCTGCAACGAGGTCGCACCGATGATGATCGCCACTGCGAGGCCGAAGAGAGAGATCGACGCGACCCCCAGATCGCTCACCACCCTCGCGCTCTGCCTCAACGTGAACGCGCCGACGATGATCGAGTAGAACGCGACGGCAAAGGCGACCACCGTGAGCCCGATGAGGATACGGGCCCGGAGCGACTCCCGGTACGTGTTGAGGGCAATCGCGAACACGCGGTCAAGCATCGGCCAGGACCTTACCATGCCACGTCGCCCACGGAGGATCGCCGGCAACCAGGGTGAGTACACTCGCCGGATGCGAAGCCCACCTTTGACGGCGCGCCCTGCGACCCCTGCCGATCACCCGCATTTCGCACGCCTCTTCCCCGAGCTCGGGACGGGGGATCCCATCCCATCTCCGGAGCGCTGGACCGAAACCATGGCGGCCGGCACCTTCCTCTTCGAGGACACCTCGGCCGACGTGGTCGCATACGCCTACATTCAAGTGCTCTCGGGGACGGCCTACGTGCGCCACCTCGTGGTGGATCCTGCACACCGCGGCCGCGGCCTGGGTCGCGTCGCCATGGGCCACCTCGCCACCCGGCTCCTCGCCGCCGGGTGCTCACAGTGGTGCTTGAACGTGAAGCCCGACAACAGACCCGCGGTCCGTCTCTACGAGTCGCTCGGCTTCTCGCAAGTCTATCTCTCCGCAGCATTCCGCTTCGGTTGGGACCTCCTTCTCCGGCTCCCCCGCCCCAGCGAGCGCTGCCTCGTCCGGCCGGTCTCACCCGCTGACGACAGCGTCATCGAGGCCGCCTTTGCCCTGCCGTCGGGCCAGCTCGACGACCTCCGGCGCAAACCCGACACCGCGCTGCTGTCTCTGCACGCCATCACGCCTCCAGATGCCCCGCCGCGGGCCTTCGCCGCCTACGACCCGCACTTCCCTGGCGCCTTCCCCTTTCGTGTGGCCACCCCGGCGCTCGCCCTCCCCTTGCTCGAAGCGATCCGGCCTCATGAGCACCCGGAGAGCCCCTACATGCAGCTCGTCTCGGAACAGCAGGACCTCACGGACATGCTCCTCGAAGCCGGTGCGACCGAGCGCCTCCGCATCATGCACATGCGTGGCGCCCTGCCGCCGCCGGACGGCTGAACGGCCACGGCCACCAGCCCGACGTCCCGTCGTCCCGTCCCGAGCGCCGCTGCAGCTTCCATCATCGAAGAGGTCAGAGGAGGGCTCATCGAGAGACCCCTCCCATCTCCCTCACCCCTGGCCCACGGAGGAGACGAACCCATGGGGATCCTCGACAAACTCTTTGGAACCGAACCCGAGGCGTCTCGGTTCGATCCTGCGCGGTCACCTTCGTCATCCACAGCGCCGCCACGTGACCCTGACGCTCAGGCCGTCGAGCGTTACCGCTACCTCCTGCGCACTGCCCCTCCCGATGCCATCGAAGAGGCGCACACGGAGGCGTTCGCTCGGCTCTCCCCTGACCAGCGGAAGCAAGTCCTCGAACAGATGAGCCAGGGGGTCTCGCTCGTCGAACGCCCGGCGAGCGACGACCCACAAGCGCTCGCCCGAGCGGCCACCCGCGCAGAGCTTCAGCGACCGGGCTTCATGGAGCGGACGTTCGGGGGCCATGCCCCGGGAGCGCTCGCATCGGGTACAGGTCTAGGTGGCACGCTTTTCGCCACGATCGCCGGCAGCTTCATCGGCAGCTCCATTGCCCATTCCCTCTTCGGAGGCATGATGGCGGAAGGGGTCGCCGACGCTGGAAACGACGAATTCAGCGATGCAGGATCTCAGGACGCCGACGTGGCCATGGACACCGATGGGGGTGGTGATTTCGATGCCGGCTTCGGTGACGGCTTCGACGGCTTCGACGTCTAATGCGCAGCGATAGGGTTCGCTCCGACGCCCGACACTCCCCGGGCTCAGGAATACGACGAGCCCGCGCAGGCTCGTGAGGATGGTCGCCATCGTCCCGACCCGTCCAATCTCGATCGTCTCCCCTCCCACCATCTCATCTACCAGCCACACCGCCGTCGTGGTCTGGTGAAAGTTCGGTCTGGTGTCGACTGGACTCGAGACGGCGAGGAGCACCATTCAGCTGGTGGCTCGGCGCAGCGCGTGGAGGAGCGGAGGAAGAGTATGGGCAATGACCAGGAGATCCAGCAAAGGGTGACCAGAGCGGCCCTCGCACTCGACGCATCGGGCGATGGAGCATGGGAGCTGCCCACGGTGACCCGGGAGAGCCTGACCGATCCGGCGCTCGCCGCGTGGTACTCACCACGCTTCTGCGAGCTGCTCGGCGGCACCGACGTCGAGCTGCGGCCTGTGACGGAGAGCTGGTCCGACGCCATCCTTCCGGAGGATCGTGAGCGAGTCCAGGACGCCCGCGAGAGGCGCTTCTCCAGGCAAGGGAACAGCACGTCCGTCGAGTACCGCGTGCACACCCGACAGCGCGAGGTGCGGTGGTGGCAAGAGGTCGGGCGCGTCCAGCCAGGGGATCGTCCCGGGACGCTCCGCATGATCGGCGTCGTCCGTGACATCACCGAGGCCAAGCAGGAGCGGGAGCGGCTCGATCGGCGCCTCCAGCTGCTCGAGTATACCCAGGCCATCGAGCGCGTGGGCGGGTGGGAGGTCGACCTCGAAGATACCAGCAAGGACGCGTGGCTCGACGAGACCTACCGGATCCACGAGCTACCGATCGGCACGAAGGTGGACGTGGAGGAAGGCATCAACTTCTACGCGCCCGAGCATCAGGCCACCATCACCGCTGCCGTCGAGGGGTGCATGCGCGGAGAGCCTTACGCCGTCGAGCTCGACATCATCACGGCCAAGGGCAACCGCGTCAGCGTGCATGCCACCGGCAGACCTCACTTCGAGGGCGGCAAGGTCGTCCGCATGTACGGTTGCTTTCGTGACATCACCGAGACCAAGCGGCGCGAAGCCGAACTTCGCCGACAGCTCGCGCTCATCACCCGCCAGCAGCGCGCCATCCTGGATCTGTCGACGCCCATCATCCAGCTCTGGGACGACATCATCACCTTGCCCCTGATCGGCAGCATCGACCCGGACCGAGCTGCTCAGATCATGGATCGGCTCCTCGACGAGGTCGTCCGCGTCGGTGCCCGCTTCGCCATCCTCGATCTCACCGGCGTCGACACCGTCGACACCATGACGGCCGATCAGCTCTTCCGCATCACCCGCGCCGTCGACCTCCTCGGGGCCAGGGCGCTGTTCTGCGGCCTGACGCCGCCAGTCGCCCAGAGCATGACCGCGCTCGGGCTCGACATGGCCGGCTTCGTCACCTACCGGAACCTGCAAGAGGCACTGCAGGCCTGCCTGCGTACGCGCGGCGCGCTCGTCCCGACCTCACCTCGCCGTGTGCTCCAGGAGGCGTCGAACGCGCGTCGCGCCCGGGAATGATGGGCCCATCGTAACGCCTCACGGCCTCCACGATCTCCCGGCACGCAGCTCGGGGCGTCGACGGTGGGGAGCGGTCAGGTGATTGCGTTGGTTCCTGTGGCAATGGTCACTCCCGTGGAACGCCTGGTGTTCTGGCGCTCACCACAAGGGCTCGCTTTGCCACCGCCGTGATTCTTCAGGCGAGCTCGCTCGCCGATGTCCGCCCTCGTGGCCTTCAGCACCATTACGACCGAAATCGCATTCGTCCAACGGCTTCAAGCATCTCGCTTCGTTATATCAGCAGAAGTTCCGTACCTTCTGTCGGTCCAGCTCCGGACTCTCTCCCAGCGCCGACGTATCGATTCGGAGAATCGCGGTCAACGGAACGAAGGAGAGCGCGGAGAATCAGCATGAGCAGACCGCCTGAGACCCAGCAGAAGCAGCGCCTTTCGAGCACCTCGCTCGTGCTCGAAATCTCTGGCGACGCAGCGTGGGAGATCCCCATGCTGGCGCCCGAGAGCGCGGCCGACCCCGACACCGTCACGCTGTACTCGCCCCGCTTTTGCGAGCTGCTCGGCTACAAGGAGAGCGAGCTGCCCACGGAAGCGAAGAGCTGGATCGATGCCGTCCTTCTCGAAGATCAAACGACCTTCAGGCAGGCCCACCGTGCTCGAATCGAGCAGCAAGGCACGACCATCGCCACCGAGTACCGGGTGCGCAACCGGCAGGGTGAGGTCCGCTGGTGGCGCGAGACTGGGCGCGCAGTGCCCGGTGAAATGCCCGGCATCCTGCGCGTGTTCGGGCTCGTTCGCGACATCACCGAAGCCAAGGAAGCCGACGAGCTCGCCGTCCGCCGGACAGCTCTGCTGGCGCACACGCAGTCACTCGCGCGCGTGGGCGGCTGGGAGTTCGACATCGTCAACGACAAGCTCTCGTGGCTCGAGGAGACCTACCGCATCCACGAGGTGCCTCTCGACTACGAGCCGACCGTCGAGAAGGCGATCAACTTCTACGCACCGGAGCACATCCCCTCGATCGTCGATGCGGCCCATCGCTGGCATCAAGGAGAGCCGTGCGAGGTCCAGCTCGACATCATCACGGCCAAGGGCAATCGCGTCAGCGTGCAGGCGACCGGGTGCCCTCACTACGAGGACGGCAAGGTCGTCCGCGTCTATGGCTGCTTCCGTGACATTTCCGAGGCCAAGCGGCGCGAGGAGGCGCTCCGCAGTCAGCTCGCGCTCATCACCCGCCAGCAGCGCGCCATCCTCGACCTATCGACCCCCATCATCCAGCTCTGGAACGGGATCATCACGCTGCCCCTCATCGGCAACATCGACGCCAGTCGCGCTGCCCAGATCATGGTTCGGCTCCTCGACGAGATCGTCCGCGTCGGTGCCCGCTTCGCCATCCTCGATCTCACCGGCGTCGACACCGTCGACAGCACGACGGCCGATCAGCTCTTTTGCATCGCTCGCGCCGCCGATCTGATCGGTGCGAAAGCGTTGTTTTGCGGTCTGACGCCACCCGTCGCCCAGAGCATGACCTCTCTCGGGATCGACATGACGGGCTTCCTCACCTACCGGAACCTGCAAGAGGCGCTGCAGGCCAGTCTGCGTACGCTGGGAGCGTCCCTTCCTGGCTCGCATCGGCGGGCTTCGGGCGACGTCGAGCGTACGTCGCGCCCGTGAATGCTCCTCGCGCAGCCACATGCTTCGTCACCAACCACCTCCACGCGAGGCTGAAGGTCACGTGGATGTGAGCCAGGCAGGTGATTGCAGCGCTTCGTGTGGCAATGGTTACCAGATCAGAATACCTGGTGATCTGGCGCTCATCGGGGAGCGTTCGCTTCGCCACCCGACGCGTGGTTTCCAGGCGAGTTCGTTCGATGACATCGCGCTCCGCCGTAACCTCGAACACCATTAAGTACGAAATGGAACACGCTCGTCGGCTTCCTGTGCTCCATTTCATTGTATCAGCCGGGGGTCTGTGGCTCCTGGAGGCTTCGGCTCCGGATCTCTCCGGACCCTGAAATGTCGGCTCGGAGAGCACTCGCCCATGGGGCGCGGAGAGGCGCGAGGAATCAGCATGAGCAGCACCCTTGAGACCCAGCAGAGCCTGGTGAATGCCTCGCTCGCGCTCGAGATCTCCGGAGACGCCGCGTGGGAGATTCCCGCGATCACGCCGGAGAGCGCGGCCGACCCCGACATCGTCACGCTGTACTCGCCCCGCTTCTGTGAGCTGCTCGGCTACAAGGAAGGCGAGCTGCCCTCCGAAGCGAGGAGCTGGTTCGACGCCATCGTCCTCGAAGATCAGGCGGCGTTCCGTCAAGCACACCGCGAGCGGTTCGAACGGCAAGGCACGACCACCTCCCTCGAATACCGCGTGCGCGACCGGCGAGGTGAGATCCGCTGGTGGCACGAACTCGGACGCGCGATCCCCGGCGACGTGCCGGGAATCCTGCGTGTGGTCGGGCTCATTCGCGACATCACCGACGCGAAGCGAGCCCACGAGCACGCCGAGCGCCGGGCAGCACTGCTGGATTACACCCAGTCCCTCGCGCGCGTGGGTGGCTGGGAGTTCGACATCGTCAACAACAAGCTCTCCTGGCTCGAGGAAACCTACCGCATCCACGAGGTGCCGATCGACTACGAGCCCACCGTCGAGGAAGGGATCAACTTCTACGCGCCGGAGCACATCCCCTTGATCGCGGACGCCGTCCAGCGCTGCCAGCAAGGAGAGCCGTACGACGTCCAGCTCGACATCATCACGGCCAAGGGCAACCGGGTCAGCGTGCAGGCCACCGGCTGCCCTCACTACGAGAACGGCAAGGTCGTCCGCATCTACGGCTGCTTCCGTGACCTCACCGAGACCAAACGACGCGAAGAGGAACTCCGCAGCCAGCTCGCACTCATCACCCGCCAGCAGCGCGCCATCCTCGACCTGTCGACACCCATCATCCAGCTCTGGGACGAGATCATCACGCTGCCTTTGATCGGCAACATCGACGCCAGCCGCGCCGCCCAGATCATGGACCGCCTCCTCGACGAGGTCGTCCGCGTCGGTGCCCGCTTCGCCATCCTCGACCTCACCGGCGTCGACGCCGTCGACACCACGACGGCCGATCAGCTCTTCCGCATCACCCGCGCCGTCAACCTCCTCGGCGCGAAGGCGCGGATCTGCGGTCTGACGCCGCCCGTCGCCCAGACCATGACCTCCCTCGGCATCGACCTGTCCGCGTTCACCACGTACAGCAACCTGCAAGCGGCGCTGCGCGCTTGCCTCCGCGAGCTCGAACCACGCGCGCCGTCGTCGAAGCGCGCTTCAGGACTGGAAACGCTCACGGCACGTCGAACTCGATGATCCCGATCGGGTCCACCGAGAAAACGTCCGTCACACGGAGCCGCTGCGTGAGGTCGTCACCCGACACCCCTTGAGCCCGCATCACGGACTCCGCCTGAGCGCGATCCACGACCAGTCCTGGCAGGTTCTCCGTGCAGACGAAGCGCGTCCCCTCCACCGTGCACACGCCGTCACCGTGCGGGCCTGCCGAGACCGGGAATGACGTCGCACCGGCGGGGAATCGGCCTTCGAGCTCCACCTGCTGCACCGTGCCGACGATCCAGGTCGGGAAGGTGTACTCGATCTTCACCCAGTCCCCCTCCTCACGGTCGAGTTCCGTATCCGGGGCCGGGTACGTCGCCCACGGCTCCAGCTCCTCGGGCACTGGAACCCGGTAGAGCGCGTTCGTGACGCGCATCGCCTCCCCGTCGTCGTCGTCCCGATCGCCGCTCCCACCGTCAGCTCCGCTGCAACCGGCGACGCATGCGGCCAGCAGCGGAGCGATCAAGCACGAACCCCACCAGTTCTCAGCTCTCATCGACATGGCTCCCTATCCCGTACCGCGTGTTCTTTCCCTTCCCCCAGCGCAGCAGGACGCCCCGCTCGACCAGGGGACGCAGACGCCGCAGCGCCGTCATCTCCGACACCCCGAGCCGGGTCGCCAGCTCGCTGCTCGACGCCGGCCCTCCTCGGGCAAGTAGCGCAACGATCGCGTCCTCTCCCGAAACGGACGCAGAGAGGGCAGACGATGAGGGCGCGTTCGGGGTGGGCACGCCACTCGAGGTCGCCGGCTGCCCCTCGGGCCCCTCGCTTCTCCCGGTCTCGGCCCCTGCCGCCCCGGGTTGGCTGCCCAGCGGCATGCCGGCCAGATCCACGAGGGCGACCCCCGACGCGAGCTGATAGCCACCCGACGCGGCCTCGACCCAGTGTCCGCGCACGCCGAGCAGCGCCCGGAGCCGGCTCACCGCCGTGTGGACGACGGGATCATGCGCCTCGGGGCGGTAGCTACCGATGCCCCACACCAGCCGGAGCAGCTCCTCCTTGCTTCGTCGCGCGCCGCCAATGAGCGCTCGCAAGAATGCCCTCATGCCGTCCGACACCTCGCTCATCACCAGCACGTTGCCGTGGTCCTCCACCACCAGCCGACGGTCGAGCAGCATCAAACGCCTGCCCGGCTCGAGCCCCAGACAGAGCGGCAAAAGCCCCCAGTGACCACTCGCGATCACCCGCGAGCCCAGCTCCGGCGAGCCCCGCAGGCACGCCGCGACGAGCGCACCCAGCCGGTCCTCGTCGAGCATCTCGGCCCCGGGCAGCCCCGGCGTTTGGGGCTCCCCTCCCCGCGCGCGCAGCCACGCCCGCGAGATCCCCGAGCGGCGATGCAGCGCGCGGAGCCGCTCGTCGAGCCGTGCCTGTTCCTCGGCGTCCGCGGTCGCCAGCATCTCCATGCACGACACATCGAACTCGAGCACCGTATCCTCGTGTGCGCCCACGAGCACGCGCGCCTCGCTCACGAACGGCGCGATGCTCGCCGCCCCGTAGCGAAGCCGCGCCACGTTCGCGCAGCCGAGGAGGAAGCGGATCCTCGCCCGCACGTCGCCCCCGTCAGGAAGCTGCTCGGTCCCGAGCCGCTCCAGGAGTCCCCAGGCCGCGTCGCCCTCTCCGGCGAGCGCATGCTGCGAGGCCAGCTCGATGCACAGCGAGCGCTGCGAGTACGAATCGTCGGGTCGCGCCTTCGCAAGGAGCTCCTTCAGCGTGGCGATGGCCTCACGGACCGGCAGCACCCCGAAGCGTGCTCGGTAGATCCCCAGCGCGAAATCGAGCGCCGCCGCATTCTTCTCCAGGGAGAGCGACCGGGCGAGCGTCCGCGCCGTCTCCAGCAGAGACAGGCCTTCCTGCACCGCACCGAGCTGGACGAGCACGTGCCCGCGCAGGTCCGTCGCAAGGAAGCGCCCGTAAGGAAAAGCGGCGAGGAACGCATACTCCAAGGCGCGGAGTGCATGGCGCGCGGCCTGACGGAGCCGACCCGTGAAGTAGCGGTAACACCCCATCCCCTGCAGCACGTAGAAGCGCGACAGCGGCCCGGCGTGGCGCGATGCGGCCTGCAGGTTCAGCGAGAACTCCTGCCTGGCCTCGTCGAGCCGACCCGCCCTGCAGTACGCGACGCCGAGGAAGAACCGCGCGGCGACGAGGCTCGGCCTCGCCTCCGGTGCCTCCTTGCGCCGGCAGTGCCCCGAGAAGAGCGCCCGCGCCTCCTCGAGCCGCCCCATGAACGCCAGCGCTCCCACGAGGAACGGAAGGTCCCCGGCCTGGGTCGCCCCGTCGGGCCCATCGACGTGCTCACGCACGATGTCCGCGTAGCGCCCCGCGTAGAAGCGCTCGGCGATGGAGGGACCCCGAACCCGCCGTGCTTTTCGTGGACCCATGGCGCCCGCGATCCCGAACTCTAGCGGTCTGCTCGGCGATGCCAAGCCACAGGGCAGCTCGATCATCATCCCTCACCGGTCCTCTCCGATCCTCGTGTGTTTCCGGCCATCGAACGGACGCAGCATCCCCGCGCGAAGCAGACATCGCCCACCTCAGGGGAGGTGGATGCGTCCGGGCGCACCGTTCGCTCCCTGCTCGGTGTGGCAGCGGTTGCAGTCACCGCTCGCCTGCGGCGTGTTCATGACCCGCTCCTTGCCGTTCGCGACCACCTTGGCCCGAATGGGAAACGTCAAGGCGCCCGCCCGCCGGGGCAGGTGGAAGTTCCCCGTCGGCTCGAGGGGTAGAGAATAGGTTCGGTTCTGGGCGTCAGTGATGACGACCCGCACCTCGTCGGTACCGTCATCCACGCCGTAACAGAGATCAGGCTCGTGGAGGGTCGGGTACACCGTCCCTCCGAGCACCACGAAATCATCGTCATCATCGTCATCGTCGAAATCGCCACTCTCGGCGTGACAGGTGATGCAGGCGCGACCCGGGTTCATCCACGGCCCTTCCTCGTCGAGCTCCCCGCCCCGCGGGTGCGGGTTGTCGTCGCCCATCTTCCAGAACCGCTCGCTCGTGCAGACCGTCGCCACCGGGCCGGCCCCTCCGTCGCCGCACGCGCCACGCGGCATCCCCGCATCGAGCCAGGCCTCGAGCACGGCACGCTCGGCCGCGGGCACGGTGGGGCCACTCCCAGGAGGCATGGGCGCCGCCGTCGACGCCATGCGCTCCACGGAGAGCGCACCCACGCTCCGCGTCGGATCCGACACCGCGTTCGCCGCGAGGTCCTCGTACGTCACGAGGGCCATCGGCGCGGACGGCGTGCTCCCGTGACAGCTCCGGCAGTGCGTCGCCAGCACCGCGTCGACGTCACACGGCAAACCGCGGTCTGCCCCGGTGCCGCTTCCCCCTTGCCCCACCGGACCCCCGGCGCCGCTGCCCGAAGGCTCGGCGTCCGCACCGTCACCCGAAGGGAGAAAGCAGCCGGCGGCAGCGGAGAGCACGACCGTGAACGGCAACAGCACACGAAGCAACAGGCTCATCGTCGACACCCTCGGTGACGGTGATGGAGCGGCGCCCAGGCGCGCCTCGGGGCGCACCAGCACCGCTCCGAGGTGCAGCTCAGGAGTCGACGACGTTGAACGTCACCGCCACGTCGACGTCAGGCTTGACCGAGAGCCCCATGTAGCTCGGCTTCTCGATGCCGAACGCGGTCATGTCGACGCGCACGCTGCCGGACACCGCGTGACCCGAGCCGCCCTTCTTCGCCTCGTACTTGAACTTCACCGGCTTCGTCTGCCCGTGCAGGTCGAGCTGCCCCGTCGCCTCGCCCCCACCGACGGCGGGGTAGCCAATGGCCGCCTTGGTGACGATCAGCTTCGCGTTCGGGAATTTGCCGACCTCCAGGTACTTCTCCTTCATGTGCTTGTTGCGCAGCTCGATCCCCGTATCGAGCTTGGCGAGGGGGATCACGATCGTCACGCTGTCGGCGGTGTCGCTGACGCGCACCTCGTCCGACTTGCCGACGATGCTCAGACCGGCGGGCCCCACCGCCTTGAACTCCACCGTGGCAGCGCCCGTCGAGGCGAGCTTGGCGTGGGCGGTGAGCGCGGCCCCTGCCGTGAAGGCCGAAGCAAAGAGACCAACATGGAGCCAACGATGCATGATCCATTCTCCCTTTCGGGGACGGCCGACCTCGCGTCAGCCGTCGTGAGGATCATGTGCAACACGATTCCCCCCAGCTCCAGTAACGCCCCCTGACCCGTGTGTTGGGAATCCGGGCCGCGCCTGCAGGCTGGCGATGGGAGGTGTCGAGAGGTGCTCTGACCTAAGGCTTCTTCCGGTTCTTGAGCCGGTCCTGGAGCGCTCGCTGCCGCAGGTAGCGGCGCGCCAGCATGGTCATGGAGAGGATGCCACCGACGGTCGTCAGCACCCCGCGCCAGTTGCGGGTCCCGATCGGCGCCGCCTGGCACCCGTACTCCGCAACCAGCGGCCCGTCGGCCCCCGCGCCGACGTTGGGATCGGTTCCCTGGCGCAGCTCCTCGATGTCCGGCACCCCGTCACCGTCGCTGTCCTTCCCGGCGCCCTCGAGCGCCTGGAGGGCGAGCACGAGCGAATCCTCGTCGTAAGGAACGAGCCCACGGCTGAGCATGCTCTCTCCGAACGGGGTGGTCACCGTTCCCGCCGTCGCCGAGCCCTGATGGCAGATCGAACAATCCGGCGCCGCATCGAGCCCGAGCTCGGACTGGATGCGTGGAGGGAAGTTCGGCGTCGCGTGGGCCTGTCCCGCCAGTGCCGTGGTGAGGACCACGAACGCCGCGGTGAGGAAGGTCTTCTCAGAGGAAAACATGGAGCTGCCCCAGGAGGGAGGTCACGCCCGCGCGGCTGCCCGCGATCGGCACGTTGCGGTAATTGAAGTCGAACCTCACGTCCGCGTGAGGCGCAAAGAACCAGTTCGCCGAGAGCCAGCCGCCGAGCGAGGCCCCTTGCGCCGAGAAGTCGTTGTTGAGCACCTCGCCGGTACCGATGAAGTGGACGCCCTGGATCGGCTCCACGTCGACCTGGAGCATGCCGGTCGCGCCAGCCTGGATCGAGGCGTCTCTCGAGGAGCGCATCAAGAAATCGCCCTCGGCCATGATCACCACGGGCTTGACCGGCACGTAGCGCGCGAACACCCCGTGCGCGTGCCGGAAGAGCGGCGCCTGCGTCGCGAGATCGGTATCGGTGTACGTGATCAAGCTCGACACGCCGACGGCGAGGTTTTGACCGAACGCGCGCTCGACGTAGCCGGAGTAGCCGCGCTCTCGCAGGTCGGGGGGTGAAAGCTGGAGGTTGCCGATGATGGCCATCACCTCCATGCGCCAGGCATCCTCCACGTAGCTGAACGCAAGGCCGTGCTGCTGGGCCGCGTTGATGTCGGTGAGCGTCGCCGACCTCGCCCACATCGTGTGCTCGATGATCCGCAGGCCGTACGGGAGGTTCATGCGGCCCGCGCGCAGCATGAACGCCTCGCTCTCGCCGAGCACGACGCCGGCCCAGTGCTGTCTCGACACGAGCCGGTGCTCTTCACCGTGGGTCACCGACGCGCCGAGCGCACCCTCGGGGACGTACCCCAGCGACACCGAGGCGCGGAAACGATCGATCACCGCACCCGCTGCGGCGTCGGCTTGCATGAGCATGTACCGGGTGACGGTGGGGGCAGGCGACGGAGGTCGCACGTGCAGCAGCAAGCTGCGGACGTCGGCCTGGACGAGCAGCTGCTCCGGCAGGGGGATGGCCCCGAACAGGAAGCCGCCGAGCTTCGAGGGGTCCTCGTCCGCCGGTGGCTCACCGTAGCGCGTGCGGAGGAGGACTTCGCTTTGCGCCCGCCCGTAGAGCGTCATCAACCCGGCGCCCGACGGGTCGATGTGGCACGTCGAGCAGCTCGTGTAGTCATGCCGGATCATCCACGGGTACGCCCACGCGCGCTCGCCGACGAGCAGCACGAACAGCGGGAGGACCAGCGCCAGCAGCAGACGCGGGAGGCGCTGGCTGCGCCCCCGGGAGCGACGAACGCCTCGCTCAGGACAGATGGGTTCGACCAGGAGCACCGTATTTTCCCTGCTCGGTGTGACGACCGTCGCGCACACCGCTCGATTGCGACGTGCGCATCACGCGCAACGCACTGCACTCCATACCAAAGGTCCGGCTCGGGGAGCGTCGGAACCACATGCCCTGGGTTCCGTGTCGTCCTGGTCGCCGCCCCACGCTCGACGTGACGATCGACGTGCGACGTGCCCCCTCCACATGCCGTCCGGATCTTGGGCGCGCTCTTGTCGAGTCCGTTTCCTCCACCCCCGCACCGACGCCGGGGGCGTGGACAGATGACCGTCGAGCAGCCGAGACCGTCGCTCTCCGCTCATGACGGCAGAGGATGCGACGGCAGCGTCTCCGTCCCGTTCACTGATCGTGGGTGTTGAACTTCACGGACACATCGACGTCGGGCTTCACCGAGAGGCCCATGTAGCTCGGCTTCTCGATCCCGAAGTCCAGGATGTTGATCCGGACGCTGCCGGTCACCGCGTGGCCGTTGCCGCTCTTGGTCGCCTCGTACTTGAACTTCACGGGCTTGGTCTGACCGTGGAGCTTGAGCTGCCCCGTCGCCTCGCCCGCGCCGACCGTGGGGTAGCTGATGGCCGCCTTCGGCACGACCAGCTCGGCCTGCGGGTACTTGGCGGTCTCCAGGTACTTCTCCTTCATGTGCTTGTTGCGCAGCTCGATGCCCGTATCGAGCTTCGCGAGCGGGACCACGATGTGCACGCTGTCGGCGCTGTCGCTGGCGCGCAGCTCGTCCGACTTGCCCACGATGCTCAGCCCGGCCGGCCCGGTGGCCTTGAACTCCACGGAAGACGACCCATGCGAGGCGAGCTTCGCGTGCGCGGACAGTGCGAAGCCCGCGGTGAGCACCGAGGCGACGACACCGACATAAAGCGAACGATTCATGACCTTCTTCTCCGTGCCAGGGGCGGCCGACCCGTCGCCAACCGCTTGGTGACTATTTGCAACAGGACGCCTCGACGTTCCACTGACGCGCGCGTCGGAAACCGGGGAGGAGCCTGCATGGGCGTTGGACGACAGCTTATCTCCGAAAGTCAAACCGTGAGGTGCGATGTGTGGATGACGCTGCCGGCATCCATCGATCCAGCGACGGCGAAGACCCACAGGGGAGGCGTGCCCGACATCCTCTCCATCGGTGGTTCACCGCCATGACGCCATGGCGTCACCGTGGCAGCTCGGCACACCGAGCGTCGCCCGCCCACGGTGCGCCCCCGTCCCACCGATCACCTCGCCTGTCGGAATCGTGCTCCTGCACCGACCGCTCAGGATCCCCAGGCGCGCTCCGTAGCCGACATCACCCCTGCGCGAGCCGACATCACCCCCGCGCGCGTGCAGGGCGAAGACGTCCACCGCCGCGCGACCGACGCCGCCACCATCGGCCCGAACGTGCCCGCCGCACACGACGGGTCATGGTCTCAGCCCGTGACCGCCCGGAGCGCCACTTCCAGCTTGGCGGCGACGGCGCCCACCTCGCTCCGGTCCACGCCCAGCGTCTCGGCCGCGCTCGCGTCGCTCATCGCCCCCTCCTCGATGAGGAGCGCTGCATAACGACGACCGAGGTCCGGTGTCTTCCTGAGGACTTCCACCACGTCGATCGACAGCTCGGGGTTCACCCGCGCCGCGCTCAGCATCTGCTCCACCCGACCGGCGCGCGCCTCCCCGCTCGCGTCGTCACCTGTGGCTTTCACGCCTCTGCGCGCCGGCGGCCTGGCCGGAGCCGCAGGCTTCTCCAGCAAGAAGTCCGCGGCTCCCCGCTTCCTCGCGAGATCGCGGAGGACCTCCTCCGACGTCTCGAGCGCGCCGTCGTTGAAGAGCACCAGGGCCTCACCCGTCTTCTCCAGCAGGAAGCGGAGCATTGAGACCTGCACGGCGTCCACGTCGAGGTCCCCCGGGCGCTCCAGGATCATCATCGAGCGGCACGCCTCGAAGCGCGCCGTGACCGAGGCCGGGATCGACTTCCGGGACCGTCGGTAAAGCGCCTCGAGCTCGTCGAGGGTGGGCAGCTTGCTGCTCGCCAGCACCTCGGCGTACTCGTCCTCGCTGTCACGGTGAGCCTCCAGGTAGGCCTCGAGCACGCGCTCACACTCGTCTTCGAGGGCGCGCATCGCCTCCGGCGCGAGCGGGCTGTAGATCCACCAGGTAGCGCTCATGGCGGGGGAGATACCCGATGTCCCGGAGCCGAACAAGCGCCGCCCGGGCCCTCGCCGCACCTGACCTCACGGCTTCGGAGAGCGGGCGAAGTCACCCGCTGCAGGGTCCAGGGATCAGCCGCCGCTTCGCACCACGAGCACGTCGTCTTGTGCACGCACCACCTCGACGCTGGAGGCGAGCTGACGGAGCCGCAGCGTCCTGCCCTTCTCCGGGCCGACGACCGTCCATCGCCCCCAGACCTCCTTATCATCCTGATCCTGCACCAGCACCACCGCGCCGGGCGCCACCGGATCGATGGCGCGCACCGCGTGGACCCACAGCCGAGCTCTGGGGTGCTCCGACGCCGCCGCCGCGTCGGGTATGAAGACCGGGAAGCCACGGCCAGGCTGAAGCCGCACCGTCTCCCCAGCGATCGATTCCACGCGAACCGAGACGAACCTGGCCTTCGCCTGTTCCTCTCTCGACCCTTCCCCCGGTCCTTCTCCTCGCCCCTCGTCCTGCCCTTCTTCACGCAGCGAGAGCAGATCCCCCACCTCGATGGGTGCGCCGGTCGGCAGCGGCACGGAGACCCCCTCGGCCGACGCCTCGCTCGCGCGCTGCACGATCACGAGCGACTTCTGATCGACCTTGGGCTCGTGGAGTTCTCCCTCCAGAACGCGGACGCGCGTGTTGCGGTCCATCTCGGGGCCCAGCACCTCCGCGCGCGACCAGGCGCCCGAATGATGCACGAGCACCAGGTCCCCCTTCGCCGGCCCTCCCTGGAAGTACACGCTCGTGCGCGCGTGGAGCACGCTGCGGACGAGCGGCGTCGGCTCACGCGCGCCGCACGCGAGCCCCAGCACGCGCCCGTCGGGCGAGCGACCGAGCACGCTCACGTCACACGCCGCGCGCCCCGCCCGCATGGTGAGCTTGTCGCCGAGGGCGAGGGGCATCCCGTCCGCGACCGGCACCGTGTAGGCGCCGCCGGGCGCGCCCCGCATGAACATCACCGTGCCGAAGATGCTCCCCGCGAGGACGAAGATCGCCCCGCCGAGGAGAAGAGGCTTGCTGCGGACCACGGGGACTTGCGACGTCGGCTCGGACTGCACGGGGGCGGAGTCTAGTCACGACGCCTCGTCCGCGCGACGGCGCGGCGATGGCGCGCAGACGAAGCGCGCGCGCCGAGCGGACCGCCTGGCTCAGGGGCTCCTCATCAGGGGCTCCTCAGGGGATGATCTTGGCGACGAAGGCGTCCCAGCCCCCCGCGCTCGTCAGCGCGCCGTTGCCGAAATCGAGGGTGTCCTGGAAACGGCCCGCCACGAGCAGGTGTCCCGCCGGATCGAAGGCCACCGCGCGCCCCCACTGCTCCCCCACATCGCCGAACCGCTGGCTCGACAGGTGCGTGCCCGCCGCATCGTACCGCGCGAGGAACACGTCGACCCCGCCCGCCGTCGTCAGCACCCCTCCGCCGAAATCCCCCGAACCGGCCAGCCGCCCGGTGATCGCCACCCCGCCCTGCGCGTCCAGCGCGAGCCCGTAGCCGAGCTGCTCCATCGCGCCACCGAACCTCCGACTCCACTGGTGCCCCCCGCCGCCATCGAACTTCGCCAGGAAGACGTCATGCGCTCCGCCGTTCGGGAGAGGGCCCCCACCGAAGTCGACGACGCCCGCGATCTGGCCCGTGATGAACGCATGGCCCGACGCATCCACCGCCACCTTGTGGCCGATGTTCGAGCCGGAGGCGTGGAACGCCTTGCTCCACGAGTGCGCCCCCGCGGCGCTGAACTTCGCGAGGAACACCTCCTCGCCGCTCTGGGCCACGAAGTCGTTCCCCCCGAAGTTCACGGTGCCGTAGAAGAAGCCGGTCAAGAACACCGCGCCGCTCGCATCCAGCGCCACCGAGCGAGGCGCCTGCGACGCGGCGTCACCGAAGCGCCGCCCCCAGAGCGGCACACCGGCCGCGCTCACCTTCCCGACGAAGATGTCGTTGCTGCCCGCGGCGGGGAGCGTGTCGCCCGCGAAGGTGAACGCCGACCGCACCGCCCCGGCGACGACCACGTTCCCCTGCGCGTCCACCGCCACGGCGTTCCCCTCGTCGTCCACGCCCGCGCTGCCGAAGGACAGGCTCCACACGTGGCCGCCATCGCCGTCCAGCCGCACCACGAAGCCGTTGCTCCCCGCGCCCGCCGCGCTCAGCACGCCCCCTCCGAAGTCGATGCTCCCACCGAACGAGCCGGTGATCACCACGTGCCCCCCTGGCGCGAGGGCCACGCCCCGCATCTGCTCGCTCACGGTCCCGCCGAACCGCCGGCTCCAGAGGTGCGTCCCGTTCGGCGCGAACTTGGCGACGAACAGATCGCTCCCACCCGCCGTCGTCAGGGTCCCTCCTCCGAGATCGATGGCCCCGGAGAAGTGACCGACCAGGAAGACGCTGCCTGCGGCGTCCGTCACCACGTCGACGGCGTCCTGATCCAGCGTGTTGCCAGCCTGCCGCGACCACGCCGCGCTGCCACACGCCGGGTTCACCCCGTCGCAGTCCTCGTCCGCCGGCGTGCCGCAGTTCTCCGCCTGCGGCAGCACCTCGCCCGTGCACGTGCCCCACCCGGAGCCTTGCGCGTTGCAGACCTGCGTGCCGGCCCTGCAGATCCCGACCCCGGCCGTACCGGGTGGTCCTCCGTAGCAGCTCGCCACCGAGCCCGGCACGCACACGCATCCCTCGCCGGACTCGTTGATCTGCCCGTCGCAGTCCTCGTCGCCCGGCTGGAGGCAGGTCTCCGTCTGCGGCAGCACCTCGCCGATGCACGGTCCCCACGCGGTCCCTTGCGCGTTGCATGCGCGCACCCCGGCCATGCAATTGCCGACGTTCACGGTGCCCTGCGGCCCGCTGTAACAGGACGCCGTGGTGTTCGGCACGCAGACACACCCGGCCCCGTCCTCGTTCACCACGCCATCGCAGTCGTCGTCCACGGGCGTCAGGCAAGTCTCGGGCAAGGGCACCACCTCACCCATGCAGGGGCCGTAGCTCGTCCCCGAGTTCTGACAGACCTGCGTGCCGCCCACGCACGCGCCCACCCCCTGTGTCCCGGCGGGGCCCGAATAGCAGGGGAGCGACGTGCCGGGCACGCACTGACAGTCGACCCCCTCCTCGTTGATCTGCCCGTCGCAGTCGTCGTCGCCAGGGGTCGCGCAGGTCTCGGGCACCGGCGTCACTTCGCCCTCGCAAGGTCCGAAGCCGCTGCCGTCCTCGAGACACTGCCTCAGCCCGGCCCTGCACAACCCCGTCGTCTCGGTGCCGGGCGGCCCGCTGTAACAGAACTCGCTCGTCCCCGGGTTGCAGACGGAGCTGCCTCCGCCGCTGCCGCCCTGGCCTCCAGTCCCGCCTTGGCCTCCGGTCGCGGCGTTGCCCGCATCGCCCCCGGCGCCCCCGGCGCCCCCGGCGCCCCCGGCGCCCCCCGCACCGCCAGCCCCACCGCTCCCGGGTCCGCCGCCGCTGCCTGGCCCCGAGCTGCTGCTCCCGGGACCGCTCGGATCACCCGACCCGTCGCCATCGCTGGAGCAACCTGCCGCGAGCAGGAAGGGAACCGTCACCACTGCGGCCCACGCGCGCTTCCGACGCCGGATCGACTGCATGCCAAGAAAGCTCATGACCGCGCAGACAAGCGGTGCAGTGAGACGCTGTCAAGGCGTGGCGGGGGCGGCCTCCAGCGCCTCGATCACCAGCCGGTAGCCAGGCGCCTCCACGAACGTGAAGCTCACCGTGTCGCCGACCTTGATCCCCTCGAGCAGCGCCGGGCGGGCCACCTCGAAGTCCATGGTCATCGCCTTCATGTAGTCGGGGATCTCCTCGTGCGCGATGGCCACCGAGGCGCGCGACGCCGGCAGCGCCTTCACCACGCCGCGCACCGTCCTCCTCGGCGCCGACGAAGAGATGGCCGGAGGCGTCTTCTGACTGTTCTCCGCCGAAGGCCCGCGCTCGCATCCACCGCAGAGGATCGAGACGAACAGAACGAGAAATACCGCTCGCATGAGCCGTGAGCGTAGTGCGAGAGACCGGCCGTGGGGTGCGGCATAATCACGCACCTGCGCGCTGTTCGTTGACCGTCCCGGTGCCAGCGCGTAGGAGATGCCGACGATGCCGAGCCAGAGCGCTCCTCCCCCGAGCCGCGACGGAACGTGGGCGATCCCCCTCTTTTTCGCTCTCGCCGTGGCCGCTGGCTCCTTCGCGATTTCGTCCTCGTCGCCGGACGGTGCCCCCTGGGACGCACCACCAGCGCACGCGGCGGAGGTCTACACGGCGACCGGCATGATCATGTCGTTCGGGCCGGACCGCGCCTTCGTGAACATCGCCCACGACGACATCCCCGGGTACATGAGGGCCATGGTGATGTCGTTCAAGCCGCGCGACGCGGCGCAGATCGCCACCTTCGCCGCAGGCGACCGCGTCCACTTCCGCTTCTCCGTGCAGGGCGATGGCCAGCGGCTGATCACGTCGATCCAGAAGCGCTGAGACACGAGGCCCTGCGTGCCCGAGCTACCGGAAGTCGAGCACGCCGCCCGCGCACTCCGGACCTGGCTCGTCGGCGTCCGGGTCACCCGCGCCGAAGCGAGCCCGAGCCGCGTGCTCCGATCGATGCGGCCCGAAGCCTTTTCCGCCGCGCTCCTCGGCCGGCGGTGTGAGCGCGTCGAGCGCCGCGGCAAGACGCTGTTGCTCGGCTTCGACGCCGGCCTCGGCTTGCTCTCGCACCTCGGGATGTCGGGGCGATGGCTGCGCCGGACGCCTGGAGAAGCGCCTCCGCGTCATGATCGTGCACGCCTGCACCTCGAGGACGGCGCAGCGCTCCACTATGACGACCCGCGGATGTTCGGCCGCCTCCTCGTCGCTCCGGCCGCGCAGCTCGCGGCGCTGCCGGAACTCACCGCGCTCGGCCCCGACCCGCTCCTCGACGGCATCGACCCGGAGCGACTCGGCGCCGCGCTCGTCCGCACCACGCGCCCGGTCAAGGTGGCGCTCATGGATCCGACCCTCATCGCGGGCGTCGGCAACATCCAGGCGGCGGAAGCCCTCTTTCGCGCCGGCGTTCACCCGGCCCATCCGTCCAACCGCCTCTCGCGGCAGCAGGTGGAGGCGGTGGCAGCAGGCATCGAGGCCTCCATCGCGCACACGCTCGCGTCCCTTTCGACGACCGACGACGTGCATTACCTGTCCGGCGGGCGCGCAACCGACAACCCATTCCTCGTCTACGGACGTGTCGGCACGCCGTGCCCGCGCTGTGGTGCGCCGATCGAGACGCGCCGCCTCGCCGGGAGGAGCAGCGCCTACTGCCCCCGGTGCCAGCCAGCACCGCCTGGTGGATGAGCGGCGCGCGCGCTCAGGGTGACTTGAGCCGATCCTTCAGCTTCTGGATGGCGTCGGTCACCGGGGGGCTGTGCTTGAAGCAAGCGCGCACCACCGTCTCCAGGACCAGGAGGGTGCGCTCGTCGCCGTCCTTCACCGCCTGGTCGAGGAGGCCGAGCTTCTCGTTGCAGGGCGCGTCGCGGAGCGCGAACGCCGCGCGCACCGGCGGGCTCGCGTGGGCGGAGAGCTCGGGCTTGCGCAAAATCTCCGCCGCGCGCAAGGCGGGTCCGGAGCGGCCACGGGTCTCGACGAGACGGTAGAGGACGTCGCCTCCGCCGGTGCCGAACTGTGTCGCGAGCGCGGTGAACACGGGCTCGGCGTGCGGGTTGGTCCCCGGCGGCGAGGCGACGAGAACCGCCAGGTTGCGCGCGGCCTCGGCCACCCCTGGATCCTCCAGGGCCTTGCGGTCGCGCTTGGCCAGGTCGAGCAAGGTGCTCACCGCCTCGTCCCAGCTCCGCTTCTTCACCGCGTTCTGGAGCGCCTCGCGCGCGGCCGGGTCGGGCGCGGTGTCCGCCGAAGCCGCCGAAGCCGCCGCCGAGGGAACGGTATCCGGCGCTTCCTCGGCTCCCGGTGCCTCTTTCTGTGGAGACGCCGAGGGCGAGAGCGGGCCCGGCAAGTTCTTGAGGTCGCGGAAGGTCTCCTTCGGTGGACGGAGGTTCACGGTGGGCGCCTTCGGGCGCGTCACGGGGGCGTTCGGGTCCGGCGGCGGCGGCGCAGTTCCGCGCGTGACGAGCCACACGCAGAAGATCCCGATGACTGCGCCCACGAACACCAGGAGGCCCAGGTTGCTCTGCTCTGCAGCGACCGCCTTCGCGGGCATTTTCGTGTTGCCCGCAGCGCGAGCGGCCGCAGCGGCCGGGGCGATGGGCTCCGGAGGGAGCGCAGGGCGAGAGCCCACCGACTCCGGAGGAGGAGGCGGCTCGGAAGGCGACGACGCTGGCGCCGAGGTCGTCAGCGAGGACGCCGCTGCAGAGGCGTCCTCAGGGCGGTCGGTCGACGGGCCCTTCGCGTCGCCCTCCACCGGCGACGACGCCCGTGACCCCTCATCCGATGACGACGCGCGCGCCTCCTCAGCCTGCGGCGACGCAGAGGAGGCTGCGCCCTCTCGAGACAGCGGTTTCGTCGACGCTCGCTCCGACGTCGCTTCTTTTGACGACCCTTGCTCCGAGGACACCCGCTCCAACGACCCTTGCTCCGAGGACACCCGCTCCAACGACCCTTGCTCCGAGGACACCCGCTCCGACGTATCCTCCGACGAAATACCCATCGACGACGTGCCCGCCGATGGCGACCCCAGACCCGGGACCGAGGCCTCCGACGTCGACACGTCCGACGCCCGATCCAGGGTGGTGCGCTCCGACGGCCCGAAGGGCCTGGAAGACGGCACCGTGTTCGAGAACTCCAGGTTCGAGTCCCGCGCCGACTGGAGGGCCGCCGAGTCCAGCTCCAGGAGCGCGCTCGACGACGTGGGAACCGGGCTCGCGGCAGCGCCCTCTCCCCCGTCGAGCTTCGGCAGGGCTGCAGGCGGAGGCACGTTCGCCTTCGCCATGTTGCTCGACGGCGGACGGGTCGAGGCGGAGACCGGGCGCGGCATCGGCAGCGCCGCGGCCTCACACGCCTCATCCAGCGCCGCGAGCAGCTCCTCGGCCGACGCGAAGCGCGCCTCGGGCAGCTTCTTGATCAACCGACGCGCGATCGCCTCCAGCTCCGGGGGGACCGACACCGAAGGCGCCCGCTCGGCGATGGGCGGCGCCTCCAGCGTCGCCATCTTGGTGAAGAGCTGCACCGGATCGTTGGCCGAGAACGGGTGCTTCCCGGCGAGCATCTCGTAGAAGATGATCCCCAGCGCGAAGAGGTCCGAGCGGGCGTCGACCGATTCCATGCCGAGCGCGGCCTCGGGGGCGAGGTACGCCATGGTCCCGAACACCACACCCGCGCCGGTGAGGCGCTCGGTCATCGAGGGGCGATCGGCATGCTCCAGCTCCGCGGCCACCGCGCTCAGCCGCTCCATGCGCACCTTGGCGAAGCCCCAGTCGATCAGCTTGACGAGATCGTTCTGCGCCTCGACGACCATCACGTTGCGGGGCTTGAGGTCGCGGTGGACGATGTCCATCGTGTGCGCCGCGCCGAGCGCTGCGGCGAGCTGACGCGCGATGCTGGCCGCACGCGACGGCGCGAGCGGACCGCGCCGGATGATGTCGTGCAGGGTCGTCCCCCGGACGTACTCGGCGACGAGGTAGAAGAGCCCGTCCTCGGTCTCGCCGAAGTCGGTGGCGGTGGCCACGTTGGGGTGCTGGATGTGCGCGCCCGCCACCGCCTCGCGCTCGAAGCGCTTCACCAGCTCCGGCAGCCCCTCGGTGTCCGGATGGAGGATCTTGATGGCGACGCGCTTGCGCATGCGCACGTGCTCGCCGCGGTACACCGCCCCCATCCCTCCCATCGCGATGACCTCGTCGATGCGGTAGCGCTGGGAGATGACCCGACCGAGGAGCGAGTCGGCCCGGCGCAGGGCCGCCTTGTCGGATTGATCCGTGGGCTTGGTCTCGGCCATCGCGATGGCCGGCACCCTACCCCGGTCCGGGTGGGACGGTCGACGTTCACCCGCACCCACCCCGCCCGTCCGGCACATCGCGCCAACGTCCGAGAAGCCCTTCCCGTCGCGTCATCTTCCTCACCACAGGGGGCATCCCCTGCTCCCCTCGCCCTTCCGTTGGCGCTCCCCGTGGGTCCAGGACGTCCGTGACGAACATCCGCGGCCGACCTCCTGTTGGCCCAGTCACCGAAATCCCCTCGAAAAGGGCCTACCCATCCTCTTTTCCAGTGAGACATGGTCGCGTCGGCCGCTGACGCGACCATGTCTCACCCTGGACTGCGGCTCGTCGACGACTCACGGGACCTGTGCACGCCCCGGACTGGGTCCCGTCGACGACTCACGGGACCTGTGCACGCCCCGGACCGGGTCCCGTCGACGACTCACGGGACCTGTGTTCGCGCGCCATGGCCCCGTCGACGGCGTACCGCAGCCAGGTCGGCAGCGCCCTCGCCCCGGGCGCCGTGCGCTCAGGTCCGGCTCGCCGAGGGACCGGCCCCCGTCACGCCGGGATGGCGGGGTGGTTCGCGCGCACGGATCCCCGCTTTCGTGTCCGCGGGCAGGTGAACTTCCGGACCCGCCCCCGACGCGGGTGGCGACGCTTTGGTCACGAGGTGGACCTGCCGAAAAATTTCTCTCCGACACCAGGTCCGCCTCGCCAGGCCAGAATTCCACCCCGTGTCAGCGTGGCTCGGTCGCCGGGCGGCTCGGGCGCTCGTCGGACACAGGCGAGAGCGCCTCGAACGGCGCCGCTCGAGCCTCCAGAAGGCGCAACTCGTCACCCAGCCAGTCGAGAAACGCCGCGTCCCAGGCGACGCCCTCGGGCCACGCGGCGGCGATGCGCGCGGCCAGCACCTGATCCCACCGGCTGTAGAGCGTGTGCAAGGCGGCGTGCGCGCGCCGGGCAGCGGCGGACGCGGCGAGGCGCAGATCTTCGGGCTGCGCGTCGTCGCCCTCTCCTTCGCGGAACGTGTCCTCGCAGACGTAGTAGTTGCAGGTGGCCGGGCGGAGGGTGTGGTCGATGGTGCAGCCCTCGGCGCCATGAAACACGCACTTGTTCTGGCGTCGATCGGTGGGGCGCTCGCGGCGTCGCACGCGCAAAAGGCGCAGCCCGCCCGCGACCGGCGAGAGCCGCCCCGCCGCGATCTGCGCGAGGAGGAAGTCACGACCGCCGAGCAGGACGATGCGACCGATGTCCGACCAGTCGGCCAGCGGTGGGCTGAAGCAACACCCGGCAGCCCCCTGGGGGCAACGCGCACAGAGCGGCGAGAGCAGCCGCGTGTGAACGCCGAGCAACTCCAGGTGGATCATGAGGACGAACGACGAGGCATGCGCGGCCCGGGACCAACGTGGGAACCGCGTACCAGTACACGGTTCCCCACCGCCGCGCACGGCCCACCTCGGCGCGTTCGCACCTCGCCCCCGGGCACGACCGGACGGCGCGCTCGGGTGCTAGGCTCCGGCCGTGTCGCGACGCCCTGCGCTCGATCCGAGGGACCCTGGGGAGAAGAGAGGAGCGCCACCACGCGCCGGGAGGACGACCCTGGGATGGATCGTCGCCCACCTGGCAGGGTGTGGCGTGTCGAGCGCGCTGCTCGGCTGTGGCGCCAGCAGCGCGACGCACGGCGCGCCCGCGGTGGTGCTGGAGATCGCGCCGCTCGAGGCCGGGGTGGAGGCGAGCGGACCCGCCGCAGAGGCCGCGGAAGAGGCGCCCGATCCGCAGCGGAAGGGCATGATCCAGATCCCCTCGGGGAGCTTCGAGATGGGGTTCGACGGCTGTGACACGGACGAGCAGCCGGTGCATACGGTGAAGGTCGAGGGATTCTGGATGGACGTCACCGAGGTGACGGTCGAGGCGTACGAGCAGTGCGTCCGTGCGCAGACCTGCCAGCCCGCCCAGACGGCCGACGAGGCGGACTCGCGCCCCGAGGGCATCCTGCACTGCAACAGCGGGCGCACGGATCGGGCCCGGCACCCGGTGAACTGCGTGACGTGGCGGCAAGCGGACACCTACTGCCGGGCGCAGGACAAGCGGCTGCCCACCGAGACGGAGTGGGAGTTCGCGGCGCGCGGGACGAAGGGGCGCACCTTCCCGTGGGGCGACACGTTCCTGGACGAGGGGCTGTGCTGGGATCGAGACGACGGGACCTGCCCGGTGGGATCGTTCCCGGATGGCAACACGCCTCAGGGGCTCATGGACATGGCGGGGAATGTGTGGGAGTGGACTGCCAGTCATTACTGTGGGTACGGCGAGCCCGACTGCGACGACACGAGCTATGTCGATCGCGGCGGGGCCTGGGTGAGCGACGAGGAGCGGCTGGTGCACGCAGCCCACCGCGGCCGTGGGAACGCGCGGACGGCGGAGAGCTACATCGGGTTCCGCTGCGTGCGGTCGAGGTAGACGGGGCAGAAAGCGCGTGCGCCGAGGCGCGGGCGTAGTATCTGGCGGGCATGCCGCCGCTCGACCTCGGTGTCCTCGTCTCGGGACGTGGGTCCAACCTGCAGGCCATCCTCGACGCCGTGGCCGAAGGCCGGCTCGACGCGCGGGTGCGGGTGGTGATCTCGAACCAGGCGGACGTCGAGGCCCTGAGCCGAGCCGAGCGCGCCGGCGTGCCGACGCGCGTCGTGTCGCACCGGGCGTTCGCGGACCGCGCGGGCTTCGACGCGGCGCTGGTGTCGGCGCTGCGCGAGGCGGGGGCGTCGTGGGTGGTGCTGGCGGGGTTCATGCGGCTGCTCACGCCGACGTTTCTCGAGGCCTTCCCGGACCGCGTGGTGAACATCCACCCCGCGCTCTCGCCGTCGTTCCCCGGGGTGGATGCACAGCAGCAGGCGCTGGACCACGGGGTGAAGCTCACGGGCTGCACGGTGCACCTGGTGGACGCGGGCACGGACACGGGGCCGATCCTCGCGCAAGCGGTGGTGCCGGTGCTGGACGGCGACGACCGGGCGCAGCTCGGGGCGCGGCTGCTGGAGATGGAGCACGCGCTGCTCGTGCAAGCGCTCGGATGGATCGCCGAGGGGCGGCTGGAGCTCGTGCCGTCGGCTGCCCCCGGGGGACGCACGCGGGCGCGGTTCGCGGGGGTCGTGCCCGTGCTGGGGCTCCGCACGGCCGGAGGAGCAGCCGAAGGCTTTGGCGGCGGGCCGGAGCGGGCGCCGTGATCCAGCGGCACTACGACGTCATCGTCATCGGCCGCTCGATCGGCGCGCTCACCGCGGCGGCGCTGCTGGCGCGACGCGACTTCACGGTGATGGTGGTGGGTCACGGGGAGCGGCCGCCGAGCTACCGGATGGAGGGCCGGAGGCTCCGGCGGCGGGCGTTCACCATGCTGGCCGAGCCGTCGCCAGCGTGGCGCAAGGTGATGGTGGAGCTGGCGCAGTCGCAGACGTGGAAGCGTCGGGTGACGCCGGCGATGCCGATGATGCAAGCGCTGGCGCCGCGGCTGCGCCTGGACATCCCGCCGGACATGGCACTGTTCGGGCGAGAGATCGACCGGGAGCTGCCCGAGCTGCGGCGGGTGATCGACGAGCTGTACGCGGACCTGGCGCAGGTGAACAGCGCGGCCGACGAGGCGTTCGAAAGGGACGCGGTGTGGCCGCCAGGCACGTTCTGGGAGCGGCGAGAGACGGGGCGCTACGCCGCGATGCTGCCGTACGCCCACGCCGAGCCGGACGCGGACCTGATGGTGGAGTTCCCGCGAGGCCACCTGTATCGCGCGATCGTCACCAGCTCGGTGATGTTCGCGACCGACCTGTCGGCGCTGCCACCGCCGTTCGCGGTGGCGCGCTTGCACGGGGCGTGGACGCGCGGGGTGATGACGCTCCCCGGCGGGGAAGAAGACCTGGAAGAGTTCCTGATCGAGCGGGTGCAGGCGCACGGAGGGGTGTGCCTGCTCGACGAGCGCGCCGCAGCGATCCACGTGCGCCGCGGCGTGGCGTCCGGGGTGCTGGTCGACGGCGCAGAGCAGCCGACGAGCGCCGGGTTCGTGATCACCGATCTGGACGGCGAGGACATGGCGTCGCTGTCCGGGGGGGAAGGGATCCACAAGCGCGCGCTGCGCGAGTGGCCACGCATCACGTCGTCGGTGGGTCGGTTCGTGGTGTCGCTGGTGGTGCGCGACGAGGGGCTGCCCGCGCCGCTCGGGCCCGAGGCATTCGTGCTGCCAGGACCTGGAGGTGGGATTGCGCGGCCCGGGGGGCGCACGACGGGCGAGGTGCGCGCCGCGTCTCGGCCACCGCCAGCGATGGGGGGCGGTGTGCGCGGCGTCCGACCTGGACCTCTCCGCCCGGCGATCCACCTGCAGCGCTGTGCGCTGCCCACGTCGCCGGGAGAATCGCTGCTGATCGCCGAGGTGCTCTTGCCAGACCGAGGGCAGCTCGGGCTGCGTGACGCGCGCCAGGTGGTGCTGGACGCCTTGACGGCGGAGTTGCCGTTTCTCGAGCGCCACTTGCTCCTCGTCGACTCGCCGCACGACGGGCTGCCTGCGTGGGTGTACGAGGATGGGCGACGGCGGCTCGTGGAGCGGGGAAACGTGAAGGGCGCAGAGCCGATGATGCGCCAGCTCGAGGTCGATCCTCCAGGCTATCTGGGCCTCTCGGGTGAGCCGATCCGAGGCCCGATCGAGCGGACGCTGCTCGTCGGTCGGACGGTGCTGCCCGCCCTGGGGCAAGAAGGGCAGCTCCTCGCGGCCTGGGGAGCTGCACGTCTGGTGACGCGCACCGATCGGCGGAGAGAGAGGATGCGTCGCGACATGTGGAGCAAGGTGGAGATCGGGTGATCTCTCCCACCTCGAAGAACACGCACAAACCAGCGTGGCTCGCGACCTCCGGAGTTTAAGATGCGCCCCATGAGCTCTCATGACCGATCGGATCCCGAGGAGGCGCTCCGGCGGCTCCAGCAGCTCGTGGACGGCATCCCCGATGCCGCGCTCTACGCGCTGGTGATCCGGACCGATGGCTCGGTGCAGTACGAGCACGCGAGCGCGGGGGTCGAGCGGCTCTCGGGGATCCCCGCGCACGAGGTGCTCGCCGACGCGAACGCCCTGCTCACGCTGGTGCTGCCCGACGATCTGCCCGGGGTGCGCCTGCGGCTGAAGGCCTCGCTCGACAGCGGCGAGCCGTTCGACTGCGAGCTGCGGGTGCGCAGCCGCGACGGGGTGGTGCGCTGGGTGCGCAACCGGGCCACGGTCGTGAAGCTCCCCGACGGCTCGACCCGGATCACGGGCCTCGCCGTGGACGAGTCGGAGCACAAACAGGCCGAACTCCAGCGCGAGCAAGCGGAGCGGGCGCGCCGCACCTCGGAGGAGGCGCTGGTCGCTGCGCAGTCGATCGCGCGGCTCGGAGGCTTCCGACTCCACCTGCCGACACGCACGGTCCTGTGGACCGACGAGATGTTCCGGCTCCTCGGGCGCAAGGTGGGCAACGACCCGCCCTCGTTCGACGAGCTGATCGAGATGATCCACCCGGAGGACCGGCGTGGCTTCCTGGACGCGCTCGACCTGTGCGGCCGCGAGGGGGTGCCCTACATGCTGGAGCACCGGGCCCTGCGGGCGGATGGCGTCGTGGTGCACCTCGCATCGAAGGGGGTGTCGCGGCGCGACGCGACCGGCAAGGTGGTGGAGATCATCGGCACCGCGCAGGACGTCACCGAGCGGGTGATCGAGGAGCAGGCGCGCGCGCGGCTGGAAGAGCGGCTCTTGCAAGCGCAGAAGCTGGAGAGCCTGGGGCTGCTCGCGGGGGGCATCGCGCACGACTTCAACAACCTGCTCACCGGGGTGCTCACCGAGGCGAGCCTGGTGCTGGACGAGGTGCCCTACGGCTCGCCGGTGCACGGCGCGCTGCGCGCCATCGAGACGTCGGCCCGGAGGATGAGCGATCTGACGAAGCAGCTCCTCGCTTATGCGGGCGGGGGGCCGTTCACCGTGGAGCGGCTGGATCCGGTGCAGCTCGTCGGCGAGATGCTGGAGCTGCTCCGCCGCAACATCGGCCGAGAGGTGAAGCTCCTCGTCGACACGCCGCGGCTCTCCACGAGCGCCGACACCGCGGTGTGCGTCGAGGCCGATCCGACGCAGCTCCGCCAGGTGGTGATGAACCTGGTGCTCAACGCCTCCGACGCACTCCAGGGCCGGAGCGGCGAGGTCCGCATCCGGTCGTGGATCGAGACGGGCCAGAACGCATCCACGTCGAGCACGACGCTGGCCAGCAAGTCACCGAGCACGACGACGACGCTGGGGGCCACGGTGCGTCCGACCGGGCCCGGGGTGTGGGTGCTGGAGGTGTCGGACACCGGGTGCGGGATGACGCCGGAGACCCGGCGGCGCATCTTCGACCCGTTCTTCACGACCAAGGGGAGAGGTCGGGGCCTCGGCCTCTCGGCGGTGCAGGGCATCGTCCGCCGGATGTTCGGGCAGATCGAGGTGGAGAGCGAGGTGGATCGGGGGACGACGATCCGGCTGCGCGTGCCGCTGACCGCGGGTCAGGCGCCGCTCGCGAGCACGCGGGAGACGCCGTCGCGCGCAGCGCTCCAGAAGCTCCGGGTGCTGGTGGTCGACGACGAGGAGGCGGTGCGGATCACGCTGTCGCGCGTCCTCGGTCGGCGCGGGCACACGGTGGCGATGGCGGAGGACGGCAGCGACGCGATCGAGACGTTCCGCAACGCGCGCGGCAACTTCGATCTGGTGCTGCTCGACATCAGCATGCCGCGCAAGAACGGCTACGAGGCGCTGGAGGCGATCCGGAACCTGCGGGCCTCGGCCCGGGTGGTGCTCATGAGCGGCTACTCGGAAGCGCACCTGGCCGGCGCCGGGATCCACAGCGAGAGGGGCTCGGAGTCGACGATCGATGGGTTCCTGGAGAAGCCGTTCGCGGTGGAGGCGATCGACCGGGTGCTGGCCGAGGCACTGCGGGCGCGAGGCGAAGCACTCTGATCCCACGATGGGGGTGCATCCCACGACGGGGGTGCGCCCCCCGTCGGCCTGAAGCGGCCGCACCGGGAGGGGGCGTCACGAGGGTGAGGGAAGCGCCGCGGCGAGATCGGGCACGATGGCGTAGGCCGCCTCGGCCTCCTGCTTGCCTTTGAGCAGGACCGTCACCGCCTTCGCGCCGGCCGGGCGGCCAGCGGCCTGCCAGGTGCGGGCATCCATGAGGATGCCACCGGGTATGGCCTCGGCCTGGAGGCGAGAGGCGACGTTCACGCGATCGCCGATCAGGGTGAACTCGCGGCGGCCCTGAGAGCCGATGCTGGCGAGCACCACCGGGCCGGTGGCGATGCCGAGGCGGGTCGGAAAGATGGGCCGCGCAGCGTCGCGAAGCCGGCCATTGAATGCAGCGATCTCGCGCTGGAGGTCGTGCGCGGCGAGGACGGCGGCGCCAGCGTCCTTGAAGAACGAGAGCACGCCGTCGCCGAGGTACTTGTCCACCTGGCCGCCGCGGCGGTGAATGGCCTGGGTGAGGGTGGCGAGATAGAGACTGAGATCGGCGAGCAAGGGGCCCGGCTCGATCTGCTCCGAGATGCGCACGAAGCCGGCGACGTCGGTGATGAGGATGGTGAGCACCTCGCGCGTGGGCACGGGCGGAGCCTCCGGTGACGCGCTGGCCGCGGCGATGCTCGCCCAGGCGCGGTCCGAGAGGTACTCCCGGAGGGTCGCGTGGAGCTGCTGGATCTCGAGGTAGCGCTCGGACAGCTCCTTTTGCTGGCGCGCGAGCTCGCGTCGCTGGCGGTGCAGGAGGAGCTGGGTGCCCACGCGAGCGAGGACCTCCTGGACGTGGAACGGTTTGGTGACGTAGTCGACGCCGCCCGCGTCGAAGGCCGCCACCTTGTCCTCCAGCTCGGACAGCACGCTGATGAAGATCACCGGGACGTCGGCGGTGCGTCTGTCGGCCTTGAGCCTGCGGCAGACCTCGTAACCATCCATCTCGGGCATGTTGACGTCGAGGAGGATGATGTCGGGCGGGTCGGCGGCCGCCGCGACGAGCGCCATCGCGCCCGTGATCGCCGCGCGGACCTCGTAGCCCTCGGCGCTGAGGACCGAGGACAGGAGCGAGAGGTTCTCGGGCTTGTCGTCGACGACGAGCACCACGCCCGGCGACGTGGACGAGAGGCTGGGCCGGCGCCACGACAGGGGCGGGCTGGAGTCGTGGCGGGACGTGTCGCTCACGAGGCGTTGCTCCTCGTCGCGGCGCAGCGCGAGGGCTCCGGTTGGCCGAAGAGGGCAAGGATGCGGTCGAAGCGGTACTGGCGCACGAGGTCCATCAAGGCCTCGGCGAGCAGCGGGTCCTGGACCCGGATCATGTCGAGCAACGTGAGGACGGCGTTGCGGTCGAGGCGGGTCGCGGCGTCGCTCAGCTCGACGCGCCACTCGGCCGGGAGGGTCGCCACCCTGGCCCGGAGTTCCCCCTCGGAGGGCGCGGGGGGCACCTGGGTGGGCCTGGCTTCTTCGTAGACCAGCTCGACGGCGAGGTGCTTCGCGATCTTGTCGCAGATCTCGTGATCCCGGTACGGTTTGCGGAGGAAGTCGTCGCAGCCGGCAGAGAGCACCTGGGCGCGGTTGTGCTCGAAGGCGCTGGCGCTCATGCCGACGATGATCGTCGAGCGGCCGCGCTCGGTGCCCTTGATGCGGCGGGTGGCCTCGTAGCCGTCGAGCAGGGGCATGCGCATGTCCATGAAGATCAGGTGCGGCTCCCACATCTCGAACTGGGCCAGAGCGCCGAGGCCATTGGTGGCGCCGCGGACCTCGAAGCCGAGCCCGCCGAGGAGGCGGATGAGCAGGTGGCGCGACTGCCACCCGTCGTCGACGACGAGGACGCGGCATGGCGGCTGGCCAGGGGCGATGCTCACCGCAGCGCGGGGTTCGCGGGTGGCGCGCACGGCGGCGAGGTCGGAGAGGCCGACGCGCACGTCGAAGCTGAAGGTGGAGCCCTTGCCCGGCTCGCTCTGCACCTGGATGTCGCCGCCCATGAGCATCACGAACTGGCGGCTGATGGCGAGGCCGAGCCCTGTGCCTTCACCGAGGTCGCGGCCCGTCTGCGACTGAGAGAAGGCCTGGAAGAGGTCGTCGATCTCCTGGGCAGCGATGCCGGGGCCGGTGTCGGAGACCTCGAAGTGGAGGCGGAGACGGCCGCCGGACGCCGGTTCGCCCGAGCGCGGGGGGGCGTGGGTGTGGAGCACCACCCTGCCGCGGGAGGTGAACTTGAGGGCGTTGCCGAGGAGGTTGATCAGGACCTGGCGCAGCTTGCCCTCGTCGGAGCGGACGTAGCGCGGCAGGTCGGCGTCGCGGTCGATCTCCAGGACGAGCCCCTTCTTGCGGGCCTGAACGGAGAACATCTCTTCGACGCTGCCGAGCAGGCGGTGCAGGTCGAAGTCGGTCTCGTTGAGGCTGGCGCGCCCCGCCTCGATGCGGGCCATCTCGAGGATGTCGTTGATCAGGCCGAGGAGGTGCTCACCCGCCTTGCTGATCACGAGCAGGTTCTCGCGGTGCTGCTCGCTGAGGGCGCGGTCGCGCTCGAGGAGCTGCGCGAAGCCGAGGATGGAGTTGAGCGGCGTGCGCAGCTCGTGGCTCATGTTCGCGAGGTAGGTGCTCTTGGCGCGGGTCGCGGCCTCGGCCTGGGCGCGGGCGCGCTGCGCCTCCTCGGCGGCGCGGCGCTCGGCGGCGAGCTCGGCGAGGAGCGCGCGTTCACGCGGGGTCGGCTCGGGCAGCTCGACCTCGGGGAGGAAGGGTCGGGCGTCGCCCAGGGTGACGGGCAGCTCGCGGGCGACGAGCAGGTGACCGGAGGCCGGCGCGTCGTCGGCAAGGCGCGAAGGCGAGAGAGGCTGGGCCAGCGGGACGGGCGCAACGGCGAGACGCACGGTGCGCTCGGCCTGGGTCAGGCGGAGCTCGGTCAGGGTGCCGGCGAAGAGGGGGCGCAGCGCCGCAGCGAGCGGCCCGGGCACGGACGCGCCCACCCGCACGCCGAGCAGGCGCTCGATGATGCCGTTGGCGAGGAGCACGACGCCGTCGGTCGTCACGACGGCCAGGCCCTCGGTCGAGGTCTCGGCGACGAGGGAGAGCGCCGCACCGAAGGCGCCGAGGCCGTCGTCCGGCCGCACAGGGGAGGTCGCGATCGATCCTGACGTCCCCGTGGCCAGGGGCAGCGCGACGGAGGAAGGTTCGACAGGGATGGATCGGGTCACTGGCCGTCCGAGAGCGAGGGCCCATCCTACATGACTCCGAAGTCCGGCAGGGCTGCGTTCCAGCACCGCAGGCGTCGCCGCGGTGCCACACGGCGCCCCGCGGCGGTCGTCCGGCCAGGGCGCTGGAGGAAGGCTCGCGGCGCGATCGTCGACGCGCTATGCGTGGGGGACCGGAGGCGACCCGATTTTCATGGCGCAGCGCTCCCGGGCGATCCCGCCCACCGACGTTCGTGTGTGCTCTTCTCGATGCGGTCGACGACGACCGCTCGCCGCCAGCCTCGCGCTGGTGGTGACCTTCGCAGTGTCTGCGGCCTCGGCGCAGAAGCTGCCCCCGAGACCCGTGACGCCAGGCGAGCCGAAGCCAGCGGTACCGGCGACCCCCACCGCGACACCACGGCCTGGGCAGGCTGCCTCGGGCAAGGCGGACGCGAGCAAGGCGAACCCCGCCAAAGCGCAGGCGACACCGCAGGCCCCGGCGACACCGCAGGCCCCGACGGCGCGACGGCCGGTCGTGGTGTCCCGGTGGGTGGGAACCACGCCCGACGAGATGGTGAACCACGCGCTGTTGCGGGCAGGCCGCGGGAGCGACGACGCGCTGGCGGGGATGCTGATCGCCGCGGCCCTGGACGAGCGCGCGGCGCAGGGGAGGGCGCGTGAGGGGCTCGCGAAGCTCGGGCAGTCGGACGGGCCGCTCGCCGACGAGGCGAGGTGGCTCTCGCTGCTGCTGACGCCAGAGCCTCCGGGGCAGGTGTGGCCTGGCGTGCGCTCGATCGCCTTCGACGCCCCCGCAGATGCGAACGGCCTCGTGAAATCGTGGGCCGTGCTGGGGCCCTTCCAGGACAACAGCGGCGATGGGCTCGGGCGGCGCGAGGGGCCCGAAGCGGAGGGGGCGTCGTTCTCCGATACCAAGGCGCACCACTCGTGGGGCGTGTACGAGGTGGCCTGGCGCAGGGCGCTGCCCGCGTCCTCGACGGCCCGGGGTGTGCCGCTCGATCTCTACGTGCATCCACGGGTCGAGGCATGCTCGTACCTGGCGTCGCGGGTGACGATCCCCGAGGCGCTCGATCGCAAGCCGTTCCTGGTGCACGTGGGCGCGAGCGGCGCAGCAAGGCTGATCTGGGACGGCGCCGACGTGGTGTCGAGCGAGGCGGTGCACCGGGGGCTGGTGCTCGATCGGATGGCGGCGAAGATCGCGGCGCCTGCCGGAGATCACTTGCTCGCGGTGAAGGTCTGCTCGGGCTCGGTGCCCGACGACGGGCGGGTGCGGGTGCGCTTCACGGACGAGGGCCGCAAGCCGCTGCCGCTCTCGACGTCGTCAGATCTGTCGCGCCTCAAGCTTCCGCCCGCTGGGGCGCAGGCGGCCGCGCTACCCGCCGGGATCGCGCCCGTACGAACGGCCCTGGAGGCTGCGCTCGAAACGGGCGCATCACCCACGGTGGATCAGATGCTGCGCTCGGCCATCGTGCGGACGCTCGGCGCGGGAGACGATCAGCGGTCTCCGCGCGCACCCGGGCTCCTCGACGTGGTGACGCGCGCGAAGGAGGTGTCCCCGGACACGCTCGCCCTGGTGGGCTGGATCTCGCCCTTCGGCGCGAACCGCAGCGGCTGGCTGGAGCAAGCGCGAGCGCGCGGCCTGGCCGAGAAAGACCGCACGGCGGCGGCGTTCGCGCAGCGGCGCCTCATCGCGTCGCACCTGAGCGCGCAGCTCACCGAGTGGGCGATGTCGGCGCTGCGAGAAGACCCGCTGCGCACGGCGCGCGATCTGGAGGCGCGGCTCATCCGCGCGGTGGCGAAGCGGCAGCTCGGCGGCGGGCTGACGCGGGCGGCGCTCGACGAGCTGTCGAAGCTCGCAGAGGAGCAAGGGGCGCGCACGCCGACGAGCGTGTGGATGGAGATCTTCGACGCAGCGCGGTCGGTGCCCGACGTGCAGCGGCGCGCGGCAGAGCGCCTGTCGGAACTCCGGCCGGGGGCGCGGGACGCTTCTTACGTGCGCACGTTCAGTTCGGTGGACGGCGCTGCGCTCGAGAAGGCCGCCGCCGCCGTGCTGGCAGAGCAGACGAGCGCGGAGGACGTGATCCGGCTCGGCCGTGCGCTCTACAACGCCGGTCGTTACGCCTGGGCACGCGAGGTGCTGTTCTGGGCGACGTACGTGGCACCGAACCGGCCCGAGGCCTTCCAGGGGCTCTCGGAGGCGCGGAACGCGGCGAGGGCGATGGGGCTCGGCGGCGATCCGGCCATCGAGGGGGAGCGGGCGCTGGAGGCGCTGACGCGGGCGCGCGACCTGACGCCATCGGACCCGACGTTCAAGGCGCAGCTCTCGTTCCGGCTGGGCAAGGACACCGCCGACGCGCCAGGGCGACAGCACATGCCCGACGAGCAGTACCTCACCGCGCCGAGCGTCTTCTTGCAGCGAGGCAAGGCGAGCCCGGCGAAGAAGGGCGAGGTCTTCGACCGGCAGCTGCACTGGACGCGGGTGGTGACGTACCACCCCGACAAGCGGGTCTCGCAGCTCATGCAGTACGCGCGCGAGATCGTCATCGAGCCGCGCACGGAGCAGGATCTCTACGAGATGGGGATCCCGGCAGAGGGGGCGCAGACGGAGCTGCTCTTCGCGCGGGTCCACCGGAAGGACGGCTCGGTCGCCGAGCCCGCCGAGCAGAGCGCTGGAGGCGCACAGCCCTCGATCCGCTGGGCTGCGCTCGAGGCGGGCGACGTGGTCGAGGTCGCGGTGCGTTCGTGGACGGCGGGGCCGGTGGGGCGGCGGGGCGACGCGCCCTTCTACTTCATCGACTACGTCGGCTCGACGGACACGCACCCCATCCTCTTCAACGAGGTGGTGATCGACAGTCCGAAGGCGACGCCGCTCGCGGTGGATGTGCTGAACGGCAAGGCCGATCGGGTGGTGACGAGCGAGAAGGACGGCAGGTCGATCACCCGGTTCATCTGGGATGATCCGCCGGAGGTCCCCGAGGAGCCCTTCGCACCGCAGATGTCGGAGGTGCTCCCCGTGGTGGTCGGCTCGACGTTCCACGGGTGGAACGATTTCCGGGAGTGGTACCGGGCCGCGGTGCAGGGGTTCACCGAGCCCGACGAGCAGGTGCGGAGGCTCGCCGAGGAGCTGACGCAGGGGAAGAAGACGCAGGAGGAGAAGCTCCGGGCACTCTTCAACTTCGTGGCCGACGACATCCGGTACGTGAACTTCGTCTCCGGGGAGTGGTGGCTGCCGAACCGGCCGCAGCAGCTGCTCGCGCGGCGGCAAGGCGACTGCGACGACAAGGCGATGCTGCTGATCACCTTGCTCAAGTCGATCGGCATCGAGGCCACCGAGGTGCTGGTCCAGACGCGGTACACGTCGATGCCGTCGGTGCTGCGCAGCGAGAAGGTGGCCATCCCCGTCTTCGACCACGGGATCGCCTACCTGCCCGGCAAGGACGGCAAGCCCGGGCTGTGGCTGGACGCGACGAGCCCGCAGAGCCGCCTCGGGCCGCTGCCGTCGATGGACGCGCGGACGCTCGCGCTGTTCGTGACCGAGGGGCCCGCGAAGATCGTCGAGACGCCGGCGAGTTCTCCAGCCGATCACGGGGTGGAGGCCGACTGGACGATCCGGCTGTCGCCGACGGGCGCCGGAGACCTGATCGCGAAGGAGCGGCACCTGGGTGACGCGGCGTTCGAGCTGCGCTCCTACCTCGCCGAGCCGGACGCGCGGGCGCAATGGGTCGAGCAGTTCCTGGCGGCGGGATGGTTCCCGACGGTGGACGTGAAGCCCAAGATCGACTTCGAGGGGGAGCTACCGAACGGGGTCGCGACGCTGGGGTACGAGGCGCACTCCGAGGGGCTGGCGCGGCTCGAAGGCGATGAGCTGGCGGTGCCGATCGCGGGGACGATGACGATGACGTCGGCGTTCGCGCCGCTGCCGAAGCGCAAGCTGCCGGTGGTGCTGCCGCCGAACCTGTCGCCAGCGCACCGGACGTGGACGATGACCATCGTGGCGCCGCCTGGCTACCGCTTCGCGGAGTTGCCGCCTGCGGGCGAGGAGGACGGCGGCGAATTCGGGCGCGCGTCGCTGTCGTTCGCCAAGGGAGCGGGGCCGAACGCGGTGGTGGTCAAGCGGAGCTTCGTGCTCGATCGGTCGACGATCCCGGTGGCGAAGTACCCGGCCTGGCGCGCGTGGCTCCAGCGGGTGGATGGGCTGATGCACCGGATGGTGCGCCTGACCCCCGAGCGCGGTGCGGCGCCCCCGGCAGGGAAGCCGGCGAGCACGAGTCAGCGGTCAGTGCGATGAAGGTGTCGCCGTCGCGGCAGCGCGGCGGCGGCCGAGGGGGGGCACCGGCGAGCGCGAGAGGCTGTGCGCTGTACGTGACGTCACGCGGCGTTGCGCGGCGTCGCGCACAGCGCGGCCTCGACGAAGCTGGGGTCACTCCGGATCGCAGACGCCGTCGCAGAAATGTTCGATGCGCCCGTCGGGCTGGAAGAAGGCGTCGAGCTGCTGCTTGATGCGGGGGTTCCGCCGCACGCCCTCGTGGACGTCGTTCTTCTCTTCGGCGGTGGGCACGCGGGCGTCGATCCCAGGCTCATTCTCCAGCTTGAAGTCGACGAGGACGAGCGCGTCGTCCGCAGGCGCGGTGGTGGTCGCGAGCCCGTACACGGCGCGAGGCGAAGGGTCGAGGAGGGGGACGCCCAGCGCGCGCGCGTTGAGGTGGCTGGCCAGGTTGTTCACCGAGTGATCGCCGATGCCGACCTGCAAGAGGAGGCGTCGACCGGCGGGGCTGTTCGGGTAGGGATCCTGCAAGACGCGGCCCGAGTAGGTGATGGGGTCGACCCGGTCCCAGGTGTGCTGGCTCAAGGCCATGATCTTCTGGAGGGTGAGCGGCTCGTCGATCACCGTCGAGAGCAGCCCGAGCAGCTCCGTGTAGCTCGCGGAGCGCGACATCATGAGCGAGTACGGTCCGCCACCGACGCTGAGAGCAGCGCGCTCGAGGGTGGGTGAGAGCGAGAGCAGGGTGACCCCGAAGATCGCGCCCTGGCTGATGCCGTAATAGTAGAGCTGCTCCTTGTCGAAGAGCGGCTTGTCGAAGCGCTGAAGCTCCGGCAGATCGGCGAGCCCTCCCTTCACGGCGTAGGACAGCGCGATCATGTTGACCATCGCCTGGTGGAGGCGGTCGACGAACCGGAACATGACGCCCACGTCCGAGAGGATGTCGGCCGCGGTCGCGATGATGTCGGGCTCGCTCATGCCCCACCAGTCGACGGAGGCGGTGACGTAGCGCTGCTCGTTGGTGAAGTCGCGCATGAAGCCGTAGTTGATCTCCTCACGGAGGCCGAAGAAGCCATGGCCGTACTGGAGGATGCGCGCCGGCTCGAAGTTCGCGTCGTCGGGCAAGGCGCTGCGTGGCACCTGGAGGAGGAAGGGCACCTCCGTCTCGCCGTTCGCCGCGGGGCGACCGTCGCTCCCGCGGTGGATCGCCGCACCGGTGTCGACGCTCTCCAGGTAGAGAGGGACCCGCAAGGTCCCCTCGATGCGCACAGCAATGTTGGGGTCCTCAGGCATGTCCTGCACCGACGTCACGGTGATCGCCGGAGGGGTCTGGGTCATGCGCTGGATGGCGTCGTCACGGATGGCGAGCATGTCCTGGGTCAGCCACTCCTCGGAGCCCACGGTGAAATCCCAGGCGAGCTGGAGGTTCGCGCGGGTGACGCCGGCGGCCTCGAGGACCGGGAAGATGGCTTGCTCGTAGTGGGTCGCCTGCGCGCTGAGCGCGGGCTCGGCGCTGGCAGAGGCGTCGCGGATGCGATCGAAGCCGACAGGAGGCTTGATGGGCTGGCCCTGCAGGTCGACGAGGCCCTGGAAGGCGACGATGTAGCGATGGCGGTTCTGGAGTTTCACGTAGGGGCGCACGATGAGCGCGCGCGAGGCCTCCTTGTCGGTGCTGCGATCCAGCTCGGCCCAGTGGGGTACGAGCTGGCCGGTGTCGGCGTCGACGAGCAAGGTGGTGCTGTCGGCGCGGAGCGCGGCCGCCGGGTCGTCGGTGTGGAAGGTGAGCTTCTGCGCGTCCACCCCCTCCGGGAAGATCGCGAGGATGGGCATGTGGTGAGAGAAGCCGTCGACGGGGTGACGCTGCATGAAGTCGAAGGTGCGCGCGTTCTTGTCCCGTGGCGCCGCCGCGTCGGAGAGGCGGACCCGGCGTCCGGTCGGGGTCGAAGGATCCTCGGTGAGGAAGAAATCCGAGGGGTACGGCAGGAGGCAGTCGCTCTGGTAAGCGATGGGGTTGCACCCTTCGGGGATGGCGAGCGGCTGGGGGGAATCGACGCTGTCGTCTCCACCGCAGGCTGCAGCGAAGGAGCCGAGGACGAGGGCGAGCGCGGACAGCGTGCGGCGCGGAGCTTTGTTCATGCGGGTCTCTCGGCCGCGAGGGTATCACGGGGCCGCACGGATCCCGCCTCCCGTGCGCCACGGCGGGGCGGAGTTACTTCGAGAGCAAGGCGAGGGTGCGCAAGGAGGGTTGGGCGAGCCAGTGGACGCCGAGGGAGGTGCCGGCGGCGTCGAAGGTGACGCCTCGCGACAAGGCCCACTCCGCGAGCGCTCTGCCGAAAGCGGCCATGTTCGGCCAGCGATCCTGCGGCGCCTTGGCGAGACCGCGCTCCACGATGTTCCAGAGTTCGTGCTCGTGCTGGAACTGCTCCGGCCGCCGCAGCCGGGTGTTGAGGACATCGAAGATCACCGTCGCGCTGTTCGGCCCCGCGAAGGGCCGCACGCCGCTCACCAGCTCGTAGAGGACGGTGCACAGGCCCCAGACG
Organism: Chondromyces crocatus; assembly: GCF_001189295.1. Classification (NCBI taxonomy): domain Bacteria; kingdom Pseudomonadati; phylum Myxococcota; order Polyangiales; family Polyangiaceae; genus Chondromyces; species Chondromyces crocatus. Next base: position 334,809 of record NZ_CP012159.1, read on the forward strand.
TCGGTACGCTCGTCCGGATCGGTGCCACCGCGGATCTGCTCGGGGGCCATGTAGACGGGGCTGCCGAGCATCATGCCGTGGGTGGTCAAGCGGGTCGCCCAGATGGCGGCAGAGACGCCGGCGACGCCGAAGTCGATGAGCTTCGGGACGATGCTGGCGCCTTGCTCGATGAGCATGATGTTCGCCGGCTTGACGTCCCGGTGGACGACACCTTCGCGGTGCGCCGCGAGGAGCGCGCCGGCGACCGGCAGCACGATCTGCACGGCTTCGGTGGAAGGGAACGTGCCCAGTTCGGAGAGGCGCTGGGAGAGGGAGGAGCCCTGGAGCAGCTCCATCACCAGAAAGGGATCACCGGCGAGCGTGACGCCGAAGTCGTGAACGCGCACGGCCGAGGGGTGTGCGACGCGGGCCGCGGCACGGGCTTCCTTCAGAAGACGCTCGGCGGCGTGCTGCACCTCGGCCTCGCGGCGGATGAGCTTGAGCGCGACATCGAGTTCGAGGCTGATGCTGCGCGCGCGCCACACTGCACCCATCCCGCCGTGACCGATCTGGTCGACGAGGCGGTAACGCTGGGCGAGCACGTCCCCCGCGGCGTAGGCCCCCAGCACCACGGGCGGCGTGAGCGCGGCAGGCGCTGCCGTGGTGTCGGTCGGGTGCGTCGCGGTGGACTGCACATCGGTGCGCTCCCGCGCGACCGTGGCCGCATCTGGATCGAAGTGCCGTGACGCGCCAGCGGGAGGCGCATTGCCAGAAGGAAGTAGCGCACCAGGAAGCGGCGACACGCCTCGGAGTGGCAGCGCACCAGGAAGCGGCGACACGCCTCGGAGTGGCAGCGCGCCAGGGAGCGGCGACGCGCTGAGTGGAGGCACACTCGAAGGCAGAGGCGGTGCGCTTGGTGGCACCGGCGGCCCCCCTGGAGGAAGAGACGGCACGCCTGGAGACGGAGGGGGCATGCTGTCCGTGCGATCCCGGCGCGGCTCGAAGATCATCCGGTAGCTGGTGGGCGGCCGGTCATACCCGCTCGGAGGGGATGAATCTGGGGCTGGTGTTCGACGGCGGGTCATCGACGAAGGGAGGCTGCTCTGCGGCACCCACGGCTCGCGTTCGCGTTGGCCCATCTTGCCAGAGTACCACCCGCAAAGGTCAGGCCGCGTGGACGGGCCCGGTGTGGATCTCAGCGTCAGGCGGTCATGACGCACAGCGCCCGGCTGCTCTGAAGCCTGGACTACATGGTCATACGTGGGGCAGTGAGGCCTCGGCGGCTCAGGGTGAGACCGCAGCGCGAGACTCGGAGGCCTCACCTCGGTTCGACGGATGCGTCGGCGCCGCAAAGGCACGACGCAGTGCGCGCGCCTGATCCAGAGCGAGGTCGGCGACACGCCGCACGGTGTCCGTGAGCGAAGGACGGGTCGCGTAAAGCCGGACGAGGGGCCTCACCGCGAGCGAGAGGTCCATCTTGTAGCGCGAGGTGCCCGCCAGAAAATCGTACTCCTTGTGACCCGCAGCGATGGCCTCACGGATGGCGAGCGCATGCATCGCGATGCCCGCGCGCAAATTCTGCGGGAGGTCGGGGCGACGCCCCCCCTGATAGAACGAGACCCGACCTTGCCAGACGATGTTGTACACGGCAGCGATCGGCTCACCGCGAACCTCGAGCCACGAAAGATCCAGGGATCCTCGCTCAAGCAAGGCGGGCATGACGGCTTCGTGGAACGCACGGAAGCGCGGCGAGGCGAACGCGCCCGGCTTCTCGTCGGCGGACCAGCGCGCTTCGTGGAGCCGGATCAACGTCTCCATCGCCGTGGGCAGCTCGTCGGCTCGGGTGACCCGCGTGAGGCGCAGCGGAGACCCCGCCCATGCTTCGAGGTCACGCAGAGAGCGACGCACCATGTAGCGGCGTGACGAAGGAAGCGCAGCGAGATAGCCATCCCAGGAAGCGGGGAGAGGGATGTGCGGACAGGCGCCGGTGATCTCCAGGTGTGCGCTCGCTCCTCTGGCACGCAGCTCGCGCGAGAGGAGCACGGGGAAGACATCGTCGCCGCGCATGGCGGGCATGCGGAGCTCGTCCCACGCCCCCAGCGCGTCGGTCGCGAGCGCATCGGCGAGCGCACGCGCCACGCTCGACTCGGCCCCACGCTCGACGATCACGCCGAGGTAATCGGAGCCCGTCTCATCGGCCTCATCCTCACCCGAGCCGCACAGCTCGAGCGTGCGCAACGACAGACCGACCCGATGGCGACGAGGTCGTTCGCAGAAGGGTGCGAGACCGACCAGGCGCGGCCCATCCCAGAAGAGCACAGCCCGCAGTGCCCGCCCATCCAGGGGGCCGAAGACGCGCCACCAGGCGAGCACCCAGGGTGGCGCGAGCGTCGGTTCGCTCTGGGCGCTGCGCTGCAGGAGCTCTTCCCAGGCTGCGCTCGAAGCGACGAGGCCGGCAGTGTCGGTGACCATCTGGACACGCAGCATGCTCCTCCGTGCATCCCACGATGGGATCGTGACAGACACGTACGATGGCGCTCACGTGCGAAGGGCGTCGATGGCGCGTTCCATCCCTGCCTGGACGATGCGACGTCCCTTCCGGATCGCGCGCGCCGCCTGGTAGACGCGCTCATCGGTCCACCCCATGCGGTAGCCCAGCTCGATGGAGCGGCGCTCGGAGGTCGCATGCTCGTAGGGGACGCGGTGGAACGAGATCTCGCGTCGGTCTGTGTCCAGCACGGCGAGTTCGGCGTGGCCATCGCCACGACGCGCCGCGTCCACCGAGCCCGGGTTGGCGAAGAAGACGCGTCGTCGGCTCTGGATCGGTAGATCCTCCCCGAGGGCCAGCGAGGTCACGTCCCCCTCTCGGGCAGCGTAGAGGGCAGGTGCGTGGGTGTGACCGAAGAGACAGATCCAGGCGCTCGGAGCGAGCCGCCGCATCATCGGTAGATTCTCCTCGATGCGCTGTTCGTCGCGCATGTACTGGCAGACGTCGGCGAAGCTACCGTGAACGAGCACGACCCCTGCGTCGAGGACGCGGACCCGAGGGAGCTGCAGCAAGGTCCTCAGCGTGGCTTCGGAGAGCATCTGCCGGGTACGACGGAGAGCGAACGCCGCCTTGTCACTACAGCGGTCCATGTTCAGCTCTTGCGCTGCGATGAGATCGTGGTTGCCCGCGATGGTGATCGCACCTCGCGCCTCCAGGAGCCGCACACAGCGGTTGGGATCGGCGTTGTAGCCGACCACATCGCCGAGGCAGAGGATGCGATCCACGGAGCGCGCGTCCAGGAACGCGAGCGCTGCTTTGAGGGCCTCGAAGTTACCGTGGATGTCCGACACGATCCCGTAGCGCGCCATAGTTCACCTTCCGCACCACCGCGCTGCCAGCCCACCATGCGAAGGGGGCAGGGTCTTTCCATGCGAACGCTTCGTACACGGTCCCCGGATGGGAGACCGAAAGGAGCCACGCGCCCAGCGTCAGTCCGTCCTCGCGCTGCTCGCGGTAAGCGAGCCAGTCCCGATAAAAATTGAGCCACCGACGATGTGACTCCGGACGGGGCGCTTCGTCCGGATGTCGTCCATGAACTAGCAGATTGTAGGCCACCGCTGGCAAATTCACACCCGACGCAGCGCCCACGTAATGCCACAGGGTGTAGCGGGCGTTGATCTCCAGGACATACAGCGCACCGCTCTGCGCATCCCGGATCAGGTCGATCTTGAACGGCCCCTTCAGACCGAGCCGGCGCGTGACGTCACGCCCCATCGCCTCCACCTCGGCGTCCTCGGCGACCTCGATGAGGGAACTCTCCCCGGCGAAGGCGGGAAACGTCCGCACCTTGCGCCCGCAGAACGAGGCGAGGAGCTTGCCTCGTTCATCTGCAAAGCCGTGGAAGGACAGGAGATCTCCGGTGGCTCCCTCGATGTGCTCCTGGACCAGCAGCTCGCCCCGCAGCCGGACGAAGGCGGGGTGGGACAGCAGCTCCTGCCGCGTGGCGAAGATCCTCGCCTTGGCGTGTCCGCCGAAGAGCTCCCGCTGGATCTCCTTCCAGGCCGTCTTCCGCCGCGGCTTGATGAGGAGAGGTTCACGCAAGGACTCGAGGGCGCCGAGATCCTCGCCCGGATCGAGCGTGCGCGGCGCGCGCACCCCGGCCGCCACGCAGAGGCGCGAGAAGCGCTCCTTGTCGAGCAAGGACCAGGCGAGTTCCTCGTCGTTCAGCACGAACAGGAAGCGCTCGGCGAGGGCCTCCCGGTGCCGGTAGATGAGATCGAGGTCGCGGTCGCTGCCGTAGACCAGCGGAGACCGCCGTCCGAGCTTCGCCACGAGCTGATCTCCCAGGGCCAGCAAGGCGGTGACGCCCTGGTCGCGATCGGCAGGGAGGATCACCGCGCCGTGGACATAGCGAGAGTGCCTGGAGATGTCGTCGGGGTCGCGGGTCGCAAGGATCACCGGGATCCCGGCCATCCCGTGGGGCCGGATCAAGGTCAGATCACCGAGGACGACGGCCGGCGGCTGAGACGGCGACGATCCCTCGAGGGAAAAAGCTGCCCTCTTCATGGAGTCCACCCTCGCGGTGCAGCCCTCGTGCCCGCCGTGGTCGAGTGCAGGCTGCACACTTTCAGGCGGTAATTTGGACGGCCGACGCTCCCCGGAGTACGTGACCGACCGTGCATGTCGGCATCGATCGTCTCCCTGATCTCAGCGCATTTCAGCAGCTGAGGACCGCTCGCGTCGGCGTCCTGGCGCACCCCGCGAGCGTGAACCGCAACCTGACCCACATCGCCGATGTCCTCGCGGCCCACGGCGTCCGTCCGCGCATCTTCTTCGGCCCCGAGCACGGTTACGGTGGCGAGGCCCAGGACATGGACGCCGTCTCCGGGAGCGTCGATCCGCGGACGGGCGCGCGTGTGATCAGCCTGTACGGCGAGCGCTTCGAGGATCTGACGCCGAAGGCGGCGGACCTCGCGGAGATCGACGTGCTGATCATGGACCTCGCCGACGTCGGTTGCCGCCACTACACCTTCGTCTGGACGTCGTTGATGGTGCTGCGCGCAGCCCATCAGGCGGGCGTGAGGGTGGTGCTGCTGGATCGGCCGAACCCGATCGGCGGCGCGCTGGAGAGCGTCGAAGGCGCCCTTCAAGAGCCTGGATTTCTGTCCTTCGTGGGCCTGGAGGCCGTCCCCATCCGGCACGCGCTCACCGTCGGGGAGATCGTGGCGCTCTTCGCCCGACGGGAAGGTCTCTCGGTGGCACACATCGATGCCAGCGGCACGCGGGTGGGGTCACCCGACGCCGCCCTCACGGTGGTGCCTCCGCTGGGATGGGCGCGCGAGCAGACGGCAACGGCGTGGGATCGTCCGTTCGTGATGACGTCACCCAACATGCCGACGGTGGAGACGGCGCTCGTCTATCCCGGGGGGTGCTTGATCGAGGGGACGAACCTCTCGGAAGGTCGAGGGACGACCCGCCCCTTCGAGCTCGTGGGGGCGCCGTGGGTGGACGGGCGCAAGCTCGCCGAGGATCTCCTGGCGACGGGGCTCGCGGGGTTCCTGCCGCGGCCTCTCACCTTCTGTCCCACGACCCGGAAGCACGCCGGCAAGATCTGCGGTGGTGTGCAGATCCATGTCACCGACACGGTGGCGTTTCGCCCGGTCGCCACCTACGTGGCATTGATCGGTCTGGCGCGCCGCCAGAACCCGGAGCTGTTCGAGTTCCGGACGGAGCGCTACGAATACGTGGACGACATCCCGGCGATCGATCTCTTGCTGGGTTCGGCAAAGGCGCGCAAGGCGCTGGAGGCGGGGGAGGACCCGGCAGAGGTGGCCACCGAGGCTGCGCGGGTCGATCCGGCGTGGGCCGGGGTCATGCGCGAAGCGTTGGTCGCGGCGGGTTCCACACGGGACTGAGCGACCCGTCGGGGTTGCCCTTCGGGGGCGACGAGCGTGACGCGCGTGACCGTGACGAGCGTGAGCATGACGAGCGTGAGCGTGACGAGTGTTGCGAGCGTGACGGCGCGACAGGGCTCCCGAAGGAGCCCTGCCTGCACTCAGCGCCAGGGAGTGAAGGCGACGTCGTTCACCGGGACGAGCCGCGAGGTGAAGAAGATCTTCAGCGTGCCGAGTTCGGCGCGCGCGCCGGCCAGCGTGAACGGGATCTTGCGCGTGTCGCCGGGCATCTTGAGGGTGAGCTCGCCACGGAGGAGCTCACCCGTGGCGTCACGCCCCGCCGCACGGCTGATCTCGATGACGTAGCTGCCCTTGGGCATGCCGAGCAGGGCGAGGGACTCGCGGCGCACGCTGGTGACGTCCTGCGCCGTGACGGTCACCTTCGGAGAGGGTGAACCCATCCAGGAGATGCGGCGGCCTTGCTCGTCGATGAGCGCGAGGTCGACGTCGGCGGAGCCGCTCCACTCCGCGAGGAGCTGGACATCGCCCCGCAGGCTCGTCGCGGGGGACGAGGGGTTGGTGGTGAGCAGCCGCTCGGCTTGCTCCCGGACCTGGGGAGCGAGATCGGCGCGGATCTGGTCGGCCAGCTCGTTCATCCCTTGGAGGCGCGCGCACTGGAGCGCTGCGGAGACCAGCTTGGCGTCTCCGGGGGCGAGGTCGGCGAGCGCCAGGCGGTGCCGGCACGCGAAGGCGGGCGCGCCCGAGAGATCGTGAAGCTCGGCGAGGCGAGCCTGGATGGCTCTGTCACCCGGCCGCACGTCCGCGAGTCCGCCGAGGATGCGCGCTGCGCGCTCGCGATCCCCCTGACGGGCGGCGAGATCGGCGCGCGCCGTCAGCGCGTCCGGATCCAGCGCGTCGCGGCCGCTCCAGCGGGAGGTCAGCTCCTGCGCCTCGCCGAGCCGTCCGCTCACCGCGTACAGCGCGTAGAGGCCCACCGTCTTGTCCCGGCTGTCGGGGGTCACCGAGAGCGCACTCTCGGCGGCGAGGAGTCGAGAAGCGGTCTGCGACGCCACGCTGTTCACCGCCTCGAAACTTCCCTTGCGATCGAAGACACGTCGCATCGGGACCAGCGAACGATCCCTGGGGGTGGCAGGCGGCTCGGCCCACTCACGACGTCGCCAGCTCGACGACTTTCCTTCGGCGGCCATGGGCGCAGGCGCTGCCGTCGTCGGCGCAGGCGCCGGCTTCGCGGGCGGTGGCGGGGACGCGCCCTTGCTCGCGGGGGCAGCGCCGAGGCCTCCTCGGGACCCACCCGGGCCTGACTCCATGTCGTCGAACCTGCTGTCCAGGCTCGCTTCCTTCTTCGCCGCGGAACGCGACACGCCCCCCGCGCGGCTCTCTTCTTCGGCCTCCTCGTCGGGCACCGCGCCCTCCGCGTCGGCGCTCGCGCGCTCGGCGAGGAACTCGCCCGTGAAGGCCGGCGCCACACCGCCACGGTCCAGACCGAAGGCTTTGAACATCGCCTCGCTCTCCAGGACGAGCAGGGAGGTGTACCGGCTGGCCACGTTGAACCGCTTCGACAGCTCGATGACGGTGGGCTTCTGCGCCTCGCTGCCCACGCGCTCCAGCTCGGCGATCTTGGCGGCGGCGAACAGACGGGGCACGAAGGCATTGCCTGGGCTCGAGCTGGCCACGATGGAGACGGGGTAGCTCTGCTCGAACTTCTCCCCGCTCACCTTGCCCTTCAGGCGGATCGTCCCGCTCACGTCGCTGCCAGCGCTCATCCTGGCGACGATGAAGGTCTCACCGCCCGCGCGGATGGGATCGAGGCGGGCTGGCGTGACCTGGGTCAGGCCCGAGGGGAGTTCCACCTCGGGGTCACGCAGCATGATCCCGTACGCCGCGCCGAGCACGTCGAGTGCAGCCGCGGAGACCCGCTGACCGGGGACGTAAGGCACCACCACGCCGCCACCGCCACGCGCCAGCGACTGGAGCGAACTCGTGTCGGCGTCGGCGCCGAGCGCGACGGCGACCACCGTCGCCTCACCGCCCGTCAGCGAGGCGCGCACGGCAGCTTCGAGGTGCGCGGTGCGCGTGGGTCCGACCGTCGGGGTGCCGTCACCGAGGTAGATGATGCGGACATCCTTGCCTCCAGCCGAACCGGCAGCAGCCCGCGCCGCGATCATGGCGGCCGCGAGATCGCTGCCACCGTCCGGCTCGACGCTGCCGAGGAAGCGCTCGACGTCACCAGCGGCGGAAGCCCCCGGCGCCATGGGCCGCGCACCGCCTGCGCTGTCATCCATGGAGCGGCACACCGTGTCGCAGGCGAGCACCACGAACTCGTCCCGCCGATCCATCTCTTTCACGATGGCCGAGGCGAGCCTCGTCGCACGGGCGAAGCGCTCGCCGACCATGGAGCGGCTGGAGTCGACCACCACCACGTGACGCCGCTCGCGCGCCTCGTGCCAGCGCGGGAGCTTCGGCCTGAGCGCGATCGCCACGTAGGGAGACGTGTCGCGCACCACGACCTGGGCCGCCTCGATCGCCATCCTCTCGTCTGCAGTCTTCGCCTTGCTCGCCGCCTCGACGAGCGATGCGTCGGGCTGAGCCGATGCGTCCGACCGGTAAGCCCAGGCGGTCGCCTCCTTGTCCCGGTCGGTGAGGGCGTACTCGACGGTGAGGTCACCGGCCGGTGTGAAGCCCTGCACCGCGAGCGTGCGACGCTCGCCTGCGCCGCCGTCACCGGCCGAGGTGAGATCGTAGCCGCGCGTGTTCACGCCGAACTCCCGGTCGTGACCGAGCAACTGGACATCGAGAGAGAAGTCTCCGATGCGCGTCGTCCCGTTCTCGTCGTGCGCCAGCGGATAGGTATAGCGGCGCACGCCTCCGGACTGCTCGACGAGCTGCGTGTAGGTCAGCACCACCCGCCGGGAGCTGCGCTTGGGGATGGGGAAGATGCGCAGCTCGAAACGGCCGCCGCGCTGCCACTCGAGCAGCGCCGGATCGCGCCAGGGTCCTGGGACCCACACGATCTCCTCGCGCGGACGGGGCGCCTTGGGTGCCGCGTTCTGGATCACGCCGCGCCAGATGGCCGCACCACGATCACGATCGACGAAGGCCCCTTCCATGAGCTTGCCGTCCACTTCCAGCGCCAGCCGCTCGATCTGGGCTCCCGGGGGGAGCGGGAAGCGGAAGATTCCCTCCAGCTCCTCGTCGGTCTCGTTGGTGAAGGTCTCGTCGACCTCGGTTCGCGCCACGACGTCCACGATCCGCACCTTGACGGCGTGCTTCGACAGCCGGAGCGCGCTCTCTCGCTCCTGGGTGGAGCCAGGTTTGCGCGCGCGCAGCTCACCGACGCCGCGCAGCGAGGGGGCGTCGAGCTCCTCGGAGGTCCGATCGCTCCACTCCATCACGTCGGAGAGCGAGCTGGTACTCGCCACACGGGGCGTCCCGCCGCGTGCGATCAGCGCCTCCTCTCCGGCCCGGACCTCCACGGGTGCGCCACGCTCACCGCTGACGCGGACGCTCCCGCGCACCACCTCGACCGCGGATCGCTCGTCTCCCGCGGTGATCGCGAGCTTCGTGCCCAGGACCTCGACCTCACCTTGCGGGATCAGGAAGCGCGCCGACCTGGCAGCGTCGAGGGCTGCGACCTCCGCGACGACCACGCCCGCCTCGACGCGTGCCTTCCGCTCCTCACCCGCACCGATCCACAGGCGCGAGCTGCGATCGATCGACAGCTGCGTCCCATCACCGAGCGCGAGGTGAACCCGGGTACGCGCGTCCGTGCGGAGCGTGACCGGGAGCGAGAGCTCGCCGTTCTCCGCCAGAGGAGCACAGGCCCCTGTTTCGCTGCACGCTTCGAGCCCTCCGGTCTTGTCCGCCGAGGCCCGCTTGACGCTGACCACCTTCCCGGACCAGGGCTCTGCGCTGGCGAACACCCCTTCGGTCACCGCCTTTTGCCCCTTGAGCCAGAAGCCCATGCTCGCCGCAGCAGCGACCGCCGAGATCGCGGCCACGGCGAACACCGCTCTCCTGCCACCAGGAGCACGCCGCGCCGGTCCCTTACCGGCGAGAGGCTGGGGTCGTTCCTTGCTGGAGACAGCGACGTCTGCCGCCGCATCGTGAACGGTCGGCGCTGGAGGAAGCGCTGCGGCTCCCTTCCTTTGCGTGTCGAGGACGTGCTGGCTCACCGCTGCCACGGTCGCCCCACGCTCGGTCGACGCGCGCTCGCTCCCCCGTCCATCGCTCGTCGCGACACCGGCTGGCGAAAGCTCGGCGTGCGGCTCGCCTGGCGTCGTCGCCGTCGCGGGCCGCGCGTCGTTCTTCGGGTCGAACGCCGTTGCACCACGAAGAGAGGAAGTCTCCTGCGGCTCCATGTCCGGAGCCATCACCGCGGGCGAGACGACCGCTGGCGTCGAGACGACCGCGGATTCCGAGCTGACCACGGACTCCGAGGCGACCACCGGCACCGGCTCTCGCGCTGCCAGAAGGCGCCCCACGAGGTCGTCCACGAACCCTTCCGCCGGTCGGAAGTCTGCGCCAGCGCTCGCCACGGCCTCCGCCGCACGAGTCGCCTCGTGCTTGAGGTCACGGCATGCATCGCACCCATCGAGGTGCTCGAACAGCGCCGCCTCTGCGGTCCCGTCCAGCACCTCCGCGAGGCGCTCCGAAAGCTCGTCACACGGACTCTCCGGACCCATCCCCGTGCTGCTCATGGCCTTACTCCTCACCCAGTTCTGCACGCAGCTTTGCCAGCGCGCGGCTCACACGCTTGCGCGCCGCCGCCTCGTCCACACCACACGCGAGCGACAGCTCCTTGAACGAAAGCCCTGCCTCGAACCGGAGCACCACGGCCTCTCGCTCGCTCGGCTTCAGCTTCGCCAGCGCGGCGCGCGCGCGTTCGGCGCGCTCCTTCTCCAGCGCCAGCTCCCCCGTGTCGGGTCGAGGCCGCGTGTCGTGGACCAGCCGAAGCCTGGACTCGCGCCGCGCCTTGGTCTCGGCGTGACGCCCGCACAGGCGGCGGGCGATCCCGAAGAGCCAGGCCCGGACACTGCCCTCGGCCCTGTACTGAGGAAATGCGTCGTAGGCGGCGAGCAGCGTCTCCTGCACCAGCTCCTCGGCTTCGGCCTGCGAGCCCGTGAAGGCCATGCAGAGCTTGCCGAGGGCGAGCGCGTACGTCTGAGCACACCGCGTCAACGCTTGTCGATAATTGCCCTCTCCGATGAGCGTCTCGATGGAGCGCCCTCCGACATCTTCCTGAGACCCCACCAGCGCCAGTCCAGCCGCCATACCTGCCTCGTCGCTGGCCATGTGCCCTCGTCTCCCGATTTCGTGACCGCTTTTTTTTCGTCCGGTGTCGCCACGCCACGGGCGCTCGGGACCCTTCTCTCAACGTACACTGGTCCACCCTTTGCAAACGGCCCCGACCGCAGCACACTCCGTATCTGCGAACAGGAGCCCGCCCCATGACCGAGATCCGCCATCCGAACCTCGCGCCCGCCGCCCCTGTCGGCCCCGCGGTTGACACCTCACCTGTGAATCGGTGGCGACGGTGGCTCTCGGCCTCCCTTGCCCTCTGCCTGTCCGGACTCGTCGGCGGGTCCACGGCGCTGGCGCAACCTGCACCCGAGCAAGGCGGATCCCAGGACGACGCCGAGGAGGAAGCCGCTCCGCCGGCACCTCCTCCTCGACCGACCAAGAAGAAGGCCCCTCCCCCGCTGCCCGCCCCGACCGCGGACGCCGAGACCCCCGACGAAGAAGGCGGCGAGGTCAAGCCCCCGAAGCCTGCCAAGAAGGCCTCCAAGGAAGCATCCCAGGAAGAGAAGATGCTGCGCGGCGTGGTGACGATCGGACGCGGCGATCAGGTGCTCGGCATGGGCAGCGTGCTCGCTGGTGATGGCCGCATCCTCACCGCCCTCTCGTCGCTCGGACCCGGCAATCATCTCGAAGCTCGCTACGCCGATGGATCGCAGGTGCGGGTCAAGGTCGGTCACCACGACCGCGTCTGGGACCTGGCCTTGCTCGTCCCGCAGAGCGGCAAGTGGAAAGAAGGGCTCACCGCCTCGGTCCGCAACCCCGTCCGTCAGGACGCTGCCATCCGCTCGTTCTCGACGAGCCGAGGCAAGCCGACCGCCGTGTCGATGGTCCTCCGCGGCCGCCGCTCGCTCCTCGGAGGCGACGATCAACAGCTCGACGACGTCCTGGAGCTCGGCTCGCGCGTCTCGCCCACCGATCTCGGCTCCCCCATCATCGACGAAGAGGGCCGGGTCGTCGGCGTCCTCGGCCGGGGCTGCGCCCCCAGCGAGGGCGACAAGCCGTGCTCCCCCGTGGCCTTTGGCGCCCCCATGGAAGCGATCCGCAATTTTTTGCGGTCCGTTCCCCCCACCGCGGTCCAGCCGTCAGGCTGGCTCGGGATCCAGGGGATTGGGGAGACGGGTCCCCTCGCCAAGGGGGTCCGGGTCACCGGCGTCCACCCCGGGGGTCCAGCGGAGGAAGCGAAGCTCAAGGGGGGTGAAAAAGGGGCCGCCGACATGATCCTGGCGGTGGATGGCATCCCGGTCACCAGTCCGGAGGCACTGTCGGATGCTGTCAGGACCCACGCCGTCGGAGAGAAAATTCCTCTCATCGTTCTAGGTAGCGATGGCCGCTACCGGCAGGTCGCCGTTACTCTGCGTGCGGCTCCCGATGCCAAGGCGACGTCTGCCAAACCCCAGCCTGCCCCCAGCACGCCTCCAGCAGCCGATGCACCACGCGGAAAAGCTCCTGCACCCACGCCGCGCTGAGGCTGATAAATTCCCGGGGCGACCGCTACCCACAAAGGAGTTTTGTCCCACGCGCGCGATCCCGTTGACACGTTGCCGATAGAACCTCCAGGATGACCGCTGGAGCCGCCGGCTCTAGCCGCGCTTTCAAGCGCGCCTCTCCGGGCCCGCCGTGACGGGCTCGCTTCCGGGTGACTCGTGGCTCAACCGTTCCGCATCGAAGTCGCCGGCGAGACCAACGTCGGGCGCAAGCGCAACCACAACGAAGACAACTTCGGCATCTTGGTTGAGTACGGCCTGTTCATGGTGGCCGATGGGATGGGGGGCCATGCCTCCGGTGAAGTCGCCTCCAAGATGGCGGTCGACTCCATGCAAGAGTTCTTCGCGGCAACGCAGGAGGACCCGGAGCGAACGTGGCCTTACAAGATGGACCGGACCAAGGGCTACGAAGAGAACCGGCTCATCACCGGGATCAAGCTGGCCAACCTCCGTATCTACGAGACCGCGCAGCGTGAAGCGCGCAAGCGGGGGATGGGCACGACCTTCGTCGGCATCTTCACCGCGAACGACGGCATCTACATCGCCCACGTCGGTGACAGCCGGGTCTACCGGTTCCGCGACGGCAGCCTCGAGATGCTCACCGAGGATCACTCGCTCCTCAACGACTACATCAAGATGAAGCGGCTCACGCCCGAGGAGATCGCGAACTTCCCTCACAAGAACGTGATCGTCCGCGCCCTTGGCATGAAGGACACGGTGAAGGTGGACACGCGCTTCGAGATCCCGAAGCTGAACGATGTCTACCTGCTCTGCTCCGACGGCCTCTCCGGTCCGGTCACCGACGAAGAGATCGCCGAGATCCTCGGCCGGTACACCGACATCCAGACCGCAACGTCGAAGCTCATCGAGCGCGCCAACGAGAATGGCGGCCCGGACAACGTGACCAGCGTGCTGGTCCGCTGGACGCAGTAGCAGCTCACCCCTCGCATCGGCGCCACCTCGTCAGGCGGACACGCGAACGCCGAGATGGCGTCGTGTCCGCGGCCGAGTGGCGCGGCGCTCGCCGAGGCGCGGCGCTCGCCGAGGCATGGTGCTGCACGAGGACGAGTGGACCGCTGACGATCGTCAGGGCAGCGCGCTGCTTCCCCACGGCACGAGAACGATCAGCACGAACGCGATCAGCACGAGCATGAAGATGCTGGTGCTGAGGTAGAGCGAGCGAGGAGAGCGCGCGGTGCTCCATCCATCCGCGTAGAACTTCCCCCGCGAACGCGTGCGGATCCGCCGCTGCACACCGCGCAGCATGTCGCGTGAGGGAGCCGCAGGCGGCTGCAGCGCGCCACGCAGCAGCTCGCGGACGTCGACCTCGTCGAGGAACGGATCCTCTTCGTCGTCCACCTTCCGCTCCGCGGCTTCTCGCTCGTCGCGCGCCTGCACCTCGTCCGTGGGCGCTCGTGCAGCCGGTGCATCGCTGGACGGAGCGTCACGCTCGCCCTCTCCCTCGCCCCCTCGGGCGCGCTCGGGTTCATCCGCTGCGCTCATCTGCCGCCCTTCAGCCTCTCGCCCATCGCCTTCTCGACGAGCGCCCGTAGCTGGACCCGCGCCCGGTGGATCCGGCTCTTCACCGTCCCCTCCGGGAGCCCGGTCACCGCCATGATCTCTTCATAGGAGAGGTCTTCCACGTCGCGGAGGATCAGCACCTCTCGGAACTCGTCCTCGAGCTGGGCGATGGCCTTCTTCACCACCATCTCCAGCTGCATTCCTTCGACCAGTTCGTCGGGGCGACTCACATCCCCGACACTCACGCCCTTTGCGGCCGACAGCGGAGCGCGATCGACCATCGCGTCGACATCGTCCGTCGAACTCGCGTGACGGCGGGAGAGGTACTTCGTCCGGTTCTTGCAGAGATTGACGGCGATTCGATAGATCCACGTCGACAGCTTGGAGTCGCCGCGGAACTGGTCGATCGCCTTGAACACCTGCACGAAGACTTCCTGAGACAGGTCCTCCGCCTCGTCGCGACGGCCCAGCATCCGATACACCAGCCCGTAGACACGACGTTCGTAGGCGACCACGAGTTCGTTGAACGCGCTCTCGTCGCGCGCCACCAACCTCGCGATGAACCGAGCCTCCTCGTCGTCGACCACGCCGTCCGTGCCTCCGGGCTCTTGCGACCCTTGCTCAGACTGCACGGTAAACAACCAAGGCTCGAGCGCGCTACTGCCTCGTCGCGGGTCGGCTGGAAACGGCCCCGGGTCACCCCAGGACGGCCTCGTGACGGGCTCGGGCGGGTCAGCCCTGGGCCGAGCTGGTGGGGGCGAAGATCGTCGACGGCGCTGGTCCAAACCAACGGCTACGAGTCCTCGGGACCTGCTCTGGTTCCGGCGCGTGGATTCGAACCACGATTAGGGGATTCAAAGTCCCCCGTCCTGCCCTTGAACGACGCCGGAGCTCATCCGTTGCTTCCTCGGCAGCGGACGCGGCGCACCTTAGCGCGACTCTTCGCGCTTCGCACCCACGCTGTCGGCTCTTCGCCCTCGGAATCGATCGGCGTGACCCCGGCGCAAGCGCTGCTGGCCCCGCTCCACGCAGTGCGCTCCCTCCGTGGCCCCTTCCAGCGCTCCCGAAGCCGCCGAGACGACCTCGGTCTCTGCGTTGGGGAACACATCGACGGTCACACCGATCCGCTCTCCCCCTGCGGACGCCACGGTCTCACCCATGGGGAGCTGGACCGCCAGGTCCACCGCCAGGGCCGCCGGCGGCGCCCACGTCTCCATCAACGTCGCGCCCGTGGCCACGCCCGCCAGAGTGAACGACGCCGCGACGAACACAGCGTCCTTGCGAAGCCCCAGCCGCTCGGCGAGACGCCGCAGCCTCGAGGCGCGCGCGGGAGCGAACTCCCCTGGCAGCCGCGCCGCCCTGTCCCCCACCCCAGCGACCCGCGCCGCCGCGCCGAGGACGCCGTCGTCCACCTGCGACGCGTCCTGCTCTCCATGTCCCTCCCCAGCGTCGAGCCGCACCGGCCCCGACGTGATCGGCGTGGCTGCGGGCGCCTCCGGGAAGAAGGTCGGTAGCTCCAGAGAAATGGGCCCCTCCGGCTCCTCGGTGGGCTCCGGAGTCGACATCATCGTCGGCAGCACGGAACGCTGCTCTCGATTGAACTGGGTCGACGGCTCCGGCTCATGGAGTTCGCCCGCGGCAGCCCAGTCCCGCATCGCCCCGACCTCGGAGGGCGTCAGGCCCGCGCTGACGAGCGCCGGATCCACGCCTGCGTCGGGTCCACCTTCAACGGACATCAACGGCGACACGGTCCAGCGCAGCTCTCGCACCTGGTGCGCCGGCGTCCAGCACTCGAGGCCCTCACGCCACACCCGCGTCTCTGGCTCGAGGTCCCCCGACTCCAGCGCTTGCCACAGCTCGGTCGTGCTCATCGCCGACAGCCCGCTGCCTCGATCCACGCACCAGGGGATCGACCGGGGCAGTGCGTTCCGCGGATCGTCGGTCGAGGCGATGCAAGGCATCGTGGGGGCTTCGGACGACACCTCGTCCTGGCTCACACAGCCCCCTGGCAGCGCTCCCGCCCCGCTCGCAACGCTCTGCGCTCTGTCGTACGCCGTGTACTCCATCAGCACTCCGCTCCGCGTCCTGGGCCGCTCACCAGACGTGAGCGCCATCCCAGGCCTGCTGCGCGTCCACGGAGACCTGCTGCGCCTCCAGGACGTGCCCCCGTGAGAGCGTCGTTAGCGAAGGTCGTCTGACCGGGCCAAGAAAGCGCAAGGGGCGGGGGTATATATGGAAGTGCCGATCGAACCCGGGCCCCCTGCGCGTCGGTGGCCCGAGCGATGCGGACGAAACCGCTGGAGGTGAACCACCTCCGCACCGGGGGACGAAGGGGGGAGGTCAGCTGCAGCGTGGGGACTGCCGTCACAGAAACGTCTCGACGTGCGACGAGAAGAACGCGGGCTCGTGCACCCCCACGACGCGGGTTGTGCGCTGCGTCGAGTTCACGCCGAAGACCGAGACCTCATCCCATCGCAGCAACGCCTCTGGCCGACGCCGTGCGTGGGTGACCCATCCACACCACGCGTCGCGTCGTGACGGTCTCCACGACGCAGCTGGCCATCACGACGACCTGACCCACCGCCGACGCACATGGGTCATCCATCTGTCGCGCCAACTTGCGACCATTCGACCTCACGGCACGAATACGACGATCTGACACCCTATGCCTCGCGCGAACCTTGCTTATCTGTTGCGGCGCATGTCGAAATCCAGATCGACTCGGAATAGCGCTGCATTGACAGGCGTATCCCTGTTCACGCCGGATGTGGACAGCACCGACGAGCGCGACACGGGAGGACTTTCTCTGTCCCATCCGACGGCTATTTCAATGGGTTTGGGGTGTCATCCGTGTTAAGACCTGAACACCTAAATCACTGGATTGAGCGGTGACCAGATGGCTGGTTCACCGCGACGCAGAGGAGCATCATGGACAAGATCTCGCTGACGTACTTCGTCGACTTCGTGCTCAAGGCCGGGACCCCCAAGCTCGCCGGCGTCCGCGAGTGGAAGGAACGCAAGGACGATCTCAGCTTCGACTTCTATCGTCAGATCCGTGAGGCCATCGTCGACATGCACCGCGGTGGCAAGCCGGACACCGTGCTCGACGAGTTCCTTTCCGCGCAGCGTGACGAGCGTCGTCGGCGCGTTTACCCCTCGATCGTCGAGGGATACCGCAAGTTCCAGTCGTCGGCGAAGATGACCTGGTTCGAGCCGCCGGTCGGTTCGTGCAAGCTCGGAGACGTCGAGATCAACATCAATCCCGATCTGGGGCTCGTGATCGATGGCAAGCCGCACCTCATCAAGGTCTACTTCCGCGGCGAACCGCTCTCCGCCAAGCGCACCACCGTGGTGCTCAACCTGCTCGCGGGAGGCCTCGCCGAGAGCAACCCCGGCAAGGTGCTGGCACTGCTCGATGTGCGGAATGCCAAGCTGCACACCTTCAAGGCCCCCAACCCTCGGCTGGGCGTCCTTCTCCGTGGCGAAGCGGCAGCGTTCTCGACCATTTACGCTGCGCTGTGAACGGCCGAGGGGCTGCCCTGTCGGACCAGCCCCTTCCTTGCCGACGCTATCGGACTCACGACCAGGTGATATCGAATTCGCATACAGGTGCGCCGTCGAAACGGCACAGCTGGTGAACCGATCTCACCGCTCGACCCCCAGCGCTCCTCACGGCCCGCTCCTGCCACGCTGGCACACCAGCCGTGCAGGTCACGCGACCGGGGCCGCGATCCCGCTCCCGCGGGGCCGTGAGGCGGGTCTGGAAGTGATTGGGTCCGACCTCGATCGAATCCATCACACCGATATCGAAATAACGCTCCCATAGAGAGTTGGAGCGGCGGACCACCGTCGCTGGCGACCCCATCTTCAGCAGCACCTTGAAGAAGATCTGCAGGTCCGTCTCCGCGATGCGGTCCGCTACCTGACGGAAGCTCTGCATGTCACCACCGCCGAAGAGCGCCACGTAGCGGTTCACCAGATCGTTCCAGAGCTTCACCGGATACCAGGCGTTCGGCAGGATCAGACCGCCCACGATGTCCGCGTCGTCCTGCATGAGCCCTGAAGTCCACCGTTCCATCCCCGCCGCCCCGTGGCGAAGGATCACGATTTCCTTGAGCTTCCCCAGCGCGCTGCCCTTGACGTTGCTCATGAGCGGTTCACTCCCTCGCTCGAGCGTCGATCACGACCCGAAGTTGCGCTCGAGGACACGGCTCAGGATCGGATGCGCCTCCGCCTGTTCCGCAGCCGCGATGGCACGCGGTGCCACCGCCCGGATGCGCTCTCGACCTGGCCGCCAGCGCGACATGATCGATCCGTAGACATCGATCAGCGTGAACTGCTCTCCGAGCAGATACGTGGACGGGGCGAGCCCCTCCTCCAGCACACGCCAGCACGTCAGGATCCGCTGCACGGTGGCTTCCAGGAGCTGGTCGCGGGCCGCCTGGTCCTTCACCCAGCGCTCGGGGTAATCACCCACCGTGTACATCGGGTAGATCGCCGCGACGAAATAGACCAGCCAGCGCAGAAACGTCCCTCGCCGCGGATCGCCTGGCGGTGGTGCAAGGTTCGAGTCCGGGTGTCGCTCCAGCAACCAGAGCATCACCGCAGCGCTCTCGGTCATGACGCTGCCATCCGGAAGCACCAGCGTCGGCACCTGACCGAGCGGGTTCAATGCCAGCAGCCGGTCCAGGGCTTTCCCTGGCGTCGACGGGTCCACCGCCTCGATCGTGTACGGCTCACCCACGAGTTCGCAGGCAGCCTCGATGATCGCGGAGCCCCACCCTTTCGATCCGTGAATTGTCAGAGACGGAGACGCCATGGGCGACTCTTCGCCCCCCGCAGGCCGTACGTCAAGCCATCTGGCCTCTCACCGTGAGGAGCCCGTCCCCTTGGAGAGCGCGACGGAGCCGAGGATGGTGAGCAGCTCCGTCGGCTCCACCGGCTTCGTGAGATGCATGTTGTAGCCCGACAGCAACGCGCGGGTCCGATCCTCCATCCGCGCGTACGCGGTCAAGGCGACGGCCGGCGTGCGCCCACCTCGGTCCGGGGGCAACGCGCGCACCCGCTCGATCAGGGTGTAACCATCTTCACCTGGCATCCCGATGTCGGAGACCAGGATGTCGGGTCGCAGCGCTTGCAAGCGCGCCAGCGCCTCGGAGGCGGAGCTGGCGCACGTGACGTTCACCCCGGACTCACCGAGCACCGCTGCGATCAGATCGCGGGCGTCGGGTTCGTCATCGACCACGAGCACGCGCAGCCCCTCCACCCCGGGTGGCTTGATCTCCCGGTGCAGCGAAGCCCCGTTCTGTGCGCGCGGTCGCAGCAAGGGGGTCTCCGTCACCACCGGCGCCGCGAGCGGGAGCTGCACACTGAACGACGCTCCGTGACCCGGACCCCGGCTGGACGCCGACACCGTCCCCCCATGGAGCTCGACCAGATGCTTCACGATGGTCAGCCCCAGCCCCAGCCCACCATGGTGGCGCGTCGTGCTCGTATCCGCCTGACGGAATCGCTCGAAGACGTACGGCAGGAACGCGGGATCGATCCCCTTGCCCGTATCCTCGACGCAGATCTCTGCGGCGCTCGACGTCTGCCGGAGCCGCACGCGGACACACCCCTCCCGCTCGGTGAACTTCACGGCGTTGGACAGCAGGTTCCACACCACCTGCTGGAGCCGCTCCGCGTCGCCCATGACGCGGACCACCGCCTCGTCGCTCTGGTGCTCCAGCCGGACCCCCTTCGCCTCGGCGGCCGGCCGCACGGCATCGAGGGCAGCCTCGACGACCAGCGAGAGCTCCACCTGCTTGACCTGCAGTCGCAGCTTCCCTGTCGTGATCCGCGTGATGTCGAGCAGGTCCTCGATGAGCTGGGTCTGCATCCGCGCGTTCCGCTCGATCGTCTCGAGCCCCCGCTCCCGCATCTCGTCGGCGAGCTGTCGCTGCCGCAGCATCGACGCCCAGCCGAGGATCGAGGTCAACGGCGTGCGCAGCTCATGGCTCACCACCCCCAGGAACTCGTCTTTCGCGCGGTTCGCCTCCTCGACCCGCCGCCGCTCCGCTTGCGCCATCTCGAAAAGCATCGCGCTCTCCACCGCCACCCCGAGGCGCCGCCCCAGCTCCTCGGCGAGCGCCAGATCCGTCTCGTCGAGCGAATGACGCGACGCGAGCGACAGGACCCCCAGAGACCGCCCACGCGCCAGCAGCGGCGTCAGGATCGCCGACTGCAGCCCGAGCGCCGCGAGCTTCGCCCCGACCTCCTCGCTCCCTGCGATGCTCGCGAGCACATCGGCCCCTCCCCGGAGCATGCGCGAGCGCCGCACGCGGTGCACCTGCCGGATCGGATGGGCGTCCCCGAGCGGGTGATCCCGTCGGTCGCCCTTCAACAGCCCCTCGAGCGCCTCCCGCTCGCATGCGACATGGCTCTGACCCGAAAGCTCGTCCTCCCCCGCCGCGAGATCGACCATCGCCACCACGGCCAGATCCGGAAGCACCATCCGGAGCACCGCCTCCAGCATCAACGACATCTCGGACGACGCCGTCAGCACGGTGCCGGCCGCCGCCAGGATCTCCATGCCCCGCTGACGCCGTCGCTCTTCCGTGACCTCCTGGCTGACGACATTGATGCCGATCACCCGCTGCTCGGCGTCGAACAGAGGATAGAAGCTCTCCACCCACGTGCGCCGGATCCCGGGCCGGGCCAGCGTCTCTCCCGTCAGCTCGATCCCCACGATCGGCTCCCCTGTCGCGATCAGACGTCGCAGCTCGGGCTCGGCGATCGCTGCGATCGTCGGTAACAGGTCCTTGATGCTCCGGCCGAGGTGAGCCCCTGCCGGCAGCCCGTTGTTCTCGGCGAGCTTGTGGTTGATCCGCACCCAGCGCAGATCGGTGTCGAGCACGCAGAGACCGATGGGTGCGTGGTCATAGACCGATTGCAGCTCGACCATTCGTCGGAGCGCCAGATCCTCGCTGGCGCGGAGCGCCTCAATGGTGGCGCGCTGCCGCTCGGCAAGCTCCTCTGCGCGCTGCCGCGCCCTGACCAGCTCGGTCACGTCATGACCGATATAGACCAGCCCGGTGACGTGACCCCCGCGATCCCGCAGCGGCTGATAGATGAAGTTATGGTACCCGAGCTGCTGCGCACCGTCGGGATGCCGGATGACCATCGGCGCCTCGCGCGCCGAATACGGTTCGCCCGTATGAAAGACCCGATCGAGGAGCGCGAGGTATCCCTGCTCTGCAAGCTCGGGCAGCCCCTCGGCCACGAGCCGCCCGACCATATCGCGTGCCACCGCCGCGCGATGCGCCTCGTTCTGAAGCACGATACGGTGCTCTTGCCCCAGCGACACCGCGATGGATGCAGGCGCCTGCATGAATAACATCTGCATTTGGCGGGGGATGACGCCCGTGTCCTGCTCCGTCCACTCCCCAGCCGCGATGTCGGAGAGCTGGCGGAGCGTACGTGCGGCGTCGGGTGGCAGCTCGTTTGGCATTGAATAATGACTTGTACCTCCGGCGAGGAACCGCGGCCAGTGCAGGCAGACGCATAGCGAAGAGGGCGAACTTCGTGCCGACCGGTCGGCCGCACGACGTCGGCTCACGCCCAGCAATCAACGCGCTGGACATACCAATGCCTTCGCTCGCGTCGCAGCGCGCAAGGCTCTCGGCATCGCCGTCTGACCCATTGTGACGCGAAAGGGGAACTCGTCGGAGCGCAATGCCCCGACACCACCGCGCGCGCCTCCCGCCCCGAGCATCTCGCCGCGACGATGGCCCCCCACCGCAATGCCCTCACGCCGCCGCGTGTCCCTCACCGGCCGACCAGCGAACTACGCCCTCACCGATTTCTCATTCACACGGCAGGGGCACGCGCCCCCGCCGCCCCGCCGAGCCAAGCTCGTCGGGGCCCCACCACCCCGCGATCCACTCGGGAAATTTGGCATGTCTCGCCGCTTCGGGCCTGACGTCGTTGCATCGAGAAGCGGGCGAAGTCACCGGCCGTGTGCATCAGGCGCTCCCTGATGACTTGCCGCCGGACGCCGCGCGCACGCGTGCGCTCAGCCGTCACGCGCTCGCGTGCGCTGAGCCGCCGCGCGACCCCCACGAGACGACATGCCTCGCCCGACAGGGCACGCGCGACGCCTGGCCCTCCTCCAGAGCTCAGAAACGGAAGCGCAGATGGCCGCCGATGGCTGCCAGGAACATCCCGTACGTGCCATTGCCGAGATCGTGATCCGACTCGGTGACCGTACGCGGCAAGATGCCCTGCAGCCGCACGTCGCCCAGGAGCGAGAACCCTTCCGTCACCTGAAGCTCGCCACCCGCGCCCCCGATCAGGCGATGGCCATCCGGCGACGCCACATCGATCGTGCGGTCGGGTGACGCGGGCGATTGATACCCCGCCGTCACCCAGCCCCGCAGCCAGTCCGTCACCCGGTACTGCGCGCGCGCCTCCACCCAGATCGTGTCGTTCCAGTCGCGCGGCAGACGCACCTTCACCCGGTCCCCGATGCCGAGCCGCGGCTGCGCCAGATCGGGGGACTGCGTCTCCACCACGAACGCATCCACGTCCGAGTAGGTCACCCACTGGAGGAACCCATCGAACCGGAGCCGCTCCGTCGCCTGGTAGCCCGCGCCCAGCGTGACCCGCCGTGGAAGCCGGAAGACCAGCTCGGCGTCTCCCTTGAGCAGCGGCTTGTACCGCAGCCCTTGCGACGCCAGGTCTTGCGTGAACATCTCGTCGTTCATGTCGATCGCGAAGTCGCCGCGGTAGCGCATGCGCGTCCCGTGCTGGTAGGCCGCCGCCACGGTCAGCTCGTCCGTCGCTTGCCACGTGAGCCCCACGTTGAACGTCGCGCCGTGCGACATGCCTCGCTTGACGGAGATCGGACGCGAGAGAACATCCAGCTCACGCACCTCGGTCGGCGCCGAGGGACCGAAGTCATTGGGCTGGTTGATCGGATCGTTCGCGAACGCCCGCCGGAATTCATCGAGCGAGGCGAAGTCCTGCAGCTTGGACAGCTCGGCGAGGCCCGTCACGTACGACACACCGAGCCCGACCCCGAGCCGGTCGGTCACCCGCACCCCTGCGCTCGCCGTGATGAACGACGCCACGATGAACGCCTCGCGGAGCTGCCACGCCTGCGCCCCGTCCGCGGGAAAGCTCAGCGCTGCCGCGTGCGGCACGTAGACCCCCGCTCCCAGCGTCAACCGCTCGTGCACCGGCACCGCCAGGAACGCGTCTCCCGTCGGCGCGATCGGCGTTGCCGCGACCCCGTCGGCGAGCCCCGCCTTGCTCGCATCGACGTTCGCGGGATCGAGCGGCGTCTTGAACTGGAACGTGTCCGGGGTCTGGTAGGTCCCGCGCCGCTCCCGCTGGTAGGTCACGCGCCCCAGGATCAATCCCGCGCCGAGCAGGACCTGCGGCCGCTTCACGAACGCGAGCCCTGCCGGGTTCCATTGCACCGAGGCCGCGTCGGCCGTCGTCGGCCCGGCGTCTCCCGGCCCCACGATCGGCGCGTCCAGTCCCGAAGCGTACGCCGCACGGGGCGCGAGCGCCGCACAGACGAGGGCGACGGTCGCCACGGAGGCGAGTTTCAACGGTCGAGCGGTCATACGAGAAGGCTCCTCACCGGCAATTCTTCAGCGGGTACGGGTCAGCGTGAGCGCGATGCGATGTCGGCTCGGCTTGTCGCCGGCATCGATGCGGTAGACGGCCCCCTGGTCGTCCTCGAAGTACACGGAAGCTCCCGGTTCGATCCGGACCTTCTCGTGCGTCGCATCGCCGTCGACCGCCTCCCGCGTCGACACCTTCTCGCTCAGCCCGGCGTCGGCATAGAAGCCAGGCTTCACATAGCCATAAGCGCGGACGGGGTTCCCTTCCTCGTCCAGTCGCAGGTCCGACGCGGCAATGAAATACAACCAGTCCTTGTCGTCGGACGTCCGATAATAATAGAAATCAGCATCCCCCGTGGTGTTGTCATTGAGCTGCTCGGCCACACCACGGAGCGCCGCCGGATTGCCCTGGATGTTCTCGCGGATCTTGGTGACCAGGGTCTCGGTGCTCACTCCGACGGGCACCTCCCGCACCGTGATCTCCACGTTGGCGTCCCCCTCGCTCAAGCCGCCGTCGTGCAACCGCACCTGCGCGACCTCGAGGAGCACATCCCAGAAGTAGGACGGCGGCGGCGGCGGCTCCTCCAGGATCACACTCGGGTCCACCCGGATGTCCACCCACCCGGTCTCGTCCATGCACACCTCGACGGCCTCGAAGGGCTCTTCCACCGTCCCCTGCGGCGCATACGTCGTGCAATGCGCGCTGATGGTCTGCGCCCGCGCATAACCGGCGGTCGCGAGGATGTGCTCCATCTCCCAGGGCGGCGTCTGCCACACCGGCGAGTTGCCGCGCGGCAGCGGCTCACGGCTGTCACCACTCGGAAGGAACGCGGCGTTCTCCCCGATCGCCATCGTCAGCTCACCGACCCGCAGGTCTTCCGCCAGCCCATCGAGCGCGAGCCAGTCCGGCTGGCTGAAGTCGAAGATCTCGTCGATCTGTCCCCCCGTACTGTTCACGCTCGCCGCGGAGACGTTCGTGGCATCGACGCCCTTGTACGGGAGCGCATTGAGGTCGACCTTCACCGTCATCCGGAACGCCTCGGTCGCCGCCGAGACCGGCGACGAGGCCACCACGAAGCCCGGGTGGGCCGGGGCGCCCTCTTCCCAGGCCGGCGCGGGCCCGAAGCGCTCCGCGAGCCCGGCGAAGCTGTTCACCACATCGATCAGGTAGACCGGAATGGCGCCCGGCGTGACCGGATGGAGCCCGTCGGGGTGCGCGGCATCCTTTGGCCCCTTGCGCAGCTGCGCATTGGGGTGCGTCGCGACCACGTTATCGAGCACCGCGCGCGCCGTGATCTCCGTCGAAATGAGCGCGTCGTTCTCATTCACCTGCGCCAGATCGGCGAGGATCAACGAAGGCGGGAGTCCCACCGCCTTTCCCACCCCGAGGAGCGGCTCCAGACGAGTCCCCCGCAGGTCGGTGCTCTCCGCGGTGAGATTGAGCAGCTTCCACAGATTGCGCGCGGGCTGCGCGAGCGTCGCCGCTTCCGCGGGCGGCAGGTAGGCCACCTGCTGGAGGGAGTTTTGCACCAGGCTCGACATGTCGAGGTCGAGCAGCCACGTGTCTTCCAGCACCCGCGTCGGCAATGCTTGAAGATCGTCGAGCGTCAGCGACTGCTTGAACTGCTCGACATCGAACCGAAGGAACCGGAGTTCGATGTCCCGGCTCTCGCCCACGCCCAGTGCAGACGGTGACGGCGTCTCGTCGAGGGTGACTTCGGTCACGCAGCCGGAGAGCGTCGCGACGAGCAGGGAGACGGCGAAGCAACGAGAGACTGTGCGCATGGTCGATCTCCCGGCTCCTCAGGGCGCCACGGGGTGGACGTCGGCGGTGATTTCGAGAGAACCGGCCTCGGGCACGAAGAACCGCACCTCGTAACGCTTCCCTTCGTCGTCCTGCATGTAGAGGACGGTCTCCCCTTGCGGCAGGAGGAACTTCTCGTGCGTCGTGTCGGCCACGCCGTCCACCGTCTTCGAGGAGACCCGGCTTCCCTCGTTCAGATCCGCCTCACGGAAGAAGCCAGGGCGCTCGTAGGTGTAGGGACGCGGCGTGTTCGCGTTGCCGTCGTCGGGGCGCAGGTCGGACTCCGCGACGAAGTAGAGGTACGGCTGCCCTCCGGGCGTGGCGCGTCGGTAGAAGAAGTCGAGCGCGTCGTTGTTCTTCCAGAACCGCCCCAGGATCACCTCGGCGATGTAGCCCTCCTGGTCCTGGAGCATCGGCCGCATCTGCTCGATGATCTCCTCGCCCGTGAGTCCGATCGAGACGCCGTGCAGCGCGAACACCGGAGTTGCCTCTCCCTCCGCGATGTCGGGTACCCCGTCCCCGTCGGGATCGTGTACCGCCACCTGCGCGACCTCGGAGAGCAGCTCCCACAGGAACTGCGGCTCCGGCACGCTGAGCGGCGGCTCACCCGAGAAGGAGATCTGGTTGTTGAAGATCGTCCATCCCAGAGGGTTGCCGTCTCGACCGATCTTGACCCCGGTGCGGCACTGCTGGTTGAACGTGAGGTAGCATTTCTCGAAGGTCCGCTGCTCGTACGTCGAGAGGCCCGCCTTGCCCACGATGGGTTCGAGCAGCCACCGCGGCAGCGTCCACACGGTGCCGGTCCCCACGGGCGTGTCGGGGAAGTTCGCCTGACACGCCGGCGTCTCGGTGCAGGAAGGAACGATCCCCGCCTTCTCGCGGAGCGAGAAGCGCATGTCCATGGTCGGGTTCGCCGCCACCCCCTCGATCTGGAGCCGCTCGGGATCGAGGAAATCGAAGGCCAGCGCCGCGTCCCCCTCTTGCAGGAACATGTCACCCGCCCCCTTCGACAGATCCACCCCGGAGACCCAGCGCAGGTTCGACTCGGCGACCACGCGCATCTTGAAGTCGGGCGACAGCGCGTCGCTCCGCGTGACGAACGACCCGCTGTCGGGCACGAGGACCCCTGGATGCTCCCCCGCACCGCTCCAGGGCGCCGCGCCGATGGGACCGAGCTTGGTCGCGAGCG
The DNA here is from genome assembly GCF_001189295.1 of Chondromyces crocatus. Classification (NCBI taxonomy): domain Bacteria; kingdom Pseudomonadati; phylum Myxococcota; order Polyangiales; family Polyangiaceae; genus Chondromyces; species Chondromyces crocatus. The sequence continues at coordinate 361,599 of NZ_CP012159.1, forward strand.
GCGTCATGTCGTTCAGCGCATCGAACATGGTGATCGGCAAGCTGCCCGTCGTGTTGCCGATGGCCGCATGCGTCCCCATGAGCTGCTCCTGCAGCGCCACCACGAGCTGATCGATCGGCACGAACGGTGCGGTCTTGGCGATCCCCAGGCTCTCGGCCAGCACATCGGCGAAGGAGAACGAGAACGTCCCGGGGTTGCCGTTGATCAGCGCCTCGAAGTCCGCGAGCGACGTCCCGATCACCTTCGCGTTCGCCGGCGTCATGCTGAGGAGCCGCACCATCGCGAACTCCGGCGTGGTCTGCCACGAGGCGCCGAAGCTCTGCCCGAGGGGCGTGGCATTGCAGTCGTGCGCGGGGTTCGCGGCGTCCGCGCGCCACCCCGTCCCGCAAGCGTTCTGGATGCTGTCGAGCACGTTGCCCAGCATCGCCGTGGAGTCGACGTCGAGCAGCCGGATCTCTCGCGCCGCCGCCTCGCCGAACACCTCCAGCGCCTTCTGCTTGTCGAGGTCGAGCACGATCGGTGGAGGCGGCCCGTCCTCGATGCGCAGAAAGAAACGCGTCGGCGCCTCGACGCCGCCCGTCCCGCTGCTCGTGGTCGTCCCACCAGCGCCGCCAGCGCCCCCCGCACCGCCCACGCCCCCCTCACCACCCACCCCATCACCACCACCGTCGCACCCGACGACGGCCCCACCGAGCGCCACGAGCAGCGGAAGCCCAGCGAGGATCGAGAAGCACTTCATTGCAAGCGACTCCCTCTCAGCGCCTGCACCGAGCGCAAGCGCCGACCGTTCCGCTCACGGTACCGGACTTCGCGGCACGCGAGCCATGCACTTGAGCATCACGCCGCCGATATCGGTGGGTCCCGCGGCGCATCCCCGTTCACGGCGGTCACCCCCTCGTCCGCGACAGCAGGCTCGGACGTCCTGGTCACGACCGCGCTGCGCGGGATGGTCGAACTCGCCGTGAGATTCCGCGTCCGATCGTAAAGCGCGCGTGCGTTCGCCATCGCCGGACGGCGGCGACCCGACGCGATGACCAGCACCTCGTCCCGGATCGCCTCGTTCACGGGGGTCGGCACCCCCAGCTCCGCCCCGCGGCTGATCACCTCGCCGTTCAGGAACTCCACGGCAGGGGTCCGCCCTCGCTCGATCGCCGACAGCATCGACGACCGCATCCTGCGGAAGCGCGCGCCCACGGCCAAGAGCAGCCCGTGCTTGGCCACCAGCCCGGCCGATCCGGCGACTTGCCGCTCGGCCTCCGTGAGCGCGATCCAGTCGAGATCCAGCGTCCCGGCGACCTTCTCCAGCCGCACCCGGCTGGCCCGCGCGACCGCGACCACCTCGGTCATGATCTCCAGCGCGAGCCGCCGAACGTGCCGATGCCGCATCAGCACCCCGAGGCGATCGCCAGCGATCGTCCCCAGCGAGGAGATGGCGCAGTTGATGGCCAGCTTCGACCACCTCGCACCGGCCAGGTTGTTCGTCACCGTGGTCGGGCCGATCGCTTCCAGGATCCTGGAGAGCTCGTCCATGCGCGGATCGCTGGCCCCGTCGTGCCGCCCGAGGACGAACCCCCCCGGGCTCGTGCGCTCGTAGAGCCCGGGCTCGATCATCGAGGCGCCCCACGCCACGATCGCGCCGAGGGTGCGCTCGGTGCCAGCGATGCGGCCGATGCGCTCCTCGCACAGGCCATTCTGGAAGCAGACCATCGCGCCCCGGGGTGCCAGGTGAGGAAGCACCTCGCGCGCCGCCTCCTCGACCTGCGGCGGCTGCGTCGCGAGGAGCACGTAATCGAAAGGCCGCCCTCCGGCCTTCGCGCACTCGGTGAGGGACCGCACCACGCGCCCGTGCACCGTGCCGGGCCCGCCATCCCCTCGCACACGGAAGCCGTTGATGCTGATCGCGTCGGCGATCCGCGGGTTGGTCGTCAGCGCGGTCACGTCGTGACCCTGCTCCAGGAGATGCGCCGCGACGACACCACCGATGCCACCGCAACCGACCACCAGGAGGCGCGGCGGGGTGTCGGCAGCTCGTTCCGGGGTGCTTTCAGGCGGGGGCGCGGGGGCGTCGACGTCACTCATGGCCCCACCCATCTACCACCCTCCGGCCGAGGATCCGAAGGCCCTTCGTGGTGGCGCGTCGCGTCGGCGTCGCCGCGCCGACGGCGTCACGTCACGGCGGCCCCATCACTTCCAGCGCCCGCGGGATCACCGAGACCGAGACGGGCAAGCGGCCCAGCGGCTCGCCGTCGACGTCGAGCAAGAAGCGCTCCTCGGCGTCCTTGTTGAGCAGCTCGATCTCGATGCGCTCGCACCGGTGGTGCTTCACGTCCGGGTGACGCAGATGACGTGCCGAGTAGACACCCATGGACACGGCGATGAACCGCGGTAGCGACGCCGCACCGAGATCGACCACTTCGAGGAGACCATCGTCCAGCTCGGCCATCGGCGCCACCTTCATCCCACCCCCGAACACACGCCCGTTGCAGATGGTGAGCTGGCGCGTCTCCATCTCCAGTTCACGCCCCTCGCCGTTCAGCATGAGACGACATCGCAAGCGACCGATCCGGCTCTCGATCAACCCCCGCGCCGAGGCGGCGAAGTAGGCGAGCGCGCCCCCGGCGACCTTGGGGATCCGCGCCACATGCTTGTCCACGAGCCCACCGAGCCCTGCCGAGAGGATGTTCACGAAGTAGGCCTCGGCCGGGCGCCCCTCGTGATCGCGGTAGCTGAACTGCCCGATGTCGATGAGCCGAGGTCGCCCCTGCCGGAGGGCGGCGCAGTAATGCTCGAGCCGGTGCTCGAGCCCCAGGGTGCGGCGGAAATCGCCGCCCGTCCCTTGCCCGATGAGGCCCAGACGCGTGCGGAGCGCACCGCCGTCACGCGCCTGCATCAAGCCGTTGACCACCTCGTGGATGCATCCGTCCCCGCCCACGGCCACGACCAGCTCTCGCCCCTCTTGCGCGGCAACGCGCGCCAGCTCCACGGCATGGCGAGGCCGCTCGGTCCGCTGGACGTCGAAATCGCCCAGCGCGCGACGGATGGTGCCAGTGATGCCGTCGAAGAGCTGTCCGGTCTTACCGCCGGCCGATCGAGGATTGACGATGATGAGCGGGCGCACCCCACGTTACCTACTCCATTCACCCGCTCGGATGGGACCGGAACCAGCGACGCCCGTCGAAACCGATCCGCATGCAGATCGCAGGGACGGGCGTCGAAGGATCACCGCGTCAGACGCGCGGCCAGATGACGCCCCGCGTCTGGAGATCCTCGACGGTGTCGGCGAGGGTGGCGAGCGGGTCACGCGGTGACCATCCCAGCTCGCTCCGCGCCTTGCTCGCGTCCACGTACCAGAAGTGCTGCCCCATCTCCGCCGACACCGGATCGAGCGGAAGCTCGACGGGCAGGTGCTTCTGCAGACGCTCCAGGATCTGCGCGCCCGCCCTGGCGAGGCCGATGCTCCTCGGCAGTCGGATCGTCGGCGCCGGCACCCGGCTGACCCGCTCCAGACGACCGAAGAACGCCTCCAGGGTCATGTTGGCCGCGCTGAGCAAGTAACGCTCGCCAGCACGCCCCTTCTCCATCGCCAGGATCAAGCCGGTCGCGGCGTCGCGCGCGTCGACGAACGAGAGGCCCCCGGCGGGGACCACCGGCACCTTCTGCTCCAGGAACTGCACGACGTCGCCCGTCGACGAGCCGTGCACGTCGCCCGGACCGAGCAGCAGCGAGGGACCCACCGCGATCACCGCGAACTCGGGGCCGCTGCGATCCAGACCGGCGCGCTCGGCGTAGAGCTTGGACCGGTAGTAAGGCCACGCCGCGATGATCTGCATCGGCGGCTCCTCGGTCTCGTCGTGGACCAGAGGCTCCTTGCTCACCGCGGTCACGCCGCTGGTGCTGGCGAGGACGACGCGACGCACGCCGGCCTCACGGCACGCATCGAGCGTGGTCTTCGTCCCGTCGACGTGGATCCGGTAGAGCTCCGCCGCATCCTCGCGACGCCGGGACACCTTGCCCGCACAGTGGAACGCGCCCTCGCAACCCGCTGCGGCAGCGCGGACGCTCGCCGCGTCGAGGATGTCCCCCGGCGCCACCGTCACCCCCTTCGCCGCGAGCTCGGGGGCTGCGCGGCGGCAGAGCGCGACCACCTCGTGCCCTGCCGCGAGGAGCTGGTCGGTGAGGTGGGTGCCGAGGAAGCCGGTGGCCCCGGTGACCAGGTAGCGGCTCATCGCTCCACCTCGACCTGCGCCTGACCCTCGTGGGCCGGAGCGATCCCGGGCCCTCCGTCGCCCGGTCGGAAGCTGTCACCGAGCGCGAACACCCTGGGAAACAGCAAGAGCAGCGACGCGTCGTTCGACTTGACCTGACCGGACATGATCTCGACCGGCCCGGGCACATACCCCTCGCGAATCATCTTCGTGAAAATCTCCGGCGTGGTCTTGAGCACGCAGTCGGCCTGGCCCCCTTCGGGCTTGCCGAGGTGGACCTCGCAGCTCTCGGGTCCCACGCGCAAGGTCCACTTGGCATCGGCCTCGGGGCCGAGGGTGACGTAGTACGTGACGGCCTGCTCGACCTTGCCGGGCAGGTGCCGCGCCTTCACCTCGCGGAACAGCGTGACGAGCGGGTGCTCCTTCTGCGCCTCCGCCTCGTCGATCCGCTCGACCCGGCTCAGATCGAGGACGCTCCCGTCGCGCAGCGCCAGCACGGCCTTGTGGGTCAACTCGGCGACCTTGCGGTAAGCGACCGTCGGCTTCATCCCTGCCGTCAGCCGGCGGAGATCCGCCACCGTGAGCGGCGGCCCGATGCGCGCCACCACGCCGCGCCGCGTGGGCAGCGCACGCCCCTTCGGCAGCGCCTCGAAGGTGCCGCCGAGGTACACCGGCAGGATGTCCACGTCGTGGGTGAGCGCGAGGTGGCCGATCACCGACTTGAACTCGTGGACGGCGCCATCCGGGCTGCGCGTGCCCTCGGGGAAGATCAGCACCGTGCGGCCGCGCTCCAGCACCTCACCCGCCTGGCGGAGCGCCTGGCGCAGCCCGCCCTTGCGGTCGAAGGGCGCGAGGTTCGTCAGGTTCTCGAAGTAGGCGCGGCGCCAGCGATCCTCGAAGAAGTAGTCCTGCGCGGCGAGCGACACCAGGCCGTCGCCGTAGCCGCCGAGCGCGTACTTGACCAGACCCATGTCGAGGTGGCTGGCGTGGTTCGAGGCGACGATGGTGTTGCGGTTGTGCGGGATGTACGCGCGGCCGTAGACGGTCGGGCGCATCACCTTGCCGTAGAAGCCCATCTGCGCGGAGGTGAGCACCTTCTTCGCCGCGTCGGCCACGACCGGCGGCAAGCGGATCGGCTCCTGCTCTTCCTCCACCACCTCGTCGTGGCCCGTGGTCACCAGCGCGGCAGCGCCCGCCTCGGCCATGAGGACCTCCACGTCGCCCACCGTCTCGCAGCGCGCGAGCCGGGTCGGGTCCACGGGCCGTCCGCTCTGGGCCTCCAGCGCGACCGACAGCTCCATGCCCATCAAGGAGTCGAAGCCGAGGTCGCCCTTGAGGGTCATCGCGGGCGAGAGCGCGGCGGCCTTGCGGTTGGCGATGGTGGCGAGCGCGTGGCGGACGGCGCCCGAGGCCCCTGCCTCGACGGGCGGAGGCAGCGACGCCTTTGCCAGCCGGGCGAGGATCTCCTTCGCCTCGTTGCGCTTCACCTTGCGGGTGACGGTGCGCGGCAGGTCGGCGTCGTAGAGGTGGACGACCGACGGCTGCACCGCCTTGGGGAGCTTCTGGATCGCCTCGCGCAGCGCCGCGAGCGCCTTCTCCCGGCGCTCGGTGCGCGCCGCGGCGCCTTCGCCCTCGGTGAGCGGCTCGGGCACGGCCAGGCACGCGACCCGCTCGCCACCGCGCGGATCGTCGATGCCGACGATGACCAGCTCCTTCACCTGCTCGGGCTTGCCGAGGAGGTTCTCGACGTCGTCCGGGTAGACGTTCTCGCCGTTCGCCGAGACGATGACCTCCTTCGCGCGCCCGACGATGACGAGCTGCCCGCGCTTGTCGAGCTTGCCGAGATCCCCGGTGTGCAGCCAGCCGTCGCCGTCGATGGCCTGCGAGGTGGCCTCGCTGTTGCCGAAGTAGCCCTTCATCACGTTGGGGCCGCGCGCGTAGACTTCGCCGACGCCCGAGGCGTCGGGGTTCTGGATCTTGATGCTCACCCCGGGGATGGGCTTGCCCACGTGGCCTGCGCGCGAGCGCGCGGAGGCCTTCGCCACGGTGAGCACCGGCGAGGCCTCGGTGAGGCCGTAGCCCTCGCTGAGGTGGAGGCCGAGGCCCGAGAAGACCTCGGCGGTGTCCTTCGGTAGCGCCGCGCCGCCCGAGATCAGGTAGCGGACGTTGCCGCCGAGCGCGTCGTGGACGCTGCCGAAGAACAGGCGCCCCGCGTTGACCCCGAAGCGCTTGCCGAGCAGCCGGTTCAGCTCCATGCCCCAGCCGACGGCCGTCTCGGTGACCTTCCCCTCCTCCTTCACGCGGGCCATGATCCGGCGCTCCAGCATCTGCCAGAGTGCGGGGACACCGACCATCGCCGTGACGCGGCCTTGCCGCAGGCCTTCGGAGAGGCGGTCGGCTTGCAGCTCGTCGAGGTAGATGATCCGCGCCCCCTGCGAGAGCGGCAGGAGCAGGCCGCAGGTGAACTCGAAGGTGTGGTGCAAGGGCAGCACGCTGAGCACGCGGTCGCGCGCGCCGAGCGGGAAGACGGGCATCAGCGCGGCCATGAGCGCGGTGAAGTTGCCGTGGGTGAGCATGACGCCCTTGGGCTCGCCCGTGGTGCCGCTCGTGTAGATGACGCTGGCGAGGTCCTCGGTGTGCGGGCGGTACGCAGGCTGCGCGACGCCCTCGCCCTCCGCGAGCGGCTCGGTGAACTGCTCGAGGTCGAAGGTGCGGAGGCCCGGGATGGTGCTGCGGGCCGTGTCGCCGATCCGCGCGTCGACGCCGTCGTCCCAGAGGGCGATGGTCGCCGTGGACGAGCGGGCAATGTTCGCGAGCTGAGGCGCTTCGAGGCCCGGGTCGACGGGGACGGCGACGCCGCCGGCGCAGAGGATGCCGAAGTAAGCGATCGGCCAGGCGGGCTGGTTCTGGCCCGCGAGGATGACTCGGTCGCCCGGGGCGAGGCCGAGCGCGCGCAGGCGCGTCGCGGTGGCGAGCGCCGCTTCACGCAGCTCCAGGTAACTCGTGCGGGTGAGCCCCTCGTCGGTGAGGCGCTGGAGGGCGAGCGCGTGGCCGTGACGCTCCGTGAGCTCGTCGAGCATGTCGATGAGGTGGTCGTAGGGGCGGAGCGCCTTGAGCTCGCGCTTGAAGCGGGCGTCGATCTCGGGGAACACCCAGCGTTCGAGGCCCGGCAGGTGGATCTCGAACATCCAGTGCCGCCAGTCGATCTTCTCCGGATACCAGATGAACGCGGCGCGCTCGTCGGGGGGCATGCGGTCGAAGGCGGCGCGGGTGTTGGCGCAGGAGAAGACCCAGTCGCCCTCGGCGGTGAAGGGCTTGAAGACCTCGTTGATCATCGCGGTCTGCGCCTCGACGCGGGCGGCAGATTCGAGGGCCTTGGCGGCGGGCTTGAGGAGTGCCGCGGCGGGACCGACGCTCGCCTTGCGGAGCAGGCCGCCGAGGCCCTCCAGCGTGTTCGCGATGCGGCGGGAGCCGTGGGTCTCGTACTGCTTGAGGGTGATGCCCCGCGGCTCGAAGTACTGCGAGATCATGTCGAAGACGGTGGTGCGCTTGCCGTCCTGCACCTGGCGCCGCTTGTAGAGGCCCATCAGCTCCAGGTAGCGGGTCATGCGGCAGCCATTGCCGTCGGTGGAGCCGTACTGGTACACGGCCGGCGCGGTGCCTTCGATCAGCTCGCAGAGCGAGGCGATCATGCCGCTGCACACCATGTCGACCGGGATGAGATCGAGGCGGACGTCGTGGTCGCCGAGGATCTGCACCTGGCCCTTGGACATCAGGTAGAGCAAGGGCGCCGAGGTGTTGATGCCCTCGTTCCAGCCGACGCAGGGGTACTCGCAGGCCGATTCGATCACGGCGGGGCGGACGATGGTGAAGGGCACGCCGGAGGCGGCGAGGACCTGCTCGCCGATGCTCTTCGTGTACGTGTAGATGTTCGTCCAGCCCCAGAAGAGCGCGCGCTCCTGGCCCGCCTCGGTGAGGTGGTCCTTGATGAACTTGCGCTTCACCTTGGCCAGCTCGTTGTCGAGGGCGCGGCCGCGGCTGGGTTCGCCGCGCTTCTCCAGGTTGTGCTTGGCCTGGTCGAGGAAGGCGCTCTGCCGGAAGGCGTCGTCACAGCGCTGGCGGGCTTGCTTGACGATGTCGAGGCACTCGTCGATCTCGCGCTGCGGATCCCAGTGGGATCGTTCGAGGGTGCGCTTGGGGCAGGAGGCGCCGTACCAGGTGGTCCCTTGCGATCGCGGGAACGGGACTTCCTGGGGGTTGACCTCCTCGATGAGGCCGGAGCGGTAGCCGGCGACGTAGCAGGTCGAGGTGTGGAGGACGGCGGCGCCGAGGGCGCGCGCCAGCTCGGCGAGGTTCTTGACGCCGAAGGCGTTGACCTCGAGCGCCTCGTCGAGCGGCGGGTTGAAGTCGACGACGCCGGCCACGTTGACGACGGCGTCGATCTTGCCGGTCAGCGTCGGCAAGAGGCCCGAGAGGCCGAGGAGGGGCTCGACGATGTCGCCGGCGACGGGGGTGATCTTCTGGCGGATGAAGGCCTCGAAGGCTTCGCCCGGGTGCTGCTCGCGCACGGGATCGAAGACGGGCGAGGGGACGATCTGCGACCAGAAGCGCTCCTCCGGAGACTGATCGGCCTTGGGCCGGACGAGCAGGTAGAGGTGCTCGATCTCGGGGAAACGAGCCAGCAGCATCGACAACCAGACCTTGCCGAGGAAGCCGGTGCCGCCGACGACCACCAGCCGCTTGCCCGCGAGGACGCGCGCGGGGTGGAGCGGGGGGCGCTGGGGGCTGCCGTGCGTCAGGGCGAGGTGGTCGTCGGCCCCCGTCGGGTGGACGCCGTTGGTGCTGCTGTGGAGGCGATCGGTCATCATAACTCCGCGAATCCGCGTCAATTCGCGCCTGGGCCCGGGTGCGTCAAGGCTGTCCTGACGCGAAGGCTGCTACGCGCACCAGGCCGGCGCGCTGCGTCGGGTCGTGCGCCACGAAACTCGGTCGGGCGTGGCTTATCATGTCGAACGATTTCTCGTCCGAGTTCCTCGTGGAGGGCGTGATGACCAAGGCTTTCGTGCAACCGCCGATGGAGGACGACGCGAGCCGCACGTCGTCCGAAGACGATGGGTCGGTGATCCTGCTGGAACCCGAGGAGGCCTCCGGTGAGGGGCATGAGGGGGAGGAAGCGGACGCAGCCGCAGAGACGCTGCTGGATCTGGTGCTCGCCGAGGCCGCTGCCAGGAGCACGGCCGCTGCGGTGACGCTGCCGGAGCGGGTGGACGGGATCCTGGTGGGCCGGCTCGAGGAGGTGGGGCCGGCGGGCGCGCGGGTCGTCTTTCCCGGAAGTCCAGCCGAGGGCGTGATCGCGCGGGCGATGGTGCCGCTCACGTCGGCCGAGGTGGGCGCCGAGGTGGCGCTGATGTTCGAGGGGGGCTCTCCGCAACGGCCTGTGGTGATGGGGCGGATGTTCGTGCCCGGGGCCGCGCCCGGGGTGCAGGCGCAGGTGGACACGGAGCGGGTGGAGCTCGCGGCCGAGAAGGAGATCGTGCTGCGCTGCGGGAAGTCGAGCATCACCCTGACCCGCGCCGGCAAGATCATCATCCGAGGGGCTTACGTCCTCACGCGGTCGTCCGGGGTGAACCGGATCCAGGGGGGCTCGGTCCAGATCAACTGAGGCCAGGGGATCGGCGAGGAAGCTGGCTGGCGTGGGAGGGTCTTGGCGTCACGGGATGAACCGTCGGGTGCCGGGGTGAACCATGGGGCGCGTGGGCGCGTGGGCGCGTGGCGCGTGGGCGTCAGCGGGCGCCGCGTTCTCGTGAATTTTCTTCGGGACGCACGAAGTTCGGTCTCATCGACGCGAATCGCGTTCATGACCACGCGAAGATCTTTCGTGTCACGCGAAGTTGCTTCGCGTCCACGTGAACCTCCTTCGCGTCCACGCGAAGATCTTTCGTGTCGCACGAAGTTGCTTCGCGTCCACGGAAACTTCCTTCGTGTCGCACGAAGTTGCTTCGCGTCCACGTGAACCTCCTTCGCGTCCACGCGAAGATCTTTCGTGTCGCACGAAGTTGCTTCGCGTCCACGTGAACCTCCTTCGCGTCCACGCGAAGATCTTTCGCGTCGCATGAAGTTGCTTCGCGTCCACGTGAACCTCCTTCGCGTCCACGCGAAGATCTTTCGTGTCGCATGAAGTTGCTTCGTGTCCTCACGAACGATGTTCGTGAGCACGAAAAGACGCTTCACGACCACGGAAGCGATCCTTCGCGTGGACGCGAAGATCCCTTCGTGTCCTCACGAACCACCCTTCGTGTGGACGCAAACGATCTTCATGACCACACGAAACACCCTTCGCGTGGACGAGAACGATCTTCATGACCACACGAAACATCCTTCGCGTGGACGCGGAGATCCCTTCGTGTCCTCACGAACCATCCTTCGCGTGGACGCGAACGATCTTCATGACCACATGAAACACCCTTCGCGTGGACGCGAACGATCTTCATGACCACACGAACCACCCTTCACGTGGACACGAAGATCCCTTCGTGTCCTCACGAACCACCCTTCGCGTGGACGCGAACGATCTTCGCGTCCTCAGGGCCTCGTCTTGTCTGTACGGAATCAGAAACCGTGTTCTCGATCACTATGACGGGTCGCCGACAGGTGCTTTCTGTCCAGGCTCCATCCGAAGACAGCAGGTCCCTCGGTGAACTGGTGTCCACACGCACCACCCGGCAGGTGCTACCGCCCTGAGGATGAAAAGCGGCGGCCGGGTGCTTTCGGTCAGCTCCGGTGCGGGACGTGGACGCCCTTGTCCTCGGCCACCTGGATCGCCGTCTCGTAGCCCGCGTCGGCATGCCGGATGATGCCCATCCCCGGATCGCTCGTGAGGACGCGCTCCAGCCGACGCGCCGCGGCCTCGGTCCCGTCGGCGACGACCACCATGCCGGCATGCAAGGAGTTGCCGATGCCGACGCCACCCCCGTGATGGAAGCTGACCCAGGACGCCCCCGCCGCGGTGTTCACCAGCGCGTTGAGGAGCGCCCAGTCGGCAATGGCGTCCGAGCCGTCCTTCATGGCCTCGGTCTCGCGGAACGGGGAGGCGACCGAGCCGCAGTCGAGGTGGTCCCGGCCGATGACGATCGGCGCTTTGACCTTGCCCGTGCGGACGAGTTCGTTGAACGCCAGGCCGACCCGGGCGCGATCGCCGTAGCCGAGCCAGCAGATCCGCGAGGGCAGCCCCTGGAAGGCGATGTGCTGCTGGGCCTTCTCGATCCAGCGGTGGAGATCGGTGTCGTGGGGCATCGCCTCCAGGACGGCCTGATCGGTCGCGCGGATGTCCTCGGGATCGCCCGAGAGCGCCACCCAGCGGAAGGGGCCTTTGCCCTGACAGAAGAGGTCACGGATGTACGCCGGAACGAAGCCGTGGATGTCGAACGCGCGCTCACACCCGGCTTCCTGCGCGCAGGTGCGGATGTTGTTGCCGTAATCGAAGACCTCGGCGCCGCGCGCCTTCATCTCCAGCATGGCCTCGACCTCGATGCGCATGCCTTGCTTGGCGCGCGCGACGTACTCCTGGGGATCGCGGGCGCGGAGCGCGGCGGCTTCGTCCAGGGAGAGGCCAGGGGGGATGTACCCGATCAGGGGGTCGTGCGCCGCGGTCTGCTCGGTGACGAGGTCCGGGGTGATGCCGCGGCGGACGAGCTCCGGGAAGACGTCGGCGGCGTTGGCGCACATGGCGATGGAGCGTGGTTTGCCGGAGCGCGCGCTCTCCTCCACGGCGGCGAGGGCGCGGTCGAGATCGTCGATGCGCTCGTCGATGTAACGGGTGCGCAGGCGCTTCTCGATGCGGGTGGGATCGATCTCGATGCCGAGGCAGGCCATGCCGGCCATGGTCGCGGCGAGCGGTTGCGCGCCGCCCATGCCGCCGAGGCCCGCGGTGAGGAGCCAGCGGCCCTCGCGTGAGGGTACGCGCGCTTCGTGGGCTTTGCGGGCAGCGACGAAGGTCTCGTAGGTGCCCTGCACGATGCCCTGCGAGCCGATGTAGATCCACGAGCCGGCGGTCATCTGGCCGTACATGATGAGGCCGAGGCCTTCGAGGCGGCGGAACTCCTCCCAGGTGGCCCAGCGGCCGACGAGGTTGGAGTTGGCGAGGAGCACGCGGGGGGCGTCCGGGTGGGTGCGGAAGCGGCCGACGGCCTTGCCCGACTGGATGAGCAAGGTCTCGTCGTCGGCGAGGTCCCGGAGCTCGCGCGCGATGACGTCGAACGCTTCCCAGGAGCGCGCGGCCTTGCCGGTGCCGCCGTAGACCACGAGGTCCTCGGGGCGCTCGGCGACCTCGGGGTCGAGGTTGTTGTGGAGCATGCGGAGGGCCGCCTCCTGGATCCACCCGCGGCAGCTCCGCTCCGGCCCGCGCGGGGCGCGGATGGTCCTGCGATGTTGCTTGGCTTCGCCCGACATGGCCCCGGTGCTACCGCAACCCGGCGCGGGCGGCCATCTCCACCGCCGGCTCGCGCGCGGGGCGTCCCCGGGTATCATGGGGGCCGCTGTCAGACGGCTGTCCTTGAACGCCGAGGAGACGCTCATCATGGCTTCGCTCACCGCCCCGCTCCGCCTGTCCGCGCTGGTTCTGCTCGGCACGTTCGCCCTGTGTGCCGGGGGCTGCGCCAAGATCGGCTGCTTCGACTACACGGAGCAGGAGTACGAGGCCTTCAACGGGTGCCCGTCACAAGCGGAGGCGCTGCGGGTGTTCGGGGATCCGAACTGCGGGGGTGAGGTGGAGTCCGTGGACAGCGAAGCGGAGTACCGGGATGGGTACTGCTGCTACGAGATCACGAAGTCGTACGACTACTATTACGACGGGATCTGCTCCCGGTAGCCCTCCAGGGGCTGCTCGGACAGGTGTCGCAGGGCCTCGCGGTCACGCTGCAGGGCGTCGCCCGGGAGCGGGCGCCGAGGGAAGGCGAGCGTGACCTCGTCCCCGTCGAGGTAGACGTGCTGCACGTCGATGAGGCCATGGGCTCCACCGGCCTCGTGCAGGGCCGTGACCGCCTCCAGGAGCCGCGCGCGCTGCTCGGGAGAGAGGGGGGGAGCGCCGTCGGCGAGGGCGCGCCCCCGGGGTGGCGTGATCCAGATCTCGGCAGCACGTCGGTCGACGCGGAGCACCGTCGGCAAGGCGGCGTGGTTGACGCGAGCGAAGGCTCTTGCTCGCCCCAGCGCCTCGTCGGTGAGGGGGAGGACGAGCACGTCACGGGCGATCCAGCGGTCATGCCGGCGCGCCTCGGCGTCTCTGCCGTCGCTGGGTTCGGTGGGCTCCGTCAGGCGCTGGGCGGCGTCGTCCGTCGACGGGAGGGGACGGCCGCTCTGTCGCGCAGGCACGCGCGTCCGGAGCGGAGGGACGCTCAGGGGCCAGGAGAGGGAGAGGAGGGAGCGCTGGGCGGCAAAGGCGTCCTCCGGGCGCGCAGCGGGGTCTTCTTCGAGGAGCTGCGCGACCACGGCGTCGTGGGCCGGGGTGAGGTCGGGGTTGATGGCGCTCGGCGGCACGTCGAGGTGGCCTCCCTGGGCAGGGCGAGGGATCTCTCCGGTGAGCAGCTCCGAGAGCACGGCGCCCACTCCGAACAGGTCGCTGGCGAGCGTCGCAGGACGCCCCAGCCGCTGCTCGGGCGACATGTACGCGAAGGTGCCGATCGCGCCCGCCGTCGCCGTGCCCGAGAGATCGCCGAGGTGCGCCGCGCCGAAGTCGGAAAGGTGCGCCGCGCCCACGGCGTCGAAGAGCACGTTGCTCGGCTTGACGTCGCGGTGGAGGATCCCGAGGCGGTGCGCTTCGCCGAGCGCGCCGAGGAGCGAGCTTGCGATCTCCACGGCGCGGGCGGGCGCGACGCGCTCGAGGTGCATGCGGTCGGCGAGGGAACCGCCGGCCATCCACGCCATGACCAGCGCGGGCCCCTCGGGGTGGTACGCGCGCAGTGCGGCCACGTGAGGATGGCGCAGCCGCGAGAGGGCCTGCGCCTCTCGTTCGAAGCGGAGCAGCGCGTCCCGGCCGCCGCCGAGCGTGGTGCTCGCGAAGATCTTCACGGCCACGGGCTCGCCCGAGATGCGATCCCGGGCTTCGAAGACGCGTGCGTGCGGGCTCACGGCGAGCTCGCGCAGGGCGTCGTAACGGCCGAAGAGGAGCTGGGCTGGCGCGGCGTCGGGCGCTTCCCGCCGTGCACCGGAGGCCTCGCGCGGAGGTCGCGCGGCGCTGGTCGGTGGCTCGTCCGCTGGCTCTTCGACGAGTCCACGCTCGGCGATCTCGCCGCGCACGCGTTGCGCTGCCTCGTCGAAGCCGAGGGCGATCAAGCTGCGGGCGAGAAGCGACAGGGCGCGATCACGTTCCTCGCTGCGCGGTGGGAGCTGCTGCAGCGCGCGCACGGCGGCCTCGTAGCGACCATGCCGTACGAGCAGCTGCCCCAGGCAGAGGCGGAGGGGATGCGCTTCGGGATGGCGCCGCAGCTCCGCTTCGAGGAGGCGTGCGCCGTCGATGGGCCGCCCGGCGCGATCGAACGCCATCGCGGCGCGGCGGAGATCCCGCGCCACGAGGTACGCCTCGGCGGCCTCGGCCGGCTCGTCGAGGTCGTCGAACAGCTGCGCCGCCTGTACGGCGTGACCGCGCGCCAGGAGCTCCTGTCCGAGCCGCAGGACGTCGTCGCGGGAGTGCACGTCGCGCATCTGCGCGATCGCATGCTGGACGAGCGTATCGTCCCCACCGAGGGCTCCGAGCAGCGCGGCGCGCCGGGGGTCCTGCGCGGCGAGCGCTTCGCGCGCGGCGCCGGAGAAGTCACACGCCTGTTCGAGCAGCAGCGACGCGCCGAGCCGATCGCCAGCGGCGAGGAGGAGGGTCACGCCTTCCTGCGTCCTGCCCATCGCCGAGAGTTCGGCGGCGCGGTGACGCAGGTGATCGAAGATCATGCCCGCTCAGCGCGAGACGAGTCTGGCGCGACCGATCACCGAGAAGTCGAAGCGGATCTCGCCGAGATCGACCCCGGAGACCGCGAAGGGCATCTCACGGACGCGGCGCACGGCGATCGTGACGGCCGTGGTGCCTTCGCCGCGCGACTGCTCCTTCATCACCGAGGCGGGGATCAGTGCATGTCCGGTGTCCCTGAACCCACAGCGCACGGCGGCACCGCTCGACGCAATCACGTCGATGTACACCCGGTCGACCTCCGCCGCGTGATCGAACGCACGCCAGGTCACCTCGGCGCCAGCGCCTTCCTCGATCAGCGGCTCGTCGGCGAGGTCGAAGTCCCCGATGCGGACGTCTTCCGGCCCTGCGGGCGCCTCGGCGTCGAACGAGAACCGATCGAGGAGCGTCGAGCCCGAGCTGTCGAACGCATAGCGCGCAGGTGCGGGCAGCTCGCTCGCAGCGTCACGCGAGGTGTAGAAGACACCGAAGACGAGATCACCGACGTCCGGGAAGGCGCGCGCGGCAAGCGGCATCGGGCTCTCGCCAGCGCGCACGGTGACATCTCCGACGTCGAGCAGCTCGATCGGGCCGGTGCCGCTCAGGCTGGAGATGGGCTCCTCGACGGCGCCACCGAGCTGGAGACACGCGCCCACCGAGGGCCGATCGAACGGGGAGCCCACCACGCGCTCGGCGAGGTCCGCATCGGAGGCGGCAGGCAACCGCATGAACTTCGCAGAGACGTTGGTCTGCGGGGCAGCGCCCGCCACACCCGAGCGCTCCACCAGCACGAGGCCCTGCGTGACGCCCCCGTTCGCGTCGGCGAGATCGACGACGGGCGTCGAACACCCGAACGCGGCGAACCCGCTGGAAACGAGAACAATGACGGCTTCGCGGGCCGCATCGGGACGCATGAGGGGCAGTCTATTCCTCCCCTCTCGGCCGGGCAAGCAAGAGCCGGGGTGGCCGGGATCATGAGTTTCTGCCGTCATCCCGGACGGTGTCCTGCACGCATCAGACAGGGATCAGAAGGTGATGATCAAGCCGCCACCAGGCGCCAGAGCGACCTGGTCGAGTGAGAGAGCGGCACCGTTCAGCTCACCATCCGCGCGATGGTAGGCCCCGCCAACCTCGACCGCGACGTGCAGATGACGAAAGCCAGCACGCAAGCCGAGGACGAAGCCGAGCTGGAGATGACGCGCGGAAACGTCGATCAGCTCGGGGGTCTGGTTGGGGTCGGTGCCGCTGCCGCGCGAGAGGCTGCCGCGCAGCAGAGAGAACCCGACGCGGGGGCCGAGCCAGAGCGCGTAGACATCACCGGAAGAGCGAAACCCCAGGAGGACGGGGATGTCGAGGCCACCACCGTAGACGCTGCTTCCGTCAGGCGCGTCACCCCCAGGTCGGCGCGCCATGATGGCCGACGCCCCCAGACCGACCGACAGCGCGGGTCCTCCGAGATCGAAGGCGTGGCGGCCATCGAGGCGCACCGTGCGCCCGGTGTAGGTCAGGCCCGCCTCGTTGCTTCCACCGAGCCCGACCCGACCTCCCACCCACGGCGCGATGCCAGAGGCTGCCGTGAGGTGCTCGAAATCGGCGTGATCCGACGCGCCGAGGGCAGGCTCTGCGTCAGGCGCGCCGGGTGTGCCGGAGGTTTCGGAGGCCCCGCGTGGGTCGAGCAGAAAGGTGCCCGACAGACCGCCAGCCACACTGACCTCTCCCTCGGGCAGGACGTGGGCAGGGTGAAGCAAGGGGGCTCCACCGGCGCAACCCGCGGTCGACGCCAGCATGGCCACGGAGAGCAACCGGGCAGCTGGAACCAGCCCCCGGAGCACGTCGCTGGGCTCGAGGCGCAGCACAGAGGAGGATCGCTTCGAGTTCGAGCGAGCGCGGCTCCGATCTGCCCGGCCTGATGCCAGAGCGCGGAGCGCGCGCCAGGGCGAGATCACGTTACTTGCGGAAGCGAGAGGGGAAGTCGTTCGCGGTCGCCTTCTTCTTCAGCTCACCGTCATCGGGGTGCAGCCGCAGGGCGCGCGAGAGGAGCTGCTCCTCGGTCTCCACGGCCTTGGGATCGGGCAGACAGCACTCCACCGGACAGACGGCCTGGCAGGCCTCGTGATCGTAGAAGCCGACACACTCGGTGCACAGCTCGGGATCGATCACGTAGATCTCGTCTCCCTCGCTGATGGCTTCGTTCGGGCACTCCGGCTCGCAGGCTCCGCAGTTGATGCAGTCTT
Source organism: Chondromyces crocatus (assembly GCF_001189295.1). Classification (NCBI taxonomy): domain Bacteria; kingdom Pseudomonadati; phylum Myxococcota; order Polyangiales; family Polyangiaceae; genus Chondromyces; species Chondromyces crocatus. The sequence goes on from NZ_CP012159.1 coordinate 378,968, forward strand.
CGGTGATATAGGTCGACATAGGTTCGTCGTTCCTGGTTGAACCGGCTCCCCTCCGGTCTCTGCGTTGTAAGGTCCGCCGAAGGAGCTGTCAATTCGCACGCAGAGACCCACGGAAAGCACCGTGCCAACGACAGAATCCCGAGGGTGGTCCCGGCGCCGGAATGGGGGGACCCCGGGTGAGGTCTGCTTGCGTGCCGGCGCCTGGCCGGGTACGAAGGCAGCCGCTTCATGCCCAGGCTTTCTGCGCTTGCCTCCTTTGCTCTGCTTGCCGTCGCGGCTCTTTCGGGTTGTTCGCCCGAAATCGGGAAAGCGTGCCAGACGTCGATCGATTGCTCTCAGATGGGCGATCGCCTCTGCGACACGTCGCAGCCAGGGGGCTATTGCACGGTGTTCAATTGCGAGCCGGATTCCTGTCCCCAGGACGACGGGGTCTGCGTCGCGTTCTATCCGACGCTCGATGCCGCCTGTGGCGCGACGGACGATGGGCGATGGCCTCGCTTCGAGCGGACCTTCTGCATGAAGGAGTGCGATGACGACGGCGATTGCAGGGACGCGTACGAATGCGTCGCCCCCGCAGCCCGCCAGGCGCTGATCATCGATCAGGAGCCGCTCGCACCCAAGGTCTGCATGGCCCGCTTCGAGCTTCCTCCACCCGTCTGTGTGTGTGGAGACGGGGTGTGCAACCTCGCGTGCAGCGAGGACGAGACGACGTGCCCGGACGACTGTCCAGCGAATGTCTGCCTGCCGAACCAGGAACAGCCGCCGTACACGCCGTACACGCCGCCCACGGAAGGCACCGGCGGCCAGGGCGGCGCGGGCGGTGAAGGCGGCGCGGGCGGTGAAGGCGGTGAGGGCGGGGGTGATCATCAGGGCGGCGGCGGCGCCGGTGGTGTCGGTGGGGCTGGCGGCGAGGGCGGCGCTGGCGGCGCTGGCGGCTGAACGTGCTCGCGCCGACGATGGCCCGGCGGAACCTCGAGGCCGCCATCCGGGACCTCGGCTCGACGCGTCCAACCGTCCGTGCCGAAGCGATCCGTGATCTGGTCCTGCATGCCGATGAGGCGCGGGAACGTGTCCTTGCAGCGCTCGAAGGCGCCTTGCGAAACGACGAGAGTGGCTCGGTCCGCGCCGCCGCCGCGGTCGCGCTGGCCGACATCCAGGCGGTGGAGGCGCTCTCGAACCTGCTGCTCGCCATGGAAGACGACGACCCCTACGTCCGCCAGATGGCGGTGTCGGCCGTCGGGGAGCTCGGCGACTCCAGGGCGACCGCGCGTCTCCTGAGGGCGCTCACCGATCCGCGCCCCGAGATCCGCTTCCAGGCGGTGATCGCATTTCCGCGCATCTCTACGGACACGGCGCAGGCCTTCGAGGTGCTGCTGGAAGCGACACGAGACGAGGATCCGCTCGTCTGCCACATCGCCTTGCGCATGAGCGAGGAGCTGGGTTCCGCCTCGCCATCCTCGGCCTCGGCGTCAGCAGAAAGGTCGAGCCTGGATCGGCGCGATCTCGCGCCTCTCGATCTACCCGATGCGCTGATGGAGCGGACCCGCACGCTCTTGCACCATGCCTCCGGCCGGGTGCGCACCGCGGCAGCGGTCCTGCTCGCCAGGTGTGGCGAGGAGGTGGCCATTCCGGTGCTGGTCGAGGCGGTCGAGGGCAAGCTGGCAGGCGCCGATCGCGAGGACGAAGCGGCAGCCATCGAGCTGTGCGGTGAACTCGAGGTCACGGCTGCCAGGCCCGCGCTGCAGCGTCGCGCGTTCGGGGGTGTGCTCGGCTTCGGTCGTGATGCGCTCTACTGGCACGCGCGCGTCGCGCTCGCGCGCATGGGGGATCCTCGTGCGGAGCAGGAGATCCTGCGGGAGCTGCGCGCGCGGGACCGGGATCGTCGGACACTGGCGGTCGCCGCGGCCGGTCGGGCGCGATTGCGCTCGGCCGAGGCGCTCCTCGTCTCGATGCGAGGAGACGCGGGCGCCGCGGATCCCGATGCCGTGGAGGAGGCCATCGCGGCGCTCGCCCTCGATCGACGCAAGGGTTGAACCCGTCGAGGGCCAGGGGCACGCGAGCGGGGTGGGAGGATTCATGGAGAGCACGAGCCAGCCATGCAGCCGATGAACGACCAGGAACATCGCTTCACGGAGGCCGACCTGGAGCCGAGCCCCGAGGAGCGCCGTGCGGACAAGAAGGCGTTGATCGATCGGGTGGCAGCGACCCTGGGCGTGCTCGCCGCCGGTACGTGGGGGGGAGGGCAACTCGCCCTCGGCGTCTGCGCGGCGCCCATGGTCTTCCGCATGACCCCCGCTCCTTTCTCGGGCGAGGCGATGGGAGCCGCGTTCGCTCGGTTCGATCAGATCGCGCTCGGGGCCGCGGTGGTGCTCCTCGGTGTGGAGGTGGTCAGGACCTGGGCAGGCGGCCACCGGAGCAGAACACGTGCAGCACGCGCCCGCCGCTTCGTCGCCATGCTCCTGGGTGGTACGGCGGCCTTCATGGGCCTGACCCTCACGCCGCGCATCAACGAGCTGCACCAGAGCGGGGCGCGCCGTGGCGAAGGTAGCCAAGGAGCAGAGCTGGAGCGCTTGCACCACCAGGCGGAGCGCGTGGGTCAGCTCGAGCTTCTGCTCACGACGACGGCCATCGCGCTGCACGTCTTCACGCTCGCAGGGCGGCGCGATGAAGAGGACGACGAGGACGAGGCGCTCTCGCCGCTGCCACCAGGGCCGAGGGGAGCAGCGTAGCGCTCACGCCTTCCGCGCCGCGAGGCTTTCGCGCTATGGTCGGCGTCGATGAGCGAGCCTCGAGACACGGGTGCGTTTCTCGCCACGTCCGGCACGCCTGACGGCACAGCGGTGCAGGTCGACGCGACGGCGGCGGTCGATGGAGCCGAGACGGGCAGCAGTACAGCGCCCGATCTCGGCCTGTTCAGCGTGCTGCGCGACGATGGGACGGCCGCGCCCGATCACGGGATGGATCTCGCCCTGGCGATGCGCGCTTACCGGGAGATCAAGAGGCTGCGCCTGCTCGACGCGCGGATGATCTTGCTCCAGCGCCAGGGGCGCGTCGGGTTCTACGGGGCGTGCACGGGGCAGGAGGCCACGCCGATCGCCACCGCGCTTTCGCTCTCGCCGAGTGACTGGGTGTTCCCCGCGCTCCGGGAGAGCGTGATGATGCTCGTGCGCGGCTTCCCCCTCCGGACGTACATCGCACAGGTCTTCGGAAACTCGGGTGACAACCAGAAGGGGCGGCAGCAGCCCTCGCACATGAGTGGCCGAGCGGTGAACCAGGTCTCCTGGTCGAGCTGTATCGGGACCCAGCTGCCGCAAGCGGTCGGAGCGGCGTGGGCCTCGAAGCTCCGCGGCGACGGGGCGGCGGTGATCGGGTTCCTCGGCGACGGGGCGACCAGCGAGCCCGACTTCCACATCGCCCTCAACTTCGCCGGTGTCTACCGGGTCCCTTGCGTGATCATCTGCCAGAACAACCACTGGGCGATCAGCGTGCCCACCTCGCGACAGACGGCGTCGACGACGCTCGCCATCAAGGGGCGCGCCTACGGCGTGCCGTCCATCCGCGTCGACGGCAACGACGTGCTCGCGATCCATCGGGTGGTCACGGACGCGGTGGCGCGCGCGCGCTCGGGAGGGGGGCCCACCTTCATCGAGGCGCTCACGTACCGGATCGGAGCTCATTCGACGAGCGACGACCCGTCCTTGTATCGCTCCCAGGACGAGGTCGAGCGCTGGATGCAGCGCGATCCCCTGGCGAGGCTCCGCAGGTACCTCGTCGCCCAGGGGGTACTGGACGACGCCGCAGACGCGGAGATGGAGAAGGTGCTGAACGGCGAGATTGCTGCGGCCATCACCGAGGTCGAGGCGCTCTCTCCGCCGGAGCGAGACTCGATCTTCGACGATGTCTACGCGGAGCTGCCCTGGCACCTGCGCGAGCAGCGGGAAGAGCTCCGACGCTCTCGGCCTGCGCCCGGCCACGGGCGCAGCTGACGCGGCAGAACTGGAATCCGTCGCGAGCTGAAGCCCACGTCACCATTACGATGTGCTCCCCTCTATGTACGGGCCCCGCGCCGGAGCACTGTTCTCTACATTCAGATCTGGCCTTGGTGCCCCGCCTTGAGTAGATAATGTCACCTGAGCAGCAGGCACTCAACGCACGCCTGGAGAGCCGGGCCCCTTAGCCTGAGGAGACGCGTACGATGAAATTGGAGCGGATGTCGGTTGTACTGCTCGCGGGAAGCGTGTTCGCGGCAGGATTCTGGGGGTGCGGCGGCGGCGACGACGGCAACGGCGGCGGCGGCAACGAGGGTGGTAGTGGAGGCGGCTCCTCGACCACGACCACGCCGTCGACGACGAGCACGATGTCGGGCGGTTCGTCGAGCTTGCTCGGTGCGACGTGCACGACCGACACGGACTGCGGCAGTGAACTCCGCTGCTCGCCGGCAACGGGGAACGACCCCATCTTCGAAGGTGGCCCCAGCAATGGCTACTGCACCAAGGACTGCGCCTCGAACGACGAGTGCCCCGGCGAGGACAACATCTGCCTGACGGGTGGCGCGGGGTCCCAGGGTCAGTGCGTTCTGGGGTGCACGCTCGGTCAGCCGCCCTTCCAGAGCCTCCAGCAGCCGCTCGACTTCGACAAGTGCCAGGGCCGCGGCGATCTGCGCTGTCAGGCGCTCAACCAGGCGGGCACCATCGCGGGCTGCCTGCCCAGCTGCAACAGCAACGCAGATTGCAGCGGGCGCGCCTGCGACAAGCGTTCGACCGTCTGCGTGGACACGCCGAACACGGGCCTCCCCAACGGGACGCAGTGCGACCCCAATGCGGCCGTGGACCCCTGCGAGGCGCTCTGCGTGAACTTCGGTGACGGCCTCGGCATCTGCAGCCAGGCCTGCAGCCTCGGCGGCCCCGACCTCGCGGACTGTGGTGGTCTGCAGAACGGGCTCTGCGCCTACGCCTCCGGCAACGCGCCTGGGCTCAGCGACCTCGGGTTCTGCGCAGCTCCCTGCAGCGCACACACCGACTGCGCCAACCCGCACCTGTTCTGCACCTCGGTCGGCCAGAACCTCGGCTTCTGCTTCGGCGCCGGTGAATGCCCCAACGGTCAGGGCGACTGTGAGGCCGGCGAGACCTGCCACCAGACGTCGGGAGGCCCGTTCTGCCTCGACAACACCTACCCCTGGAATGACGGCGGGACGGGTGGCGGCGGTGCTGGCGCAGGTGGCGATGGTGGCGCTGGTGGTGCTGGTGGCGCCGGTGGCGCCGGTGGCGACGGCGGCAACTGAGCTGTTCGCATGATCCGTCGCTGAGCTGACTCGGTGACGCGACGCACGCCGAAGGCGCCTTCACGGCGCTTTCGGCATTTTTGTCGGTGGGGTGTTTGCGTTCGCGGCCAGGTCGTGTAAGTCCGGCTCGCGCCGGGTGCCTTGGTGTGGCCTCGGCTTGTCCTGCCGGGCTCCCCTCCCCACGTTCTGGTGGACGTGCTGTAGGGGACTCGTACCGAGCAACCCCCGGCAAGCGTCATCGAGCGGAGATCAGGATGAAGACCTACGACGCCATCGTCATCGGCGCGGGCCCTGGCGGCTACCCCTGCGCGATCCGCCTCGCCCAGCTCAAGCAGAAAACCCTCTGCATCGAGAAGGAGTCGCCCGGCGGGGTGTGCCTCAACTGGGGATGTATCCCCTCCAAAGCACTCATCGGAGCGGCGCATCTCTACCACAAGGCCAAGGATGCCGATTCGATGGGCATCCGCGTGGGCAGCGTCGAGGTCGATCCCGAGAAGCTCCAGGACTGGAAGGAAGGGATCGTCAAGCGCCTCACCGGCGGGGTCCGTGGCCTGCTGAAGGGGAACGGCGCCGACCTGATGATGGGCAGCGCCCGGATCACCGGCCCGCGCCAGGTGGAAGTCACCCAGGCGGATGGGACCGTGGAGACGATCGAGGCAACCAAGGGAATCGTCATCGCCACGGGGTCGAACACGATCGAGCTGCCGTCCTTCAAGTTCGATGGCAAGCAGATCATCGGCGCGAAGGAGGCGGTGAGCCTGCGCGAGATCCCGAAGCGGCTGCTCGTGATCGGCGGCGGGATCATCGGGCTGGAGCTCGGCATGGTCTACCAGAGCTTCGGCTCCGAGCTGACCGTGGTCGAGGCCCTGCCGGATCTGCTCACCGGGATCGATCCCGAGTGCACCAAGATCGTCGAGCGCCGCCTCCTCAAGCGAGGGGCGACCATCCACAAGAACGCCAAGGCCTCGGGCTACGAGCGCCTGGCCGACGGCTCGATCTCGGTGAAGATCGATCAAGATGGCAAGCAGATCACGGCGAACGTCGATGTGGTGCTCGTCGCCATCGGCATGAGGCCGAACTCCCGCGAGCTCGGGCTCGAGCAGGTGGGCGTGAAGGTCGATCAGCGCGGCTTCGTCCCGGCGGACAAGTTCTGTCGGACCAACGTGCCGTCGATCTATGCGGTCGGCGACGTGAGCGGCGTCCCGATGCTGGCCCACAAGGCCACGAAGGAGGGTGAGATCGCCGCCGAGGTCATCGCCGGGCACAAGGCGGAGAAGGACTGGGTGGCCATCCCCAGCGCCGTCTTCACCGACCCCGAGATCGCCACGGTCGGCCTGAGCGAAGCCGAAGCGAAGGAGAAGGGGATCGAGATCCTCGTCGGGAAGTTCCCCTTCTCGGCCCTCGGCAAGGCGATGGCGATGAACGAGACCGAAGGCTTCGTGAAGATCATCGCCGACAAGACGACCAAGCAGGTGCTCGGCGTCCACATGGTGGGCCCCGAGGTCAGCGCGATGATCAGCGAGGCCGCGCTCGCGCTGGAGATGGCGGCGTTCCTCGAAGATGTGTCGCTGACCGTGCACCCGCACCCGACGCTGGGCGAGGCCTTCATGGAAGCCGCCGCCCACGCGATGGGCTCTGCCATCCACATCCTCAACCGCTGAGCTACGAGCGGCGCCGAGCGGCCTTCGGGGGCTCGGCGCTGCGGCGCTCGAAGCACGCATCGGGCACGTTGCGTGCGTCACGCACGAGCCGCGTTGCGTCGACGAAGGCGGCGGTGACCGGGTCGTGGTAGCCGCTCGCCCCCGAGAGGCCCTCCAGCTGGCCCTGGTAGTGCCGCACGATGCGGCCCATCAGCACCTCACGAAGGTACTTTCCCACCATGGAGGCCAGCGCCACGCAGAGATCGCTGGCGTCGCCATCACGGACGAAGGCGATCTCTCCCAGCTCCGGGAAGTGGTACGCGCTCCGAGCGCGGGTCTCCTCCACGACGGAGTGAAGGCGCCCTCCCAGCGGGCCGAAGACGCTCGAGTACTTCCCGAAGCCGCCCACTTTGCCGCATACGGCGGCGACCTCGGCCCCTGCGAGGTCACGCAGCTCGAGTACCAGGCGTTCCATCGCGTGAAGGTCGAGCAGGAAGCGGTTCTTTCCGGCCATCGCGCCGTCGTTCAGGCGGCGGGTACAGAGGATGATGGAGCGGACTGCGACGAACTCGATGCCCTGCGCGGCGAGCCGATCGAGGTCCTCATGAAGCGCCTGCGTGAGGCCGCTTTCGGTCTCGAAGGCCTCTTCGCAGCTCGACCAGCATTGCGATGTCACATGCTCGGGACAGGGGGCTTGCAGGGTCTCGTGGTCATCGAGCGAGAGGGCGTGGATGAGCGCGTCCGGAGAGCTGGCGTCCCTGGTGCGGCCCGCGCCACGCTCCACCAGGGCGCGTGCCCAGGCTTCACCGAGCCCGACGTCTCCGTACGCCATGAACTGCTTGGAATCTCCGAGACGCTGCGCAAGCGCACCACGTGGAGCGCTGCTGGCAACCGACCAGCCGTCCCCATGAACTTTCGCCAGCACCGCAGTGACGATCATCGGCCCCAGCCGTGGGCCGAGGCCGTTCTCGTCCGCTCCCACACGGAAACGGATGGCTGAAGTCGCCGTCGGCATGAGGACCTCTTGCCATACCTCTCGCGGCCTGTTCCAGCGAAACCCCAGCGACGCCGAGCGCGCAGCCCGCGGGGAACCACCGTTACGAGCACACCGTCTTTCGTTCCGGCCCCCACGGTCGAACGTGTCCATGCTCCACGTCCAGTCTTGGTTGGTCCCCGAAGCAGATCGTGCTGTTGTGGGGAGAGCATCGAGCAAGTCGGACAGAGGGGGTCATCGTGACGTCGTGGATCCGGTGGCGAGCCAAGGCAGTGCCTTCCTGCCTCCTGACAGCGCTGGCGGGCTGCACAGTCCTGGCGAGCTGTTCGCCTCCCGTGTTGACCCGCGACGGGAAACTGGTGTTCGCCGAGGGAGGCGCCCGCGGAGCCTCGGTGCTCACCGCGAACGGTGTCGAGTTCCTCGATACGACGGAGACACCGGCGCCCATCCTGCGCCGCAGCGCCGACGAGCCCTGGCAGCCCGCCACCGGCTTCTTGTTGCCGCGCAGTGGCGTCTGGCGCGCGACCTCTCGTCCCGTCGCCATGAGCGGTCCTGGGGTGGCCATGGTGCTCCGCACCAGTGATCACCTGGTGCCTTCCTGGGGTGGCGAGATCTTGATGCGGATCGACACGTTCGTTCCCACCAAGGCATTTCCGGAGGTGGCGACGCGCCCACCACGGTTCCTCGCCGTGGTCATCGACGGACGCAGCCCGAACACCACGGCGCTCGCCGAGGTGGCCCTGGACAATCTCGGGCACCAGGACCGGGTCATGATCATCGACACCACGCCGGTCCGTATCGTGCTCCCTGCGCTGCCTGGGTCTCACCGGACGCTGCTCGGCGCTGCGACCGAGCGCGTGGTGTCGCGGGGATGGCAGAGCAGCGCCAGCTTCGTGCAGTCGTCCGGCAAGCCTGCCCCCCGAGGGAGCCGCGCGCCGGCGCGGGACCTGGCGAAGGCGCTCTCTCTGGCTCGCGCGCAGCTCCGTCAGGGCGCAGGTGCTCCGCAGGCGCACCTCGAACGGCAGATCTTGCTCCTCACCGACGGCGCCGACACGTCACGGGTGCCTTCCTCGGTGGAGCGCGAGGTGGAGTCCTTGCGTGCGGCCGACATCCGTCTGATCACCGTCGGCGTCCAGGATCAGCAGGACCCTCTGGCGCTGCAGTCCCTGGGTGACGAGGTGTACGCCGGAGGGTCCTTCGAGGATCGCGAAGAGGCCCTCGCCGAAGCCATTCCTCCTCCCGGTGAGGTCGTGCTCAAGGACGTCGAGCTCACCCTGTCTTCCGCCCCAGCGCCATTGCGCGTCCTGGAGATGTCGGGCGGCGCGAACGCGCTCTCGCCCGAGGTGGATCGCATCTTCTTCGGTGAGCTCTATGCGGGCGAAGCGCGCACCGAGGTCGCGAGGCTCGTCGTCCCCGTCTGGGTCCCCGGTGAGCCCCTGGAGATTCGCGTGACGGCCACCTACCGCGATGTGGCGACCGGCGAGCAGCGCACGTCGCACAGCACGGTGCATTGTCGCTACTCCGCCGATGTGGAGCGTATCGCCAACGCCCGCCACGGTGACGTGATCGCCTATGCGTCCGCCCTCGCCATGGTGCGACGGCTCCACCGCGCCTTCCTGGGGAGCCGGGTCGATCAGGTAGGGGGCCTGCGGCCTCTGGTCACCTGGCAGGCGAATACACTCGCGTCACTCGCCAAGACGCAGCGTGATCCCGCCATCGGTGCTCAAGCGGAGATCCTGCGAGCGCTCCTCGACTCGATCGAGGAGTGAAGCCGCGAGGGCAACGACGAGCGCGCGCGCTTGGCACGATCAGACGTCGAACGCCCTTCGAATCGCTTCGGCGACGCCACCGCCGAGATCGCCGTGGGCACCGAGGGTGTCCGTGGCAGCGCGCTTCACCGGCTCGGGCGCTTGCATCATCGCAAACGAACGTCCTGCGGTCTGGAACATAGGCACATCATTGATCCAGTCCCCGACCACGACGACCTCGTCGACCGAGCAGCCGTAATAAGCGGCCATCCACGTCACCGCCGTCCCTTTGGTCGATCCCGCTGCGCGCACCACCATTCCATAGGTGCTCTGCGCACGGCTCACAGGGAACGACGCGACGAAGGCCCGCTCATCGAGTTCGGCGCGAATCTCTGCCTCTGCGTCGCGGATCTGCGCCTCCGAGCCCACGGCGACCAAGGCCATGACCCCCGCCTCGTGCTCCCACGAGGGGTGTGAACTCACGCGCTCGACGCACTGGAGAGAGGGTGACCACGTCTTGACGTAGGGAGCGAAGGGTTCCCCGACCGCGTCGTAGACGATGGCGTCCTCGGCGAAGAGGAAACAAGCAGGCTGATGACGGGAGACGACGCGCTTCAAGGTGCTGGCCGCAGCCCCGGAGAGCGTCCTCACGTGATGGTGCTTGCTGCCCTCCGCGTCCACGATATGGCTGCCGTCGACACAGGCGAGTGGGCCGGTGACCCCGATCGAGCGCGCGACATGCCGCGTGCCGGAGTAGAGCCTGCCGGTGGCGATCGTGACCGGAACGCCCGTGGCCTTCAGGCGCTGAATGGCACGCTGATCGTCTTCGTGGATGGTTCCATCACGACGAACCAGGGTGCCATCCACATCGAGGGCGAGAAGCTTGTATGCCATCGGCCGTTCACTCCCAGAGTGCGTCGAGGTGAGCGCAGGCTCGAGCTCCGTGCATTCAACGGTCTCTCGACCCCCAAATGACTTCGGGGGTGCTGCTGGAACCAGCAACACCCCCGGAGTGCTTCCGAAGCGTTCGCTCAGGAAGGCAGCGGATAGACCGATACCTGCTTCTTGGTATTGGACTTCCACTCATACTTCACGATGCCATCGATCAGCGCGAACAGGGTGAAGTCACGCCCGGTTCCCACGTTGCGGCCGGCGTGAAGGGAGGAGCCAACCTGGCGAACCAGGATGTTCCCAGCACGAACTTCCTGCCCTGCGTAGATCTTCACGCCGCGCTTCTGCGAATTCGAGTCGCGGCCGTTTCTCGAGGAACCGCCGCCTTTTTTGTGAGCCATTGCTCTCTCCTGCTTCTAGCTACCCGGTGATCCCGGTGATCTTGAGCTCGGTGAACGGCTGACGGTGACCGGTCTTCCGCCGGTAGTTCTTCCGCCGCTTGAACTTGAAGATCACGATCTTCTTGCCGCGATCTTGGCTGGTAATCTCGGCCGATACGGAGGCGCCGCTCACGAGAGGCAGGCCGATCTTGGGGGTGTCGCCACCGACGAGGAGGACCTCGCCGAAAGTCACCTTGTCGCCCGCGTTGCCGGGGAGCTTCTCGACCCGGAGTTTCTGTCCTTCGGCGACCCGGTATTGCTTGCCGCCCGTCCTGATGACCGCGTACATGGCTTCGCTTCCTGACGCATGATCGCGGCGGCGTCCGCAGCGTCATGACTCTATGAAGATGGTTCGGTGAGAGGGGGTTGTGGCGGGCTGCCAACGCACCCGAGCCATCACCCCGGAAACAGGGGAAGCGGAGTATACGGACCTGACCCTCGTTGGCAAGACTCCGCAAGCGCCGATCGCGCCTATTGCGGCGACCAAGCCTGGCAGGACACCCAGCTCATGCATGCCCGCAGACACGAAATACCCAGGCAGTCACCCATCCGCCCGAAGTAGCATGGTCTGGGGGGGAGTGTTCGGACTCCGACGCTCACCACTTACCACAGTGCTTCCGGAGGCACCATGTCGCTTCGGGTCTCCTGGTCTCGATGGCTCTGGCTCACGTTTGCGACATCTGTCGCCCTCCCCTGGATCGGCTGCGGGTCTGAAGACAGCCCCTCCACCTCGACCACGATGAGCACAGGGACCACGATCCCTGGCCCCACCTCGGGACCAGGGGGTGGGGGTGGACTCGGCGGGAGCGGTGGGCTCGGTGGAAACGGCGCAGGGGGGAATGAAGGCGGATCCGGCGGGACAGGTGGCAGCATCACCTGCGGTGCCGGGGAAAAAGACTGCGGCGGCCAGTGCGTGAGCGCCGACGATCCGCAGTATGGGTGTACCGCGGCCGCCTGTGAGCCCTGCGCGCTGGACAATGCCGGGGCGCTCTGCTCCGGCGGCGAGTGTCAAATTGCAGCCTGCGATCCTGGCTTCGAGAACTGCGACGGCGATCACGGCACCGGGTGCGAGGTCAATACACGCACCGATACCGATCATTGCGGCGCGTGCGGAGCCCAGTGCGTCGTCCCTCATGCCGAGCCCGTCTGCACCGACGGCGCCTGCGGCATCGGGGCCTGCACGGCGCCCTACGAGGACTGTGATGCCTCGTCACAGAATGGCTGCGAGGCCTGGGTCTCGGCGGATCCTCAGCACTGCGCCGGCTGCAACATGCCCTGCGCTCCAGGAGAGCAGTGTCAGAGCGGGGTCTGCGGTGTGTACTGCCCGTCGGATCTCGCCAACTGCGACAACGATGCAGAGAACGGCTGCGAGACCTCGCTCGGGACGCTGGACGACTGCGGCTTCTGTGGCGATGCCTGCGATCTGCCGCACGCCACGGCGGCGTGTACGGCAGGGTCGTGCCAGATCGACACCTGTGACGCCGGCCATGCCGACTGCGACGGCGTGGCAGAGAACGGCTGCGAGGCCTCGCTCGACAGCTCGGCGCTGGATTGCGGGACCTGCGGCACCATCTGTCCCGGCGGGCCCCACTCGACGGCAGTGTGTACGCAGGGTGCGTGCGGCATCGTCTGTGACGGGGGATTCGAGAACTGCGACGGCCTGGCTTCGAATGGCTGCGAGAGCGCCGTCACGACGGACGTGCAGAACTGCGGTGGCTGCGGGGTCATCTGCCCCGCTCCCAATGGCACAGCGACCTGTTCTGCGGGTCAGTGCGGCGTGGCCTCCTGCGCGGCGGGCTATGCCGACTGTAACCAGCTCCCACTGGATGGATGCGAGGTCGACACCTCCACGAGCGTCGGCCACTGCGGTTCGTGCGGCAACGCTTGCCCTGTCGTTGCCAATGGCGCTGCCCAGTGCAGCGGTGGCAGCTGTGGGACGGTCTGCAATCCCGGCTTCGCAAGCTGCAACGGCACGCTCGACGATGGCTGCGAGGTGAACCTGCAGGGCGACACGGCGAACTGCGGCGCGTGCGGCACGGTCTGCAGCTTCCCCAACGCGACGGCGACGTGCAACGCGGGAGCCTGTTCGCTGGGAGCGTGCCTACCCGGCTTCGCAGACTGCAATGGCGTGCTCGCCGATGGGTGCGAGACCCACATCGACACGAGCCTGAATCACTGCGGCGGCTGTGGTCTCAACTGCCTCGTGGCCAATGGAACGCCCACCTGCGTGGGCGGCTCCTGCCAGGTGGGCGCTTGTAACCCCGGCGCAGGCGACTGCAACCAGGATCCGTCCGACGGTTGCGAGGTCAACATCTCCGGCAATGCCAGCCACTGCGGCGCCTGTGGAACCCCCTGCGTCGTCGCCAACGGCACGCCGCTCTGCTCCAACGGCAGCTGTCAGGTGGGAAGCTGCGCGGCGGGGTGGGCCAACTGCGACGGGGTTCACGCCAATGGGTGCGAGATCCAGACCTCGACCAACGCCAGCAACTGCGGCGCCTGCGGCAACACCTGCGCTACCGCCAACGGCACCCCGGCGTGTGTGAACAGCAGCTGCCAGGTCGGCTCGTGCAACAGCGGCTTCGGCAACTGTGACGGGAATGCCGCCAACGGCTGCGAGACCAACCTCCAGAACAACATCGGAAACTGCGGCGCCTGCGGCAACACCTGCTCGACGGCCAACGGCACCCCGACCTGCGCCGGGGGCTCCTGCGCGATCGGGACCTGCAACAGCGGCTTCGGCAACTGTGACGGGAACACCGCGAACGGCTGCGAGACCAACCTTCAGAACAGCGTCGGGAACTGCGGTGCCTGCGGCAATGCCTGCTCGACGGCCAATGGCACCCCGGCCTGCTCTGCGGGCTCCTGCGGGATCGGAGCCTGCAACAGCGGTTTCGGCAACTGTGACGGGAATGCCGCCAACGGCTGCGAGACCAACCTCCAGAACAGCGTCGGCCACTGCGGCGCCTGCGGCACCGTGTGCTCCGTGGCGAACGGCACCCCCAGCTGCACGGGCGGGGCTTGCTCCATCTCCTCCTGCAACAGCGGCTGGGGGAACTGCGACGGCAGCACGGCCAACGGCTGCGAGACCAACCTCCAGAACAGCGTCGGCCACTGCGGCGCCTGCGGCACCGTGTGCTCCGTGGCGAACGGCACCCCCAGCTGCGCTGGTGGCTCCTGCGCGATCGCTTCGTGCAACAGCGGCTGGGCAGACTGCGACGGGAACCCGAGCAATGGCTGCGAGACCAACCTCCTCTCGAACGTCGGCAGCTGTGGCGCCTGCGGAAACGCCTGCACCGCGGCCAACGGGGTGGCGAGCTGCGCCGGAGGGGCCTGCGGTGTCGCCGCGTGCAACCCCGGATGGGGCAACTGCGACGGGAACCCGAGCAATGGCTGCGAGACCAACCTTCTCTCCAGCGCCAACCACTGTGGAACTTGCGGTGTCGCTTGCGTGATGCCCAACGCCGTCGGTGCCTGCGCCGCCGGGGGCTGTGTCATCGCGGCCTGCAACCCAGGCTATGCCGACTGCGACGGCCTCGTCGCGAACGGCTGCGAGGTGAACATTCAGTCGAGCGCCAACCACTGCGGCGCGTGCGGGAACACCTGCTCTGCCGCCAATGGGACGGCTGCCTGTCTCTCCGGGACGTGCGTCGTGGCGAGCTGCGACCCTGGCTGGGGGAACTGCGACGGCGATGTCGCCAATGGCTGCGAGACCAACCTTCAGAGCAGCACCGGGCACTGCGGGACCTGTGGCAACACCTGCAACCCGGCGAACGGAACGGGCGCTTGCTCGGCCGGTTCCTGCACCGTCGCCAGCTGCAACGCAGGGTTCCAGAACTGCGACGGCAACGTCGCCAATGGCTGCGAGGTCAACACCAACACCGACGCTGCCAACTGCGGCGGCTGCGGAAACGCCTGCGGATCCGTCTGCACCAGCAACGTCAGCAGCACGACCTGCTCTGCCGGCGCTTGCAGCATCACGGGCTGCAGTGGCAGCTACCACAACGTCGATGGTGTCTGCACGAACGGCTGCGAGTGCCTGTCGTCGAACGTGAGCTCGAGCTGCAATCTGCCGGCGAGCCTCGGAACGATCGCCCTGGGAGGGCAGACGGCGACGACGGCCAACCTGGTGCCCACAGGGAAGGAGAACTGGTACACCGTCACCTTCACGGGCAACACCAACACCACCTACCACCCGCATGTCCGCTTCACCGCGAACCCGGGGAATGCCTTCCGGTTCGACATCCGCTCGAACTGCGCTGGCGGTGCTCTGCCGTGCGGTGTCGAGGGGGGCCAGAGCAACGGCCTGACGGAGTGGGAGGTCTTCAGAACCGCGGGCACGTACCAGCCCGTCCCTGCCGTCGGCACCAATGGCACCGTCTTGATCCGCGTCTACCGCGTCGCTGGCGCGCCCGTGAACTGCAACAACTTCACGCTGGCCATCAGCAACTGACGTCCACAAACGGCGCAGAGCGCTGCCTCGAGCAACGCTCTGCGGATCCCACCGACTGCGTCTTCACGCTGGCCATCCGCAACTGGCGCCCACAAACGGCGCAGAGCGCTGCCTCGAGCAACGCTCGCGTCGTCTACCGCGTCGTCTCGATGGCCCTCAGCAACATCACGCTGGCCATCGACAACGGGCGCCCACAAACGGCGCAGAGCGCTGCCTGAGGCAACGCTCGCGTCGTTTCTCGATGGGTCAGGCTAGCGGGAGGCTGTACGACGACCGATCTGCGCAGACCGGTCGAAGCGCGTAGCGAGAATCGCTACCAGCTCCCGTGAGACCCATGGCTGCCATGCGACCCATGGCTGCCATGCGACCCATGGCTGCCATGCGACCCATGGCTACAGTGCTGTGCGGGGATCACCCCGCCTTCGCTCTCACCGGGGAAGCCCATCTTCTCTGCATCCTCGGTGGCCTTCTCGGCCATGTCTGCTTCGACTCGCGACAACATCCCGCCGGGCTTTGCCGAGAAGCTCGGTAGCTTGCCGTTCTCGCCATTCTTCGCCATCTCGCGCCTCCCAGTCTGCGCTGCGCGCTCACTCCAGTCCTACCTACGACGCCGCGGGGGTGTGCAGAAAGTGTGACCGTTCTCTCACCGTCGTCCAACGTCGAAGAATTTCGACTGTCTGTGCATCGTTCGCCCGCAGTTTTTCGAAAAGGTAGTCCTGAATCCTCTTGTGCACCGAGCAGAGCGTACTCTCCCGCATCCGCCCGAAGATTGTCCCCTGGGTCCGGTAGCTGTGCTCCGGCTGGATCCCGCAGTACGGGGCATAGGTGCAATTCACGCAATCCGGCTGCACCTCACGGATGGACGACATGACCAGCGCCCTCACCGTCTCGTGCTTCATGAGCCCGCGATAGCTCGCGGTGCGCACGTCGCCGATGAGGAAAGCGTCATCCCCCGTCTCGTGGAGCATGCGCCCTTCATCGCTGGAGAAGATCTTCCCATCATAATTGTACGCGAGTGCCCCGATACCCGAGCCGCTCGGCGAGCGGATGTCGAGAAAATTCGGGTCGTCGTCGCCGAGGATCTTGGTCAGAAAGATGGCGGCGTACCGCTCCAGGACCTGCACGCCTTTGCGGTTGAGATCCAGGATGTGCTCCACGGCCGCTCGATAGAAGTCGTGGAAGGCCGTCCGATCATACTCGACGATCTGTGCCGTTCGCCCTGCAAAACCGAACGGATCCACCGGGCGCAGGAAGATGGCTCGGCAGCCGAGGTTCACGTAAGCGTCCACGATCTCACGAGGATATTTCAGCGCTTCACGCGTCGTCGTGAGCAACGCTTCGACGTGATAGAGCGTGGGATCGAGACCGAGATCGACATAGCGCTTGTTGATGCGCTCGATCCACCGGATCGCTTCGCGGTGCGAGCTGCCGCCCGCAAGGATGCGCTGCTTGTTGTGGAGCGCCTCCGGGCCATCGATGCTGGTGCAGATCTGAACGCGCTTCTCCGTGAGGTAGGAGAGTTTCTCCTCGTCCATCAGCGCGAGGTTCGACACCATGGTGAACCCCAGGTCCTTGCCGTAGGCCCGGTTTCTCGCGAGCGCGTACTCGATCACGTGGCGCATCACAGGGAAGTTCACCAGCGGCTCACCTCCCTGGAACTCGATGGTCACGCCCGGCGAGGTCGACTGCAGCGCCAGGTCGACGCATCGCTCTCCGATCTCGGGCGTCATGTCGGTATGCACCGCCTCCATGTTTGCCCGGCTCGCATGGCAATACACGCAGGTCTCGTTGCATCGGAGCGTCACGACCAGGATGTGCAGGTTGGGCCCGTAGTCGAGAAAGCGTCGCTTCTGTCGCACACGCTTGCTCACCGCCTCGATATCGAGCCTCGAGCGCAGGAAGTTCCTCCCGGCGAGCTGTTCTTGCAGGTCGACCGGGATCTCTCCACGCATCATTGCGGTCAGCTGGGGCCGCGCCACGAAGACCCAGTCGCCCCACTCATTGGTGAGCAGCACATCGTCCCCGATGGGCCTCAAGCGAACCGGGACCAGATCGGAGGGAGCTTGGGGCCGCGCTCCGTTCAGCGCGAGATCGAAGGTCATGCTGGCTCTCCCGAACTGGCAGCGGCCAGCACGTCCTCTGGCAACCGGCTGCGCTCGATGGTCTTCCCGAGCGCATAGTTCGACAGCTCGGCCGCGAGCGTCACCTCGTCGATTCCTTCGGCCAGCGCATGGGGTGAAGCCGAAATCTTCACCACCCAGGTTTCATGCTCGCGTGCGAGCTCGGCATCCAGAAAGTCTGCGTACACGCGCACCGCCTCGTCGACAGCGAACCCGTCGTACAGGTCCTCATGGAAGCGCAGTTCGGTCACGTCGTCTCCCTGCCGCCGTCTGCGGCAGTGGAAGGAGTCGCCGCCTGGGTCGAGCCGGCCGTGTCCGCGCTGGGCTCCGCCGCCTCGCCCGGCTTGGCCTTCTTCTTTCCGTACTTGTCTTCCCAGCTCATGGCGATACCGAGCGGATCGTCGAAGGCCGTGTCGTCGCCGATGTCCATCGCGAGCAGCTCGTCGAGGCCCGGTGGTCCTGCGGCTCCGCCCAGCGCGCGCGCGGTGATCGTCTCGATCAACTGGCGGTTCTGGGACGCGATCTCCTGACGCCACGCCTGCGCGAGCAGCTCGTTCTGGAGTTCGCCAGCGAGCGCGTCCGTCAGCTCGGGCGTGCCTCGCTTTGCCCGCAAGGTGACCTTGATCCGCCCCTCGCCCACCCGATCCAGGTGCACGTAGCAGCGGTCGATGAACACGTACGCGGCCCCGTAGATCACGTCCTTCGGGTAGAGCTGCTCATCGAATTCGATCTCGACGACATGCGGTGTGGCGGACACGGAAAGCTGGCCTGACGGCTCCGTACGCGCTGGCGTCTCCCTGGTACTGCTCATGAACGGGATCTCACCCTCAGTTGGTGTTGGTCGCAGTTACGGTGTAGTTGGTGCAAGTCGGCTGGGACCCGTTGGCGCGGTAGACACGTACGCGCACCGTCGAAGCCCGCGGCGTGCTGTCATTGCAGCAGTTCGGCCCCGCCGAATAGAGGTTGTAGTTCTGCTCCCATGTCGACACGTTGATCCCGTTCTCGTTGTTGGCGCCGCCGAACGTCGAGCATCCAGCAGCCGTGCCCGCGCAGTTCACCATCACATCCATGCGGTACTGGCCACCGCCCGAGTCGGTGAGCTGTACCTTCGGGCGGTAGGGTTGACCGACACCCGGGACGCTGAAGTTGAAGGTGACCCAGTCGCTGCCAGCAGCGGTCTCCACCTTCCCCGTCATGGTCACCGTGCCACCGGAAGGAACGGACAGCGATCCTGCCACGCCACAGCTCGTCGCCCACGAGTCGGTGACGCATTCGCACCCATCCCCGGCAGCGCCGTTGATGTTGGCATAGCCCCCATTGCAGGTCGTGATCTGGCACGTCCCGGTGTTGCAGGCCCACGCTTGCACGTTCGCGGCGCCCGGGTGCTGCGAAGCACAGGCATTGGTCGGGTTCATCTCGTCGACCTGCCCGTTGCAGTCATTGTCGAGGTTGTCGCAGATTTCTGCCTGCGACCCGGGTGTCACGACCGGGTTGCAGGTGAGCGCCCCGCCCGAGCACAGGGTGCGCCCCGCAGCACACACACCGGGAGCACCACTCTGACAAGGGTTGTTGTTGAGCAGGACCGGATCGTCGATCGTTCCATTGCAGTCGTCGTCCAGACCATTGCACGACTCCTGAATGGTGCCGGGCAAGGGTCCGCTGCACGTGAGCTGGAACGGCGCGGAAGAGGGACAGACATAGGTCCCGAACTGGCAGATGCCCAGGTAGCCCGGCCGCGTGCAGGTCTGCCCCACCTGAGGGATGCCCTCGTCGATCATGCCGTCGCAATCGTCATCGAGCCCGTTGCAGGCTTCCGGGAGCTGGCCTGGAGCGACGACCGGAGCGCAGATCACCCCGTTCACGCCGCTGCAGCTCGTGACGCCGCTCGCACATAGACCCATCAGGCCCGTCTGGCACTGCGTCCCGCCTCCGGGGTTTCCCTCATCGACGTTGCCATCGCAGTTGTTGTCGAGACCATCGCAGGTTTCTGGCTGCGGCGACGAGGCGACACACTGCACCTGACCGTTCACGCACTGCTGCGTGCCATGCGCGCACTCGCCGAGCGCTGCGGCCTGGCACGAGGCGCCACCACCCGGGTTGCCCTCATCGGTCTGGCCATTGCAGTTGTCATCGAGGCCGTTGCACAGCTCGGGCAGCTGCCCTGGCGAGGTGACCACCTCGCACTGCGTGCCGTTGGCTCCGTCGCACACGGTGACACCCGTGGCACAGACGCCCGGTAGCCCCGTGGCGCAGGGCAAGCCATCGGTGCCTTCATCGACATCGCCATCACAGTCGTTGTCGATGCCATCGCAGATCTCGGGCATTGGCGTGCAGCCTCCCCCCGCACCGCCGATCCCGGTCGCTCCCCCTTCTCCCCCGGCGCCACCGAGCCCTCCGAAGCCTCCCTGTCCCCCACCGCCTCCCGTGGCGCTGGAGGTCGTCGTGGTCGAGGTGGCGTCCCCGCCAGCCCCGCCGGTCCCTGTCCCCGTCCCCGTCCCGGTGCTCGTCGGCGTGGTCACCGTGTCGCTCTCCGCGCAGGCCATGAGGCTGGCCCCGCTAAGAAAGCACGTGATCGCAACCACCGCGAGAGGACGGGGGTGACCTTGGCGCGTGATGACGTGGCGTCCGCGATTCATCTCCTCACCTCGTCGTCAGACTTCTCCCGCGAGTACGCGGCGGATGATGGGCTCTTTGGGTACGAACACGGGGGCGAGCTCGTCGAGATCGTACCAGTCTCCCAGCTCGAAGAGCCCCCCACAGATCTCGTTGAGGCTGCAGTGCCGACACGCCTCCGCCTTCGGGTGACGGAAATCCGTCTGGCGTACGGTGCCCTTGTCGTCGAGGAAGTGAACGATCCGCTCCTCCCCTTTGATGATCTTGCGGGTCTCCGTCGAGCAATGGGCGAACTCGACCATGAAGCACAGCGGGACCCGCTCCACGCGGAAGGTGCGCCCGGCCTGCGCGAGAAACCGCATGGCGCCAGCCAGCGACACCTCGAAATCTCGAAGCCTGTGTGCCGTGTCGCGGTTGGTTTCCGCCCGGCCCATGGAAGGATCGAGGTTGTTCCACACGAAGTGACGGATGAAGGGGAAGCGCTCCACGAAGTAGCGGACGGTCTCGTCGAGGTGGTCGCAGTTGAACGAGTTGATGACGGTGTTGATGTTGACCGTCACGCCCGCGCCGCCCGACGCACGCTCGGCCGTGTCGATCGCCTGGAGGTTCGTCAATGCGCGCAAGGCCAGCTCGAACGAGCCCTTCACACCCGTGAGGAAGTCCTCCACGTCGGCGCGGCAGGAGTGGATCGACACGTGGTAATGCCGCAATCCGGCCTCGACGAACCGCTGCGCCGTCTCTGGATCCGCGATCTTGGAGCCATTGGTGATCATCCGGACATGCAGCCCCCGCTCCACCGCGTAGCGGGTGATGTCCGGGACCAGCGGTGATAGCGACGGCTCACCGCCCGTCAGAATGATTCCGAAATAGCCACGCTTGACGAAATCGTCGATCTCGCGCTGTGCGGTCACCAGATCGAGAACGTAAGGTGTTTCCGGGTTGGAGCAGAAGCGGCAGTACTGATTGCAGTGCCGAACGAGCTGCATGTAGCCGATGTTCGCCATCAGCCTGCTCCCTTCTCCCGCGGCTGCTCGTCGTTGAAGAGACCAGGGAGAATCCCTCGGAGCTCGGTCCCCGTGCGCCGCTCCCGCGTGCGCACCTCGGCTCGAGCAGGCGCGGGCCTGCCCAGCATGGGAAGACTGACCCGCCCTTCGCTGCGCTCCACCTCCGCTTTGGCTCGACGAGGCTCGCCATCAGCGGTCTCTTCCTCGGCCTGCCCCAGCCCTGCAAACCAGCCTGCCACATCAGGGCCGCTGTCCCGCGCTCCGACGCGCCACTGCAGCCCCATCGCGACGGCCTCTCGCATGGCACGCGCCAGGTGGGGTGAGACCAGCTCCGGGGCAGCAATCACCCGGTCCGCGACGCGCGCCGCGTTGCCGAGAGGGACGGCAGGAGAAAACTGGAGCGCGCGCGCGCCGAGCGTACCGACCAGGCGAGTGATCTCGACGAGATGCCGAAAATTGGAGCGCGTGACCACCGTCGTCGCAGAGAACTCGATGCCTTCGAGCTGCGCGTGCTTCAGCCCCTTCACAGTCTGCCCGAAGCTCCCCGGCGTGGCGGTGTGATAGTCGTGCATCGGCGCGGTGGAGCCGTGCACCGACACTTCCAGCCTGAGCCGCTTCGATGCCGCTCGTAGCGCGGCGGCATAGCCGCGGTACGCGAGCCGCCGACCGTTGGTCTGCACCACGATTTGCGCGGCCCCCCGCGCCTCAGCCGCCCGGATCCAATCAGGGAGCCGCTCGTCGAGCGTCGGCTCTCCTCCCACGAGGGCCACCGTGCTGCCTGCACGGAGTGCAGCGAAACGATGCGCCATGTCCTCGTCTTCGTCCCTCGGCGCCTCTGCGGGCCGCGCACGGAGCGCTCCCTGCGCGCAGAACACGCACGCGTTGTTACACGCGAAGCCGAGGTCGACGACGAACATCAGCTGTGTTCATGCGCTGCAGCGCGCATCATCGCGTCATGGTGCAGCTCGAGCCGCTCCACGTAGGTGAGGAAGCCTTCCAGCTCGGCCTCCCCTTCGTTCGCCCCGAGCACTTGCGCCAGCGCCATCGCGGCCAGACCTTGTTCCTCGCAGGTGGGCAACCAGCCGTCACCGCCGTTGCACACGTAGATCGCGAATCGCTCGGTGAACCCAGGCGGATGCGGCGTTCTCGGCGCATGGCTCCTGGCGAGGACCTCCAGACAGAATGGGCGGCCGTCCGCTCCTGCCACGGTGACGGTGATCGCTCCACGCCGCAGGGGCTCCATGCGCACGACGGTCCACCGACCGAACTGGGATCCTTCAGAGAGGGGAGACAACAGAGCCCGCACCCGCCCCATCTCCCCTTCCGGCGGCGGCACTTCCGAAGTGGCCATGGCAGGCCGGGCCAGCAACGTCACGGCCGCGCTGCTGCCCAGCACACCCACCACAAAGCGACGCGACACCGTCCTCCAGGACATACCCGAGCCCTCCTACCACTTGCCCCGTTAGCAGGATCGGCGGAATACGGGTTCACGTCAACTTGACTGGAGGCCAACCCGTCCAGTCCCATCGGCGCTCACCCAACGCGCCGCGTCAGCAGCGAGCGCGGCGCGTTGGGTGAGCGCCGACGATGCGGCCGCCTCAGGCAGTTCGTCGAGCTCCCTCGACTCCTGTGAGACCGTCGTCGTTGCAAAGCCTCAGGTCATCGGAGTGGGCACGGACACCAGATTCTGTGACGAACGTCTCTCACGCCCTTCTCCGGCATCCCAGCTCACGCCTTGGTGAAAGAAAAGCGCCCTTCCTTGACGTCCACCTGGACCACCTGCCCTGGCTTGTACCCGCCTGCCAGCAGCTCCTCCGCGAGCGGGTTTTGAAGCTCGCGCGTGATGGCCCGCTTCAAAGGCCGAGCCCCCAGGCTCGGGTCGTAGCCGAGGTCCACGAGGCGCCCCTTCGCTCCATCGGAGAGGGACAGCTTGATCTCCTTGTCCGTGAGGAGATGCTCCAGCCGACGAAGCTGGATGTCCACGATCCCACGCAGGTCTTCCTTGCTGAGGGCCTTGAAGACCACGATGTCGTCGATCCGATTCAGAAACTCCGGGCGGAAGAACTCGCGCAGCTCTTCGAGCAGCACGTCCCGGATCGCCTCACGCCCGTCCTCGGAGTCCCAGAGACGTCCATCGGTCTCGAGGATCCGCTTCGAGCCGATGTTCGAGGTCATGATCACGACCGTATTCGAGAAATCAGCTGTCCGACCGCGGCCATCCGTCAGCCGTCCATCGTCCAGGATCTGGAGCAGCAGATTGAACACGTCGGCGTGCGCCTTCTCGACCTCGTCGAACAGCAGAACGCTGTAGGGTCTGCGACGCGCTGCCTCGGTCAGAAAGCCCCCTTGCTCGCTGTCAGCATACCCCGGCGGTGCACCAATGAGACGCTGGGCCATGTGACGCTCCATGAACTCGCTCATGTCGAGCCTCGTCATGGCCTGCTCGTCGTCGAACAGAAACTCGGCGAGCGCCTTGGCCAGCTCGGTCTTCCCCACGCCACTCGGACCGAGGAAGAGGAACGAGCCAATCGGTTTCCCAGGATCGCGCAGCCCGACCCGGCCTCGACGGACCGCACGGGAAATCGCGCGCCCCGCTTCGTCCTGCCCGACCACGCGCTGGGCGAGCCGCTCCTCCATCTTGAGCAGCTTCTCGGCCTCTCCCTCCAGCATCTTCGCGACCGGGATGCCGGTCCAATCATTCAGCGTCGCGGCAACGTCTGCCTCCTCCACCGTATTCGATGAGGCGGCCACCCCCTCGCGCTGCGCTGCCTCTTCGGCCGCGTTGAGCCGTCTCGAGATCTCGGGAATCGTGACGTGCTCGAGCTCCCCGATGCGGGCGAAGACACGGTCTCGCTGGGCGATCTTCAGCGCGGCTTGAGCGTCGGCGAGTTCCTTTCGAATCGCCTGGATGGCGGCGACGACTCCCTGACGCGAGGCGACCCGCGTGCGCATCTCCTGCGCCCGCGGCTCGATCTCCGCGAGCTCCTTCTCCAGACGACCCCGCGTCTGCACACTGAGGCGATCTTCGTCGTCGGCGAGGGCCGCGATCTGAGCACGCAGTGAGTCCGCACGACGGCTCAGGAGATCGAGATCAGCCGGGATACCATCCACCTCGACCCGCTTCCTTGCCGACGTCTCATCGAGGAGATCCACGGCCGTGTCGGGCAGGGCGCGATCCGAGATGTATCGCTTCGCCAGCACCACCGCAGCGGCGATCGCACTCTCTCCGACGCGAACCCGATGATGTTCCTCGTACTTCGTGGTGATGCCGCGCAGGATCTCCGTCGCCTGCGCGATCCCCGGCGCTTCCAGCGTGACGGTCGAGAATCGCCGGAGGATGGACGAATCCCGCTCGTTGATCTTGCGAATCCCCTCCGGCGTGCTCGTCGCGATGATCCGGATCTCACCGCGCGACAGGAGCGGCTTCAACAGCTCCCCCACGCCTGCACCCGTCACGCCCTGACCGAAGAGGGCGTCGAAGTCCTCGACGACCAGAATGCTCTCGGCCGTGGGGTCGGCGCGCAGCTTGTCGACCAGCACCTTGAGGCGCTGCTCGATCTCTCCCCGCAGCTTCGCGCCCGCGACGAGCGCGCCCGTGTCCAGCTCGTACAGATGCGCTCCCGCGAGATTCGACGGGACGTCGCCACGCGCGATCCGCTCTGCCAGCCCCCGGATGAGCGCCGACTTGCCCACCCCGGCCTCACCGATGATGAAGGGATGGTTCTTGTTCCGGCGCTCCAGGATCTGGAGCAGGCGTCGGGCCTCGAGGTCTCGCCCGATGACCGGATCGAATTTCCCCTGCCGCCCATCCGCCACGAGATCACGGACGTACAGAGATGCCTGCCCCGGCTCTCCAGAGGGAGCAGGCCCAGCCGAACTCTCCCGCGCAGCCGCTTCGAGGACGGAGACATGCGGTCGGAAAGCGCCCGGACCGATACCGAACGAGGAGAGAATCTCACCTGCCGGGCCCCTGATTTCCTGCGCCAGTGCGTGCAGCAGGTGCTCGACGCCCACACTGGGCGCCTTGTCACGGGTCGACTCACGCTCGGCGCGCCCCAGCAGATCGAGGAGGCGCGGGCTGACGTACGCGACCGCTCCTGGCGACTTGGGCAGCTTCCGGAGCGCGGCGTCGGCGAGCTGGAGCGTCTCGTTGGGGTCGGCTCCAGCCCGCCGGAAGACCTCCCCTACCCCCCGATCGCGCTCCAGAAGCCGGTACAGCAGGTGAAGCGTGGTGACCTCTTGATGCTGGCGCTCATCCGCCACCTGCTGCGCGCCAGCGACCACCTGCCGCGCGTCCTGCGTGTACCGCTCGAGGTGAATCGTTCCCTCTGTATCCGCCATGGCGGGAGCCTAGCGCAATCAGCCTCTTGCGGGCTTGCATCTGAGCGAACTCGGTCGGAGGTTGTCTTCTGGAATCATGGAAGCCAACGTCACCATCTACGTCACCGGATACTGCCCCTACTGCACCCGCGCCAAGGCCTTGCTGAGCCAGAAGGGCGTCAAGTACACGGAGGTAAACGTCGAGAGTCGGGACGACCTTCGCCGATGGATGCATCAGGCGTCGGGCCAACGCACGGTGCCTCAGATCTTCATCAACGGTCAGAGCGTGGGCGGGTTCAGCGACATCGCCGCTCTCGACAAGGCAGGTCAGCTCGACCCGCTCCTGGCGAAGCCCGCCGGCCCGGACTCTCCCGCCATGCCACGCTGAGCCCACAGACGGACAGCACGATTCGTCCGCAGGACGATGAGATCCTCCACGAGCTGGAGGGGTGAGGGCTTTCATTGCCACCCAATCGATCTGCGGCGCATCGCATCGTGCGAATGCACCCCTCGGCGGGGCAGGACAGGTGCGAAATGCGAGGTCAGGGGGTCTTCTGCAGGACCAGGAGCTGGACGCGGCGATTCTTCTCCCGCCCTGCGTTCGTCGCGTTGTCCGCGATGGGCTTGCTCCCTCCGTATCCCTTCACGACGAGCCGCTCCGCCGGGATCCCTTTGTCGACGAGCCACTTCCTGACCGACTCGGCCCGCGCCGTGGACAACGTCTCGTTGTACTTCGCGTTTCCCGTGTTGTCGGTGTGCGCCTGCACCTCGATCTTCACCCACTCCGGATGCTGAAGCACCACCTCCTTCAGCTCCTCCAGAACAGGATTCGACTTCGCTTCGATGGGCGGCAAGGCGGCGGTCGAGACCCGAAAGAGCACGGGGTCGAGCAGCATCACCTCGTCGCCGCGCACCCGGACCAGCTTCGGGCAACCATGAGCGCTGGGCTCTGTGCTGGCTGGCCCCTTCTCGCCAGGGCAGGCGTCCTCGCCGTCATGGATGCCGTCACCGTCTCGATCGACCACCGGCGGCGGCGCAGGGCAACCAGGACGACCCCCGACCGACTCCGCCGGACCTGACTCGCTGGGACAAGCATCGAGCGAGTCCGGCACCCCATCCCCATCGGCATCGGCAGGACACCCGTTTTTCGAGGGATCGCCCGAGGCCACCCCTCCCTGCTCCGGGCAGGCGTCTTCCGGATCCGGAATCCCGTCATCGTCACCGTCCACCACGGGGCAGCCGTTCCGCTTGGGGTCGGCGTGCTTGGGCCCGTAGGCGTAGGGGCAAGCGTCGCTCTCGTCGAGCACCCCATCTTCATCGGAGTCGGCCGTCGCCTTGGCTTGCACCCGCGGGTCCTCGGCGCGCGGTGCCCAGGCCAGCGTCCCGATCACACGGAAGGACGGCGTCCCCAGCCCCTCACCCAGCCCTGGGCCGCCAGCAGCCCCCACCGCAAGACCGGAAAATACCCACCCTCGGGCCCCGAGCAGGACTTCCGCACGTGTCGCCCGAGCGTGCTCCACGCGCGTCTGTTCGGTGATGCCGAGAGAGCCTCCCTGCAGTGGTGTCGAGGCGTAGATCTCCGGACCGATCTGCAACCGCTCGTTCCAGAACAGCACCGCAGCGCCAGCGCCGTAGACCAGCGTCGAGGGGTTCCCCGAGCTGCGGAACATCCCGCTACCCAGCGCGCTCCACACGATA
The DNA here is from genome assembly GCF_001189295.1 of Chondromyces crocatus. NCBI lineage: Bacteria > Pseudomonadati > Myxococcota > Polyangiales > Polyangiaceae > Chondromyces > Chondromyces crocatus. Next base: position 406,167 of record NZ_CP012159.1, read on the forward strand.
CGCTCGCCGATGCGACCGCCCAGGAGGAGCTGAGGCGAGATCCGGATCGACCCATCTCCCATGTAGTTGTCCGACGCGCCGGTGGGGAGATGAAGCGCGAAGCCCGTCCCGATCTGGAACACGCCGCGCTCTTCACCGAAGAGACGGATACGGGCTCCGAGCCGTAGATCACCAAGCGCCGGGCCTGAAGGGATCGCTTCGGTGGCTCCCCCTGCGCCCAGCGCCCCCTCCCCCGACTGCGCCACGGCGAGCGGAAGCTGCGCGGCGATCTGGAGTCGATCGAACAGCGCGAACGTCGCTCCGATGTGCAGGATGGACTGTCCTCCGACCACCGCCCGCTCTTCACCATTCTGGCTGAGCGTCAGTGGCGAGGCCGCGTGGCTGAAGAGGACATGCCCTCTGGGAACGAGATGGCCACCGATGAAGGGCGACGGGATGCCAAAAAAGGGATCACCGGCCGATGATGGATCCAGGGGGTCGAGGGCAATGGCGCCCGCCTCCTGGGCTGCTGCTGGCGCGGAGAGCATGGCGGCGGCGACGAGCAACGCCACCCCCGAGACAAAAGCCTTCATCAAGTAGGCGACTTTATCCTCGGTGGCAGTCTCAAAGCAAAGAACACGTCATGCCGACCACAGAACTCTTCGGGGAGCGAGGGTTCCGTTCTAGGATGCTGCGAGTCGAGGAGGGTCGGCTCCTCAGGTCGGGCAACAAGGAGCTGGCGATGGAGGGCAGGCGCGGAATGAGATGGACCGGCGTGGCCGTGATGGTGGGGGCTCTGAGCTTGGTGGGTGGGGAGGCATGGGCGCAGACAGCTCCCGGCGCCCCCACGGCACCGCAATCACCTCCCGCGGCCGCCACCGCACCAGCCGCTCCACTCTCGGAGTCGCTCACCGGAATGGCCAGAGCAGAACATGGCGCAGCCGTGGCGCTCTTCAAGGATGGGGACTTCGCCGGGGCGCTCGAACGGTACGAGAAGGCCTATGAGCTCTCTCGGGATCATCGCCTCCTCTGGAGCGTCGCACTGTGTCAGAAGAACCTGCGCCACTACGCTGGGTTGCTCACGACGCTACAGCGCCTCGAGCAGGACGCGGGGGCAAAGCTCAGCGAAGACGACCGGAAGGACCTCGCCGATCTCCGGAGCACCGCCGAGTCGCTGGTGAGCCGGATCGAGCTTGCGGTGAGCGAGGCCGGTGCGACGGTCCTGATCGATGACGTCCCCATGGGGACGACGCCACTCCCGAAGCCACTCGCCGTCGAGCTGGGAGAGCGAAGGCTGCAGATCACGAAGCCTGGCTTCAAGGCTTTCTCGCGCACCCTGCGGGTCGAAGGTGGCAGCCGGATCGGGCTGGCGGCGACCCTGGAGCGCGACGTCCGCCGCGGCACGCTCCTCGTGCAAGCTGCACCCGACGATCTGATCTCGGTCGATGGCAAGCTGGTCGGTCGAGGGCGCTGGGAAGGTCCCGTGACGAGCGGACCGCACGCCCTCCGCGTGAGCGCGACGGGGAAGGAGACCCACGAAGCCGAGGTGCTGGTGCGCGAAGGCGAGCTCCGGCGGGTCGATGTCGGCCTGAACAAGGCGTCGGCAAGCTCGGGGCGGCTGTGGTGGTGGCTCGGTGGCGGCGCCGCGCTCCTCGCAGGCGCGGTACTCACCGGAGCCTTGCTGTACGAGCCCGGGACGCCCGCCGAGCGAGGGACACTGGGGACGATTCCACTCTCGTTCGGAGGTCGATGATGCTGAAGCGCATCGGAGGTTTCGGGCTCGCCGGGCTCTTTGCGATGAGCATGGCTTCCATGCTCGGTGCGTGCGCTGGCTCCAAGGGACAGCTCATGGTCGCCTTCCAGACGGACATGTCCGTTCCGAAGGACATCGACCAGATCCGGATCGTCGCTACCCTCGAAGGCGCGGTCGTCTTCGAGGGGCGTTACGGTCGAGACGAGAACGAGCAGATCCGCCTCCCGGCCACGCTCGGATTCCTCACGCCGGACGATCCTTCTCGGCCTCTCAAGCTGAGGGTCATCGCCACCCGTGGTGGGGACGATCAGGTCCAGATCCTGCGCGAACTGGTGACGACCATCCCCGAGGACAGGACCGCCCTCCTCCATCTCCCCATCCAGTTCCTCTGCTACGGCGCTGCCGAGGTCGAGCGCGACGAGAACGGGCAAGCAAAGCGCGATGAGAACGATCAGGTCATCGTGAAGAGCACCTGCGAGGAGGGAAAGACCTGCATCGCCGGCTCCTGCGTGGCCCAGGAACTCCCCTCGGACGAGCTACCCGAGTTCACCACCCAGGCCGTCTTCGGAGGCGGGACGGGCCAGGGTGACGGCTTGTGCTTCGACACGGTCCGGTGCTTTTCGAACGCGGCGAGCGTCACCTTCGATCTTGACGAGTTCAGGAACACCGGCGGGGAGACGTGCCGCGCCACGCTGCCGACGCCGGATACCACCATCAACCTCGCGCTCCTGACGCAAGGGGGTGGGATCTGCGGCTCCAGCGCCTGTTACGTGCCGCTCGACGCAGAGAGCGACGCTGGGTTCCGCGTGGATGCGGGCTGGCTCCAGCTGCCCAAGGCGGTGTGCGCACAGGCGGAAGCGCAGAAGCTGCTGGGCGTCGCCGTCTCGCCCGCCGGAGAAGGGACGTGTCAGCAAAAGCTGACCGGACTGCCCACCTGCGGCCCCTGGTCCGCGTCCGGGCAGGGACACTACACGGCACCGGATGGCGATCAGCCGCTGCCCGTCGCCCTTGGCCTCAAGAACCCGGTCGAGCTGTTTCTTTCAGGCGCGCGCGTCCTGTGGACCGAGGCGGGCGACTTCGATGAAGAGACGGGCGCATCGCTCGGGCAGGGTGCCGTGAAATGGATCCCGCTCGACGGAGGGAACCCCGAGATCATCGCAGCAAACATGCTGTCGCCGCGGGATGTGGTGGCCGATGACGTCGGTGCCAGCGCAGGCAATCCAGCAACGCTGGGCCCTGTCTTCTTCACCACGGCCGGCGCGGCAGCCGACGATGGGGTCGTCTGGGCTGCAGCGCCCGGGCTGAACCCGGTGGCGCTGCTCGATGGACGAAAGCAACCCGAGGGGCTCGCCCGGCTCGGCGACACCTTGCTCTGGACCGAGCTCTGGGGCGATGAGGTGCTCGAAGTGACGACGAGCGGGCTTGGCGCATCGCTCTCGGCGCAAGGCGCGCCCACCTCGCGAACCCCGGCAGGCTTTCTCGCTCGCGCTCCGTACCGTGTGGCGGCAGCGGCGAACATCGTGTGCTGGACTTACCAGGGCACACTTCAAGCCGGGGATGCCGCGGTCGCCTGCCAGCGACCCGGAGGCGAAGCCAAGATCATCGCCAGCCAGGAAAGCACGGCGAGATCACTCGCGCTCGACATCGACGGCAGCGGGAACGCGCAGGCCGTCTACTGGACGAGCTTCGAGGGTGGGGCCGTCTCTCGCGTGGATCTCACGGAAGAGTCGTTCGGCACGGTGGAAAGGGTCGCGCATTCTCAAGCGCTCCCGAGCGGCATCGCCATCGACGATCGGTACATCTACTGGACGAACCGGGGAGCCGGCACCGTGGTGCGAGCAGGCAAGGACGGCGCAGAGGCCGAGGTCCTCGCCGCTGGACAGCATCGACCAGGATCCATTGCGGTGAATGGCGACGCACTCTACTGGCTCAATGAGGGCTCCAGCGAGTCGGCCGGAGGTCTCGGCGGAGCTGGCGTGATCATGCGCCTTCAGAAGAAGCCTGCGAGCACACCGACGAACTGACGTCATCGTCCGCCGCTCCGATCACGACCCGAGGAGGAGGGACCATGACCAGCCCATCGAGCGATCGCTACGAACTCTACTACTGGCCCAACATCCAGGGTCGCGGCGAGTTCATCCGCCTCCTGTTCGAAGAGGCGGGCGTCACGTACGTCGATGTCGCCAGGCTGCCAGAGCGCGAAGGAGGCGGTGTTTCGGCCATCTTGCAGATCCTCCAGGCGGATGGCGCGCACCTCAGCCCCTTTGCGCCCCCCATCATCCGGGTCGGTGAGCTGGTCATTGCTCAGGTGGCCACCATCCTGCAATTCCTCGCTCCTCGCTTCGGCCTCGCTCCCGAAGACGAGCGGGGTCGCGTCGAGGCGCATCAACTGCAGCTCACCCTCGTCGACCTGGTCGCAGAGGTGCACGACACCCACCATCCCATCAGCACGAGCCTCTACTACGAAGACCAGAAGGCCGAGGCAAAGCGACGCGCTTCGGCGTTCGTCGAAGAGCGACTCCCGAAGTTCCTCGGCTATTTCGAGAAGGTCCTTCGTCACAACCGCGTCGGTGCAGGCCGTCACCTCGTCGGCACGTCCCTCACCTACGTGGATCTGTCGATGTTCCAGGTGCTGAGCGGCCTCGCCCATGCATTCCCCAACGGGTTCGCACAGGTGGCGCAGGACATCCCTCTCCTCCTTGCGCTGCGCGACAGTGTCGCCGCGAGGCCGCGCCTTGCCGCGTATCTCGCCTCGAGACGCCGCCTACCGTTCAACGAGGAAGGCATCTTCCGTCACTATCCGGAGCTCGACGGCACTCCTGCTCGCTGACCCTGGCCACCTCCCCCCCCTCTCTCCGCCACCCCAGGACTCGCTCCCTCTCGCGGATGACGTCATGCTCACCGAGCCCATGTCCTCCGCCCCTCTCCCGTGCCTCGCCGACCTCCAGGAGCCACCGCCTTCTTCGTCCGGCTGGCTCCCCATGGAACGCGCACCGCTGCCTGGCCTCGACGACGAAGAGGGTGAGCGGCTGCCCACCTCTCTGCCGCCCGTCGTGGACGCGCACGTCCATGTCTTTCCCGACCGCGTCTTCGAAGCCATCTGGCGGTGGTTCGACACCCATGGCTGGCCCATCCGTTACCGCCTCCCGGCATCGCACGTCGCGCAGTTTCTGCTCTCGCGTGGCGTGCACCAGATCGTCGCCCTCCATTATGCGCACCGACCTGGCATGGCCCGCTCGCTGAACCAGTTCATGGCAGCCGTGTGCGCAGACGAGCCGCGCATCATCGGCCTGGCGACGGTCTTGCCTGGAGAAGCGGACGCCTCTCGCATCCTGGACGAAGCATTCTCGATGGGACTTCAGGGCGTGAAGATGCACTGCCACGTCCAGTGTTTCGCGCCAGACGACCCTGCGATGCACGAGGTGTACGAGGCCTGCGTTCGCGCCGACCGACCTCTCGTGATGCACGCTGGCCGAGAGCCGAAGAGCACCGCCTACCGCTGTGACACGCACGCGCTCTGTTCAGCGGATCGGGTGGCGCGGGTGCTCGAAGCGCATCCACGCCTGCGCCTGTGCGTACCCCACCTCGGAGCCGACGAGTTTGACGCGTACGAGCGCCTCCTCGAGCGCCACGACGGACTCTGGCTCGACACCACCATGGTGGCTGCCGGCTACTTCCCGGTCGAACTCCCCCTCCGCCTCCTGCGCTGCCGCCCCGACAGGGTCCTCTACGGAACCGACTTCCCCAACCTACCGTATGCCTGGGACCGCGAGATCAAGCGGCTCGTCACCCTGGGGTTGCCGGAGGAGGAGCTCGCAGCGCTGCTCGGTCAGAACGCCCTCCGCCTCTTCGCGGGCACTCCTCCTCGCGGGACTTCGACGGCTTGAACCGCTCTCCTCGGCTCCGCCCGCAGGTGGCGCGGCCAGCGCCTCAGCAGGCTCCGGGCAGCGTACAGGGGAGCGTGTACATGCCCCCCACGCACATCTGCTCGGGGAAGCGCATGTCGGTGCTGAGCGGATTCTGGAAGGAGCAATCGAGCTTCAGCGTCTGCTCTGGCTCGATCACGATCTTCTGGGCCGAAAAGATCGTGGGCTGCGGCTCGGCCCACGCGGTGGTCTCGTAGAGGGTCTGATCGGTCTCCTTCACGCTCATCCGGAAGTGGGTCCCTCCTTCGTGCATGTGGGAGGAAGCGGCGACCACCCGGAAGCGCTCCCCTGCCACCTGCTCGTAGCTCACGTCCGTGGACCCGTGGGCGGGCACCACGAGGCCATACTGCTCCGGCGGGAGCACCGTTCGGAAGGCCAGCCGCGCCACGACCGGCTTGCCACGCCGCAAGTCCAGGGTCGCGCAACCGGCCTGGTCGCTCGCGCCCGTGTTCAGAAAGTGAGCGTCGAAGATGAGCTGCGTCCCTGCGGGGACGTGCAGACCGACCTGCACCGGCACGGACGGGAAATCGTAGGACACGCCGTCGCTCTCGTACGACACGCCAGCGAGCATCTGGAACACACCGTTCTGCTGCGCGTCCATGATCTCGGCCTCGGAACAGGGCGCCACCCCATCGGGCGCGGTGGGGCTCTGGCTGAGCAGCAAGGCGTGATGCCCGACCGCTCCGAGCGTCCCCACGAAACCGCTGATGTCGAGAGGTTCCGGTGTCGTCCACCTCAGGCAGAGCGTCCGCTCCTCTCCAGGGGCGATCGTATCCCCCACGGCGAGGCGCAAGGTGTCGCCTTCGAGCTGCGGGACACAGGCCGCCCCACCGCCCTCGTTCCCACCCCCCGCCCCTTGGCCGCCAGCGCCACCGGAACCTCCGCCAGCACCAGTCCCCGTCGGCTCGCCCGTCGCACCAGGCTCTTCCTTGGACGCGCCGCAGGCCGCGACACCGAGCAACAGTGCGGCGCAAAGCCATTGGACGTGTCTGGACGCAACAGGACCAAGGATGCGGCGTGAACCGGAGCGGTAAGTCATTTTCCGAGGAATATCGGCTCCCCGAAGAGCCCGGTCAAAAATTTGACTCCACCCCGTGCCTCCCTCCATAGTTACCGCATCAGTTGCTAGATTGTGAATCTGAGCAATCGATTCCACCCGAATCCCTCAACCGGAGAATGCGCTGTGACCCACCGAACTCATGACTCGCACGAGCACGCTCACGGGCCGAACTGCGGGCACCAGGCCATCCGCCATGGCGATCACGTGGACTACCTCCACGATGGCCACCTCCACCGCGAACACGATGGCCACGTCGACGAGTGCTCCCTGGATCACGCCGCAGGCTGTACCCCGTCCCATGCCTGTGGTGCCCATCCAGCAGACCATCAGCACGGGCCAGGCTGCGGACACGAGGCGGTCCCCCACCAGGATCACGTCGACTACCTCGTCGACGGCCACCTTCACCACGACCACAACGGTCACTGCGACGATCACGGCCGCGTCGATCTCGCCTGACGGGGCGAGCGCGCGGCACAGGACCCCCGCCGACGCAGGACTCGGGCCTCGCTCGAGTCCGCTGCGCGGTCCGCTGCAGTTCGCGATGTGAGCCGTCCGCTACGCGAGCCGTCGTTCCGCTACGCGAGCCGTCGTCTGGACGCGGGCGCGCGCTCTGACAGCTCGGCTTCTCCCGCACCGGCCTCGACACGTCGCTCTGTCGCGGACTGCGGAGCCCGCTCCGACAGGACGGCGCTTGCATCGACGGACGTGGTCTCGTGCTCGTGACCATGCCCGTGCCCGCATCCATGGCCGTGCACATGGACGTGCTCACCCGACACAGGCTCGCTTCGTTCCACCAACATCGTCGCAAACCAGCCGCGAGGGCCGAGCCTCAGGATGCTCGCCAGCAGCAGCACCGCGAGCACGGCCGCTGCCACCCACTCCACCACCGTCGACTCTCGGGCCACCAGCGCATGCACCTCGGGCGCGCTCGACGCAGGGATGAAGGCGTTGGCGAGCAGACCGATGATCACACCGCACGCGGCGCTGCCCAGCGCGAACGTCACCGCGGCGCGCAACCCCAGATGGCGCCGCAAGAGCGCCAGGATGGCCATGTTGGTCGCAGGCCCCACCAGCAGAAAGGCGAGGACCGCCCCCACCGAGAGCCCCTTGTGGAGCATCACGGCGGCGAGCGGGGTGGCCCCCTGAGCGCACACGTAGATCGGGATCGCGGCGAGCGCGCTGGTGATCAGATCGAGCGGAGGCGGCAAGCCGAGCGCCAGATCGGGATCCACCGTGGCCTCGAAGATGGCCGCGATCACCAGGCCCATGACGTACCAGGCGGCCACGTGATCGAGCGTGGGCCCGACCGCATCCGCGAGGGCGGCCCGCAGACGATGGCGCGCCGGCGGAGGTGGCACCGCCGAGACCGGGTCTTCTCCCGGCTCACCCGGTGGGCCTTCGGTCCGCGCAGCACCGGCCGCCATGGCCACGAGGAGCGCGATCGTCATCGCCAGTGCGACGCTCCCGACGAGGCGCGCGATCGTGAGCGGGACGCCGAGGAGACGAAGCGAAAGGATGGCGCTGCCGACGTCCAGCTCTGGCGCACCGACCGCGAACGCGATGACCGCGGCGGTCGGGATCCCGGCGACGAGAAGCCGCCGCGTCACCGGAAGGACCCCACAGGAACAGAGCGGCAAGGGGAAGCCGAAGACCATCCCGCGCAGCGCCTGGGAAGGAGGGCGCCCCCCGCGGAGCCAGGCCGTGAGCTGGCGCGGCATGAAGGCGTGCACGAGCCCAGCAGCCAGCAGTCCGAGCAGCAGCGAAGGCGCGGTCGCCACGAAGAGCGGGCCGAGCGACTGGAGCACGCTCAGCTCCCGCGGGTGCGCCTCGACGAGGAACTCGGCGGGCTCTGGCGCGCTCACCGCCGCGACGACTCCGACCAGAAAAGCGAGCGCGCCGGCGCGTCGCGCCGACGGTGAGGCCGCGGCGGGAACGGCCGTGTGCGTGTGGAGCGCCATGGCCAGCATGGCGCCGAGGCCCACGGCCACGAAGCCATCGAACAGCTCGTGCGGCACCGAAGAGAGCGCCGTGTCCCCCGCGAAGGCGCCGACGATGGTCGCCAGCCCGACCAGCCCCAGTCGGATGACCGTCCCCGTCCAGCCCAGCTCGGGGAGGAACCTCGTCACGAGGAACAGTCCCTCGGGCATGCGATGCACCAGCAGCGCGACGCCGAGCAGGACGCCCTCGGAGCTACCGTGCTGGGCTGCGGCAGCCGCCAGCGCCAGGCCTGCTCCATCCGTGAACGCGTGCATCGCGAGGGCGGTGAGGATCAGCCCGCGCCCCACCCGCTCCCCGGCCACATGGCGCCAGCGCTCGATGAGGCGCAGCCCCACGTACCCGCTTGCCATCGCCGTGATCGCGGGGACCGCCCCGATGTCCTCGGCGACGTGCGGGAGGTGACGCACCAGCAGCAGCGCCGGCAACAGGCCGAGGGTGAGCCCCTCCATCGCCGCCACGGCGACGACGCGCCCACGGCCTAGGGCGGCGAGCAGCGGGCCGACCGCCAACCCTGCCAGGGACAGCGCGAGTGCCAGGAGAAGCACCCGTGGGGTCTAGTCCTGTCGTCGGTCAGCGAGCAAGACCGATCTGTAGATGCAACTTCGATGCGGTCGCCAGCGCACGCCGCGGCTTCACGCCCACGCCCTCATGCGGCGGTCACCGCGTCCGGGCTTACGCCCCGATGCACCGATCGCAGCGCCCCTTGAGCTGGATCTGTACGCCCCTGCGACGGAGCGAGCGGGGCACGCCGCGCGCGGCCTTGATCTGGACGCTCTCGTCCGGCAGGCAGAGGATGTCACCGCATGCGTCGCAGACGAAGTGCGGGTGCTCGTCGGTCCGGTGCCCCGAACCTTCCTTGAGCAGCTCGAAGCGCCACAGGTGATCCCCCACGTCCGCACGACGGACGAGCCCCACCTCGGTCAGATCGATGAGGTTGCGATAGAGGGTCGCCCGGTCCCAACCCCGCGGCGTCAGCTCGGCCGCGAGCTCCGCATGGCTGACGGGCGTGGTGGCCTGTCGCAGGAACTCGAGGACGGCGACGCGAGAGGTCGTCGCCCGGAGCCCCTTGTCGCGCAGGATGGCGCGCAGCTCATCGAGGGTCAGCGGCTTGGCTGCATGCGACACGGCTACCATTTGTACCTGGGGAGGCTAGGGGCGCAATGGCCAGGCGGGGGAGACGCGCGCTCCGGAGAGCCGCACCCGAGACACCTCGCTCACACGGGATCGTCGTCGTCGTCGGCGGGAGGTGATCGCAACTCACTGGCGTGCTGGAGCGCGTTTCGAACGAGTTCCACCACGTGCTGGTCCGCAAGCGCGTAGAAAATGTGTTTACCGTCGCGGCGCTGCACGACGAGCCCTTCCGCACGCAGCACGCGGAGGCGCTGTGACACGGTGGGCATCCGGGCGCGTGAGGCCTCGGCCAGCTCGGTCACGCACACCTCACGCTGCGCGAGCGATTCGAGCAGCTTGAGGCGCTCGACATCGCCGAGCGCGCGAAACAGCGCCGCCGCGCGCTGAAATGCGACCTTGCCGAAGCTCGAGGGGGGAGGCGCGCCATGCGGCTCTCCACCACACGGGGCCGCAGGATCGCTCTCCTCACGCCGTGAGGCCGCCGTCTCCAGCTCGGACAGAGGCTCGGAATGGGGGTCCGTGCTCGAGGTTCGCTTCACCTGATCAACCCGCTGCAGCGTCACCCTTTGTGACTCAGTTGCAAATGCATCGGGCAGTGCATCGCGTCAAGCGCCTTCCTTGGCGCGCTGCGCGCCTCCCTCGGCGCGCTGCGCGCCTCCCTCGACGCGCAGCCGGTCGGGTGCGAAGGGCGCGACGTCCACCGGCGGTCGCTCTCCTGCCGCCAGCGCCGCCACGATCTCGCCGCTGATCGGTCCGAGCAACACGCCGTTGCGGAAGTGGCCCGTGGCCAGGATGAGCCCCCGCACCGCGCCCTCTCCGAGCACCGGCAGCGTGTCCTGCGTGTAGGGCCTGAAGCCCGACCAGAGACGCGTCACCGAGGCGCTGGCCAGCACCGGCACGAGCCGCACGGCCGCGGAGATCAGATCGCGCACCGCCCCCGCCGTCACGCCAGGCTCGTAGCCCACGAACTCGGTGGTGGCGCCGATCAGCACCCGCCCATCCTCGCGCGGCGAGAGATAGCATCCGGGCCCGTAGATCACGTGGTCGAGCAGGCGTCTTCCCGTCGACAGCTCCACGATCTGCCCGCGCGCAGGGCGTACGGCACCCACCGGCAGCCCCGTCCCTTCGATCTGGGACGTCCAGCACCCCGCCGCCAGCACCAGCTTGCCACCCCGCAGCGAAGCCCCGTCCTCCAGCAACACCCCCGACGCCCTCCCCTCGGACACGAGGATCTTCCGCACCGGCGAGCCTGAATGGAACTGCACCCCTGCCTGCCCTGCCGAAAGCCGCAGCGCGCGCATCCACGACGGCGGGTCGATGCGGGCGTCGTCCGGGAAGCGCACGCCGCCAAGGACGGCTGGAGAGATCTCCGGCTCGATGGCGCGCGCCTGTCGCCCATCGACCGGCTCCAGCGTGAGCCCCGACGTCACCTGCCACGCGGTGTGACCGACGATCTCCTCCCGCTCCTCTGCATCCAGCGCCACGTGCAGCGCACCGGCGCGCCGGTAGCCCACGTCCAGCCCGGTCGACGCCGCGATCTCCGGCGCCCAGACCGCGTACCGGGCGCGACCTTCGAGGCAGAGCCGGACGAGCGGGTTGTCCTCGGCCGCCTCGACCTGAGCCCCGAGGATGCCGGCCGCGGCCCACGAAGCGCCGTCACCCGTGCCTTCGCCCGACGTCTCCACGCCGGCCCGCTCGACGATGCGCACCGAAGCACCACGCCGCGCCAGCGCGATCGCAGACGCGCAGCCGACCACCCCGGCTCCGATCACCACCACATCGGTCATGGGCGCCGGCATAGCACGCCCGTGCACGCCTCGATCACGCGGCCCGACCGTGCGGCCCCCGCAGCGCCGCGTGGACACCGCGGGCTCAGCTCTCTGCGTGCCGATCCTTCACCCGCCGGAGCACACGGAAAACGCCGACCAGGTTCCAGCCCGCGAACCCCAGGAAAAGCGCCACGAGCGCCACCGCCCACCGCGAGGAGCGCGGCGACGATCCATCGATCAACAGCCACGCCCCCTCGGGGACGGACACCTGGGTCTGCTCGCGCACCGACCCAGCGAGCCCCGCGTGACGGATGCCCGCCTTGGGGAGCGGCACCAGCCGACCCGCGAACGAGGTCGGGGGCACGAAGCGGGGCCCTTCGAAGCCCTCGGGCACCCGGATCTCCACCCAGATCGTCGGGTTGCCGGCCACCGGCGCCACCCGGAACGAGTCGGCCTCGGCGGCTCGACCATAATGGATGGCCCCGGACGTGCCGAGCAGCCCGGTGGTCCGGATGTAGCGGTTCTCCAGCTCCACGCCCGGCTGCAGCGATGCCAGATCACCGACGTCCTGCGGGTGGCCTGCGCTGAAGGCGTAACGGGCTTCGCCGAGCAGAGCCAGCGACATCACCGCAGCGGCCACCGCCGTCAGCACCATGAGGATCACCGCCGCGGTCCGCTCCGCACGCGGCGGAGCCGGCAGGGCGGCGAACTCGGGGTCGGGCTCGGCCACCTCGAAGCTCGCCCCCCTCGGGTCGGACGGGTGACCCGGACCGGAGAGACGAGCATCCAGGGATGTGCGTTCGGACGACACGGTTGCCTCGAAGTATAGCCGACATGGCCGGGCCGCGCGTCGCGGCTTCGGCCACCCCGGGTCCATGAGCGCCCAGACACCCGACCCAGCCAGGGGTTCCGCGGAGTTCCGCGGCGGGTTCACTTGCCTCCCCCCTACCCCGTCACCGCCCTCCCTTGCTCACCGCCCCACCGTTGCCTAGCCTAGGCGCCCCGATGAGCCGCCCCGAAAATAGCGCCACCCCGGCCTGTCCCACCTGCGGCACCCTCCGCGTGGGCCTGCCGAACAGCCGACGCTGCGCGTCGTGCGGCGGGCTGCTCGACCCCAACCGCGGCGCCCGAAGCCGCGCCCGCCGGGGAGGCTTCTCGCCCCTCTGGTGCCTCATCGCCCTCGTGGTGCAGGCCATCCTCACCGCCGCGCTCGTCGTGGGCCTGCCCATGGTCGTCCATCAGCTCGACTTCGAGGGCTCGTACGGCATGTCCGTCGCGATCCCCGTCTGGCTTTTGGGCGGCACGTTCTTCGGCATGATCTCCCCGGGAAAGATGATCCTCGAGCCCCTGCTCGCCTCCATCCTGGTCGCCGCCCCCACGGTCCACTACCTGATCCAGAGCCAGACCGTCCGCACGATGCCCGTGTACATGTATGTGATCCTGGGCTCGATCGGCGTGCTCTTCTCGCTGGTGGGCATCTACCTCGGCGAGCGGATCCAGATGGGACCGCCGCCCAAGCCTGCCCGATGAGCCCAGCTACGCGGCGCGCCATGCGCCTGACCCTCCCGCACGTCGTGCTCCTCGCTGCCGCCTGTGGCCCCGGTGCCGACAAGGTCGAGGCCGCGGCCGTCCTCCATGCGGCCAACGTTCTGCGGGACGCCCCCAGCGAGCCAGCTTCGGCGCGTCTCGGTCACCTGGAGAGCCTGGAGCGCGCCCCGGCGACCACGCCCCATGCCGCCCGCGCCCGAGACGCCTGCGCCCACGCCTACCGCCTCCTCCTCGAAGGAAACGCCCTCGAAGCCAAGGTCCGCGCAGCGATCGCCACCCCCAGCGGCCTCACCCCCGACATCCTCCGCGACCTCGGTACTGCCGAGGACAAGATCAAGGAGAGCACCACGGCCATGCCCACGTGCGACGAGGCACTGGCCGACCTCCGCCGCTGGCTCCGCTAGGGGCTCTCCCCGTGCCCGGCCTCGTGCTAAAGACCGCGCACCATGTTCGAGACGCTTTCCCGGGGATTTCGTCAAGCGCGCAACCGGCTCGCCGGGCTCACCGAGCTCACCGAGCAGAACATCGAGACGGCGCTCCGGGAGGTGAGGCTCAGCCTTCTGGAGGCCGACGTCGAGATCGGCGTCGTCAAAGCCTTCCTCAGCCGGGTGAAGGAGAAGGCCCTCGGCCGCACCCTGGAGGTCAAGGTGAAGCACGGTGGCGAGACCCACGAGGTCTCCGCCAGCGATCACTTCATCAAGATCTGCCACGACGAGCTGGAGGCCATGATGGCCCACGAGGGCCAGGAGATCGTCTGGGCCCAGAGCGGCGCGACCGGGATCATGGTGGTCGGTCTGCAGGGCTCCGGAAAGACGACCTCCTGCGCCAAGCTCGCGCGCTACCTCGACAAGGAAGGCAAGAAGCCGCTGCTCGTCGCCGCCGACATGCAGCGCCCCGCCGCCGTCGAGCAGCTCAAGGTCCTCGGCGACCAGCTCAAGATCCCGGTCTTCAACATCCCTGGCGCGAGCCCCGTCGAGATCTGCGCCGCCGCGCGCGAGCACGCGAAGAAGCAGGGCCGCGACGTCATCATCTACGACACCGCAGGCCGCCTGGCGATCGACGAGCCGCTCATGAAAGAGCTGGCCGACATCAAGTCGCGGACCAAGCCGGACAACATCTTCCTCGTCGTCGACGCCATGATCGGCCAGGACGCCGTGAAGACGGCGCGCAGCTTCCACGACCGGCTCGACATCAGCGGCGTCATCGTCACCAAGCTCGATGGTGACGCCCGCGGCGGCGCTGCCCTCAGCATCAAAGAGGTCACCGGCGCGCCCGTTCTGTTCACCGGCCTCGGCGAGACCACGGACAAATTCGAGCCCTTCCGCGCCGACGGCATGGCGAGCCGCATCCTCGGCATGGGCGACGTGGTCGGCCTGATGCAGGACTTCGAGCAGGTCGTCGACCAGAAGAAGGCCGAAAAAGACGCCGCGCGCATGCTCCAGGGGGACTTCACCCTCGACGACTTCCTCGAGCAGGTCCGGATGATCCAGAAGATGGGGTCCCTCAAGGACCTCGTCGACAAGCTGCCCATCGGCAACATGTTCCCCGGCGGCCTCCCGCAGGACGTGAACCTCGACGACCGCGAGCTGGTCCGCATCCAGGCGGTCATCCAGTCGATGACGGCCCTCGAGAAGCGCGATCCCTACGCGCTCATCCGCGAGCCGAAGCGCGTGGAGCGCATCTCCAAAGGCTCGGGCAGCAAGCCCGAGGCCGTGACGGAACTCGTCCAGAAGTTCCTCTTCATGCGCCAGATGATGGGCGGCCTCGGTCAGAACATGGGCATGCTCGGGAAGATCCCCGGCATGAAGCAGATGGCCATGGCGAAGAACCTGAAGAAGGCCATGGCCGGTGGCGGCATGCCCGGCATGCCTGGCATGGGCGGCTTCCCCGGCATGCCCGGCATGGGTGGCTTCCCTGGCATGCCCGGCATGGGCGGCTTCCCCGGCATGCCCGGCATGGGCGGCTTCCCCGGCATGCCCGGCATGGGTGGCTTCCCCGGCATGCCCGGCATGGGCGGTGGCGGTGGTGACGACCCCAGCATGACCAAGATGCGCCAGCTCAGCCCCACCGAGCGCAACGCGAAGAAGGCGCAGCGCAAGCGCGAGCGCGACGCCCGCAAGAAGGGCCGCAAGTAACCCCTCATGCGCCCCAGACCGGCTCGCACCTCGAGTTCAGGCCGGTTCGGGCGCGCCGGGCCCCTGCTGCTCGGCGCGCTCACCGTGGGCGCAGCTTCGTGCATCGTACGCACCGACTTCGTCCCGGCGGCCTTCAACAACGGCGCGCTCGACAGCAAGGGTGACCCCTTCCGCGAACCCGCTGCGGTGCGCGCGGAAGTCGTCGAGCGCCTCGTCTGGGACGAGGTGATCGACGGCTACTTCGGTCAGGGCTCGGGCAGCGCCCCCGGCCACCAGGTGGCGCCGTGGCTCCAGCGGGTCGCGCAGAGCCCGACGGGCTTTCTGGAGATCGCCTCCTGCGCCGCCTTCGGCGCCGGGCCACGCTGCGCCCTGGCAGCCACGACGCCCGAACAAGGCCGCGAGGAGATCAAGACCCGGCTCCGCGCGCTCACCGCCGTCACTGCGGGTGAGGCCGTGGGTCCGATGTGCGAAGGCTTCGGTCGGCCCAACTGGCCCGTCTTCGAGCGCGTGCTCGACGAGATCCGCTTCCGCCAGGCCATCGCCCGCGCCGCCCGCTCCGTCGGCGAGGTCCTCCAGGAAGGCCTCGTCGACGAGACCGCCGTGCTTCAGGGCGCCGAGCGCGCCTTCCAGCACGCCGCGCAGTACATCGGCGACCGGCGCTGGCGCCGCGAGCGCGACCGCCACACCACCGGCCTCGTGGTCAAAGGCGGCGCGGCCACCGGCATCTTCAGCGCCGGCGTGGTGTGGTCGGTCCTCCACCTGATCCACGGCTGCATGTCCGACCCCACCTGCGGCAAGGGGCGTGACCTCCGCTTCAAGCTCCTGTCCGGCACCAGCACCGGCGCGATGATCACCACCGCCGTCGACCGCTTCAACAGCGCCACCACCGCCGCCGAGCGCCGCGCTGGCCTCGACGACATCCCCAAGTGGTTCACCTGCTACTCGCTCACCGACCTCTTCTGTGTCCGCTCCGCGCCCATCACCCGCCTCTTCGACATCGGTGACGCCGCACAGAAGGGCGTCCTCGAGTTCGACGGGATCCGCAAGGTCCTGTCGAGCTGCGTCGACGAGCGCATGCAGAAGAACCGCTCCGAGCTGATCCTCAACACCGTCGAGTTCCGCACCGGCGCCCTCTACGCGCTCAGCGATCAAGCGGAGCTGCGAAGCCCTGCTTGTGTGGTCGAGGCCGCGCTCGCCTCCTCCTTGCTCCCCGTCATCGCCAACCCCGTCGTGCAGCTCCCGGTCGGCCTCCCCTACGATCCCACCCAGCTCGACGCCACCGAGCCGAGCTTCCTCGACGGCGGCATCCGCTCCGAGATCCCCTTGATGCCGCTGGCCCGCCGCGGGGCCGAGCGCGTGCTCGTCGTCTCCAGCGCCAACTCCATCCTCGGCGGCACCCACCGCCTGCGCAACGCCCTGGAGATCGCCCAGCGGTACATCGACGTCTCCGTCGGCGGAGTGACCGAGAGCGATCTCGTCCACGCCAAGCGACACGCCGAGTCGGTGCGCCAGGCCGAGATCGAAGCATGCCGCGAGCGCTTGCGCGAAGGCGACGCACTCTGTCCCCCCGACTCTCCCTGCGACGCCCACAAGATCTGCGAGACCCGCGCCTGGAGCGACGCCTGCTCCAGATCCCAGGGCCTCCCCCCGCCGAGCGCCCCCGAGGAACTCGCCTCTCCTCCTCCCGCGCCCGCCGCCGAGGACGCGAACGAAGCCCAGCGCGTCAAGCGCCTCGGCCTCGACGACACCGACGTCCTCGCGCCTCCCATCGAACCCTTCTGGCGGGTGATGGGCGTCTTTCGCAACGAGTCCTCCGTCGACTCCCTGAACGGCTACAACTTCGAGCCCGCCGAGCTGCGCCGCCTCTTCCGCGCTGGCGCCGAGCAAGGGCGCTTGCGCTGCCTCGACATCGCGCGCCTCCTCGGCATCCCCTCCGACCCCAGCACCGTCGACGCAGCGATGGAGGCCAAGCTCGTGCGCTGGTGCAGCCCCGAGCTCCCCAAGAACGAGGCGCTCTGCGGCGGCATCACCCACGCCGAAGGGTTCAGGAGCTGCGATCAGCCCGCCCCCGACACCTTGAACGCCTGCGGCGTCGCCCCTCCCCTCGGCGCATGCCAGACCTCACGATGAGACGCCCGACGCACGCCATCGCAGCGACGGCAGCGCTGCTCCTCGCCACCGCCGACGCCGGCGCCCAGGCCGTTCCGCCGCCCGATCCTCCCCCCCCGGATCACTCCATCGAGGACCTCCTCCCCATCTTCCGACCCGCGACCCTGCCCGACGAGGGCCTGCTCCCGTCGCGCAAGCACGAGATCACCGTCGCGCTCCCTCAATCCTTCGTGAGCCAGGGCGGCGCGCTCAGGTTCCGCTCGGGCATCTCCGCCGAGGTGGTCCCCTGGTCGGCCCGTGATCTGCAGAGCGTCCGCGTGAGCCTCTATGGCGCCGGCCTCCTCGGCACGTGGAGTGACGGCGCTTCCCTGCGGCCTCTCGTCGAGGGCGGCGTTCGCATGCGCCTCAGCCTCCTTCCCTCGGAGATCATCGACGTCTACGCGCTCCTCGGCGCAGGCGTCATCGCCGGGGGCGACGGCAACGCCAAGATCGGCCTGCGCGCCAGCCAGGGCGGCGGCATCCGCCTGTTCCGGGCCCTCTTCACCGAGATCGCCGTCGACTACCTGTTCGCCCTCGATCGCCCCTTCCTCCACACCGGCCAGCCGCATCACGACGCCATGGGCCTCAGCACCCACGTGGGCTTCGATCTCTGCAGCATCGGCACGTTCTGCGATCACCCCCCCATCCTCCAGGAGCGCGACGACCGCACCTGCTGCGTGTACGACCAGGCGCGTTCCATCTGCGAAGCGGCCCGCACGAGCGGCGCCTCCTCCCCCCTCTGCGCCTCCGTCGAGGCCGCTCTCGACGCCCGCCGCCACGCGGTGCTCGCTGGCGAGGCGCCCTTCGACCGCTTCCTCCTCGCCGTCGCGCAGGAACTCACCGAGCGCGCCTCCGTCGAAGCGAACACCACCGATCCCGATGCGCCTCCTCAGAACCTCCGCCCCGCGCTCGCCGCCTTGCTCGCCGATCTTCACGCCTTGAAGACGAGCCACGGGCGCCTCACCGGGTGGCGCGAGCGAGGTCGAGCCCAGGAGCGCTCCCTCGCACAGCGCCGCAAGGTCATCCGTCGAAAGCGCGTCTACGCCCCTTACGCCAACGAACTCTTGCGCGCGCTCGGCTGTGGCTGGGAACCCGCCTCGGTCGGCGTCTGCCGGGACGTGTGCGACACCCCCTCTCCCGGGGCTGATCCTTGCGCCCTCGCGCGGTAGCTGCGCTACCGTCGCTGACGCCATGCGCCGCCTCGCACTCCGCCGCATCCAGCACCTCGCCGCGCTCGCCTTGCTCGTCGCCGCATGCACCGACAAGACCCCGCAGCTCACCCCGGAGCAGCAGGCCAAGGTCGCGCCGTACATCTCCGCGGGGCCTCCGGCCGGGATGGTCGAAACCAACGTCGACTTCGGCGGCAAGATCAAGCTCGTCGGCTACGTCATCTCCCCCCGCCAGGCCATCTACCTGCCGGGCACCAAGATCGACGCGATGCTGGTCTGGCGCGTCGAGAAGCCGCTCGACCCAGGCTTCGAGCTGTTCACCCACCTCCTGGATGAGAACGGCCAGCTCGTCCTCAACGTCGACGGCGCAGGTCCACTCCGCAGCATGGAGGGCTTCCAGGGACAGCCTCTCCCGCCTTCGGCCTGGAAGACCGGTCCGTACTACCTCGACCTCGTCCGCTTCATCGTCCCCGCCGAGCCTTCACCGAACCTCACGATCGCTGCGGGCATCGCCCACCCCCAGAAGGGGCGGCTCCCCATCCTCGGCGAGGGCGGCGACGCCGAGCACCGCACCGCCCTCCTCCGCCTGCGCACCGGCATGCGCTCCGGCAGGACCAACATCAAAGAGCTCACCGCCCACAAGCTCGCGCCGGGAGACACCATCACCATCGACGGCCGCCTCGACGAGCCCGCGTGGCGCGACGCCCGCAAGACGACGCCGTTCGTCGATCCCCACGCCGGTCGCCCCAACCCTCGGATCCCGGCCCAGGGCCACGCCCGCCTCCGCTGGGACGACACCCACCTCTACGTCGCCTTCGAGGTGCAGGACGCGCACGTCACCGGCGGCTTCCCGGCCGATGCCAAGGACCCGCACCTCTGGGAGCGCGACACCGTCGAGATCATGATCGACCCCGACGGCGACGGCGACAACAAGGACTACTACGAGATCCAGATCAGCCCGCAGAACCTCGTCTTCGACAGCCAGTTCGACGACTACAACGCGCCGCGGGGAGGTCCCGACGGTCCGTTCGGCCACGAGGCATGGAGCGCCAACCTGGAGAGCGCCGTCGTCGTGCACGGCACCCTCGACGACGACACCGATCGCGACGAGGGCTACACCGTCGAGGCGCGCATCCCCTGGGCGTCGTTTCAAAAAGCGCAGCGCAGCCCGCCAGCGCCAGGCGACACCTGGCGCATGAATTTCTACGCCATGCAGCGCAACGGCGGCACCGCCTGGTCGCCTCTCTATGGCGAAGGCAACTTCCACCGCGCGAAACGCTTCGGGCGGGTGAAGTTCGCCCTGCATTCCGACGTTGGCGTCGACAGCGGCGCGCCTGCCCCGTCCTCGTCCGCCAGCGCCACGGCAACGCCCGGCAGCGCTCCGCTCCCCAGCGCATCTCCGAGTGCCAGCGCCCCCGCAGGGCCTGACGTCCCATCGCCCGCAGCGCCCTCGTCGAAGCCCGGACAGCCCGTGAATCCCGGCGCGCCTCCGCCAGCGAAGCCCGCTACCCCCTCACCGGCGGGCACCGCGAGCAGCGATCGAGCCGAGCCCGGGCTCTGGGTGGGCCACCCCGACCGCTGACTCGACCGCCTCCCGACAGGCGCTCACGCCGCCAGCGCTTGCGGTCAGACCCGCGGCGTCGTCCGGTACACCGTCGAGTCTCGCGACTCGGACGAGTTGTACGTGTACGTCCAGCCATGCGGCCGCACGTGCCGCTCCAGGTGGGTCTCACACCAGAGCTGCTGCCCGCCGGTCTCCTGACGCTTCGCCACGCACAGCGGGCACGGCTTCTCGATGTTCGGCAGCTCCGAGGCGTTCTCGTGCTCCTTGGGGCGCACGATCCACACCGCGCAGCGCGCATGGCGAACCACCGACTCCGCCACCGACCCGGAGATCAGCCGCTCCAGCCCGTTCCTCTCCTTCGTCCCGATCACGATCAGGTCGGCGTCCACATCCGCGGCGAGCTGCACGATCTGCGTCGAGGCCGACCCGGTCCGCATGTGCGTCCGCACCCGCACCCCCTTCAGGTCGTTCAGCGCAGGGGCCAGCGTCTTCACCCGATCCCGCACCAGCGCCTCGGTCCGATCGAACGCCGGCTCCACCGTCCCGTTGAAATGCTTGGCGCCTCCCCCCTCGACATGCACCACGTGGATGTCGACCCCGGGGAAGCTCGACGCGAACTGCAGCGCCGCGTCCAGCGCGCGCACCCCCTCCTCCTCGAAGTCCAGTCCCACCACGATCGTCGCCGAAGGCTGTTGCGTCCCCATGAGTCTCCCTCCTTCCGGAACTCCTTGGGGCCCACGGGCCCCTGTCGCCAGCCTCTGGAGGGACGAAAAAGAAGAGCCAGGGCGCCGGCCCTCCCCGACCGCGGATGCGGGCGCCGCTTCCCGCAGCAATCCGCGCAATTCTGACTAAGCTACGCCGCCGTGCCGGTCGTAACAGCCCAGGAGCTTCGCAAATCGTATGGAACGCGCGTCATCCTCGACGACGTCACCCTGACCATCCGGACCGGCGAACGCGTCGGCCTGGTCGGCATCAACGGCTCGGGCAAAAGCACGCTCGCCCGCATCCTCGCGGGCACCGAGGCGCCGGAGAGCGGCACGGTCATGCGCCGCCGTGGCGCCGAGATCGCCATCCTCTCGCAGGATCCGCAGTTCGAGCCCACCCTGTCGGCCCGTGACGTCGTGATCGCAGGGCTCGCGGCCTGGCACGCCGCCCGCGCCCGCCACGACGAAGCGAGCCGTGCCCTCACCCGCGGAGACGGCGAGCACGACGCTCTCCTCGCCGCCCAGTCCGAGGCCGCCGCCGACGTCGAGCGCCTCGGCGGCTGGGACGTCTCGCATCGCGTCGACGCCATCCTCGGCCACGTCGGCGTCACCCGGCTCGACGCCCCCGTGGGCTCCATGAGCGGCGGTGATCGGCGCCGCGTCGCCCTCGCGCGCATCCTCGTCGCCCGCCCCGCCCTCGCCATCCTCGACGAGCCCAGCAACCACCTCGACGCCGAGACGGTCGAGTGGCTCGAACAGTACCTGATCGAAGAGCACACCGGCGCCCTCCTCCTCATCACCCACGATCGCTACCTGCTCGACCGCGTCGCCGAGCGCACCCTCGAGATCGACAAGGGCAAGGTCTACAGTTACGACGGCGGCTACGAGGCGTACCTGGAGCAGAAGGCCGAGCGCCTCGCGCTCGACGCCCGCGCCGAATCGAACCGGCAGAACTTCCTCCGCCGCGAACTCGAATGGCTGCGGCGCCAGCCCAAGGCCCGCACGGGCAAGCAGAAGGCCCGCATCCAGCGCGCCGAGTCGGCCAAGGGCCAGCTCGCGCCCAAGGCCGAACGCGCCGCCGAGCTGCACGTCGCGACCACCCGCTCCGGGCGCTCCATCCTCGAACTCAAACAGCTCGGCGTGCGCGTCGGTGATCGCTGGCTGATCCGCGACCTCGACTTCGTGCTCACCAAGGGCGAGCGCGTCGGCGTCGTCGGCAGGAACGGCACGGGCAAGACCACCCTGCTCCGCGCCATCCTCGGCGACCTCCCCGCCGAGGCCAGCGCCAGCGAACAAGAGCCCCGGCTCACCCAGGGCGAGGCCGTGCTCGGCAAAAGCACCACCATCGCCTACTTCGACCAGCACCGAAGCGGCCTCGATACCGAAGCCTCCATCCTCGAGAACGTCGCCGGCGACCGGGCGCGCATCCCCCTCGGCGAGCATGTCATGGAGCCGCGGGTCTACCTGGAGCGCTTCCTCTTCGAAGGCCCGACGATCAACCAGCCCGTCGGTTCGCTCTCCGGCGGCGAGCGCGCCCGCGTCGCGCTGGCGAAGATGCTCTCGCGCCCCTCCAACGTGCTCCTGCTCGACGAGCCCACCAACGATCTCGACGTCACCACCCTCGCCTCGCTCGAAGACATGCTCGTCGAGCTGGACGGCTCGGCGGTCGTCGTCACCCACGACCGCTGGTTCCTGAACCGCGTCGCCACCACCATCCTCGCCTTCGAGGACGATGGCCGCGTCATCCGGTACGCCGGGAACTTCGACTCGTTCCGCGCGCAGAAGGCGCACGCCGAGGCCGAGGCCAAGGCCGCCGCCGCAAGCGCCGCCGCCGCGCGCACCGCAGCCCCCGAGGCCACGAAGGCGGCGAAGGGTGGTCCCCGCGAAGCGCCGCGCGCCAAGGGCCTCACCTACGCCGAGCGGGCCGAACTCGACGGCATCCTCGAACGCATCGAGCAAGCCGAGGTCCGCGTCACCGAACTCGAAGCGACGCTCGCCGACCCTTCCCTCTACGCCAGCCGTGGCGCCGAGGTGCCCGGCATGGTCGCCGATCTCGAGAAGGCCAAGGCCGAGGTCACCCGACTCACCGCCCGCTGGGAAGAGCTGGAAGCGAAGCGAGACGCCGCAGGCAAGGGCTGACCGCGGCGCCTCCCTGGAACTGACCGCAGCGCCTCCCTGGAGAGGCGCCGCGAGCGGAGAGGCGCCGCGCGTGCAGCCGACCTCAGTCGATCGACGGCTTCACGCCCAGCTCGCGCAGCACATCGTCCGCGCCGCCCACCGCATCCATCACCCACAGCATGTAGC
The DNA here is from genome assembly GCF_001189295.1 of Chondromyces crocatus. NCBI lineage: Bacteria > Pseudomonadati > Myxococcota > Polyangiales > Polyangiaceae > Chondromyces > Chondromyces crocatus. The sequence goes on from NZ_CP012159.1 coordinate 429,355, forward strand.
GCAGGTCCACGTGAATGGTCCGGGTGATCGAGGGCATGAACAGCCAGTCCGAGGCCATCGCCTCGTAGTTGCCATCGAACGCCAGGCCCACCAGCTCGCCGCGCGCGTTGAGCGTCGCCGAGCCCGAGTTGCCGCCGGTGATGTCCAGATCGCTGAGGAAGTCGACCGGCACCTCGCCGAGCGCCGGGTGCACGTACGGGCCGAACTTCTTCGCCTTCACCGCCTCGAGGAGCGCCTTCGGCGACTCGAACGGCTCCTTGCCCGTGTCCTTCTTCAGGATCCCGCTCACGCCGGTGAACGGCTCGAACGTCGGGCCATCCTCCTTCGCCTTGTAGCCGCGCACCGTCCCGTAGGTGATCCGCAGCGTGCTGTTCGCGTCGGGGGCGAGCGCGCTCCCCTGGAACTGCTGCAGCGCCTCCACGAACTTCGGCCGGTGCGCGCTCATCGCGCCCGCGTACGCCTTCTTGCGATCCTGCTGCGCCTGGAGGGAGGGCCGCATGGCCACGGCGAGCTTGACCAGCGGATCCTGGCTGCGCTTCAGCTCCGCGGTCGTCGCCGTCTCGAGCAGCTTCACCCGCGTCGCCTCGTCCTCCAGCTTCGTCTTGCCGAACAGCCCGCTGACCGCCTGATCGATCGCGGCCTCCGTCGGCTCCTTCTTCCCGAGCAGCGCCGTGTAGACCACCGGCCGATCCTTCTCCGGAAGCAGCGCCATCCGCCGCAGGAACACCTTCAGCAGCGCGCTGTCGATGCGCCGGTCGTAGCCCTTCTGCAGTGCCGCCTGCGCTTGCTCGAACCGCTGCCAGTTCCGCTGCTGGTACGACGGATCCCGCTCGGCGTCGGGCTTCGGGCGCTCCTCCGCCATCTTCACGATCGCGTCCGCCGCGCTCACCAGCCGGACGAGGCCCATCATCTGGTCGACCAGCTCGTCCTGCTCGCGCGTGGCCTGCTCTGCCGCATGGATCTTCGCCATCTCCTCGATGGCGCCGCCGAAGGCCGTCTGCCGCTTTGGGTCCGCGGCGATCCAGGTCTTCAGGTTGGCCTCGACGGCGGCCTTCTTCTTCGCCAGCCCGTCCTTCACCAGCCCATCGAGCAAGCCCTCCGTCTTGAGCAGGCGGTTCATCAGCCCGTCGATCCGCGGCATCGTCTTGATCTTGAGCGCCGCGTCGTCCTTGCTCAGTCCGTTCAGGAGATCGATCACCTCCTTGTAGAGCTTCACCCGCTCCGGGTACTCCCACGACGACGCCGTCTCCACCTCGGCCGCCGTCCGCAGCCGGTTCGTCCGACCGGGGTAGCCCGCCACCATCACGAAGTCTCCCGCGACGAGCGGCGTGCTGGCGACCTTCAGGTGGTGCGGCGGCTTGTACGGCACGTTGGTGCTCGCGTGATCGGCGGGCTTGCCGTCCTTGCCGACGTACGCGCGGAAGAACGCGAAGTCGCCCCCGTGGCGCGGCCAGCGCCAGTTGTCGATGTCGCCGCCGAAGTTCCCGATGCCCTCGGCGGGGATGTACACCATGCGCACATCCTTGATCTCGAGCTGCTCGATCAGCCGGTACTGGGCCCCGCCGAAGTACTCCGCCACCGAGCAGCGGATCCCGGGGCGGTCCTTCTCGCACGCCGCGACGAGCTGCTTCTCGCGGGTCTCGATCTGCTTCTGTCGCGCGAGGCTGTCCTTGATCCCGTCGAGGCCCTCCCGCACGTCCTTCGACACGTCGCGGAGCGCCTGCGTGACGTACACCCGCGCCGTCGGTCCGGCCCAGCGCTCCTCGGCGCGGCTCTTCGCGAGGAAGCCGTCCTGCTGCAGGTTCTCCTGCGGCGTGGTGTTGAACTGGAGCGCGCCGCCGGAGCAGTGGTGGTTCGTGGCCACCAGGCCCTCGGCGGACACGAACGACGCCGAGCAGCCGCCCAGGCTCACGACGGCGCCCAGGGGAAACGCCGTCGGATCGAGCAGCGCCTTCGGATCCATCTTCACGCCGAGCTGCTCGAGCTGCGGCCCGTGCGAGGCGAGCTGCTCCGGCATCCACATCCCGCCGGGGTTCTCGAACGGGGCCTTCGCCTCACGCGCCGCGGGCGGTGCAGCGGGGGCCGACTGCAAGGTCGGCTCTGCCGGCTCGACGGGCGGCTGAGCGCCACACCCGGAGGCGCAGGCGGCAGTGACGATGGCGAGAGGCAGGCCCGTGAAGCTGCGGAGCGACAGGCCCCGACGGCGGCGCGAGGTGGTCATGGCCCGGGCTCTACCGCCGTCCACCGGACGTGTCCACGCGCTCGTGCTCTCCCGGGAGGGGCTGCGGCTCAGGCCGACTGGCGCCGAGAAATGTTTGTTGCTCCAACCGTTTCCAGACCGAGGGCTGGCCGCGCTCGGTTCACTTCGGGCTTGCGGGCGGGGCGATGGTTCTTGGTCCAACCGTCCCCGACCGCGTGCCTGCGCTCAACCCACCTCGTGCATGCGGAACGAGGCGACGGCGGAGCTGCCCTCCAGGGTCCGGTGAATCCAGGGCGCGTCGCGCTGGGCCACCGCGATCAGGCGGACCTCTCCCACCCCCTCCATGGGCTCCAGGCCGGCGAAGCCCACCTTCTTGGCTTCGTCGATGGTCATGACCTGAGCGCTCGTTTCCTTGATGATCTCGGCGCTGAGGATTTCCTCGGTGGTCTTGCCGCGAACCAAATACACCTCGAAGACGGCCAGCATGCGCCCATCCTCGCCTGGGCGGAGAGCCCTTCGCAAGAGAGGAGCGCCTCCCTCCACCGATCGAGGATCACCCGTGCATTGCTCGGCCGTTCAGCCCAGCAGGCTCTCTCGATCACACAATTTCACGCTATGTCTGCCAGCGGGGGGCCCGGGTAAAGCCCCGCCCTGCTTTCGGGGCATCCCTGATAGAGAACCGTCCACTGCTTGTTAGGTTTTGACCCTTCTGGTTTCGAGGCAATCCCGTGCGCGAGCTCCTCATCGTCGACGACAGCAAGGTGATGCGCGAGATGATCGTGGCGTGCCTGCGCACCGAGCCCAGTCTCTCGTTCACGCAGGCTGGCAGCGGCCTCGAAGCGATCGAGAAGATGTCCTTGAAGCGCTTCGACCTCGTCGTCCTCGACCTGAACATGCCGGACATCGGCGGTCTCGAGGTGGTCGAGTTCATCCGCGGCCAGGACCGGCTCCGCGCGCTGCCCATCCTCATCGTCACCACCCGGGGCGACGATCTGTCGCGCTCCCGCGTGCTGTCCGCCGGTGCGAGCCGGTTCTTGACCAAGCCGTTCACGCCTCAGGCCATCGTGGCCGAGGTGCGCAGCCTGCTCGGCGGGGAGCGCCCACCGTGAAGCCCATGGTGGACGTCGCCGAGTTCCGCTCGGCGTATCTCGCCGAAGTCGACGATCATCTGGAGACCGCCGGTGCGCACCTGCTCTCGCTGGAGCGCACGGCGGCTCAAGGACGGTCGGACCCGCGCGCCGTCCGCGAGGTCTTCCGCGCGCTGCACACCATCAAGGGGCTGTCGGCGATGATGGGCGTCGAAACCATCGTCGCCATCTCCCACCGCATGGAGGGCCTGCTCCGGTGGCTCCAGCAGGGCAGCGCCCCCAGCCCGGCGACCATCGACGTGCTCTTTCAGGGCACGCGCGCCATCGCGCAGAGCGTGCGCGCGCTCTCCGAGGGCGCGCCGCCCACCGAGGCGCCCCGCCCCCTGCTCGACGCCCTCGACGCGCTCATCGTCGGGAGCGCGACCTCCCCGCCGGCCCACGCGCCCACCCTCACCCTGCCCGAGGAGCTCGCCGCCAAGCTGAGCGAGGCCGAGACCCAGCAGCTCGCCGCGGGCGTGAGTGCCGGGCGCCGCGCGCTGCGGGTCGACTTCTCGCCCTCACCGGACCTCGCCGAGCGGGGCCTCACCATCACCAGCGTGCGCGAGCGCGTCGGCGCGCTCTCGGAGATCATCAAGGTCGTCCCGTTCTCGCGACCGCCGACCGAGGAGGCCCCGGCCGGGCTGACCTTCTCGCTGATCCTCCTCGCCACCGCGCCCGACCAGACCATCCTCGATGCCGCCGGCCTGCCACCGAGCGCGCTCACGCCCCTCCTCACGCAGCCGAAGCTCAGCGCCGCGCTCACCACCACCGATCCCCCTCTGATCGACGCCGAGGAGCCCTCCTTCGAGGTGGACGAGGTGCCCCGGCGCGGCGTGCTCCGCGTCGAGCTCGGGCGCATCGACGAGGCCATGGACCGGCTCTCGGCGCTGGTGGTCACCCGCTACCGGCTGGAGCGGTGCGCTTCCGAGATGGCCGAGGTGGGCGCCCCCGTCCGCGAGCTGACCCGCTTGCTCGCGGAGCAGGCCCGTGAGCTGCGCGATCTCCGCTCGGCCTTGCTCCGCGTGCGCATGGTCCCCATGAGCGAGATCCTCGACCGCTTGCCCCTCGTCCTGCGCAGCCTCCGGCGCGACACGGGGAAGAAAGTGCGTCTCCAGATCGAGGGCAGCGGCGCCGAGCTGGACAAGGCGGTGGCCGAGCGGCTCCTGCCCGCCATCATCCACATCGTCCGCAACGCGGTCGACCATGGCATCGAGTCCCCCGAGGAGCGGGCACCCACCGGCAAGCCGGACGAAGGCACCTTGCGGATCAACTGCTCGACGGTGAGCAGCGCGGCGCTCTCCATCTCCATCGCCGACGACGGCCGGGGCGTCGATCGCGCCTCGGTGGCGCAGCGGAGCGGCGTCGCATCGAGCGCGGAGCTCGACGACACCGCCCTGCTCGATCTCCTCTGCTCCCCCGGCCTGTCCACGCGCCTCGAGGCCACCACCACCAGCGGCCGTGGCATGGGCATGAACATCGCTCGCCGGGTGATCACCACCGACCTCGGTGGCGAGCTGACGATGACCACCACCCAGGGCGCCGGCACCACCTTCACCCTGCGCGTGCCGCTCACCGTGGCGATCCTCGACGCCTTCGCCTTCCTGTGCGACGGCCAGCACTACGTGGCGCCCATCGCCATGATCGACGAGATCGTGGAGATCGACCCGGCCTCCGTGATCCATGGCCCCGGGGGCATGCCCCTCTTCGAGCGGCGCGGGACCGCGGTGCCCGTCGTGCCCCTCTCGGTCGCCCTGGCAGGGAACACGGCGCCCCCTCGCCTCCCCGCCGCCCGCTCCCTCGGCGCAGGCTCACCAGGCCCGAGCGCGCAGACCCCAGGCATCGGGGCGCGTGAGAGCGACGAGGCGCGCAAGGCGCTCATCGTGCGCCGCGGCGGTGAGGCGACCGCGCTCACCGTGGATCGGCTGCTCGGGCACCGCGAGGCGGTCATCCGCCCGCTCACCGACCCGCTGGTGCAGGTCACCGGCGTCTCGGGGGCGACCGATCTCGGCGACGGCAAGCCCACGCTGGTCCTCGATCTGATCGCGCTGGTGGGCGCGGTGAACGGTCGGCGCGGCGCGCTCGCGCGCGTGGAGGGTGAATGAACGGCCTGCACGTGGTGTTCAAGGTGGGCGACGGCATCTACGCGCTGTCCGCCGAGGAGGTGCTGCAGCTCGAGGCCTTCGAGGGGGTGACCCCCGTGCCGGGCGCGCCGCACCACGTCGCCGGGGTGGTGCAGAGCCGCGGCCGGGTGGTCCCCGTCGTCGATCTCCGCGCCCGCTTTCGCCTGCCCGCGATCGAGCGGACCATGGACTCTCGGATCATCCTCGTCACGGTCGAGGACCGCGTGGTGGGCCTGCTCGTCGACAGCGCGCGCGAGGTGATCACCCTGCCGCCGTCCGAGATCACCGCGCCGCCGCGCCTCGTGGCGGAGCGCTCGGACGGCTTCGTTCGCTCCGTCGCGCGCGCCTCGGGCCGCCTGCTCATGCTCATCGACACCCGGAACGTCATCGGAGGAGAGCCGCTGCAATGAACAGCCTGGGACACGGGGGATCCAGCGCGATCCTCGGAACTGCTCAGGAGCGCGCCGAGCGCGCCCTCGTCATCCTGCGCCAGGCGACGGCCTCCGCTCGCGCCATCGCGGACGCCTCGTCCCGCCTCGGCGCCGTGCTCGACGAGCAGGTCGCCACGTCGAGCGACGTGCGCGTGGTCCTCGACGAGGTGGGCGACGTCCTCGAGCAGGCCGCGCAGCGAGGCCAGAGCCTCCACCGCTCGCAGCAGATGGCGGGCGAGGTGCTCCGCGAGGTGGAGCTGTCCGTCACCAGCACCGCCGCGTCGTTGCAGGAGGTCACGACCTCGATCAGCAGCGTGAAGAAGGACACCGCGACCCTCGCGTCCCTCTCCGACACGAACGCCACCACGCTCGAGCAGATGGCGCGCTCGATCAAGGGCGTCGCCTCCGACGCCGAGGACCTCGCCGCCGCCAGCGAAGAGCTGCTCGCTTCCGTGACCCAGGCGGCCTCCAACCTGGAGGCGATGTCGAAGCAAGGGCAGTCGTCCTCCGCCGCCATCGAGGAGACCGCCACCACGATCGAGCAGATGGCGCGCGGCGTGAACCGGCTCTCCACGGACGCGAGCGCGGTGTCCGAGCAGATCACCAAGGTCTCGTCCATGCTCGCCGGGATGAACGCGGGCATGACGGACGCCGCCCGCAGCTCCGCCAGCACGCTCGAGGCGATCGAACAGACCGCGACCACCGTCGAGCAGCTGGCGCGCTCCATCGCCTCCGTCGCCGAGCACGCGCGCGGGCTGGAGACCACCACCTCGGCGAACGCGGTCACCGTCACCGAGCTCGCCGCGTCCGTGGAGGAGGTCGCCGCCACGGCCGAGAAGAACGCCGCGGTCATCGACGGAAACGCCACGGCCATCGAGCAGCTCGCGCGCACGGCGCAGACGGTCACCAGCAGCGTCGAGCAGATCAACGGACTCGCCGCGAGCAGCGCCACCGCGTCGGCACAGCTCGAGGTGAGCGCCCGCCGCATCGCGGACCTGGCGAGCGGCGCGCGCGAGGCTGCCGAGCGTGTCGGTCAGGGGGCGCGGGAGGGCGGCGCGACGGTGGCGCGCTCCATCGGCGGCTTCGGCAAGGTCCGGCAGTCGATCCTCGACGCGGCGACGGTCATGAAGGAGATGGGTCGCCGCGCCGAGGAGATCGGCGACATCGTCCAGACCATCAACCTCATCGCGGACCGGACGAACCTCCTCTCGCTCAACGCGAGCATCGAGGCCGCACGGGCCGGGGAGCACGGGCGCGGCTTCGCCGTCGTGGCCGAGGAGATCCGGGTGCTGGCCGACCGCGCGGCCGCCGCGAGCGCCGACGTCGCCAAGATCGTCCGGGGCCTCCAGAGCACCGCGCGGGAGGCCACCACCGCCACCGGGGAGGGCGTGCGCGCCGCCGACCAGGGGTCCGAGCTGGCCAGCGAGGCGGAGCGCGCGCTGGGCGGCATCCTGCAAGGGATCAACGACGTCGTGGGTGCCGTGCGCGAGGTGTCCAAGGCGAGCGCCGAGCAGGCGCAGGCGAGCCGCACCGTCGCCGAGAGCGCGGCCAAGGTGAGCACCGAGAGCCGCATCATCGCCAAGGCCTCGGCCGAGCAGACACAGTCGGTGACGGGGCTCGCCCGCGGCGCCGCGGAGCTGCGCCAGATGGCGAAGCAGACGGTGCAGGCGACGTCCGAGCAGGCCCGCGCGCTGCGCGACGCCGCGCGGACCAACAACCAGATCACCACGAGCGCGGAGCAGGTGGCGCGCGCCTCGCAGGAGCAGGCCGCAGCCGCCGCGCAGCTCGCGCGCTCGGCCGTGCAGCTCCGGGAGCTGTCCCAGACCAACACCGCCATGGTGAGCGAGCAGAACCGGGCCATCACGTCCGCGAGCAGCGCCGCCCAGGAGGTCTCGCAGGCCACCGCGCGCACCGTCACCGGCCTCGCAGAGCAAGCCAAGGGCGCGAGCGAGGTCGCGCGCGCCATGCTCGACGCGCGGCAGCAGGCGCAGGGCACCGCGCACGCCGTCTCCGAGCAGTCCCGGGCCACGCGGCAGGTGGAGGCCGCCGCCCGCCAGGTGGCCCGCCTCGCGACCTCGCTGACCAAGGCGAGTTCCGAGCAAGAGAAGGCGGCGACGCACCTCGCCCGCAGCGGCGAAGAGGTGCGGGTCATCTCGCGACAGACCGCGCGCGTGGTGGACGAGCAGACGGATGTCCTCCGGCTCGCCGTGCAGGCCACGGCACGACAGGTTCAGGGTCTCGGCACCATCACCACCGCCACCCGTGACCAGCTCACGGCGAGCGAGGAGGTGGTGCGCTCCCTCGAGACCGCGAGGACCCGCGCGCGGGAGGCCACCGCGAGCCTGGGGCGGCAAGCGCGGCGCGCCGCGGACGGCACGATGGATGTCCGGCTCATCGCCCGCCACGCCGCGGACATCGGTGGCGCCGCAGCAGGCCCTGTCGCGGCGGGCGCGCAGAGCACGCAGGGCGAGCAGGGCACCACCGCAGCGCCGGGCGATCCAGGTGCCCTCGACAGCGCGAGCGCCGCGCGCCAGAGCGTGGATCCCCGCCCCTCTCAGGATCTCGACGAGCGCGCGGCGCCACAGGAGGCCGAATGAGCACAACGGCGATCGGCACCTCGCTCTCCACGGCGGAGCGCGCGCGCGTGGCCGAGGTGCAGCGGCTGGAGCGGACGGGAGCCGAGGGGGTCCGGGCGCTCGTCGAGGCCCTCGACGACCCGAGCTGGAGCGTGCGCCGCACGGTGGTCGCCGCCCTGGCCCGCCTCGGCGACGTGGCCCTCCCGGCGCTCCTCGCCTCGCTGCATGACGACCGGACCAACGAAGGGAAGGTCGCTGCGTGCGTCGATGCCCTCGCGGCGTCGGCGGGTGACAGCGAGAGCCCCCTGGTCGAGCTGCTCTCCAGCACCACCGATCCGATGCTCGCCTGCGACGCCGCGCAGGTGCTCGGCCGGCGCAAGAGCATGCGTGCGCTGCCCTCGCTCGCCGAGCGCGTGCGCGATCCCGACGACAACGTCGCCGTGGCCGCCATCGAGGCACTCGGCCGCATCGGCGGCGCCGTCGCCATCGAACCCCTGCTCGCCGCCCTCGACAGCGGCAACTTCTTCCGCGTCTTTCCGGCGATGGACGTGCTCGGTCGCACCGGCGATCCGCGCGCCGTCGGTGCGCTGGTCGCCCTGCTGGACGAGCCCCTCTACCGCCAGGAGGCCGCGCGGGCGCTCGGTCGCACCGGTGATCCTGCGGCGTTGCCGCCGCTGGTCGCTCTCCTCGGGCGCTCGGGCGACACCTTGCTCCGCGTGGCGGCCACGGCGCTCGTCGAGCTGCACGATCGCGCACTCGCCAGCCAGGAAGAGCGCGGACAGCAGAGCGACGACTGGGGCCTCGCCCTCGCCGAGGTCGTTCCGGCCAGCCTCACCTCGCTGAGGACCCGACCGTCCATCGCTCGCCGTCTCTCGCAGTGTCTCACCGGCGCCGATGCCGCAGGGCAGACGGCCCTCTGCCGCGTGCTCGCCTGGATCGGGGGTGATCCCTCGATCGCCGTGCTGATCGAGCTGCTCGACGCCGAGCCCCTCGCAGCCCAGGCGGCCGCTGCCGCGCTGCGCGAGATGGGCGCGGCGGCGGAACCCCAGCTCGGCGCCGAGCTGCGAGAAAGCGGCTCCCCTCGGCGCGCGCGCATCCTGCCCCTCGTGGGGCGCGGCGCCAGCCTGGTCCCGGAGGTGCTCGCCGCACTCGACGATCCGGAGACCCGGGTGCGCGCCCTCGCGTGCGACGCCCTCGGCCGCATCGGCGATCCCGCCGCGGTCTCCGCCCTCTTCCGCCGCCTCGAGGACGACGATCCGTACGTGATCCACGCGGCCACCGGCGCGATCCAGGCGCTCGGCGGGCCGGAGGCGGAGGTGCTCGCGCTGGGCGCGGCGCGCTCGACGTCGTGGATGGTTCGCCGCGCCGCCATCCAGATCATGGGCCACCTCGGCTGTGGGACCGGCCTGGAGCTGCTGCTCGAGGCCACCCACGATCCGGACGATCGCATCCGGGAAGCCGCCGTGCAGGCGCTCCCTTCGTGCCAGGACCCACGTGCCTTCAACCAGATCCTGACCCTCACCAGCCACCCGTCACCGCGCACCCGGGCTGCTGCGATGCGCGCGCTCGGCCGGGTCCCGCGGGAGCCACGCTCGGTCGCCGCGCTCCAGCAAGCCCTCGGAGACGTGGACGCCTGGGTCCGCTACTACGCCTGCCAGTCGCTCGGTCGTCTGCAAGAGCAAGGCGCCGCGGAGATCCTGGCAGGCCTCATCCACGACGAGGCCGGTCAGGTGCGCCTCGCCGCCGTGGAGGCGCTGGCGCGGCTCGACTCACCGAGCGCGCGCGACGCGCTGCTCAGCGCCTCGCACGCAGCGGATCCGGAACTCCAGCGCGCTGCGGTGCTCGGGCTCGGCTCCACGAGGCGCCCCGAGGCCTTGCCCACCTTGCTCGAGGCGAGCCGCTCCGACGACCCGACGACGCGCCTCATCGCGCTCTCCGCGCTGCCTGATTTCCAGGCCCCCGAGGTCGACCAAGCCATCACCCGCCTCACCGGCGACCCCGATCCAGACGTGCGTCGCCTGGCCGAACGCACCCAGCGCAGGTGATGTCCGGGGCGCGGCTCTCGCCGCAAGTCTCCACGCTGCTCTGCCGCTTCGTCGAGGAGCGCACCGGCATCCATTACGGGCCGGAGACGCTCGATCTGTTCGTCGAGAAGCTCACCCGACGCATCGCCGTTTCCGGGCACGAGTCGGCGCTCGATTACTACTACTACCTCCGCTACGACCCCGAGGGCGTGGCCGAGATGGACGCCCTGATCGACGCGCTCGTGGTGGGAGAGACGTACCTGTTTCGCGAGGCCACGCAGCTCCGGGCCTTGTGCGATGAGGTGCTCGTACCGGCGGTGGAGGCCGGACGCCGCCCGCGGGTCTGGTCCGCCGCATGCGCCACGGGGGAGGAGCCGATCACCCTGGCCATGCTCCTCCACGAGCGTGGCATCCACACGCAGGTGGAGATCATCGCGAGCGACATCAGCCGGGCCGCCGTGGACCGAGCACGCAGCGGAGAGCTGAGCCGCCGCGCGATCCGGAGCGAGCTCCCCGAGGAGGCAGCGCGCTGGATCCACACGGCCCCCGATGGCTCCGTGCAGGCGAGCCCCTCCCTCGTCGCCGAGATCGACTTCCGCCGCGTGAACCTGATCGACGGGCTCGCCGTGCAGGCGCTCGGCTCGTTCGACGCCATCATCTGTCGGAATGCGCTCATCTACTTCAGCGACGACACGATGCGCCACGTGATCGAGCTGCTGTACGGCGCGCTCGTCCCCGGCGGCTTCCTGCTCATCGGCGCCTCGGAGTCGTTGTTGCGCCTCGGGACGTTGCTCCGGTGCGAGGAGCGGCGCGGGGTGTTCTTCTACAGAAAGGCGGCTCCATGAACCAGAGTTCCGGAAGCGGTCTACCGATTCGCGTCCTCGTCGTGGACGACTCGGCGTTCGTCCGCAAGGTGCTGCGCGAGGTGCTCGGCGCCAGCGCAGACATCGAGGTCGTCGGGGCGGCCCGCGACGGTCTGGAAGCGCTGGAGCAGATCGCCGCCCTGCGCCCGGACGTGATCACGCTCGATCTGATCATGCCGAACCTCGATGGATTCGGCGTCCTCGCGAACCTGCCCACCGAGCACCGTCCGCGCGTGGTCGTGGTGAGCACCCACGAAGCGCAGAGCATCCTCGGCCTCGCGGCGCTGGAGGCCGGCGCCATCGATGTCGTGCACAAGCCGACCGCGCTGGCGACCACCGATCTCTACGACCTCGCCACCGAGCTGCTCGCCAAGGTCCGCGCGGCGGGCAGAGGTCGACCCCCGGCGCCGCTCGGTCCTCCCGCGGCACGGCAGCAGGGAGCACGCGCCGTGCGCGGAGCGCGCGCGCCACAGCTGTATGGAACGAGGCTCGTGGCGATCGGCACCTCCACGGGTGGTCCTCAGGCGCTCGCGCGCCTGCTACCTGCGCTGCCGCAGGACCTGCCCGTCCCCCTCGTCATCGCGCTCCACATCCCCATCGGGTACACCGCGGACCTCGCCCGTCGCCTGAACGAGCGCAGCACGCTGGAGGTCGTGGAAGGCTCCGACCGTCTTCTCTTGCGCCCGGGTCTCGTCGTGCTCGCCCGCGCCGGACAGCACCTCCGTATCGAACACACGAGCGACGGACTCCATGCTCGGCTCGACGCCGTGAGCTTCGCGCCATTCCGTCCTTCCGTGGACATTCTGTTTCACTCTGCCGTCGAGGCTGTCGGTGCGAAGGTCGTCGGCGTGCTGCTCACCGGCATGGGCGACGACGGCTGCGCTGGCGCGCGCGCCATTCATGAAGCGGGTGGGAAGGTTCTGACAGAGTCCGAGTCCTCCTGTGTGGTATACGGTATGCCACGAAGCGCAATCGAGGCGGGGGTCTCGACCGTGAGCTGCACGCTCGAGAGGATGGCCGAGGAGATTCAGCGATGGCTCTGACTCCACCCGTGCGCTCGACGTCCGGCATGCGCAGCAGGGTCCCTGGAGCGGCGGAGAAGACATCGTTGATCGTGACAAGCGCTCGACCCGTCAGCGTCCTGATCGTCGACGACTCTCCGTCCAGTCGACGGGCTGTCGCCACCATCCTGCAGCGTCACGGTTATCGTATCCTGGAGGCGGCGAACGGACAGGAAGGACTCGCCCGCATGGCGGAGCGGCCGGACCTGGTGCTCCTCGACGTGGAGCTGCCCGACATCCAGGGGCCAGAGGTCTGTCGCCGCATCAAGAACAACCCGTTCACGGCGCACACGCCCGTGCTCGAGTTCTCGGCAGCGCACGTCAGCACGGGCGACCAGGCGCACGGCTTGAACGAAGGCGCGGATGCCTACCTGCCGCTGCCCGTCGACCCGGCCGTGCTCGTGGCCACCGTGCGCAGCATGCTCCGCCTGCGCGCCGCACTGGAGCGCGTCGATCGGCTGCACAGGCTCACGACGGCGCTCACCATCACGGCGACGGCGTCCGAGATCGCGAAGGTCGTGCTCGATCACGCGATGGAAGCGGCGGGGGCGTCGGGTGGTGCGGTCGCGCTGCTCGACGGCAGCGGCACCGCCTTCGAGATCACCGTCGAAGCCGGTGATCTGCGGAGCTGGCTCTCCAGCCCCACGGAGCGGGACGATTCACCGCGACAGATCCCGCTGCAGTCTCCCTTTCCACTCACCGTCTGCGCATGGACGGGAGAAGCGATCTGGCTCGAGTCGGGAGAAGCTTATGCCGCGGGGTACCCCCATCTCGCCCGGCCTTCCACGTCGACGGCCGCCGCGGGCGCGGAGATCCAGGGCCTCGCCGCGATCCCGCTGCTCATCGAGGGGCGCTCCGTGGGCGCCCTCGGGCTGGTGTTTCCTGCGCCGCGCGCGTTCCCCGAGCCGGAGCGCGCCTTTCTCTGCACGGTGACCCAGCATGGCGCGCAGGCGCTGGAGCGCGCGCGCTTGTTCCAGGCAGAGCGCGAGGCCCGCGAGCGCGCCGAGCAGGCCATGGAGCAGGAGCGCAGGAGCGCGCGGGCGCGCGAGGACATCATCGCGGTGGTCTCGCATGATCTCCGCAACCCGCTGCACCTGGTGACCATGGGCGGCCAGATCATCCACACCCAGGCCCCCGCGGGGCCTTCGGGAAGCATGATCCGCAAGCACTCCGAGCGCATCCTGCGCGCCGCAGAGCGCATGAACGGTCTGATCCGCGACCTCCTGGACGCCGCGAGCATCGAGGCGGGCGCGTTCCGGGTCGATCTGGGCACGCAGTCGGTCCCCGCGCTGATCAGCGACGCCTTCGACGCGGTGCTGCCGCTCGCCAAGGCCAAGGCGATCGAATTGCATCGCGAGGTGGTTGCGCTGGACGCCGACTGCGATCGCGATCGCGTGCTCCAGGCCATCGTCAATCTGCTCACCAACGCGGTGAAGTTCACGCCGGAGCAAGGGCTCATCCGCCTCTCGGCCGAAGCGAGGGATGGAGGGGTCGTGTTCTCCGTGGCCGACACCGGTCCTGGCGTCGCGCCCGATCAGGTCTCGAAGCTCTTCGATCGCTACGAGCGCCAGAGCCGCGCGACCGGCGGAGGCACGGGCCTCGGTCTGTACATCGCCAAGGCCATCGTGGAAGCCCACGGGGGCACGATCTGGGTGGAGAGCCCGCCAGGCCGGGGCGCGATCTTCTCGTTCTACCTTCCCCGCGCCCGCCGCTCCGACAACCCCTGAAGCCAGCCGCAGGGGCGGCGTGTCGGTCCGTCCGCTCCACCACGCTCGCCGAGACGCCGTGACAGGGCACAGCTCCACATCCTGCGCTCGATGTGACCCTGTGACAGAGCACAGCCCTGCATCCTGCGCTCGATGTGACCCTGTGACAGGGCACAGTCCCGCATCCTGCGCTCGCCGTGACCCTGTGACAGGGCACAGCCCTGCATCCTGCACTCGATGTGACCCTGTGACAGGGCACAGTCCCGCATCCTGCGCTCGCCGTGACCCTGTGACAGGGCACAGACCCGCATCCTGCACTCGACGAGGCGCTGTGACAGGGCACAGCCCTGCATCGGACGCTCACGTCGCCACAAGGATGTGAGGCGTCCCATCCCGCCTCCGAGCGGATGGGACGTCACCGAGAGGCGACACGACCGATACGCACCGCATCCATGAATTCGAGCCGGACCGCAACGCGCCGCCGACGAAGCGTCGGCTGTGACGAAGAGTCGCTGTATGGAAGGAAAGAAGAGAGAGCGGCGCGCCATCTCGACGCGAGGCCAGGCGCACCGCCGGGTGGGATCAGATCGTCGAGCAGGACGAAGGCGCCACCTCATCCGGGTCAGGACCCGACGACGCCGGTGAGGTCGGGCTCACGGGTGCCTGAGGCGTGGGTTTTTGAGCCCTGGGTTTGCGGGGTCGATGCGGAATGACGTCGTGGATGTCCGCTTCGGTGAACCCTGCGGCCTTGTAGAGGCGCTTCAGGTGCGACAACTCGATGCCGAGGTTGCGCACGATGGCGAGGCGCACCCGCTGGAGCAGCTCGATCTGAAGCACTCCGCCCGCCGCGGCCTCCACCGCCGCGCCGAGCTCTTGCGCCGAGGCGGCGATCGCGACGGATGCCGCCTGGGCCTGGGCTGCCGGGAGCTGGGGGTGCAAGCCCGAGATCAGCAGCTTGGAGAGGATCTGCATGCGGTTGGCCTGGCTGGCCATGTCGCCGTCGACGTAATAGCCGATGCCGCCAGGGAAGATGAGCGCGAGCGCCGAGTCGTGACGAGGGCGCCCGACGGCGTTCCAGACCTCGTTGGCGATGCGACCGATCAGGGTGTGGGCGCGATCGCGCGCGGCGTCCCGGGTCGCGACGAGCGGCGCCGTTAAGGCGCGCGCTGCGACGAACTCGGCGTCGACCTCGTCGTGGTGCGCGAGCCCTGCGGCGAGCCGCTGCTCGGCGAGGGTCTGCCATGCCCCTCCGCGTGCGGTGGCATGAATGCGCGCGGTGCGCGCGTCCGCCACGATGGCGTCGGTGGAGGCGTCTTTACGAATCGTCCGTCCCATACGATGGTCTCCTCGGGCTTCGGTGCCCCTGGGTCGTGAAATGGGGAGGAGACCCCCGCGACCGCGCGCGAGCCCCCCCCGGTTGCTGGAAAAGTCAGCTCTTCAGGTAAGCACCGCCCGGGACCGATCAAGGGGACACAGGTAGAAAAGTTGAAGCGGCCGGAAGTTATGTAGGACAGCCTCGTACCCGCTTCACGGCATCGAATCCGACGAGGCGCAGGCGACGGCAGGGTGGCTCGCGGTCAGTGCGTCGCGAGGGTGGGCCGCCGCGCTCCGAAGGACGGAGGGATGTGCTGGCGAGAGGAGGGACGCGCTCGCGACGTTCGTGTGGGCGCCGCGAGAGGTTCGGTCAGGAGGGACGCTTCAAGCCGCCGGCTTGGGGACGTCGCCGAGAAGATCGAGGCGGGCCAGGCTGGAGCAGGTCTCGGCGATGGCGCGCATCAGCCTCAGCCTGTTCTCGCGGAGGGCGACGTCGTCGGCGTTGACGTAGACGTCGACGAAGTACTGGTTCAGCTTCGGCGCGAACTCGGCGACGGCGCTGAAGGCCTCGGCGTAGGCGCCCGTCCGCGCGGCCTGCGCGAGGCGCTCTCGCAGCGCCAGGTAGCCGTCGTGCACGAGGGTCTCGGTGGGGTGGATCCCTTCGCCGGCCGGCGCGGTCGGCTCCCCCGGAGGGGCCTTGTCGGCGATGTTCGCGGCGCGCTTGAAGACCTCGCCCACGCGGGCGCGCACGTCGGCGTCGAGGCTGGCGATGGCCGAGGCGCGGGCGCGCACGTCGAGCGGACGATCCGAGGCCACGGGCAAGCACGCGCCCACGGCGTCGCCAGGGAGGCGATCGGAGAGCAGCCCGCGCAGGCGCTCGGTGAAGAAGTCGCCGAGGCGGGCGACCAGCTCGTCTCGGCCGAGGTCGAGCGTGACGCCAGCGTAGCCGTCGTAGGCGGCGCGGAAGGCGTCGCTGAGGCGCAGGTCGAAGCCGTGATCCAGCACGGTGCGCAGCACGCCGAGGCAAGCACGGCGGAGGCCGTAGGGGTCGGCGGCGCCCGTGGGCGAGAGGCCGATGGCGAAGCAGCCGGCGAGGGTGTCGAGGCGGTCCGCGATGGACACGAGCGCGGCGGCAGGCGTGGATGCGGTGACGTCGGCGGCGCCGCGCGGCTGGTAGTGGTCACGGATGACGTCGGCGACGTCGGGGCTGACGCCCTGGGCGAGGGCGTACGCGCGGCCCATCTCGCCTTCCAGCTCGGGGAACTCGCCGACCATCAGCGAGACGAGATCGCACTTGGCGAGGTGCGCGCCCGAGGCGGCGGTGACGAGCACCGGCTCGGGGAGCTGGGCGAGGAGGCCCAGTTCGCGGGCGAGGCGCTCGACGCGTTCGGCCTTCGAGAGGACGGAGCCGAGGCGCTTCTGGAAGACGATGCCCGCGAGCTTCTTGCGGCGCTCGGCGAGGGGGACGCGGAGGTCTTCGGTGTAGAAGAAGCGGGCGTCGGAGAGGCGGGCGCGCATCACGCGGTCGCTGCCGCGCCGGATGTT
Source organism: Chondromyces crocatus (assembly GCF_001189295.1). NCBI lineage: Bacteria > Pseudomonadati > Myxococcota > Polyangiales > Polyangiaceae > Chondromyces > Chondromyces crocatus. The sequence goes on from NZ_CP012159.1 coordinate 446,322, forward strand.
CTCGGGGGCCTCGGCGGTGTTCACGACGGTGAGGTAACGCGGGAGGAGGGCGCCAGTGCGCGTGTCGCGGACGCCGAAGTAGCGCTGGTGGCCACGCGCCACCTCGAGGATCACCCGCTCGGGGAGGTCGAGGAACTCGCTGCCGAAGCTGCCGTCGACGACGTGAGGTTCCTCGACGAGCGAGAGGTTCTCACGGGCGAGGAAGTCGTCCTCGATGAGCGTGCCGCCGGCTTCGCTCGCGGCCGCGACGAGGCGCTCGCGCAGGAGCACCGCGCGCTCTTCCGGGTCGACGAGGACGTGGACCGCGCGCAGGGCAGGTACATATGCGGCGGGGGACTGGATGGAGATCTCGGCGGGCGCGAGGAAGCGGTGGCCGCGGGTCGTGCGGCCCGCGTGGATGCCTGCGAGCGCGAAGGGGACGATCGCTTCACCGTGCAGGGCGAGCAGCCACTGGATCGGACGGCCGAAGGCGAAGTCACCGCTGCCCCAGCGCATCGATTTGCGGAAGGGGATGGAGACGATGAGGTGGGTGAGCAGCTCGGGCAGCAGGTCGAGCGCCGCCTTGCCGGCTTCGCGCCGCGTGCCGACGACGTACTCGCCCTTGGGACCGGCGGCGCGGCGCAGTGCATCGACGGGGCAGCCGAGCTTCTGCGCGAAGGCTTCGGCGGCGCGGGTGGGCACGCCGTCCTTGTACGCGGCCTTGACCGGGGGGCCGGTGACCTCTTCTTCGAGGTCGGGTTGGCGTCCAGCGAGGCCCTCGACGATCAAGGTCAGGCGGCGCGGTGTGCCCAGCGCGCGGACGACGCCATGGGCGAGGCGCAGGTCGGACAGACGCTTGGTCGCGAGGTCGGGCAGGACGCGGAGGGCGGCGTCGACAAAGGAAGCGGGTAGCTCCTCGACGCCGATCTCGAGCAGCAGATCGCTCGCTTCGGTCGGCATGGGGCGCGGACGCTAGCGCTTTCCAGCTAGGCGCGCGAGGGTCTTCTTGAATGACGTGTCCTGGCCGCCCTGGGGCTGGTTCTTGTGCCCGAACAGGCTGCCGCCGCCTGCGCGGACGAGGCAATGCACGGACTCGGAGAAGGCCTTCTGGGCCTGCGAGAGCGCCGGATCGTCCGGGCTCGTCGCGGCAGCCGCGGCCGTGCCGAGCGCGTTGAGGGCGTCGTCGAGCGAGCCGCAAGGTGGCGGGGTGGCGGGCAGCGTGAGGGGTTCCGCGCCCGGGCAGCAGCGCGCTCGGAGGGCAGCGAAGGTGGCCAGCTCGTACCACCCGAGCAGCGCCCACTCCCGCATGCCGTCGGAGACGGCGCTGCCTTCGGCGCCGAGCACCACCTGCTTCTTGACGAGGGCGGCGCCGCGACGCGGATCCGTCTCGCCGCAGACGAACGCGAAGTCCGGGGGCCTGCGCGAGACGAAGGTGCCGTCGGGGAAGAGGGGCATCATGCAGGCGTTGATGCCGTCCGAGCTGGTGGCCGTCGTGGGGACGGCGGACGGGGACGCCGCGGTGGGAGCGGCTTGCGCGCCACCGGGGGGCGCGGCGGGGTCGCTCGCCGCAGTCGCGGTTGCGGCGCTGGCCGTGAGGGCGGCGGAAGGCTCTGGAGCAGGATCGAGAGGGTCACTCGGGGCGCTCGGGGAGCCCGAAGGGGAGGGTGCCGCGGGTGACGGCGACGCGGGTGCTGTCACCGGCGATGCGGCCACGCTGCTCGTGCCCGTGACCGAGGGATCCGGCGACGTGCTCGTGCGGTTCCAGAGCCAGGCCGTCACCGCGGCGCCCGTGAGCGCAGCGGCGAGGAAGACGATGAACGGCAGGGCCTTGCTGTGCGGTGCGCTCTGGGAGGCCCCCGCGACGCCGCTCGAGATGAACAGCACCGAGGAGGAGCCCTCTGCCGCTCCGGCGGGGGCCTCGACGTCCGCGGACAGAGGGACGCTCGACGAGACCGGCGCGACCTCGGGCTGGCCGCTGGAGGTCGGCGTCGACGAGGGAGGCACCGGGGAGCTGGGAGCAGGGGCAGGGCTCTCGGAAGCCGCCGGGGCAGGCGGATCCACGAGCCCCGCGAGGCTGGGTCTGCGCATCCCTGGAGGGCCGCTGTCCGGCGTGTCGTCCGCGAGGTCGACACGCGGAGCACGCGAAGCCCGAGGCTTGGCGTCGGGGTTCGGAGGAGGCGCAGCGAGCGCCACGGCGCGCCGCGAGATGACCTCGGTGACGACCTCTTCCGGCGGGAGCTCGGTCTCCGAGTGCACGGGAGAGCGCGGTGTGGTCGGGGGGGCCTCGCGCGTCGCAGGAGCACGCGTTGCAGGAGCGCGCGTTGTGGGAGAGGGGGATTTCGGGCGAGGTGACGTCGAGGAGCTGGCGGTCGCGGAAGCCGTCTTCGGAGAACTCGCGTTCGGTCTCGGCGAGCCTGTCTTCGGAGCGCCCTGAGCCGAGGCGTCACCCCCTGGAGGTGCGCCGCGTGTCGAGTTCGGCGCGCCAGCGCCCAGACCCAGGCTCGCCAGCGCGAGGATCTTGGAGGCCGGGGCGATCTGTCGGGAAGAGGCCGGGCCGGCGCTGGACGAGCCGCGCTCCGGCGAGGCGACGGCTCCGCCGGGTCGTGAGCGGGGGGCTGCGTCGCCACGGCGCGAGCTGACCGGGCCGGAGGCTGGCTTGACCGCTGCGGACTGGATCAGGTCCTCGAGCAGGCCACCGATGTCACCGCGGATGCGGGTGACGGCGTCCTGATCGGCTTCCTCTTCCTCGTCATCCGTGTCGCGGGGGGGTCGTTCTTCCAGCGGAGGGAGCTTGGAGAAGCGGGTCGAGGGGCGCCACGCTTCGAGGGCCGCGCGCAGCTCGGCGGCACGGGAGATGCGCGCGTCGAGATCACGCACCAGGGCACGATCGAGGACGTCCTGGAGCGCCGCGTCGCCCACGCCCTGCTCGGCGAGCGAGGGGATCGGCGTCTCCTCGATGCTCCGACGCACCTCGGATTCATCACCACCGACGAAGGGCTGACAGGCCGTGAGCGCCTCGTAGAGGGTGATGGCGATGCCCCAGGTGTCGTCCTCCGGCGACGTGCCCTCCCCCGCTGCCCGCTCGGGGGAGTGGTATGCGAGCAGGTAGGGCGCCTGGGTCGCGTCGACGAACTCGCCCCGCGAGGTGGAGGAATCTCCAGAGAGGCGCACGCAGCGGGGTGACACATGACCGTGCACCTTGCCTGCGGCGTGCAAGCGCTCGACGTTCTTGGCGAGGCGGATCGCCCAGGCGACGGCGTCCACGTCCTGCAACGCTCCCGCGCGCGCAATCCGGGCTGCAAGCGTCTCCATCCGGCTGGGAAGAGTAGTGCGCTCCGCCGGCGATGACCACTTCTGCGCGCCGCCCGATGGGCGCGAACGCACGGAATGAGGTGAGCCGCGTGTCAGATCACGTCGGACATGGTGTACCGGCCTGGTGAGCGTCCACGCAGAGCGCCGGCAGCTCGGAGCGCTCCACGCGCGAAGAGATCACGGTTCGTGGCGCGGTGAGTCAACTCCAGGCGTTCCCCAGGACCGAGCAGGTGGACGGTGTGGTCGCCGATGACATCACCACCGCGGATGGCCAGGATGCCCATTTCTTCCGGATCGCGAGGGCCCACGAGCCCTTGTCGCCCGTGCACGGGGCGCAGGCCTTCACGAGCGACGCGCACGGCCTGAGCGAGCCGTACGGCGGTCCCGCTCGGTGCGTCGACCTTGGCGCGGTGATGGGTCTCGACGATCTCCACGTCGAAGTCGGGGCCGAGGAGGCGCGCCGCGTCGGCTGCGAGCTGGGAAAGGACATGGACGCCCAGGCTGGTGTTGGGCGCCCAGAGGATCGGGACATGGCGCGCGGCCTCGTCGAGGAGGCGGTCGGTGGCCTCGTCGAGGCCCGTGGTGCCGCTCACGACGGCAACATTGGCGCGTGCGGCGAGCTGGAGAAGTCGCGGCACGGCGTCCGCGCGAGAGAAGTCGACGACGACGTCGGCACCGAGCAGTCCGGCGCTCAGGTCGTCGCTCATCTCGACGCCGAGATGACCAGCGGCCGCGACCTCGCCAGCGTCACGGCCGTGGTGCGCCGAGCCGCGCGAAACGATCGCGCCGACGACCTGGATGCCCGCGGCGACCGCAAGCCGCAGGACGCTCTGGCCCATGCGGCCGCCAGCGCCGTGAACGGCGATCTTGAGCGGTGTCGCCTCCTCGGGCGTGGTCACGCGAGGCCGCCCGCCGGGGTCACGCCGAGCCGGCCGAGCGTCTCGGTGATCTGACGGAGCGCCCCCTCGCTCGCGGGCACGAGCGGCAGGCGTACGTTGGGGTTCATCTTGCCGAGCCACGCCAGCGCCGCCTTGGCCGGGGCCGGGTTCGACTCGATGAACATCACGCCATGCACATCCAGCAAGGCGAGGTGCCTCGTGCGCGCGGTGCCGTACTCACCGGCCATCATGAGCCGAGGGATGTCACTCACCTCGCGGGGGAGCACGTTGGACGTCACGCTGATCACCCCACGCGCGCCCACGGCCATCATCGGGAGGGTCAGCACGTCGTCGCCGCAGAGGATGGCGAGGCGATCGCCGAGGCGGCGGATCAGCTCCTGGCAGCGGAGGACGTTGCCCGTGGCGTCCTTGAGACCCACGACGTTCGGCGCAGCGGTGCAAATCTGCTCGGTGGTCGCGGCGGAGAGGTCGGCCACCGTGCGGCCCGGGACGTTGTAGAGCACGATGGGCGCCGTGACGGCCTTTGCCACGGCGAGGACATGCTCGCGCAAGCCCTCCTGAGAGGGCTTGTTGTAGTACGGCATGACGATCATCACGCCGTCGGCGCCCGCGGCCATCGCCGCCTTCGACGCGGCGATGGTCTTCTTCGTCGAGAACGAGCCGGTGCCGGCGAGCACCTGCGCTCTTCCTCTGGCGACGCTGACCACGCGCTGGATGACGGCGACCGCTTCGTCCTCGGTCAAGGTCGGCGACTCGCCCGTGGTGCCGCATGGCACGAGTCCCTCGACCCCACCGGCGATCTGCGCCTCGACGAGGGCATCCAGCGCCTCGAAGTCGATGGCGTCGCCCTCCGGGGTGAAGGGGGTCACGAGCGCAGTGAACGTCCCGGCAAGGCGTAGATCCGGCATGGCGCCGGACGATGCGTGACTCCTTTTGCTCCGTCAAGCAAACGGCTGGAGCCACAGCGCGGATCCAGTGTCCGCGTACCTGGGCTCCCCCCGTTGTCAGGAGGCTCGCTGGTCAGGGCGCGAATCCGCTCGATGGCATTCTTCCGTCTTCAAACGATCACCCATGCACGCCTCACCCACGCACGCCTCACCCACGCACGCCTCACCCACACACGCCTCACCCACACGCCCTCCCACCTCTCATGCAAGGAGATTCCCTGTTCTCGTCCAGGCACATCGCTTCTTCTCCTGAAGGGGCCCCTCTCCTTCTTCCCACGGGAGGCTGGCGTCTTCCGTTTCGGGATCTCTCGGAGAGGCCGTGCTGTCGGCAATCTCCGGCTGTCGGATGCAGGGGGTGACCCCCCTTCGTCAGCGCCGCGCACCACGCCACCCAGCCCATCCAGCTCGCCCGGCGGGGGTTGCTAAGGGCGGATCGCGGACACACGTTGAGGATATGCAGACGCTACGAGAGTCGGAACTCCTGGGGTTTGTGCAGCTGGAGCTTGGCTCGCTCTCCGTGCGGGTCCCGGTCCGGTCTGCAAAAGCCGAGACAGAACAACCACTCGCTTCCTTCGAGGCAGAGGGAGATGCTTGCGCCATCGTGGTCCGAGGGGACACGTCCTCCCAGGCAGTGAACGCAGCGATGAAGGATGCCGTCGAGGTGGCCGCTCGCCACTTCTCGCGCAAGCTGCTGAACTAGTCCCGCGTGCCCTGCGTCAGGAGCCTGTCGGCCCCTGCGCTCCCGAGGATCGCTATCCCCGCGAGATCAGGGTGCGGGAGGAGGAAGATCGTCACCCGGAGGGAGTGGAATCTCGATCGTGAAGTCGTCGTTCTTCGGCTTGGTGGGCTTGCGAGGTCCCGTCTTGAGGGGACCCGTGGCTGCCGGAGCCGTCTGCGCGGGGAGCGGAGCCACTGCACCCTTCATGGGATCGACGGCTTCGACCGTCGCGCCCGAAGCGCTGCTCGCAGGTGAAGAAGGCGGCTGGGATGGTGTCGGCTCGGGCGCAGGGTCCTGAGCTTGAATGGCCGTCCGCTCGGGCGGCGCTGTTCCGGCGGGTGGCTCGGGCGGGAGCTGGGAGCGGATGACGACCCAGGCCACGATGCCCGCCAGGGCGATGAGGCTGAAGGTGAAGACACGCACCATCCGGCGGCGTCGTCCCCCTCCGTCGAGTTCGGGAGGAGGAGAGATGCCCACGCTGGACACCGGGTCTGGCAGCCGCGCCGGCTCGTGGACGTGCGTCGTCTGAACCGGCAAGCCAACGCGCGGGGCCACCGTCTGCGCAGGTGGGCCGGGATGCGGCGGAAGCTCCCCCTGCAGGACAGGAGAGAGCGGTCGTGAGGTGATGGGGCGCGGAGCGGGTGCGTCTTCGAAGGAGATGTCCTGGCTCTCGAAGGCGGCACGCGGAGGTGGCGCAGTGCCACTGGCCGGAGCTGGAGGCGGGGGCGCTCCCGGCTTGTCAGGAACCGACGGCGCTGCGGTCGGTGGTTCGGGCGCTGCAGACGCTCCGATCGCGAAAGGAGCCACGGCAGCGGCAGGCGCCACAGCAGCGACAGGAACGGGCGGGACCGAGGACGCTTTCGGCTCGGGAACTTCTGCTTCGGCCTCGATGAGGTCGTCGAGGTCGCCGGTCGATGGCTCCTGGAGTTCCTCGATGTCGGCGACGTCGAGTTCGACGGTCCTCCGCGCCACCCGCGCTGCGGACGTGGCTGCGGGTGGAAGGGGAGCGCCGGGCGCCAGAGACGCTTGCTTCTTCGCGGGCGGCGGCGGCGGCGGCGGCCGGGAAGCGACGGGGGCGCTTGCCACCTCGTCGGAGGGCCTGGGTGGCCTCGCCGAGAGCTTCGAGGAAGCAGCACCGTCGTCCGGGAGAGACGGCAGTCGGGGCGCCGGTGGGACGCTCGGCGCAGAGCGAGGGCGCGATTTCGCAGGCGGCGGTGGCGCGGAAGGACGGCGACTTCCCGTGCTGGTCGGTCGAGGGAGTGCGAGGGGCGCGCGAGGAAGGGTGGACTCGGTGGCGCCTGGTGCCTCGGTGCCAGGTTCGACGAGCCGGGTGAGGGACTCGGCGAGTTCGCGCGCGCTCGCGAAGCGGCCAGCGGGATCGCGATCGCAGGCGCGCGCAAACCACGCATCGAAGGACGCGGGCACGTCCGCCTTGACCCGGGAAGGGACGGGGACTTCGCCGATCGAGATCTTGATCAGCAGGTCGCCGACGCCTTCGCTGTCGAAGGGAAGCTCGCCGACGATGCACTCGTACGCGATGACGCCGAGCGCCCAGAGATCGGTGCGGAAATCGACCTCGCCGATGCCCTTGACCTGCTCCGGGCTCATGTAGTGGGGCGTTCCCACCAGGGTGCCGACGCTGGTCTTCTGCATCACGCGCTTCGGATCGCTCACCTTGGCGACGCCGAAGTCGAGGACCTTCACCACTTCCTCGTCTTCGTTCGCGACGATGAAGAAGTTCTCCGGCTTGAGGTCTCGGTGGACGATGCCTGCGGGATGCGCGCGGGAGAGCGCACGCGCGACGTGGGTGACGATGCGCGACGTCTCCTGGATGGTGAGGCGCTTGCGCTTGCGCAGGCGCTCGAAGAGGTCTTCGCCTTCGAGCAGCTCCATGACGATGAAGGGCTGCTCGCCGTCGATGCCGTGATCGAGGATCTGGACGACGTGGGCGCTGCGAAGCTGTGCGGCGGCGGTCGCCTCACGACGGAAGCGCTCTCGCGCGTCTTCCTTCTTGGCGAGCTCGGGATCGATCAGCTTGACGGCAACCTGCGTCGAGAGCGCAAGGTGCTCCGCAACCCATACCGAGGCCTGGGAGCCTTGCCCCAACGGCCGGATGAGCCGGTAACGTTGGCTCAGCACCCTGCCTACTTCGAACGACATCCCGGAGCGTGGAGCCTACGTTGTGAAGCGCGGCTCTGTCGAGGGCTCCCGGTGCATGGATCGTCAAGCACCCTGGCGCACAGTGGCTTTCATGAGCTCGCGCCACTCTTCGTGGGTCAGCTCGGGATAGATGTAGTCGCCTTCGAAATTTGTATGGTGCAGCATGAGCTTGGCGACACGGACGATCACGTGGGCAACGTCTTCGTCCTGAGGAGCCGCCGCGAGTTCCTGGGCGGCCTCGCGGATCGCCGCGTGCTGCTTGCAGGCGACCTGGACCTCCTCGCTCAGCCCGTGCTCTTCGAGATGCGGGAAGACCGCTGTCTCCTCGTACGTGAAATGCCGCTCCATCGGCCCCTGGAGGAAGGCGAGCAAGCTGTCACGCTCGAGGGTCGCGGCTTCGCGCGATTGCTCGGCGAGACCGATGAGCTTCCACGCCATATCACGGGCTCGGTCTTCCTCCTCGAAGAGGCCCGCGAGCATGCGGTCGTATTCCATGGCCTGGGGTGATCTCGTAGACCAATTCGTTCGGCGGGTCGAGGGGAGCGCGCGTCCACGCCTCCCGGAGAACGAGGCGTTTCAGCTCTCCTCGTCGGCCTCGGCCTCCGCGGCTTTCTTCTTTTTCTCGGCCTCCGCCTCGACGCGGACGATCTCGGCAAGCCGGGTGACCACGCCGTTCGCGACCATGGTGAGCACCTGTTTCTCGAGGGCCACGCGCTCCTGGGGCCGGCCTCCGAAGGAGATGCGCGACCTGGCCGGCGCACCTCCCTGAACGCGGCCCACGAGGGTGCAGCTCACCCGGTGGACGTCGCCCCGGGTGACCGAGGTGAACTCGACGATGCGGGCATGGAGGATCACCTTCTTGCCCGAGCCGAAATCTGCCTTGCTCGCCGCGCTCTTGAGCAAGGGCTTGAGCCTCTTGATCAGGAGATCGTGGAGATCACCGGCGGGCGCCTCGACCTTCTTCCACTCGACCTTGGTCTTGTTGCCCGCCTCGCTCACCGCCGGGGTCGCCACCGCTGCGACGGCCAGAAACAAGGCGAAGAGCCACGGAGAGAGGCGGCGCATCCCGAGGTCCTAGCGAGGAGGTCGCAGAGGGGCCAAGTTCACGCCGGAACGAGGGCGCTGCTGGAGAGCACTCGAGATGGTTGCACCGCGCGCAGGTTCTGCGGTGTGAGCCAGGAAGGCGCGTCCGGGCGAAGAGGTCAGAAATCGTGGTAGCCGACGGGCGGCTCGACGAGCTTGGCGGCACGCGCGGCGCCGCGAAACACGTAGTCGGAGTAGCTGTAGGGGCCGTCCGACCAGACCAGGAAATCGTCGTGCAGGACGCCGTTCGGGGCGCCATCGCACAGCTCCGGCGCGGCGATCACCGGGCCTTCCTGGTAGATCGGTGTGGAGGGCTGCTCGATCTCCTCTTCCGCCTCTTCCATGGCGGCGAGCGCACCGGCATGACGCTCGGTGTCGAGCTGGTCGACGGGACAGAGTTCCCAGTCGAGCAGGATGAGCTCCGGGTGAGGAGGCTCCTCGGCGCGTGATGCGAAGGGGGGATGGTCGACCGGAGCGAGGCCTGCCGAGGCGATGGCTGCACGCAGGCGGCGCTGGCGGTCACTTCGCTTGGCTTCGTCGGCCTCCCAGAACGCAGCGAGCGCGGCGATGACGTCCTCGGTCTTGGCTTCGCGCCACAGGCGAGGATCACGCGAGGCCGGATCCAGGTCGGGGACCTTGCGGCGCAGCGCGATGAAGGCTTCAGCGTGAGGAGCGAAGGTGGGGAGGTCTGCGAGGGCGTGATCGACGGACCAGTGGATGCGGTGATCCACCTCGACGATGTACCGGTGGCGCCCCAGGGCGCGCAGGAGACGGCCGATTTCTTCAGGGGTCCGCGCGGCGAAGGACCAGGCGAGCATCATGGCGTTACCCGTCGCAGCGAACGCTGGCGTTGATCATGTCGTGGCGAATCTCGGCGAGACAGCGCTTGGCGCAGTCGTCGAGGATATCGGCCTTCTCGGCCGCGCATCGCTGCAAGCAGGCGTCGCGCTTCGCGTCCTCGTCGAGGTCGCGCTGACCTTTCTTTCCCGAAGCGATGCCGCGGTACTTGCCGTCCATGATCTCGGCGGTGCAGCGGGTCTGGTCACTGCATCCGGTGGCGAACGAGACCACGCCGAAGAGGAGGACGCACCATCCCAGGAGGCTGTCACGAGAAAGCACGGGCGCACTTTACGCCGTCCTGGCGGGCTGTTGTCGATACTCCTCGGTGAACTCAGCGCTTCCCCTTCGGGAAATGCCAGACCCCGCCGAACCAGACGAGGCCGCCGTCAGGGCGGCGGACGGTGGTGGAGGGTGCGAAGAAGGCGCCGGGATAGGGTTCTTCCCAGCGGCCAGGGAGCCAGACCCAGCGACGGTTGCGCCACTGCCACTCGCCATCCACCCACACGGGGTCTTTCACGCCTTCGGGAGGCCCAGGGACGACCTCGACGTGCGCGGGTGGAGGGGGATAAGGGACGATGGCGAAGGGGTCCTGAGGCGAATGCCGCCCCAGCTCCGGGGTGGGGATCGCGTTCCCGCAGGCCAGGGGCGAGAGCGACGCGCACAGGATGAGCAGGCGGTGCGCGGTGGAGGGCAACCACCCGGGCCGCGCGGGTTCGTGCGGGTTGCACAGGATCATCCAGCGTCGATCCATGCAAGGTACGCTCCCAGCACCTCTTGCCCGACGAGGAGGAATTCGAGGGTGGCCAGCGCAAGGAAGGGACCGAAGGCCATGCGGGCCTGTCCGAACCCCTCCCCTGGCGCTTCGGCGAGGGGGTCCTCCGCGAACTCCCGCTCGGCCTCGGCGCGCTCTTCGCCGCTCAGGGCTTCGATCTCGGCGCGGACGCGTTCGCGCTCTTCCCGCACGGCTTCGGGCTCGTCGATTCGACCGCGGAAGAGGAGGAGCGCGATGGCAGCGAGCGTGCCCTGAACGGCGCCCGCGCCGAGGACGAAGAGGGCGCCGCCCCAGCCGAACCAGGCCCCCGCGAGCACGAGAAGCTTGGCATCACCGAGCCCCATGCCCACGCGGCCTCCTCGAAGCCGAGGGTAGATGACCACGAAGGGGAGCCAGACGATGACGAACCCGACGACCGCGCCGATCACGGCGTCGAGAAAGCCGAGGTCCCGCAACGATGCGGTGGCCAGGCCCAGCACGGCGCCCCCGAGGGTGATGGCGTCCGGGATGTACATGTGCTCGAGGTCGATGAACGTCGCAGCCAGCAGCCCCAGGGCGAGGGCGAGATCTGCCGTGTAGATGGCGAGAGCGCGCGCGATGGGCGTGCTGTCGGGCAGGCGCAGGATGATCACTTCGACGATGGCCAGCGAGAGCAGCCCCCCCGCGGCCTCGACGAGGGGGTAGCGCGCGCTCACCTTGGCGCCGCAGCAACGCGCGCGGCCCCGGAGCAGGAGCCACGAGAACAGCGGGACGTTGTCCCAGGGTCGGATGGGCTTGCCGCAGGCCGGGCACGTGGAGCCGGGATGGACGACGCTCATTTCCCGCGGGACGCGGTAGATGACGACGTTGAGAAAGCTGCCCCAGAGGAGGCCGAAGCACACCGCGAAGGCGCGGAGAAACCAGGGGGGGAAGTCGGCGAGGGTCACCGGATGCTGGACCGGAGCATAGCGCGCACTTTGACGGGGGAGAGTTCCCGCAGCATAAAGCTGTCCGTCGTGCGGACCATGCAGAGGAGAAAGCTCGCCCTTGGGCTCGCCATCGCCGCAGGTTTGGCGGGTTGTCGGGGCGGCAGCGGAGGGAGCGGCTCGGAGGATCGTGGGTCGCAGGCCTTGCACCCGAACGGAAAGGTGCTGGAGGCCGCAGAGAACGAGGAGACGGCCGGTAGCGTCGATGCGGGAAGGCGCTCGCCCGCAGCGGCAGGGCCGGCGACGATCGACATTCCCGGAGGGAAGCTCGTGGCCGGGAGCACACCTGGCGACAAGGGGCGCGATCCGACGCTCGAGCCCACGCTGCTGGAGGTCGAACTCGGCGGGTACGGCGTGGACCGCTACCTCTATCCGAACGATCCGAGCAAGCCACCCCTCACCGGGGTGACCCGAGCGAAGGCGGCAGAGCTCTGCCAGCAAGGGGGTGGACGGCTGTGCACGGAGCTGGAATGGGAGCACGCCTGCAAGGGGAAGGAGTCTTCGCCCTATGCCACCGGTGCGGCCTGGGATGCGACCTGTGAGAAGGAGCCGGCGTCGTGCGCTTCGCCGTTCGGGGTGCTCGGGATGGGCGCACTCCGGGAGTGGACCGCGAGCGATGTGAGCGAGATCGAGGACTTGCGCCCCAAGGCGGCGGCGGTGCGAGGTGCGAGCCGCGGGGCGCAGACGCCTGATCATCGGTGTGCGCACCGCAGCGCGGTCGACGCGACGGCGAGCGGAAACGATCTCGGCTTCCGCTGCTGCCGAGGCGCACCGAACGCCGTGAGCGTCCCTTCGCCAGGCTGGCAGCAGACGTACCGGAAGGCGGAGATCACGCCAGCTCAGGTGGCCGAGATGATCGCGTCCGTGCCGAACCTCCGGGACATCGCGGGCACCGAGGTCGTGTTCTTCAAGGAGCCGGAGGACGTGAACACGGTGCTCTCCCGCGCCGATGCCGGCGGGCCGCCGCCCAACACGACGCTCACCACCTCACCGCTGCTGTGGAGCCCGGTCCCCGGGGAGGAACTCCTCGTCGTGGCAGGCCGCGCCGACAAGAACTCGTTCGTGCTGGCCTTCTACAGGTTGCCAGGGGACCGCTACCGCATCGCCTCGTCGCTGGTGCTCAAGGACGAGAAGGGCCCCGTGGTGCTGGGCTTCAACGGCTACATCCGGAAGCGACTTCCCTGGGCCACCTGCCTGGAGTGCCGTGGGGAGTCGGGCCACGTGACCTACCGCGACGATCACCGGGTGGTGATCATCCAGAAGTAGGGCGCGGGAGGGCGATGACGCCGGTGATGATCCGGCGGTAGGTCGCCGAGTACTGGATCAGGCGCTCGACGGCATCGGCGAGCTCGGCCTGGTCGAGCGACTCGGTGGGAAGTTCGGCGCAGAGCAAGGGCTGATCGTGCTCGTCGAAGGCGAACTTGGCGAGGCGCATGTCGCGGTTCGCTTCGAGCAGGTGTACCGGCAGCTCGCTCACGAGCTTGGCGTCGCTGCCGAGCACGTCGAGCATGGAGAGGACGACCCAGCCTTCCGCGTGCTGGATGAAGAACGGCGGGAACGCGGCCACACCTTCCTCGCGCGGCCGAACGCGCAGGGTCGAGGCGTTCTCGATGTCGGCGCGGTAACCGAGGCCGTCGATCCAGCTCTTGAGGGTGGCCAGGTCCATAGGGGGAGGATTTGGCACCGCGTCGCAGCGCGGATCAAGGGTGGTCACACCCCTCTGCTGCCGTTCATAGACCGAGCGCGGCCTCGCCATGGCGCACGCGCTTGGCCTCGATGAGGGACAGCAAGGCCAGTCGCCGTTCATCGAGATCGATCAGCGTGCGTGGCGAGACGAGCCACTGGTCGAAGCCGGTGAGGGGTGCAGGGGCAGAGGGTGCGCCACCACGAGAGGTCACCTCACGAGTGGGGAGGGCGATGCTACCTGGAGCGAGGTGTGCGGCCATCTGGGCACGCCCGAGCTGGAGCAGACCAGCGTGCAGCGTGCGAGGGAAGCGCTCGACGGCGGCGAGACGACGCAGGAGAAGATCGAGGGCGTGCACCGGAACGAGGGCAGGAAAGGCGTCGGCGTTGTCGTCCAGGATCAACGCGTCACCGTCCACATCCAGCAGCAGGTCGGGACGGCGAATGTGACCCGACAGGTAGTCGAGGACGAGCATCTCCACATAATCACGGACCAGCTGCGTGCGCTCTTCGGCCAGGGGTGTGAGAGACGCGGCCCATCGGCTCCACTGCTCCATCTCTGCGGCGCCATCGACGGCTCTGATGCGCCTCGTGCAGCTGGCGGACGGCGGCCGTGGCGCCCCCAGAGGTCTTGATGTACCGAGCGCCTGTCCTTGAACGAGCGCATCGACGGAGCCATCGTTCATCACCACCAGCTCACGGAGCAGTTCCGGACCGCCGGGCTGGCCTTCGAGCAGCCGCGCCACGTCGCCCACCGGAATGCGACGGAGAACGGCGGAGGGTACCGTGCGCGCGCCGAGCGCCGACGCGAGGCGAGCAAAAGCGAGGGGGCGACGCCACGCATGGGTCTGACCTCGACGCGAAAGCCACAGGGTGACCGTGGCCGGCTCGCCGTGTCCGCGCGCGAGCTGCGCCACGAGGCCAGCAGAACGACCTCGCCGAGACGACTCGGGGCAGGCAGACGGCTCACTCTCCGGAGAGCGCAACGACAGCAGACGTCCCTCTCCGAGGAACGTGGAGGCATGGGCCTCGGAGCGGTCGGAGAAACGCGGAGGCTCGAGCGAGAGGGGGTGTCCAGCGCTCGCGCCCGAGTGCAGCGCGGAGGTGCTGGCCGCCTGCGCTGCTCCGAGCGGGTCTTGTAAAGAGAGAGGGACCGGAGGCTTCGCCATCCCAGGTGACGACGAACGATCCTCCGTTCCGATCTCACCTGCCACTTCACCCAGATAAGCGCTCGAGCACCCCGCCAACCAAAGCGTCGCGAGAAGGCCCGCTCTCATGCGCCACGGGCTCGAGGTTCGAGGACCGACGTGGGCGACGACGAGATGCGTTTCTCGTCCGTGCTCGTCGGCGCAAGCACCCGCTCGCGAAGAAAGCGTTCCACGCGCTCCCGCACCATCTCTTTGCGCTCGAGCGGGACCACGTGAGTCCCACCCTGGGCCATCAGGAGCTCACCGCGCGGCAGCGCTGCGGCCATCTCCTCGGCGCGGCGAGACGGCGTGAACGAGTCGCGATCGCCTCCGATGACCAGCGCTGGAATGTCGAGCTGAGGGAGCAGATCCGAGGCATCGCTGTCGCCCGCGCTGCGCAGCATGCGCAGAAACATGAGCACGTCGATGTCGACCATGTGCCGCATGTACGGCATGACGTCATCCGGGGTCACCGAGCGACGATCGACCTCCCCCGTGAGCAGCGCGAAGCGGAGCGCCAGGGGTGGGGGGAGATTGCTCCACAGCGCGCGCGCGAGATCTGGCCTCGCCTCCACGCGCTCGATGACCCGCGGCAGAATCTGCGCGAGCACATCGGTCCCCTTGAACGAGTGGGTCACGCGGCCGGGCGCACCACAGATGAGGATCAGCCCGCGCACCCCTTCACGGTGGTGACGCAGGTGTTCGAGGACCACCTGACAGCCGAACGAGTGGCCGACGAGAACGACGGGCTCGGGAGCGCCAGACGGCGAAGAGCCCATCGCTTGCGGCGGTCCAGCCCCGATGGCTTCCCGCACTGCGGCGAGATCGCGCGCGTGGTCGGTCACCTGGATCGCGTCAGGATCAGCGGGGAGACCGCTGCGACCATGACCGCGGTAGTTCCAGTGCGCGACATCGACCAGGCGCGCCAGGTCGTCCCACAAATACTTCCAGATGAACCCATCGCAGGCGATGCCGTCGCAGAGCACCGCCCGGATACGTTCACCGTCCCCGTCAGGAAGCGCATCACGCTCGCGTTTGCGAACGTAAATGCGCGTGCCGTCGTGACCGACTGCGAACAGCTCACGAACCATGGCGCCCTGCGGGGACCGCCGCGGCGGCGCGGCGGCAGCGCTACCCAGCGTCCTCCTCATCGTCAGCCACGTCGTTGACGCTCGGGAGTTTCTTGATCTCCACCCGCGCCAGCTTCCAGGCGCGCTGCACGACCCAGGACAGCGAGCGATCGAGCCGCGCCGCCTCCTCTTTGATCTCTTGCAGCATCGACTCCGGGAAGTAGAGGCTTTGCTTTCGTTTGTCGGTCTTAGGCGCTTCGTTCTTCGCCAGCGTGTCCTTGTCGGTCATACGCGCTTGAGGCTCCCGGTTCCGAGACGCGTGCGTACGTTACCGTACGGGCCCCTTCCGTGAAAAGGATTCGTTTTTCCAGCCATCTATTTCTTCGACTCCCCGTAACTGCTGCACAACTACCGCATTTACCTGCCCCAACGCCTACCCGTGGGTCTTCGGTGAAGCAGGTGCATGCAGACGCCGTATCACAGCTTTGGGCTCACGATCCGCCCCTCTATTGCACTTGCCGCAACGACGAGAGGGCTGGCCAGGTAAACCTTGCCAGGTCCGCTGCGCCCAGGGAAGTTGCGATTGATCGCGGAGACCGTGACCTGGTCAGGGCTGTTGGAGACGCCAGGGCCCGCCTTGATGCACGCTCCGCAGGATGGATCGACCAGCTCGGCGCCTGCTTGCCGGAAGATCTCGAGGTATCCCTTCGCCTCCGCGTAGCGACGGATGTCCTGCGATCCGAACTGAATGTAGAGATGCACTCCCTCTGCGACCCGACGTCCTTGCTCCACCGCGCGACGCAGCACAGAGGCATACATGTCCATGTCGGCCTTCTTCCCTCCCGTACAGGAGCCGCCATAGGCGATGTCGATCTTGACGTCACCGCCGACCACCTCACGTAGCTGCCCGAGCGGGACACCGTTCCGCGGATCGCCCGGGGTTGCCACCATCGGCTCGATCTCGTCGAGGTTGACATCGAAGGTCGCCATGTACGTGGCGCCCGGGTCGGCGCGGACGATCCTCGCCCGGACATCCTCGGCCTGGAGACCGCGCTGCTCGACGAGGTAGCTGATGATCACCTCGTCGGCCTCGATGATGCCCGTGAACCCTCCGGCCTCGACGGCCATGTTGGTCAAGGTGGCGCGCTCGTCGAGCCCCATCGCGCGCACGCCATCACCAGCGAACTCGAGCACTTTCCCGATGCCCTCGCCGCTCTTCCAGAAGGGCTGCGACAGGAGATGGAGCATCACGTCCTTGGCGGTCACGCCGGGCCGCAAACGCCCGATGAGGTTGAAGCGCGCCGACTCGGGGACGGCCACCCGCACGTCGCGGGTCAGCCAGGCGTTCGCCATGTCCGTCGAGCCGACGCCGAAGGCGAAGCATCCGAGCGCGCCCGCCATGCAGGTGTGCGAGTCGGTTCCGGCCACCACGTGACCCGGCAAGGCAAGCTCCTCGATCACCTTGTTGTGGCAGATGGCCTCGGACCCGACGGTGCGCCCCTCGCGCTCGACCTCTCCGTAAAGCCGGATGCCCTGCCGCTCGGTGAAGGCCTGCTGCACGGTGGCGAGGGAGGCGGCCTGCTCCCGGAGGCCGAGCTTGATGTGGGCCTCGGGCATGATGCGATCGAGGAAGGTCAGATGATCGCGGAATGCGAAGACCGACTCGGGCTCGCTCACCCTCGCCTCGGGGCCGAGGCTCGCTCGGAAGAGGGACTCCGCCATCGGCGTCACGTACTCGTGCGAGAAGCGGATGTCGGTCCGGACGAAGAGGGCGTCCCCCGGCTTGACGGCCGTCACCCCGAGCTGCCCTGTCTTCGCGTCGACGATCGCGTGCGCGGCGATGATCTTCTCGCACAACGTCATGGGTCGAGCGGGCGTGTCGATCGTCGGAGGGGAGACCTCACCCGCGAGGCGCGCTTTGTTGTAGGTGAAGAGGCCGCCGTAAGAGACGACATCGGCGCTGATCGGATCGAGGCCGCGGGTGAACTCCTCGATGGGGATCTCTTCGCCCTTGGCGATCCGATCCAGGATGGAGAAGTCGGTGGTGGTGAGCAGCCCGATGTTCTGGCAGTTCTGTCCGTAGATTTTCTCTATGCTGCGGGCGACCACGAGCTGGATGCCCGCCTCGAGCTCGGAGTAAGGCGCCGTCTCGCGCGAGCTACCGCATCCCTTCGAGCGGCCGCTGACGATGACGCCGAAGCCCCCCGACTTGATCGCGTCGCGCTCGATGACGTTGCCGCGCAACCCGACGAGGCAATACCGGGCCAGGGTCTCGTCGTAGTAGTAACAAACCCAGCCAGGGGTGATCTCGTCGGTGGAAATGTTGTTGATCAGTGGCTCTTGCCCAGGGTCGACCGGGAGATCCTCACCTGCGAGCTGGCGCTTCAAGCGCTCTTGGTCCTCGGTCAGGTAGAGGGTTCTCCCCTTGATTTGGACGGAAGTGCGGCGCGGGATGGGCATCACAGACCTCTCCCTCTCCCGTAGCCGCTCCAGCCCGGAGATCCAACCTCGAGATCCACGCCAGGGCGACGGCGCGCCGCGTCGGCCAGGTCGGTCGACCCGGCGCGTGCGCTTGACGGAGCGGCGACAAGGTGGTCTGGTCTGCGCCGAATCGCGCTCGAAGCTGCCCACTCCGCCACGAAGCTCGTCCAGAGCGGTCGGCGATGCGCGCGGTTTCCATGTCCCGCGCCTGCGAGGGCGGCTCGTTCGACCCGGATGACCCGACTCAGAACCCGCACCCCTGTGGCCATCCTCGGCGCCGGGCTGACCGGCCTGTCAGCCGCCCATCACCTGAGGGAGGCCGGTATTCCCTTCCGCATCTTCGAGCGGCTGTCCCACGCCGGAGGGCATGCGATCACCCTCGAAGAGGAAGGCTACCGGTTCGACCGGACAGGGCATTTGCTCCACTTGCGTGACCCGGGACTCCGACGCCTGGCCCTCGGGTGGATGGGTCCGGAGCATCTGGAAATCGAGCGCCAGTCCCGGATCTGGTCCCACGGCGTCTACACCCGCTACCCCTTTCAGGCGAACACCTGGGGCTTGCCGCCCGAGGTGGCGTACGAGTGCCTGCTGGGCTTCATCCGCGCCCAGCAGGAGGCCCACGCCACACCGCCTCCTCGCAACTTCGAGGAGTTCTGTCGGCTGCACTTCGGCGAGGGGATCAGCCGCCATTTCATGCTCCCTTACAACACGAGGCTCTGGGGGGTCCCCCCCACCGAGATCACCGCCGACTGGTGCTCACGGTTCGTTCCTCTGCCCAAGCTCGAGGACGTCGTGGCCGGGGCGGTCGGCTTGCAGGGTCGAGAACTCGGCTACAACGCGCGCTTCATCTATCCGAAGCGAGGGATCGGACAGCTCGTCGAGGGCATGGTCGCCGCGCTGCCCCCGGACGGGCTTCATGCTGGCATCGAGCTGGGGCGCGAGCCGCTCGCCGTGGATCATCACGCCAAGGAGCTCGTGTTCGAGGACGAGGTGGTGCGTTACGACGTGCTGCTCTCCTCGGCGCCCTTGCCCGTCCTCGTGGGCTTGCTCCGGGATGCGCCGGCGGCCGTCGCCGAAGCGGCGGGGCGCCTGCGATGCACCCACCTCTACTACCTCGATCTCGCGCTCGATGCGCCGTGCGGGCAGCCCTTGCACTGGGTCTATGTCCCCGAGGCGAAATACCCATTTTACCGGGTCGGCTGTTACTCGAACTTCTCTCCAGAGATGGCGCCCGAGGGGAAGGCCAACCTGTACGTCGAGCTGGCCGATCGTTCCCCGCCCGCTCTCGACGGCTTGCTCCCCGAGGTGGCGGCGGGTCTCGAGGAGATGGGGCTGATCGCGGGCCCAGAGGCCATCCGCTTCGCGCGCACGAGGCGCATCGACCACGCCTACGTGGTGTTCGACCATGCCTACTATCCCTCGCTGGAGCAGGTGCGGCCCTTCCTGGAAGCGCACCAGATCCTCTCTGCGGGTCGGTATGGAGCCTGGAACTACTCGTCGATGGAGGACGCGCTGCGGTTCGGCCGCGAAGCCGCCCAGGAAGCCGCGGTCCGTCTCGGAGGCGGACGATGACCGCACCCGACATCTCCATCGTCATCCCCGTCTACAACGAGGAAGCGATCCTGCACGCCGCAGTCGTGGATCTGCGGGAGCGGCTTTCGCCGCTCGACTGGCGGTACGAGATCGTGCTCGCCGAGAACGGGTCTCGCGACGCCACGGCGCGGATCGCCTCTGACCTGGCCGCGAAGTACCCCGAGGTGCGAACCTTCTCGACGGGCTCCCCGAACTATGGCGCAGCGCTCCGCCAGGGCATCGAACAGGCACGGGGCGCCATCGTGATCTGCGAAGAGATCGATCTGTGCGACACCGAGTTCCATCAGCGAGCGGTCCAGCTGCTCGCGGAGGGGGAGCTGGAGATGGTCATCGGCTCCAAGCTGATCGACGGAGCCCAGGACGAGCGCCCCTGGGCCCGACATGCAGCCAGCCAGCTCTACAACGGACTCCTCCGCGTGACGCTCGGCTTTCGGGGCACGGACACCCACGGGTTGAAGGCTTTCCTTCGACGGCCCCTGTCGCCCGTGGTCGACGCTTGCGTCGTGGATCGGGACGTGTTCGCCAGCGAGCTGGTCATCCGCGCGTACCGGGCGGATCTACGGATACGCGAGATCCCCGTGCGGGTGCTGGAGAAGCGGCGCCCCTCGATCAATCTCACCCGCCGGGTGCCGCACGTGCTCCGGAACCTGGCGCGGCTGACCTGGGCCATCCGTGTGCGAGGCTGACGTGTCCTTGGCGTGCTATACGGGCCGATTGTGAGCAAGCAGCAAGAGAGCCCCGACTGGACGCCTGCTCCCGCCGACTGGGGTGGGACGGCTCCGCCTGGAGCCCCGGGTGACGACGCGAGCGGGGATCAGACGTCACACGTGCAGTCCCCCGCCGTGCGGCTGCGCCGCGACGACACCGACGTGGACGTCGTGGTGATCGGCGGCGGCGTCAACGGGGTGGGGGTCGCACGGGACGCCTCGCAGCGTGGCCTCCGGGTGGCGCTGTTCGAGCGCAACGACCTCGCCTTCGGCGCGAGCGGCAACTCCAGTGGGATGATCCACGGCGGGCCTCGCTACCTGACCCACGATCCGCACGTCACGGAGACGTCCTGCCGCGACTCGGGCCACATCCAGGCGATCGCGCCCCACTTGCTCTTCCGCATCCCGTTCCTCGTCCCCGTCGAGCGGAGCGCGAAGGCCCGGGTGATGTTCACCCTGATGGACGCCTTCTTCGAGGCCTACGATCGTTACCAGCCCTTCAAGCGGGGCAAGCCCCACGCACGGCTCAGCGCCGACGAGCTGCGCCAGCTCGAGCCCGGGCTCGCCGGGGATCTCCTCGGGGGCTTCAGCTTCGACGAGTGGGGGATCGATGGGGCCCGCCTCTGCGTCGCGAACGCGGTCGACGCCATGGAGCGCGGCGCGAAGGTGTTCGTCGGCTGCACCGTGGAGCAGATCGAGCGGCGCGAAGATACCGGGGCCGTGCAGGCCGTGCGCTACCGAGACCGTCGCGGCGGCGGGGTGGGGAGGCTCAGGACGAGCGTGGTGATCAACGCGACGGGCGCGTGGTCGTCGCTCACCGCCGCCACGAGCGGGCTCCCTCCCACGGCCTCGCTCGTGCGCCCGGGCAAAGGCATCCACATCGTCTACGACCGGCGCCTCACCAGCTACGCCATCATGGGGCGCACGATCGATGGTCGGCAGATCTTCATCTGCCCCTGGGAGAACGTGAGCGTCATCGGCACCACCGACGATGACTTTTACGGGGATCTCGACGGCGTGCGGGCGACCAGCGAGGAAGTGCGTTACCTGGTCCAGGGCATCGCCCGTGTGTTTCCAGAGGTGCGCCGCGCACGCGCCATCGGCACGTATGCCGGCGTGAGGCCGACGATCCACGCCTACGGCCCGAGCGAGGACCAGCTCTCGCGTGAGCACGAGATCATCGACCACGCGGTCCACGGCGCGCCGGGCCTCTTCTCGATGATCGGAGGGAAGCTCGCCAGCTATCGCCTCTTCGCCGAGGAGATGACCGACATCCTGTCGAAGCACTTCGGCCTCGGAGCGCCCTGCGCGACCCACCTCACACCGCTTCCAGGAGGCGACGCCACCGTCGATCCCTTCAAGCTCGCAGAGCGGCTGGAGATCGACGCCGTCGCCGCCCGTCGCCTGGTCTACCGCCACGGAGCGCGCGCGCTCCGCATCGAGGAGCGGGTGAAGGCCAGGCCCCGAGAGGCGGTCTCGGTCTGCCCCTGCGAGCCGGTGACCGAGGCCGAGGTGCGCTACACCGTTCGGCACGAGCTGGCGCGCACCGTGGGCGACGTCTCCCGTCGCACGCGGCTCGGGCTGGGCGCGTGCGGGGGAATGCGCTGTGCGGCGCGCTGCGGTCAGATCGTCGCCAGTGAGCTGGGGCTGTCGCCGCGCGAGGGGCTCCGACAGGCGGTCGAGTTTCTGGAGAGACAGGCGCTGACCCGTGTCGTGGCGCTCGGACCCGAGCAAGCCCGGCAGGAGGCGCTCACCATCGCGAGCGTCCGTTCCGAGCTGGGTCTCGTGCGCGACGAGGATCTCGAGGCGGCGCCCGCATGGCGGAGCATCGCTCGACTCGCAGAGCAGGAGCCCGGCGCGCACGCCGTGAACCCAGGAGAAATACTGTGCCCCGATCCGTGATCGTGATCGGCTCCGGCGCTGCCGGAACAGCGGCCGCCTGGCGCGCGCAGCGCCTCGGATGCGAGGTGACCATGGTGTCGTCCGGCGCCGGCGCGAGCGCACTGACGAGCGGCGCCATCGACGACGTCCCCTGGGAACAGCAAGCCCGCGCGGCTCGCCTCCTGGGCGTGGAGACGCTGGCGGCCATGCCCGCGCTCCCGGCGCCGCTCGTGGACTGGCTGGAGGCGCTCGGAGCCTGGCGCGTCCCCGCCTCCCATGGATGCCTCCTCGCCACACTGGCCGGTCGCCTCCGACCTGCGCGAGGACATGATTCCGCGTTGCTCGATCTCGCTGCCACCGGCGGTGGGCGGGTCCTCATCCCGCGCGCCTCGAGAGCCGACTGGGACGCCGATGCGCTCTCGGATGCCCTCAACGACGATCCTCGGGCGAAAAAGATGAAGCTCCACTTCGAGGCCATCGACGTCCCCGTCCTGCGCTTCGAGGACGAGCGACGCATCGCGGATGCGGATCTCGCAGTGCGGCACGACCACCAGGATCGACGCGCGTGGCTCGCGGCGGGTCTGCGCCACGCGCTCACGCAACACGGCGCTGTCGCGGCCTTTCTTCTGGGCCCCTGGCTCGGCACGCGCCCCGGCCATGCCCAAGAGATCACCCGCGAGGTGGGCGTCCCGGTGGGTGAGGCGCTGAGCGGGGCGAACTCTCCCGCCGGCCTGCGCTTCGAGATCAGCCGAGACACGCAGCTCACCTCCGTCGGGGTCGAGCGAGTTCGGCGTCGCGTCCGTGAAGTCACCGCCGGGAGCTCCCGCTCATCCGGGCACACGGCCGGCTTCGATGTTCGTCTAGAGGGCCTCGACGCCCCCCTCCACGCCGACGCGGTCGTGCTCGCCACAGGGGGCGTGCTCGGAGGGGGCGTGCTCTACACCCCCCCCGAGCACGGCGCGGGACCCGACATGCCACCAGGAGGGCGGCTCCCGTTCGCGCTGTCCTTCGCTGCCCCCGTGCAGCTCGGTGATGGCCACGGCCCACTCGAGGTCGTGAGTTCGCTCTTTGGTCCTGCGCTCGATGCCATCGGCTGGCCGAGCAAGGACCGCCAGGGCTTGCTGGAGGCCGTAGGAGTCCTTTGCCAGGGAGTCCACGCAGCACCGCGCTTGCTCGTCGCTGGCGACGCCATCGCCGCCCGGCCCCGCACCCTCCTCGAAGCCGCCGCCACAGGGCTGCGCGCAGGCACGGAAGCCGCTTCCGGCTAGCGGCCCTTCCGAGCTTCTTTGAGGAGCGTCTCGTACCCCAGGGACAGGACGAAGTCCTTGCCCTTTCTCGGGTCGGCCGGCACGTCACGGCTGATCTCTGATCCCTCACCGCCACCGACGAGGACGGGTCTGGGCTTGCCTCCGCTCGCGCCCTCGGGTGCCAGGTGCCCTTCGAGGTCGCTCTCCCGCATCACCTCGGCCAGCTTGTCACCCTTCGCCGCCTGCACCACCACGTCGGGTTGCACCCCTTGCGCCTGGATGGAGCGACCGCTCGGCGTGTAGTAGCGCATCGTCGTCAGCCGCATCCCTGCCCCCCCGGGGAGTTCGTAGATCGTCTGCACCGAGCCTTTCCCGAAGGTCGTGGTTCCGATCACCGTCGCTCGCTTGTTGTCCTGAAGCGCGCCGGCCACCAGCTCCGACGAACTCGCCGAGTACTCGTTCACCAGCACCACGATGGGCAACGACGAGAACGCCCCGCCCGGCGTCGCCCGCGCTTCGTCGACGACGACGTTCCTGTGCCGCGTCGAGTAGATCGTACCCGACCCGAGAAATTCGTCGGCCACCCCTTCCGCCTCGTCGACGAGCCCCCCGGGGTTGTTGCGCATGTCCAGGATGACGCCGGCGAGTGGGCTCTTCGAGGCCGCGCGCAGCTTCCCAGCGGCCTGCAGCAGCTCTTCGTGGGTCCCTTCCTGGAACTGCTTGAGGCGGATGTACGCCACGTCGTGCTCCATGCGCTTGGCGACGACGCTGGTGACGCGGATCTCCTCGCGCTTCAGCTCGAAGTTGAGCGGCTCGGTGACGCCAGGCCGCCGGATGAGGACCCTGACCTTCGAGCCAGCAGGGCCTCGCATCAAGGTGATCAACTTGTCGAGGCGCTCTCCGCGCGTTGGCTTTCCGTCGATGGCGACGATCTGATCTCCCGACCGGATCCCTGCCCTCTCCGCTGGCGATCCCTCGATCGGCGCGATCACCGTCGGCGTCTCGTTACGATAATCGACCTCGACCCCGACACCGCCGAACCTCCCGCCGGTCTCCTCCTGAAACTGCGAGAACTCTTCGGCCGTCATGAAGGCCGAGTGTGGATCGAGCTCGGCGACCATCCCCTTGACCGCGCCTTCGATGAGCTTGTTGCGCTGCGCTGGCTCGACGTACTGATTCTCCACGAGCGCCAGCGCCCGGGCGAGTTGCTCGATGGGCGCGTAGGGACTCTGCGTCTGGGAGGTCGCCCCCGCCAGGTGGGAAGAGACCGCGCCGCCGGCAAAGGCAACGGCCGTGAGCCCGATCCTGCGCAGCCACGTTCCAGCAAGGTGTCCCATCGGGCCTGGACGATAGCAGGCGACAGCCGGAAGCCCCTCGACCTCGACATCGCGCCCTCGACCAGGCGCTTCCGCACCGACGAGGCGGGCCGTCCCCGTGGATCCCTGCTTCCTGAAGGGCGCCTCCCAAGATCGGGGCGCATCGTTTGTCCCAAAGGGAGTGTTCGGCTATCTTCGCGCGCCGGAGCTTGAAAGTTACCGCCTCATCGCCTGGCCCTGCCTGCGGAAGCCTCGCGGCATTGCGGGTTCCATCCGTGCGGCCGACGAGCCGACGCGCGAGGCGCGTGATGCGCGTGACGCCAGTGCCATCGTCTCCTGGTCGGAGCGCTCCAGCACGTCGAGGCGCCTAGAATGGCCCAACCCACAGATCGCGAACTCGTCGACAAGGCCCTGGGCGGTGACGCAGAGGCCTTCGGGCTTCTCGTCCGCCGCCATCAAAAACGGATCTTCCGCCTCGCGTTTCACCTGGTGCGATCCGCTGCGGAGGCCGAGGACGTGACACAGGAGACGTTCGTCCGCGCCTACCAGGCCCTCGGCCGCTTCGACGGGCGGAGCGAGCCTTTCACGTGGCTCTATCGCATCGCCGTGAACCTCTCGCTCAACACGATCCGCGCGCGCAAGCCGACACGGGACGCCACGTCCTCGGACGATCCCCGCGTCGAGAGCCTCTTGCGCGAGACGCGGCTCACGTTCGGTGGTGATCCCGCGACGGCCTCTCAACAGAAGCAGCTCGCCACGGCGCTCTGCGATGGCATCGATGCCCTCTCGGACACGCTCCGGACGACGCTCATCCTCGTCTGCATCGACGGCGTTCCTCACGAGGAAGCGTCGAAGATCCTGGGCTGCCCCGAGGGGACGGTGGCCTGGCGCGTTCACGAAGCGCGACGCAAGCTCCGTGAGTACCTCGCGGGGCGGGGTTTTGGAGGCGAAGCCGTATGAACCTCACCGGCAAGCTCGATCTCGATGGCCTGCTCCATGAATGGCCGGCGCCCCCGCAGGGCGACGATGATGCGGAATGGGAGAAGCGGGCAGCCCGCATCACCCAGGCTGCGCTGACACGTTCACCCATGGGTGCGGAAGCCCTCGAGGTCGCGCTGGCCGACCCCTCCCTCGAACCCGAGCCGGAGGAACCCAGAGAGCAGTCGGCACGCTCGAATGTAAGGCAGGCAGGAGAAACCAAGATGTCTCAAGGTTCAGACGATCGGGACGAGGGGCGGCCGTCCATCACGGAGGGGCGCAGCAGCATGACGTCGAGCGCCCCGAGCAAGAAGCGTGTCTCCCTGAAGGAGATCGCAGAACGCGCGAGCCAGTCGGGTCTCGCGGGACCGCCTGGCCGGAACAGCGAGGCCCCCGTCTCGCTGACCGGCAGCAGAGGTCCGACGTCCATCGCGACGCCGCTGTCGTCGGGCGGCTCCGCGTCGATCCCCCCTTCGCTCTCGGGCCTCCCCTCGCGCTCAGGCTCGCTGCCGCCTCCTGGGCGGTCCCCCGGTGAGGCCAGCGGTGAAGACTCGGGTCTCATCAACCTGAAGGCCGTCACCGACCCGCCGCCTGCAGAGAAGCCCGCCAAGGCGCAGCCGCCCGCTGCGGACCTCGACTTCGACGACGGCACGCCGCAGGACACGGCAGACGCTGCCAAGAAATCGCAGCGCCCCGCCGCCGCCCCCGCCGCAGAACAGAAGAAGAAGAAGAGCGGAGGGGTGGTCATCGGCGCCGTCATCGCCGCCGTGGGCCTCGCGGCCTCGTTTGCCATCATCAAGGGACAGAGCGAACCCCCGCCTCAGCCTCAGGCCGTCATGCAGCCCGAGGAACAGGCACCTCAGGAGCCCGCGAAGCAGGCTGCAGCGCAGGAACAGCCCACTCCTGTCGCCACGCCAGAGAAGCCGTCCGCCATGGACCCGTCGCAGCTGCCCGAGGCGACGGCCCCAGAGCCCGACAAGCACGCACACGCCAACCCGACGGGGACTGCCGCTCCAGCCGCCGCCGCCACCGCGGACACGCCTGCTGCCGCCCCCGGAGGGGCCGCGCTCGCCCAGGCCCCCACGGCCGCCACCGCAGCGAAGCCAGCCGCCACCGGCAAGCCGGGAGACCTGAGCAGCGCCATGCAAGCTGCGGTCGGGTCCGATGGCTCGCAGAGCGCCCCCACGGAGGCGATGGCCCCGGCGGCAGGGACGCCCCTCAACCAGACCGTGCCCGAGCAGCCGCCCCAGGGGTCCATCCAGGCCGCCA
Source organism: Chondromyces crocatus (assembly GCF_001189295.1). Lineage (NCBI taxonomy): Bacteria > Pseudomonadati > Myxococcota > Polyangiales > Polyangiaceae > Chondromyces > Chondromyces crocatus. The sequence goes on from NZ_CP012159.1 coordinate 473,409, forward strand.
TCCGCTCCATCATGCCCGCCGCGAAGGCGTGCGTCGCGGGCGCGGATGACGTGTCGCGGGCCAACGTCTCGTTCTCTTCGGCGGGCACGGTCTCCAACGTGAGCGTGACCGGCTGGGCAGCCTCCAACGGCCAGTCGGGTTGCGTGAAGTCCGCCATCCAGGGCGCCAAGGTCGGCCCCTTCTCCAAGCCGAGTTTTTCGGTCGGAGTGACGATCCGGCCCTGATCCAACGATCAATCCCATTGACATGGGATCCACCAAAGCTATGCTGCGCGCCCCCATGGTTTCCGCGACGCAGCAAACCAGCCGTATCCGTCAGCGCAAGGCCCGCAGGGAAGGCACCGCCCGCAAGCGCTTCGAGCGCGCGCATGGAACTCCCAAGTTCCCGGTGCATCTCCCCGGGTATGATCCGAGCGCGCCGGATGCCCCCAAGGCAGCCCAAGCGGCAGCCCAGACCGACGCGAAGAAGTAGGAGCTTTTCATGGCCACCCATGCATCCGCCGAGAAGCGCAACCGCCAGCGCATCAAGAGGACGGCGCGTAATCGTGCCGCCAAGAGCGAGCTGCGCACGACCCTGAAGAAGGCGCGCAATTCCGTCAAAACCTCGGCGCAGGACGCATCCACGGCGACCGTCACCGCGCAGAGCCAGCTCGACCGGGCTGCCTCCCGAGGGGTCATCCCCAAGGAGCGCGCTTCGCGCTTGAAAGCACGGCTCGCGAAGAGCCTGCACAAGGCCACGGCCAAGCTCGCAGCAGCGAGCTGAATCGCCGCCGGCGAGCAGCACCATCAGCCCGCTCACCCTCCTGGGTGATGCGGGTGGTTTGCTTTGTCTCGATCATCAGCCGTTCGTGGAAACGGACGGCGTCGATGCTTCGAATCCATCGACACGGCCCGACAGAGCGAGGAGCGCTGCCCCCTCCAGGATGCCCAGCCGCATCGATGCGCGCCACAGAGGAGCGTCGATGCGAGCTGGAGCAGGCGTGCCCCTCGCCCCTGATCCTGCTCACCTGACCGCCTCTCCCGGAAGAGAGGCAGCCCTGAACGTCACAGCTCAGTGGGCCTCGGCCCAGCTCGCCCCGTGCCCGATGTCGACGACCAGCGGCACATCGAGCGCGTAGACGGACTCCATCGCCTCTCGCACCTTCACCGAGGCCTCCTCGACGACACCGCTCGGTACCTCGAACGCCAGCTCGTCGTGCACGGTGAGCACCATCCGAGCGCCGGGCACCACGGGGCGCGCGAGCTTCACCATCGCCAGCTTGAGCAAGTCGGCGGCCGTCCCTTGAATCGGCGTGTTCTGCGCGATGCGCTCGGCATAGGCGCGACGCATGCGGTCGCTGCTCCTCAGGTCCGGCAACAGGCGACGACGTCCGAGCAAGGTGTGCACGGACTCGCTGCGCCTCGCCTCCGCCATGGTGCGCTCCATGAACTCGTGCACGCCACGGTAACGCTGGAAGTACGCATCGATGAAGCGCGCCGCCTCGGCCCGAGGGATTCCCAGCCGCTTGGCCAGGGCTGACTCGCCCATGCCGTAGATGACCCCGAAGTTGATCGTCTTGCTCTGTCGCCGCATCTCCTCCGTGACGGAGGCGGCGTCGACATCGAAGATCTCCATCGCGGTCCGGGTATGAATGTCCTGCCCCGTGCGGAACGCCTCGACCAGCACCGGGTCTCGAGAGAGATGCGCCAGCACCCGGAGTTCGATCTGGGAATAGTCAGCGCTCAGGAAGACGCTTCCTGGAGGCGCGACGAACGCACGGCGGATGCTGCGGCCCAGCGCGGTCCGGATGGGGATGTTCTGCAGGTTCGGATCCTGAGACGAGATCCTGCCCGTCGCGGCGACCGCCTGACTCCACCGGGTGTGAATGCGCCCCGTTTCCGGGTGGACCAGCTTGGGGAGCGCATCGACATAGGTCCCCTTGAGCTTGGCGATCAGGCGGTGCTCCAGCACCACGCCGGGGAGAGGGTGCTCCTCGGCCAGCGCTTCGAGCACGTCGGCGTCGGTGGAGCGCCCCGTCTTCGTCTTGCGCTGCGACTTCAGTTTCAGCTCGTCGAACAGGACGGTCTCGAGCTGCTTCGGGGAGGCGAGGTTCAGCTCGTGTCCCACGATCTCTCGCGCCCTGGTCTCGATGACGGCCAGCTCCTTCGCCATCTGCTCGCCGAGGCCCGTCAGGGCGCCTGGATCGACGAGGACCCCTGCAACCTCCATCTGCGCGAGGACGCCAGCGAGCGGGAGTTCGAGATCGTCCAGCAGCTTCTCCAGCCGCTCCGACCGGAGCCGCGGTCGCAGCTTGTCGCTCACCGCCAGCGCCGCCGCGGGGAACGCGGCCGCATACTTCGCGGCGTCGCTGACCTCGACCTCGTCGAGCCCCCGCGTCGGTTGTCCCTTGCGCTTCGGTGCCACCGCCTCGAAGGGCGGCACCTTGATCCCCGTGTCTCGCTCGGACAGCACGGGCAGCGCGTTGTTGCCTTCCGGGTCGAGCAGGTAGCTCGCCAGCAGCGTGTCGAACGTGACACCCGCGAACGAGAAGCCTTGCCGCTGGAGGGCCACCTCGCAGAACTTCACATCGTGACCCACCTTCGGAAGAGCGGGGTCGGCGAGCGCCGGCCCGAGCACCTCCTTCAGGTCGTTCAGGCTCACCTGCGCCGGCACGCCCAGGTAGCGGTGCCCGAGCGGCACGTACACGCCCTGCCCTGGCTGACAGGCGAGCGCCACCCCCACGAGGCTCGCCGTCATCGGATCCCGACTCGAAGCGTGGACCTCCAGCGCAAGGCGACCCGCCTCGCGCGCCTCGGCCACGAACGCGGCGAGCTCCTCGCGTGACAGGATCACCCGTGACGTCGCCTCCCTCGCCTCGGGCGTCGGGGCACGCACCGCCTTCAGGAACCGCGTGAACCCCAGCGCGGTGAATAGCTCGCGGAGCCGGTCCACATCGGCGCCACCGCCGTACTGCAGCTTCTCCAGATCGAGATCGACCGACGCCGAACCGTCCAGGGTCACGAGCTTCTGCGAGAGCAGCGCGTCCGCCTGGTTCGTCTTCAACGCCTCTCGCGTCCGAGGCTTCTTCACCTCGTCGATCCTCGCGTAGATCGCCTCCAGCGTCCCGAACTGGCCCAGCAGCTCGGCCGCCGTCTTCAAGCCGATGCTGGGGACCCCAGGCACGTTGTCCGAGCTGTCCCCGACCAGCGCCAGCAGGTCACGCACCTGCTCCGGCGGAACCCCGAACTTCTCCTTCACCTCGGCGGCGCCATAGACCTTGTCGCGCATCGCGTCCCACAGAACGACCCGCTCGTCGTCCACGAGCTGCATCAGATCCTTGTCGCTCGAGGCGATCACCACGCGCAGGCCCTTCTCCTTCGCACGGGCCACGGCCACCGCGAGCAGATCGTCGGCTTCGAGCCCTTGCTCGATGAAGATCGGGATCCGGTAGGCCTCGACGATCTCCTTGCAGCGCGCCATCTGCACGGTCAGGTCGGGCGGAGGCGGCGGCCGATGGGCCTTGTAGCGCGCGTCGAGCTCGCCCCGGAACGTCTTGCCCCCCGCGTCCATGGCGACCCCCAGGTACGCCGGCTTCCTCTCCTCCACCAGCTTCGACAGCATCGCCACCGTCCCGTAGGTGGCGTGCGTCGGCTCCCCGCTCGGGCTGGAGAGCGGACTGATGGCGTGATAGGCGCGGAAGACATACCCGGAGAGATCGATCAGGTAGAGGACGTCGGGCGCGCCGGCGGGCGGCAGCGCGGTGGGCCGCGTGGACATGCCTGAAGGCTTAACCCAGCTACGGCGCCGCCGCACGAACGGCGCTCGCCCTCGTCAGCGGACGACCACCTCGCGCAGCACCGTGAGATCCACGGGCCGCCCCTCCCGGTCGACGGAGAGCGAGACCCGCGTCCCGGAAGCCCCCCGCAAGCGCTGGACGCAGTCGGAGAGGGTCATCCCCGTCGCATCGACACCATCGATGCGGACGAGGCGGTCACCCGCCAGCAACCCTGCGCGCTCGGCGGGCCCTCCCTCGATCACCCCCATGACCTTCACCCCCTCGGGCCCAGGCAGCAGCGTGGCGCCGATGCCCGTGAACTCCTCGTTCGCTCCGCCCTCCACACGGCGCCTGAGCCCCACGTCCACCTCCGTGGAGCCCCCCCCGCGCGCGTCGAGACCAGGGACGATCTTCGCCATGTAGTCCGCGTGCTGCACCCGTACAGAGAAAGGCCCCTGTCGCGGAACCCCGGTGATCTCGAAGCGCCCCGCGTCGTCCGTCTTCACCGCGGGGATGGCGCTGGGCCCCGAGGACGTCACCGCATCGAGCTGCACCTGCGCTTCGCCGATCGGCGCCTGCGTCTCCGCATCCGTCACTCTCCCTCGAAGCGTGGCGCCTTGCGCCAGCGTGATTCGCACATGGGCCGTCGTCCTCCCCCGCTCCACCTCGATCCCCTCGCTCCGCGCCGGCGGACGCCCCTCCGCGCTCGCCGCGAGCACGTAGCGACCCGGTGGCAGCCGATCCATGCGGAACAACCCCTCGGGATCCGACACCCTCCGCGACCGATTCCCGTAACGCGCCTCCGGATCCAGACTGGGAACGAACGCCTCCACGGCGAGCTGATACGACGTCACGGGGCGCCCTTGCTCGTCCAGCACGGCGCCCTCGATCACCCCCCCCGCCATCAGCCGCAGCGTGTTCTCCCGCCCCGCGTGGAGCTGCGTCTTCTCCGACGGCTGGTGCAGCGCGTGCACCGCCATCGCCAGGCACCCCTCGGCCTCTGGCGGAAGCTCGAAGCGCCCTTCTCCGTCGGTCGCGGCCGACGCCCTGGGCTCCTCGCACGACACCACCGCCGCCGTCATCGGGTTCCCTTCCGGATCCAGCACCGTCCCGCGCACGGGGACGGTCCGCTCGGCCTCCACGGGCGCCTCGACCTCGTCATGCTGCGCGGCCAGCACCGGCTCGGGTGGCGCCGGAGGCGACGCGACCTCCACCGAGGTGCGCGTCATCGGCGGTGCACTGCGAGAAGGCGCCGCGGGCTTGGGCAAGATCAGCCAGACGATGAGGGGCAACGTCAGGAGCGCGAGCGACAGCAGCGCGGCCGTACCCCACGTCCCCTGTCGATCGCGCTCCATGATTGCCGGTCAGCGAGGCGCCGCACCGGAGGGCTCGGCCTGCTCCCGAGATGCAGGCTCTTCCTCCGACGCCTTGCTCGGCGCTCCGTCGGCCGTATCGATGGGCCGGTCCGGGGTTTCCTCTCCCTCTGGCCCGATCTCGGCGTCATCGGGGACACGAGGCCACGGCGTCTCGCTGGCCGACCCACCACAGCCAAGCCCGGAGAGCGCCAACAACCCAACGAGCAGGATCCCGGACCGCATGGCGCGGCATCCTAGCTCGTTTCGATCCTCTTCGCCTTTTCGAGGAGACACGGGCGGCCATGCGACGCCGCCCCTCACGACCGCGAACGACCTGGAAGAGGCCGGCGCCTCAGCGCTCGTCGACCAGGTTCGTCCGCGCAATCCACAGGCAGGCCGCCGCGTTCAGCCCGCACCAGAGCACCAGCGCCAGCCGACCGAGCGGCCCACCGGCTTCACCGAGCACGACGATCGACGTCAGGTACGCCGCGGTCCCCACCGCGAGCCCTGCCACCAGCGGCCGCAGTGGCTTCACCCCGAAGAGCAGCGCCGTCAGCCCGAAAGGAATCAGCGCGTTCGCCAGCGGGAGCCACCGGTGCACCGAGAGCCCGATCAGCAGATCGAGATCGGCCAGCGGACGCGCCAGGAGGTCCACCGGCAAGCTCACCCGCGGCAGCACCCACGGCGCGAAGAAGAACAACCCGGGCCCAGCGGCCAGCGCCGGCAGCAGGAAGCTCAGCCTCCACGGATTGGTCGAACCTCGCCCCTTGCGCGCCACAGTCCGCGCCAGGAACGCCGTCAGCGCCAGGAGCGCCACGATGCGCACCGCGGCGTGCACCTGCGTGACCCGCGCCACTGCTTCCCCGGCCTGCAGGATCCCGGCTCCGTAGAGCTTCTTGGCCCCCTCCGACTCGTCGACCACCCGCGCCGTCGAGCGCAGCACCTCCTCCACCGCCTGCGGCTCCGACACACCGAGGCTCATCACCAGCGCCGCAGCACCTGCGACGTGCGGCGCAGCCATCGAGGTCCCGCTGAAGGCCTGGAACCGCTCGCACTTGTCACGCCCGCGGTTGCACACCGTCTGCTGCGTCACGTTCACGCCAGGGGCCGCGATGTCGACCTCTTCACCGCGTGACGAGAAGCGCGCGATCTTGTCGTCCTGCCCCGACGCGCTGACCCCGATGACCCCCTTGCTCGCCCCGGGGTAATTGACCGCGCCCCCGCTGTTGCCCGCCGCCGCGATCACCACCGCACCACGCGACAGCGCGTGGTCCACCGCGCTCTGCAGGATCTTCGAGTTACGCGGCCCACCCAGGCTCAGGTTGATCACGTGCGCCCCGTGATCGGCGGCCCACCGGATGCCGTCCGCCACGCTCGCCGTCGTGGCCCAACCGTTCTCGTTCAGCACCTTCACCGGCATCAGCCGCGCGTGGAACGCCATCCCGGCCGCACCCAGACCGTTGTGCGTCGACTGCGCGATCGTCCCCGCCACGTGCGTCCCGTGCCCGTGGTCATCGCTCGCGTGCTCGGAGTTGGCGATGAAGTTCCACCCCGGCACACAGCTCGTGGAGGCCAGATCCGTCCCCTTGTTGAACGGACCGTGCGTCTCGCACGCGATGCCGGTGTCGACCACCGCCACCGTCACCCCTCGACCCGTCGCGAAATCCCAGGCCCTCGTCGCCCCCACCCGCTCCAGGTGCCACTGCTCCTTCAACAGCGGATCGTTCGGCGCAAAGAACGCCCGCACCCGCGCCAGCGGCTCCACCGCCTCCACCCGCGGATCCTTCGCCAGCAGCTCCATCACCTGCTGCTCGCTCCCCGGCGGCACCGAGGCAACGTGGATCCGCGTCTGGTCCGCGAGCACCGTCGGCACGAAGGTCAGCCCTGCGCTCGACGCCAGCGACAGCAGCTCGCTCCCGTCGAGATCGTCACGCGCGTCCACCACGATCTGCCCGGGGACGTCGTAGCTCCGCGCATCCAGATCGGCCGACTCCAGCCCCAGCACCGCGTCTGCGGCCAGCGCCACCGGCTCGGCAAAGTTCGCGAGGGTCCGCGCGGCGGGCACCCGGACCCCCACCGGGTCCACGAACCGTCCCGGGGTCGCCGGATCTTCCGCGTGGGCTGCACCAGGCAGCGCGAGCGCGGCGGTGGCCAGCGCCGCAGCGGCCATGAGGGTGGAGGAACGAGGCGTGTTCATACGGTGACTCCTGCCCGCAGGGTAGCGCGGACCTCTCCCGGCAGCCATGCACGGCGCCCGGGTCGGTCCTCGGGAGACCAACCGTCGAGGCTGGCGCCGCTTCGTGGCGCTCGGACGGAGGACATGGTAGCGCCGCTCGTCATGGAGTTCCTCATCCCGACGCGGACGTCCCGCCCGAGTGACGACCCGATCTTCTCCCTGAACGCCGAGGCGCGTGCCCGGAGTGCGGCGGGTGAATCCATCATCAACGCAACCGTCGGAGCTCTGCTGGACGATGAGGGACGCCTCTCGGTCATGGACGGGGTCGCTCAGGCGCTGCGCGACGTCCCGCCGGCTGTGGTCGCTGGTTACGCCCCCATCGAGGGGAGCCCTGCGTTCCTCGACGCCGTCATCGGCGACATCCTCGGCAATCGCCCCGCAGCGGCGTGGGCCGTCGCCGTCGCCACCCCTGGCGGCAGCGGTGCCCTCCGCCTCGCCATGGCCGACTTCCTCGATGCCGGCCAGTCCACGCTGACCACCTCGTACTTCTGGGGTCCTTACCGCACCATCGCCGACGAGCTGGATCGGAGCCTCTCCACCTTCCAGATGTTCGACGCGAAGGGCCGCCTCGACGTCGCCGACCTGGAACGCCAGCTCGCTCGGCAGATCGAGACCCAGGGCCGCGTCCTCCTCATCATCAACTCGCCGTGCCACAACCCCACCGGCTACTCCTTCGACCCCGACGAGTGGCGCGCGCTCGTCGAGGTCGTCGGTCGTGCGGCCGAGCGGGTGCCGGTCACCCTGCTGCTCGACATCGCCTACGCCCGCTATGGCAAGCGTTCCCTCGACGAAGCGGTGGACATCCTCCTCGGCCTCGCCGGCCGCGCCTTGCTCCTCTTCGCCTGGTCCGCGTCCAAGTCCTTCGCCGAGTACGGCCTCCGGGTCGGCGCCCTCCTCGCGGTCCACCCCGACCCCCAGGTTCGCCAGCGCATCCGCAACGCCCTCAGCTACTCCTGCCGCGGCACCTGGTCCAACTGCAACGCCGGCGGCATGGCCGCCATCGCCCGCGCCCTGACCGATCCCGAGCTGCGCGCCCGGACCGAGAAGGAGCGTGATGCGCTGAAGACCGTGCTCGATCGCCGCGTCGAGGTCTGGAACGAGCTCGCCACCCCCCTCCACCTGAACTACCCCCGGTACGAGGGCGGCTTCTTCACCACCGTCTTCTGTGACGACGCGCCGGATGTCGCGGTGCGTCTGAAGGCGGACGGCATCTTCGTCGTCCCGCTCGGCAAAGCCCTCCGCGTGGCGCTCTGTTCGGTCGCCGAGCGTGACATCCCCCGCCTGGTGCAGGGCATCGCCCGGCACGTCACGCGCTAGTCCCCGCCGCAGCCCTCTGATATCCATCAGAGTCCCATCCGGAGGCGCTCTCGGCGCGTACGGCGCTCGTGCACCTTCCCATCACCCACCGATCCTTGCCGCCCATGCGAACCCCGAACCGCTCGACAACCCTTGTCACCCTCGGCCTGAGCGCGGCGGCGAGTAGCCTCGTCGCCCTCGCAGCTTGCTCGGACTCCCTGCACCTCGATCCCCAGCCCACACCTCCAGGGAGCACGAGCAGCGGCGGCCAGGGTGGCGAAGGCGGCGGCGGCGCCCCTTGCCAGTCCAACTCCGACTGCACCTTCCCCAGCAGCGTCTGCGACCCGGACCGCGGAGAATGCGTCGAGTGCCTCCAGCACAGCGACTGCAGCTACGCGCCAGGGACCATCTGCTCCCAGGGCAAGTGCAGCTGCCCGGAGCCGGGCGCCAACTTCTGTCCCACGCTCGGCGCCCCCAACCAGGCCGGCTACCAGGCCAGCCGCTGCGTCGACCTCTCCGTCAGCACGGCCGACTGCGGCGCGTGTGGCCACACCTGCTTCGGGGCTTGCAACGACGGCGCTTGCGCCGACCCCTGGGAGCCCACCTCCCTCGTCGGCGCGCCCACCGCCCGCTTCGCCCACGTCGCCGTCTGGACGGGCAGCCGCATGATCGTCTGGGGTGGCCAGGCGGTCGACGCGGGGAACGCGAACAGCGGCGGCATCTATGATCCGGTGATGCGCACCTGGACCCCGACCAGCCTGGCCAACGCCCCCAGCGGCCGACGCAACGCGACGGCGGTGTGGACCGGGGCGCGCATGCTCGTCTGGGGTGGAACGAACGGCTCACCGCTCGCCGATGGCGGCATCTTCGATCCGGTCACCAACACCTGGGAGACGCTCCCGGCGTCGGGCCTGGGTGCCCGGATGGGGCACACCGCGATCTGGTCGGGCGACCGCATGATCGTCTGGGGTGGCTTCGACGGAGCCAACAACCGCGACGACGGCGCCGCCTTCAACCCGACGACCCGCAGCTGGGCGCCGCTCTCCGGGAGCAACCGCCCGCATCGCCGCCATCAACACAGCGCCATCTGGTCGGACAGCCAGAAGAAAATGGTGATCTTCGGCGGCCTCGGGTTCGACGAGCTCCTCAACGCCGACGACCAGTACCTGAACACGCTCGGGGCCTTCTCCCCCAGCGCCGGCGCCGACGGCACCTGGGAGGTCGGCTCGACGACGAACGCGCCGACGGCGCGCTACGGCCACACCGCCGTCTCCGCCGAGACCTACATGCTGGTCTGGGGCGGCCTCGGCGACCTCGGCCTTCTCAACTCCGGCGGCCGGTACGACGTGGTCGCCGCCGGATGGTCCGCGATGCACCCGGAGGCCCCCTCGCCTCGCTACCTGCACTCCGCCGCCTGGCTCGGGAGCGCGCGCCGCATGGTGATCTGGGGAGGCCACGACGGCTCGACCTACCTCGACAACGGCGGGGCGTACGACAACGTCAACAACCGCTGGCACCTCGACGTCTCCCGCGGGCCCAGCGCGCGCGGCCAGCACACGGCCGTGGTGACCGACGACGACACGATGATCCTCTGGGGTGGCACCGGGCCCAGCGGCTCGCTCAACTCTGGCGGCATCCTCAAGCCCACAGCCCTCGGTGCCGGCTCGAACTGACCCAGCGGGCGGGCGTCGCACGCTCGCCCTTCTCCTCTTCGTCGCCCTCCTCTGCGCCGCCTGCGAGCGCAAGAGCACCGACTCCTCCCCCGCCGCGTCGCCCGACGCTCGCCTCGTCCTCGCCGCCTACTCTGCGGCACGCGAGCTGCTCGAGCGCGAGATCATCCCCGCCTTCGAGCGGTCTCACCACGCCCGCACCGGCCAGCGCGTCCGCATCGAGAGCTCCTACCTCGCGAGCGGCGCCCAGGCGCGTGCCGTCGCCGCGGGTTTCGAAGCCGACGTCGCCGTCCTCGCCCTCGCGCCGGACATCGACCGCATCGCCGCCGCGGGCCTCATCACCGGCGACTGGACCGCGCGGCCTCACCGCGGCATCTTCGCCACCACCGTCGTCGCCTTCGCCGTCCGCCCCGGCAACCCGCGCACGATCCACGACTGGCCCGACCTCGCTCGCCCTGGCCTCTCGGTCCTCATGCCCAACCCCCGCACCAGCGGCGGCGCCATGTGGAACGGCGCGGCCCTCTACGGCGCGGCCCTCCGCGGCGACGCCGGCGTCCCCGCGAACGATCCCGACGCGGCCACCCGCTACCTCCGCGACGTCCTCCGCAACGTCGTCATCCTCGACAAGGGCGCGCGCGAAAGCATCATCACCTTCGAGAAAGGCGTCGGCGACGTCGCCATCACCTACGAAAGCGAGATCGTCGCCGGCCGCATGGCAGGGCGCCTCAACGACACCGTCATTCCCCCCTCCACCCTCCAGATCGACATCCCTGCCGCCGTCATCGACACCCACGCCGACCGCCACGGCACCCGTGAACTCGCCGAAGCGTTCGTCGCCTTCCTCCAGGCCCCCGCGTCCCAGCGCGTGCTCCCCCGTTACGGCTTCCGCAGCGTGGTCCCCCTCCTCACCGAGCCTCCCCCCGGCTCTTCTCCCCTCCCCGCCACCGCGCTCCCCCTCGCCCCCCCCGGCCTCTGGAACATCCGAGATCTCGGCGGCTGGCCTCAGGTCATCCGCACCCTCTTCGGCGAACAGGGCCTCTTCACGCGCACCTGGGAAGGCGTCTACGCCGAAGACTGATCGCCAGCCGCCCGGCGCACCGCCCACTCCACCGCCCGCAGCGGCTGCAGCACCCCCGCTCCTTGCACCGCGCGATCCACATTCTTCAGCGGCTCCGCGGTCGCCAGCAGCCCCTCGCGCAGCTCCTTCGGCGTCAGCTTCGGGCATGCCTCCAGCATCTGCGCCGCCACGCTCGCCGTGATCGGCGACGCGAACGACGTCCCGTCCACGTGCTGGTACTCCTGCGAGATGTACTTGCAGCGCTCGATGCGCCCGGCCACCGCGCGCAGCAGCCCCTGCACGCTGTTCTGCTCGTCGGGCGTCGCCGTCTGCCGCGTCTCGGAGAACCCGTGCTCCGCCGTCGCCTCCTCCAGCACCGTCAACAGCTGGAACAGCGCGATCGCCTCGCGCGCCACCAGCGTCCCTGGCAGCATCGGCGCCGGCACCCAGATCGCTGGCGCCAGCAGATCCGGCTTGTGCACCCCCGGCTTCGGCGACCCGTAGCTCGACGGCCACGGCGCGTCCTCGCCCTCCTCGATCCCCCGGATGCGCCCCCCGCCCACCGTGATCGCCTCGGCCGCAGCCCCGGGCAACGGCGGCATCTGCCCCGCCGTGTTCCCGGCCGCCGCGAACACCGTGATCCCGGCCTCCACCACCTCCTTCACCGCCCGCTCCACGTCGTGCCGGTCCGGATCATCGTGGAACAGCCCGAGCGACACGTTCAGGATCCGGATCCCGAGCTGCGGGTAGCGCAGCGGCAACCGGATCGCGTGCGCCACGTGCTTGCCGCGCACCCGCCCCCCGTCGATGCCCGCCTTGATCAGCACCACGTCGGCCTCGCTCGCGAGCCCGCGGTAGCGCCCACCGGACACGTACCCGTTCCCCGCAGCGCTGCACGCCGTCATCGTCCCGTGCCAGCCGTAGGGCTGCGCCGTGAAGAACTCGCTCCCCACCGGCTCGTCCTGCGCCGCGTCCGCGTACGCCTTGATCCGCCGGCGCGGCTGCATCAGGTCCGGGTGCGGGTAGAACCCCACGTCCACGAACCCCATCACCACCCCGCGCCCGCGGTGCTCCCGCGACGCCTCCAGCCGCTCGGGAATCGACAGAAACTGCGGCCTCAGCATCGCTCTACTCCTTGCGCCACATCACCTCCGACACCTGCGAGCGCGAGAGGCTAGCGCAGATTCGCCGCCCACCGCTCAATCGCCCGCGCTCTCTTCCTTCAGCGCCTTCGGCAACGGCGGCAGCCCGGCCCGCGGTCGGTAGTTCGGCCGACGGTACGACAGGATCGGGACCGTCTCGTTCGCGTACGCCGTGCGCTCTCCGGGCTTCGGACACTGATCGCGCACCCAGAACACGTCGAACGCGACCACCTCGTCGTCCGCCTGCCCGGTCCGCTCGTGGTAGCGCAAGAGGTACTCCTGGAGACCCTGCGGCTTGCGGAACACCTTGTTCCGATCGAGCCGGATCCGGTTGAAGTAGTCCTGCCGGATCTGGTTCAGCCCCTCGCCACGCGAGTCGGTCAGCACCAGGTCGGGCGCCGTGCCCGTGAACGGATCGACATGGCGCCCATCCACGGTGATCGCGTCCACGGCCAGCACGCCGTCGTCGGTGATCGGGTTCGCGGCGAACATCCCCCACGACTGGTACAGCCGCGGGTACGCCATCGTGGCCCGCATGAACCACGGCACGAACCGGTCGTGCTTCATCACCGCCGACACGCTCTTGTTGTCGTTGATCATCTGGCTCGCCGCGCACAGCCCCACGTACAGCACCACCCCCTCGCGCAGCCGCCGACGCCAGCGACCCATCCACGCGGCAAGCGGCGTCACCACCAGCGGCGCTTCCACCAGCGACGGCTCTGTGAGCGAAGCCTCTGCGAGCGACATCCCCACGAGTGGCATCGACACCCACCGCGACGGCAGCGTGAGCCCGAAGAACCGCGCCACCGCCTCGCGTCGCCGCTCCATCAGCGCCATCCCCCACCGCGGCGCCCCCACCGTGACCACGTTCACCACGGGCCACAGCATGCGTCCCGCCGGGAGCGCCTGCGCGATCTCTCGCAGCGCCTCGCCGCCGACCCACACCCTTCCCGACGCTGGATCACGCGCCGAGAGCAGCGCCGGCTGCACCGACGGCACCGACGGCACCGACGGCACCGACTGCGCCGACTGCGCCCCCTGCACCGACGGCACCGACTGCGCCCCCTGCGCCTCGAACCGCAACAGCCCCAGCCCATCGAACCGCGCGAGCACCCGCGCCAGCGCGAACGCGAGCGGCGATGCCCCATCGACCACCACCACCCGCGGCATCGCCCGCGCTCGGTACCACCGCTCGAGCCCTTCCCACTGCACCGACGTGACGAGCAGGAACGACCAGCCGATCATGAACCACGAGAACGGCCCCAGGCGCATCATCACGCCGAACGACGTGTGCAGCCCGAACATCAACAGCATCGCCAGCGGTCGCGTCACCCGCCGCGCCGTCGGCCACAGGATCAGCGGCGGCAGCAATGCCTCCACCACCAGCACCCCCCACGTCATCAGCTTCATCGCCCAGAACGGCAGGTGCTCCCGCAGCGGCACCGCGAGGCCCGTCACCATCCGGTCCAGGTGCAGCACGTAGTGCACCGTGTCGCCCTCGCGCCAGATGTGGCCTGCCTTGTTGACGACGTTGAAGTAGTAGATCATCGCCACGTTGAGCACGGCGAACACCATCGCCCACGAGACGAACGTCGCTGGCGCTCCAGCGCTCCGAGCCGGCGCAGGCGGCGCAGGCGGCGCAGCCAATGCCTCTGCTCCCGCCTCACGCCGCTCCCGGGAAGAGCGCCGCCACGCGTCCACCGAGAACCGCGCCCCCGTCGGCAGGAACATCGCCCACATCGCGAGCAGGTTCACCACCACGAAACCGCCGTTCTCCACGAGCGGCAGCCGGCTGTCCAGGCTGGTCACGATCACGAACGACAGGATGGCGAACAGCCGCGTCTTCCAGCCGATCGCGTAACAGAAGAAGCACGCCACGGAGAGCGCGAACGCGACGTGCACCTCGCCGAGGGTCGAGAACGCATCGAAGAGGCTGAACGAGTAGCTCCCGCTCGGGCGGTAGTTCACGAAGAGCTGGTAGTGGTTCGAGAGCACCCCCTCGTTCGAGTACGCCCAGTCCGCCTCCCGCCAGCGCCGCAGCCCCTCGGCCACCAGCAGCGTTCCGAACACGATCCGGAACAGCCCCAGCGTCCGCAGGTCCGCGGTCCCGTAGCGCTCGAGGAGCCACTGCTTCGCGCGACGCAGCCTCGTCCCGACGCCCACGGCACGCCCCCCCTTCAGCGGCGCGACCCCGCGCGCACGAGCGGCACCTTGTCCATCCCGGTCCCGAGCCCCCCCTTGCCGTGGCTGAACAGCTTCTCGCGCGTCCCGGTCTCGACCTTCGTCTCTCCCGGCGGCGCGATCGGCTGCGCCACCCAGTAAGCGTCGACCCCGGCGACGATCATCTCCGACGGGATCCGACCCCGCAGCGGCCCACCTTTGCCCAGGTAGTCGCGGAAGGCCCGCTGGTACTCCAGGTACTCCGGCCGCCGGACCCGGTGCAGGTACTCGCCCCAGAGCGGCCCGAGCACGAGCGGCGGTCGCGCCGAAAGATCCACCTCCGGCGCCACGCCCGTGAACAGATCGAGCGACTCGCCGTTGCGCATCTGCGCATCGATCACCATCACCTCGTCGCTCCGCAGCGGCTCCGGCGCCATCAGATCCCAGCGCCCCATCATCCGCGACCACGACGCGATCGCCGCGAGCATCGGCCCTTGCGGCACCTCGGCCAGCGCTTCCGGCACCGGGTTCTCCTTCACCGTCTGCGCCACCATCGCCGCGAGCACGAGCGCAGCCCCCAGCTCACGCCCCGCCCCCGCCACGTGCCGCGCGGTCCGGCGCGCCGGTGACACCTCGGGTGCCGCGGGCAGCAGGGGGCGCGCCCGAGGCTTCGACTTCGCGGGCCCCGCCGTCGCTTCGTCGTTGCTCTCCGTCTCGCCTCTCGCCTCGTCGTCCCGGGTCGCCGCCGCTCCCTCGACGTCCTCCGCGACCTCACCTTGCGCCGAGGTCTGCTCGCCCTTCACCTCGTCCGCGTCGTCATCGACCGACGCGCCCGTGACGGGCCCCCTGATCCCGCAGGCCGTCTTGCCCATCAGCACGCTGATGCGGTGCCGACGGCTCGCCACCGCGTCGTAGAGCCCATCGAGCAGGTGCGACACCCCGGGCAAGGCCAGCGGCAACGCCAGCCACCCGAGCGGCAGCACCCGCAGAATCTCCACGATGGCGCGGCTCCGCACGAAGATCTTTCCCGCGGGATCCACGACCACGATCGTCCGGTCCACGAGCTCCTCGGTGATCGCTGCCGGCAGCGGCGCCGACTTCACCGGACCGCTCGGCGTGCGCCGCACGAGCAGCCCACGCCGATCGTCGTTGCCCTGGAAGGTCACGTGCCCCCGGAGGTCCAGCCGCCGGAGCACCCGCGCGAGCCACAGGCACACGCCGCAGTCGGCGTCGTAGATCACCGTGCGCATCCGCGCCGGCTGCGGCGTGTTCTCGAACCGGTCCCACGCCGCCTCGGGCACCACCAGCATCGCCGCCGCGACCAGCGCCCCCCCGTACAGACCGAGCTGGAACAGGAGCACCAAGCTCAGCCCGTGGAACACCATCAGCCCCGCCGCCGCGAGGCGCGTCCAGCGGAACGCGAACGGCACGAGCAGCAGCACCGGGATCGCGATCTCCGCGTAGCGCAGCGCGAACGTCCACCCCGTGAGCGGCCCGCTCCCGAGCGCGCCCCGCAGCCACGCCCCGATCCCGCTCACCCGCAGGTCGTCGTGCAGCGCGTAGTGCAGCGCGCTGCCGTCCTGCCACGCCGCGCCCGACTTCTGCAGCCACGAGCAGGCGTAGATCACCCCGATCTGCACCAGCACGCCCAGTGCTGCCACCGACACCGGCGACCAGCCCGGCAAGCGCACCGCGTCCACGACCGAGCGCGGGTAGCACCGCCGATCGTTCAGATCCGCCGCGCTCTGCTCGTCGCGCAGCGCCATCGACGCCTTCAAGCCGTCCAGCGAGAACCGGCTCCCGCACGGCAAGAACACCGTGAAGAACAGCAGCGCGATCGCCGCGTAGCTGCCTACCCCTTCGGCGAGCAGGTTGCGCGACGTCAAGCTCACGAAGAGCGCGAGCGACAGCACGTGGAACACCCGCGTGTGCCAGCCGAGCAGGAAGCCGAGGTACACGAGGAGCGTCAGCCACAACGAAAGCAGCCCCTCGCCCTGGGTCGAGAAGGCGTGGAAGACGCTGAACACCTCCTGCTTGCCGCGCAGGTTGAAGAGGTGGTTGTGGTTCGGCAGCACCCCCTCGTTGGAGTAGAACTCCCGCCCCCAGCGCAGGCGACCGAAGAGGTCCCCGATCAGGACCAGCCCCATCACCACCCGAAACAGACCCAGCGAGCGCGCGTCGATGCGCGCGAAGTGATCACGGAGCGGCTTCAGCACGATCAGTCCTCGACCCGGAAACCGTAGTCCTCGGCGTGCGCGATCGGCGGCACCACCGGCTTGCGGAGGAGCACCGTCCGCACCGCCCAGATGTCGGAGAAGATCCGGTAGCGCAGCGCCGTCTGGTCCAGGTAGTCCACCCCCGCCGAGCCGCCCGTGCCCATGCGGCGGCCGATCACCCGCTCCACCATCCGCGCGTGCCGCTGCCGCCAGATCAGCATCGACTGCTCCATGTCGATCACCGCGTCGAGGATCTCGCGCGGCCAGGCGAGGCGCGGCAGCTCGCGGTAGCTCTCGATGAACACCAGCCCCGCGCGGATGGCCTGCCGCTTCTCCCGCGTCTCCTCGTCGGCCGACGGGTCGTCCTCGGCGAGGAGGAACGAGGCGGCGTTGCGCACCTCGGTCTCGTAACGCTCCCGCAGCCGCTCCACGTCGGCCGGGGTGAGCGCCTTCTCCACGGCGATCTCCACCCGTCGGGCCACCTCGTCACGCATCGATGCGATGAACTTCTCCAGGAAGCGGCGCACCACCTTCGGATCGCTCGGCCCGTCGACCGGCGTGCGCGACAGCCAGCGGTAGAGCACCTCCTTCAGCGGTGGGCCCCCCGCGAGCCGCGCCTCCACCCGATCGAGCGCAGGCGCCGGCTCGCCCTGCCCCATCTTCAGCGCTTGCTTGTAGCTCGACTCCTTGCCGAGCGGCACCCGGCGGTCGTCGTCGAGGCCGAGCAGGATCTCGATCTCCCGCAGCTGCGCCGACTGGAAGCCGCTCGCCGGGATGAGCTGATCGCGAAACTCCAGGTAGTCCCGCGTGGTCATCGTCTCCATCACCTGGAAGTGGTTCACCGCCTGCTGGAAGATGGTCACCACCCGCCGGAACGACCGCGCCGCTGCGGCCAGCTCCACGTCGGGCACCGGCTCCTTCATGAACAGATCGCGCGCCGTGGTCAGCTCGCGCAGGATGAGCTTGAACCAGAGCTCGTAGACCTGGTGGACGACGATGAACATCACCTCGTCGTTGCCGAGCTTGCGCTCGTCGCGCTCGTACCCTCCCTGAAGGGAGAGGAGATCCTCGACGCGGATGTAGTCCCAGTAGTTCGTGCCCGGCGGTGTGCTCATCGAGAGTCCTCTGTGTGCGCGGCGAGTCTACTGCTCGCGTTGCCGTGTCGTGAAGAGAAGCGCGCTCGGAGCGAGCAGCGCACGGAAAGAGCGAGGGTCAAGGAGGCGGCGTGACCGGAATCCGCGAGATGCCGTCGGGCCCGAGGTCGACGGGTGGACCGTAGCTCTGGAGTTCCGCCCGCTCGTCGCCTGCGTCACCGCTCACCTCGAGCACGACCAGGCCCACCCCGGGACAGTACGTCGACGAGAAGGTCGACAGCAGCTCGCCAGGCTGGTCTTCCTGCGTCCGGATGCAGCCCGCGAACCGCCCGGCCGGCACCTCCGCGATGACGTCCACCGCCACCACGCGCTCCTGACCTCCGTGCGCGCCCGGCCATGAACTCCCCACGAGGAGCGGTTCCCGCAGCACGTACACGCCGAGCCCCGCCCGCATCACGCCCTCGGGCCGGTAGACGAACCCCTTCGCCTCCGCCCCCACGCGCAGCTCCCCCGTGAGCGCGTCCGCGCGGTGCGCGCGCGTCACCACCACCCCGGCAGGCTGCGCGGCCCGCGAGATCACGTACTGGTAGACGATCCCCTCCACCAGCGGGAAGTAGCGCTCGCACCGCGTCCCCGACGCCGTGGCCTCCAGCACGAGCATTCCCCCGTGAGGCGCGTCGTTCTCAGCATTCCGAGCAGGCGTCGCGCCCGAGCCACAGCCGAAGCCGAGCCCCAGGAGCGCGAGCGCGAGCCCCTCACGGACCATGACCGTGCGACCAGTACCAGGCCGACAGGAACACCAGCAGCCCCACCGAAGCCAGGAGCATCACCACCGCGAGCGGGTCCGGATCCACCCGGCGACGCAGATCCGCTGCCGCGCGCCGCACCGCCTCGCGCTCGCTCCCCTTCGCGAGCTGCTCGGCCTCGACCCGCACCACCGCGTAGTTGCCGTCCTCGAACGCGGCGACCAGCCGGTCCAGCGTGGGATCTTCGGGGTACTGGCGCGCGAACGCAGGCCACCACGCCGGACGCCGCGGCCCCGCCTCGCGCTCGCCTTCGGCCGCGTCGTCCGCCGCGCGCCGCTTCTTCTTCTTCCGCTTCGGCCGCGCCCCGTCGACGTCACCGACGCTTCCAGCGCTCTCGGCGCCCTCCGCCGCCGCACTGGCACGGCTGGACGACTCCTCCACGGCGGCGTCAGCGTCCCCCGGGCGCTCGCGCGGCGCTGGATCGCGCTCCTCGTCCGGAGCCGTACGCTCGCGATCCGCCTCGTCTGCCACGCGGCGCTTCTACCTCACCTGCCGCGCGGCCGCCGAGAAAAAGCGGGCCGCCGGCAGCGCCCCCTCGCGCCCCTCAGCGCGTCACCACGTCCCCGGGCGGCGGCCGGTCGCGCCAGGGGATCGCCGTCTCGTTCTCGCCCGACACCACGCAGCGCAGCCCGTCGCAGGCGGCGCGGTAGCGCGCTTTCCTGCCGCAGCCCACGGCCTTGAACCAGCCCCCCAGCTCCTCCTCCAGGCGCACCTCCTGGTCGGGGCAGTCCAGCTCGTACGAAGCCCGCTCCCGCACCATCGGCGCAGCTTGCTTGTACCCGTTCGCGAACGCACCACAGCCCGACGCGCCGAGGAGCGCGAGCCCACCCAGGAGCCCGACGAGCGCCACGCCACCGCGCGCAGGACCGAGACCATCGCGCCGAACGACTTCAAGGAACGCGGAACCGACGACGGACATCACCCTCTCCATCCACCTAGAACTGGAAGTAAACGAACGGCACCGCCGCCGCACTCGCCGCCTCGTGCAGCACCACCGCCACGAGGAACAGCACCACGCCTTGCAGCGGCGCCGGCAGCACCGTGAAGCCATGGCGAATGCGCTCGTACAGCGCGCGCGGCACGTAGCAGCACCCGATCGCCACGGCGAGCAGCCCCACCAGGATCCCTGGCAAGTTCGGGTGGAACGTGGTCATCGTCGCGAGCTGCTTCAGCACCAGCATCGCCTGCTTGAAGCTCGGCGCACGGAAGAAGATCCACGCGAAGCACACGTAGTGGAACGTGAGCAGCACCATCGCCGCCCGGATGGGGAACGGCCGCCCCTTCGCGCTCTGCTTGCCCGCCTTCGCGCGGCTGCGCTGGAACGCCCGCGTCACACCGAGGCCGAGACCGTGCAGGAAGCCCCAGAACACGAACGTCCACGAGGCACCGTGCCACAGCCCGCCGAGCACCATGGTGATCATCAGGTTGCGGTACGTGTGCCACTCCGACATGCGGTTGCCGCCGAGCGGGATGTACAGGTAGTCGCGCAGCCAGGTGGACAGCGAGATGTGCCAGCGACGCCAGAAGTCGGCGAGGTCGGTGGCCTGGTAAGGGGCGTCGAAGTTCTTCGGGAAGCGGACGCCGAGCAAGAGCGCCGAGCCGATGGCGATGTCGGTGTAGCCGGAGAAGTCGCAGTAGATCTGCGCCGCGTAGCCGTACACGCCGGCGAGCACCTCCAGCGCCGAGTAGTTCTCGGGGCGCTCGAAGACGCGGTCGACGAGGTTGATGGCGAGCTGGTCGCTCAGCACCACCTTCTTGAGCAGCCCGACGGCGACGAGGAACATCCCTTCGCCCGCCTCGTCGCGGGTGAGCGTCGGCATGCGCTCGAACTGCGGGAGCAGGTCACGCGGGCGAACGATGGGGCCGGCGACGAGGTGCGGGAAGAAGGCGACGAAGAGCAGGTAGCGGAAGTAGCTCCGGTGCGGCGGCATCTCGCGCCGGTAGACGTCGATGACGTAGCTCATCGACTCGAAGGTGAAGAACGAGATGCCGACGGGCGGCAGCGTGACCTTGAGGGTGTCGAAGGCAGAGACGGGGGCGCCCGCGAGCAGCTCGCGGACGGTGTGCACGTTCTCGACGGCGAAGTTCCAGTACTTGAAGAAGCCCAGGAACCCGAGGTTCAGGACCACGGTGACGACGAGCAGCGCCTTGCGCACCCGCGGGCGCTCTTCCCGGCCGATGGCACGGGCGAGGAAGAAGTCGACCGTGGAAGAGCCGAAGATGAGCGGCAGATACTTCCAGTTCCAAAAGGAATAGAATGTGTAGCTGAGCGCTAGGAGGAAGATGACGCGAGGCCACGAAGAGCCGAGCCAGCCGAGCGCCCGGTTGCGCCCCGGCGCCTGGGTTTCGTCGTCGGTCGTGCCGGAGTTGCCGCCGGCGCCGGTCGTGCTGCTCCCGCCCGTCGCCGAGAGCGGCCGACGGACGGCACCAGCGAGGAGCGCGAGGGCCCAGGACCCCACGAAGGCGAGCGCGAAAAACCAGGCGTAATCGAGGGTGTTGAAGAGCACGTGGCAGCGTTCGAAGGAAAAGTGGGAGCCCGGGAGGGCCGCCATGTTGAACGGCGCGCGGCGGCGTGCCAAGGAGTGAAGCGATGCTGGGGCGCCTGCTGATCGGGATCGTGAAGGGGCTCATCGTGGGCGCGCTGATCGCCTTCGGTCTCGGGCAGCTCGGCCTCGGGGCTCCTGGCGCGCTGTTCGCCTACGTGGCTGCGGCCGTCACCGGCATCCTCGTCGGCCTCGTCGCCGGCAAGCCCATCTGGGCGAAGGACGCGCGCATCGAGGCCGGGATGAAGGCCTTCGTGGGCGCGCTGCTCGCCGCCGGGCTGATGTACGTGACGCGGCGCTGGCTGACGATGAGCGTGCCGCCCCAGCTCGCCACGGTGGCCGGGCCGACGGGCGGCGAGACCGCGTTCGGCGGCCTGGCGATCACGTCGCTGCCCGCCATCGCCGCGCTGCTCGCCGGCTTCTACGAGGTGGACAACACCCCGGAGGACGAGGCACCGAGCGCGAACGAGGGCAAGGCGGCGCCGCGCGCGACCCCGAACAAGCGCATCGCGGCGAACGCCGACGACCTCGATCTCGACGAGGACCTCGACGCCGACGCCGACCGGAAGCGCGCGAAGAAGTAGCGCGCGTGTCCATCGGTCGGGCGCTCCTCTACGCGGCCTCGGCGGGCGCCATCGCGCTCGCGGTGCGCTCGGTGCTGCTCGGGCCGATCTCGCTCACGGTCGCGGCCGTGGCCATCGCCGCCTACGTGGGGCTCTTGCTCGCCGGGGTCTTCATCCTCCGCCTGGGGATGTACGCCGACGTGATCTGCCGCGGGCCGAGCGAAGCGCGCGGGGTGGCGCTCACGTTCGACGACGGGCCGAGCCCCGTGCACACGCGCGCGGTGCTCGATCTGCTCGACGCCGAGGGAGTGAAGGCGACGTTCTTCGTGATCGGGCGGAAGGCGGAGGCGCACCCGGCGCTGGTGCAGGAGATCGCGGCGCGCGGCCACGCGCTCGGGGTGCACGGCTACGCGCACGATCGGCTGTTCTCGCTGCGGAGCGAGCGGTTCATCGAGGCCGATCTGGCGCGCGCGGTGGAGGTCCTGGAGCGGCTCACCGGCAAGCGTCCGACGCTGGTGCGTCCGCCGGTGGGACACACGAGCCCGCCGATGGCGCGCATCTTCCAGAAGCTCGAGCTGGAGGTGGTGGGCTGGTCGGTGCGGGGGTTCGACGGGCTGGGCAGCGCGCGTCCAGAGAAGGTGGCCGAGCGGGTGATCTCCGGTCTCGGCGACGGCGCGATCGTGCTGCTGCACGACGCCGCCGAGCGCGACGATCACGAGCCTGCCGGCGTGAAGGCGCTGCCGCGCATCCTCCAGGCGATGCGCAACAAGGATCTGGTCGGGGTGCGGGTGGACCGGTGGATCGCCGAAGCCGACGTCACCGGGTGAGGCCGCTGGGGGGGCCAGCCTCTCGCGCCTGGCCCTCGCCATCCGCCCGGCAGCGGGCTATCGAAGCTGCCGGTGTCCGCGCCCGTCAACGCAGAACGGCAGCTTATGCGGGGTAGCTGATCGACGCTCAGCCAGATCGCTCCGTGGTGGGTGGGGCGCCGAACACCCGGTGTTACATGGGGCTTCAGATCCCGTGTACGGCGAGCTACCGGGGCTGGAGTCATGGGACGCGACAGCAGCGCTTGTGGCGGGGTGTCGCCGCCGGGGAGGTTGTCGTCCCACCATGGGGCGCAGAGCATGACAGCACGAGATGGATGGGGCCGCAGGTGAGCGAGAGCGACATGTGCATCTCATGCTGATGCCGCGACGTTGGCCCGCGCAGACGTGCCCAGTGGCCAGCCCGGGAAGCATGAACGATTACGCAACTTCGTTGCGTATGCATTCTCGTAACATCTGGTGGGCTGGTTGGCAGCGCTATTTCTTCGGGGGCTTGCCGACTACCGCCAGCTTTGTGTCCAGTGCCGCCGTCCGCCTGGCATCCTTCGCTTGCTTCACGAAATAGAAATCCAGCAGGTCGTAGAGCACATCGAGCAGCCACTCCGCTTCGTCCGGCTCAACCGGTATGATGGCCCCAGTTTGATGGTCCTCGGTAGGGTGGGCGGCGAGGTTCCCAATGCGGCGGATCACGTCCAACTTCCGGGCGATGCTCGACGGTAGTGTGCCGCCGTCGATGAGCGCCTGGATTTCGCTGACGAGGGCCTTCTTCATGATGCCGGCCTGCTTGTGGATGATGAACTGGAGAGCGCGGCGGCTGAGTGCAGCGCTGGCCTTCGGGCTTGCGGACAGCACCAAGCTCGCCTCCCGGTAGTCCTCGGCAAACTCCTCAGGGACCTCAGGTGGGAGGGGGCGTGCCACGCCCTGGGGCCAGATACGGAAGAACGTCGGGCCGCCCTCTGTACCTCGCGGAAGCGCTGCCTCGATCGTCGACCTGGAACATCCTGCGCAAATAGCGATGCGCAAATACTGCGGGTCCTGCAGGTGCGTGTTGATCGCTTCCAGCATCGTCAACTCGGGGCGAGCCCCCATCGTCGGGCGCGTCCGTCGCTGTCCTGGAATGTGGCCAAACGGCTCTGCCGCGAAGGTGGACTGGGTGAAGTAGCGCCACTGCGGGCTGAAATGCTGGAGGCAGTGAGGGCACTGCATGGAAACCATCCTATAACCGTCGGGGGCTACCGGCGGGAAGGATGACGCCATCACTGAGTATGAGCCACTTGAGGCGAGGCGTCACATGATCACCGCGACTAACATCCACGTCCTGGCGCCGCGGAACTGCTGTTACGGAGCCGGCTCCCCTCCCTCCTGCGAGGCGCGGCCGTCTACGCCTCAGTCGGGGGAGGCGCCCGGAACCCCACGCCTCCGCGCACTGCCGCCGGGCAGAGAGGTTCGGGGTTGTGTCGAAGAGGCCAGGGGCGGCGAGGCCCCACGAGTGCCATATGAGCGCCGAGACCGCCTCTTCCATCCTGACTAGAGCGGCGGCGTAAACCGTTTGGTACAGCGCAGCGCCGCGATACGCACGCGTTACGGAGGCGCGACGGGAGGCTCCCCGCGGTGCGCCTGCGAGCTTAACGGCCGCGTTATATAGCGCGGCCGTCATATACGGCCCTTCGGCGATCCATTGTCCCCGAGCGTCCGACATGCAGGCGGAGTCAGTCCGCGCATGCGGGTGACGAGGGCGCGTGACCCGAAGCCTCCAGGCGAAGCCTCCAGGCCGTCGCTCTAAGCTCGCGGTCGCAGCTGCGAAGGGTCCTCTGGTGCGCCTTGGGAAGGCGTGTCGCTTCGCCTTCGCGCATCCGGGTGAGCTGGAAAGCGTTCCGGAAAGCGCTGGCGCCTGTGCTGGCGTCCATCACCCGCGCGATGGGCGACATCACCTCGGTCGCTGTTCAGCCACGTCCGAGCGTGCCGTGAAGGGTCCACCAGCTTCATCGAGCCACGCTGGACGACCCGAGTCACCTCCGCCTGGTGCCAGGGGATGCCGTCGAGCCCTGGATCGCAGCTTCGTCCCGCCACCTGCTCGCCATCCAGCCCTGGATCGCAACTTCGTGCCGCTACCTGCTCGCCATCCAGCCCTGGATCGCAACTTCGTGCCGCTACCTGCTCGCCATCCAGCCCTGGATCGCAACTTCATGTCGCCACCTGCTCGCCATCCAGCCCTGGATCGCAACTTCGTGCCGCCACCTGCTCGCCATCCAACCCTGGATCGCAACTTCGTCCCGCCACCTGCTCGCCATCCAACCCTGGATCGCAACTTCGTGTCGCCACCCCGCTCGCTGACGACCTCCTCGTGCATACAAAAACAGGTCGGCTCATCCTGGATCGCACTTGCGCGTCGTGACGCCGCTCGCTGGCGACCTCCTCGTGCAGGCCAGAACAGGTAACCGAGGCCACGTCTTCATCGCGCCCGCGGCCAACGGCGCAATCCATCTCACCAACAAGCACGTCACCACCCAGCTTGGCGTCCCAGCTCAGCAGCACCCAGAACGTCGCCCCCACCCGAGCGCCACCACGTCCCACCTGAAGCGCCAGGAGACCGCCCGAACTCGAGACGAGGTCCGCTCCATCCGCCCGAGCTGAAGGCCCCCCCCACCCCGTCGTCCCGAGCCACTCCTCTACAAACAGTCGACAAACAGGTCGGCACCCGACGGACCCGCCACGCGGCCCCAGACGAAGACGCCACCGCAACCACGCCGGCACCCGACGGAACCGCCACCGCGCGCACGACCCCCGCCCCCGACGCTCGCTCCTGGACGGAGACGCCTCCGCCAGCCACCGACCCCCGCGCCTCGGACGCCCCCGGTCCACGGCCATCGTCCAGCAGCGACACAGCGGTGTGGGCGCGGTGCCACGTGGACAGGGTGGGCGGCCGAGTTTCTCCGGGGTTTCTGGCGGTTCTTCGTCGACGCCGGACTGGCCCACAGGTTGCGACACGGAAAGACACGAACCCCCTCGGAGGCGACCATGAAGACTGCGACGACCTGGATCTCGGCCCTGGCTCTCTCGACGGCGATGCTGGCGCTCGGTTGCAACGACGCGACGCCCCGCGAGCAGGTCGTCGCTCCTGTCCAGAACGACCAGGTGGCGCCCTCGGCGCAGGTCGCTCCCGCTGCAACGGCAGCATCGCTCCCGTCGTGCGCCACCCCGACGCCGTCGGCGCTGGCGCAAGCGGACCAGCCCACCTCCGCGGAAGCTGCGCCGAAGACGGCTGCAGCGAAGACGGCTGCAGCGAAGACGGCCGCAGCGCGAGCGGAGGGACGCGCACCGGGCGCGGCGGCCCGGGACGGCGCGCCGGTCAAGGTGAAGCGGCTCGTGTTGACCGAGCAGATCGAGGGGCGTGAGCCCTCGACGGCGAAGTCGACCTTCAGCGGCGCCGAGGCGAAGAAGATTTATGCCTTCGTCGAGGTGGAGAACCCGTCCGAGGGGTCCAGCGAGATCACCGTGTCGTTCGAGCCTCCGGACGGGAGCGGCGCGCGCGGGCAGGTCACGCTGGACGTGGGCGCTTCGCGGCGGTGGCGGACGTGGGCGTTCACGCGCGGGGCCAAGGTGGCGGGTTCCTGGACCGCGGTGGTCCACGGGCCGAGTGGCGAAGAGCTGGCCCGGGCTCCGTTCGAGGTGACGCTCTGAAGCTGGGCCCCGTCGGACAGCAGGGGCACGTTGGCCAGCAGGAGCCCGGTGGCCAGCGGGGCCCCGTCGGCCAGCAGGGCCCCGTCGGCCAGCAGGGGCCCGGTGGCCAGCGGGAGGCCGTCGGCCAGCAGGGGCCCGGTGGCCAGCGGGAGGCCGTCGGTCCTCACGCGGCTGCTCGTCGCGATGTCGACGCGAGTTCGTGGAGCGGCAGCGTCTTCGCCGTGGGCCTCTCCAGGAAACCGGGACGAACCTGGTGCCGGGCCCGACACGAGGGCACGGGCTGCCAAGGACCCGGGACGAACCGGGGGCATGATGTGCTGGTTCTTGCACGCTTTCCGCCATGCGGCTCGGAGACTCGTTCCGTGGGCTCATGCAGCGTGGTGCGTGGCCCGCGAGGCGCGGAGGCGCTACGCTCCTGTGGCCCATGGAAGCGCCTGTGAACCTCACGCTCTTCGCGCACGTGATCGCGCGCTCCGAAGACGAGATCGATCTGGCCGAGGCGGCGCTGCTCATCGCAGAAGCAGAGCACCCCGGTCTGGAGGTACCGCGCTACCTGGCGATGCTCGATCGCCTCGGCGCGGATGTGCGGAGAGCGCTGGATCAGCCGCTCGATCACACCGAAGCCACGGTCGGGAGCGCGCCGGTGGAGCACGTGCTGCAAGTGATCTACGGGCAGCACGGGTTCCGCGGGAACTCGACGGACTACTACGATCCGCGCAACAGCTACCTGAACCAGGTGCTCGACCGGCACCTCGGGATCCCGATCACGCTGGCCATCGTGCTGCTGGAGGTGTGCCGGCGCGCGGGGATCACGGCGCACGGGGTGTCGTTCCCGGGTCACTTCCTGGTGCGTTCGCCACTGCCGGCGCTCCCGAGCAGCGGGCGCGGTGCGCTGAGCAACCGGGCGCTCCTCATCGATCCGTTCGAGGGTCGGCTGCTCGGTCGCGAGGAGCTGAAGGCGCTCGCCGCACGCGCCACGGGCTCGAACCAGGAGCCGGATCCGCGGCTGCTCCAGCCAGCCAGCAAGCGGCAGATCCTGGTGCGGATGCTGAGCAACCTGCGGGCGATCTACTCGAAACGGCAGGACCCGGAGCGCCTGCGCGAGGTGCTCGAGCGCATCCAGGTGCTCTCGCCGTCAGAGGAGCTGCGCAAGGAGCTGGAGCAGATCGGGGGTCGTCAGCCCTGGCCCCAGCGCGCGCACCTGTTGAACTGACGCACCGGTTGCACTGACGCGCCCGTTGAACTGACGCGCCTGTCGAACTGACGCACCTGTTGAACCGAGCTGCGGCGCCAGCGTCGCGCGGTGGGGCGAAGCGCGTCGGTCATCCAGGTATCAGGGCTCCACCGGGGTCCGCGGCAGGCACACCACGAAGCGGGCGCCGCCGCCGGGGACGTCGTCGACGGTGAGGGTGCCGCCCGCGGCGTCGATGAGGCCGCGGCAGACGGCGAGTCCGAGGCCGGTCCCCTGCCCCACGTCCTTGGTGGTGACGAAGGGCTCGAAGAGGTGATCTCGGATCTCGGGCGCGATGCCGGCGCCGTTGTCCTCGACCTCGATGCGGACGCCGCCGGTGAGTTCGCCGTCGGTGAGTTCGCCTTCGGTGGGGCTCGACGCTTCGGAGGAGAGCGCGACGTCGGAGGTGATGAGCGCGGCGCGGAGGGTGATGCGGCCTCCGGGGGCATCGCCCCAGCGTGCGGCCACGGCGTCGGCGGCGTTCATGGTGAGGTTCAGGAAGACCTGGACGAGGCGCTCGTGGGCGAGCGGGACAGGGGGGAGCGCCGCAGCGATCTCCTGCGCGAGGGTGATGTCACGCAGGGCCTTCTGCGGCTGGACGAGGGAGGTGACGTCGGCGATGGCCTCGGCGATGGAGCCGCTGGGGGGGCGCGCTGGCATCAGGGTCGCGTGCTGGGCGCCGCGGCGGGAGAGCGCGCTGGAGGGGCTGCGGCTGCTGGGAGCGTCGGAAGTGTCGGAGGCGTCGGAGGCGTCGGAGGCGTCGGAGGGACCGTGCGCGTGTCGAGCGCCGTGCGCGTGTCGAGTGCCACGTGCGCCGCGGGGGCCGAGTGCAGAGGGGGCGAGGACGTCGCTCGCGGGGCGCGCGAAGTCGAGCAGGTCGCGCAGGATGCGGTGGATGCGCTCGGTTTCGCGCTGCATGCGCTGGAGGAAGTCGCGCTCTTCGTCGGGCGGGAGGCCGCCGGTGAGGAGGAGGGACTGGAAGCCGAGGATGGCGGCGAGGGGGTTTCCGATTTCGTGGGCGAGGCCGGCGGAGAGGCGGCCCACGGAGGCGAGGCGTTCGCTGCGGATGAGGCTCTCCTGGGCGCGGCGGAGGTCTTTGGCGGTGCGCTGGGCCTCGGCGATCTTGGCGCGGAGGGCTTCTTCGTCGGCGCGGAGGCGCTCGGTCATGCGGGCGAGGCTGTTGCCGAGGTCGACGAGCTCGCGCGCGCCGGTGCGCGGGGCGTCGAGGCTGCGCGCACCGGCCGCACCGGAGGCGACGCGTTCGGCGGCGCTGGCGAGGCGATCGATGGGGCGCACGACGAGGCGGGTCATGACGATGTACGCGGCGACGAGGAGGGCGAGGGCGACGACGCCGGTGTAGAGGGCGACGAGGCGCACGAGGGGAGCGCTCGGTGCGGTGGAGGTGGCGGGGTCGATGTGCATGAGCACGGCGACGGCGCCCGCGAGCGGGGCAGGGACGACGACGAGGAGGCCGTCGCCACGCGGGGTGGGGACGGGGGTGACGGCTTCGGCCGCGGGATCGAGGAGGGATGGCAAGGCGGCGGTGCTGTCGCGCGCGCCGGCGCTCGTGAGGAGGGTGCCGTCGGTGGCGTAGACGCCGATGGCGCCGACGCCTTCCTGGCCGAGCTGGGCGTCGAGGAGGGAGTGCAGCGGCTCGGGGACGTGCGCGGCGCCAGCCGCAGCGACGTGTCCAGCGACGGCGCGGCCGAGGGCGCGGGCGCTGGCTTCGCGGGCGGTCTCCAGGGTGGCCTGGGTGAGGCTGGCCACGGCGAAGAAGAGGGGGACGAAGGCGAGCACCAGCAAGGCGCCGAGAGCGAGGAGGAGCTGGAGCCGGATGCCGAGGCGCATGGGTGGGAGATCATCTCCCATTCGCTGGGCAGAGGGCGCGCTTCTTCGCGGCTCCGAGCGTGGTGGTCGCGTCGGGGTTCGTCGAGAAGTGGTCCCCGATCCGAGGTCTCTGGTACGGGCGATCCCTCCGTATGGCCAACCTGGTGCAGGCGATCGTGTCGGTGCGACGTGCGACACGCAGGGCCGCGGCGCTGCTGGGAGCGCTGGGTCTCGCGGGTCTTTTGCTGCTGGATGCGTCGGAGCCGCTCGCGACGCCGTACGCGGCGGTCGCGGCGATCGGGCTCGGGCTGCTGTTCGCGCACCGGGTGGCAGCGCGACGGGCGGTGGCGGTGGCGCCGCCCACGTCGGCTGGCGCGCGCAAGGGCAGCAGCACGGGAGGAGCCGCGCTGCTCGATCTGGAGATCGGGGCGCTGCTGGTGATCGCCACGGTGGGGGCGGTGCTGCGGATCGAGGGGACGCTCGATGGTCGGGCGCAGGCGGCGATGTACGTGGTGATCGCGCTGGTGAGCGCGTTCGCGCGGCCGGCGTCGTCGATCGGGGTGGTGCTGTTCGCGGGTGCGCTGGACGTGGGGGTGCGGTGGGTGACGGGCGGCGCCGCCGGGGAGCTGGGCCTGGCGATGGTGCCGCACCTGGGGTTCATGGGGGTGTTCGCGCTCCTGAACGCGGCGGTGCTGCGGGCGGAGCTGGGGCGGGTGCGGCGGATGTCGCGGGGGCGGTTGCAGGCGGAGATCGAGCGGCTGCGCGATGATGCGCGGAGCTACCGGCTGCTGGGGGCGCCGTCGGTGACGCCGGCCGCCGAGAAGCGAGAGGCCGAGATCACGACCACGGAGAAGGCGGCGGGCGGAGGCGCGAGCACGAGCACGAGCGCGGACGTGGAGCGGCTGGTGCGCTCGGGGGTGGAGGAGATCCATCAGTCGGTGCTGTTCGCGCTGCGGCTGTTGCGGGAGTCGCTGCGGCTGCACACGGCGATGCTGCTCTGGCAGAACGATGCGGGGACGCACCTGCGGATCAGCGAGCTGGCGAGCGATGCGACGGATCTGCTGGAGGGGCCGTTCCTCGCAGGCGACGGGGTGTTCGGTGCGGCGCTGACGCAGCGGGCGCCGGTGGTGGTGGGTGGGCTGAAGCCCGGGTACAAGCTGCCGTACTACGAGGGGGCGTGCCCGGCGCGGGCGGTGTGCGCGCTGCCGGTGTTCGAGCACGGTCGGGTGCGCGGGGTGCTGGTGGTGGACCGGGTGGAAGACCGGCCGTTCCTGCCGAAGGAAGTGGATCTCGTGGAGGAGGCGGCGCGCTACGCGGTGCGGGCCATCCAGAACGAGCGGGTGTTCGTGCAGCTCGAGCGGGCGAAGGCGGAGCAGGGGAAGCTGTACCGCGCGGCCGAGGCGCTGGGTCGGGCGACGACCGAGGGCGAGGTGGTCGAGGCGGGGGTGCAGAGCGCGCGGGAGATCACGTCGGTGGACTTCGCGGCGGTGACGCTGTTCGACGAGGGGAGCGGGCACCACGAGATCCGGGCGGCGAGCGGTGAGGGGGTGGAGGAGCTTCTGGGGCAGCGGTTCCGGCAGAACGCGGGGCTCGTGTCGATGGCGCTGCAGAACCGGCATCCGCTGCCGTACCGGGGGGAGTACGACGAGAAGCGGCAGGTGGTGTTCACGCGGCGGGTTTCGCCGCCGAGCATGCCGTCGATCTACGTGATGCCGCTCCTGGTGCACGATCGTCCGCTGGGAACGCTGGTGCTGGGGTCGCGGCGTCGCTCGGCGTTCAACGACTCGGTGCGGGGGACGCTGGAGGTGCTGGCGAGCCACATGGCGGTGTCGCTGTCGAACGCGCGGATGCTGCGGCGGCTGGAGGAGCTGGCGACGACGGACGGGATGACGGGGCTGCTGAACAAGCGGGCGATGCTGGAGATGGCCGAGCAGAAGCTGACGGCGGCGCGCAGGTTCCAGCGGCGGCTGTCGGTGCTGGTGACGGACATCGACTTCTTCAAGAAGGTGAACGACACGTACGGGCACGACGCGGGCGACGTGATCATCAAGGGGCTCGGGGAGATCCTGCGCAAGGCGAAGCGGACGACGGACGCGGTGGCACGGTTCGGTGGGGAAGAGTTCGTGGTGATCTGCGAGGAGACGGACGCGCGGGGGGCGATGCTGCTGGCGGAGCGGGTGCGCGAGGAGCTGGAGCGGGCGACGTTCCACACGCCGGGCAAGGAGGGGGCGGTGCCGGTGCAGGTGACGTGCTCGGTCGGGGTGGCGACGTTCCCGGAGGCGGGCTCGACGTGGGACGAGCTGTTCAAGGCGGCGGACGAGGCGCTGTACTCGTCGAAGCGGTCGGGCCGGAACCGGACGACGGCGTGGTCGCCGGCGCTGCGCGGGCACGGGGCGGAGGCGCCGAAGGAGAAGGCCACGCCGAAGGAGAAGGCCGCGCCGAAGGAGAAGGCCGCGCCGAGCCTGGCGGGAGCCAGCCACGGGTCGATGGCGCCGAGGTCGAGCAGCGGGTCGATGGCGCCGAGGTCGAGCGGTGGTGTGCAGGGGACACTGGGGACGCCGAGAGTGGCGACGCCGAGCGCGAGCAGCGGGTCGATGGCGCCGAAGGCACCGAGCAGCGGAATGAGCAGCGGCAAGCCCGCGAGCATGACCCCGCCGCCGGGACCAGGAAAGCTCGGAGGGTCGGGGACGGGCGGGGCAGGCGGCGCAGGAACCACGGGCGGTGGCGCGCCGGGCAAGGGGCGCGGGGTGAAGTCCCCCGCGCGCACGGCGGCCTGAACGCTCCTTGCGGCGCGGCGATGGCGGCCGCATAGATGCGATCGATGAGCACCCGGGACGACCGCGACGACCGCGACGAGCGTGAAGACCCGAAGGACGACCTGAAGCAAGGGCTCGGCCTGCTCTGGCGTGCTGCCCGGTCGACGGCGAACGGACTGCGCAAGGATCTGGATCGCACGCAGGTGGGACGCGCGCTCGACGACGCAGGGCGCGAGCTGGTGCGCGCCGCGAGCAACGTGGTCGGCCGGCTGGGCGACGAGCTGAAGAAGCGGCAAGCGCCAGGCGAAGCGGGCTTCGGCGGCTTCGGCGGCTTCGGGGGCGAGGAGCGCGACAGCGGCGAGACGCTGGATCCTGCGCACCCGCCGGATGGAGGGGCTCCGCTGTGGGAGCGCCAGCGCCCGGCCGACGGAGCGGCATGGGACGCGGAAGCGCGGGACGCGGAGGCGCGGGACGCGGAAGCACGCGCGGGTGAGACGCGGGCGGGTGAGACGCGGGCTGGCGAAGCGCGGACTGGCGAAGGTGGGATGCGGTTCGCCGTCGAGGACGACGAAGCGTCTCGACGCGACGAGCCCAATCGATAGAGCGTCAGGGCTTGCGGGCGGGAAAGCGTCAGGGCTCGCGGGCGGGACGCGTCAGGGCTCGCGGGCGGGAAAGCGTCAGGGCTTGCGGGCGGGTGAGGCCCCCGAGGCCTCCAGGTGCTTGCGAAGGGCGGGGGCCGTCCAGGGGTCGGTGACGGCGCGGGTCAGCAGCTCGACGGCACCGAGGCGACGGAGGGTGTCCGAGACCTGCGCGAGGGCTGGGTCGAGGGACTCGTCGCTCACGCCCCGGTACATGGCGAAGAAGGTGCGCAGGGAGGGAAGTTCGGCAGGGCCGGCGAGCACGGCGAGGGCCGCGGCGACCTGACCGAGATCTGCGGTGCTCGTCTCGGGGTCGAGGAGGTGCTCGGTGAGCAGCGGAGCGCCCTTCTTCTCCTTCATCGCCGCGAGGGCCTCGGCGATGGGGCCGACCGGCGGCGCGCGCAAGCTCCCCGCGAGGAAGTCGACGCGGCGTTCCAGGGCTTTCAGCAGGAACTTCCCGCCGTTGCGGCGCTGGGCGAGGGCGCGGCGGGCCTCGTCGTGGAGGGCGGTGGCGCCGCGGCCCTGGCTGGCCACGTTGATCAGGACGGAGGTGACCTCTTCTTCGGGCTGCTTCGCGAGCTCGCGCAAGACGAAGCGCTGGATGGCGGCGAGTTCGGCGTCGGGCAAGGAGACGACCTGCTCGAGCTGCTTCCAGAGCGGTTCGTTCCTCGGCCGGGGAGCGATCTTGATGCCGTCGGCCTGGACCACGCAGGAGCGGAGGGGGGCGCCCAGGGAGAGGCGCGCGGAGGCGGCGCCGTGCGCGGCGTCGAAGAAGGTGATGTCACCGCGGTCGTCGCAGAGGACGAAGCCGCCGTCGTAGGCTGCGCCGCCGATGAAGTCGGCGTCACCGACGTTGACCCAGGCGAGGCCACCGCTCCGGGCGTCGAGGCCGGTGACGACGCGGAAGTAGGTGGCGGCGAAGCGATCCCCGACGATCCCGGCCGGGCCCGTGGCGCTCGGGCGGGCGTAGATGCGGGTCTTGTCGAGGGCCGAGGTGCGGGGGGAGATGACCTCGGTGCCCGAGGGGATCCACTGGGGAACGCCCGGGAGTTCGACGGACGGCAAGGCGACGGTGGTGGCCTTGTTCTGGGCGCCGAGGCCGATCTTGTCGTCGAAGCGGGTGACGGCGGCGCCGCCGAAGAAGAGGGCGCCGCCCACGGCGAAGGCGCGGCTGGTCTCGGTGCGGAGCAGCGCGCGCGCTGCCTCGTTGCCGCGCAGGAGGTCGAGGGCGGTGACGAACTGGCCTTGCCAGGGGAGGAAGGCATAGCGGCCAGCGACGGCGGGCACGCCGATGTCGTGCTCGTCCTCGATCTGGCGGAGCACCTCGCCTTCGTGGGTGACGACGAAGAGCACGCTGCCGCGGCCGGTGCGGGGCTCCATGGAGATGACGGTGGTGTGGCCGTCGTCGCCCGCGGCGCGAAGGCGCCCCTGGACGAGGCGCGTCCAGAGGAGCTTGCCGGTGGCGGCGTCGAGCGCGAAGAGCTTCCGGTCGCCGAAGCCGATGACCACGGTGCCGGTGACGGTGGGCCGCGTGTCGAGGGCGTGCTCGAAGCGCCAGGGGTCGCCGCCGCGGAGGGGAGCACCGAGGAGCACGGTGCGGCCGCCTTCGCTGGCGACGCCCACGGCGACGTCGACGCCACGGGCGAGGGGGGCGCGGGCGATCTGCTGCTGGAGCTTGGTGATCGCGGCGCCATTGTCGTCGGCCCAGAGCGGGTCGAAGACGGCGCCCTGCGTCTGGCCGCCGCCGCAGCTCGACGCGGCCACGGCCAGGATCATGCCGCTGAGCCAGGCGGTGGTGCTCACGGATAGGTCTCCGAGGTGTCGGTCGCGGGCGCCCCTTCGGGTTCCGACGGGGTGGACTCGACGCGGATGGCGGCGATCGCGGCCTCGAGGGCCGCCTTGATCCGCGACGACGCGGCCGAAGGCCAGCGGGCGTCCACGTCGACGAGGAAGCGTCGCGCGTGCGGGGTGGCGAGGTTGCGCACGCGCTCGACGATCTCGAGGAGCACGGGCTCGGGGAGCGCGGTCGGGCGCAGGAGGCAGCGCTCCAGACCGCTGGTGAGCGTGTCGAAGGAGATGGAGCCCATCTTGGCGAGAAGCTTGCGGCACGCTGGCGGGTCGCACAGCAGGCCGATGGCTGCCGCCGAGCCCGGGACGTCACGGTCGAGCGCGAGGAAGAGCTCGGGCAGGGCGTCGCGCGATCCGAGCTGGCCGAGGCCACTGGCGGCGAGTCCACGCAAGACGGGATCGCCGCTGCGCAGGGCGTCGCGGAGCGCGGCGAGGGCGTCAGGGCCCTTCGTGGAGGCGAGGGCGCGCGCGGCTTCGTGGCGGACGCTGGGGACGCGATGGCGTACGTAGGGGCGGATCACCGCGCTCGAGGTGACCTGGCCGAGGGCGCCGAGCGTCTTCACGGCCGCGGTCATGAGCGGGGGGGTGGCGCCACGCCGGAGAAGCTCCTCGACGGACGGCGCGAGCGCCGCAGCCGAAGGCCCTGCCGACTGGGCGTCGAGCAGGGCGCTGTCCACGTCCGCGGCGTCGGTGCTGGCGAGCTTGCGCTGAAGGGAGGCGATGTCGCCCGCAGGGAGCGGCGCCGCGGGTTTGGTCTTCCCGCCTGGAGCGTCGTCCTTGCGGGGGGCAGCGTCGGCCGGCGTCGCCGCCTGGACCTCGAATGCCGCCGTGGACGATACGGCGTGGACGATCAAGCTCACGATGAGCGCCGCCGAGCGTGCACGGCCGACGTTCTCCCGGCGCAAGTCAGGCACGGTCATCCTCCTCTGCCGCGCGTCCTACGCGGCTCGGCCGAGCGCGGCAAGCCATCGCGCGATGCGTCCCGGCCATCCGTCGCAAAAGGGACGCGGCGGGGCGCGTCCGCCCCACGGCGCGACGCGTCCGGATCCACGCGATGTGCCCCATGGATCGTGGGCCCGATGCGGTGCGTGAGGCCGGCGCGGCGCGTGAGGCCGGCGGGGCATGCGAGGCCGGCGGGGCGCGTGGGCCCGGCGGGACGACCAGCGCGTGGCGAGGTCGCGCAGGCGACGGCGAAGAGGGCGTGCGATGGGGCGCGTGGCGTGCTGCCATACCAGCAGGGGGCGCCGCGAACGGGATCGCTTGCCGCGAGCGCGCGGTGTGCGCTTCACTGCGGCAAGGCCGCCGTTCATCCAAGCAAAGGCAGGCGAAGGGACCCGATGATCACCCAGCTCACCGTGCGCAATTTCCGGTGCCTGCAGGACGTGACGACCACGCTGTCGCCCTTCACCGTCCTGATCGGGTCGAACGACAGCGGCAAGAGCAGCCTGCTCGACGCGATCTACACCCTGGGGCGCACGGCGCGGGAGCCGCTGCCGGAGAGTCTGGTCACCGAAGGCTCCCACGGGCCGACGCCGTTCGAGGAGCTGGTGTGGCAGCGCAACGTGGCGCGCTCGATGGTGTGGCGGGTCCAGGGCGACAGCCGCGGCAAGCGCTTCGCCTACGAGCTGGCGGTGCGCGCTGGGCCGTACGTGCGGTTCGAGAAGCTCCCGCTCCACCCGGTGCACCTGGTCGCCTCCGCGGCGACGCCCCGCGAGACGCGGCTGCGTGCGTCGCTGCGCAGCCAGCCCGAACTCGCGCCGCTGGTGGCAGGGTTCACCTCGGTGGGCAAATACAGGTTCGACCCGCGCGCGCTGCGGCGGGTCGCGCCCATCGCCGCCGATCCGCAGATCTCGTCGTCCGGTGACAACTTCGCCGCCGCCCTGGACGCGCTGCTCACCGGCCCCGACCGCGCGACGCTGCGCGCCTTCGAGCTGGGGCTGCGGGAGGCGATCCCCACGCTCGCCGGGGTGTCGATGCGGGCCGTCCCTTTGTCGAACGGGTTCGGCAAGGCGGTGGAGTTCATCCTGGCCGGGACGAGGCCGCCGGTGACCGTCCCGGCGTCGAGCGCGTCGGAGGGGGCGCTGCTGTTCGCTGCCTTTCTGATGCTCACCTACGGCGCGACGCCCGACATCCTGCTCATCGAGGAGCCGGAGAACGGCCTGCACCCGAGCCGGCTGGAGGCGGTGATCGCGCTGCTCCGGAGCGTGTCCGAGGGCGAGGTCGGGGTGCGGCCCCGGCAGGTCATCTTCACCACGCACAGCCCGTGGGTCCTCGGGCACGTCAAGCCCGAGGAGGTGCGCATCTTCCGTCGCGACGCGGAGAAGGGCACGGAGATCATCCCGCTGTCCAGTGTGCCCGATCTGGACAGGCTACGGACGCTCCCGCCCCCCGACCTCTGGTACTTCCTGACCGAGAGCGGGAACATCGGCACGATGGACGACCTGCGCCCCGCACCGCGCTGACGTCGTGACGGACGTCGCGAGGGTCGGTCGGCGCTCGGAGGGCGGGTGGACCGTGACGCGCGAGGGCGCTTCGGGCCGCGGCCCGTGGTAAAGCTGCCGCGTGCGGTTCTCGATCGTCCACGAGCTCGACGCTCCCTTCGACGCCGTCTCGCTGGCGCTGCTGTCTCCCGAGCTGGGTCCGAGGCTCGGACAGCGGGTCAACAGCCTGGAGAGCGTCGTGACGGTCGAGCACGCGATCCACGAAGGGGAGATGCGGCGGGTGCTCCGCTTCCAGGCCGCGGCGCCGCTGTCGGTGTTCAAGGGATACGATCTGGCCCGGGACGCGATGGCCTGGGACGAGATCTTTCACTACAAGCTGGCCGGGGGCGCTTCGTCGTGGCGGATCGCGCCGGTCGCGCTGGAGGGGAGCGCCGGCTCGGGGGAGAAGAAAGGCCGGGAGCGCTGGAAGGATCACTTCCGCGCCGAGGGCACGTACCGGCTGGAAGCGCTCCCCGGGGGTCGGACCCGCCGGAGCGTGGAGGGGATGCTCGACGTGCGGCTGTCGATGATCGGCGCGCTCGTCGAGCGCATGGCGCTCGTCGAGGTGCGCAAGACCTACGACGCCGAGGCGGACACGCTGCGGGAGCTTGCTGTCGTATGATCATGAGGAACCGTCTCGCGCTTCTCGTCACGGCCTGCGCTTCGTCGGCGCTGGTCTCGGTCTCCAGTGTCGCAGCGCCGCCGGAGCGGGCGTCTCAGGCGGTGCCGGATCCAGGCCGTTCGCTGGCGGGCGGCGACGATGCGTCGGCAATCGCCGTCAATCCCGCCAACCTCGCGTTCCTGCCCGCGCCGGAGTTCCGCTGGATGTGGGTGCGGCCAGGGTCTTCCTCGCCCATCCCGGCGGCAGGGCACTCGTTCTCGCTGGGGCTGCCGCTCTGGGCGCTGAGCACCGGGCTGCGGCTCGATCTGCTCGATCCGCCGGACGCAGCGCCCGCGCCGTTCGATGCGCCGTACCGGTGGGTGCGCTGGGGGCTGGCGCTGCGCGCGAGCGACAGTTTCTCGATCGGAACGACACTGGGGTGGGGCTCTTCCGGAGCGCTGGCCCTCGACGGGCACTTCTCCGTGACGACGGGGTTGACGCTCCGGCCGCTGCCTCACCTGTCGATCTCTGCGGTCGCCCGGGACTGGAACGAGCCACAGAACCGGCTGGGTCAAGCGATCGAGCGAAGTTACGATGTCGGTGTGGCGATCCGGCCGCTGGGGCGGCGGATGCTGGAGCTGGGCGCGGAGGCGACGTACTTCGAGCGCTCGCAAGAGGTGTCGCCGCGGTTCACGATGGGCGTCGACGTGCCGCGGGTGGGGCGGTTGCGGGGCGAGATCGCGCTGCGGGATCTCACGGGCCCGGCGCGTCCGGGGATCGCAGCGATGGCCGGGCTCGAGGTGAACGTGTCCGGGCTGCAGGTGCTCGGCGGTGGTGTGTTCGGCGATGCGTACACCCGTGGCGGGTCGGGGTTCTACGTGGGCGCGGCGCTGCGCGCGTACCGGGAGCCCGGGGTGCTGGCGACGCGGCGGGTGGCGAAGGTGCGGATCGACGCGACACCAGGGGCACGCGCGCATACGCGGCTCTTGCAGAAGCTGTGGCGCCTGGCCGACGCAGGCGAGGTGGACGGGGTGGCGCTGGTGGTCCGCTCGGAGCCGGCGAGTTCCACGGCGCACGCGGAAGAACTCGGGGATGCGCTGCGGCTGCTCCGGAGCCGCGGGAAGAAGGTGATCTGCCACCTGGAAGATGCCGGGGGTCGCTCGCTGCACGTGTGCTCTCAGGCGGACGCGATCGCGATGAACCCCGCCGGGGGGCTGCGCTTCGCGGGCCTGTCGACGCGGTACTTCTACTTCGGGGACCTCTTGCGGAAGCTCGGCGTGCAGGCGGATTTCGTTCGCATCGGCGCGCACAAGCTCGCCGCCGAGCAGCTGGCCCTGCCGCGGGGGACACCCATCGCTGCGGAAGATCATCAGCAGCTCGTCGATCGGCTGAGCGATGTGTTCGCACACGACGTGGGCGGTGGCCGCCGCATCCCGAAGAAGGAGCTGTCGCGGCGGATCAGCCGAGGGCCGTTCGTGGCGCGGGAGGCGAAGGAGGCGGGGCTCATCGACCTGCTCGCGTACGACGACGAGCTGGACAAGGTGGTGGAAGAGGTGATGGGCGCGCGCGTGTCGGTCGTCGACGACAGCCCGCCGAAGAACGCGCCGGAGCGGTGGGGGAGCGAGCCGAAGGTGGCGATGGTCTACGTCGACGGGGACATGGTCGACGGGGAGAGCCAGAACATTCCGCTGGTGGGCGTGCGGCTCTCGGGTTCGTACACGGTGGCGCGGGCGCTGAAGAAGGCGCGGGAGGACCGGAGCGTGCGCGCGGTGGTGCTGCGCGTGGAGACGGGCGGGGGCTCGTCGCTGGCCGCCGACGTGATCCTGCGCGAGGTGATCTTGACCGCGCGGGCGAAGCCGCTCGTGGTCTCGATGGGTTCGAGCGCGGCGAGCGGGGGTTACTACGTATCGGTCGGGGGAGGGACGATCTACGCGAACCGCGCGACGGTGACGGGGTCGATCGGGATCTACTACGGCAAGGTCGATGTGAGCGGGCTGCTGGAGAAGCTCGGGATCAAGGCCGAGGGGTATCGCTCGTCGCCACGCGCGGACGCCGAGTCGTTCTTCCGGGCGTACACCGACGAGGAGCGGGAGATCCTCGGGGTGAAGGTGAAGCAGTTCTACGACACGTTCATCGGGCGGGTGGCGGAGGGGCGGAAGCTCAAGCCGGAGCAGGTCGACGCCGTGGGGCGGGGGCAGGTGTGGACGGGGGCGCAAGCGCTGGAGCGAGGGCTCGTCGACAAGCTGGGGGGGTTGCGCGAGGCGCTGGCCGAGGCGCGGGAGCTGGGTGGGCTGCGCGAGGATGCGCAGGTGCTGGCGCTGCCAGAGGAAGACGAAGGGTTGCTCGGGCTCGCGCTCAAGCTGGCGGGGGTGTCGGCGGGCGCTGCGGCGCAAGGGCTCGGCCCCGTGGCGGCGATGCCACCCGCGCTGCTGGACATCGCGCGCTCGCTGTCGCCCTTCCTGGTGTTCGAGCCGAGCCGGCCACTGGCGCGGATCGAGGTGGTGGAGGAAGCGTCGATGGGCGGGCGGGTGACCGTGCCCGCGGAGCCCTGAGGGCGTCGCTCGGTGACCTCGGTGATCCAGCTGTCCACGCCGAGCGCGCTGCTCGAAGCTCGCGGAGCGCGCGTCTCGGTCGATGACGTGGTCGCGCTCGAGGGCCTCACGTTCGTGGCCAGGGGCGACCGGGTTCTCTGCGCTGGCGATACGCAGGCCTTGTTCGCCGCGGTGTCGGGGATGCCGCTCATGCCGCGAGGGCAAGCCACGCCTGGAGATGCGCCCGGGGAGGCGCGGGTGGTGGCGGGCAGCTTGCTGCTGGCGGGTCGCGACGTGAGCCGCGCCGAGCAGCTTTCGGTGATGGGTGTGGCGCCGCTGGATCCGCCGCTACCGCCGGCGTGGACCGCTGAAGCCTATGTGACGTGGAGTGCGCGGCTCGGGGGCGCGGGGGCGTTCGTCGCGCGCGGCACGGCGGCGGCATCGCTCACGCTGGTGGGCCTCGGGCACGCACGGCATCGGCGGCTGGACGGTCTGGCGCTGCCGGAGCGCCGCGCCATGATGCTGGCGGCTGCCATCGTGCTGTCACCGGAGGTGGTCGTGCTCGAGGATCCGCTCTCCGGCCTCGACGGCATGGCCGCGGCGTTCGTGCTGTCGGCGATCGCAGCGGCGACCCGAGGGCGGCGCGCGCTGATCTCGACGGGGAGACTCGATCGGACCGGGCCGACCGGCGCGCTCGTGGGCGGGGCGAGTGATCTGCTGGTGCTCTCGGCCGGGGAGCTGGTCTTCGCTGGTACGCCCGCCGACGCGTCGGGTGGACGACGGCTGTTCGCGCTCGTCGTGCGAGGGCAAACCGAGTCACTCCAGGAGGCGCTTTCTGCGAGAGGACTCACCCTCCGCGCCGGGGCAGGGCGGCTCCTGGTGAGTTTGCCCGAGGGGGCATCCACCCGCGCGATCGTCGAGGCCGCGGCCGAGGTC
The DNA here is from genome assembly GCF_001189295.1 of Chondromyces crocatus. Taxonomy (NCBI): domain Bacteria; kingdom Pseudomonadati; phylum Myxococcota; order Polyangiales; family Polyangiaceae; genus Chondromyces; species Chondromyces crocatus. The sequence goes on from NZ_CP012159.1 coordinate 514,654, forward strand.
CGCGCCCCGATCGTGGAGATGGTGCCGGTCATCTAGCGCGCGGCGTAGTACGGTGGGCTCGATGGTCACCAAGAGCTCCGTCGCCACAGCCGCCTCTCCCATCACACCGCCGCAGGGTCGCCTGGCCGTCCTCACCGGCTTCGCCGTCGCCGCCGCCGCGGTCCCTGTCCCTGTGCTGCCGGCTCGTCTCCTCGCACGCGTGCGAGGAGCCATCGTGCACGACATCGTCTCCCGCCATGGCCTCAGCCTCACCACCGACGCCCGGAAGATCCTGGCCGATCCAGGCGAGGGTCACGCGACGTTGCGCAAGGCCGCCGAGACGGTGGCGCTCGAGCTGCTCCGGCGCTTGCGCGCGCTCGGCTCGGTCGCGGCGGCGGTGCGCGGGCTCGAGGTGTACGCGCTGGGGCACCTGCTCGACCGCTACATCACCACCGTTCGCCGCACCGGGACCATCCGGATCCATGCCGACGAGGCGCGGAAGATCCGGGAGCTGATCACCCGCGCGATCGCGCGGACGCTGTCCCCGAGCCTGACCCCCGCCGCGGCGTTGCTCCCTGCCGCAGGAGAGGATCTCCGGGACGAGTTCACGCGCTGGGTGGACACGCTGCTGCTCGGGAGCGCGTCGGCGCCCGACTACCTGAAGCGCCGGTTGAGCGCGGCGTTCGACGACATCGTGAGGAGCTCGTCCACCGGTGACTGATGACGCGGAGCACGCGGCGCCAGCCCAGGGCGCCGACGAGCAGACCATCCGCGCGGCGCTCCGCCGCTGCCAACGTGTCGTCATCAAGATCGGCTCGAAGAGCCTGTCCGGGGACGCCTGGGATCGGCTCGCAGCGGAAGTGAGCGCGCTCCGCAGCGGTCGCCAGGGCACGGGGCGCCGCGCTGCGAGCGCCGGCCGCGGCGTCGTCCTGGTGACGAGCGGGGCCATCGCGCTCGGCGTCACCAAGCTGGGCTTCAAGTCGCGCCCGAAGGACATGGCGCGGCTGCAAGCTGCCGCGGCGGCTGGCCAGAGCGTGCTGATGCAGCGGTACGAGGAGGCCTTCGGCAAGGTGGGGCTGGTGGTGGCCCAGGTCCTCCTGACCCACGCCGACCTCGCCGACCGGACGCGCACCAACAACGCCCGCGAGGCGCTCGAGGCGCTGCTCGAAGCGGGAGCCGTGCCGATCATCAACGAGAACGATGCGGTCGCGGTCGAGGAGATCCGCTTCGGTGACAACGATCAGCTCTCGGCCATGGTCGCCCCGCTGGTCGGCGCCGATCTGTTGCTGCTGCTCTCCGACGTCGAGGGGTTGCTCGACGACGGCGGTCAGCGGGTCTCCTTCGTCCGCAGTGTGGCTCGGGAGGCGCGGCATCTGGCGGGCAAATCCACCTCGGGGGTGGGAACGGGCGGGATGGCGAGCAAGGTCGAGGCGGCGCGACGCGCGACCCTGGCCGGCGCGCACGTGGTGATCGCTGCCGCGAAGGCACCTCAGATCGTCACCCGTGTCCTCGCTGGCGAAGAGGAGGGGACGCTCTTCGGCGCGGTCCCTCAGCGCATCAGCGCGCGCAAGCACTGGATCGCCTACACGCTCCGCCCTCGTGGTGCGCTCCTCGTCGATCGGGGCGCCGCCGACGCCATCACCGCCAGCAACCGGAGCATCCTCGCCGTGGGTGTCCTCGGCGTGCGTGGGACCTTCTTGCCCGGCGATGCCATCGCCATCCTCAACCCGGATGGAACGGAGATCGCGCGGGGGCTCGCCCGGTTCTCTGCCAGCGATGCGGCACGGATTGCCCGGAAGAAACGGCCAGACATCGAGGACGATATCGTCGTGCACCGGGACGACCTGGTGGTGCTTCCCGCCGAGTGACAGGCTCCTGCCGAGCCGAGGACTCCCGCCGAGTAGCAGGCTCCTGCCGAGCCGAGGGCTCCCGCCGAGTAGAAGGCTCCCGCCGAACCGAGGGCTCCCGTCGACCAGGAACCCCTCGCCGACCCGAAGGGAGGAGCCGTGGGCCCTGCACACGCCCAGAAGTTCAGGTGGGACAGGCTCCCACTTTCTTTCTCCCTGCCCCGAGAAACCCGGAACCCCGCGCGACGGTCGGTGTCGGTCGCGTGGCTGCTGGAGGGTCTGGACATGCGCTTCGGGTTCGTCATCGCCAATGCCTGCGTCCTTGCTGGGATCACCTGGATGACCGCGTTCGGGCCGGGTCTACGGGCGGCGGAGGTCCTCCCCTCGCGGGGCGGTGTGGGGGACATCCCGGCGCTGGAAGCCCGGACGGCGCACACCCCCAGTGCCCAGAACATCACGGCCTTGGCCGCCGCCTATCTGGAGCGAGACCAGCCAGGGCTGGCGTCCGCCGTGATCCAGAAGGCGCCACGTGACGCTCGGGTGCGTCCAGAGGTCAGCCACCAGGAAGCCCGCGCCCTGCTTCGCCGTGGTCAACTGCGCGAAGCGCTGGCCGTGGCGGAGAAGCTCCACACGCGTTGCGCGCTCGGAGATGCAGACGCTGACGGCGCCGCCTGCCCCGCCTGGCTCGCAGCGAAGACGTACCGTCAGGTCGCCTTCCTTCGCGAGGCCCTCGCCGCAGGGATCGAGGATCCGCGGCACGATCCGGTCGGCATCGAGGCCGCATACGAGCGCAGCGCTGGCCAGGTCCCCCTGGTGGCGATGCGCTGATGCGGGGATGTCATCGTGAGGACCAATCGCCGCCATCGGGACGATAAAACCCAAGCCATCACGTTCTTCACGGTCCAATGGCGCGCCTTCGAGCTTTGACCTAGCCTGTAGATCTCGCCCGTGGCTTCAGGCGCCGGGCGAGGCCGCGATCGTCTTCACCTGACTGGGAGGGTTCGCTCCGGGTGGAACAGCCGCAACCGAGCCGGTCCGATGCCGATGCCTCAGCGCCTTCGCCGCTCGGGGCTCTCGCCGTTTTGTGGGTCGCCGTCATGTCCTCTCTCGCCGGGGTGGGATGCGGGCGCGCCGCCACGAACACGCCACCACCGATGCCCGCTGCGCACACGCAGCAGGAGGAGCGCCCCTTCCGGTTCCAGCCGCCCATCGCGCTGGCCCATGTCGACGATGCGATCGTACGCATCGCGAGCGAGGTCGCCTGCACCGGCACGCTCATCGCGGAAGACCTGGTCCTCACCGCCCACCACTGCGTCGCCGCGCGCGACCATCAAGGGCGCACCTTGCGGCGTGACGTCGATCCAGAGCAGATCTCGGTCGAGCTGGGGGGGGACTACCTGCCGTGGGGTGAAGTGAAGGTCCGGGAGATCGTCTCGCCGGACTGCGGCTACAGCTCGGGAGACGGGGACATCGCGATCCTCGTGCTGTCGCGTCGGCTCATTGGCATCCCGACCCTGGTCCCCAGGCTCGAAGAGGAACCGGCGTCGCGAGAGCAGGTGATCCCCGTCGGCTTCGGGCGATGCGCGCTCTCTCCTGATGGAATCCAGCGGGTGAGGCGCATCGGCGGAGGCGTGGACGCGGTCGCCCCCTCCCACTTCGTGGCCGTCGCTTCGATCTGTCCAGGTGACTCGGGTGGCCCAGCGCTGAGCCAGGATCGAGCCGATGTCGTCGGGGTGATCTCCGCCAGCGTGATGGACGCCGACGAGAACACGGTCGGCACGTCGCATTTCACCCGGCTCGACATCTGGCGCGAGCTGTTCTCCGCAGCGCGGGAGATCGCGCGGGGGGCGAGCCCCAGTGAGCTGCCCCCCTTCCGTGGCTGCGCGGCCCGGTAAGACCCACGAGCGAGGACGCCGCGGTGACGGGACGAGGGTGACGCCCTTCGTCGTTCGAGCCTCGGCGTCTCTGCGATGACGCTCCCATCGTCAGGAGACATCCGGGTGCGCTAGTCTCACGTGCTCTCAGCGCGCGAGGCCAGGCGGACGTCGCCGCGCCGGAAAGTACAATGCAGAAGCTCTTCAAAGGTCTGGGATGGACGCTGGGGATCCTGGCGATCATCGCGCTGGCCCTGCGCGCCCTGATCCTGGACGTCTGGACGGTCCCCGAGGATCCGGTACTCGATGCCTCCATCGCCCCGACCCTGGCCTCCGGAGACGTGATCGTGACCCTGACCCGTGGCGTCCCGACCTTCGGGGAGCTCGCGCGCTGTCCCGACCCGGATGCCCGAGGGGGTTACGTGATCGGTCGCGTCGCAGGCGTCCGGGGTGACGTGGTCGAGGTCGATGGCGTCAGCCTCACCGTCAACGGCACCCGCTACGATGCGGAGAGCGTCTGCCCCGAGCCCAAGATGTTCGTCAAGCATCCCTCGACGGGGAACGAGGTGGAGATCCGCTGCGACGAGGTGGTGATGGGCGGGGGCAAGCACACCCGAGGCAACAGCCCCAAAGGTCCGCTCGAGCGCAAGCTCCGGCACGAGGTCCGTGAAGGGACGGTCTTCCTGCTGAGCGACAACCGCAACCTGCACGACGACTCGCGCGACTTCGGGTCACAGCCCCAGGCGACCTGCCAGCAGATCGTGTTCCGCTTGTGGGGGAAGGGGGGGTGGGAAAATACCGCCCGGCGATTTTCCTTCGTGCGTTGATCCGTGGGAATTTCGGCACGAGGAACACCGTCCCACTCATGTAACAAGAACTACAATTGGAGCCACCGAACGCCCAAGCTTGACCGTTCTCGGGCTGGACGTCTAGAACCGTGGCTCTCGGAGACCGAGGAACCGTTGCAGCATCAGCAGCACGAGATCGGCGTCGTTTGCGGCCAGTGCGACACGTGGAGCCCCATCAGCACCACGCGATGCCCGGTCTGTTCCAACGATCTGTCCCTGTTCACACCTCAACGCCAGAACGCACAGGCGACGGGGGCGTCCAGGACCACGTCGCCTCAACGCTCGAGCCGCAGCGGCTTCGACCCGCAGGAAACGGGACAGACGGAAGTCCCCCGTAAGCAGCCTGCGCATGACGCGAAGGCACAGTCACCTCGCAGCGAGTTCGCCGATCTCTCTCAGGAGGAGCTCATGGAGCAAGCCCGTAATTTCGTCTGCCGTTCCTGCTCGAGCGGGGTCCCGACAGGCCACAAGTTCTGCGGGCGCTGTGGCACCGCGGTCCCGGTCGAGATCCTCAACGCGCAGACGCTCTTCTTCGGGGACATGCAGAACCCGGCGAAGGCGAAGCTCATCCTGATCCGCGGTGAGGGGATGGACGGGCTCTCGTACCACCTCAAGGCGGAGCAGCACATCGTCGGCCGCAATGGTCAGATCGTGTTCCCCGACGATCCGTTCGTCTCGCCGAAGCACGCGAACTTCTTCTACCGCGACGCGAAGCTCGTCGTTCGCGACGAGGGCTCGCTGAACGGCGTGTACATCCGCGTGCGGGGGACGGTGGACATCACGCCGGGCGACACCTTCCTCGCAGGAGAGCAGGTGTTTCGACTCGACCCGACGCCCCGCGCCTCGGACGGGCAGGACACGGACGGCACCTACTTCTACTCGTCCCCCAAGCACCCGAGCCCCTTCCGGCTGACGCAGATCCTGCAAGGCGGTGCGATCGGCATGACCGTGTGCGCGCGTGGGAGCTCGCTGCAGATCGGGCGCGAAGGCGGCGACCTGAACTTCCCCGTCGATCTCTACATGTCGGCGTCGCACTGCCGCATCGACGAGCACGGCGGCAAGTTCAGCCTGACCGATCTCAACAGCCGCAACGGGACCTACGTGCGGATCAAGGCCGAGCGCGAACTCCAGCACGGCGACTACCTGTTCGTCGGCCGCAAGCTGCTCCGCGTGGAGATGAACACGAACTGAGGCGCGCGCCGTCTCGCGCTACGGCGTTCGCGCAGAGCGCTTGCCGAGGCGCGCCGCGACCGCGAGCGCCTCGCCAGCGGCCCACGCTGCACTCGCGGCGGCGGTGAAGGCCTGGAGCACGGGGTCGGGGATCTTCGCGAGCAGGGCCTCGAGATCGACGGGTCCGTCGATCTTTGGCAAGAGGCGCTCCATCAGGTCGGCGAAGAGGTCGTACTTGCGGGTGAGATCCCCGAGTCGGCTGCGAAGCGCCTCGGCCTCGGCGCCGCGCGCTTCCCCGAGCAAGTTCAGCGCGCGCCGCGAGAGTGCGCGCTTGTCCTGAACGACGCGGCGCAAGCGGCTCACGTAGGCGCCGATGATCACATCGGGGTACTTGCCGCGGAGGGCGAAGGTGTCGAAGCGCGCACCGTGCTCTCGGCGCCGCTCGATGATCCCCGCAGCCTCCAGCCCGCGGAGGTTGCCGAACACGTTGCTCTTGGAGCGCCCCAGCTCGACGCTGAGCTGCTCCATCGAGAGGGGGATGTCGGCGAGGTACAGGGCCGCGATGAGCTGGCCCCCGAGCCGGGTGATCCCGGGGAACGAGGCTGCAACCTCGGCGCCGACGCCTTCGAGCAAGGCCTGCCGCGCCGCGTTGATCCGTTCTTCGTCGCTGGGACCGTCGTCTACGCGCTGCTTACGGGATGCCATGCGCGACCATGCATATCGAGGTTTGGTCGCTACGCCAAGCGGTCGGCAGGATCAGCTCTCGTCTTCGCACACCGTAGCGAACTGTCCGCGCGGGGCGCCTTTGAAGAACTCCACCGGGCAAGATCCAGGGCGTGACACCGTCGCGCCGACATCCACGGCGAGCGCGCCAGCCCAGTCACGGGGGCCATCGAAGCGCGCCCGGATGATGCCCTCCGGATCGATGATCCAGGTCTCGGGGAAGAGCTTGGTCCCGTAGCGGTCTGCGACGACGGCGGACTCCGGATCGAAGAGCACGGGGAAGGGCGGCTCGCCGCCGAGGGCCACCTTGAGGGCATCGCGCACCGCGTCAGGCCCTTCGTCGGTCGAGACGGTCAGCACCACGAAATCGTTCCGGTGCCTGGAGACCCGCGCCAGATCGGCCAGCGCGGGCATCTCTTCGAGACAGGGCGCGCAGGTCTTCGTCCAGAAATTGAGGAAGACGGTCTTTCCCCGCAAGGAGGAGAGGCGAACCTTCCTGCCATTCATGTCCGGCAGCTCGAAGTCGGGCGCGATGCGGTTCTGGCCCGCGTAGGTAGGTTTGAGCGCACAGAGCGCCGTGCACGATGTCCTTCGGTGATCGATCTTCGCGGCACGAACGAATCCGAAGATCACGATCGCGGCGCCGAGGATGAAGACGAGCTGCAGAATCTTCGCGGGCTTCACGCGGGAGCAGGGTAGCGCGCGGCTCCCGCGGTGACTACTGCGCGGACCGCGCTATTGCACGGCCGGGCAGGTGACGCCGTCGAGCCTCGCGGTGTTGTTGTCCTCGAGGCACTCGTTGAAGGCGTCCTGGCCCATGTCGGGCTTGTCCACTTCGACGAAGAAGGACAGGCCCTGGGCGGCGCTCGTGACGGTGAAGGTCATGGTCACGAGCTCGTACTGCCCAGGCAGGAGGGCCGTCGTGGTCTGCGCTTCCCCGACGAAGGTGCCGCTGTCGTCGACCCCCTGGTAGAAGCGTACCTTCACACCGGGCGGCACGCCCAGGCTGCCCTGGTTCTGCACGAAGGCGCGCAGCACGACCGCCGCGGGGCACTGCGCGAGGGAGGCCTCCAGGCTCACCTGCAGGTCGGGCGCGTTGAACACGCCAGCGCCCTGGCTGGACTGGCGGTAGTTGTTCAGGCCTTGCGGCCCGATCCAGCTCGCCGGCTCGGGCGAGGGGACCGAGCCGTCCGCGTTGACGTTGGTGATGTGGTACGCATGCTGGTTCCACACCCGGCGGGTGCGGACCCAGTTGTCGCCCGCGTCACCGTAAACGAAGACGCCGTGCCGCGGGGTCGCGCCCAGGGACGCATACGTCGGGCACATCGAGTTGTTCTGGTGGTTCGCGTCGTTGGCGGCGAGCACGACCTCGGTGTTGTTGTCACCGTCGACGTCGACCACGACCGGGTACTCGTGGATGGTCGCCGACGAATTCGGGACCTGGTAGAGCACGGTGCCATCGATGCCGGTGTAGACGCGGAAGAAGCACTCGTCGTTGTAGACGACCTCGGCGACCCCATCGCCCTGGAAGTCGAACACGCTCGACCCGGTGCGGTTGGACGACTGATCCTGCGTGGCTTGCTGCCACTTCAGCGTCAGCGCCGGAGGGTTCGCGCTGTACTCGAAGACGGCGTAGGCGGTGCCGTTCGCGGAGGCGATCTCCGGCACGCCGTCGGCGTCGAAGTCGGCGATGGTCGGGGGCCCTGCGAGCCCGCTGCCAGGCATCGCCGCCTGAGCGAGCACGAGGCCCGTGGTCGGGCTCTGCACCCGCACGGTCCCCGCAGAGATGACGACGAGCTCCGGGGTGCCATCGAGATCGAGATCCGCGATGGCCGGGTAGCCATCCGACAGCCCGTTGTCCCAGTAGGTCGAGCCATCCGCGCGCAGGGCGCGGCGACCGCTCACCACCTCTTGCGGCATCGCGCCGTCGAGATCGGCGATGATGCTGACGGCGCCGTAGTTGTTGCCATTGGCCCCGAAGAACACCCCACCGTCGGAGCGGAGCGTGCCATCGGCGTTGAAGATCACGCCTCCGACGACGATCTCCACGGTGCCGTCGCCCTCCAGATCCGCGATGGCGATGGTCGCCGACTCGAGGACCGTCGACCACGGGGTCATGCCGCCGGCCAGGGTCGAGCGCCACTTGAAGGTGCCGTCGTGCTCGAAGGCGATGAGGCCACCCCCTCGACGGCCGGCGATGATCTCCACGTAGCCGTCGCCATCGATGTCGGCCGCCGCTGGCGTCACCCGCGGGGCGACCTCGTTGCCTGCCTGGTAGACGCCGGCAGTCGCGTCCCACTTCTCGACGCCGTCACGGCCGTTCAACGCGCGCAGGTAGGCGATGCCGCCCGTCGAGTAGCCCGTCGAGGTGACGATGACCACGTCGGGGGTGCCGTCCTTCTCCAGGTCGACCACCACCGGCATGTTGATGACCTGGTAGTACGTCGGGAAGATCGGGCTGTCGGTCCAGGACCACTCCAGCGTCGGGGTGAGGGGCCCGACGGGGGGCTTGTACTCGCACAGCGGCTCGCCGTCGGGCTGCGGGAGGCAGGCGCCGATGGTCGGCTCGCAGAACTCGTCCTCTTCGCAATCGGCCCATTCGACGCACGGGTTGCCCGGCGGAACGCAGCCGCCAGCCACGCAGTACTCGCCCTGGGAGCAGCAGACCGAGAGATCGGGACCGCACCGGACGCTGGACGCACACGTCGGGCGGCACGTGTTGACGACACACTCTTCGCCGCCAGCGCAGCACTCACCTGCCCCACAGACGATCCCGGAGGGGCAGCCCGGCAGAAGGCCTCCACCCTGACCGCCAGGCCCCACAGCGCCCTCGCCCCCCTGGCCTGCCCCGCCTTGATGACCACCGCCGTGTCCTGCGGCGCCGCTCGCGCTGTCGTCCTCTCCGCACCCCGAGCAACCACCCATGGCGCCCATGGCGAGCAAGCCACCGATGATCCATGCCTTCTGCCGCATGCACTACACCTCGTAACCTCCGAGGACACCGGCGATCGGGTGCGACGTCAAGGACGAGACGCCGCCGCGCTCGACGCGGCCAGCGGAAGACTGCGCCGCTTTTTCGGCGCGGCCTCCGATCCCGTCGACGCGGATTCCAGTGCAGCGAATGCTCGCTGCCACGCGCGGAATGCGCCTCCCGCTCGCGCCGCCTCCATCACCGCGCGCCCTTCCGGTTCGCCGCCCTTGGCGAGCACGGCCTCCACCCAGGCCCAGCGCGCGCTCGTCGCGCGCACCTCGGCGCGACCGCGTAGCCCCCGTCGCAGTCGCTCCAGCCGCGCCTCGACGACGGAGATCCCCGCGAACGAGGCGTCGGACAGGGGCGTGTTGCGCTTCGGGCAAAAGGGCGCGATGCCCAGCGCGATCGGGTTGACCCGTGACAGCGCCGTCACGAACTCGACGCACTCATCGATGTCGGCGTCGGTCTCCCCGGGGACGCCGACCATCAAGTAGAGCTTGAGCCGCGCCATGCCGTGCTTGCGCGCCAGCTCCGCGGCCCGCTCGAGGTGACGGATCCTCGCGCGGCGCTCGAGCGACTCGCGGACCCGTTCGCTCGTCCCGTCCATGGCCGTGGTCAGGGTGCGGTAGCCAGCCAGCTTCAGCGCGCCCACGAAATCATCGTTGAGCCGATCGGGGCGGAGGCTGCTCAGCCCGACCTCGCAACCACGCTCGGCGAGCGTACGGACGATCTCCACGATCTTCGGATGATCGCTGACCGCAGCGCCGACCAGGCCGACCCGCCTGGCGTCCTCCGGGATCAGGGAGAGGATCCTCTCCTTGGGCACGATGCGCATGCCACCGTTGGTCGAGCGCCGCATCACGCAGTATGCACACCCGCGCGAGCAGCCACGCTCGGTCTCGACCAGAAACATGTTCGACAGCTCCGCCTCCGGCGTGCGGATCGGCGCCCACGCCGGGAGCAGCGCATCGTCACACTGGGCCACCGTGGGGAGCCAGCCGCCGCCGGGATGCCGCTCCGGGACGAAAACGTGCGGCATCTGCGCGAGGGTGTCGAGCGCGTCCTCGCGGGAGGTGGCGTCACGCAGGACCCGGAGCACGTCGATGGCCAGGGTGTCCGCCTCGCCCATGATGATGGCGTCCACGAACGGCGCGAGGGGCAGCGGGTTGGAGAACGTGAGGGGGCCACCGGCGATGATGAATGGCTGCCGCCGATCGCGCTCCTCGCGCAGCGCGGGGATGCCAGCGGCGTCGAGCAGGCGCACCACACCGGCCAGCTCCAGCTCGTAAGCGACCGACAGGGCGATGACGGGGAAGTCGCCGAGGGGCCGGAGACCCTCGTAGGTGAGCGGCTTCTCCCTTCCGTGCTCGTCGTCCGGGAGGAAGGCGCGCTCGCAGCTCATGCCGGGCTCGGACTGGATCGCCTTGTAGATCTGGAGATAGCCCAGCGAGCTCATCCCGGCGTTGTAGGGAGATGGGTAAGCCAGCGCGATCTGGAAGGGCGCATGCTTGTCCATGCGACCGATCTCGGTGGCGAGCCGGCGCCGGATCGCGCTGACCAGGGGGCTCGAACGGGCCATCGGGGCGGAGGGTCCTCCATCGGGCGTTGCGGTGCAAGCCGCGCCTTGGATTTCCACCGTGTGTCACCCGACGCTCCGCGCGCGTCGGCTCGCTTCGCAGACGCTGCGGTTCTCCCCGCCAGCACGGCACGCGAGGAGGCGGACCCAGGACCTGGAGAGGTCGAAGACTGCGCGAGGCGATGAGGCACGCGAGGAAGCGTGCGATGAGGCACGCATCACCGGGCATCGCGCGGTGGATGGCGCGCGGAGAGAGCGCCGGGCCGACGCACCCAGACGGTGCTTCCGTCCGTCTCCCAGACGATCGCCCCGCCCCGGTCGGTGCGCACCACCTCGACGCCCGCCGCCGCAAGCGCCGCCCTGGTCTCCGGGTGAGGGTGACCGAACCGGTTGCGCACCCCGCAAGAGATGGCCGCAAGCGACGGGCGCACCGCGTCCAGGAAGGGAGCGCGGGTCGAACTCCGGCTGCCGTGGTGACCCACCTTCAGCAGATCGGCCCGTAGCCCCGCCCCGTGACGCTGGATCAGCACGTCCTCGGCCTCGTGCTCCGTGTCCCCCACGAGCAGCACGGCGCGCGCGCCATACTGGATCCTCAGCACGAACGAGTTGTCGTTCGCGCTCCGCGCCGTGTCGACCCCAGGGCAAGGGGCGAGGACCTCGACGGTCGCGCCGAAGAGGTGCTTCGGTGGACCGCAGAGCGAGTCCGGTCGGTGCACCACCACACCGCGCCCTCGAAGCTGCTCCAGCAAGGCCGCATAGACTGGCCCCGCACCTTCGCTCTCGCCCTGTCCCGTGTCCCACAGCTCGCCGACCTGCACGCCCGAAAGCGCCGCCGGCAACCCACCGAAATGGTCCGGGTGGGGATGGGAGAGGACCACCACATCCACGCGGTCGCGACGTCTTGCGCGGAGCACCGGACGGATCACCCTCGCGCCAGGGTCCACCGGGCTCCCGATGAAGCCACCGCCATCGACGAGCAATGTCCCGCCTTCCGGCAGATCCACCAGGATCGCGTCCCCCTGACCGATGTCGAGCATGGTCACCCGGAGCCGCGCGCGGGGAGCTCCCCCCTGGACCGCCAGAATCTCGAGCAGGAGCCACCCTGCAACACCGAGCACCAAGGTGAGCCAGCGTTTCCACCGGGCATGAACGGCCCAGGTGGAGACGATGACCACCACCAGCACCGCCATCTGCGCGGGTGAAGGGTCGAGCGCAGGAAGCACCATGTCCACGCGGGCCGTGGCGCGGGCTACCGCGCGCACCACGAGCAGAGCGCCCGACCCCACCCACGCCGTGCCTCGCTCCACATCGGGGGCCCAGGGAAGCACCGCGTGCGCCAGACAGAACGGCAACGCCGCCAGCTCGCCCACCGGGGCCGCCACCACGTTCGCGGCGATCCCCAGGAGCGGGAAGCTGCCTCCCTGCAACAGGAGCAGCGGGGTACAGCCGAGCATCGCTGCGAGGGTGGTGGACACGGCCGAGAGCAGCTTCCTGAGCAACCACGGGCCGCGCACGAGGAAGGCGGAGAGCGGTCGGTTCAAGGCGATCAACCCAGCCGTCGCCGCTGCGGAGAGAGAGAAGGAAAGATCACAAGCAACCAGCGGATCGGCCAGCCCTCCCCCGACCAGCGACCACGCCAGACACCGGACAGGCGCCGGCCGCAGAGCGAGCGTGCGGGCCAGCATCGCGCAGCTCAGCATCGCGGCAGCGCGGATCGCCGACCCACCACCGCCCGCAAAATCTGCATACAGCCAGGCAGCGGGGATGCAGAGAGTCGCGGTGAGCCGACCGATGTCGACGCGCGCCGCGAGGGACTCGATCCGGACCAGGACCGCGCGCAACACGGCAGCCAGCCCTGCCACGGCCAGGACCAGGTGAGTCCCGGAGACCGCGAGGAGATGCGCCAGCCCGCTGTCACGGAACGCGGTCTCGTCATCCGGATCGAGATCCGTCTCTCCAAGGACGAGGGCGCGCCCGAGCGCCGCCGCGTCCGGGTGGTAGGTGGCAAGGATCCGAGCGCGGACCGCTGCACGTGCGCGATCGATCCTGGCGCCCACGCCGTCACCGCGCTCATCGACCTCCAGCGCCACCACCGACCCGCTCGCCGTGATCCTCGTCCGGGCAATCCCGGCGAGGGCGTCGCGCAGCTCCTCGTTCCGGAAAAGATGGACGGGAGCGAGGTCGACGACCAGTGACACCTGGTCTCCACGAGAAAGCTCGAGCGGGGCGCCATAGAGACGCACCCGCAAGAGCTCCGTCAGCGGTCGGTCGCCGCAGCTCCCTCCGCTCAGCGCAACATCGATGCGCGCCGATGGTGGCTCATCCGCGCTGCGATGCCACTCCCCCACCAGCACCGGGGGCGCGATCACCACGCCTCTGACCTCACAGCGCGCCGGAGGGCTCAACAGCGAAGCAGTCCAAGCGTAGTGCGCTGCCGCCTCGTCCAGCGCGGCGCGCGCACGCAGGCCCGAGAACACGAGCGCGAGGAGCACCGCTGCGAGCGACCAGCGCGAGGCGCGCCAACGCAACGCGAGCCAGCACAGCGCAGCAGCCACGGCCGCGGGCAAGGGAGCCAGCGCCAGCGCGGCACCGCTGGCGAGCGCGAGCCCGACGAGCAGGACGGGGTCAGCCATTCCACGAGGCAACAGCAGCGAACGTGCCGACCGAAGTAGCGGCAGAATCGTGCGGTGAGCGTGAGCCGGCATCCATGGCGGCGCCATGACGGCCAACGACCCACGCGACACCGTCGTACCGTCGGGTGCCGGGCTGGAAGCGCGTGCGCGGACACCGACATCCCCCTAGAATCGCCCGACGCCAGGCGCTGCTTCATGCCTGCGCTGCTCCGTGGAGGACTTTTGCAGAACGCTCGCTCCCTCAGTCCCTTCCTTTGCTTCATGGCCGCCGCGTCCCTCGCCGGGTGCGTCGGCGAGGCCGTCGACGACACGACGCAGGATCCGTCGATCGGCGAGTCGTCCCAGGGAATTCGAGGCGGCTACGAGACGAACGAGCACCCCGCCATCGTGGGGATCCTCGCACTCTTCGAGCGGGACAGCGCGCTCTGCACCGGCACGCTGATCGCCCCCAACGTCGTGCTCACCGCGCAGCACTGCGTCGCGGACATCGAGAACGACGTCAACGGCGGGGTTGCCTGCGGGCGCACGACGTTCGGCGCGCCCTACCGCCCGGGCCAGTTCTTCGTCACGACCCGGCCCTCCCTCTCCGACGAGATGGAGGACTACGTCGCCGTGCGTGACGTGCTCGTGCCCGAGGGGCGCATCCAGGTCTGTGGTGACGACGTGGCGATCCTCGTCCTGGACCGACCCCTCACGGCAGAGGAGGCGGTCCCCGTCACCCCGCGCGTCGACGAGTCCCTCGTGAAGAACGAGCAGTACACGGCGCTCGGATACGGTGCGACGGACGACTTCGGCTCGGGCGCAGGCTCGCGACGACAGCGCGATGGGCTGACCGTCACCTGCGTCGCCGAGGCGTGCCCCGCGTTCTACGCAACCCCGGCGGAGTGGCAGGGGGACGCGGGCATCTGCCAGGGCGACTCCGGTGGACCGGCCATCGACGCCGCAGGCCGGGTGGTGGGGGTCGCGTCCCGGGGGGCCGCAGAATGCGAACTCCCGATCTACGCCCACGTGTTCGCCTGGGCAGACTGGCTGAAAGAGAAGACCGTCCACGCCGCAGGGCTCGCGGGCTACGAAGCACCGCCATGGACGCGGGGCACCCCCACCAACCCCGTCTACGAGGCGCCCACCGGAGCGAGCTGCTCATCCGACGAAACGTGCGCTGGCGGCATCTGCCACGACGGCTACTGCTCTCGGCCTTGCACGGAACTGGCTGCATGCCCGAGCGGCTACACCTGCAAGACGGCCACCGACGCCGAGAGCGAGGAGGCCTTCTGCGCCAGGTCGGCCACCCCGCGCAGCGACGAGGACGCCAGTGCACAGAGCAGCGGTGCGCTCTGCAGCGTCGGATCGCCCGGGGAAGACCCCACCAAGCCGATTCCCTGGATCGTGAGCGGAGCAGTCGGCGCGCTCGCCCTGCTCCGGCGCCGACGCGCCTGCTGATGGTCGCTTGATCCAGAGCCGCCGTTCGACCCTCCTCGCCCTCGCTTCCTTCGCGCTCGCCGCCTGCGGCAAGCGCAAGGAGGAAGCCGCAACCACGCCCGGCGGGGCCCCTCGCGTGGTCTCCCTGTCTCCGAGCACCACCGAGGCGGTCTTCTCCCTCGGCGCGGGTCCAGCGCTCGTCGGCCGGTCGCGTTACTGCGACTCCCCTGCGGAGGCGAAGCGTCTTCCGGCGGTCGGCGGGTATGCCGATCCGAACGTGGAGGCGATCCTCGCGCTGCAGCCCACCCTCGTCGTTGGCGCTCGGGGTCCGGCGGGTCCCGCCCTCGAAGAGACGCTCCGCGCCCACGGCGTCGCCACCTTCTTCCCCGAGACCGAGTCCATCGCCCAGATCGAGCAGATGCTCCTGGATCTCGGCCAGCGTCTCGGGGTCGAGCCCGCAGCAACGCGCACCGTCGCCCGGATGCACACCCGCTGCGAGGCGGTCGAAGCCGCCGCGCAAGGACGCCCTCGGGTGCGCGTCGCCCTCCTCTTCGACGCCGGACCCCTCGTCGCCGCGGGCCCGGGCGGCTTCCCGGACGAGCTGCTCCGCCGCGTGGGTGGGGAGAACGTGATCACCCGCGGCGGCCCGTACCCGACACTGAGCATCGAGGCGCTCCTGGCGCTGGATCCAGAGGTCCTCCTCGACGCCACCGAGGTCCACGAGGGAGCCCCTGGTCCCTCGCGGCTGCTCGCGCTACGCGACACCCCTGGTTTCCGTGAACTCCGCGCCATGCGAGAAGGACACATCCGTGTGCTCGACAGCGCCACCGCGCTCCGCCCTGGCCCGCGCATCTGCGACGGCCTCGCCGCGGTGGCACGCGCCGTTCACGGAGATGCCCTCGCTCTCCCCGCCTTGCCCGAGGAAGCTCCATGACCCGCGCGCGCGCCGACGCCCTCCTCGTCTCTTCCGGGCTCGCTGCCTCACGAACGCAAGCCCAGGCGCTGATCATGGCCGGGCGCGTCACCACGGCGAGCCAGCGCATCGACAAACCCGGCACCCTCCTGCCCGGCGACACCCCCCTCTTCGTGGCGCCCGGGCCGCGCTTCGTCTCCCGGGGTGGTGAAAAGCTCGATCATGCGATCGCCGCGTTCACCGCGGTCGGCCTCACCGTGGAGGGAAAGTTCTGCCTCGACGTCGGTGCCTCCACGGGCGGGTTCACCGACTGCCTGCTCCAGCGCGGCGCCGCGCGCGTGGTCGCCGTCGACGTCGGCTACGGCCAGCTCGCCGCCAGCTTGCGCACCGATCCGAGGGTCGACGTGCGCGAGCGCGTCAACGCACGCGACCTCCGCCCCGAAGACCTGGGCGCCCCGATCGACCTGGTCGTCGTCGACGCATCGTTCATCGGCATCGGCAAGCTCATCGACGCCATCGCCACCTTGCTGCGGCCCGGCGGTGAGCTGGTGGCCCTGATCAAGCCCCAGTTCGAAGCAGGACGCCGCGCCGTCGCCCGGGGTCGCGGCGTCATCCGCGACGAGGCCACGCGCCTCGAAGCCGTCGCCACGGCGCGCCACGACGTCGAAGCCGCAAAGTTCGACGTCCTCGCCGAGGAAGACAGCGCACTGCGTGGCCCCAAGGGCAATCTGGAGCGCTTCCTGTACGCCCGGCGCCGGGATGGGGGCTGACGGCCCCGGCCCTTGGTGGTAAACGCTGGCTACACCAAGGAATTCTCGTCGCCTTCGGGCGCCGGACCGAACGGTGGGTCGCCGAGCACGGCGCCCCCGAAGGGGAAGAGGGGAGATGCTCGGACGTCGTCGTTGGATGCACATGATCGCGAGTGGAATTGCGATCAGCGCCTTGTCGCTCGGGTGTTCGAACAAGGGCGGCGCGGACGGCGCCGGATCGGGTCGTAGCGCCGCGAACGCGTCCGAGTGGAAGGTCGGCGCCTACGTGAGCCTCTCCGGCGAAGACACCGCCTTCGGCACGGACAGCAAGGAAGGCATCGAGCTCGCCGTCGAGGAGATCAACAAGGCCGGCGGCCCGAAGGGCAAGCCGATCAAGATCCTCTTCGAGGACGACAAATCGAAGCCCGAAGAGGCGACCAACAAAGTCCTCCAGCTCATCGACCGGGACCACGTGATCGCGATCCTCGGCGAGGTCGCCTCCGCGCGCTCACGCGCCGGCGGAATCGTCGCCAACAAGAAGAAGATCCCGATGATCACCCCCTCGTCGACGCACCCGGACGTCACGAAAGATCGCCCCTTCGTCTTCCGCGCCTGCTTCACCGACGACGTGCAGGGCCGCATGGGCGCTCGCTTCGTCGTGAACGAGCTGAAGAAGAAGAAGATCGCGCTCCTCTTCGCCTCCGACGACCTCTACTCCTCGGGCCTCGCCACCGAGTTCCGCGACGAGGCGAAGAAGCTCGGCGCCGAGATCGTGATCGAGAAGAAGTTCCTCAAGAAAGAGACGAACTTCACGACCTACATCAACGAGATCAAGTCGGCCAACCCCGAGATCATCTACGCCCCCATCTACTACAACGCGATGGCCCCCATCGCCCGCCAGGCCAAGGCCGCCGGTGTCCCCGGCAGCATGTTCATGGGCGGCGACGGCTGGGACGCGCTCGAACTGGTGCGCGACGCTGGCGAAGAGATGGAAGGCGCCTACTTCACCAGCCACTTCGCCCCCGACGTCCCCTGGCCCAACTCCAAGGACTTCGTCGAGAAGTACAAGGCGCGCTACGGCGGCAGGACCCCCTCCGCCATCGCTGCCATGGCCTACGACGCCACCCGTCTCCTCGCCGACGCCATCGGCCGCGCCAAGGCCGACACGCCCGAAGCCGTCCGCGACGCGATCGCGGAGACCAAGGGCTTCCAGGGCGCGACCGGGACCATCAACATCGACAGCGAGCGCAACGCCGACAAGCCGATCGTCGTCGTCCAGATCAAGAACAAGCAGTTCACCTTCCACAGCGCCGTCGGCACCAACGCCCCCGCACAGCCCTAGCCCGGCCCCCTCCCCGAGAGCCCCATGAAGATCTTGAGCGCCCTGGTCACCGGGATCGCGCAGGGGTCGATGATCGCCCTCATCGCCCTCGGCTACACGATGGTCTACGGCATCCTCAAGCTCATCAACTTCGCGCACAGCGAGGTGTTCATGATGAGCGCCTTCATCGGCCTGTTCGCCATCACGGCGTTCGGTGGCGCCGACGCCCCCCTCGTCGCCGGCGTCGGCGGCATCCTGTGCGCCATGGCCTTCGCCGGCGTCCTCGGCGTCCTCGTCGAGCGGATCGCCTACGCCCCGCTCCGCAAGCGCGGCCGGGGCCTGTCGAACACGCGCATCACGCCGCTCGTCACCGCCCTCGGGATGAGCGTGCTCCTGCAGAACGTCGCCCAGCTCCTGTTCACGGCGCGCTACCGCAACTACCCCCAGCTCCTGCCCATCGAGCACACCCGCAAGATCATCTTCGTCACCGCCCTCGTGGTGATGATCGGCCTCGAACTCCTCGTGAAACGCACCTGGATGGGCAAGGCCATGCGCGCCATCAGCATGAACCCGGAAGCCGCGCGGCTCATGGGCATCAAGACCCACCGGGTCATCGCCATCACCTTCGTCACGGGCTCGATGCTCGCTGCCATCGGCGCCGTGCTCTTCTGCCTCGACCAGTCGCCCGTCTACCCCACCGCCGGCGTGGTCATCGGGACCCGCGCCTTCGTCGCCGCCGTCATCGGGGGCATCGGCAACATCACCGGCGCGATGCTCGGCGGCCTCCTCATCGGCGTCATCGGCGAGCTGACCAAGCTGACACCGTATTCCGGCCTCCAGGATGTCCTGGTCTTCGCCGCGCTGATCGTCGTGCTCCTGGTGCGTCCGACGGGCCTCCTGGGCAAGCCGGGCACCGAGAAGGTGTAGTCGCCCGGAGAGGCGCTATGCTTGCGGGATGAAGCCGCTCGCCCTGGGTCTCTTCGCGCTGGCGCTGGGCTGCAGCGCCGGTCCGCCCGCGAACTGGGCGCGCGGCGGAGCGCTCCTCGACCTCCCGCGCGCCCGGTGGGTGCTCGGGTCCGGCGCGGTGGACATCCTGCCCGACGGCCGCATCCTGCTGAACGGGCAGCACGAGTTCACCCTCGACCGCGGGGGTCGGTTCTACGATCTCGAAGGCGAACCGCTTGCGCTCCTCGAGCCGGATGGCCGGGTCGTCGGCCCTGGTGACGCCGATCTCGGCCGGGTGGGGGCCTTGCACGCCTCACTCCCGGAAGAGAAGACCGCGTGGCTCTCCGTCGCACAGACGGGGGTGGTGATCCGCTACGACGACGAAGGCGAGCGCTTCGCGTTCGGCGTCTGGATGGGCTGCAACGTCAACCTGTACACCCACCAGGCCTGCACGCTGGTCACCCACCTCATCGGCCTGCGCATCCGCGCGGTGGAGCGCTCGGGACCACGCTACATGCCCGGCATGGGCTATCCGGGGGTGGGAGCGCCCGGCATGGGTGTCGGCGTCGGCGTCGGTGTCGGTGTCGGCGTCGGTGTCGGCGGCGGCCTCGGCCCGTGATGGCGAAAGCGCGGGTCTCGGCGTGCTCCGAGGCCCCGTAGCGCCGAGGTGAACCGAGACCGAGCGCGCGCTCGGTAACAGCTCGCCTACTTCAAAAGCCAGCCGAACAAGAGGTGCTTGGTCGCATCGCGGGACACCGACGCGATCGAGTCCACGAGCGGAATCTCTTTCGGGCACACCTCCACGCAGTTCTGCGACTTGCCGCAGTCGGTCACACCGCCCTCCCCCATCACCGACTCCAGCCGAGCGGTCTTCTGCAGCTTGCCCGTCGGATGCAGGTTGTAGAGGCGCACCAGGCTGATCGCGAACGCACCCACGAAGTCGTTCGAAGGCCCGTACTGCGGGCACGCCTCGACACAGCAGCCGCACGTCATGCAGCGCGAGAGCGGGTAGCGCTCCTGCTGTGCTTCCGGTGACTCACGCGGACCAGGGCCAATCTCGTGCGTCCCATCGATGTCGATCCACGCGTGGACCCGCTTCATGTCCTCGAACATCCGACCGCGATCGACGATCAGATCCCGCACCAGCGGGAACTTCGACATGGGCTCGATGGTGATCACCTCACCCTTCGGCGCGAGGGCATCGACCAGCGTCGAGCAGGCCTGACGCACCCGCCCGTTCACCACCATCGTGCATGCACCGCAGACCTCCTCCAGACACACCGCCTCCCAGACCACCGGCGCGACCTCCTGGCCATCCGCCGTGCGCGGGTCCTTCTGGATCTGCTGGAGCGCACTGATCACGTTCATGCGCGGCAGGTAGGCGACCTTGAACTCCTCCCAGCGGCCCGTCTCGGGCCGATCCGGCGCATCCTGCCGCCGGATGCGGAGATGCACCACCCGCCCGCTCCCCTGCGGTGCGTCGGCGTGCTCGCTCGCGGACGCCGCGCCGGCCCTGCCCTTCCTCCCGGCCCCGCGCTTCGCCGCCCGCTCTCCGCTCGCCTCGCTCGCGTCCGTCATGACGACGCCCCCTCCTGCTCCGCCGTGCTCTTCGCGCTCGCCGCGCCGGCGTGCTCGTAGCGGCGCTCCCGGGGTACCACCAGCGAGGTATCCACCGCATCCGTCACGTGCACCCTCTCACCAGCGCAAACGTAATCGAAGGACCGCACGAAGCGCACCTCGCCCGGCCCGGCGTGCTGCACCAGCGTGGTGCGCAGCCACTCCGCGTCATTCCGCTGCGGAAAATCCGGCTTGAAGTGCGCACCCCGGGACTCGTCCCGCCGCATCGCCCCCTCGGCCACCACCCGCGCCAGCACGATCATGTTCTCCAGGTGACGCACGAACGGCGCCCCCTGGTTCACCCGCGGCGCGGCGTCGGTGCAGCGCACCCGCTTCACCCGCTCCTCCATCTCACCGAGTTCGGCGAGCACGCCGGACAGGAGCCCATTGTCACGCTCGATGGTGCAGTCGCGGAGCATGAGTTCGCCCAGGTCTGCATGCAGACGGTAAGCGTTCTCGATGTCCCCCTCGCTGTGCTTCTCCATCCGGTTCTGCGTGAGGATGCGCTGGTACGTCGCCTCGTGACGCCTCTCCGCCTCCTCGAAGACGGAACGCGGAACATCGAACGCACTGCGGCGCAGGCCCTTCCGGTAGCTCGCCACCGCAGGCCCGGCGACCATCCCCGCATAGAGGCACGAGAGGAGCGAGTTGGCACCGAGTCGATTCGCTCCGTGATACTGGTACTCCACCTCGCCGACCGCATAGAGACCGGGAATGCTGGTCGCCTGGTTCCTGGGCGATCCCACCTTCAGCGACCCGCTCGCATCCGCCTCGAAATCGACCCAGAGACCGCCCATCGAATAGTGCACGGCCGGAAAGACCCGCATCGGGTTCCTGTACGGATCGACGCCCGCGAACTTCTCGTAGATCTCCAGCACGCCAGCCAGACGATCCCGCAGGAACTTCTCGTCCTTGTGGGTCAGGTCCAGGTAGACCTCGAGTTCATTGCGCCCCGTGTCTGGGCTGAAGACACCGCGCCGTTCGTGGAAACAGGTCTTGAAGATCGCGCGGGAAGCAATGTCGCGGGGAACGAGGTTGCCGTAGCCCGGGTACATCCGCTCCAGGATGTAGTCGCGCTCGCGCTCGGGGATCTCCTTCGGATCGCGGCGATCCCGGACATCCTTCGGCACCCAGACACGCCCCCCTTCCCCGCGCGCGCTCTCCGAGATCAACCGCAGCTTGTCCGCCCCCGGGATGGCCGTCGGGTGGACCTGGATGAACTCACCGTTCGCGTAGACGGCCCCCTGCTGGTACACGGCCGAAGCCGCAGTCCCCGTGCAGATCACGCTCATCGTCGACCGACCGAAGAGCATGCCGCAGCCTCCCGTCGCGAGGACCACCGCATCCCCGGTGAAGGCCCGGATCTGCATCGACTTGAGATCCTGCGCGACACAGCCGACACAGGTGCCAGCCTCATCGAGCACGGCGCCGAGAAAATCCCAGTGCTCGAACTTGCGCACCATCCTCTCGCCTGGAATCCCCACGCCCAGCTCGTCTTTGACGTCGACGACCTCGTAACGGCGCACCTGCTCGTCGAGCGCGTAGAGCAGCTGCTGGCCCGTGGTCGCGCCCGCGAAGGCGGTGCGGTGGTAGAGCGTGCCCCCGAAGCGGCGGAAATCGAGCAACCCCTCCGGGGTCCGGTTGAAGGGGACACCCATCCGGTCGAGCATGTGCACGATGCCCGGAGCCGCGTCGGCCATGCCCTTGACCGGAGGCTGGTTCGCGAGGAAATCCCCCCCGTAGGCCGTCTCTTCGAGATGAATCTGCGCGCTGTCCCCTTCGCCCTTGGTGTTGACCGAAGCGTTGATCCCGCCCTGCGCACACGCCGAGTGCGAGCGCTTCACCGGAACGAGAGAGACGAGATCGACCGGAACCCCGGCCTCGCAGAGCTTGATGGTGGTCATCAGCCCGGCGAGCCCGCCACCGACGACCACCACCCGCCGGATCTTTCCCCCCTCACGCTTGATCATGTTCTTCGCGGCCATGGTCGAACCCGTCGTGTGACGCCGCGGCGTCGCGGCCTGGTGGGAATCAGGGCGTGGGCACGTCGACGCCCGTACGCGCGCCGAGGGACGCCGAGCCGAAGAGCCGGGAGCCCGTCGAGAAGTAGATCGCCGTGTTGGCCCCGAGCAAAAAGAGGAGCAGCCCGAGGACGCCGAACACCCACGCCGCGGTGGCCTGCGCTCGCCGGGAGACGGTGATCCCCCAGGAGAAACAGAACCCCCAGAGACCATTCGCGAAGTGGAAGACGCTCGCCGCGATGCCGACCAGGTAGATGAGCCCGATCAGCGGAACCGGACCGACCATGGACGACAGATTGGCGGAGAGGGCGGGGTAGAACTGCTCCGGAGCCATCCGCCCGAGCCACTTCGGCCCCCAGTACTCCCACAGGTGGAAGCCGACGAAGAGGAATGCGACGATGCCCGTCACCCGCTGCAGGGTGTACATCCAGTTGCGGGCGTAGGGATACTTGCCCACGTTGGACTTGCCCTCGAAGGCGAGCTTGACGCCGTAGAGAGCGTGAAACGCGAGCGGAAGGATGATGAGACCGATCTCCAGCACCGGCACGTACGGCATGCGTCCGATGTCGGCGACCGCCCTGTCGTACGCTTCCTGCCCTTGCAGCGCCTTCGCGTTCGTCCAGAGGTGGAACACCAGAAAGCCGCCCACCGGGACCACCCCGCTGAGCGAGTGGAGCTTGCGGAGCAGGAAGTGTCGGCGGCTCGGATGAAAGAGCGACTTCGCGGGCGCTACCTCGGACACGCTGACCTCGGCTCGTGGTTCCTGGGAGCCGGGGCGACGCGCGGCGCCTCCGCGCAGCACACCGGACCCCCCATCGGGCGGGCGCGGCCGGTGTATGGGATGGTGGCGGAGACGTCAAGGTGAAGGGCCCACGCAGTTTTCTCGGTGTTTGCTGGGGCGTGTTCCTGGGTCTGGGCCTCGGTGCGGCCGCGATCGCCTGTGGTGGCTCCGGCAAGGAGGGAGAACTCCCTTCCCCCATCCTGAGCGTGTCGATCCCGGCCCAGACCGAACTGCGTCAGCTCTTGCTGCGCTTCGCAGGCGCAACGCGACGCGAGCGCGCCGGGCTGGAGGGTGAACTCAAAGCCCTGCGCGCGCGGTATCCAAGCGACGAACTGGCGCGCGTGATCGACGCCCACCTCGCCTGGATCGCCCTCGACACCGACGACATCCCGCGCGCCGAGACCCTCTCCGCGCGGGTGCGCAGCGGCCCCCCTGGCGTGACCCGCGACCTGGCGCAGGTGATCCAGGGAGCCGCGAGCCGGCGCCGCGGCCGACCGGCAGAGGCCTACACGACGCTGCGGCCACTCGTCGGAAAGATCATCGATGACTACGTGAGCCGGATGCTCAACTGGGAGGTCGTGAACGCGGCCACCGAAGCGGGGCGCTGGGAAGCCGCGATCGATCTCGCCGACGTCTGGCTGCACGAGGCAGGCGAGGGCGAACGCACGAACGTGAGCAACCGCATCGCGGCCCTCCTCCCGCGCATCCCCGCCGAGGAGCTGGAGCGCGCGCTGCGCAAGCGTCAGGCCGAGCAGCAGGAAGATCTGGCAGAATCACAGCGGCTCTTGCGCGCAGCGCTCGCAGAGCGCCTGGCGGCGGTGGCACTCGAGAAGCGGGACGTACGCCTCGCGAAGGAACTGCTGCAATCCTCCGGCCCCTTGCTCGGCGCGATGGGGGATCGCATCGCCCAGCTCGCCGGTGGCGCGACCATCGCCCGGGTGGGCGCCCCGACCGTGGGGCTGCTGCTGTCGGTGCGCACCGCAGAGGCCCGACGGCGAGGGGCACAGATGGCGGCCGGCGTGTCGTTCGGGCTCGGGCTGCTGCGCTCGACGGGAGCGCCGAAGCCGCAGACGCAGCCGGCGCAGCTGGTGAGCCGGGACGACGGCGCGCTGGACGAAGCGGATCGAACGGACGAAGCGCTGACCGCGCTCGTGGGTGAAGGAGCCGCCGTCCTGGTGACGGGGGTGGATCGGGGTCAAGCGACGGCGGCCGCCTCGTTCGCGCGGACGCACGAGATCCCGGTGCTGCTCCTGCATCCTCCCGATCCAGGCGCGGTGGTCGGCCCGTTCGTGTTCGTGGTGGGGGAAGAGCCAGGCCGGGTCTCGGAAGGCCTGACCGCGGCACTGGGAGCGCGCGGGGCGCGGCCTATCGCCCTGGTGGACGAAGCGTCGAACCTGGGCTCGGCGGCGCGCCCCTCGGGCGTCACGGTCGCGCTCTCCTGCGACGGCTCGATGGAGGAGCGGACGTTCCGGATGGCATCGGTGCGTGGCCTGGCCTTGAACGGGGACGTGGGCTGCGCGGAGCGCGCCCTGCAAGCGACGAACGGCCTGCGCCTGGAGGTCGCCTTCGGGCTGGAGGCAGCGTACGCAGCGACCCCGCACGCCATCCATGCGGTAGCGGGGCAGTTCCCGTTCGATGCCGACGCCGACGCCTTGATCGAATGGTCGCGGGTGCAGACCGGAGTCCCCGGCTGGTGGGCGGCGCTCGGGCGTGACGCAGCGCTGCTGGCGCAAGCTGGCGTGCTGGGCCTGCCGAACCGTGAGACGGAAGATCCAGGCGAAGTGAAAGCACGTCGGCGGTCGGTTCGAGATCGGCTCGCAGAGGCCAAGGCTTCGCTGTGGACGACGGCAGCACCCGGTTTCGGGGGAGCGCAGCGTTTGTCGCGCGAGCTGCAGACGCGGGAGACGACGGGCACGCAGCGCTGAGGCGGCGGGCGGGGCCCCCGAGGGGACCAATGAAACGCGGGGAAGGAGCCGGAGGCCCGTTGACGACCCGAGCCTCCGTCTCTCGTGAACCGGCCGCTCCCCGACCGACCTCCAGCGCTGAGCCACCTGGAGACATCCCCACGACCAACACCGCTTTCCTGAACCCCGGGAGGCTCGCTGCAAACTCCGGGAAGCCGGCTGCAAACCCCGGGAGGCCCGCTGCAAACCCCGGGAGGCCCGCTGCAAACTCCAGGAGGCTCGCTGCAAACTCCGGGAGGCCCGCTGCAATCTCCAGGAGGCCCGCTGCAAACTCCGGGAGGCCCGCTGCAATCTCCAGGAGGCTCGCTGCAATCTCCGGGAGGCCCGCTGCAATCTCCGGGAGGCTCGCTGCAATCTCCGGGAGGCTCGCTGCAATCTCCAGGAGGCTCGCTGCAATCTCCGGGAGGCCCGCTGCAATCTCCGGGAGGCCCGCTGCAATCTCCGGGAGGCTCGCTGCAATCTCCGGGAGGCTCGCTGCAATCTCCGGGAGGCTCGCTGCAACCTCCGGGAAGGCCGCTGCAACCTCCCGGAGGCTCACTGCAAACTCCGGGAACGTCCCTTCTGGATCCACAACCGTCGTCGCGAGAACCCGTCAGGGCCTCCGGCCCCTCGCCCGCGCAGCAGCACGGCGCGCGCACGCCCCCCTTCGCAGCCTCAGCGGCGCCCGCTGCCCACCGTGACCACACGCGCCACGGCCAGCGCCTTCAGCGCGGTGGGGCTCCCCTCGTAGGGATCCTGTTGTGGATGGACCTCCGCGATCAGTCGCGCCCGCATGCGCGGCGAAAGCGGAAGCTCCTTGCTCAGGGCTTCCGGCAGGTACGTCGCGACGGGCTCGGGAGCGTTCGCCGTGTGCAAAAGACTGCGGATCCACGTCTGACCGAGCACCGAGCGCTTCTGGTAGGCGCGCTGTTCCACGAGCATCCGTTCTACCTGGGCGTCGAACTGAGCGGGGCCCACCGGTCGTGCACCAGGGGCGGGAGCTGGACTCGGGACCTGCGCGACGGCGTCACGAATCCGCAGGATCAGACCCTCCGCCACGCCGGGTGCCCGCTGAACGCCCGGCGTCTTCGTCACCTCGGCAACGCCCTCGAGGGCGTCCTTGACCCGCTTGTCGGCCGCGTAAGGCGCCGAGGCAGCGATCGTGGCCTGGAGGGCTTCCCAGGGATCGAAGGGAAACGACAGCTCACCAGCGACCAAGGCCAGCGGAGGTACCAGGGAGCCATCGGGGCGGATGGCGCCGTGCAAGGCCTCCTCGATACCGGCACCATCGACGGCGTCGCCGCGCGCGAGGACCCGCTGGACCAGGCGCCGCTGCTGGATCTCCTGCGTCTCGGCGCCTTCTTCCTGGGACTCGGGCTCGTCCAGGGAAAAGTCGAGCGGATCAGCCTCCGCCTCCTCGGTAAGCTCGGGGATCGGTTTCGGCGGCGTGAGGGCCTGCAAGGTCGTCCAGCGAGGCTCGGCGAGGATGACGTCGGCCTGCGCCGCATCGACCCAGAGCAGCGTGGTCGCGTCGCGGCCAACGGGGCGGGCGGGCGCCGACGGCGTCGCCGGCTTGGGAGCCACCTCGGCCGTCGAAGAGCGCTCGAGGATCGCGGCAGCACCACCCGGGCCGACCGCGCCCGTCATCGCCGCCTCGCCGATGGTCCGCGGGGGAGGCGGAGGAGGCGGTGGCGGGGGCGCCGGCTGCACCATCGCCGGAAGGGGCGCCGGAGGCGGTGCAGGCGGCGGGGTCAAGGCCACACCGAGGGGAAGCCCAGGGACCGGCGGAGGCGCAGGGACCACGAGGCCAGGAGAGCTCGGCACCGGGGGAGGTGCCGGGGTGACATGGGGAACCGGAGGCTGCGGCGCGGGCATGCCGGCCCACGCATTGCCGCGAGACGAAGGCCGCGGCGGTGGCGGCGCGGTGCGCGAGGGGCGCGACGGGCGCACGGGCGAAGGGAGCTCCGCCGTCACGTTGGGATCACCAGGAACACCGCGAGGACGAGGGGGCTGTACGGGGCTGGCGACGCTGGGGATGCCGCGGCCTCGGACGGCCTGCGCCGGGGAGAACGGGAGGACCGTCGCGTCGGTGACGACGGCCTCGTAGGTCAAGTCACCGTCGAAAACAGGATGATCATCGCGGGTCTGATCGGGTCGCGCCACGGGAGCGGCCCACCCGGCGCGCGCCCCGGCGCCATCGAGGGAGACGACGACCTGACCGGGAGGATTGGGGCGGTCGAGGGAGAGCTGACCTCGCCACACGAGCGAGCAGGTGCCTCGATCGGTGTCGATCCAGAGCGTATCGCAGACGAGACGCACCTCTTCGGGGCCCGCGCCGGGGCGCTCCACAAGGGCGACGGGGGCAGTGCCAGGGAGCGCCGTGACGAGCCGCGCATGCTGAGGATGCAGGTGCTCGAGCACGATCCGGGTATCGGCACGCAGCTCGTCGAGCTGCTGGTCACCCGGCGCGGCGTTGAAGAACCGAAGGTCGATGCCTTCGGGCATGGGCTGACCGAAACGCCCACCGGCCTGCAAGAACGCGGAAGCGTGCTGGTGGAGCTTGTCGAGGCGCGAGGGCCACGTGGGCGCGATGGGACCAAACCCCACCGGCGGAACGAGATCGCCACGTCGCGCGAGGTGCAGGCCAGGGGGCTGCAGGTTGGGGATGGCAATGGCGCCGTAGCTGTCGGCGACATCAGGCCTCATCCCGACGGGGTTCGTGGTGTCCGGCCCACCGCCCGCACGCTCGTAGCGCAGCGGCATCCGCGCGAAGCGAGGCCCTTCGCGTAGCTGGCCATCGAGCGTCCAGGCCCGGTCACAGACGACCTCCACCGTCTTGTCCACGTCACCCACGACGAGGCGCGCGGTCAGCGATCGCGTCGCTTCCCCGTGCGGCGCGAACGCATGGCCCACGAGCAGGACATCACCGCGCACCTTGAACGGCACGAGATCCGTCGGCGCATAGAGGCTGCGCGAGGGATCGTCGTTCCAGTAGTTGTCGTCCTCGTTCGGGTCATCCTGCTGACCTGCGAGCTCGCAGACACCTGGCGCGAGGTGATACGTCGCCTTCACGGCGAACGAGAGGGCCCACATTCCGACGCGGGGTTGCCAGTGCAACGACGCGACCCGGAGCGAACAGGTCGAGACAACCTCCATGATACGACGCTGATATATCACCGCCGAAGCGCGCCGTGCATCCGGCGATCCGTGATTGTTCTCCGCACTTTACCGACCGGGAGCCGGCGCTTACGATGGCGCGTTCCTCCCGCGCTGCGGAGGCAGAAGGAGCAGAGGCACACCCCCATGGCACGCGCAGGCAGAGTCGGGGATCAGGCGTTGTGCCTGACGGACGGTCGGATCGGTCCCGGCAAAGAGGGCTCACCCGATGTCTTGATCAACGGGCGCGCAGCGCTGCGGGTCTGCGATCCCGGCGAGCACCACGTGGGCGGCTCATGGGAAGCGGCGAAGGGCAGCACGGGTGTCTTTTTCAACGGCATGCCGGCCCATCGACTCGGTGATCAGACCAAGCACGGGGACGCGCAAGGTCAGCTGACCGACGCCAGCCCCAACGTCTTCATCGGAGAGATGGGTGGAGGCGCCTCGAAGTCGGTCCCCCACGACCGGTCAGTGACCCTCGAAGTCACCGATGGCAGACAGCGCCAGATCCAGCAGGCCGTGGCCCGCGTCACCTGCCCGCACAAGACGTACGAAGACCAGACGTTCACGCACCGCGTCGTATTGACCGGACTCTGCGATGGCGCCTCGGTGACACTGGTGAAATCACTCCAGCAGGGAGAGTGGGACGCTGCGACCACCCGCGGAGGAACCGTCTCTCCCTCCTACGCCCTGCTGAACGGCGGCGAATCCGCAGCGGCGACCCCTGCTGCCGGAACGACGGCTGGAGCCTCTGCTGCCGCAGCGCCCGCAGCTGCCGCACCGCCCGCCGCAGCAGCACCTGCCGCTGGCGTCTCCGGGGCCGCAGCCCCACCTGCCGCGGTGATCCCTGGTGCAGCAGCCTCACCTGTCGCCGTCGCTCCAAGCGCAGCCGTCGCTCCGAGCGCAGCCGCCCCACCTGCCGCGGTAGCGCCGGGTGCGGCAGCCTCACCTGTCGCCGTCGCTCCGGGTGCAGCCGCGACGCCCGCCTCGGCAGCCGCCGCAACGCCTGCCGCAGCCGCGACGCCCGTCTCGGCGGCCCCCCCTGCCGCGGCGGCCACGCCCTCGGCCAGCCCCCCGGTCGCACTCCCTCAGGCCTCGAACCTCGTCTCGTCCGCCGCGCCCACCAGCTACACCGTCCAGCGAGGCGACACGCTCAGCGCCATCGCCTCGCGCAACAACACCACCGTCGCTGCCATCCGCCAGGCGAACCCGCAGATCACGAACCCCAACCAGCTCTCGGTCGGCCAGCAGATCAAGATGCCCGGCGCGGCCACGCCGCAGGCCGCACCTCCAGCGACCCCCCAGCAGCCGGTGCAGCCCGGGCAGCAAGCGGTCCACGCGCCTGCGCCCTCCGGCACCCCGGGCGGCGAGAGCCAGGTCACCGTCGCGCGCCCGAGCACGGCAACGACCCGTGTCCAGCTCACCACGGTCCACAACTGGGTCGAGACCATGTACCAGGCCTTCGGCCTGACGCTGCCCACGGGCGCGAAGCAGGTCGCACTGCTGGGCGTGCGCGAGGCTTCCCTCGGAGGCACCGAGGCCAACGCCGCGGCCGGCAACAACGTCGAGACGCGCAACAGCCGCGTCGCGGCCATGAGCACCGCGACCAAGTACGACGATCTCCTCTACGTCGTCTGGACCGACAACGACGCCGCCGCGACCCAGAAGGTCGAAGTCTTCGCGTGCACCATCGACCCCGGTGGCACGGCGAGCAGCCTCGGGACCCCCTACCTGCTCGAAGGCAAGGAGTACCTCTGCAAGCCGGGTCATCACATCCCCAAGAAGTATCCCGGGAGCGACATCGCGCTGCACATCTACACGGCCAACTACGGCAAGATCAAACTCGCCCGTGAGGTCACCAAGTCCTATCGAATCTTCCGCGACGTCGCGAGCGCCAAGACCTCGAACAACTGGAAGTTCGTCAACACCGAAGACAACACGACCATCCACATGCACTTCGGCGGCACGGGCGCGAACGTGGGCGGGTGGTCCGTCGGATGCACGGTGCTCCAGCACCAGATCTCCTCCGCACGGTACAGACGCTTCCAGGAGATCTACCGAGGCGCATCCAACAAGACGCGGATCCCCTACCTCGTGGTCTCCAGCCAGTACGTGCGCCTCTACTCCGAGTGGGTGAAGAAGGTCGACGAGACCCCAGGCCAGCCGATCGAGACGAAGAGCATCATCGTCGAGAGCGCGCTGAAATCGCCGCGAGGCAAGACCGGCCAGTACATCCCGTCGATCATGACCGAGGCCTTCGCCAACGCGATCCTCGATCTCGCCGACAGCAACAGCACCAACGCCGTCCGCGCGGCCAACCTGCGCAACTCCCTCGACGCCTCGCTGTTCACGCTCTCGATCTAGAACACCACCTCCCTGGGCAGCACTGGCCCGCGAGACGCGAGACACCATGGCGCGTTGCAGCGGGCAGCCGAAAGCTCCCGCCCGGCGCGCTGGTGCTCGCGAAGGCGGCAGAGCCGGCGTTACCCTGCACCGATGCGTCAGCCAGCGTTTCCGGTCGCACCGCCCCTTGCCGTGCGAGATCACTGGTTGCTCGATCCCGCGATCGCCTTTCTCAACCACGGCTCGTTCGGAGCGTGTCCACGCCCCGTGCTCGACGCACAATCGCGTTTCCGCGAGCAGATGGAGCGGGAGCCCGTGCGGTTCTTCACGCGCGAGCTGGAGCCACTGCTCGATGGCGTGCTGAGCGCGCTGGCAGCGTTCCTCGGAGCCGACCCCGAGGAACTCGCCCTCGTCCCCAATGCGACGGCTGGCGTGAACACGGTGCTCCGCTCGCTCGAGCTGGGCCCAGGAGACGAGCTGCTCACGACCGACCACGCCTACAACGCTTGCCGCAACGCCCTCGACGACGCGGCGCGGAGGGCAGGCGCTCGGGTGGTCGTCGCCCCGGTCCCCTTCCCCGTGAAAACGGCAGACGAGGTGATCGAGGCCGTGCTCCGCGCGACGAGTCCCCGGACCCGGTTCGCGCTCATCGACCACGTCACGAGTCCGACGGGACTGGTGCTCCCGGTCGCCCCGGTCGTCGCCGCGCTGTCACGACGGGGGGTGGAGGTGCTCGTCGACGGCGCCCATGCACCGGGGATGGTCCCGCTCGATGTGCACGCACTCGGTGCGGCTTACTATACGGGCAACTGCCACAAGTGGATGTGCGCTCCCAAAGGTGCAGCATTCCTTCATGTCGAGCGCTCCAGACGGCATCGGATTCGCCCCCTGGTCATCAGCCATGGTGCGAATGCGACACGCCAGGATCGATCGCGCTTCCGCCTGGAGTTCGACTGGACGGGCACCTTCGATCCGACCCCCTTCCTGTGCATCCCCGAAGCGATTCGATTCATGGCGAGCCTCGGACCGGGTGGTGGTGGGTGGAGCGCCCTGATGAAACACAACCGCGCCATGGCCATGGCTGCACGGGCGATCATGGCAACGAAGCTTGGCTGTGCGCTGCCCTGTCCCGAGGAGATGCTCGGCGCACTGGCCGCCCTCCCCTTGCCACCTCGGCGGGACGCCGTGGAGGAAGGAGCGCTGATCGACCCCCTCCAGACCGCGCTGCTCGAGACGTACGGGGTCGAGGTGCCCATCGTCCCGTGGCCAGCCCCGAGCGGACGCCTCGTACGGATCTCGGCTCAGATCTACAATCAGCAGCAGGAGTACGAGCGCCTGATCGACGCTCTGGAGAGGCTGCTCCGCGGCGCCGGGTCTTCTGAATCCGTCCGTTCACAGTGATCGAGTGACGTCGTGAGCCGGACCCATGGCCAGGGCCATGGCAAGGATGTCACGGTTGGACTGCAGCGCACGGGTGGGAGCAGCGCGAGCTACGCGCTTCGCAGTGGATGAGAAGCGGGGTTTGCGCCACGGGGGACATGGCCCTTTCGTTGCATGGGGCCCGCCTCGGCTTATCAGTACGCTTGTGCTTCTTCGTCAGTCGAGCGAGTGTCGAATGTTCGACGGGGGTCCTGGCTTCCCGCTTGCTGCGTGGCTGACTGCTAGCCGTTGGAGGGATCAATGCGCCGCAGACTTGTCTATCCGCATCTCGGAATCGGGCTCCTCGCGTTGGGCGTCGTCACCTCGGCCGCCCTGGGTTGCTCAGGAGAAGGTCTCACGCCTCCCCCCACGGGGAGCAGCGTCGCGATGACGGCGAACCCGCCGCCCCCCATCAGCGGTGGGACGCTGCTCGTGACGGCGGATGGGCGCACCGCCGTGGCAGGCGATCCCGATCGGCATGGAATCTGGCTGGTCGACCTGGAGCGGGAGGCGGTGAACTTCCTCCCCGTCGGAGAGCTCGAAGAGCCGGGTCGCGTCGTGGAGGGGGCTCTGGGGCGAGCGCACGTCGCCCTGCGCCGCGGTGGAGCGGTCCTCACGCTCGATCTGGAGAGCCGCTCGATCGTGGACCGCCGTGACGTCTGCGTGGCACCGAGCGGGATGGCGTACGACGCCGCGAGCGACACCCTGCACGTCGCCTGCATGGGCGGCGAGCTGATCGCCATGCCGGCAGCTGGAGGCGCGGCGACGCGAAAGCTGCGCCTCGACCGGGATCTGCGGGACGTGGTGGTCGATGGAGACCGGCTCCTGGTGACCATGTTCCGGTCCGCCGAGACGCTGGTCGTGGACGCCAGTGGCGAAGTGCTGGAGCGGCGTCAGCTGCCGGCGTTCGTCTCCAACGGGGGCTCGGGGTTGACCTACGTGCCCTCGGTCGCGTGGCGAATGGCCTCTGTGCCCGGCGGCGGCGCGCTGGTCGTTCATCAGCGGGCGCAGTCCTCGCCCGTGGTGGTGAATCCGGGGCAGTTCTATTACGGAAACCCCGACTGTGACGGCAACATCGTCCACACGACGGTGAGCTTGCTGGGGTCGGCGCAAGAGGCGGGGGACGAGAAGCTGGCGGCGGCCGCGCCCGCAATCCCGATGGTGGGGTTGCCCGTCGACGTGGCGGTGTCGCGCTCCGGTGAGGCGATCGCCGTGGTCGGCGCCGGGAACGACAGGCTGGTGATCACGACACGCTCGACGATCGTGGACGACTCTGGCTGGGGGAGCTGCATGCCGGGCACCCTGGATGAGCCCATGCCAGGGCAGCCGGTCGCGGTGGCATTCAAGGGCGAAGGAGAGGAGCTGCTCGTGCAGCTCCGGGAGCCAGCGGGGCTGGTCTTCTGGCGAGGAGGAAACCAGCGCACGCTGTCGTTCCCCGGAGCCAGCGTGCGCGACACGGGCCACGAGATGTTCCATCGGCCGCCGGCCACCTTCGCGGCCATGTCCTGCGCTTCGTGTCACCCCCAAGGACACGAGGACGGCCACACCTGGAACTTCGATCCCATCGGCCTCCGGCGAACGCAGGCGCTCGGTGGCGGGATCCTCCAGACAGCCCCACTCCACTGGGATGGGGACATGGAGGACCTGGAGCACCTGATGGGCGAAGTGCTCGTGGGCCGGATGGCAGGGAACACGCCCAGCATGCGGCAAGAACGCCTGATGGCGCGCTTCCTGGACAGCATCCCCGCCTTCCCCGCCTCGCCGCCGGAAGATCCGGGGGCGGTGCTCCGCGGAGAAGCCCTCTTCAAGAGCGAGGCGGTCGGCTGTGCCAGCTGCCACTCGGGGTCGATGCTCACGAACAACCGCAACGAGAGCGTGGGCAGAGACGAGACGCTGCAGGTGCCGACGCTCATCGGCCTGAGTGGGCGAGCACCGTTCATGCACGACGGCTGCGCGGCGACCCTGCATGATCGCTTCGATCCCGCGTGCGGTGGGTCGCAGCACGGGGATGTCTCCCGGTTGACGCAGGACGAGCTGGACGATCTCGTCGTCTACCTCGAGTCCCTGTAGCGAGAGCCGGCGCTCCAGCGTCGCGGGGAACCGAGCATTCGCGCGAAGCTCGCGGATGCTCGGCGACCACCGAGAGGCCGGAGCCGCCCTACCACCCGGGCGCCCGCGCCAGCCACCAGGGCGCCCGCGCCATCAGGCACCAGCATCATCAGGGCGCCCTCATCACCAGGCGCTTGACCCCTCAGCGCTCACGAAGAGAGATGCTCACCACTTCACGAGCACGCGCGGCGGGCTGACTTCGACACGGAGCGATCCGACATCCACCACCACGTCGAGGAACGCGCTGCCAGGTTGGGCGGTGTCGACGGTCGTACCCTTGAGCTCGACGAGAGGGACGACGGCTTCCGGGGCCAGCGCGTTCACCTCCTCGGTGGTGCCGGTGATGCGCACGGTGACCGAGGCGGGCGTGGTGCGCGCTCGCGGGAGCCCGACCACCTCGACCTTGCGATCGAACGATCGGGTGACCATCTCGCGGGTCACTTCCAGCGTCGCCTTCACGCTGTCGGCATCATAGACGACCAGCTTCGGCGGACGATCCAGCGCCAAGGTACGATCGTAGGTCCCCGTGGTGAGACCTGTCACGTCGAAGGCCTCGGTCCGCGCGTACTGCATGACCTCGACGATGGACTGGGGCCCTCGCGCCTTCACCGACATCGGCTCGACGGCGATCTTCTCCTTCACCTCGAAGCCCGTCGGCAGCTCGCCAGTCCGGGAGACCTGCACTGGAATGACGCGGGTGATCACGTCGTCCCACCGAAGCTCGATGCGCGGAGGATAGATCTGCTCGGCCGTGAGCCCCTCGGGCACGTGGAACATGGACTGATCGAGCTCCACGTAGGGGACGCGGCCGGTCCGCAGATCGAGCTGCAAGGTGCCGAGGTCATCAGCGCGAAGATCGTCGAGCTGGGTGCGCGAGCCGCTCAACGTGACGGCGACCTCCGTCGGAAGCTGGGTCATGAGCTGACGGTTCAGCTCTTCCTTGGGCATGACGGAGACGACGCTGACCGAGAAGGTCCGCTGCGCGTTCTCCGCACCGTGGATGAAGGCGTAAAATCCCAGCGCGAACGCGAGGGACATCGCCTTCAACCCGAGGTTCTCCAGGAAGGCGGAGCGAAGGATGCCGCGAACGCCCTGGTTCACGAGTCGTCCCGGTGGGGGGTGCTGCCACTGGAGCCCGTCGGCACGAAGGTGCGCTGACTGGGGACGGGTGGCGAAAGTCGCGCCTCGGCGTCGTCACCGCTCTCGGGCGAGGGCGTGCTCTTCGTCTCACCTCGTGGCTCGGCCAGCTTTCCTGCGGGCATGTCCGTCACCGCAGGCCGCGAGCGTTCACCCGAGAGTCGCTCGGTGTCGTGGACGACCGAGGAGCGAACCTCTGCCGGCTTCATGGGGGTCGAGGTGGGCAGCTTGGTCGTGGTCGTCACCAGGGGCATGGAGGACTTCGGGGCGAGCTTGTCCGACGCGCCCGAGCGCGTCAAAGCGGCCGGCTTGCCGACCTGGGATTCCCCGGTCGGCGTGGTGGTGGCCGAGCGAGGTGTCGGGATCGACGGCGGCCCACTGGTGAGCAGCGACGTCCGCGTGGGTCGACGAGCAAAGCGGCGCTTGCGCGAGGAGCGCCCGAACAGCCCGAGGAGAGCATGCTTCAGCGACTGGCCGTCGAGGTTCGAGACGATGTTGCCGCTGAAGCAGAAGCTGATGGTCCCGCGCTCCTCGCTGACCACCACCACCACGGCGTCGGTCTCCTCCGTGATCCCCAGCGCGGCGCGATGGCGAGAGCCGAGGCTGGCATCCAGGATCTTGGTCTCTGGCATCGGGAAGAACACACCCGCGCGCGCGATCTTCAGATCGCGAATGAGCACGGCACCATCGTGCAGTTTGTTCACCGACTCCGGGACGAACAGCGAGACGAGCAGCTCCCGGGTGACCAGGGAGTCGATCAGGATGCCTTCGCTCTTCACGAACTCCAGCACGTTCGCGTCCTGCTCGAAGGCGATGATCGCTCCCATGCGATGACGCGCGAGCTCGGTCGCAGCGGCGACCACCTCGTCGATGACCCGGGACTGCTGCTCACGACCGGCGGAGAACCACGCCTTCCCACCGACCCGGATCAGCGCGCGGCGGATGTCGTTCTGAAAGACGACGACGACGATCAGGATGATCGAGGAGAGCAGCCACGAGAGGAGGCTCAGGAGCGTCGTGAGCCTGAAGACCTTGGCGCCGAGATAGACAAGAAAGACGATCCCGAGCCCCAGGCCCATCTGCATCGCGCGCGTCCCTCGCAGCACCAGCAGCGCGCGGTACACGACGTAGGCGACAATGAAGATGTCGAGCAGATCTCGGAAGATTTGCAGTGGAGGTCTGGCTGAAAATAGACGAAGAAAGCCTTCGATCATCGGCGCGTGCCCTCATCACGTCGAGGGATGGCGAGAGACCCGTGGAGAGCATCTGCAGAAGCTTTGGATCCGTGCGTGGCAGCACCGCGCTCCACCCGTGACACGGCCGCGCTCAGCGCGAGGGCCTGACGGACCGGCGCGACGTCGTGCACACGCACGATGGCAGCCCCTCGCTCCGCGCAGGCGACGCAAGCGGCGATGGTCGCGCCGAGCCGCTGCTCGGGCGCTGCTTCGGGCAGCCCGGAATCTTCGTGGGTTGCTGCCCGCGCAAGGAACGACTTTCGACTCGGACCGACCAGCACCGGGAACCCGAGCGCGCAAAGCTCGCGCAGCCGCGCGACGAGCTCGAGCGAATGGCGAGCATTCTTCGCGAAGCCGAAACCAGGATCGAAG
This sequence comes from Chondromyces crocatus, assembly GCF_001189295.1. Taxonomy (NCBI): domain Bacteria; kingdom Pseudomonadati; phylum Myxococcota; order Polyangiales; family Polyangiaceae; genus Chondromyces; species Chondromyces crocatus. The sequence continues at coordinate 551,755 of NZ_CP012159.1, forward strand.
ACGAGCTCGCCTCGCGGGAGGCCTGCACCCACCGCAAGCTCGGCCGCCGCCGTCCACTCGCGCGCGACATCCGCGACGACATCCTGGTAGGCATCGTCTGCGTAGGCCGAGAAGCCCTTCATGTCTCCCATCGTCCCCCGGCTGTGCATCAAGACGAGCGCCGCATCGTAACGAGAACAGAGGGCTCCGAGGGCCGCCGCGGCATCGAGGGAGACCGTGTTGACCACTGCCGCCCCTTCATCGAGGGCATACTCGGCGACCGCCGCAGACGTCGTATCGATCGATACCAGGGCGCCCCGCCTGACGGCATCGCGCACACCGCTGCCGAGCCGGGCGATCTGGTCGCGATCCGACACATGCTCCGAGCCAGGTCGCGTCGATTCTGCGCCGATGTCGATGATGTCCGCCCCTTCGGCAAGCATCGCCTCGATGTACGCACTTGCAGCCGCATCACTGGTGAACCGGCCGCCGTCGGAAAAAGAGTCCGGCGTCCTGTTCAACACACCCATGATCAACACACGCTGACGTGCAGAGAGCAGCGTGGTTAACCGAGACATTTCTTGTGGGTAGCAACTTCTACGCCGAACGGCAATTCCCTTGTCGGGATGCAGGGGGCTTTGCTAGTGTCGCGGTTCTGCTTGGTCCCCTGAGGGACGACGCCGATCGTACTGGCGACGCTCTGCAGGCTTCCTGTGGTCAGGCAATGGACCCAAGGACCGGACAACCAGGTAGCTAGAGCCGTTCGATGCTGCGCACGCGTCTTCGGGCAGGGCCGGTCGCCGGCTTCGTCGTGAGCGTCCTCTTCGCCCTGGTCGTCACAGGGATAAGCGTGGCGGATCTCTACCTGCCTTCGCTCGTCCCGAGGATGGGCTCACCGGCGCCCTTCACGCTGCGGCTGCCCTACGGCCCACGGATCGTGCGCGATACCCAGCATCGTCTGGTCTACGAGCACACGCGGCTCATCGTTCCGCGTGGGACCGTGCTCCACGAGTGGGACGACAACCACCGCGCGGCCTTCGCCTACGAGTCCATTCGCCGTCCGCCCACGACGGGACGTCTCGGAAGCCTTTACGTTCTCTACTTCATCATCGGCATGATGCTGACCGCCTACCTCAGGCGGTTCGGGCAGAGCCGGGTCCACCTGCTCCGAGCGCAGGTCGGGCTCCTCGGCTTGATGGCCGGCTCCCTCGTCTTCGCCAAGGCGCTGCTGCTGTTCACCGCCTTGCCCGAGTTCTGGATACCCGTCGCCGCGTTGCCACTCTGGGTCGCGCTTGCCTTCGACAGACGCACGGCGTTTCTCGTGGAGGTCGGAGGAGCGTTCATCGCGGCATCCCTCCTTCGTTTCGACCTGATCCTCCTCTGCGTTCTCCTCGTCCGCGGGATCGCCTCGACGCTGTTCTTCCTCGATCGCAAGCATCCTCGTCAGATGCTGATCGCTGGAGCGCTCGCAGGGGTCGCCGGGGCGATCGGGATGGTCGCGCTGACCGTGATCTTCGAAGGCCGATTCAGCATCGGCGCCGATCTGGCACGCGGCTTGAGTTCAAATGTGCTCGCCTGCGTCGGTGGTGGCGTGCTCGCAGGGTTGCTGGCGCGCGCGCTGCGCGAGCCCGCCGAGCGGGTGATGGGTCATGTCTCTCGGGACAAGCTGCTCGACCTCACGGACCTCGAGCACCCACTGCTCAAAAAGATGGCCGCGGAGGCACCAGGAAGCTGGGAGCACGCGCGCACGATGGCCAACCTCGCGGAGGCGGCCGCCGCAGCGATCGGCGCGGATGCGCTGCTCACGCGGGTCGGCGCGTACTACCACGACCTCGGCAAGACGGTTCAGAGCAAGTACTTCATCGAGAACCTGGGACCAGGAGAGCGCTCACCTCATGAGGATCTGGACCCGGACGTCAGCGCAGACGCCATCATGGCGCACGTCGTGATGGGAACGAAGATCCTGCGCGACGGCCACATCCCCGAGCCGGTGGTGGAGTTCGCCTACACGCATCACGGCACGCAGATGGTGGAGTTCTTCTGGCACAAGTGCAAAGAGCAGGGGAATCCCAAGGGGCTCACCGAGGAACACTTCCGTTATCCCGGGATGAAGCCGCAGACGAAGGAGACGGCGATCTTGATGCTCGTCGACTCCATCGAGGCCGCATCACGGACGGTGTGGCCACCCGAGCAAAAGAAGTTCGAGGAGATGATCCAGCGCGTCGTCTTCCACAAGCTCGCCGGTGGTCAGCTCGACGAGTCTGGCCTGACCCTTCAGGATCTCCGCATCCTCTCCTCCCGGATGGCCTCCACCCTCGTGAACATGTCGCACGGCCGGATCAAGTACCCCTGGCAGCGCGAGGCAGAGCGGGCGCGGGCGACCCAGGCTCAATCGGTCGCGACGCCGCTGCCAGCCGTGACGCCCAGCCCGAAGGCGGTCGACGCTCCCAGCGCAGAACCCACCGAGTCGAGTCGACTCTCGCAGAGCGAGGTGGCCGAGCCCCCCGTATCACGACGCTCGGCTCCGAAACCGGCGGACACCGGCAGTCCCGCGCCCGAGAGTGGCTCTCGGAAGCAGGATCGCTGAAGCCCCGCCAGCCACCAGACCCTCCATGGTTGACCGCTGACGTCGAGCCGCATGTCCTCGATCATCGATCGCAGCCTGATCAAGACACTCTTCCAAGGCGTTGCGACCCAGGAGGGGCTCTTCCCCTTCCCCGAAGTGAACGCAGACGAGCGTGAGCGCGTCGCCGCGCTCCTCGACCGCGTGCGCCGATATTTCAAAGCGCATGTGGACAGCGCCCGCATCGACCAGGAGAGCCGGATCCCGAACGACGTGCTGGAGGGGCTGAAGTCGCTCGGACTGATGGGTCTGCGAGTTCCCCCGAGGTACGGCGGCACCGGCCTGAGCAACACGGCCTACGCGCGCGTGACGCAGGAACTCGGTGGGCTCGACGCGGCGGTCGCTGCCACGCTGGGCGCGCACCAGACCATCGGGCTCACAGGGATCCTGCGCTTCGGCTCGAACGAGCAGAAGCAGCGCTTCCTCCCTGGCCTCGCGGTCGGAGCGCAGCTCGCAGCGTTCGCGCTGACGGAGTCGAACTCCGGCTCCGACACGGCCGCGGTGCGGACCAGCGCGATCCGCTCACCGGATGGCAGCCACTATGTCCTCCAGGGTTCCAAGCGGTGGGTCACCAACGGGGGGATGGCCGATGTCTTCACCATCATCGCGCGGACGTCGGCTCCGGAAGAAGGAAACAAGCCTCGCTTGACGGCGTTCCTCGTGGAGCGAGGCCCCGGGGTCAGGAGCGGCCCGGAAGAGCGCAAGCTCGGCATTCGAGGCGCATCGACCACGGAGATCGTCCTGGAGAGCGCTCGCGTACCCACCGAAAACATGCTCAGCGGCGTCGGCCAAGGCTTTCCTGTCGCGATGGAATGCCTGAACAGTGGGAGGCTCAGCATCGCGGCAGGATGCCTCGGAGCATGTCAGGCACTCCTCCAGCTGGCCATCGAGCGTGTCCAGGAGCGTCGTGCGTTCGGTCGACACATCGGAGGCTTCGGGCTCATCAAAGACAAAGTCGCCACGATGCTGGCCTCGACCTACGCCCTGGAATCGATGGTCTATGCAACGACGGGAATGCTCGACGCCGGACAGGTCGACGGGTTCCTGGAGATCGCCATCTGCAAACTTTCCGCCAGCGAGACCCTCTGGGTCGTGGCCAACGAGACCCTGCAGATCGCGGCCGGCATCGGCTACGCACAGAACTACCCGTACGAGCGCCTCTTGCGGGACGCACGCAGCAACCTCATCCTCGGCGGAACAAGCGAGATCCTCCGGACCTCCATCGCCGTCTCCGCGATGGGTCACGTTCGTCAGGAGCGCGAGTCTGCTACGCCCATCCGCCGCAAGCCGAGCCAGTACCTGGGTATCCTCGGGGACCTGGCCGCACACAAGGCCCGCTCCGTACTGGAGCGCGTGCGGACGAGCCGCGTTCATCCGCAGCTTCGCCACGAAGCGGCGGTTTACGAGGCCCGCGCACGCGAGCTGGGAGCCTGTGTCGAAAGAGCGCTCCAGGAGTACGGGCACGAAGTCTCCGAGATGCAGTCCATCCACAAGAGACTGACGGACATCGCCATGGATCTCTTTGGCCTCGGCGCCTGCCTTGCCCGGACGACCCGCATGATCGAGCGCCGTGGAGAAGAGGGCGCACGTCGAGAGGTCGACGCGACGAAGCTCTTCGCCAGGATGGCTCAACAGCGAATGCAGCAGCAGATGACCGAACTGCAGACGAACGACGACCCACTGCGAAACTCGGTCGCCGAGCGAGCCTACGCAGACCGCGCATACCCGTTCGACATCCTCTGAGGCGTTCGATCGCTAGCGCGCTTTCGTCTCGGGTGCCTCCGAGATCTCCTCCAGCCAGTGAAGTCGAGGCAGCCCCTCACCGATCCAGCGGGTTCGGACGGCGGCCGCTAGTTCTCTGTGGTTCCCCGCCTTGACGGCGAAGGCATGGACCAGACAGGTGCCTGGCCATGATTGATATGCTGCAACGGCTCCGAGATAGTCCTCGCTCGAGAACATGGAGTCGACGCTTCCGTCGACCACCTTCACGACAATGGGTTTGACGTCTCCGTCGACTTCCTGGGTCCCACGAAGCAGCTTGGAGTCTTTGACGCGCACCCCGTACGCTTCGGCGAGCGGCATGTGCTTCTTCCAGAAGTCCTCGAGGCAGGCGTCTGGATCGTCCCTCCCGACGATCGGGGTATAGAGGACGGTCGCCACCGCATAGTGATCGTCACCATAGCGGTAGGTGGCACGCGTCGGCTGGGTCCAGATGCGTACCCTCCGCCATTTCTTGGCGTCGAGCATGGGAACGTGGAGGGTATTGAACCGATCTTTTCGATGCCCCCAAGGTTCCGTCTTTAGTCGCTCGAGCGCAGCCCTCTCCGGATCCGCGGCATCGCCACCAGGGTTGGCCCGCGTGATCGACTCGGGGGTGGGTGGCTGCCCAGCTGCGCGCGCCTGAGAGCCACTCCCACCGCATGCAGAAGCGAACAACGCAACACATACGGAGTACGTCACCGTCACGCTGCGCATCATGGAGAGCCGTCCCATGGCCAAGATAGACCGCATCATACACCGCTCTAGATGGACACTTCACGCAGCAGGATGTGGTTCTTATCGAACACGCCGAGCCCAAGATCGCCGGCCACACGAATGTACGTGGGCTCGCGACCCGCATCTTTCAATGTCGGCAGCGAGTGATTCCGGCGCCACTCTTCGATGACCCCCCACCCAATGACATCCATGGCCACCGGATCGGTGGAAACGTAGACCGACTCGTGCAGCACGCGCCGCTTCTTGTTCTTGTCCAGCGGGCCTTCGTCGTAGATGAGCTTGAACCCGTCCGTGATGTGAAGTCGGACGCGACTCCGCACGACACTCTGCGCGTAGAGCTCGGCGATCTGTGGGCTTGCATTGTGGGCATGGAATGCGTGTGGGTTGATCGTCGAGCCGTGCGTGATGTTCTTGAGACAGCCCGTGTAGCCGCAGATCCCGTGATCCTTGATGAGGGTCACATTGATGACGGCCGTGGCATCCGTGAACGGGCGAACGAATTTCGTGGGGATGCCGCACACGCGAATCTCCGGCATCGTCGCGTCCTTGTTCTCATGGACCATCGCCGTGATCCCTGCAGGGAAAGCGGGATCCAGAACTCGGTTCCGGTCCGCGCACCGCGTCCCGGCGAGAAAGGAAGGATATTGCTCGAAGATGACGATATTTTCCGGGGGTACGCCCGCCGCGATCACCCCGTGAACGATCTCTAGAATCAGCTCTTTGTTCGTCGCCATTGTCGCGCCGTTTTTCCCGGCGATCCCGTTGGTCTTGATGGCGACCTTGTCGGACTTCGACACAAAGCGAGCGAATGCTTGGCCGATCTCTGATTTTCCCGTCAGCTCTTCCATCGCGCGATGGAGCATCAATTTCGCGGCGTCGGCTTCAGGCCACAATGCATTGGTCTGCATCGTGTTTGCCTTGCTGACTTTGACGACTCGCCCAGGAATGGACAGTGAACTGAACCCCGACGAACTCTCCGGAAGAGAAGGGCGCGAGGGAAGCGCTCGGCTCTGCTCCGCCCCTGCCTCCCGGGCCGGGAGGAGGGAGCTGGCCGTCACCCCTGTCGCGAGACCCAGGATGGAACGCCGGGAAAGGAGATGAGCTAGGACGTGGCGATCTCGAGACACGGGAGGACCTCCTGGAAGACACCATGAGGGCCGCTGGCGACCCACTGGCTTGGGAGAACATCATCGTCCGGCTCAGACGAAGGCCTGGGAGAGCTGCGGACACATCGGCGACCCCGGGCGGGTGATCGTAGCTGACCCGTGGACAGGAGGCACTGGAGAGAGACGCCTTGGCTGGTCCAGGTCCCTGGTTCGAAGCATCCGCCATGACGCCGTCACCCTCTGCTGCGCTGGCCGCCGGGGTAGACATCTCGCGATCTCCGGCGCTGCCCATCTGACGTGCTGCGGCATGTTCCTCGCTCATGCGCCTGACGCTGCGCGGAGCACGCTCGCCAAGCTGCGTGCGTCTGCCTGTCAGGAGATCGGGTTCATGATCAAATTGGAACATTCCGACGAGGGTGAGCCTCCCGCTGTGGACGCGACAGCATCCAGACACGAACTCTGGAAACGGGCACTCGGGGCGATCGCTCAATCGACCTGGCTCCCCGTTGGCGCCCGGGTCGTTACGGGCCTTGTCGGCGTTCTTGCTCTGGCGATGATCGGCTCGGGGCAGGCCTTTTTCTCGATCCCCGTCGTGGGGGCTGCTCCCAGCATCCCCACGACGCTGGCTGCTGGAGAAAGCGAGGGGCGACCGACCGGAGAACCCAGCGCTCAAGGGGATCATGCTGCCGAACTCGCCAGCGCCCCGACGCCTGGTACGCCGGACGGCACGGTGCTCGACGGCGGGATCGCAGATGCAGAAGTCCCGGCGACCGCGGTCTTGCCGGATGGGCGGGTTGTTCTCAACCTCGCAAGCGCGGAGGACCTCCGGCGACTCCCGGGGATAGGACCGACCAAGGCCGCAGGAATCCTCGCGCTGCGAATGAAACTGAAACGCTTCCGGAAAATCGAGGATTTGAGGAGAGTGAAGGGCATCGGCAGGCGCTCGCTCGAGCGGTTGCGGCCGCTATGCGTCGTGGACCCACCGTAGCGGTTTTGTTGCCGCGTGACGCTGCCTGGGCAAGATCCTGGCACTGATGCATGTGCATTTCATCGGGGTCGCCGGGTCAGGCATGGGCGCACTCGCGGGCCTCTTCAAGGCAGCCGGTCATGATGTCTCGGGCTCGGACGTCGCGTTCCACCCCCCCATGGGGCCCGCACTGGAGCGCTGGGGGATCCGACTCCTGCCTGGTTTCGACGCAGCTCACCTGGATCCGCGTCCCGACCTGGTCGTGGTTGGCAATGTCTGTCGACCGAACAACCCGGAAGCGCGCGCGGCCATCGACGCGGGCTTGCCGACCACGACCATGGCCCACGCGCTGGCGGAACATCTTCTGCGCGGTCGAACCCCGCTCGTCGTCGCTGGAACCCATGGCAAGACGACCACCAGCGCCTTGTGTGCTTGGCTCCTGCACCAGGGAGGGCGAGATCCAGCGTTCCTCATCGGTGGCTTGCCCAAGAACTTCGACGCGAGCTTTCGCCTCTCTCAGTCCACGTCGAACCGTGGTCTCCAGCTCGCCCTGGGGCAAGGCGGCGCTGTACGCGCAAACCCCTTCGTGATCGAAGGGGACGAGTACGACACCGCGTTCTTCGAGAAGACGCCCAAGTTCTGGCACTATCGGCCCCAGGTCGGCATCATCACCTCGATCGAGCACGATCACATCGACATCTATCCGGACGAGTCGTCATACCTTGCGGCATTTCGTGGATTCGTGGAGCGGATCCCGGAGGGTGGATTGATCATCGCTGCAGCCCACGACCGACACGTCGTGGAGACGGTATCGTCGACAGCACGCGCTCCCATCGCCTGGTTTGCTCTGGAGGGCGATGACACCCATGGCATGCCTCCTCATTGGCTGGCTGCACCTTCGGGCGCGGATTCAGCAGGTCAATCGTTCGATCTTTTCGCTGGCGGCGTCTTCGCCGGAAGGTTCGGCCTCAAGATCCCGGGCCTCCACAACGTGCGGAATGCTGTCGCGGCGCTCGCTGCGGCGGCTCAGGGATTCGGGATACCCCTGGGAACCCTGGGACCGGCCTTGCCGCAGTTCGAAGGAGTGCGACGCCGTCAGGATCTCGTCTTCGAGGTCGATGGCCTCCGCGTCTATGACGATTTCGCGCATCACCCCACCGCAGTGGACGAGACGCTGAAAGGGCTCCGGACCAAGCACGCATCAGGGCGCCTGTGGGCGGTCTTCGAGCCACGGAGCGCCACAGCTTGCAGAGGGCTGCACCAGCAGGCCTATGAACACGCCTTCGATGCAGCGGACAGGATCGTTCTGGCACCACTCGGCCGCTCCGACATCCCTGCAGACGAACAGCTCGACCGCCCTCGCCTCGCCGCAGCGCTCAAGTCCCGAGGAAAAGACGCAGACGCCGCGACGTCGATCGATGCGATCGTCGATTCGATCGCACGAGATGCACTCCCTGGTGACACCATCGCGCTGCTATCGAACGGCAGCTTCGGCGGTATTCACGAAAAGCTGCGCGCCAGGCTCGCGAAGAAGCAAGACGAGGGTTGAACGCATCGAAGGGAACGGCAAAGGCGGACCACAGGCCGATTCGCCTCCATGGGTTCACTCGGCAATCAGGTGGCCCGGCACATCTCCGAGGCAGCAGTCTGCCTGAGCAGATCGCGGCGCATTTCGTCGCAAGAAGCAAGTCGATCCAGGGGAGACGCTTCGCTCTGGTGCAGGTCGAGGAGAGTTGACGCTGAGCGAGGCTGACCTACACTCTGTCGTGTTCCCTCTGCCTGTTCAGTGGGTAAGGACGAATGAATCCCGAGTAAGCACGAACCAGGGAGCCTCTCGCTGCCGTGGTGAGCTAGGCCCGGAACGAAGTCACCGGGAAGCCTGAAGCGGTATATCGGCTCCCACCTAGCGTCAGCTAGGGGTTCACGTCCTTTCGCTCACGTTCAGGTGGTACGGAACGGCTACGGGCCGATGCTTTGGCGTCGGCCCGTAGCTTTTTGTCTCGTTCATCCCAGGGCTCACCGAGATGCGCCAGCCGGATGGCGCGTGCTCGGCGCGTGGATGGCACGGCGCATATTTTCACCCCTTGCTGTCGATGCCCTGTGGGAAGGCTGTCGGAGACCGGAATGCGTGAAGCCGTACCGTGGCTCGACAGTACGGCCGCCTGCTTTTGTTTCATTTCCTTAGATCATTCCGGTAGCTTGCCCCTGCGATGGAGACGAAATCCCCTCAGTTCGCCGGGGCGGCTCACCCGGATGACGGCCGGCATACGAGTGGAGCTTCTGGCCTTCGACCCCCGTTCCGCACAAGCCGGCTCCTGCGTCGTGCAGCCCTCACCCTGGCCATCGTCCTGATGCCCGGTGCGGCCATCGCGGCGTCCGTGACCGTCAAAGGCAAGCTCGTCGGAGCCACCAAGCTTCTGAATCAGGTCTGGAACGAAGCCAAAGAAGCCAAGTCCAATCGCTTCACCTTTCGTGAGCCGTCTCCGACCGTGCGCGCCGACGTCCGCGCCTTGACGAGCTATCTGCCCAAAGAGGTCTGCGTCGCGGCACTCGGGAGCAAAGGCGCCCCCATGAACGCACCGCTTCGCGTCGTGGTCGCCGGGGGTCGGACGTCTCCCGTCACGCTCGTCGTGGCAGAGGGGCAGCAGATCCTCTTCGACAATCAGGATCCGTTTCCTCACAAACTCTACGACACCCAGAGCAAGGGGCTGCAGGCGGTCGAAACAGCGGCCGGCAAGTCGCGCACGTGGACCCCACCAGGGCCTGGGAAATACGAGATTCGCGATCAGCTCGCGCCGAGCGTCCGCTCCTGGATCGTCGTCGAATCGAGGACGGTCGCCGTGGGTTTCCCCGATCGGCTCGGCAACTTCGCCATGGATCTCCAGCCGGGGACGTACACGCTGCGCGGCTACCACAACGGCGAGGCCGTGGGCGTCGAGCTACCAATCACGGTGACGCCTGCACCTGCAGAGCAGCTCCTCCGGGAAACGCTGAAGGTCGCCGAACCCGATACCAAGGCGAAGGAGAAGTAGACGATGCTGCTCTCCCGATTCTGGTACGGCGTGCTCGCCCTCGCACTGGGCGCAGCCGTGTTCATGCTGTTCGTCGCGGCCGAGGTGTACAACCGTGTCGGCAATCGCGCCATGAGCGAGTCACTGAGCGCCGACTCGAGTGCGGTCGAGTGGTACCTCAACGACGACGCGCGGAAGCGCTCAGCGCTTCTGATCCGACCGTCGCTCAACACCGATCTTCGCGCCGCGCTCGCCAAGGCCTCGACGGAGGTCAAGCCGGGTGCCGAGGTCCGCGAGAAGGCACGCAAGGCGCTGCGCGGCGACGTCGACGAGTTCCCGGCCGATCTGAAATTCGACGCCGTCTGGGCCGTCGATGCAGGTGGCCGCGTCATCGCAGCGGTGGGCTTCGAGCACCGCGAGGACTGGGAGCTCGGCGGCTACCCGGCGGTCGCTGACGCGCTTCATGGCTGGATCCGGGACGATGCGTGGGTGTGGAAGGGTCGGATCTACCGGGTGACGACCAGGCCGGTAGAGCAGGAGGTCAACGGCGATCCCGTAGGGGCTGTGATCGGCGCCAAGATCGTCGATGACATGTTCGCCCGCGCTGTCTCGAAGCGGACCGGCGCCGCGATCGCTTTCTACGCAGAGGGTGCGCGTGTGGCCTCCGGGGCGCCGGAAGGCTTCGACAAAGCGAACCTCGACCAGATCACCCAGGACCTGAAGCTGCTCGACGACAACAAGGACTACAAGGAGAAGGGCCGCACGGAGGTGCGCGTCATCGGTGCCCATCTCGGCGTCGTCTATGCGCGGCTCGCTGGTGAAGCGTGGGAGCTCGGCGCCGGCTATGCGGTCGGAAGGCTGGCCGCTGCCGTGGACTCCCCGGCAGGATTTCTGGACCTCGCCACCAATGACGACAAGGCGAAGGTGCCGACGATCTTCATCCTGCTCGTGGTCGTCGCCGCAGCGGGACTCGGCTTGCTGTTCTCGCTCCTCGAACACACCCGTCCGCTGCAGGTTTTCCGAGCCGAAGCCATTCGACTGGCCAAAGGTGAGATCGACGTCCTCGCGCCGAGTCGTTTCCGGGGCGCGTACAAGAAGATCGCGGCAGAACTCAACGACGGCATCGAGAAGGTCGCGGCGAAGGGTGGCGCTCCGAGAAAAGCTGCGGACCTCGAGCAAGTGCTGGGACCCATCCCTGCACAGCCAGCGATGAGCGCCTTTGCCGTGCCCGACACCTCTGGTCCCGTGAGCCAGCCGCGCTCCGGACCGCAACGTCCTCCGTTGAGCGGACGAGGTGCTGGCCCACGACCTCCGGGAGCCATCGGCGGTGGTCCCTCTTCGGGCCGCTCGGACGAGGCCGCCGTCGAGCTTCAATCCGAACCTCCGGCCGCCATCGGCGGCCCGCCCCGGCCTCCGCCTCCCCGACGCCCAGCACCCCCTCGGCCTCCTGGGGCAGAACTCTCGGAGCCAGGCGTGGCGCAGGAAGCTCCTGGTGAAGCTCACGAGGAAGGCCAAGCCGTCGATGAGCTCACCGAATGGCGTGCTGTCTACGAAGAGTTCCGTACCGTGAAGCAGCAGTGCGGAGAGCCCGTCGATTCGCTGACGTTCGAGAAATTCAAGGCAACGCTGCAGCGCAACAAGGACGCGCTGGTGAGCCGCCACCAGTGCTCGCGGGTCAAGTTCACGGTGTATGTGAAAGACGGCAAGGCAGCGTTGAAGGCATCACCGGTGAAGTGATGCCGCCCAGCAACGTCGTGGGGGGGGTAACGGGCATGACGAAGACCGACACAGCGTCTTCCTGGTCGTGGCATCTGGGACGTCTTCTGGCCGTGGGTAGCGCCACGCTGCTCACGCTGACGTCGAGTCTCCCTGCCGCAGCGTCGACGGGTCTGGACTCCCCCGAGATCGGTGTGAGCCAGGCCGGCCGCGGGAGCGCGTGGGTCGCTCGTGCCGACGACCCCATGGCTGCCTACATGAACCCGGCAGCCCTCGTCACCCAGGCGAGCGGCGTGCACGTCGGGGCACACCTTCTCGTTCTCAACCGGTGCTTCACACGGCGTGGCCCAGGGAACACGCCAGTACCGCCCAGCGCGAGCGCACCTGGCACCTTCCCGGCCCCTGGCACGCCAGGAGGCCCCCCTGCCGCCGTGTGCATGGAGGGGGGCGCATTCCCGAATCCCCAGGCGGCAGCGACATTTCGGATCACCGATGATCTCGCCATCGGCCTTGCCGTCCTCGGTCCACATTCGAACGGCGCGATCGTCTTTCCGGAGACCGTGACCGAGCAGGGCAACCGCGTACAGCCCGCCGCTCAACGCTACCAGCTCGTCTCCTCGGACTCTCTGATCCTCTCACCGACCCTGTCGGTGAGCTACGCGATCACGCCTGAGCTCTCCCTGGGAGCTGGCTTCATCTGGGGTGTCGGAGCCATCGACGTGGTGAACTTCTCCGAGGCGACGTCATCTCCCGGTGGGGACGACTTCAACGCGCACCAGGATCTGAAATCTCGTCTCCGAGGTGTCGACGCCTTCATGCCCGGCTTCGTCCTGGGAGCGCTTTGGTCACCGACCTCGCGCCTCGATGTCGGCGCCTGGTTCAAGTGGCAGGACGCGCTCCGCACGTCGACCCGCATCACCATCGAGTCGCTCTACTGGTCGCCCTCTGGTGGAAAGAATGAGCAGCGATGTGCTGGCGCCGAAGCAGGCTGCAATGTGACCGACGCTGAAGACGCGGGCACCTTCCACCTCCGCATCCCCATGGAGGCGCGCCTGGGTTTTCGATACCACCACCCGCGCGCCGGCTCTGCTCGACCAGCATGGGCCTCGACAGATCGCCGCGTGCGAGACCCGATGAGCGAGGACCTCTTCGACGTCGAGGTCGACTTCACCTGGGCACACAACAGCGTCGTCGATGCCATCGAGGTCCGCTTCAAGCCGAACACCATCCCTGTCCGCGATACGCCAGGCTTCGTCCCCGCCAATGCAGACATTCCGCACGCATGGCGTGATGTGTTCGGCGTGCGCGTCGGCGGAGACGTCGTCGTCCTCCCCAACCTGCTCTCACTGCGTGGGGGTGGGTTCTACGAGACGAAGGGACAGGATGACGCCTACCTGAACGTCGACTTCCACCTGGGCTGGCGCCTGGGAGTGGCCGGTGGCGCGACCGCTCGACTCGGGCCCATCGACCTCTCCGTGGCTTACCAGCACACCTTTTTTGGCGCGCTGGACAACGGGGGCGAGGGCAAAGTGAAAGCCCTCTCCGGTGATGCGGCGACTGGTTATCGCAGTGTCCAAGCGATTAACGGCGGCCGGTTGACGAGCAGCCTCAATGAAGTCGGCCTGAGCGGGACGATGAGGTTCTGAACAGACGCGCCGCAGGTCACGCCCGCTCTCCGGAGACGTGCGTCACGAAGGCGACGGCCATGCAGTACCCCACGGAGAACCCTGTCGCGAGTCGCGCTGAGTGCGACAGCGGACGAATGCCCAGCTCTTGAATGACCACGTCCCCCACCATGGCAGCGCTCGCGATGCAGAGCAGCACACGCCATGTCCGCATGGAAAGTAGCGGCCGCGCGATCATCGCCCCCACGACCAGTCCCGAGAAGATGCCAGCGCACCGGCTGCAGACGGGCATCAGCACACTCGTCACCACCAGGGTTCGTTCAGGCAACCGGTGACACATCGGGGCGAACATGCGGTCCAGCGCGTCTCCGACCACGCCCAGCTCGAAGTAGGCGCGGGCGACCGGGAGCCCCCACGGGAGAACGCCGATCAGCACCAACCCCATGCGCATCGTCGCGAGGACCACGGCCTGGGCCTCGCGCCGCGCAGCGGCCTCCGAGCGGGGAATGCAGTCATCACGCAAGCCGACCTGTGGGTCGGGGCAGGTCACGCTCAGCTCCGCGCAGGCACGGCGCGCCCGAGGAACTGCAGCACCCCTTTGAGATCGCTCCACACCTCACGCTTGGCGCTCGGTTGCCGCAGCAGATAAGCAGGATGAAAGGTGGGCATCAGCGGGATCGTGCCCTTGTAGAGCTTCCAGGTTCCACGCAGCCGGGTGATCCCCTCCGCAGTCCCAAGGAGCCCCTGCACTGCCGTCGCACCGAGGGCGACGATGACACGCGGCTTCACGATGTCGAGCTGCCTGGCCAGATAGGGGCTGCAAGCCTCCATCTCCTGGGGCTCTGGCTTCCTGTTCTTGGGAGGCCGACATTTGACGATGTTGCAGATGTAGACGTCATCTCGGCCATACCCCATCGCCACGATCATCTTGTCGAGGAGTTGCCCAGCAGCACCGACGAAGGGCTCACCGCTCAGATCTTCTTCCTGACCAGGACCCTCCCCGATGAACACGATCTCGGCATTCGGACTTCCCCGATGCAGCACGGTGTGGGTGCGGCCAGCATGGAGCCCGCAGCGCTGGCAGCCGCGGACCTCCTGATCAACGAGCACAAGGCGTGAATGTCGTCCCTCCAGGCTGTCGTCGGTCGCTGCTCCAGATCCGGAAGGCTCGACCCCGTGGAGCGAGGGTGGCGAAGCCGAGGACCGTGCTTCCGGCTCCACCTCGGCCGGGGGAGGGAGACGTACTGCTGGCGGTGCAACCTGCGGGGGCTCCTCAACCTCATACGGCGAGGCGGACAAAGGATGCGCCACCTCTGGAATCGCCGCGGACTCCTGACGCGGAGGCGCCGCTTGGGTCAGCTCTTGCGTCTCGAAGTGAAGAGCTTTCAGCTCCTCAGCGGGAGGGAGGCCCGTCGTCCCGGAGATTGCATGCCACTCCAAGAAAGCACGTACTGCCGATGTCAGCTCTGCAATCTCCGCGCGAAGCGCCTCCGTCTCCATCATGGGCTCGCTCAGTGACCGCCCTGCGCCGCAAGCCAGCGCTCGGCATCGAGCGCCGCCATGCAGCCAGATCCAGCGGCCGTCACCGCTTGCCGGTAGGTCCAGTCCTGCACATCGCCGGCGGCGAAGACGCCAGGGACGCTGGTGCGCGTCGAGCCTGGCTCCGTCTTGATGTACCCGTTGGGATGCACGTCGAGCTGTCCCACGAACAGCTCCGTCATCGGCGTATGTCCGATTGCCACGAACATCGCCGCGACAGGGAGATCACGCTTCTCGCCTGACTTCAGATCTTTCACGCGCAGGCCGGTGACGGAGTCTTCCTCGACCCCCAGTACCTCGTCCACCGCGCTGCTGTAGAGGATGTTGATCTTCTTGTTCGCGACGACGCGCGCCACCATGGCCTTCGAAGCGCGGAACTCATCGCGCCGGTGGATCAGCGTCACCGACGAGCAGAGACCTGACAGGTACGCAGCTTCCTCCATCGCGGTGTCCCCACCACCGACGACGGCGACGTCCTTGTTGCGGAACAACGCGCCATCGCACACGGCGCAGGCGCTGACGCCTTTGTTCTTCAGGGCATCCTCGCTGGGCAGGCCGAGGTAGTTCGCCCGAGCGCCCGTCGCGATGACCACCGTCTTTGCCAGGTGGAGCTTGTCGTCTTCCCAGACCTTGAACGGGTAGGCGGACAGATCGACCTTGGTCACATCCGCGGTGATGATGTCGGTCCCCTGATGCACCGCTTGCTCACGAAAGCGGGTCATGAGTTCCTGCCCGGTCACCTTCTCGGGGAAGCCCGGGTAATTCTCGACATCCGACGTGAACATGAGCTGGCCGCCAGGGATGAGTCCACCAGCGTTGAACCCCTCGAGGCAGAGGGGTTTCAGATTTGCACGCGCCGCATAGATGCAGGCGGTCAACCCAGCAGGGCCGGAGCCGATGATGATGATGTTTCTGACGTCGGAATCACTCATGGTGACCCGAATTTATAGGCCCGCGGGCCCCGCACGTCGACCATTCGCTGATCCCTGTTCACGAAAGCGGAACGGTTGCTGCACGAAGGAGAGCTGCCGTCCGGGTGCGTCGAAGAAATCTGACGAGCGTCGACCCTCTATGCACCGAGACGAGGTGAAGCGGAGCGGCGACCACCTCTATTTTCGACCCCCCATGGCCGAGCACTCGTGCACGGGTCCCTTGGTGGCCGTTCGTACGCAGTCGCTGTAGGCAGCGATGCCTTCCTTCCACTTCCCGGAGTCCTGCAGCGCAGAGCCCAGGTAAAGATAGGAGAGCGCATCGGTCGGGTCGGCGGCAATGGCCGCTCGAGAGACCTCGATGGCGTCCGCGTTCCTGCCCCGATTCAGCAGGCTGAGCGCCTCCTTCTGCAGCTTCTTCGCATCCTCGGGTGCCGCTGCCGCCAGAGCGGTGGACGCTTCACCTTTCGAATCCGCCGTCGACGCCGGCTCCGCAGAGGGTGTGGGCGCCTCGGTTACCGGTGACGGCACCGGAGGATTGATCAGCGCAGCAGGGACGCTGCTCGACGCAGCAGGCGCGCGCACCTCCGCTGGCGGCGCCTCGTCGGCAGCCACGGGTGCGCGTTCGGCGTCCGGACTCTTGTCAGGGGCCCCAGTCCGAAGCAGCTCTTTCGTCACCGCTACAAAAGCAAGGACACTCGCAGCTCCGACGAAGAGCGCAACGATCCCCCGGAGGACCGCCCGGCGGTGCTGGATCTCAGGCGAAGGGGGCTCCGGTCCGCCATCATGTGACGGCAGCCCCTCACCCATCGACGAGTTCGAATCAACATCGGGGCCGGCTATCGGAGACACAGGTCCTCATGCGTCGGTGAACGGAAGTGGCGCTTGGGAACAGTCTACGTCTGTTGCGCCGCCGTGGTTCGTGCTCCCCACGTCGGTGGCGCCATCAAACCGCTCCTCAGCTTCCAGAGCCTATTTTCACGGGGCGACCGGCGACGGGCGCGGTCCGCAGCAACACCAGCGACTCGATCTTCTTCTTCTTGTCGGATTGAACGACCGTACCCGCGAGGTTATGGGTCATCTCCCATACGATGGGTTCGTCGCCCGAGAAGAACGCCACATTCCCATTACAGCCAGCGATCTCTCGCTCCAGTGTCTCTCCCGTGTGAGAAAGATCCGGCCCTGCCAGGCCCTTGCGCTGCCGCTTGCCCAGACCTCCTTTGAAAGGCCAGACCGCCGTCGAGAGGTCCTCCAGCACCATGGTGGCGACAGCGCAAGTCGTCGGCGCACTCACGCGAGATTCAGGGGTCACTTCGATCTCTTTTGGAAGGTCGTCCCGGCCATCGGTCTTGATGAGGACCTTTGGCGCGCCCGCGACCCCGAGCTCATAGACGACCGCCGCCACGGCGGGCGTACGCGCTTTCCGGTCAGCGAGAAGCGTCACTGGTTTGCCCTCGATCGGCAGCTCCTTGACCACCTTTGCCAGCTTCTCGGCCCCGTCTTGCTGCTTCAGATCGACCCGCCGGCCACCCAGGTAGGGTCCCAGCTCATCGACGAGAAGCTCCGGCATCCCCTTCGGCTTGACGGGGGGTGGCGCCGCGACGGCCTGCGTAGCCGGTGTGGACGCGGTCGCGCCCACCGACGAGGGCTCCGATTTGTCGCATGCGGACAGGAGAACCACCGGAAGCGCGCACGCGCTCCATTTCCAGAGAGCTGACATCACGCGCGCAGTCTACCTGAACCCCAGCCGTGATGGGCAACCTCGGCGGTGCCGCCGTGACGCTCGCGTCACGGCGCAGGATCGCCTCACTCTGCAGCCATCTGGATGCGAGGCTCACGCCACCTGCAATGCCGAGCTTGCGCTCACACGTCACGAATCTCAGCGGCATGATCGTTCTGTACGCGAGGCGCATCCATCAAGGCGTCTCAGCTCGAGCCAACCATGAGTGTTCTTCTCCTGCTGCGACGGCCGCGGCCCATACGTCCATCCAGTCAACCCGCTGCTGCGAACGCCACGAGACCACAATGCCCTCGAAAGGGCATGAGGTCGCAGGAATGGCAGGCCCCCATTCGACGGCGCATGAAGACCTTGTGCCCCCACCCGGGAGGTGCTCTCTATCTGAGCAATGCCTCCTCGGAGCGTATACCCGAGCCACGAATTCCCTGGCACGGGACGTTTCCAGGTGGTGCGCCGTATCGGTGCAGGCGGTCTCGGCGTCGTCTACGAGGTACTGGATCGAGAGCACCAGCGACGCCTCGCCTTGAAGACGCTACGTCGACTCGACGCGCAGGCGAGGATACGACTCAAGCACGAGTTCCGAGCGCTCCAGGACATTCACCATCCGAACCTCGTCGGGCTCGGTGAGCTACACGAGGACGAAGGGCAGCTCTTCTTCACGATGGAGCTGGTGCGTGGCGTGGATTTCCTGGTGTACGTCCAGGACCACGAGGATGGCGGAACGCCCGAAGAGGCCGAGCGCCAGCGGGATCAGGACTCGCCGCCCCTGTCGTCCGCGCCTCGGAGCGAGCAAGGCGGGAACCTCGGCCCCGCGTCCGTCGCGCCCAACTCGCAATGGCGCAACCGACGCAAGCTGCGCCTCCATGAAGGACGCCTGCGAGAGGCACTCAAGCAGCTGGTCGAAGCCGTCGCAGCGCTCCATGCGGCGGGCAAGGTGCACCGCGACATCAAGCCTTCCAACATCCTCGTCACGGCTGAAGGTCGCGTCGTTCTGCTCGACTTCGGGATGATCGCCGACGCCGAGGGCCTGGCCATGGATGCCTCCATCGTCGGCACCGAGCACTACATGGCCCCCGAGCAAGCCGCCGGATTGCCGGCTGGACCGGAGGCGGACTGGTACAGCGTCGGGGTCGTGGTCTATCGAGCCCTCACCGGGGAGTACCCGTTCCAGGTCGCCCCCTTCATGGTCGTGGATCTCAAGCAGCGCGTCGAGCCAGAGCCGCCATCCAGCCTGGCGGACGGACTGCCCCAGGATCTCGTGAGCCTGTGCATGGGGCTCTTGCGTCTGGATCCATCAGCACGTCCGAGCGCCGGGGAGGTGCTCTCGCGCCTCGGGGTCAGCCAAGCGCGGAGCGAGACCATCATCCCCTCTCGACGCGGGGGCGTCTTCGTGGGCCGCGCCGAGGAGCTGGACATCCTCACCGAAGCGCTCGCCGAAACGGGGCGAGGACGATCCCTCGCCGTGCTGATCGAGGGCGAGTCCGGCATCGGAAAGACCTCCCTGATGCGCAGGTTCCTCGAGCGCATCACCGGCGGAGCCGATGTGCTCGCGGGGCGCTGCTACGAGCGCGACGCCGTACCGTACAAAGCGATCGACGAGGTCATCGACGCCTTGAGCCGCACGCTCGCGAAGCTCGGACGACAGGATGTCGAAGCGCTCCTCCCCGTCCGTGCGGACCTGCTCGGCACCCTTTTTCCGGTGCTCGGACCTGCCCTGCAGCTTCCGGAAGAACCCACGGCTTCGGAATGGCCCCTCGACCCGGACGAGCGACGGCTCGAGACGTTCTCTGCGCTCCGGGAGCTCCTGTGCCGGCTCCGTCAACGCGGCCGCATCGTGATCGCCGTCGACGACCTCCAGTGGGCCGACGAAGACGGCCTCGAGCTGCTCGCCCATCTCCTGCGTCCACCTGGTGAGCCTGCCTTGCTCTTCGTGGCCACACTTCGCACCGGGACCGGCGCTCCATCGGCCGAACTCCTGGAGCGGCTCGCCCTCCCCAGAGAGGCCGTCTGGTCCATCGAACTCGGTCGCCTCCCGCGCGCAGAGTCGCGCGAGATGCTCCACCAGCTCATGGCAGGTGTCGTTTTTGGTGAGGAGTCCGCCCTCGAGAGTACCCTCCAGGAAGCCGACGGGCACCCGCTCTTCCTCGACATCCTCGCCCGTGAGCGACTGACACGCGGCGAGCAAGGCGGAGAGACTCGGCTTCGCGACCTCCTCCGAGAGCGCATCGAGGTCCTCGAACAGGGCGCTCGTGACCTGCTCGAGCTGCTCGCCGTCGTGGGAAAGCCCGTCCTGTTCGACGTCGCGCGACGCGCCACTCGAACAGACGGCCCACAGTTCGCTCGTCGCTTCGCGGCCCTGCGCGCCGCGAGCCTGGTCCGCTCGCGAGGTGCGACCGAGAGCCAGCATCTCGAACTCTATCACGAGCGGATCCGTGACGTTGCCCTGCGCGGCATCTCCGCGCAACGAAGACGCGAGTGGCATGGCCGCGTGGCGGTCGTCCTCGAAGACGAGGACACCAGCGTCGCGCCGGCATCCCTCGCGGCGCACTGGTGGGAAGCCGGCGATCTCGAAAAGGCTTTCCGCTACACCGTACACGCTGCGAAACACGCTGCCAGCGGAGGCGCCTTGAGAGACGCCGTCGCCCTGTACCGAAATGCCATCACGCTCCTGCAAAGCCTCCCCCCTCCTCCTGGAGAGGAGCGGCAGGCTGGAGAGGAGCGGCAGGCGCGCGAGCGTGCATCATCCCTGCAAGTCCAGCTCGGGGACGCGCTGAGCCGCCTCGGTCAGCCTGCTGCGGCGGCAGCGGCCTACCACCTCGCGCTCGAGGATGCGCTCGTGCCGGAGGCCCTCAGCATCCGACATCGGCTGCTCGAGGCCCATTTCCATGCAGGGCAGGTACACGAGGGGCTCACTGCAGCCCGCCCTCTGCTCACAGCACTCGGGCTGGCCTTGCGCGACACGAGCCAGGACGACAGCGAGCTGCGCCAGCTGCGGCTCGCGCGAACTGCGCTTCAGAGCCTCCCAGTTCACGAGCGCGCCCTTGCGGACGTCTCACCCGACGCCCTCCGCCGCCTCGACGTCACCTGGACGATGGCGCTGGGGCTCATCTTCGGCGACCCCCGGCTCTCCGCCGTGTTCCGGTCGCGCAACTTCATCGAGACGCATGACGCCGGTGACCTGGCGCGTATCGTGCGCGCACGGGCGCTCGACGCCGTCTGCGTCGCCGCAGGAGGCGCCCTCGAGCCGGAGCGCATGCAGGAGCTTCGAGAGCTCACGAGCCGTACCGCACCTCGGTCCGACGGCTCCCCCATGGAGGGCCTCGTCCTGCTGGCCGAGGGCATCTCGGCTGGCCTGCAAGGGCAATGGAAAGCGAGCACCACCGCGCTGGACGAGGCCGATCAGTACTTCGCCGAGCGCACCCCCGGGGCGACACAAGAGCGAGACCTCGCCCGCTGCTTCTCGGTCTGGTCCCTGTGGTTCCTTGGCGATCTCAGCGAATTTTCACGCCGGATCCTCGCCCACCTGCGAGACGCCGAGGAGCGTGAAGACCACCACCTCGCAGCGCACCTGCGCACCTCGCAGGCCAACGCCATCTGGCTCTTGCGTGGTGAGCCCGACGCCGCCCAGCGTGAGGTCGCGTCCGCCGTGGAGACCTCGACGCAGGCCGGGATCCACCTCCACGAGTACTTCACCCTCCTCGCCCAGACGCACATTCACCTGTACCGAGGCGAGGGCCGTCGCGCGCACCAGCTCCTCGAAGAGCGCTGGCCTCAGCTCGAACGCTCCGGGAGTCTGCGCGTCCAGTTCGTTCGTATCTACCTCACCTACCTGCGCGGAACCGCCTTGCTGTCCGCGGCTGACCGTTCGACCACGACCGATTCACGGCTCGCAGGCGTCCTGTTCGCTGCCGCTCGCATCGACGAAGAAGGCGTTTCCTGGGCGTCTCCACTCGCTTCGTTGCTCCGCGCCAGCGCCGCGGCCCATCAGGGGGATCTCGCGGTCGCAACCGAGCTCCTCGACCGCGCTGCTGCGGCCTTCGACCGCGCCGAGATGGCCCTCTACGCGGCGGCTACGCGGCGCCGTCGGGGTGCACTGTCCGACGCCGGCCTCGTCGTGAGAAGCGATCTCTGGATGCGGCAGCAAGGCGTCGCCGATCCTGCTCGATTGGCCCAGATGCTCGTCCCAGGCCCACCGACCTGACCCCAAGATCGCCCTCACGGCCGACCGAGCTGGTTGGAAGAGCTACGAACTACGCCCTGTACGAGGTCATCTCGTCTGCGCCAAGGAGACGAAACGACGGCTCGGGGGGACCGATGGAAGCCTCCCTGGCCCCTGCTGGAGCGGTATCCTGGAGGCCCTTCGAGATCTCCCATCGCCGATCTGTAGCGACGTGTCGCGCGCCTGCCCGGCGCATGCTCCAGCGCACTGGAGCGCATTGGCGGGCGAGCAGCGTTCTCTGACGGACTTGGTGGGGGCTGGTGCGGAACGCTCGGCTCAGCCCGGCGCCACGGGGGCCAGCTTGAGCCCGCGGACCTCGACCTGAATGTTTCGCAACCCGGCAGACGACTGGAAATCCCGGATGGCATCGGCGACGTCGTGGTCGACGAACGGAGCGGCCTCCGCATCGAGGATCACGTGCGTATCGCGAGGCAGCTCCTCGAACAGCGAGACGAGCTTGCCGCGGCTGAAGAAGAAGGCCTCCTTGTTCAGCCGGATGGTGACCAGCTGGCCCTCACGGCTCACCTCGTACACACGCGACATCGACTCGCGCAGCACGAACGCCAACCCCACCGCCAGACCGATGGCCACCCCCTTCAACAGGTCGGTGAGCACGATGGCCAGCACCGTCACCATGAAGGGCGTGAACTGGCTCCACCCGAGCCGGTACATGTCCGAGAACAGCTTGGGCTTTGCGAGCTTGTAGCCCGTAGTCAGCAGGATGGCGGCCAGGCAGGCGAGCGGGATCCTGGTGAGCAGGGGCGCCATGAAGAGCACCGCGAGCATCAGGAACAGCCCGTGGAAGAGCGCCACCGCTTTGGTGCGCCCGCCAGCGTTCACCCCTGCGCTGCTGCGCACCACCACCGAGGTGATCGGCAGCCCCCCGAGGAGCCCCGAGGTCAAGTTGCCCATCCCTTGCGCCAGCATCTCCCGGTTGGGGGGAGACTTGCGACGCCAGGGATCGATCCGGTCGACGGCCTCGAGATTGAGCAGCGTCTCCAGGCTCGCGACCACGGCGAGCGTCACGGCGAGCGTCCACACGTCAGCGCGCGTGATCGCGGACCAGTCCGGCAGGTGCAATGCTCCGAGCAAGCCGCCCGCGCCATCGGTGGAAGGCAACCGCACCAAATGTTCGGACTGCAGCGCGACGGTCTGGTAGTTCCGCTGGAACAGCTCATTGGCCAGCGTCCCACCCAGCACGGCGACCAGCGGCCCCGGGAGCCAGGTGAGCTTCTTCAGCGCCGGGACCTTGTCCCAGAAGACGAGCAGCGCGACGCACCCGACGCTGATGATCGCCGCCCCCGGCTGGATGACCTCCAGCGCGCGCGCGATGAGCGAGAAAGTATTTTCTTTGCCCACCTGGAAGCTCATCGCGCCGAACTCTTCTACATCGAGCCCGATCGCATGCGGGAGCTGCTTCAGAATGAGCAGCACCCCGATGGCCGTCAGCATCCCCTTGATCACCGACGAGGGGAAATAGTGGGCGATTCCTCCAGCGCGCAGCACCCCCAGCACCAGCTGCATGACCCCCGCAATCACCACGGCGAGGGCAAAGACGCTGAATGAGCCGAGGGCGCTGATGCCCGTGAAGACGATCGCCGCCAGCCCAGCGGCCGGGCCGCTCACGCTCAGAGGAGCTCGGCTGATGAGCGGGATCACGAGACCGCCCACGATGCCCGCGATCAGACCGGAAAACAGTGGCGCTCCCGAGGCAAGCGCGATCCCTAGACAGAGGGGGAGGGCCACCAGGAAAACGACCAACCCGGCAGGGAGATCCGTCTTCAGCACGTCGAGTGGACTGACCTTGCTGGATTGTGCGGTCACGTCGGGCTGCGAGCGCTGCTCCCCGTCCGACCCGCGGTCCAGGACATCGAGCTTGTCCGCCATCTCGGTTGTTTGAGGCATCATGGGAGGTGATGGGCTGCAGAGACCAGTTCAGGTCACTTGGAACGGTCAGGGAGGCTAGATCGACGCTCGCTCGCGGAACTTCGCGG
Source organism: Chondromyces crocatus (assembly GCF_001189295.1). Classification (NCBI taxonomy): domain Bacteria; kingdom Pseudomonadati; phylum Myxococcota; order Polyangiales; family Polyangiaceae; genus Chondromyces; species Chondromyces crocatus. The sequence goes on from NZ_CP012159.1 coordinate 575,697, forward strand.
GCACAGGGGCGATGCCGGACGGGTCCGAGATGAGCTCGAACTGATTGCGCTCGGGCTCGTACTGAAAGACCTCGCCCGTCTCGATTTTATAAACCCAACCGTAGATCCGCAGCTCACCCTTCTCGAGACGATCTTTCACCGTCGGGTGCGTCTGCAGGTTCTCGATCTGGGTGAGGACATTCTCCTCGGCCATCACGGTCACCTTCGCGTCCCCCTCCAGGTTGCGATAGTTCTCCGCGACGAACTGGCGCGCCGACTCCGCGTGGTTCAGCCAGCGCTTCAGCATTGGCGTCCCTTCCAGCTTGCTCGGCTCGACCAGACCCCGCATGGCGCCGCAGAGCGTGTGGCCACAGACCACGACGTGCTGAACGCCCAGGCCGGCCACGGCAAACTCGATGGTGCCCGCCTCACTCGAACCCGCAGCGTCTTCATAACGAGGGACGATGTTGCCGGCGTTCCGCATGATGAACAGGTCTCCCGGCCCCGTCTGGGTCAGGAGATTCGGGTTGATCCGGCTATCCGAGCACGTGATGAACAACGCTTCGGGGTTCTGTCCTTTGCAAAGGGTCCGGAAAAGATCCTTGTGGGACTGGAAGTAACCCGACTGGAACTTGTGAAGTCCGTCGACCAGCTTTTGCATGAACTCTGTGCCTCCTAGACGTTGCGCTGCCGAGAGACGAAGAGATCTCCGTCAGGGCGAGCGGCACGTTGTCTATGCACAGGCCGCGCCGACGAAGCCCCCATGAGGATTCTCGGCATACACCGCTGACTGCAGTGGGGCGAATTGTCCCTCGACCGATGGGGTGCGGCGGAAAGCCCCGATCTGCGTTCCGAGAGGCCGATGTCAACAACGACATGGAGGCGGGCGTGAGGAATGACGGCCGCCCCAGATCGGTGGCGTCAAGCGTCCAGTTCCCCCTCGGTCATCCACCATCGGTCCGGATTCACCAGCTCGGCGCGCAGTGTCTCGGGAAGCTGCTCGTCCAGGCGAACGATCAGCCACCGGGAGCCGACCTCCTTGGGGAGAGGGCGCTGGAAAAAGCCGAGTGTGCTCAGGCGCGCTCCGATCGACGGGGGACCAACATAGATGAGGCCCATGGCGTCGTGGCCTTCCCTCCGCATTCGCTCCGCCAGCTTCAGCAAGACCAGGGGAGCTTGCGCGTCCAGGTCCTCGCAGAACAGGTCGGCGATGACCACCTTGTTCCCGTACAGGTAGTAGATCGCGTAGCCGATGAGCTGACCGTCCTTGCGATCGGTGACACAGAAAAAGCGGTAATCCGTGGTCTTGAACGTCGCATAGCGCCAGTTCAGATAAGCGGCCGTGCGTTCACCGAGAATGTAGCGTGGCGCCGAGCGGGCCCACAGCTCGTCGAAACGCCCGTCGGCCCGCCTGGCGATTTCACCATCGACCCTGCGTCCTTGCGCCACGAGGAGGGCGGCGTCACGCGCCGTGAGCGCCGCATCGGCCGCGCGCAGGGCGGCGCGGACGAGCGGGTGTTCGGGCGAGCCGATGGCGTCGACGACCCGATCTTCGATCCACTCTGGCAGAGCGCCTTGCCAGAGAGACTGCCAGGCCTCCACCGGGACCGCGCGGCGCGCTCGGGAGGCCAGGCGATCGACCACTGCGTGCGCGGTATCACGCCGATCTTCCGGCGGAGCGCTGGCGAGCTCCTGGAGCTTGTAGGCCGCGGAGAGAGGCTTCACCCACATCGCGGCATCTGCCACTTTGGTGTAACCGCAGCGCTGGAAGATGGGAAACGACGCCCGGTTCGGAAACGCGTAGAGCACCTCTGCGCCGGCCGCGCGAGCCCCCTGGGCGATGGCACGCTGCACGGCCATGGCGGCACCAGCCGTCCGGTGCGCCTTGTCGACCGCAAAGTCTCCGAGGATGCCCGCCCGCAGCCGCTCACCGGCGACGACGGTGTGGCGTGGATAGAACGAGGCGCACCCGATCACCGCCCGCTCGCCGCCATGCACACCGAGCCACGTTCGCGCAGCACCGGCCGGGTTCTGCTCGTGGAACCAGCGCATCCGACGCTCGACGAGCTCATCGTCGACCTCGCCCTCGGCAAGATTGTCCCGCCAGAGACGGCCCAGCGTCGTCAGGTGCTCCGTCGGCTCGATCCGGTCTGCGGCGTACGTCTTCTGCATGACTCCCTCTTTTCGGGCCAGGGTAATGTAGGCCGATGCCTCGTCGCGCTGCTACCTCCCTCGTCACCCCGCTCGCACTCCTGGTGACGCTCACCGCCTCGTGCACCTCCGGCCTCACCGGATCGTTCATGCAGCCCGCCGAACCATCCAGCCAGGAGCGCGCCGGAGCGCCCACCATCGCCGTGGAACCGTCCTCGGACGACACGGCGGGCTCCTTGGTGGAAGACGAAGCACCAGGCCCCATCCCGATCACCCGCGAGGATCCCGTCCGTGGGCGCCAGGACGCGCCGGTGACGCTGGTGATGTTCACCGACTTCGAATGCCCCTTCTGCAAGCGGATGCACAGGACGGTCGAGCAACTCTGCCACCTCTACGGCCCGGAAAAACTGCGGGTCGTGTGGAAGAACTACCCGCTCGCGTTTCACAAGAACGCTCGCCCCGCCGCCGAGGCGGCGATGGCCGTCTTCACCTCTCGCGGTCCTGCCGCCTTCTGGGCGTTCCACGACACCCTCCTCGCAGCAGAAGAGCCCCTCACTGCCTCGCTCCAGGAGGACGCAGCGCACCGGGCGGGGCTCGATCGCGCTGGCTTCAACGCGCTGCTCGAGACGGGGACCGCCCGGCAGCAGGCCGCGCGCAAGGTGGACGCGGACCTGGAGCTGGCCCAGCAGCTCGGCGTCACCGCCACGCCCGCCTCGTTCATCAACGGTGTCTTTCTGGGCGGCGCCCAGCCCCTCGAGCGGTTCACCGAGATCATCGATGCCCAGCTCGAGGCAGCCCTGCGACTCCGTCGCGCCGGCGTCCCCGCGTCCAGGGTGTACGGCACGCTCACGCAGATGAACCACACCCCACGCGCGAAGCCCCAGAGCGTGCAGGCGGCGGAGGACTCCAAGCGTTACCGAGTTCCCGTCGGAGACTCCCCGGTTCGCGGCAAGGCGACCGCGCTGATCACGATGGTGATGTTCGCCGAGATCCAGTGCCCGTTCTGCGCCAAGGTCGAGCCCACCCTCGACCAGCTCGCCGCGCAGTATGGCGACGACCTGCGCATCGTGTGGAAGCACAACCCCCTGCCCTTCCACCCGCGCGCCGAGCCGGCCGCGCAGCTCGCGCTGGAAGCCCGTGCGCAGAAGGGTGATGCCGCCTTCTGGAGCGCCATCGAGCAGCTCTTCACCAACCAGCGCAACCTCGACGACGACACGCTCGCCGGCATCGCGAAGTCCCTCAAGCTGAGCGTCCCCGCCACCCTGCGGGCCATCGCCACGCACAAGCATCGCAACGCGATCGAAGCCGACCAGGAACTCGCCGACGACGTGGACGCCCGCGGCGTCCCTCACTTCTTCATCAACGGCCGAAGGCTCACGGGAGCGCAGCCCCTCACGAGCTTCCAGGCCTTGATCGACGAGGAGCTGGCGCTGACGAAGGTCCTGGTGGCCAAGGGGACGCCCCGCGACAAACTCTACGAGGAACTCCAGAGAGAGGCCGTCGAGCCCACCCCTCCGCCCAAGGTGAGCATCGCCGCCCCCACCGCCCGCAACCCGCGACGCGGAGCGCCCCAGGGCAAGGTGGTCGTGCAGGTCTTCTCCGACTTCCAGTGCCCCTTCTGCGCACGGGTCAACCCCACCCTCGACGCGCTCCTCAAGGCCTACCCGAACGAGGTGAACATCGTGTGGCGCAACAAGACCCTGCCCTTCCACGCCGAGGCGCAGCTCGCCGCCGAGGCCGCCATGGAGGCGTTCACACAGAAAGGGTCGACCGGCTTCTGGCGGATGCACGATCTCCTCTTCCTGAGCGCGTCCCCCGACAACCTGGACCGACCGGCGCTCCAGCGACACGCCGCGCAGGTCGGCCTCGACATGAAGAAGTTCAACACCGCGCTCGACAGCGGGATCCACCGGGCTGCGGTCGAAGCCGACAACGAGGTCGCGGAGGCCGCCAAGCTCAACGGAACCCCGAGCTTCGTGATCAACGGCTATGTCGTGACGGGAGCGCAGCCCCTCTCGACCTTCAAGAGGGTGGTGAAGCGTGCGCTGGCAGAGGTGAAGTGAGGCCGCCCGAGGAGGACCCCTTGCCGGAGCAGCTCACCGCCCCACCTCGCGCGTCGTTCATCGTGATCCAGCGGAGCATTCGGTGCTCGGCACCAGCACATTCCCTCGTATAGCATCCTGGATCTCATGCACCGCGGTCGTCGTACCCAAGCCGAGAAGGAGCGCTCCGCGCGGCTTGCCGCGACCAAGTCGTCAGGGTCTCGGGTACGCGTGAAAACCTCGAACGAGGCCAAGCCCGAGCGCCGCGTCTCTCCGCGGACAGGCAACACCGCCGTGGCCACGCCAGCGCCACGCAATGCCAGAGGCCAGGCCCCTGCGACGCGACCGCGCAGCGCCAAGGAGGACAAAGGCTCCTCCTTGCGCAGCAGCAAGCAGACTCCCCGCACCCAGCCCAGCGCCAAGCCCGCGCCCGCGGCCCGCGGTGCAGCAGCACCCAGTGCAGCCGCGCCCAAGGCGGCGGCCCCCGATGCAGCGCCCGCCGGCGCAGCGCCCCTCCTTCCCGCAACCCCGAAGGCGGCCCGCCGCGCCCCGATTCCCGAGCGCTCCCCGCCCCCTCGTCCTCTGATCAGCGCCGCCGCTGCACCGCAGCCACCACCGCAAGAGCCAGAGCTCGACTGGGACGACATGCCCGCCAAACCCGACTGCGGCGTGCTCGCCCAGCGCTGGGCGGCGCGTGGCCAGTCCCTCTTCCAGCGCCTGACCGAGCATGGCATCGCGCAGCACGAGGTCCGCGTCGACCTGAAGGATGGACTGTTCGTCTGGGTCGACGGCGAGGGGTGCGTCTCTGCGGAAGCGCACGCGCAGGTGCTGTGCAGCTTCTGTCAGGCCACCTCCGTGGTCTCGATGGGGTGGGCGGACCCACTGGTGCGCGCGGCGGCCGTGCCGCGTATCGACGGCATGCTCTCGGAGCGCGACGACATCGACGAGGAGGGCGCGTGGCAGATCGCCATGGAAGCTGCAGAGGCCTGCGGCGTCTCGTACCTCTACCGGGTCTCCGCTCCTCACGCCTGGTACTTCCTCGGCCTGACCGGCCTCAGCTTCGAGCCGACACGTCAGTGGTTCCACCCGGGCCCCCCGGTAGGCCTGGTGCTGCGCGCGCTCGCCGAGGTACGGGCCGCGATCGAGGGACGCGCCGAGCCCCGCGACGTGATCCGGGAGCGCCTTTGCGCCCTTGGAAATGCCTTGATCCACCAGGCCGCATACACCTACCGCGGCACGGACTGGGTGGCCCGCCTGGAGCGCGCGGGGCGGCTCCTGCTCCAGCTCGCGAAGCGCCTGCCCCGCCCGAGCTTTGGCGCGATCGCCTCCGGACAGGCCGTTGAGGACTGGCTCTGCCGCGAGTTCGCCATGGACCTCGTGAAGTCCATCGAACTGCTCGAGGACGAGTGGTCCCCGTTCAGCTAGGACCCCGAGCCGTCACGCATGGATCGGAGCCGCAGCCGGAGCGCGTTCAGGCGGATGAAGCCCGTCGCGTCGGCTTGGTCGTAGACCGTGTCCTTCTCGAACGTGACGAAGTCTTCACGGTAGAGCGACGCTTCGCTCCGCCGCCCCACGACCGCCACGCTCCCCTTGTAGAGCTTGAGACGCGCCGTCCCGCTCACCTTCTGCTGCGTCTGATCCACCATCGCCTGCAGCATCTCCCGCTCTGGTGAGAACCAGAACCCCCGGTAGACGAGCGCCGCATACTCGGGGACGAGCGCGTCACGGATGCGCATCACCTCACGATCCATCGTGAGGGATTCCACCGCCCGGTGAGCCTTGTGGAGCAGCGTGCCTCCCGGCGTCTCGTAGACCCCGCGCGATTTCATCCCGACGAAGCGGTCTTCCACCACGTCCACCCGGCCCACCCCGTGCTCACCCGCGATGGCGTTCAGCCGCTCCAGCAGCGCCACCGGCCCCAGCCGCTCCCCATCCACGCTCACGGGATTGCCCGCCTCGAAGCCAATCTCCACGTAGCGAGGCACATCCGGCGCCTCCTCTGGCGCGCGGGAGAGCTGGAACATGTCGCACGGAGGCTCCGCCCACGGGTCCTCCAGGATCCCGCCCTCGTACGAGCAGTGGAACAGGTTCCGATCCATCGAGTAGGGCTTCTCGACGGTCGCGGTCACCGGGATCCCGTGCCGACGCGCGTAATCGATGCAGTCCGTGCGCGAGCGCAGATCCCACTCGCGCCACGGCGCGATGATCTGCACCCCTGGATCGAAGTGCAGCGCCCCCAGCTCGAAGCGCACCTGATCGTTGCCCTTCCCGGTCGAGCCATGAGCGATGGCGTCGGCTCCGGTCGCCTTCACCGCCGCCATCATCCCCTCGATGATGCAAGGTCGGGCGAGCGAAGTACCGAGCAAATACTCCCCCTCGTAGATCGCCCCGACCCGCAGCGCCGGGAACACGAAGTCTCGAACGAACGCCTCTCTCAGATCGGCCAGCAAGAACTCGCTGGCCCCGCTCGCGAGCGCCTTCTCGCGCAGCGGCTCGAGCTCCTCCCCTTGGCCGAGATCGGCGCACCAGGCGACGACCTCACAGCCAGTGGTCTCGATCAACCACCGCAGGATCACACTCGTATCGAGGCCACCAGAGTAGGCGAGCACCACCTTGCGCACAGATCGGGACATGGCCGCGGCGCTTTGGCAGAGAGCTGTACCCGAAGCAAGGGGCGGCGCGCGCCTGGGCGTTCGCCAGACCTCACCGGGCGAACCACACCGTGCATCCCCGGGCCGAGGTGGGGTGCTCCGGGTCGAAGGGCTGGCTGCGGTCGTCGCCTCCCAGGTTCACGCCGACCACCAGCAACCCGGAGAGTCCGGACAGCCCGATCACCGTCCGCTGCGCCCGCGTCTCGCCGTAGACCCCGCCGAACTCCACCCGCCCTGCCTCGGCCCCCGCCCGGTCCACCCGGACCACCGCCCAGCGGAAGAGCGCCGTCGTCTCCCAGTCGGCCACGACCGTCACCTCGTCCGCGTCCCCCACGGTCGCGAGGTCCAGCCACACGTACGTCGCCCCCGTCGGCTCGATGGGACGCAGCGGCGCGAGGCGGCGCGGGAGCGAGGCGAAAGGAATCGACCAGTCCAGCCGGATCCTACCTGCCTCTCCGAGCCACGCGACGTCCGAGAGATGGAGCCCGTCGCTGCGACCCCCGACGAACGCTCGCGCCACCGCGAAATCGAGGAGCACCCCGTCCAGATTCCGATCGCGTGCCTGGAGCGAGAAACGCAGCGCGTCGAACATGTCGGGCTCATTCCTGAAGTGCAACGAACCGACGGGGGTCTGCTGCCACGCGATGGAAAGGAGCCCCAGCAACACCCTGCCGGGCACGCCCGTGCCGTACACATCGTCGAGGTAGCGACCGAACAACATCGAACCATCGCGTCCACCGGCCGACCCACCCATCAGCGATCGCTCGGGCGTCCTCTGAAACGTGGCCACCGCCGGCAATTCCGCGATGGGACAAGGCGCCGCGATCGACGCGAGGTGGCTCGCGAGCATCGAGAGCTCACCTGCCGCCACCCCCCCATCGGCACGGACACCGATCGCGTGACCGAGGGCGTACGCCATGTCTGCTCCGACCCAGCATCCGCCACCCACTGCAGCTCGTGGCAAGGCCACGAGCGCGAAGCTGCTCGCGCTGTCGTACCCCAGGGCCAGCGCAGGGAGATCCTGTCCCGGCCTGGGAGAGAGGGGCACCACGTCGGCGCTCAGGTAGACATCGTACTCGGGGCCTCCACCCCGCCCTTCATCGTCGCGCGGGCGTGGCAAGCCGAGTGTGTCGTAGACACGCTGGGCATCTTCCAGCGCCGCGAGCATTTCGCGCACCCCGGACCACGCAGCGCCGGCGGGCGCATGAACGCAGAGTGGTAGCTCGACGGAACACACCCGAACTGGCACGCTGCTCGGCAGCGGACGGAGCACGTCGGAGAGAAACGCGCGGCCCTCCTGAGCGCCGCCGGCAGCGTTCTGAAGACGCTCGACGCCCCCATCCGCGAGCGCTCCATCACGCGCTGCTTGTGTGGAAATCTCCGAGGGTGCGGGTGCGTCGGCGCCCCGCTCCACGCGTCCATCGACACCACCGCAAGACGCGCTCATCACGGCCACGACCGCGTGCGCGCATGTCGCTCTCAGCGCACGTCGTGCTGGCCCGGGGTCGATTGACATGCTCGCTTGCAGGGCTCTACAACCATCGAGAAGGCCGCCGGCCAGGGCTGTGCCGTTACCGGCGTACACCAACGCTCTATACGCGCTCCTTCCCGGCGCCGCGAGGCGGCCGCCACGGCTCGGGGCGAGAACTTCAGGCGGCGATGCAAGGGTTGCGATTCGATCCTTCGAAGGCGGTCATGTTCGACCTGGAGAACGGGCTCGTTCACCTGGAGGGCGCCCCCTCGCGCGTGCTCACGCCAGCCGCCGCGCTGGGCGCCCTGTGCAACGCGGCGGGCGCCGAGGCAACGACGGCGTTCGGTCGCGAGATGGGCATGGCCATGGGCCGACGGCTGGCCGAGCGCCTCTCCGTCGCGGCAGGGCCGCGCCCCTCGTCCTCTCCGGTCGCCGCCACGTCAGCCGGCCCTTCTGCGGGCAGCGCCGCGACGCGCAGCGTGCGCGCCACCTCGCTGGAGTCTCTGGTCGAGCACCTCGGTGGCGAGCTCGCCCTCGCCGGGCTCGGCACGCTCGCCGTCGAGCGCTGGGGTCAGGCCCTGGTCATGGTGCTCGACCAGTGCCCGCTCGATGCACGCGCCGACCGGCTGCTCGAAGCCGTCTTCGAAGGAGCACTCGAGGCCGCCGCCGGTCGCACGGCGCGCGCGCTGCGCCTCGACCGTGACCCATCACCCGCTCGCTTTCTCATCGCGAACGGCAACGCCGTGGCGCAGGTTCGAAGCTGGCTCGCCTCGGGCATGAGCTGGGAGGAGGCCCTCGCCAAGCTCCATGGCGCCACGCGAGGCAAAGCGTGACCCCTGAAGAGCGCATCACCGCCCTCGAGTCCTTGCTCGCCCGCATCCAGCGCAACGCGGCGGAGCCGCGCCCCGTGGACCGGCGTGGCCCTCCATCCCTGGAGACGTGCGCTCCGGAAATGCCTCTCGCGCTCGAGAGTCCGGACGTGACTCCCGGGCGTTACGCGATCACCGAAGACGGTCCAGCACGACGCCCGTCGCTCTCGACGCGTCCGACCACAGCGCCTCCGGAACGACCCCGGACGACCCCCCCCGCAGCACGACCCGCCACCGTCCCCCCAGCACGGCCTTCGACGAGGCCTCTCTTGAAGCCGGGGACGGTGCCGCCTGGCAGGTCGGACTCCGTGCTGCCGGCCAGGCCCTCCACGGTGCCGCCTGGCAGGTCGGACTCCGTGCTGCCGGCCAGGCCCCCCACGGTGCCGCCTGGCAGGTCGGACTCCGTGCTGCCGGCCAGGCCCCCCACGGTGCCGCCTGGCAGGTCGGACTCCGTGCTGCCGGCCAGGCCCCCCACGGTGCCGCCGGGCAAACCAGCGACGCTCACTGCAGTGCGGGCAGCTCCTCAGCCGGGAGAGGCGACGAGGAGCCATCCTTCTGGGCGACCAGCGCCGCCCCCTCTCCCTCCTCGTTCGCCCGCAGCATCGGGTCCCTCAGCCTCGACCACGACTGCAATTCGTGACGAGATCCTGGAACTCGATGATGTCGATGTGGAACTCGAGGAGGAGGAGAGGGCACGTGCAAGTCTCACAGAAGCGCTGATCCAGCGGGAACTGGAGCGGCTTGGACTTGGCCAAAGCGCGCTGAAACAACCACGAACTCCTACAGGCAAGGCTGCTGCCGAGAAGGCGGCTGCCGAGAAGGCGGCTGCCGAGAAGGCGGCTGCCGAGAAGGCGGCTGCTGAGAAGGCTGCTGCCGAGAAGGCGGCTGCCGAGAAGGCTGCTGCCGAGAAGGCGGCTGCTGAGAAGGCTGCTGCCGAGAAGGCGGCTGCCGAGAAGGCTGCTGCCGAGAAGGCGGCTGCCGCGAAGGCGGCTGCCGAGAAGGCTGCTGTCGAGAAGGCGGCTGCCGAGAAGGCGGCTGCCGAGAAGGCGGCTGCTGAGAAGGCGGCTGCCGAGAAGGCGGCTGCCGAGAAGGCGGCTGCCGAGAAGGCGGCTGCCGAGAAGGCGGCTGCCGAGAAGGCTGCCGCTGAGAAGCCCGCTTCAGGTTCGGTCACAGATGAAGCTTCTCCGGCCTCGGCGCTTCAGCCCAAGCCCGAAGCCGAGACCGCCACCGACAGTGACCTCTCTGCTCTCGTGGGCGAAGACGAAGCGGACGCACCGCCAGCGTCTGGCAAGATTGCCAGCCAGCGCCAGATCCTCGGAGGCGGGGAGCGTGGCACCACCAGCCTCGAAGCGTGGGGTTCACCTCCGCCACAGCGGCCGCATGAGCCGTCACCCGACATCCAGCACGTCACCAGGCCCTCGTCGCTTCCCCCCCACCTCGCCCGACCACGCAGCGAGGCTCCTCCAGCCGTCACGCACGCTCTCGAGGCCGAGGTGACGCGCCGCCCGCCCCAGCAAAGCCTCCACGGCGGCATCGCGCATTTCGTCGAGACTCGCCGCGAACGCCGTCCTCTCGATTTCGGCGAGATCCTCGATCTCGCCCTCTCCCTCGGGGACGGCTCACCGGAAGCGCCGCCGTAGCGCCCCCGCTCGTCATGACAGAGCGGACAGCCCTGGTGAGCGCACCACCCGTCGCCGAGGTCGAGCAACACGACGTCATCGGTTGGCCGCAAGGCCGCCCCACCGCGCCCAGCAAAGGAAGTGAGCCGAAGGCCGCATCGGCGCTCTCCCGTTCGGTGCTGTGCTGGCTTGCCACGGGGCGGTCCCGCCCTGGGCCTCGGCGCAGGCTTTGCTGGACGAACGGCGAGGATCGCACCGAGCGAGACTCGCCCACGTCATCTGCGACGGGCACGCCCGCATGGCCCACGACTGCTCGGCACGACCATGCCCCAGCGGTCCGTCACCACCGAGGGGCCCACGACAGCCCAGCGAACGAAGGGAGCGCCGCATGGCACGCACAGCAATCCCGATCGATCAGCAAAGCGCCGCTCGATTTCACATCGACCAGGAAGCCGATCCCGAGAAGAGCGGCCTGCCCCTGCTCGTTCCCCGCAGCGCGGCCACCATGAACCCGCACCGCGCTCGGACGCCGATGCAGCGACGGCCTGGCTGGCCCATCGACCTGCCTCTGGGCGCGTGGATGACGGCGCAGCTCTTCGACACCATCGTCTTGCTCGGCGGCCCTCGACGGCTCAGGCGCAATGCCGACCTGACCCTCTCGCTCGGCCTCGTGGGTGCTGGCATCGCAGCGCTGGGGAGACTGGCCGGAGAGCGCATGCCACAGGACGACAGCACCAGACGCCCGAATCGTCTCGTGAGCGCGGCCCGGGTCGCGGTCGTAGGCCTCTATGGCGCCTCCCTGATCGCCCGTCAGCGACATCAGCGGCGCCTCGGCGTCGCCCTGTCGAGCGCCGGCTTTGGCCTCCTGGTCTTCGGTAGCTGGCTCGGGGGAGCGCTCGGCATGCGCACAGCCGAGCGCCTGGAAGGCTCAGGCGCCTGAGCCAGAGGGCCCATCAGCGACGCAGAAGCGGTGCGCGCGGTGCGGCACGGCCCCGCTCAGCTCTCGCCGAGCAGCTTGCGCACCGACGTCAGCAGCTCCTCTTCCTTGAACGGCTTCACCAGGTAGCCATTGCAGCCGTTCGCGTAGGCCACCTTCACGCTCTGCGGATCGCTGCGCGTGGTCATGATGATGATGGGCACCGTCTTCGTCGCCTCGAAGGCACGCAGCCAGCGGCACGCCTGGAAGCCATCCATGCCGGGCATGTTCACGTCCATCAGGATGAGATCGGGGCGCTCGGTGATCGCTTGACGGATCCCCTCACGCCCGTTGCGCGCGAGGACCACGTCGTAGTCGGCAAGCGTCCCTTGCTGCGTCGACAACGACGTGAACGAGTCGTCGACGACCAGGATCTTCTTCTTGGAGCGGGTGGACGTCGGCTCGCGCCCGCTGTCCACCCCGCTTCGGCTTCCAGTGCTGGATACGGGGCCAGATTTGAGGCCGCTCTCCGGCTCAAGATCCCCGCTGAGGGGGGAGTTCTTTTGCGGCATGTTACGACCATCGCGCATGAGTGTCTCCCTTCCGACACACGCACTGTGCAGGGTGTCGGCATATGGGACCGTCTGACTCGACCCCCATTGAATTCTACCAGGTACTCCGTACCCCTGGCATGCCTTTCGGCGAAACGCCAACCCACATCAACTTCGCAGGTAGGTAACGCCCAGATCGCGTAGCCACGTCCGCTGTCGCCGAACGAACACCCGTGTCGCCCGGACGGCGGCTTCTTCGAGCGCTTCGGCGGGGAGCTGGCCGTCCACGTGCTCCCGGACTTGCTTGTAACCGACAGACCCCATGGCCCGTGCCCCTCCATACCCTCTTGCAACGAGCACCCTGACTTCCTCGATCCAGCCGTCGTTCAGGAAGCCCCGTACACGTGCCGCGATGCGGCGATCCAGCTCTTCCCGCTCCCGGTGAACGCCGACCAGGCGGGCCACGTGGCGGCGCTCCTGAAAGCCGTGCGCCGCGTGCCACACGCTCTGCGGTCGCCCCGTCAGCTCGTAGATCTCCAGCGCGCGACTGACCCTCACCAGATCGTTCGGCGCGAGCCGCGCCGCGCTCTCTGCGTCGACCTGCGCGAGCTGTGCGTGCAGCGCCTGCCGCCCCGCGTGCGCTGCCAGCGCCTGATGCCGGGCGCGGATCTCGGGATCTGCAGGAGGAGCAGGCGAAAGTCCCCACACCAGCGCCTTCACCCACAGGAACGTCCCCCCGCAGACGATCGGGACCCGCCCGCGCTTGCGGATGTCGGCCAGGGCTTCGCTGGCCAGCGAAGCGAAACGCTGCGCGTCGGCCGGGTCGAGCGGATCGAGCACGTCGATGAGGTGGTGAGGCGCCCGCGCGCGCTCCTCGGCGCTCGGCTTGCCGGAACCCACATCGAACGCGCGGTAGATCTGCACACTGTCTGCGCTGATCACCTCGCCACCGAAGCGCTCCGCGAGCCGCACCGCGAGCTCCGTCTTCCCGCTGGCGGTCGGACCCACCACCACGATCAGCTCTTCCTCCGTCGGCGGAGCGAGTGCAGTCCAGTCGATCGGCGCTTGCGGCTCCGTGTCGTTCGGCGCTTGCGGATCCGTGTCGTTCGGCCCTTGCGGCTCCGCGTCCATCGGCGCTTGCGGCTCCGTGGCCATCGACGTGCCCGGTGTCGACTCCGCCCGCGCGTGCGATGCCGTGTCCAGCGGGGTGGGCGCGACTCGTTGCGCCTCGCTCATCGCCGCCCCACGCGGTGCTCCAGCTCGGGCCACCCCACGCGCATCACCACCGGCCGGCCGTGGGGGCAGTGACCAGCGAAGTCCACCTCGTCGAGCGCGTTGAGCAGCGCCTGTGCCTCGTCGGGTGCCATGGGATCGCCGGCGCGCACCGAACCGTGACAGGCCATCGTCGCGAGCGAGAGGTCGACCGCGCCAGAAAACGCGCGCTCTCCAGCGTGGCTCAGCTCGTCGAGAAGATCGCGCGCCAGACGCTCAGGCGCCGCGCGCGAAAGGATCTTCGGCACGGCGTGGATCGCGAGCTGCGCAGGCCCCGCCGGGCGCATCTCGAGCCCGGTGCGATCGATGTCGTCCTGCGCTTCCTCCACCAGGGCCACCTCGGCGGGCGTGGCTTGCACCAGCACCGGGAAGAGCAGCTTCTGGGACGCCACCTGCCGCGCCAGGTACGCCTCGCGCAGCCGGTGGAAGGTCACACGCTCGGCTGCGGCGTGCTGGTCGAGGAAGTAGATCCCGTCCGCCCCCTCGCAGACGAGGAACATCCCGCGCACCTGCGCCGCAAAGCGCAGGTTCCGGAACACCATCGGTCGATCCGCCGCCGTCGCCAGGAGCTGCCCTGCCGTCGGGTACGCCGTGAGGGGGGCGCTCGTCGACGACGACGCGACCCCGAGGCCTGCGATCGGGAGCTGCGTGGGCGCAGGCGTGGCCGCCCTCGGCTCCACCCGCGGGGAGGCACCGGGAGACGTGACCTCGCCGCCGAGGTCCCAAGGATCCGCGGGCGTCGCCGTCGCGCGGTGCTCCGGGTCGGCGTCGGCGCCCACCGACGCCTCGCTGCTCGCCAGGGACACCGAAGGCTGCGCGTGCCGTGGCGCCAGGCCTGTCGTCGACGAGGGCGATGGCGTCGCGTCATGGGCGAGCCCGCGCTGCCCGAAGGGGGCCTCCGCGCCAGGCGCCGCTTGCGCCGACGCGCGCGCGAGCGTGACGCCCTCTTCGCCGCGCCACGCCCCGCCGGCGGGTGTCTCCTCGACCTCGTGAGCCTCACCCCGTTGCACCTCGGCCAGCCCGTGTGATCCCGGTCGGCGCTCGTCCCGCGCTTCCACCGGGAGAGCGCCGTCGAGCGGCACGGGCGCGCCCTCGAACGCGCTCGGGAGCGGCATGCTCGCACTCGGCGTCGGAGCGCTCGCGCTCGGTGCATTCGACCAGAGCCACGCCGCGCCCTGGGACTCTGCAGCAGGCTTCTGCTTCCGATGGCCCCACCCACCGCCGCCAGGGCCGGGCGAAGGCAACCCGAACGCTGCCGCCACCTGCCCGGCGATGATCCGCTGCAGCGACTCCGCCACCGCGCGCCCCTCGGCGAAGCGCACCTCGGCCTTCTGCGGATGCACGTTCACGTCCACCAGCGTGGCCGGCAAGTCCAGGAACACCGCGCCCACCGGGTAGCGCCCTGGCTCGAGCACGCTCCCGTAGGCGAGCCCTACCGCGCGCGCCAGCGTGCGATCCCGCACATGGCGACCGTTCACGAAGAGCCAGAGCCACCCGGCTCCAGCGCGCGCCCGCTCGGGTCGCGACACGAACGCCTCCACCCGCAGCGGCCCCCGCTCCCCCGCGCACGTCGCCAGCTCCTCGCCGTCGAGCGCCGCCCGCACCCGCTCGGCGCGGCTCCCGGCGCGCAGCCACTCGCGCACCACCCGCCCCTCGCGCGACAGGATCACCGTCACGCCGGGCTCGCTCAGCGCGGCGGCCTGCACCACCTCGGTCACGTGCGCCGACTCCGTCGCCACCGCGCGCAGGAACTTGCGCCGCGCCGGCACGTTGAAGAACAGATCGCGCACCTCGACCACCGTCCCGGCCGCGCACCCGCAAGGCGTCACCTTCGGTGGTCCGCCCCCCTCCAGCCGCACCTCGGTCCCTTCCTGATCCTGCTCCCGCCGCGTCCGCAGCGAGAAGCGGCTCACCGACGCCACGCTGGGCAACGCCTCGCCGCGGAAGCCGAAGCTCTGGATGGCGTGCAGATCGTCGATGTGGGTGATCTTGCTCGTCGCGTGCCGCAGCACCGCCAGCGACGCGTCTTCCCGCGCCATGCCCGAGCCGTCGTCCGCGACCCGCGTGAGGATCACCCCCCCGCCCTCGATGTCCACCCGCACCCGGCGAGCACCGGCGTCCAGCGCGTTCTCGACGAGCTCCTTCACCACGCTCGCCGGCCGCTCCACCACCTCGCCCGCAGCGATCTGGTTCGCCAGATCGTCGGGCAGGACGGCCACCCGGCGCTCGTCACGCGGCGTGTCGCCCCTCGCCCCGGAACTCACGGACCCTCCGCCTCGTCCCTGGACGCGGCCGCCACCATCGCGAACCACTGCCGCGCGCGCGTCGTGCTGAGCGCGGCCGCCATCAACACCATCCCGAGTTCCACCATGATCAGCCGCGTCCGGTGCGCTCCCCACCAGAACTCCGGGCTGACCAGGCGCTCGCGATCCGGCAGTTCTGGAGGCAAGAGTGCCCCCGCCTGCGCGAACAGCTCGATCCAGGTCGCGCGCATGTCCCGGCTGAGCACGTAATCGAGCGCAGTGAACGCAATGTTCACGGCGAGCGCCTGCATCACCAGCGCCCGCGAGCCCCGTCTGCCCGGCAGCGCCATGAACCCGACCACACAGAGCAGCCCGCCCAGCAGCATCCGTCCCACACTCAAGGGAAAGGTCACCTTGGCGTGGTCGGCCATCGCGCGCACATGGGCGGCCTCGTGGACGCGGAGCAGGAGCTGGTACGGGTCTTCCTCCCGCGCCTGCTCGGCCACGGCGTGGACGTCCGGGACCGTCCCTTCTCGCAGGAATGTCGTCGCGACGCAGCCGGTTGTCAGGTCCTGCAGACCAAAGGTCACGGCGAGCACGAGGGCCATCATCACGTACCAGGGTCTCAGGGATCTGGCGCGGAGGATGGGCGGGATTGACGAACTCACGGAGGCTGCGCTGCGTGTATCACGTTCTCCCCCATCGAGTAACCTCGGCGTCCTCAACGGCCGACCCGGGTGGGCTTTGACCGCTGGACGACGCCTCCTCCGCTCATGGCGCCCTCGGAGATAGCTGTACTATACAGAGGACGCAGTCACAGCGAGGTCCAGTGGCGAAGAACAGCGAGCCGCGAACGATGCAGACCGACGAGCCCGCCGCGCCGACGTCGGGCGCGGAGAACCAGCGAGTCGACGGGACCGAGCCTTCCGCCGTGGTGGCCGAGGTGATCGTCGAGCCGCCGAACGAGCCTGCCGGGCGCAGCGGGACGGCGCGCCCGAAGGCGACCCGGGCCGCGAAGACCACGAAGCCGACCCGGACCCCGAGGGCCGCGAAGGGGACGAAGTCCGCAAAGCCCTCCACCGCGCCCAAGCCCACCGCGGAGGTCGTCGACCGAGGCCAGGACGACGACGAGGAGAACGACGGCGGCACCGCGCGCGGCGGCGACGGCGAAGACGTCGTCGAGGCCGAGGGCGAGATCGTCGAAGACGGCGGCGAGGAACACGACCACGAAGACGGAGGCCGCGCCGGGTTCCGTGACGCCGACGTGTTCTCTGCGGCGCGGCGCGCTGGCGCCGAGGCCGAGGACGAGTTCCCCGTCAGCAGCGGCGCCGCGCTCTCGCGCACCGATCCCCTCCAGGCTTACCTGCGCGAGGTGCAGCGCTATGCGCTGCTCACGCCAACCGAGGAGAAAGAACTCACGGTCAAGTACGCGCAGACCGGCGATGTGAAAATCGCCGCCCGGCTCGTCACCGCGAACCTCCGCCTCGTGGTGAAGCTCGCGTACGAGTACCGCCGCGCTTACAAGAACATCATGGACCTCATCCAGGAGGGGAACATCGGTCTCATGCAGGCCGTGAAGCGCTTCGATCCCTACCGTGGGGTGAAGCTCTCGTCGTACTCGGCCTGGTGGATCCGCGCGTACATCCTGCGGTTCATCCTCAACAACTGGCGCCTCGTGAAGCTCGGGACGACCCAGGCGCAGCGCAAGCTCTTCTTCAACCTGAACAAGGAGAAGGCGAAGCTCACCGCGATGGGCATCGACCCGACGCCGACCGAGATCGCCAAGCGCCTCGACGTGGAGGAGCACGAGGTCATCGACATGGACCGGCGCCTGTCGAGCGGCGAGTCGTCCCTCGATGCGCCGGCCGGCGACGCCGAGGGCCGCACCATCTCGCGCGTTGAGCTGATCCCCGGCCCCTCGGAGAGCCCGGAGACCTACTTCGAGACGCAGGAGGTCGGCCACCTCGTCCACCAGCGCCTCGCCGAGTTCCGCAAGACGCTCACCGGCAAGGAGGTGGACATCTTCGAGAAGCGGCTGACCGCCGAAGATCCGATGACGCTCCAGGAACTTGGCAACGCCTTCGGCATCTCCCGCGAGCGCGTCCGCCAGCTCGAGGCCCGCCTCACGCAGCGGCTGCGGGAGTACCTGCGCGAGGAGCTGGGCGACGCGGTCGAGGCGCACTGACCCTTGGGCACGGGCACGCTCTATGTGGTGGCCACGCCCATCGGCCACCTCGGTGACATCACCCAGCGCGCCGTCGAGGTGCTCCGCACGGCCGATCGCATCCTGGCCGAGGACACCCGCCGGGCGCGCGCGCTGCTTTCCCACCTCGGCATCGGCGGCAAACCCGTCGATCGGCTCGACGAGCATGCCACCGACGCCGACCTCTCGCGCGCCGCCGGCCACCTCGCCGAGGGAGAGCAGCTCGCCTTCATGACCGACGCCGGCACCCCGGTGGTCAGCGACCCCGGCAATGCCCTCGTGCGCGTCGCCGCCAGCGCTGGCGCACCGATCGTGGCCATCCCGGGAGCCTCGGCGGTGATGGCGGCGCTCAGCGTGTCGGGGCTGGTGAACGGAGGCTTCCGTTTCGTGGGGTTCCTCCCGCGCAGCGGCCGTGAGCGCCGCGAGGCGCTGGCGCTGGTCGCCTCGACGCCGGAGACCGTGGTGCTCTTCGAGTCGCCGCACCGCACCAGCGACACCTTGCGGGACCTCGCCGAGCGCGTCCCTGGCCGGAAGGCGCTCGTCGCGCGCGAGCTGACCAAGGTCCACGAAGAACTCCTGCGCGGCACGGTGACCGATCTCGCTGCCCTCGACCGGGAGTGGCGCGGCGAGGTCACCCTGGTACTCGGTCCCGCCGAGGTCGACGCAGCTGGCGAGCGCGCCGCGCTGAGCGACGAGGAGATCGACCGCCGCATCGACCGCGATCTCGCCCTCGGGCGGCGCCCGCGCGAGATCGCCGACGAGCTGTCCGTGGAGCTCGGCGCCTCACGCCGCGAGATCTACACGCGGGTACTCGCGCGCAAGGGTTGAGGCACCGCAGCGATCGGAGCCTCTGCCGTACGGCGACACCTCTGCCGCGCAGACCGGCTGCGTGAGATCGACCCGTGGCCTGCCGCGCGAGGGGGATGGCCGCAAGGTCGAGCGCTGGGCAGCTGGCTGGTGGTAGTTTTTCCTCCATGGATGTCGTCTCCGCCTGCCCCTTCCGAGTCGCCTCGGTCGTGTGGCGATCGAGGCCGCACACCTGGGCATTCACCCTGATCGTCAAGGCGACCTATCGGCTGGAGCCACTGCACTCACCCCTCCATGAGACGCAGGAGGAGCCGACCGACGTGGATCGTCACTGGAATGGCGACCCGGCACGAAGCCTCTACATGCCTTCGGACCGCGTCCCCTTCAAACGACGCCCGGAGGTGATGCTGGTCGGCCATGCCTTCGCGCCTGGAGCGCAGCCGGTTCGATCCCTCCTGGCTCGCCTTCAGGTGGGCGAGGTGAACAAGGCCATCGAGGTCTGGTGTGATCGTGTCTTCATGCAAGACGGCCGTCTCGTGGAAGGGCCTCGCTTCACGAAGATGCCCCTCGCGTGGGAGCGAGCCATCGGCGGCCCCACGACAACGAACCCCGTGGGCATGCGCCTCGACGCGATGCCAGACATGTACGGCAGGATCTCGGTGCCGAACCTGCAACCTCCCGGGCGACACCTGAACTGGAAGGGCGAGTCCTTCGAGTCGATCGGGTTCGGTCCGCTCGCACCGATCTGGCCGGCGCGCGCGAGCGGGATGTCGAAGGAGCTGGCGGCTTGGTGGTCGTCCTGGTGGCCTTCGCAGCCGATCCCCGAGGCCTTCGAGCGCAAGTTCTTCAACGCGGCTCCTCCCGATCAATGGGTCGAAGAGCTGCATGCGAACGAGCGCCTCGTCCTGGAGAACCTGCACCCCGCCCACGCGCGTCTGGTGACCAGCCTCGCCGATGTGAGACCCCTGGCCGCGATTCACCGCGCCGGAGGCGTGAGCGAGAGCCTCGCACTCCACGCGGACACCCTCTGGATCGACAGCGATCGTGGGCTGGCCACGCTCACCTGGCGAGGCACCGCGGCGCTCAGTCACCCGCGCGAGCCAGGGCGAGCGGTCGTGTGGACCGAAGACCTGCTCGCAGGCATCAAGGAACGCCAAGGTGCCGCCGCTGGACACGGCGACGACGCCAGGCAGTCGGAGACGGTGGATGCGGCGAGCGACGACAGCGACGCCACCCAGACGCTGGTGCGAGGGACGGCGTCGCCCGCCATGACGGCCGTTCCTTCCGCCCAGCCCATCCGACGCGCCAAGCAGACGCTCGATCTCTCGGGAGAAGTGAAGGCGGCAGCTGCGCTCCCTTTCGGAGAGAGCACGTCACGCCATCTCGCTCCACCTCCACCCCCCGTCGAAACCGAGCCGTCGTTCGCACCAAGCACTCGGCCCCCCTCAAGGTCGGTGACGCAAACCCAGAGTGCTTCCCTCGAAGCCGCGCCGAGCGATGTACTTCCCTTCCGGAGCCCTCCCGGCCCACCCCCCCTGGGGAGCACGCCCATCCTCGCGGACGTCACGCCGCCCTCTGCGCCACCGTCCGACCTGCCCACGCCAGCGCCGCCACCTCCTCCCCCCTTCCGGCTTCTTCCAGACGAGCCGCCACCTCCTCCCCTCGCCAGACTTCTTCCCGACGAACGGCCGCCCTCTCTCGACCTCCTCGTCGCGCCCGACGCCCCCATTGCTGCGTTCGACGCCCCCGTCGCCACGCCCCAGGCCGAACCGGTACCCCCTCTCGCTCCCCCACCTCCACGCAAGCTCGACGTGCCGCCCTCCACCCCAGGCACCAGCGCCGAGCCGCTCCCCCTCGACGCGTACCCGATCGAGCGCTGCGCTCGCATCGCTGCCCGGCGGGCGCTCCGCCCACCCGACCAGAGCGCGATCCTCCAGGCCGAGTCCTTGTCCGAGAACACGTGGGAGGCCCTCCATGGACACTGGCTCCAGCAGCTGGAGGTCGCCCCTCAGCGCCGGCGGAAGACGCTGCTCTCGGCCTACGACAGCGCGTACGTCGCGCAGCTCGAAGCCGAACGAGGGCCCATCACCGTCGAGGAACACGCCCAGCTCGCGGTGGCGGCGGAGCGGGGCGACACCGCACGCGCCCTCCAGGAGCTCGGGCTGCCCCTCGAGGTCTTGATGCGGCTCCGCCGCGTGTGGATCGCGAAGATTGCCGCCGATCAGGCGCTCGGCGTTCGGGTCCGGCGCGCGATCAACGCCGAACGCGACCGCTGACGACTCGCCTCACGGCGACCCGCCCTTGCGCCAGACGACCCGCTCGCCGTCGCCCTGGACCTCCGCGATCGCCTGCTTCGCCAGCGGCCCGTTCTCCAGCCGCACGCGCACCACGCTCGTCGGAGGAGGCGGCGCCTCCCCTCGGGCATGCGCATGGCTCGCGCGGTTGACCTCGACGAACACCGCGTCGTTCCCGTACATCCACTTGCCCACGATCAGCCGCGTGTCCCCAGGCCTCGACGGGTCCGACAGCCGGGTGGTCACCGCGCCAGCCTCCATGCCGATCCCCGGCACGCGCGTCCAGCCAGCGCGCTCCACGAGGTCCACCGTCTGCACACAGACGCGGCCCGCTTGCGCGTCGTCGAGCCCCCCGGCGTGCGGGCAAGCATGCACCCCGGTGAGCTTGCCAGCACGAAACGCCAGCGTGATGAGGGCCGCCTCGGGCAGCTCGAAGCCCCCTGGCGTCCGCACAACCACGCAGCGCACCAGCGCCGTGACGGCGACGAGGTCGATGTCGTGGAGCGTCTCGACCTGAATCGGATAGGTCGACGCAGCCAGGACCTGCTCGATGCCGTCCCCCAGGGTGAACCGGACAGCCGGTACGATTTCCGTGCTCATGATCCCTCTCTCCTGGCCTCTCCGTCATCACTTCAGCGGGAGCACGGTCCCTGCCGGAGGCCCCACGCGGCCGGGCGCCGTGAGGATCGTGCCGTGCTGCATGATGGCCATCTGATCGCTCATGTACTCGGGCCACCGGGACTGGACCTGGTCGAAGGACAGCGAGACCCGTTTCGCCATGTCGAGCCGATCACGCGTGTTGGTGATGCTTCCCTCGAAGGGAATGCGGGGCCCTCCACCACAAGCGGAGGACATGAACACATCCGGGCTCTTCGCCCCGAAGGGACGCCCTACCCACCAATCGTGAGTGGTTTTGTTCAGGTCCAGCGCATCTCGGAAAGGCTTGTTGCTCTGCATCATGGTCTCGAGCGTCCCTCGCTGCTCCTGGGTCGCGACCAGCATCGTCGCCTTCTCGATGTTCTCCTGCCCCCCCTTGGCGAAGAGATCGAACGCCTCCTTCATCTCCTCCGTGACGCCGTTCGCATCCGCGCACCGCTGGAACGCATCGTTGCCGTACTTCGCGTAGAAGAGGAACTGAGGGTAGATGTCCCTGAAGATGGCCTTGTTTCCGTCGGCGAGCCCCTTGAACACCGTGTTGGCGGTGGATGCGCGTGGATCGTAGCCCCCCAGGCCGTCTTTGATCCCCTTCGCTTCCTTCATCCCGCAGCCGGCCTCCTTGGAGACGAAGGCGCCCATCCCCGCCCACTTCAGCTCCGGGTGCGCGCGGTAGACCCGCGCGTAGGCGGCGGTGATGTGCCGGTTGCGCGTGATGGGATCGGCATCGCCGCCGTGGCTCAGCACGTCTTCCACCTCCCGGTTCACCTCGTCCCACATCGCCTGGCAGTCGAGGTCGTCGCCCTTCACGGGGGCCTGCATCTCCCCGCCGCAGTTGAACGTGTTGCCGTGGTTGTGAAGCATCTTGTCGGTGAGCCGACAGGCCGCTTCTCCCTCGAACTTCACGTCGGCGGAGAACGTCAACCAGCTCGCCTCCTTCGTGAAGGTGCCGCTCTTGACGCCCCCCATCGTGCCCGGCTCGTCGCCGGTGCTCTTCGCGAAGATCGAGGGTCGGTGCGCGATGCTGTTGCCTCCGTCGGCGAACACCGTCGTCGTCCCCTGCGCAAGATCGCTGGAGTAAGCGACGTTGGGATAGGGGATCGGCACGCCCGGCGGGGTGACGCACACGTCCGGCGCCGTCGCGATGGTGATCCCGTCGCTCCCTTTGTGACAGAGCGACAGGCCGTTGACGTTGACCTTCACCGGCATGATGCCTCCCTGTCGACGCAGCGCGCGGCGACCAGCGTCGCGGCGCGGGCGCCCTCCTCCGAACTCGTCCAGACCAGCGCGCGCGCGCCCTTCGCAGCGCCCCGCGCCGCAAGGTGCGCGAC
The DNA here is from genome assembly GCF_001189295.1 of Chondromyces crocatus. Taxonomy (NCBI): domain Bacteria; kingdom Pseudomonadati; phylum Myxococcota; order Polyangiales; family Polyangiaceae; genus Chondromyces; species Chondromyces crocatus. The sequence goes on from NZ_CP012159.1 coordinate 598,750, forward strand.
CAGGGCCAGGTGGAGCGGCCCCGAGGCAGCCCCCACATCGCCCCAGGCGAGCGCAGGAGCCGCGAAGCGCCCTGGCTCGACGAGGCGCTGCGCGACGCGCGGGATGGACATGCCCGCCTCGTCGCCGCGCCACCGCTCCCCGTTGAGATCACAGACCACCTCGTCGACCCTCTCGCCCCCCGACAGGGGCGTCAGGGCGCCCCAGAGCGCGGCCGTCAAGCCGTCACCGCGGGACGGGATCTCGCCGCGCGCAGGAACCTCCTCGTGGGCCACACCGGCGGCGAGCACGGTCAACGCCGGCGCGCGCCGAGACCCGTCGTCTGGCGAGATCGCGCGCGTCTCCGCCGCCGCAGCGCGGCTGACGACGCAGAACCCCGCCCCTTCGCTCGGGATGAACCCCCAGCGGTTGCGCCCGGACTTGAGCTGCTCGCGCTCGTGGAGCCAGGCCAGGGTCTCCTCGGCGATGTACGAGTCCACGCCGCCGACGAGGCACAGCCCGCACTCCCCCGCGTCGAGCTTCCGGATCGCCCGCTCCAGTCCGACGATCCCGGCCGCGTGGCCCAGCGGCAGCACCTCGACCACCCCACGTACGTCACGCTCGGCCAGGTCCGCCTCGACGCGACCCGCCACGATCTCCGCAGCCTCGGCAGGGAGACCTGGACGCACCGGCGGCATGCCGAGCAGCACGGGCAGGGCCTCACCCCGCGGCGGCAGGACCCCGTGCATCGCCTCTCCCAGCGCGCGGCTCACGAGCGCCAGCAGGCGTGGCGTGGCGGTCGCCTCGGGGATGCGCATCGGAGACAGGTACGGGGCCGGGGCCATCGTGAACGCCTCGGCGCCGGCGACGGCCCCGTGCACCCCGCGGAGAAAGCGCGAGATCGAAGCCCGCGCAGCCGCGCACGAGCCCACCACCGTCGGCGCCACCGAGGTGCAGCCGCCGAAGCGCAGCAGCGCCGCCCTGACTGCAAGATCGCGCTTCCTCACCCTCCGCTCCCCGCCAGCGTGCCCCGCCGGCTACACATGAGCCTTCTCCCAGATCAGGGTGCGATCGAGGTGGTGCTCCTTTCCCTGACAGGGAAGCGCCGTGTGCCAGACGACCATCACCCGGCGTGCGTCCGGCTCCACGAGCACCGTGTGGAGTCTGGCCCGGTGCTCCACCGTATGCCGCCCGAAGAACGTCCTGAAGCAAGGCCTCCGCTTCGGGAGGTGAAAGGCGAGCACCCCCTCGGGCGTCATGTTCAGCAGCTCGACCTGCGTGCCCTCCCGGAGCCCGCCGGGCACCTGCTGATCCACAGGCGCCGAGAAAAAGAACCGCGCATCGAAGTCCAGTGGAAGCAGCGGCATCCGTCGCTCCTCCCATGCCTCGTCATACGTCCCCGCGTGCGCGATGCGCGGCGACCAGTCACGCGCCAGCGCCCCGACGCCAGTTGGCGCCGGGCGCTTCTCCTCGGCAGCCCTCGGCGACGTCGGAGCAGCCTCGATGTTCGGAGCCGGGCGGCCAGCGAGGCGTGCTGCCTGCTCTGCGAATCCCACGCCGATCGGGTTCCGAGGATCACGCACGCCCGTCACCGGATCCACCCCACCGAACGTGCGCTCGTACCGGAGCGGCATCGTCACGAACGGCTGCGCATCGGACATGGCGACACCCCCTGGCCGATACACCCGATCGCCGAACACCACGAGCCGCTTCTCGATCGGTCCACAACGCAGCCCCACCTCCACCCGCGCGGCAGGAACGCCACCTGGCGCGTGGGCGCTGCCGTGCACGAGGACATCGGTCCCTGGCTTGGTGAGCACGAGGTCGGCGTCGCAGCGCAGGCTCGACAGCCCCCGCTCCCCCACATAGTCCGCCGTCAGCGCCACCGCATCCTGGTGCTCGGCCACCTCGACCCGCCCCCCTTCGCGAATCGCGAAGGTCCCTTTCACGGCGACGATCCACACCTCACCACCGTGCTCGTCACGCGCGAAGCAGCGCTCTGCTGCGTAAGGGGTGCGGTTAGTGAGGCGCCACATCCGCGCCTCCTTCGCCGCCTTCGCGTGACCGAAGCAGCCGGCTCTGGCGGAAGGCGGGCGCTCTGACGGAGAACAGCGGCCCCCTTCGCTGTCCGCGGAACTCGTCGAGCGCCGCGGCCGCCCGGAGCACCTGCGACGCCTCGACGGCCGCTGCGAGGGCCGTGGCGTCCTCGATCGGGTGACCAAACCTGTAGCGCACCCCGGGGAGGAAGCTGGTCGCGATCTTTGCCCACAGCGCCCCCACCCGCGCGGGGTCGGGCCAGGGCAGCGACGCGTCGGGATCCATCGAGACATCGTGCTCCAGCGGGCTGTCCGTGGGGCCCTCACGAAAGCCGGGGGGTGGAGCGGCTGCGAGCGCGCGCTTCGAGAGGTCGACCCCGGTCATCGCCGTGAAGGCCCACCCGACGAGGCGGGCCAGCTCAGGTCGGGCCGCGGAGGCGAGAAGCCAGGGCACGACGCGGACGTCTCCCCAACCTCCGGCCACCGCGATGGCGCGCCGCTCCTGTCCCGTGGCGGCCAGTTCGCGCAGCAGCGCCGCCGCCTCATCCGGCGCGACGGCGCGCACCGCGACCTCGAGCGCCCGCTCGCCAAGGGGAGCGCAGCCCGCGCGGCAGATCGCGACCAGGGCAGCGGCGCACCGAGGCGCGCCAAGCAACGCCCCCGACCACGCCGCCCACGCATGGCACCGGGCGTCTTTGTCGTCGAGCGCGTCCAGCAGAAGCCCCATGAGATCCGCTCGGCCCAGCTCGCCGATGGCGCGCAGCGCCGCCGCCCGTACGCTCCCATCGCCCGAAGCCGCTCGGAGCGCCAGGAGCTCGCCCGGATCGCGCCGGTGGACCCGCATCGCGTGGAGGCGCAGCGCCGCCATGACGCCCTGTGCGCCCGTGCCCTCCGTCGTCGCCTCGTCCGCGTCCGCCCACGGAGCCCAGCCGAGCGCCGCCACCACGTCCCGCAACGGCCCACGCCCTTCCCCCGGCGCTTGCGCGGCGCGCGTCGCCACCTCGTGCAGCAGCGCACCCCGCCGGAGCCGCACCGCCAGAAACGCCTCCACGAAGCGCTCGCCGGATGCGCGTGCCACCGTGACCGCGGCGCCCTCCGCCTCGGCAGAGAGGAGCAGCGCATCCACCTGGGCTTCGAGGCGCTCGTCGAGCCGCGCCAGATCCGAGAGCCCAGCCGTGCGCGACCGGACGAGGCGCTCCCTCTGCGCACGCAGAAAGCCGCTCGTGTCGACGAGCTCCTCCTCCACGTCGGGCAGGAACATCGCGCCCATCGGTCAGTTGATGTCGACGGTGCTTCCCTGCACCTTGATGGCCCCCCCCGCCATCACCTTGACCACACCGCCCGCTTCGACGAGCACCGGTCCGCTCGACTTCATCACGATGTCGGAGGCGGTGATCGTCACGTTGCCCCCCGCGTCCACGTGGATCGAGCTGGCGCCGCACGACAGCTCGTAGACCTCACCGACCACCACCTTCTTCGAGACGCCGATCGACTCGCTCTGGCTCTCGCCCACCGCCACGTTCATCGTCTTGCCGACCTGGATCTCGTAGCTCTTTCCGGCCTGCAGCACCTTCGTCACCCCCACCGTCTCGGCCGACGCGATGCCCACCGTCTCGGTCTTGGCGAGCTGCACCTGCACGCTCATGTTCTTGCCGACGCTGAGGCTGTCATTGCCGCCGACCTGCTCGTCCTGGTGGCCGCCCACCTGCGAACTCTTGTTCATCCCGACGACCTGCGATCGGTTCCCCCCCACCTGCGCGTCCTCGTCACCACCGACGGTCTTCGAGCGGTTGCTGCCGATCGTGATCGACTCGTCGTTCCCCACCTGACGGCTCCTGTCGTTCACGACCCGCAGCAAATCGTCGTGCCCCACCTCTTTCGTCCTGTCGTTGCCGATGGTCACGGACTCGTCGTTCTTCACGAGTTTCTTCAGGTCACGCTCGGCCTGCATGCGCAGCAGCTCGCTCCCGGAAGCGTCCTCGAACATCAGCTCGTTGTAGCCTCCGGTCTTCCCTGTCGAGTTGCTCTTCCAGCCGCTCTGCGTCTTGTTCTCCGGCAGCTTGTACGGGACCTTTTGCAGGTTCGTGTACAGCCTGCCCACGATGACCGGCCGGTCCGGATCGCCACCCAGGAACTCCACGAGCACCTCTTGCCCGACCCGCGGCAGGTTCGTCCCGCCGAACCCCGCGCCGCCCCAGGGCTGGCTCACGTGGATCCAGCACGAACTCCGGTCGTCCATCGCGCTCTCGCGATCCCAGTGGAAATGCACCCGAACGCGACCAAATTCGTCGGTGTGGATCTCTTCTCCGGCAGGCCCCACCACCGTCGCGCTCTCCACGCCGATCGCCTTCGGTCTGGGGGTCGTCAATGCAGGTCGGAACGGCACGTCCGCGCTCCTCACCTCGCACGCATGCGACCACGCGCTGGAGAAGGTCCCGGAGTGCGTCATCTCCACCACGAGGAGCCTTCGATCGGGCCCGAGATCCGGGCGCGGGTGGTCGAGGAGGCTCAGGACCATCCCCGGCGCGAGGTCGGGCGCGTTCGTATCGAAGGTGCAGGTCTTCGCGCTGGCACGCTTCGCCTCCAGCCGTTTCTGCGAAAGGAGCGCGGCCTCGCCCTCGTCGGTCCGGGCCTTGCCCCGATCGTCCGCTGAAGGCGTGTCGTCTCCCCGGTCGGTGCCGAACAGGAACGCCCCTGGCGTGTAGTGGAAGCGCTCCAGCCGCTTCTCGATGCTCACGTTCGCGGCCTCGGCGCTCGACAGGGGCTGGTTCGACGAGGCGCGTCGGTAGTCGTGGTCCCTCATCGTGTAGCGGCCGGGCCTCACCCGCTGGCCGATGCGGAGCCGGGTGGCGTACTCGCCCGACTCCATCGAGATGTCGTCCTTGAAGGGGAGCTTCGACTGCCGAGGGGTGGCGAAGTGGGGGGCGTCCGAGAGGACGAGGCGGGTCCCTCCCTCGATCGGCGCAAAGTAAAACGAGATGCCGGCGTCTTCGAGCATCCGGCTCATGAACGCATAGTCGGACTCGGCGTACTGGACGCGGTACTTGCGCTTCTTGTACACGCCGGTGAGCCGGACCTCGGGTTCGATGCCCCACTCCGCGAGGAGCTGGAGCACGATGTCTGGCTCGGAGAGCTGCTGAAAGATGCGGTAATTGCGCCGCTGCGTGGCCAACCAGAGATCCGGGACGAGCGTGATCTGGTAGGTCGAGAGCCCCTCTTCCTCCACCCCGACCTGGTGGAGCTGGCTGCAGATCCCCGCCCAGGTGCGCACCTGGGATCCCGCACGGAGACTGAGACCCGCCGGCTGACCCACCACTGCGTCGAAGTCGATGGCCGCGTTCCCGCTCATCACCACGACGGTGGCCTCGAACAGAGACGAGATCCGCTCGTGAACGGAGAAATGCCGCACATCGAGGGCGTCATCCGAAGCGACCACCATCTCGAGAGCGTGCCCCTCGGGAGCGGCGGAGGAGAGCAATGTCACGATGATGTCCCCTTCGTCTCTTGGGTTCGAAGCGGTCCGGTGACCGCAGAGGGTCCCGAACTCGGGCGCAGCCCTGGCGTCGCCATCGAGAGACCCCCTGAAGAAGGGATGCCGTCGCCCTGAGACGTCTCCCCTCTCCGCTGTCGACGCCAAGGCTACCGACCTCCTGCGAGCCCAGTCAACGCCGCCCCGCCGACGCTGACCCCCGGAGCGACCCGTCGAGCAGGCCTCCGCACGACACGCGGGAGCCCGACGCGCGTCCCCTCGCGCGCAACGGGCTCGAGCGTGTCACCACCGCACCGCGAGGCGCAACGAGCGCCCGGCTCGGCGCGATCGGGCGTTCGTCGCGCCGACGGAAACCTCGTCGTGCGCTGCTTTCGTCGCGCTGTCATCCTTGGTCTTCATGAGCGAACCGATCTGGAAGCGGCTGGCGGAAGACATCCAGACCGAGCGCATCGACGGCGCGTACAAGGATCGCGTCCACAGCCGCATCCCGTCCGCAGGGCGCGAGAGCGTCGCCGTGGAGCTGGTGCGCGAGATGGCCTCAGCGCTGCGGCGCTCGGAAGAGAAGGTGACCTGCGCGATCCAGACGCTGGAAGCGCAAGGCCGGAAGATCGATGCGCTCCTTTCGAAGCCGTCGTCCCCCGATCCGGTGGAGCTGCGCTACCGCATCGACGAGCACAACCGGCAGCACGACGCCGCGAAGAAGGCGCTCTGGGAGCTGCTGGTGCACCGCGAGGCCCTCGGCTTCCTGCGCAACGAAGACCTGCCCGCGCTCTATCCCATCCCGCCACGACGCTGACGCAGGCGCGCGGCAGGCGACGACGAGGAGCGCGCGCGCTGGTCGTGTCCCCGAGGCGCGGCGCGTGCGCCCCGCGTCGCATGGGGTGACGCCGCTCTCTCGTAGGCGAGGATGCCACCGAGGGAAGAGGCCAAACGTAAGACAAATCACGGTGACTCAGCAAGGGAGGGGGTGGGAACGGTCCAGAGGGTCGTCGCTGCACCAGCAAAGCCCTCGGGGAACGGTCCGAAGCGCCGTGGCTGCACCAGCAAAGACCCCGGGGAGCGGTCCGAGGCGCCGTGGCTGCACCAGCATCGACCCCGGGGAACGGTCCGAGGTGCCGTGGCTGCACCAGCAAAGACCCCGGGGAGCGGTCCGAGGCGCCGTGGCTGCACCAGCAAAGCCCTCGGGGAACGGTCCGAGGCGCCGTGGCTGCACCAGCAAAGACCTTGGGGAACGGTCCGAGGCGCCGTGGCTGCACCAGCAAAGACCTTGGGGAACGGTCGGAGGGCTTTTCTTTGTGCTGGCGTGGCCGCCCTTCCCCGAATTCACGGCATCGAGGCCGGGAGGCGAAGGCGCTGGAGCGCCTTTTCCAGCTCTTCCGGGGGTCCAGCGACCCAGCCTGGGACGTTCTTCCTGAACTTCCTGGGGCGCTGGCCCTTCCGAGAAGGCCCCCTCTCTCTATTTATAGATCCACAGACTTCCCACAGCGGCTGCCAGTCCCGGTGAATGTACGTTTGCCTACAGCGCGCCCCCTCACCTTCTCCCGGACGACCGCTGACGTGCCGGCGGAAGGCAGCGGGAGCCGCCCGCTCTTGCCACCGTTGAGCCGCGGGCGCGTCCGCGGAGAGCGGCGAGCGCCACCGACCTCGCCGCGCTTCAGCGGATGAGCAGCTCTTGGACCCGGCCGCGCCCCGCCGCCTTGCAGTTCACGGCCCGGGTCGCCCCCACCGACGCCAGCTCGAAGCCATCGCCGTACAGTGCGTGGACCACGGGCGCCGACGAGTTGGACAGGAGCACGCTCACCCCGCGCGCCTTCAACGTGCGCGCCACGTCGCGGAGCTGCGCGTGCTCGGCCATCCCGAAGCCGCCGCGGGTGTAGGCGGTGAAGTTCGACGACGGCGAGAGCGGGACGTACGGCGGATCGAAGTACACGAAGTCGCCAGGGCGCGTCCTGTCCACCACCGTCTCGAACGATGTGCAGAGCAGCTCGGTGTGGCGCAGCGCGCGGGCGCAAGCGCGCAGGGTGTCCGCGTCGCAGATCACGGGGTTGTCGTAATCGCCAAAGGGCACGTTGTAGATGTTGCTGCGGTTGACGCGGTAGAGACCATTGAAGCCGGTCCGGTTCAGGTAGATGAACCAGGCCGCCACCTCGGCGTCGCTGCGCCGGTCGACGTCGATGCCGCGCATCTCCAAGAAGAAGTCGCGGTCGTGGGGGTAGCTCGAGAGCAGCCCGATCACGTCCTCGACCTTGTCACGGACGCCGCGGTAGGTACGGATCAGGCGCTCGTTGGCGTCGGAGAGGACGGCGCGGCGAGGCTGATGGTGAAAGAACAGGGCGCCGCCGCCCACGAAGGGCTCGTGGTAGGTGCCATAGTGGGAGGGAATGCGCGGCTCGAGCTCCGGCAGGAGCTGCCGCTTGCCGCCAACCCACTTGAGGAAGGGCTTCGCCTTGCCTCGTTCGGGCGCGATCACCTCGCGCTTCTGCTCTTTGCCGCGCGTCCTCGCGAGGCCGGGCCTCGCCGTGGGAAGGGAACTGCGCAGCGATATCCGTTGGGGTCGGGCCGCCTGCTGGAGCATGGGTCTACCCACGCGGTATCGGAGGCGGAGCGATCGGGCCAAGTTTGTGACGCACAGCGTTCGTCGGCGTCCCCCACCGTAAGCTGCATCGCAGCACATGCCGCAGGGTTCCATCCGGTCAGACGCAATGCAGGACGCACGCTGGATCTGGCATGGATGTCCGCGCCGGGGTCGACGTGGGGCGTGTGGCGACGAGCGACGACCTCGCGCGGTCAGGTCAATGCGCGACGTGCTCGCAATGGTGAGATGGCCCGGGAACTGCAAGCTCCGAACGTCAAGACGCGCGAGCGTCACAAAGGAGACAGCATCGTGCCCAGCAAGCAGACGATGAAGCGCGCTCGGAAGGCCAAGCGCGAGGGGAAGGCACCGACCACGCAGGCCGGTGAGTTTGTCCGCGAGGAGATGGAGCACGTCCGGAAGGGCAAGCACGGGGTGAAGTCGAAGAAGCAGGCCGTCGCCATCGGTCTGAACAAGGCACGTCGCAGCGGCGTCGATCTGCCGGAGAAGGGGTCGAAGAAGAAGTCACAGGCGAAGTCCTCCAGCGCGAAGCCGACCGCTTCGAAATCGAAACCGTCTCCGAAATCGGCGTCGGCGAAATCGACGTCGCCCCGGTCGTCGACGACGAAATCATCGACCGCGAAATCGGCACCGAAGAAGCGCAAGAGCAGCGCCACAAGCACGACCCCGCGCAAGCGGGCCACGGGCTCGACGGCCAGGCGCTCGACGGGGACAGCGAAGCGCACCACGACGACGGCCAAGCGCGCCACGGGCTCGACGGCCAAGCGCGCCACGGGCTCGACGGCCAAGCGCACCACGGGGACAGCGAAGCGCGCCACGACGACGGCCAAGCGCGCCACGGGCTCGACGGCCAAGCGCGCCACGACGACGGCCAAGCGCGCGACCGGCGCGACCAGCCGCAAGCGGGCCACGGGCACGACGGTCAAGCGCTCGACGCGCGCCGCGAAGAGCACGACGGCAACCACGCCGCGTCACCGGAGGTCTGCCACGACGACGCGAAAGCGCGCGACCGGCGCGTCACCGCGGCGCAGGACCACGGCCGTGTCGACGCGCCGTCGGAGCGCCGGGACGACCGGGAGAAAGCGCAGCGCCGGCGCGACGTCGCGACGAACGACGGGCGCAGGCAAGCGGAGTCCCCGTGCTGCCACCGGACGCCGCAGCACCACGGGAACCCGCCGCCGACAGGGTGCGCGGTAGCTGCACACCGGCGCGAGCAGCGCATCGAGATCCGTGGGCACTTCCTGCCCTCGTACTCGAAGCAAGCCATGCGTCGCGCAGAGCGCTCCTCCGAGCGCGATCGTCCAGGAGCAATCGAATCGACGAGCTGGTGCAGCCCACGCGGGCTCGTCGAAATCGAGCCGGGACAGCGAGATCCCACCGCACGCTTCAACCAACGCCCTCGACAGCATGGACCGAGCCGGTGCCCCACCAGGGCGCGGCAGCGACGCGGGCGAATACGCTGTGTAATGAAGCGCTGCGTCAGCAGCGATGGGATCACATCGCAGTGCGCCACGAATGGAGGGACGTGGTCGCGTCACCCGCCGCCCCTCCCCCTGTGGCCTGCGGACGTCGCGCGCGGCGCGTTCTCTGGTCGATGGCCAGGTGCCAGCGTGGCGTGCGGCGCTGCAAGTCGACAGGTCATCCGCCGTCTCGGCGCAGAGGTCCGTGTCCTGCTGGCTTCGATGCATCGCGTCCTGCTGGGCCGCGATGCCTCGCGCTTCGCTGGCCGCGATGCCTCAGCGTCCGGCAGGTATTGACCGCCGATGCGCATGACCGCAGTCGTGCATGATCGCCGTCGCGCATGATCGCCGTCGCGCATGACCGCAGTCGTACAAGGTCACGAGCACTCATGACTGAAGGCGCTCATGGCCGCGTGCACGCATGACGCTGAACGAGCACGGTTTCGCCTGAGCAAGCTCGCCTGTCCTCTGTCGCGCTCTCCTCGCGGCAGGTACGGTGGAGGTTCTTTCATAGCGTCCAGGGCGGCAATCGCAGGACGGGGAGCTTCTCCATGCGAGCTGGTGTTTCCAAGCAAGACCTGACCAGGTGGCTCGGGTTTGCGGCGGTGGCGAGCGCCTCGGCGCTCCTTCTGGGGTGCCCGAGCTACTCCTCGATGACCACGGCCAAGGCGGTGACGCCGGGGCAGTTCGAGCTCGGGGTGTCGCCTGGCGCGACGGGACTGAGTTACGGCGCCCTCGGCGGCTCGGGCGCGGGCAGCTCGGGCATGGTGGTGATTCCCAACGTCGATTTCGGCGTGCGGTACGGGTTCCACGAGCGATTCGACGCAGCCTTCCAGATCAGCGGCTGGGGCAACTTCGGCGTCGACGCCAAGGTGAACTTCCTCGACACCGAGCATTTCGCGCTGGCCATCGACCCGGGCGTGAACTCGACGTTCCTGGCCGCAGGCGAGAATGGCGCAGCATTCGTTCAGTATCAGATCCCGCTGCTCGTCGACATTGCGCCCGCCGACTGGGTGCGGATCACCCTCGGGCCGCGCTATGTGGGGCTCTATGCCTTCAGCAACAACGAGAGCGCCTACGAGAACTTCGTCGGCGGCTCGGTGGGTCTCGAATTCGTGGCCTCGAAGCGCATCCGCTTGCAGCCGCACGCCGGCCTGGTGACCTGGCTCGGTGACACCCAGTCGAGCTCGAACGTGCTCTTCTCGGCGGGCTTTGCGATAAAATTCCGCATCGGCGATCCTTACGAGAAAGAGCCGCCCCCGCCTCAGGCCGCCAGGCGCTGACGCCAGCGGACGGGAGCTATCGACCCCTGGTCAACAGGGCGCCGATCGCCCAAGATCGGTCCTCATGTGGATCGATGCGCGCAAGCTCCAGGTTCCCACGAAAGAAGAGGCGCTCCCCGGTCGGGCCGAGCGCATGCCCGTGCCCGAGAAGCATTACGTGAACGGCCGCCGGATCTCGCCTCCCTTTCCGGACGGTCTGCAGCGCGCGCTGTTCGGGATGGGCTGCTTCTGGGGCGTCGAGCGCAAGTTCTGGAAGGTGAAGGGCGTGTACACCACGGCGGTGGGCTACGCGGGGGGGCACACGCCGAACCCGACCTACCGCGAGGTCTGCACCGGCGGGACGGGACACAATGAGGTGGTCCTCGTGGTGTTCGATCCGAAGGTCGTCTCTTATGAGGAGCTGCTCCGCCAGTTCTGGGAGAACCACGATCCGACGCAGGGTATGCGGCAGGGCAACGATGTGGGCACCCAGTACCGCTCCGGGATTTACTGCTATGACCCGGCGCAACGGGCGGCGGCGGAGGCCTCGCGCGCGCTGTACCAGAAGGAGCTGACCGCGGCCGGACACGGCGCGATCACCACCGAGATCGTCGAGGCGCCGGAGCTCTATTACGCCGAGGGTTACCACCAGCAGTACCTGGAGAAGAATCCCGACGGGTACTGCGGCGTGGGTGGCACCGGGGTGTCCTGCCCCGTGGGCTTGATCCGCCCCACCCAGCCCTGAGAGGCGCCCGCCCGGGCCTGATCCAAGGCCCTTCGAAGCCCGCCGCGAACCCCGCAATCCCCAATGGATAGGGGGTTCGTCGTCCCCTAGCCCCAATGGGTCGTGGTGCGGATCGGATGCACGATCCGCTCTGAAAATAGCGGATCCGTCGCGATCCGTCGCTTGAGACACGTCTGGATCGCGTGCTAAGGTCCCGATCCGCAAAGACGCTGTTATGCGTCCCCGGAGGCATCATGCCGACCTCCTCGGCCGCCGTCCGCCTTTTTCAAGGGCAGGATGACGCACTTCGTGCGCGTCCATTCTTGAAGTGGGCAGGGGGCAAGGGCCAGCTTCTCGAACAATATCGACCCTTCTTTCCGAAGCGATTCGGCCGCTATTTCGAGCCCTTCATGGGGGGCGCAGCGGTGTTCTTCCACCTCCGCGCATCGGCCGCGGGATCGCTCGGTGCGGCCCTGACGGACATCAATGAGGAGCTGGTCAACTGCTACCGGGTGGTGCGCGACGATGTCGAGGCGCTCATCCGGGGGCTGAAGGGTCATCCGTACGACCGGGACCATTACTATGCGGTACGCGGCCTCGAGCCCGAGGTGATGCACCCCGTGGATCGCGCGGCGAGGACGGTGTTCCTCAACCGGGCCGGCTTCAATGGCCTGTACCGGGTGAACCAGGACGGGCGCTTCAATGTGCCGTTCGGGCGCTTCGCGAAGCCGAAGATCTGCGACGAGGCCAACCTGCGGCTCTGCGCTGGGGCGCTCCGGGACACGCGGATCGAGGTCCGTGATTTCTCCGGGGTGGTCGACGAGGTGCGGCCTGGCGATTTCGTGTACCTCGACCCGCCGTATCCGCCGGTGTCCGCGACGGCGAACTTCACGTCGTACATCCCGGGTGGGTTCGGCTGGAACGAGCAGGTCCGCCTGGCCGAGGTCTTCCGGGAGCTGTCGCGGAAGCGGGCCTTCGTGATGCTCTCGTGCTCGGACGTGCCGCAGATCCGCGAGCTGTACCAGGATTTTGCCATCGATCCGGTCCAGGCATCGCGCAGCATCAACAGCAAGGCCACCGGCCGAGGCAAGGTGGGCGAGGTCGTCGTCCGGAACTACTGAGCCGGGCCCGCTGGACGAGGTCGGCGAGGTCGAGGTCCCGATCTACAGCATCGGGCAGTTCGTCCGCCGGGCGCGGGGGATGCGGGTCAGCGCTTCGGCGCGCACCCGCTGCATGGCCTCGCCGTTCCACAGTTCGAGGAGGGTGTGCTCCAGGAGGTTGCCGAGGGGCGGCTGCTCGTAATCGACGGGACGCACGGTCCCGTCGGGGTCGATGGCGGCTTGCTCCCAGGCCATGCGGCAGGCGTCGAGGCGCGTCCGGTTGGCGTAGTCGTCGGCCTCGCGGAAGGCGCGTAGCTCGGGTTTGCCGCGGGCCTCGCAGGCGCAGCCGCCCGGGGGGTCGCGGTGGTCCACGAGTACGACCGGAGAGCCCGTGAGGGCCTCGCGGAGGGCGGCGACGGCGGCCTCGACGCGGGAGGCGCGGGGGGCGAGCAGCTCGCGGGCGGCGAGGGGGGTGGAGGGGACGATCTCTTCGACCTTGAGCCAGTCGACGCCGAGGTCCCGGGCGAGGTGGCCGAGGGCGGGGAGTTCGTCGAGGGCGCTGCGGGTGACGACGGTGGAGATGCCGACGCGAAGGTCGGCGCCGAGGGCGCGGCGGGCGGCGAGGGTGTCGCGGAGGTTCTGGAGGATGCGGTCGAGCTGGCCGCCGGCGCGAAGGGTGTCGTTGGTCTCGGCGGTGGCGCCGTCGAGGGAGAAGGCGAGGCTGGTGACGCCGAGGTCGATGAGGCGTCGGGCCATGTCGCCGTCGAGGAGCATGCCGTTCGTGAGGAGGTGGACGTCGGTGGGCTGGCCGCTCCGGGCGCGCTGGATGGCGCGGAGGACGTCGGGGAAGAGGGGGGCGGTGAGGGACTCGCCGCCATGGACGAAGCCGACGTAGGTGGCGGCGGCGAAGGCCTCGGCGAGGGCGTCGAGGAGCCAGGGTTTCAGGGTGCGCGCGGTGCCGTCCGCGGTCCTTCCGGGGGCGGTGGTGATGCAGTGGCGGCAGCGGAGGTTGCAGCGCTCGGTGACGGTGAGGTAGAGGCGCGCGGGGAGGGTGAAGGGGGCGAGGTCGCCTTGCTTGAAGGCGGCGACGGCGCGGCGTGGGCTGGTGCGGAGCAGCTCGGTGGCGAGGGCGCCGAGGTCTCTGGGGAGGACGCGGCGGAGGACGATGGCGGCGCGGGGGCCGAGGTGGACGAGGCCGCGCTCGGGGTCGACGGCGGCGTCGCCCTGGACGAGGAGGGGCTCGGCGCCGGAAGGGGCCCCCGCAGGGAGGGGGACCTGGACCGGGGTGCGGTCGGCGTTGAGGAGGATGTCGACGATCTCGGCGCCAGCGACGCGGCGGAGGATGAGGAGGCCGTCGGCAGGTGCGTCGTCGGTGGAGGGGTGCTCCCCGGGAGGCGCGAGGGGGTCGGCGGGAGGGAGCGCGGCGGGGGGATCGGGGGGGAAGTCGGCGGGGAGGAACAGCTCGTCGCCTTCGCGGAGGGCGCGGGTCTCGCGGCGGAGGTGGAGGGCGCGACGGACCAGGTCGAGGGTGTCGTGGTCCCAGCGGGAGCGATCCCACTCCATGGGGAGGCGGTCGGGCCAGGCGTCCTCGAAGGCGCGCTCGCCAGGAGGGCCGGCGAGGCCGATCTCGTCGCCGTAATACAGGGCGGGGATGGCGGCGCGGAGGAGGACGAGGAGGTGGCCGAGGCGGGTGGCTTCGGGGTCGCGGAGGCGGGTGAGGAGGCGAGACTGGTCGTGGGTGGCGGTGAAGGCGATGGAGGAGTGGCCGGGTCCGCCGCGAAAGAAGCGGCGCCGCAGGAGGATCTGGCGGGCGCGCTCGGCGCCGCGGCCGTGCACCAGCCAGTCGTCGAGGGCTTGCTGGGCGCCGAAGTCGGTGGCGGCGTCGAGCAGGCCGCCGGTCCAGCGGTGGAGGTTGTCGGGGATGACCTCGCCGAAGAGGGCGACGTCGGGGCGGACGGCGCGGACTTCGCGGGCGAGGTGGCGGACGGCGGCGAAGGGGAGGTCGGCGGCGGCGTCGATGCGGATGCCGTCGGCGCCGAGTTCGACCCAGCGGGTGCAGGCAGCGGCGAGGTAGTCGAGGACCTCTTCGTGGGCGGTCTCGAGGAGGGGGAGGTGCCAGTTTTCCTTCTGGTAGTGGGCGTAGCCGGGGTCCTGGCCGTCGAAGAAGGGCCAGCGGTGGGCGCGGAACCAGTGCCAGTAGGGGGACTCGGGGCCCCGCGCGCGGACGTCGGCGAAGGCGAAGAAGTCGCGGTGGACGTGCGTGAGGGCGAGGTCGACGAGGACCTTGAGGCCGCGGCGGTGTGCCTGGTCGAGGAGGCGCACGAAGGCGTCGTCGCCGCCGAGGGCGGGGTCGGTGGCGCGTGGGTCGATGGCGTCGTAGCGGTGGGCGGAGGGGGAGGTGGAGAGAGGGGTGAGGTGCAGGGCGGTGACGCCGAGGTCGACAAGGTGGTCGAGGCCTTCGAGGAGGCCGTCGAGGTCGCCGCCGAGGCGGTCGCGCTCGTGGGCGAGGGCAATGGGCCAGGTGCCGCCGGTGCCGCCGCGCCGGAAGCGATCGACGAACACGGTGTAGAGCACGGCGTCACGCCACCACGCAGGCGGCGCAGCGGCGAGCGCGCGGGGGGCCACGCGAAACGCCTGGCCGGCGCCGCCTTCGCGGCCGACGTAGCGGCCGTCGTCGAGGAGGAAGGCGTACTCGACGTGGCGGGCGGAGGCGGGGAGGTGGGCTTCGAGCAGGAGGTGCTCGTCTTCCTCGGCGGCCAGGACCATGGGGGCGAGGCGGAGGCCGTCGCCTTCGTCCCAGCGGACGCGCAGGCCGTCGCCGTGGCCGCGGCGGAGGCCGGCGCGGACGATCAGGCGGCCGTCGTCGGTGCGCGCGAGCCAGGGTCGCGCAGGGGCGTGGAGCACGGGCTCGGCAGCGCCGCCGACGGAGAGGACGCTGTTCTGGATGCCGTCGACGGCGCGGGTGCGCGGGTTCCGGGGGTCCGTCTCCCAGGTGCCGTCGATGAGGTTGAACTTGTAGCCGTAGATGCCGGTGCCGACGCGGACGCCGACCTCGAAGCGGCCGTCGGCGGCCGGGTGCATCGGGTCGGCGTGATACCAGTGGGTGAGGTCGCCGCGCAGGTCGAGGAACGGGACGGGGCGAGAGGGGCGGTGCTGGAAGAGCAAGAGCCCTTCGTCGGGCAGGTGCAGAGGGACGAGGTGGCGCGGCACGAGGGCGAGGGAGTCTACAGGCAGAAGGCGCCGCGCTTGCGCGCGGAAGCGGTGATGGCGCGCGCAAGGGGCGATGCCACGCGGAATGGCGTGGGCGGGGGAGGGCGGTGGGCGGGGGAGGGCGGTGGGCGGGGGAGGGCGGTGGGCGGGGGAGGGAAGGCGCTTCGGGCCGTCCGTCGTCTACTGGCGGTTGACGACGTAGTTGGCGCCGAAGTTGTTGTCCCAGAACTCGTACACGTCGGCGCCGTTCACCACGCCATGGCGGTAGACGATGGCGTACTGCAACTCTTGGAAGTCACCGGGCACGTTGAACTCGTGCTCCCAGCGCTCGTACGTCGACGAGATGTCCTCCACGAACGACAAGGGGGTGTCGGTGGAGGTGGCCCAGCCGTCGGTCGTCCACCGGACCACCACGTCCTTGTCGTAGTCGAGATCGGCGAGGTTGACGCGGACGCGCCCCTGGACGCCGCTGGAGTTCACGGCGACGTTGGTGTTCACCGTGTCGCGGTAGATCACGGTCGACGTCGCGCCGTAGTTGACCACGTGCAGCTCGCCGCTGTTGTCGTCGTAGTAGGTGTTGCCCGCGCCGTCCTGGTACCAGGCGTTGAACGTGAACACCTGCTGCGAGTAGGTCGGCAGGCTGATCTTCACGTGCCACTCCTCGTCGCCGTTCGAGCGCGTGGCGTGGTAGGTGCCGGTCGCCGTCACCTCGGTGCCCTGGCCGCCGGTCTTGTAGATGACGCCGATCCGCTTGAAGTCCAGGTTGGCGCCGGTGACGGGCTTGATCCGCAGCTTGACGAACACGTCGACCCCGGTGCAGCCCATGCGCGAGCCGCAGCCGGTGTAGTTGTGCCAGTGGGACTTCTCGTACGACACCATGGCGGTGTTGCGCTGCCCCTCGTACTGCGCCCAGTCCAGCTCGACGAGGTCGTGCTCGCCGATCTCCATCGTGGCGGCGTCGCCCGCGTTCGCGAGGCAGCCGGCCGCGGTGGGACCTGTCGCGAGGGCCATCGCGCCCGCCACGGCGCCCGTGCGCAAGACCTCGCGGCCGCTGATGCGCATGGTGAAGAGCGCACGCTCGAACGCGTCTCCGAAAGTGTGGGGCGTGATCATGCGACCAGACAGCTTGGTGTTGCGCATCGGATTCCTCCTCGGATGGAGCGCACCGCCGAGAATGAGGGTCGGCTGGCGCGCGACGGTAGCTTGCCGCTACCATCGGCCATGAGGAGAAGCAACGGGCCGCAACCCGCGCGTGAGCGATAGATTTTGGTCTCTCGGAGGAGCATTTTGATCGGAGTGGCCGGCGCCGTCAGCGCAGCAACGCTGGCGTGGGCGACGATGCCGCGGTGTCGTGGTCCAGAGCGACGAGCGACGCCGGTCTTCGCCCCTCGGTGGCCCGCCGCAGGCGCGACGCTGACGCTGCCGGCGATGAGACTCCCCGCCCCGGGCATCGCGCGGCGGGTGGTGCTCGATGCGGGGCATGGCGCCTCGAACAACCACGGCAACACGTCGTGTCGTTGCGAGGCGGAGGAAAGTTTCACGCTGACCGCCGCGCGCGCAGTCGCCGACCGGCTCGAGAGCACGGGCGCGTTCGCCTTGCGCATCAGCCGGGAGAGTGACCGCGCCGTGGAGTACCGCGAGCGCGTCGAGGAGGCCGAGACCTGGGGCGCCGAAGCGTTCGTGAGCCTGCACTCGGATGTACGTGGACAACCGGAACGTCATGTCGGGGGCTGCCCGGTGAGCAACCTCTCGCCAGGCTTCTCGGTGCTGTGGTCGGACGAGGGGGAACCCGCGCTGTCGGCACGCCGCCTCGCGCTGGCCAGGGCGGTGGCGGCGCGCATGGAGGAGGCGGGGTTTCTCCCCTACGGCGGCGCGGAGTACACCGGGCTGTACGAGCCGGATCCAGTGCAGCGCGGCGTGTTCGTCGATCGCCACGAGCCGACGAAGCGCATCTTCGTGCTTCGGCAGCCGACGATGCCATCCGTCCTGGTGGAGACACACCACGCGCTCGATCCGCGCGAGGTCGCTCGCTGGGACGAGCCTTCCACGCTGGACGCGTTCGCTGCGGCACTCGGTGCGGCGCTGCTCGACACGCTGGAGCCTGAGGCACCTTAGTGGAGTAGAGTCGCCCCGCCATGCACCTCCGCTCTCCGCGCGGTGGCTCCGCGGGTGGACACCCCGCAGCCCCTCCGAACCTGGGTCGCCTCGCCGTCGCCGCGTGCGCCGCCGCCGCCCTCTTCCCGGCAGAAGCCGAGGCCCTCGAGCTGCCCGCGGTCGCGGTCACCTACCGGATCGAAGCGTCGCTCGATCCGGACACGCGCGGGCTCCTCGGGACGGAGGAGATCCGGTGGCGCAACGACACGGGGTCACCGGTCACGACGCTGCCGCTGCACCTCTACCTGAACGCCTTCGCTCATCAGGAGTCGACGTGGATGCGCGAGTCGGCGCCCCGGCGCCCCGGCGAGTCGGAGCTGCTCGCGCGCAACCCCGACCCGTGGGGCTACATGGAGCCGACGTCGATCAGCCAGCGGGTGGAGGGCGAGGCGCGCGCGGCGAGCTTCCGCCCCATCCAGCCCGATGACGGGAACCCGCTGGATCGCTCGCTCGCCGAGATCACCCTGCCGGTGGCCGTGGCGCCCGGGGAGGAGGCGGTGCTCTCCATCGCGTTCGAGGGCCGGCTGCCCGAACCCATGGCGCGGACCGGAGGCGGACGCGGCTACTTCCTGGTGGGCCAGTGGTATCCGAAGATCGGCGTCATCGAGGCGCCGGGTGTGCGTCACGCCCCCGCAGCCCGCTGGGCAGCGCGCCAGTTCCACGGTCCCACCGAGTTCTACGCCGACTTCGCGGACTACGACGTGACGTTCGCCGCTCCGTCGGGGTGGCTCGTGGGCGCCACCGGCCGCACCGTCGGCGAGCCGACGCCGCGCGCCGACGGGCTGGTCGCCGTGCGGTACACGCAGCGGGCCGTGATCGACTTCGCGCTGGTCGTGGGGCAGCACCTCACCGAGCGCTGGGAGCGGCACAGCCCCGCCGGTGGCGGTCCCACCGTGGACATCCGTCACGTCTTCCCCCCGGGCATGGAGCACGAGGTGCCGCGCTGGCAGCAGTCGATCGCCGGGGCCCTCGACGTGCTCGGCAGCCGCGTCGGGCCGTATCCCTACGACGTGCTCACCGTGGTGCAGCCGCCTTACTGGGCCATGGCCACGGGCGGAATGGAGTACCCCACGTTCATCACGGGCGGGCCTGGCGATCCGCTGGTCTCTCATCCGCTCATCGCGCCCTTGCGCCTCGTCGAGGTGGTGAACATCCACGAGTTCGGGCACCAGTACTTCCACGGCCTGCTCGCCTCGAACGAGCAGGACGAGGCCTTCCTCGATGAGGGGTTCAACAGCTACTGGGAAGACGAGATCACGCGCACGATTTACGGCGAGGCGGCGTCGTCGGGGTACCTGTTCGGCCGCGCCCTCGAGGGTGTGGAGCTGTCGGCGCTGCGCCTCGGCGCCATGGGGGGCAAGATCCGCGAGCCGATGCGCAAGCGCCCCACCTGGCTGTTCGAGGACGGCACCTGGGGGCTGCAAGCCTACCCGCGCAGCGCCGTCACCTTCGCCACCGCCGCGGCGCTCTTCGGTCAGGAGACGGTGGATCGCGTGTTCGCGGAGTACTTCCGCCGCTTCGCCTTCCGTCACCCGGACACGGAGGATTTCCTCCAGGTCGCAGCCGACGCGGGCGGCGCCGAGTTCGAGGCGTTCTGTCGTGAGGCCTTCGGGCAGGGGCGGCTCCCGGACTATGCGGTCACGGACGCGACCGTCACGCCCTTCAAGGCACCGCTCGGCAGGATCATGACGGCCGAAGGGCCGGTGACGGTCACGCGGGAGAGCCGCGCGCAGCACCCCGAGATGGGGCTGCCCGACGCGGCGCGGGAGGCCGACGGGCTGGTGACGCTGGAGGTCCTCGACCCGGGCTGGGTGAGTGACGAGGAGGATCGCACCGGCACCGTGCGCCGGGTGAAGTTCACCCCCGAGCAGCGCGCATCGTCGCCTGGCCACGCTGCGGGCAAGGGCTACTTCACGAGCGAGGTCACCCTGTCGGGCCCGGGATGGTCGACGCTGCCCGTCGAGGTGGAGCTGCGCTTCGCCGACGGGGTGGTGGTGCGCGACAGGTGGGACGGGCGGGCCGCCTGGCGACGCTACCGCACGCTGCGCGGCGCGCCGCTCGTGGACGCGCGCGTGGACCCTGGGCGCAAGATCCGCGTGGACACGACACCTCAGAACAACGCGCTCTCGGTCGAGGCCGACGGGGGCTTCGTGAAGGACTGGGGCCTCTGGCTCGGGGCCGTGTCGGAGTGGGTCGCGGGAGGGTTCTCGCTGTGGCTGTGAGTCCCGTGTTTCGCCCTGTTCTCGACGGCCTCCGGCCGCCTCCGAGCGCGCTCCGTCTGGCCCTGCTGCGGCTTCTGGTGGTGGTGCTGACCTCGCTCCCCGCGCTGATCTCCGCACTCTCTGGCCTCGACGCAGGCGCAGCGCGGCGGCCCCACTACACGGAGACCGCAGGCCGCCTCCCGATCGCGCGGCTCGTGCAGCTCCTCCGCGATCTGCCGGACGGCTACGTCGCCGCCCTCGGCGCGTCGGTGGTGCTGGCCGTGCTCGCGGATCAGCTCCTCACGGGGGCCGCGATGTCACTGCTCGGACCCCGGCCGCCCAGGGAGCCGCGCGTGCTCGCCGCGGTGTGGCGCCAGGGGCTCACCCACCTCTGGCCTTTCCTGCGCTCCGCGGCGCTCGGCGTGGTCCTGATGGGGATCGGGGCCACGGTGATCGGCCTGCTGTTCCGGCGGCTCGACGTGATCGGTTACCGCGAAGGGTGGACCGGAGAGACGCGCGTGCTCGTCCTTCCGCTGCTCTCCGCGGCGCTCACCGCGTTGTGGTTGGCCAGCGTGGGCGCGCTCGTGTTCTGGTGCAGGCTGCTCACCGCCGCCGATGGGCGCCGCCGCGTGCGCCGCACGGCGCTGCTCGCGCTCCGGGTCCTCTGGCGCCATCCCTTCCGCTCGTGGGGCCTGTTCGTCTCCTCGACGCTGGTCACGACGCTGCTGCCCGCCGTGGTCCTCGCTGCCTGGCGGCAAGCGGAGCCGGTCCGCGGCGCCGCGCTGTCACTCCTGCTGAGCGGCTGGCTGGCTGCGCTCTGCCTCCAGGCCCTGGTGTGGGTCTGGCTGGTGCGCGCGGGCTGGTTGCTCTACCTCCACAAGGGCCTCCTGGATCTCCGCCACGCGCCCGACGATGCCTGGGGTGTCACGGCCTGGCTTCGGTCGCTCGTGCGAAAGATCGTGCCGTCCGGCAGCGCGCGCTGATACGCACCGGCCCACCCTGGCGATCCACCCCTGACTCCCCTCGTCACTTCACCGAGCCCGCGATCGACGTCCACACCATGAGCAACGTTTACGCCGTGGTATCGCGCCCAGGTCCCGTCGAAGAGCGCCTCCTCGACGAGCTGGCCGCTTCGACGCAGCCGTTCTCCGTCATGCGGCGGGGCGCAGCCGGAATCGCCCTGCGCTACCTGGACGCCGGGAGCGGCCCGCCCCTGGTGCTGCTGCACGGTCGAGGGCATGCGGCGACGAGCTGGCTGCCCCTGCTGCCGGCGCTCGCGCGCCACCGGCGGGTGATCGCGGTGGACCTGCCGGGGTTCGGGCACTCGGCGTGGCGGCCCTTTCCGGCATCGGCGCGCGCTGGAGCGAGTCGCCCTCCAACCTCGGCGCCAGCGCCCCTGATACCGGGCGGAGACGGCGACGACCTCGTGGCGCGCGCCCTCGACTTCTTCGTCGATCCGGTGGAGGCACTGCTCTGTGATCTCGGCCTGAGCGAGGCCCCGCTCGTCGGTCACTCCCTCGGGGGCCTGTGCGCCCTCGCGATCACCCTCCGGCGCCGTGCGCGACCGCGCTGGCTCGCCCTGATCGGCGCGATGGGCGTCGGCCCCGAGATGAGCGCCCTCGGACGCGCCTACTTCCTGCTGGGTCCGGAGCGCGCTGCCGGCCGCGCCTCCATCGCTCTGTTCCAGCGTTTCGGAGCGCCTACCGAGACCTCGTGTACCGCACGCCTCGGTGCCCTCCATGCCGAGCTCGCGTCGGTCCCCGATGGTCGCCGCGACGCCGCCACCGCGTTCCGCGTTCTCGCCCCGCTTCGCGGACCTGTGCCGCACCTTCGAGAGCGCCTCGGCGAGATCGAGACCGACACCCTCCTTCTCTGGGGTGAACGCGATGAGCTCTTGCCGGCTCCGCTCGCCATCGGCGCCGCGGCGCGGATGCCGCGGGCGACGTTGAAGCTCCTGCCGCGCGGGCACGCACCTCATCACGAGGCGCCCGAGGAGACCTTGCGTCACCTCGCCCCGCTCCTCGATCGCAGCTAGTTCCGCGCTCCCCGGGTCTGTTCCGGCACGTCCCCAGGCGGGCTGTGAAGCGAGCGAGGATCGCGACGAACGGGAGCGTGGGTTCGACGGAGCCCAGTGCTCAGGGAGGGCAGTCCCCTAGGACGAGCCAGAGGCCTTCTCCGAGCCCTTCGTGTGGGGCTTTCCGGCCTCGAGCTCCTGCCGGCGCATCTGCACGATGCAGTGACGCAGTCCGGCCCGCAGGTTGCCCAGGGTGGTGATCTCGTTCAGCTCGACGCCGAGCAGCACGATCGTCTGCGCCACGCTGGGCCGGATGCCGGTGATCACGCCCTCGGCCCCGAGCAGGCGGATGGCGCGCACCAGATCGATGAGGTAGCTCGCCGTCTTGGTGTCGACGGCCTCGACCCCGGTCAGGTCGAGCAGCGCGAAGCGGGCTCTGTCGCGCACGACCGCCGCGAGCAGGCTGTCCATCACCTCGGCGGTGCGCATGCTGTCGATGACACCGATCATCGGCAACGCCAGCACGCCGTCCCAGATCTGCAAGATGGGCGTGGAGAGATCCTGGATGACCTGCCGCTGCCGGCTCACCACGTCGAGCTGATCCCGCAGCTCGCGCTCCACGCGCCGCGCCTCGGTGGTGTCGAGCGACAGGCCGATCACGCTGGTGACGTCACCCTGCGCGTTGCGCACCGGGATCTCCCAGTTCTCCCAGCAGACGCCGTGCGCTTCCACCTGCGCATGGACCAGCTTGCCGCCGAGCGCTTGCCGCACTGGCGCCGAGATCTCGTCGGGATAGAGATCGAAGGCATTCTTGCCGACGAACTCACCAGGCGGGCTCTCGGCCCCCTCCATGCCTCGTCCGTCGTGGAACAGGATGGTCCCCTCCTGGTCGACGCGCCACGCGACGATGGGGAGGTTGTCCAGGATGGCGCGAAGCATTTCCTCGAGATCGCGGCATCGCGCCATGAGCCGCGTGCGCTCGTCAGCCTCTCCGCCCGCCCGGTCTCCTCCCACGTCGTCGACCGCGGCAGCGTCACTCGAAGCGCCCTGCTCTCCTGGCCCTTGATTCGCCATGATGATCCCCCTCGTTCGCGCGGAGCCGGGCGCTTCGCAGACCGCGCCACGCCTCTCTCGAGGCTAGCTCATCCACCCAGGCGGGAACAAACGCTACCCAGCACTCCTGCGCGGCGCCGAGACGACGCGGAGAATGTGCGACAAACCACCCGCCGCCCGGGTCAGCCTGCACCCTGGCCCGGTCGGCCCCTCATCCGTCGGCTCCTCCATCCGTCGGCTCCTCCATCCGTCGGGTCGCCAAAAAAAAGACGACGGCTCGTCGGTCGGTGAAATTTCTCCTGTCCTTCGGGCGAATGGACGAGCAACCGGATGCTGCATGCCGCCCTGCCCGCCTCGCGCACCAGCGCGCCCCCGACAGCACCGTCGGAGCACGCCACCGCGCCCCGGACGGCCGGAGGAGAGCCCCAGCGTTCCCAGGGAGACGGGAAACCAAGGCGAGCGCAGCACGACCGAGGGACCGCGGAGCAGGTGACGGCCTCGGAACGCCATGGGCCTGAGCTGACCACGCTCGGACCCGCTGTCCGCGCGCTCATCGCCAGCGTGCTGGGCCGGCCCTACCAGGACGCGGACGTCGAGGACTGCGCGCACGAGGCCCTGGCGCGCGCGCTCGAAGGCCAGAACCGCCTCCGGGAGGGTGAAGCGCTCCGGCCGTGGGTGCTCGGCATCGCGCGCCATGTGGCGCTGGACGCGCGGCGCCGCGCACGACGCGATCGCCGGGGAGGCCTCGCTGAGGACGGGGAAGGCGGGTCGGAGGAGGCGCTCGAGCGACTGGCCGACCCTGGGCCCGGACCCGAGGACCACGCGGCGTCCACCGAACGCGCACGGCGCCTGAACGACGCGCTCGCGCAGCTCACCGAGCCGCAGCGCGAGGCTCTCCTCGCCTTTCATCTGGAGGGGCAGAGTTACCAGGAAATCGCGCGCCGCCTCGGCATCCCGCTGGGCACGGTGGCGACGTGGATCACGCGCGGCAGGCGCAGCCTCGCCGAGGCACTCGGAGAATGACGCCCATGGAATGCGACGAGAAGCTTCCCCTGGAGCTGGTGTGGCGAGACGACGGCCACCTCACCGAGGTCGCGCTCACGGTCATGGCCGATGGAGAGCTATCCCTCCTGCCGGGCGACGCGGCCCCCCACGCCAGCCACTGCGCCACCTGCGCCAGCGCGCTCGGAGCGGCGGCGCTCCTGTCGCTGCGCGTCGGGGGGGCGCTCGGCGCGCACTCTGTGGTCGCCGCTTCGAGCGCCGATCCCTTCGCAGCACCGACCCTCGTCACATCGGCCCTTGCCGCACCGGCCCTCGTCGCATCGTCGGGCACCGACGACCTCACCACACCGGCGCATGCTTCGAAGGCGCCCCTGGTCCCGAGTGCCACGTCGTCTCCGCCGTCAGCCCTCGCGGTGGCGCGCCCCTTGCCGCTCATGGCGCTGCTCGCCTCGCTGGGGCTCGCCACGATCGCAGCCACCCCCCGTCTGTCGACGCTCGAGCAAGACGCACAGTCCCTGGGACGCTCGCTGCTCATGCTGACGCGCCTCGCGCGCACGGTCGTCGCGAGCGACTCGTTCGCGTCTCACAGCGCGCGGGCGCCGCTCCAGTGGCTCTCGGCGCTGCTGCTTCTGGTGTTCGGTCTCGTCGTGGCGCGCGCAGCGCGCAGCCGGATCCTCGTGGAACAAGGAGAACAGGGATGAGGTCATCGATCGGCAGAGGGTGGGCGACGCGCGGGCTCGGCGCTTGTGCCGTGGCGGCGCTCGGGCTCTCGGTTTCAGGCGTGGCGTCGGCCACGGTCCACAGGGAAGGCGCGTGGCCCGACAGCGACGAGACCGTCTCGCTCGAGCTCCAGAACGTGCCACGGAGCGAGGCCTTGAAGCGCCTCGCGCGCGCGGCCGGCTGGAGCGTCATCGTCAACGCGCCCGCCTCCGCTCCCGTGGACCTGCACGTGACGGCACAGCCTGCCGGCAAGGTGCTCGACCTGCTCCTCGCCGATGGTGAGTACGTCGCACGCCGCGACGGGTCGCTGATCGCCATCACCCCCTCCTCGCGCCCCGGTCCGGTTCCCATGGCGTCGCTGGAGCCGTTCAGCCCCCCGATGCCTCCACTTCCCCTCGCGCCGCCTTCCCCGGAGCCGCCGGTCGAGCGCCCAGCTGGCGCGGTCGATCCCGCCGGGGCCACGGGTGAGCCCTCTGCGAGGCCCGACGCCACGGTAGACACTGCAGCGCCGGCCGACGAGGCCGACCCGTCCCTCGCCGCTCCCTCGACGAACGACCCGGCGTCTCAGACCAAGGTGCACGACGACGACGACGACGACGGCGACGAGGCGAGCCGCAAGGCCCGTGGGCGGGATCGGACCGTCGCGGGCTCCAGCCTTCGCATCGAGAAGGAGGAGGTCGTCCACGATGTCTCGCTGGTGGGTGGCTCGCTCGAGGTGCTCGGCACGGTGACCGGAGACATCAACGTCGCCGGCGGGTCGGTGAACGTGCGGAGCGGCGCGCGCGTACGCGGTGACGTCATGGTCATGGGTGGCTCGCTGAACATCGAGGACGCTGCCCGCATCGACGGCAACATCGATGTCACGGGTGGCTCGATCCGGCGCGGCCAGAAGGCGGTGCTCGGCGGCGACGTCAACGCCACCCGTGACGAGGAGGCCCGCGAGGGCGGCTCCGCCGTGCAACGCTTCTTCAACGAGGCGGGCGACGCCGTGATGCGCATGGCTTTCCTGTTCGCGCTGGGCGCTGTGGCCCTCGCGC
This sequence comes from Chondromyces crocatus, assembly GCF_001189295.1. NCBI lineage: Bacteria > Pseudomonadati > Myxococcota > Polyangiales > Polyangiaceae > Chondromyces > Chondromyces crocatus. The sequence continues at coordinate 624,783 of NZ_CP012159.1, forward strand.
TCGCGCCGAACCGGATGGATCAGCTCAAGGTGGAGATCGCCGCCCACCCCATGCGCTCGTTCGCACGTGGCGTCATCGGGGTGCTCAGCGGCGTGGTGATGCTGTGCGCGCTGAGCATCACCGTGATCGGCATCCCCTTCGCCGTGATCGCCCTCCTCTGGGCAGTGCTGGCCGTGTTCGTCGCGGCGTGCTCCGTCCTGGAGACGGCTGGTGCAGGCCTGATCGGCCACCGCACACGAAACCCTTACATTCACCTGGCGATCGGCTGCGCCGCCCTCCTCGTGCTCGGCGCGATTCCCTACCTGGGCACGCTGCTCTGGTCGGCCGTGCTCCTGATCGGCGCTGGCGCGCTGGTCACCACCCGCGCGGCCGGTCTGCTCAAGCCCCGCACCGCGACCGGAGCGGCCACGGCGGCATCCCACCCCTTCCGTAGCCTCTTCGGCTGATTCCCCCTCGCGAGCCCCGCACCACCCCCCGCCTCGCACCGCGCTTGCGGCACGCTCAGCCGCCCGCCGGCGCAACCGCCTCGCACATCTCCAGCCAGACCTCTGCAGGCCTTGCGAGCCGTCCCGAGGCCTTCAGCGTGAGCCTGTCTCCGCCACACTCATCCACTCGAGGCGGGCCTTCGACCAAGCTGTCGAGGACACGCCTGGCGGATGCCTGCCGACGGGAGGATGTCTGCACCGGCGTCGGATACCGTGACGCCACGGGTGCTCGGTCGTGCGGGCGGCATCCTCGTTGCCACCGGTTCCGGCGACGACGGCCGCCGGCCTGACACGCTCGTCATGTGCGTGGCCGTCGCTCGCCGCGCTACGCTTGCCGACGTGCGCCGCGAGATCGCCCTCCGGTTCGAACCTCACAGCGGCAGGACGGTCGTCTCGGCAGAGGCTTACGTCGACACGCTGCGGGCGGTCTTCGATGGACTCGGTGAGTTACGTCGCGCCGCCGCACCGGTCTTCGCGCTGCACCGCGGGTGGCCGACAGCGCAGGTGCGGCAGGCGCTCGAGCTTTCCGTCGGCCGGACCCACGACGACAAGCTGCTCGTCCCGCTCATCGTCGGCGCCAGCGAGCAGGGAGCGCACCTCGACATCCACGTCCTCGCCTCGATGTTCTGGCGGCTGGGGGCACGCTCGCTGCGCCAGGCGGCAGCGGGGCGCGCGACGAGCGTCGAGGTCACCGCCTCCTGCGCCGAGGCCTTCGCCCGCGCCGCACACTGCGCCGAGGAGGGCGGGCACAGCCGCCTCCTGCTCGTGGTGCGGGGCCCCGTCTCCCCCCACTGGCGCACGGTGGCGGATCTGTCGAAGCTCGCGCCAGGCCTCCACCGGCATGCGGCGCGGCGCGCGACGGCGAAGCGGGCGCAGGCACAGATGCTCGGTCAGCTCGTGGCGCTGGACCACACGCCCCCCACCGTCGTGATCGCCACCCCGTACGGCAGGCGCACGGTCGCCTTGCCCGAGGCGCTCCGACAGGATGCCCGGCAGCTCTGGGGGGAAGAGGTCATCGTCGACGTGGAGGCTGCGGTGACCAGCGAGGGGCAGCTGCACGAGGCCACCGCACTGAGGCTGCGCCGCGCACGTCGCGTGGCCGACGCGGTCGAGGATCACGAACGCTCGCGTGGGGCGCTCGGCGAGGTGTGGGGTACGGATGACGTGCGCGAGTACCTCGACTCCCTCTGGCCGAGGTCGAGCTGATGCGCATCCTCTTCGACACCAACGTCGTGTCGTACTGGATGGGTGATCAGGCGCCGTTCCGGGTGCCACTGCGACGGGCGCTGTCGAGCTTCAAGGCCCACCCGACCTTCTACATCTCGACGGTGTCGCTCCAGGAGCTGATGGTGTTCGCGCGCGTGCATGGGGACGTGGAGCAGACACTCGGCTTCGTGGGCGAGCGTTTCAACGTGCTGTCGTTCGACGAGCCCTGCGCGATCAGCGCCGCCGCGCTGGCCGTCCGGGTGGGCGTGCCGAGGAAAAAGGGAACGAAACAGGAGCGGCGCGCCGTGATCAATGCCTGGCAGCGCGACGCGGCGATCGCCGGCACGGCCGCGCACCATGGCATCGACATTTTGCTGACCGCGAACGGGAAGCACTTCACGCAGTTCTTGCCCTACCTCGGCTGCGAGGTCCGCGTGCTGGATCCCGCGCTGGGTCGGTGATGTCACACGGCGTCGTCCCATCGACCGCCTGCCGACGTCGTGCCGAGACGCAGGGCCGGTGCGTCCATCGATCCCCCTGGGCTACCATGCGCCGCCCCCCGCGCTCGCCCTGGAGGATTCATGCGCTGCCTCGCGCTCGCTGCCGCCATCATCGCCCCGCTCATCGCCGCTTCGTGTGCCCCCCCGAGCCAGCCGCCGCCGGCGGGTCCACCGTCCGGAGCACCAGCCGGGCTGGACGGCGCGGGGAATGAGCATGCCGGCGAAGAAGCATCCGGCCTCGCCTCGCAGCCCGGGTTGCGGCTCCCGCGCACCGTGTCGCCCGAGCATTACCGCGTCACCCTGACCGTCCTTCCAGGCGACGAGGCCTTTTCCGGGGAGATCGAGATCGATCTCGCGCTGACGCGTCCCACCGAGCTGCTCTGGCTGAACGCCAAGGAACTCTCGGTCTCCCAGGTGAGCGTCGTCTCGGCAGGCGCCCGGATCGCGGCGCGCGTGGTGCCAGGTGGCGAAGATCATCTCGGCGTCGCGTTCGAGCCGGCGCTGCCCGCAGGGAAGGCGAAGCTCACGATGCACTATCGGGGGGCCGTCTCCGCGAAGGACGACCGCGGCGTGTTCGTCGAGGAGGAGGGAGGCGCCAGGTTCGTCTTCACCCAGTTCGAGAGCATCGAGGCGCGGCGCGCGTTCCCCTGCTTCGACGAGCCCTCGTTCAAGGTCCCATGGCAGCTCTCGCTGCGTGTACGCGCCTCGGAGGTCGCGCTCTCGAACACGCCGGTGGTGTCCGAGGAGCCAGCCGGAGACGGCCTGAAGCTCGTGCGCTTCGCAGAGACGAAGCCGCTACCGAGCTACCTGGTGGCGTTCGCGGTGGGGCCGTTCGAGCTGGTCGACGCCGGCAAGGGAGGCAAGAACGGCACGCCGATACGGATCGCGGTCCCCCCTGGGCGCAAGGCGGACGCGCGGTGGGCGAAGGAAGCGACGCCGGCGCTGCTCGGGGTGCTGGAGAGACAGCTCGGGCTCCCGTACCCGTACGAGAAGCTCGACGTGGTGCCCGTGCCTCACCTCGCCTCGTTCGGCGCCATGGAGAACCCGGGACTGATCACCTTCGACATGACGCGCTCGCTGGCGAAGCCGGGTGACGAGACGCCCCGGTTCAAGCGCACGTTCGGACGGATCATGGCGCACGAGATCGCGCACCAGTGGTTCGGCAACCTGGTGACGTCGGATTTCTGGGACGACATCTGGCTGAACGAGGGGTTCGCCGACTGGATGACGTCGCGCGCGGTGGCAGAGTGGCAGCCGGGCTGGGACGAGGCCATCGCGCAGAGCCGAGCGACTTCCTGGGCCATGTCCGAGGACACGCTCCTGTCGGCGAGGAAAATCCGCCAGGAGATCGTCACCAAGGACGACATCTTGAATGCCTTCGACAGCATCACCTACGCGAAGGGTGCAGCCGTTCTCTCGATGGCCGAAGCTTGGCTCGGCCCCGATCGGTTCATGAAGGGCGTGCGGAGCTACCTGGAGAAGCACGCGCACAGGACCGCGCGGTCCGACGACTTCCTCGCAGCGATGGCCGAGGTGGGCGGAGACGAGGCGAAGACGGTGCTGGCCAGCTTCCTCGATCAGCCCGGGGTGCCGCTCGTCCGTGCCGAGATCGCATGTGATGCGGGTTCGGCGCCGCAACTCCGCCTGACGCAAGGGCGGCTCCTGTCGGTCGGACCGGCGGGTGGAGCGCAGGAGGATACGCCCGATGAAGCGCAGGAGGCGGCTCCGGCCACAAGTTCGAGGTGGTCGATTCCGGTCTGCTACCGCCTGGATGGTGGTTCTTCTGGGCAGACCTGCGCGGTGATGTCGCAGCCATCCGCTGTGGTGCCGCTCGGCGCGGGGCGGTGCCCGACCTGGGTCATGCTCCAGGCCGGCGGTACCGGGTACTACCATGGGGCGTACGACGGGAAGGTGCTCGACCGGCTGCTCGGTCGCGGGGAGGCGCGGCTATCGACGGTGGAACGGGTGACCGTACTGCGCGACGTGAACGCGCTGGTGCAAGCGGGCCACCTGCCGATCGGCGATGCGCTCGGCGCGATCGTCGAGGTGGCGAAGGACCCGGAGCCTCACCTGCTCCAGGAGGCGCTCCAGATCGCCTGGGAAGTGCGCGAAGCCCACCTGCCTGAGGATCTCCAGCCAGCCTATGCGCGCTTCGTACGCGAGGTGTTCGGCTCACGCGCGCGCACGCTCGGGTTGCGTCCCAAGGCTGGCGAACGCGAGGCGCTAGGACTCACCCGCGCGTCGCTCGTGGAACTCGTGGCGACGCGCGGTGGGGAGACCGCGCTCGTGACGGAGGCGCGACGGCTCACGGATCGATACCTCGGGGATCCGCGCACGCTGGAGGCAGAGGCCGTGGACGCGGTGCTGACGATCGCTGCCTACCACGGCGATCAGGCCCTCTTCGATCGGCTCCACGCAGCGCTGCGCAAGGAAAAGGATGGACGGCGGCGCGGCCGTCTCCTCGACGCGATGGGGGCATTCAGGAAGCCGGAGATCATGCGCCAGGCAGTGTCCCTGGTGCTCTCCGACGAGCTGGACATCCGGGAGTCCTCGGAGTTGCTCTCCTCGCATGACGAGCGCGCGGCGGCCGTGGCCTTCGGGCTGGTGAAGGAGCACTTCGACGGCCTGGTCGAGCGGCTCCCTGCCGAGGTCCGCGGCTACCTTCCACTCGTGGGTGAAAAGCTCTGCGATGCAGCGTCGGCTGCCGAGCTGGAGGCGTTCTTCAAGCCGCGCCTCGACCGCCTCACAGGTGGACCACGGCATCTCGCTCAGGCGCTGGAGAGCATCGCGCTTTGCACGGCGCAGCGTGATGTGCAAGGCGCGAGCCTGCGCACGTTCCTGCAGCGTTATGTGAAGAAAGGCTGAACCAGGAAGGGCGGATCACCGCTCCCCGCTCTTCCCGGACACAGCCGGCACGGATATGCTCCGGGCATGCGCCGCGCATGGCTGGCCGCAGCGTCCCTTCTCGCCTCGGGCTGCGTGCCCGAGCTGGGCGATGCTCCGTTCGCGTGCGGAAGCGCTGGGCCTTGCCCGGAAGGGTACACCTGTCAGGCGACGGTCTGCATGCGGGAGGGCGCCGCGCCGGGGCCTGCGAGGCCGGCGCGGGTGACCTGGATCAATGCGGCCGAGCTTCACTGGGTGGAGCGCGCAGGGGGAGGCGCGGCGCTGGTGGTGAACGACGGGTTCTCACCGGACGCGCATGGCCTGTACGAGATCCTGGTGTCGCCCGATGGGGAGGTCGGCGCGCCTCGGCTCCTGTTCGGCTACGGCGACGAGATGCCCATCGCGTCGAGTGTGGTCGCGCTGGACGACAGTCGCTACGCGGTCGCGATGCTGCGCTTTCCTCGCGTCGACGAGGACGCGATGACGCTGGAGGTGCTCGCCGTGGACCGGGAGCCCCCCGAGGGAACTTCTCCTGGCGTCGAATCGCTGCACCGGGAACAAGAGCGCTTCCTCGGCGGGGTGGAGCCGCCCTACATCGGCGCGGTGGCCAGACGGGGGATGATCGATGTCGCCTGGACGCGCCCCAGCGAAGGCGGACGGCTGGAAGTGCTGCGCATCGAGCGGAGCGGCTCGGTCTGGAGTCGAACGATGGCGATGAGGCAGCCTTTGCCCGACGAAATCCTTCCGCTCTCGGGAGACTGCACGCTCTGGCGAAGCAGCGAGGACGAGCTGAGCGTGCGCGTGGGCTTCGAGTCGTTCGCCGTGGGACACGTCGACACGAGCGGAGCGCTATCGCCACCGCTCCGGGTGGAAGGGGTGCCGCTCTACGCGCTCGGTGGTGAGATGCTGGTGATGCGGCGCGGCGCCTACGACGAGCGGTCCAGGAGCTACCCGGTGAGCTTCGCCCACCTGGGCGCGGACGGGCAGGTGCTCGGTGAGGCGCCAGGCGGGGTGCTGCAAGCCGCGATGGAGCCGTTCACCGGCACGCCTCACGCGCAGGGGGCGCTCGTCACGCCGCTCGCCGCAGACGCGTCGTTCACCACGTTCGACGTGGGCTTCTGGACGCCGGGAGCCGCGGCGCCCGTACCCGTGGCGCGGGTGGAGCGTACGAGCACGAACGAGATCTACTCGGCCCGGGCGTTCGCTGCCGACGGCAAGGCCTACGTGGCCTGGACCGAGTTCCACGAGTCGCTGATGGATCTGTGGGTGTCGACGGCATCGCTCGAAGGGGGCCTGTGAACTGGCGATGGATGGGTCTGCTGACGCTGACCCTCGGTGCGGGTGGGGCGTGGGGCGTGAGCGCGTGCGGGGCGCCCGAGTATGGTCCGCTGCCGGCGCTGTGCTCGGAAGGCGCCTGCCCCGACGGATACGACTGCATCCACGGGGTGTGCGCCGAGCCAGGGACGCCGGTGCCGATCACCGTCACGCGCGTGGAGAACCTCCGCGGCGAAGATCTCAAGCTCGTCCCCCAGAGTGATGGGGTGCTGGTCGTGTGGCAGACCTATGCCTACGGCCCTGAAGGGCAACGCTTCCGTGGAGCGCGGGTGCGCGCCGACGGGACGGTGAGCCGACCGATGGACCTGGTGACGAGCTTCGTCGCCGACGAGGGGTCGGTGGAGCCGTTCTACGACGTCCTCGGGCTCTCGGACGAGGACCTCTTGCTCGCCGTGAGCGCGACCCGGTTGCCGGACGACGACTCGCCACGAGCGCGGCTGCTCACGTACCGGGTGCGGCTGCCCGCGCCGGGCAACGAGGGACGCGGGGTGCAGTTCGCCGCCGCGTGGCCGGGAGAGGAGCGGATGGAGACCGCCGGCTACGGTGCCGTCTCGCGGCCGAAGCTCCTGCGTCGCACCGACCGGGTGGAACTCGGGTACGTGCGCACGCGGGAGCTCGCGGCAGATCCTGAAGCGGAACCGACGGCGGTCGTGATCGGAGAGCTCGGGGTCTTCCCGCTGGCGCTGGACGGTGCTCAGTTGGCCCCGCCAGCGTACTTCCAGGTGCGAAGAGAGCAGTCGGTGGCCGTCGGGGTGAGCGCCGCCTTCGCCAGGACCGACGGGAGCGCCGGAGACGACTCTGCCTTCTGGGTGCTCGACGACGTGAGGCCGAGTGCGGTCGTCGTATCGTCGGGGGGCGCGTCCTCGGAGCTGCGGCTGGAGCGGCTGGGCCACGCCGTGGAGGTGACGTCGCAATCCCTGCTCTACCTTCAACCGTCGGCGCGCGCCGGTGAGAAGTTGCCGACGGATCCTGTGGCGGGCGATGCTCTGCTCCGCCGGGTGGAGGCGGTCGAGGTGGGGGATCCTCCGTTCATGCTGACGGACGACGTGGTCGGGGCGCTGGGGGAAGTGAGGGACACGCCGAGGCCGGCGTGGGTCGCCCGAGAGGGCCGGCCCGCGCTGCTGGTGACGCCAGGTGCCTCGAGCAATGCCCCCTCGCTCCAGGTGTACAGCGTGGACCAGGCGTCCGGCGCGACCACGCTGGTGACCCGCATCGAGCGCTTTTCCTCCACCCTCGTGGACGCGGCCGCTGCCACGGTGGTGGGTGGCCGTCTCTATGTCGCCTGGACCGACGTCACCGAGGCCGCAGCCGTGGTCCGCATGGCCGTCATCCCCGAGCCCTGATCCCGTGCGTCACCTGGAACCGAAGCAGATCCGAGAGGTCAGGGCGTGGGAGCGATGATGCCCGGAGCCGAGCGCGCCGAGGAGCTGTTCGCCGGCAAGTACCGCCTGATCCGGATGCTCGGCAAGGGCGGGATGGGCGAGGTGTGGCTCGCCGAGGAGGAAGGTCCCCGCAACTTCCGCCGCCGGGTGGCGCTGAAGAAGTTGCTCTCCAAGAGCGAGATCGACGACTACGCCTACGAATCGTTCTTCGCCGAGGCGCACGTCATCGCGCGGCTGGATCATCCGAACATCGTGCGGCTGATCGAGCTCGGCGTCGCCGAGGACACGGTCTTTCTGGCCCTCGACTACGTCGACGGCCCGTCCCTGGATCGCCTCGTCCGCAAGGGCGGAGGGCCTCTGTCGGCGCCCGCTGTCGCCTACGTGGGGCGCGAGGTGGCGCGGGCTCTGGAGGCGGTACATTCGCTGTGCGACGACGACGGGCAGAACTTCGGGGTGGTCCACCGGGACATCTCGCCAGCGAACATCCTGCTCGCGCGTGACGCGCGCGTGCGGCTCACCGACTTCGGCATCGCGAAGATCTCGGGCTTCGTCGGCGAGAAGACCGAGACCGGCGTGTTCAAGGGGAAGCTGCCGTACATGCCCCCGGAGCAAGCGCGTGGTGAGGCGTTCGATCAGCGTGCCGACGTGTTCTCGCTCGGCGTCACGCTCATCGAGTCGCTCACCGGGCGGCGGGTGCGCAAGAGCGAGACGCAAGCGCAGCTGATGATGCGGGTGGCGACCGCGCCGGTCCCCTCGGTGCAGGAACTCCTGCCCGACATCCCCCCGGCGCTCGCGTCGGCCATCGACGGCGCGACGGCGTTCGATCCGGACAGCCGCACCCAGGACGCGGGGACGCTGGCGGCCGCCTTCGACGCCGCGCTGTGGGCACTCGGTCCGTCGGCGGAGCAAGAGGCGCGGGCGGAGATCAAGCGAAGGGTGGAGACCACCCTCGCCGCGCTGGGCGAATCGGTGACGGGGACGCACCGGCAGACGCCAGGCAACCGCTCGGCAGGACGCGGGACGCCGGGAGCGCCGACGACCCCGAGCGCACCGAGGACGCCCGGCGCGCCCGTGAAGACGCCGAAGCCGGCCGTGTCCGAGATCCACGCGCGCGGCGTCGTGGTGTCGTCACGTCCTGACGAAGCCGGTCCCCCGAGCTCGAACTCTGCGCCCACGGTGCTGGAGAGGGGAGGCCGTCGCGCCGCGCCCGATGATGGCGGGCTGGAAGCAGGTCGCGGCTCTACCCCCTCCCTGGAGCCTGCGGTATCGCGACCCTCCACGAAGGCGGCCACTTCGCTCGGGGCCGCGTCATCGCTCGAAGGCGCGTCGACCAGACCGTCCACCGCGACGGGCAAGTCACCAAGCGAGCGACGACGCGCATCGCTCCTCTTGCTGCTCGCCGTGGCGCTCGGCGCTGCGTTTGCCGTGTTCCTCCTCTGGTGGAGCCAGCAGACCTCGCGGACCCAGCCCTCGGACGCCGAGGCGTCAGCGACGAGCATGCCCTCCGATCCTCTCGCCCCCAGCGGGACAGGGAGTCCCGGCGCGAAGGAGGTGCCACCAGGAGCCACGGCAGAGACCGCATCACCGAGCGCCTCGTACCTGCCGACGACCCCTTCTGCGAGCGCGTCCACCCCGGGCTCCCACCCCACCGGAGAGCCTTCCACCGGCTCGACGGCAGGAGAGCCAAAACTCTTCGGCAAATGGCCTCCCACACGGGGAACGGCTGCGCCCGAGGCCAGCGCCACCGCGACCTCTGGAGGCGCAGCCGAGGAGACGAGTGGAACGGGCTCCCTCCAGGTGGTGGTGCTGCCCTGGGCCGACGTCAGCGTCGATGGCAAGCCGATGGGCACCACCCCCATTGCGCCCATCCCGCTGTCCCCCGGTCCCCACAGCGTCGTGCTGCGCAACGCCGAGCTCGGCGCGGTGCGGAACCTTTCCGTCGTCATCAAGGCGGGCCAGCCGTCGCTATTGCGCGTCGATCTGCGCCGCACGGAGTCGCCATGAGCCGCCCTCCCCCCTCGGGCTCCATCCGGAGACGAAGTCCGCACCTGATCACGCGCGACGAGCGCGAGACGCATCCCTGGTGTGGCAGCACTGCCGCGTGCGGCGCACGCCCTTGGCGCGGCACGCCCCTCCTCGCCGCGGTGCTCACGTTCACGGCAGCGCTGGGCTCCACGCTGGCACCTCGCGCGGCCTCGGCCCAGGATCTCGCCGGGGTCGTCGCGCGTGCCCGGGAACAGGTCGAGAACGGTGCCTACGCCGACGCCTCGAAGACGCTGGCCTCGCTCCCCGCGACCGGCGTACCGGACGCACTCCGCGTCGAGGCTGCGCTCCTGGAGACCACGGCGGCCCTCGTGCTCGGTGGCGTCACCGCGGCCGAGACGGCCTGCGCCAAGGCCGTGGTGGCCTCGGGGTACGATCCCGAGGTGGCGCGTGACCAGTCGCCGAAGGTGCGGACCGTGTGCAGGACCGCAGCCGAGAAAGAGCGCGCTCAGCGGCTCGGTCGGGAGCAGATCACCGTGTCGGACCTCAAGGTCGACGCGCCCTCCGTGGCGTGGCAGCCCGTGCGGATCTCGGCGACGGCCAACCAGATGCCCGGCTGGCTGCGGGTGGTCGCCCGGGTGACATCGTCGGCACTGGAGGGGTCCTTCGAACTGGCGCTCGCGCCATCGATGGAGGGTCCGCTGCGTGGCACGCTCGACCCTTCCTGGTGCCGGCCCGGCGCGAAGATCACGGTGGAACTCGTCCCTCAGGACCGGCACGGTGACCTCGGCATCGCCGGCCCCCCCACGGCCGCTCCAGCAGGCGGCGCGGGACCCAAGCCAGACGCCACCACGGCGAGCGCCGTCTCGTTCGTCGTTCCGACCGCCGAGGCGATGATCGCCCTCGGCGAGCTTCCCGGCGGCGCGCTCGTCGCCGTCGACAACGCCGCGGTGAAGCCGGCCCCGGGTGGCCGGATCCCCGTCGCGCCGGGGCACCACACCGTCACCCTGGAACTCGCCGACGGAGCCTTTGCCAGTGCCGCGGTGGACGTGTCCCGTGGCGTGGTCGCACGCGTCGCCCTCTCTCCACAGCGCGAGGCGAGGAGCCGCACGCTGGCCTGGATCGCCACGGGGACCGCGGTGGCGCTGGGCTCGGTGGGTGGCGTGCTGATGCTGACCGCCGACGGGCGCCGACGCGACATCGAGGAAGCCTCGGCGCGACGTGAGGCCGGCTCGAACCTGCCCGCCGTGGAGTACGCGCAGCTCCAGGCCATCGACGAAGAGCGAAAGACGCTGACCACGGTCGGGGTGGGCCTTCTTATCGGCGGCGGCGTCGCCGCGGCCGCCGCGGCGACCCTCTGGCTCTGGCCGGAGAGCCGCGGACCACGCGGCGCGCCGGCCTCTGCGACCGTCGGCGCACGCATCTCCCCTTCGGGCGTCACCGTGATCGGGAGCTTCTAGATGGCGGGATCACCCATGTCCTCGCCTGCAGTCGAACGCGAGTGGTGGAAAGGTCCCACCTGGGAGATCCAGATCTTCTATCCAGCACCCGGGGTGCTCTACACACGCGCCGAGGGTCAGGCCGACCTCGAGTGCGCGCAGCACGCGATGCAAGCGTTCGATCGGGTCGCTGCGGCCACGACCGAGAAGGTCGCGGTCTTCCATGACTGGGAAGGCATCACCGCCTACACCGCCGAGGTCCGCTCCACCTACACCAAGTGGTCGAAGGGGCACGTCGAGCGCCTTGCTGGCGTTCACATCCTGATCCGATCGCGCATGGTGGCCATGGCCGTGACCCTGGTCAGTGCGGCGGTGGGCGGGGTGATCACGGCGCACTACGACCGCAATGCCTTCGAGAAGCTGCGCGCCGAGACCATCCTCCGACGACGCCGGGCGAGCGAGAACCCACCGGACGACGGCGGTCCTCCGACGAGCGGTCCCTACTCGATCCGCCGTGGCTGGATGACGAACAACGGGCAGTAGCCGCAGCGCCGCTCGCTGCGCCACGCACGCCGCGCGCTGCCCCTCATGCACACGGCTGGAACCTTCGCCCGCTTCTCGATGCACCGACGTCAGGCCCGAAGCGGCGAGACATGCCTGATTTCCAGGGTGGATCGCGGGGTGGTGGGGCCCCGACGAGCTTTGCTCGGCGGGGCGGCGGGGGCGCGTGCCCCCGCCGTGTGAATCAGCTGTAGCCCTCGGCCTGGAGTGCGAAGAGCTGCGCGTACCTCCCTGCACGCGCGAGAAGCTCGTCGTGCGTCCCTTCCTCCAGCACCTCTCCTCCCTCGATGACGACGATCCGGTCGGCCATGCGCACCGTGGGGAAGCGGTGGGAGATCACGATCGTCGTCCTGCCCTCGGAGAGGGCGCGGAAGCGCTCGAACACCGCGTGCTCCGCCTCCGCGTCGAGCGCCGCCGTGGGCTCGTCGAGGACGAGGATGTCCGCCTCCTCGCGCATGAACGAGCGCGCCAGCGCCACCTTCTGCCACTGCCCCCCGGACAGCTCGACCCCTCCCTTGAACCAGCGCCCGAGCTGCGCGTCCAGCCCCCCCGGGATGATGGCGGCCACCTCGGTCGCCCCGCCCCGCTCCAGGGCGCGCGCGAGGCGCGGCTCGTCGTGCAGGTGTGCGATGCTGCCGAGGCCGACGTTCTCGCGCAGCGGGAACTGGTACTGCGCGAAGTCCTGGAACACCACCCCGATGCGCTCGCGCAGCACCGCCATGTCCCAGGTGCGCAGGTCGCGCCCGTCGAGCAGGATGCGGCCCTCCGTCGGCTCGTAGAGCCGCGTCAGCAGCTTGATGAACGTCGTCTTGCCCGCACCGTTGTGACCGACGAGCGCCAGACTTTGCCCCGCAGGGATGAAGAGGTGAACGTCGTGCAGCGCCCACCGCGTCTGCCCCGGGTACCGGAAGCCTACCCCCTCGAAGCGGATCCCTCGCTCCTCGGACGCCACCGACGCCGACGACGGCATCACGGCTCGCGGCTCCAGCGACGACGCCTCCTGGCCCGGCGTGGCCAGGGGAGATGCCGTCACCCGTTGCTCCGTGGTGGGGATCGCGAGGTACTGAAAGAGGTTCGACATGTACAGGTTGTGCTCGTACATGCCGCCCACGGACGACAGGATCGACTGGAACGCCTGCTGCCCTTGCCGGAACGCTGCGACATAGAGGGTCAGTTCGCCGAGCGTGAGCTTGCCCGTCGCCGCGGTCAGGGCCATCACCGCGTAGCATCCGTAGAACGCTCCCGTGCCGAGCAAGGACAGGCCGAACGCCCAGCCGCCGCGGCGCAGCGCCAGGCGTCGATCCTCCTCGTAGAAGCTCGCTCCGAGCGCGCGATACCGCGTGAGCAGCTCTGGCCCGAGGCCGAGCAGCTTCACCTCCTTGGCGTGGTTGTCGTTGGCGAGCACATGCTCGAGGTAGCTCAGCTTGCGCGACTCCGGAGAGCGCCAGTTCCGCAGCCGGAACGCCGTGTTCGAGAACCGCACCTCGGCCACGGTCGCGGGGATGGCGGCGACGACCAGCACCAGGACGGCCCAGGGGCTGAACCCGATGAGGAGGGCGGCATAGCCGGCCAGCGTGATCAGGTTCTGCAACGTGCCGAAGCTCTCGGTCACGACCGACAGCGGCCGCGACGACGCCTCGCGCCGCGCGCGCGTGAGCTGATCATAGAACTCGGGATCCTCGAAATGGGGCAGCTCGAGGCTGAGCGCCTTCTCGAGGATCCTCCCGTTGATGTCCATCGCGAGCCGGGCCCCGAGGAGCTGACGGATCAGTGACAGCCCCCTTTGGTTCGCTGCGAGTGCCGCGACGAGGCCCAGCTCCACGAGCACCCAGCGGAGCGTCGCCGCACCGTCACGCGCCACCACCGCGTCGACGATGGCCTTCCCGGCGAACGCGATGGCCAGCGGCAGGACGGCCGCGACGAGGGTCAGCGCGCCCAGGGCGAGGGTCGAGGCGCGGGAGGACTTCCAGACGAGCCTGAGGGTTGGAGGCGTGTAGGCGAAGCTACCGCGCAGTCGGGATAGTCCGAGCATCGGAGCCCGGAATCTAATCACACGGCGTCGCCGGCGCTGCCCGAGCGCACCTCAGCTCGGCGGACGCTGCTTCCGTTCGCGTTTTTCGCGCTTTCGCACCACCTGCTCGGCACGCTTCGCCTGGACCACGGGGGACGGCTTGCGGCCCTTGAGGGCAGGCTGCTCCGTGTGATGCTCCTCGAACGAGCCAGGCGCCGCCCCCAGCTCGAAGACGGCCACCTCGCGCTGCCCTCGATCCCCGAGCCGCAACGGGATGACGGAGGCGCCGATCCCTGCGCCGACGTACACCGCGCCTTGCTGCGGCCCTGCCGGGCTCCGCGTGCCGTAGAGCCCGTGAACGTACTTGTGCCCGGCCAGCTTCCCGATGGACAGCTCGTGCAGCCGTGCCACCGTCACCTGTCCCGCGTGGGTGTGCCCCGAGAGGACGAGCGGCACCCCGTGCCGCCAGAGGCCATCCGCCTCCTCGGCAATGTGCGACAGGCCGATGGAGGGCAGATCGTTTCGAAGCCCTTTCACCGCCCGCTCGCGCTGCGCGTGACCGGTGTACGCATCATCGAGCCCCACCACCTGGAGCCGCTGGTGCCGCACGGTGACCACCGTGTGTGCGTTGCAGAGGACCTCGGCCCCAGCGCGCTGGAGCGAGCGCTTCACCTCGTCACCACCCGACCAGTGATCGTGGTTGCCCAGCACCGCGAAGACGGGCGCATCGAAGGAGCGGATCAGCTCCTCGAGTTGATCGAGGTAGAGCTGGCTGTGACATACGAAATCCCCCGTCAACATCACCAGGTCGGGGCGTTGCTGGTTGGTGAGGTCCACCGCCTCGCGCTGCACCTTCATGGGCGTCACGCGGCCCACGTGCTGATCGGTGAGGTGGGCGATCCGGAGCGGCGCGAGCTGATCCAGGTACGTCGCCGGCCCAGCGAAACGACGCAGCCGGATCGCGCGCGGATTCACGGACGTGGGAGCGCCGACCTCCTGCACCACGCCCGCCTCCAGCTCCTCCGGCCCTGGCCAGGAGGGCGGCGGCGAAGCCGGCCTTCCCGAGCCTGGCTCGGGCCACAACCGCTTCAGATAGCTCGACAGCCTCGCCCGACGGGGTTGTGCGTCCACCACATCAACGAGTGTACGGGCTGAGAGGGGGCGTGCCATGGGATTTCACCGAGCCCCACCTCCGGCTCCCCCCGACGGCACGATGCCGAAGAGTGCGCTCGTGCCTCAGTGATGCACGGTGAACATCGCCGCGAAATAGCCGTCCGTCCCGTGCACGTGCGGGAGAAGCCGCACGCTCGACGCCCCCTCGGGCAGCCCGAGTGCCAGCGCCTCCTCGGCATCGAACGGCGTCGGCACGAGCTTCACCTCCGGCTCACCCGGGCCAGGATCGCTCGATAGCCGCTCCACGACCCCCTCACACTCCTCCCGCAGCACCGAACACACCGCGAAGACCAGACGTCCCCCCTCCCGTGCCCGGCTCGCCGCACTTCGCGCGATCGCCACCTGGAGCGACGACAGTCGCTCCAGATCGCCCGCCTCACGCTTCAGCCCGATCTCCGGACGCCGCCGCAAGGTTCCCACACCCGAGCACGGCGCATCCACGAGCACCCGATCGTACCCCTCCGGAACACGCCCCGTCCCGGCGCTCCAGTCCACGGCATAGGTCGCGCGTGCGCCCGTGGTCGCCGCGACCCGCAGCTTGTTCGGGTGGAGATCCGCCGCCTCCACGTCACCCGTCGCGCCCACCCGCCGCGACAAGAGCCACGTCTTGTTCCCCCGGCCCGCGCAAGCATCCAGCACGCGCTCTCCAGGCTTCGCTCCGAGCAAGAGCGCCACCACCTGGGCGCCTTCTTCCTGACCGATCCACGTCTCCCCGAACCCGGGAAGCCGCCGCAGCTCGCCCGCGCCCCGCACCAGGATCGCGTGCGGAGACGCCTTCCCTGCCTCGATCGTCGCCCCCTTGGCCGCCTCGCCCAGCCGCGCGATCCAGGCCTCGCGATCTTCAGCTGGCGCGAGACAGAGCCCCAGCGGCGGCGGCACCGGCCCCGCAGAAAGAAACGCCGACGCCCCTGCACGCCCGATGGCCCGCCGCAGCGCCCCACGCAGCCACCCGGGCGCCGAAGCCACCACCGCGTCGATCAACGCGGGCCGCCCTTTCGCGGCCTCGTCGGCGAGCCGCCGCAGGACCGCGTTCGCGAACGCCCCCACCCGATCGTCGGCAACGACCCGCATCGCGTTCACCGCCTCCGACACCGCGGCGAAGGCCGGCACGCGGTCGAGGAACAGGAGCGAATACGCGCCCATCAGCAGGTGCGCCCGAACCGCCGGATCGCCCGCCCAGCGACGGCTCACCGCCAGCTTGTCGATCTGCTCCTCCAGGAACGCCTGCGTCCGCAGCACGCCGTACACCAGCTCCGTCGCGAGCCCGGCGTCGCGCCCATCCAGCACCGTCAAGCGAGACAGCTCCGCGTCCAGCGCCGCCGACGCAAACGCGCTCTCCTCCCAGACGCGCTCCAGCACCCGCGCCGCAACCCGGCGCGCGTCGCCCGCCAGCGCAGGCCCGGACGCGTCCGGCCCCTCTTGCTCCGCAGCCACGTTCTCTCCTGCCTCTCGCCTCGTCCTGATGCTCAAAGTGCCCTGCTATCCCGCCAGCTCTCGGAACTGCCCCTGGATCACATCCCAGCGCCGCTCCACGTCGTTCTTGAACGCGATGCCCATCAGCCCCACCAGGATCATCAGCCCCGCGAGGCTCGCGATCTCGCGGACCCGGAGCGGCAACGGACGCCGCAGCACCGCCTCGAAGGTGAAGAACAGGAGGTGCCCTCCGTCGAGCACGGGGATGGGCAGCAGGTTGATGAGCCCGAGGTTGATCGAGATCACCGCCATCGCCCACACGAAGTAGCTCACGCCCTTCGCGCCTTCCTCGCCGACCACATCGTAGACCGTGATCGGGCCACCGAGCGTGGAGATGCTCACCTTGCCCTCCACGATCCGCAGGATCCCCACCATGATGAAGCGGATCACGTCGTACGTCTCGTCGAGTGCGTTCTCGAACGCGAGGCGTATCGCCGCGGGGCCACCTTCCACGTAAGGCTCCGGCACCATGGGGGACCAGTTGGTGGCGCGCAGGAAGAAGCGCGGGCGCGTCTGACCGTATTCGTCGAGGTAGTCCTCGCGCCGCAGCTCGATCGTCCCGCTCTTGCGCTGCCCGGCGCGGAGCCAGGTGATCACGTGCGGCTTGTCGGGCGAAGCGAACAGCCGCTCGGTGAAGGTGGACCACGCCGTCACCTCCACGCCGTCCACCTCGGTGATCCGATCACCGGGCCGCAGATCCGCCTTCCACTCCGCCGACCCCTGGGGCACGTCGGCCACGTAGAGATCGGCGTGCTCGATCCCGGCCCGGCTCTGCAGATCGGCCACCCCGGACTCGGGCGTCAACGCCGCGACGCCGGACTCGTACACCGCCATGTCGGCGAGTCCGCCGAGCGCGCGCGTCACGGGCATCGGCCGCAGGTAGGTCACCGGCACCGTCGCGCCGCGGTTGTCGGTGAGGGCCTGTTCCAGATCGGTCCAGGTCTTGATGGGGCGCCCCCCCACCTCGGTCACCAGATCGAAGCTGCGCAGCCCGGCGCGGTAGGCGGGCGAGTCGAGCCGCGAGATGCCGATCACGGGGGCGGGTCGGCTGGGCCGGATCCCCAGCTCCCCGATGCGCTCGACGATCTCCAGCGGCTTCTGGATGACCTTCTCCTCCGGGATGACCTTCACCTCGACGTGCTGCCGGTCCCGGAAGACCTTGAGCTTCAGCTCCTGGCCCGGGTTCTTGGCCACGATCCGCTGCAGCTCGGCGAAGGTGGTGATCCGCTCGCCATCCACCTCGAGGATGCGATCACCGGGGTGGAGCTTCCCCTCGGCCGGATGCGCCGGGAGTACCGCGCCCACCGTCGGCGGCACGAAGCGTGTCTCCCCGACGAACACCGCGAAATAGAGCAGCACCGGGAACAGCACGTTCATCGCCGGCCCGGCCAGGACGATGATCACCCGCTTCCACAGCGCCTGCGCCTCGAAGGTCCGCCGACGATCCTCGGGGAGCACGGGCTCCTGCCGCGTCTCCTCGAGCATCTTCACGAACCCGCCGAGGGGGAGCAGGCCGACGCAGTACTCGGTCTCTCTCCCGCGGAGCCGCAGGATCTTGGGCCCAAACCCGATCGAGAAGGTGAGTACCTTCACGCCGAAGAGCTTCGCGCACACGAAATGCCCCAGCTCGTGGACGAAGATGAGCACGGAGCAGAGCAGCGCGAAGTAGAGGAGATCCACAGCGTCGGGGGACGTTGTAGGCGACTGCCGCGCCGGGGTCCATCAGGACGGCGCGGCGTGGACGCTACTGCTTCGGTTCGGTCGGCGCCTTGGTGGTGATGTGCAAGTAGGCGTTCGGCAGCTTGCTCAGCTCGAAGTAGGCGAGCCCCATCGCGTCGTCGATCCGCTTCGGCGCGACGACGATCCAGTCGATCTTCTCGCGCCCCTTGTCGTCGAGGGAGATGGTGCCGATGGCGAGGTTCGCGTCCTTCTTGTTGCCCGCAGGGAACGCGAGTTCGAAGACGGGGCCGGCGCTCTCGATCTCTCGCGGCGTTCCGTCGGGCGGCACGACCCCCGAGGTCCGGTACACCTTGCCGATCGGGGGCCCCGAGGTCTTCCCTTTCTTCTCGATCTTGAAGGTGATGTTCACGCCTTGGGACAGCGCGTTCTCCGGGATCCTCAAGGTCGCGCGGCCGGTGTCGTCACCCAGCTCGAGCTTCGCGGCCGGCGACGAGCCGAAGCTGTCGGTGATCTCCTCCGGATCGCTCTTGAACAGCGGCGTCCGGCCCGAGCTCTGCGCCGGCTCGGGCTTCGCGTCCGCCGGTGGCGCCGAGGGCTCGGGCTCCGGCTCGGGCTCCGGCTCCGCGACGGGCGGAGGAGGTGCAGGCGGCGGAGCCGCGGGCGGGGGCGGCTCGGAGGCGCCACACGCGGCGAGCGCCCACGCTCCGAACAGAGCGGACATCGGGACAAGGCGGTGCAGCCGAGACTTCATACGAGAGGGCGTACGGCCGCGGGCGATGGAGATCAAGAGCATCGGCGGATCGACCCGACACCGCTCGCGGCGCTCGCGGCGCCCGCGGCGGGGTCGACTCGACCTGAACGCCGCCGTATAAGGGCTCTCGTCATGCGCACACTTCTTCCGCTGAGCTTCTCGACCTTGCTGGCGGTCGGCTGTGGCCCTGCGACGCCCACGCCGGACGACCCCACGACGCCTCCGTCGACCTCACCGCCGCCGGCGGCGGTCGCCACCTCGGCGCCGTACGATCTCTCGCCGGTGCCGGAGCCCGGCGACGTGGTGGGCTTTGCGCGCTGGGCGAACCCGGCGAACACGATCACGACGCTCGCGGGTTGCGCGGGCGTCCCTCCGCAGCTCACCGAGGGCACCTCGCGCTTCGCGGTCGAGGCCATCCTCGATGCGCTGTTCCCTGGCGCCACGGATCAGAAGCAGCTCGCGGCGGTGGTGGCGCTCGACGCGCCCGTGTTTGCAGTGACCGTCCTGGATCCAGGCTCGAAGCGGGGTCGCCCGCTGTCCGCCGTCTCCGTCGGCCTCACCTCACTGGAAGGCGCGCGCGGCGCCGTCGAACGGCTGGGGACCCCCACGGAACTCTCCCCCGGCGTCTGGCGCGTCGGCGGCAAGGAAGAAGCAAAGTTCTCCTGCGCCATCGCAGCCGCAGCCGGCTCGGCGCCAGCGCGGCTCGTCTGTGCCGAGCGCGAGCGCGATCTCGTCACCCTCACGCCCTACGTCACCCGCACCCTGCCGAGCACGCCAGCAGAAGGGCGCGATCTGCGCGCGGAGATCCGGCTGGTGCCGATCACCGACAAGTTCGGCGGCATCGCGCGGCAGCAGCTCCGCGGGATCCCCATCCTCGCCCAGAGCCAGCTCACCATCGGTGATCCCCTCTTCGACAGCACCGTCATGGAGACGGCGAACGCCCTCGCCACCGAGGTCGGCGCGCTCATCGGAGACGCGGACAAGCTCTCGCTCGAGATCGGCAGCGACCCGACGAGCTGCCTCACCGTCTCCGGCGCGCTCGCGCTGCGGGGCAACACGTCGTGGCTCGGGGCCACCATCACCGACCAAGCGCGCGTCATGGCCCCCCCGCCCGCCCTCTTCTGGCGCCTGCCCAAGGACAGCGAGGCCGCCACCTTCAGCCACGGCGGCGACGGCCCCCGCCTGGCGCCGATCTTCAAGAGCCTGGGTGACCTGCTCGAGGGATATCTCGGCAAGGAGAAGATCGGTGGCGCCGCGGACCGCAAAGCGCTCGCCGACCTTCTGCGCAAAGTCCCTCTGTCCAAGGACGTCACCGGCGTCTCCGCGAGCGGCGGGGGACAGAAGCAAGCTCCACCCAGGTCCGACAAGGCCCCCGCAGCCCAGCAGGAACTCGAGCAGCTGCTCGATGATCTGCTCGGGTGGACCCTCATGGGCATCACGGAGAAGCCGGATGCCATCAACACCTACTTCAAGAACCTCGTCGCGGCGTACAACCGCCCGGGGCTGCTCAACACGCTGAAGAAGGAACTCAAGAACGACGCCAAGTTCCTCCCTGTGGTGAAGACCGTGCCAGCGCCCAAGGAGCTCGGCAAGAACGGGTTCGCCGTCCAGATCAGCTGGAAGGACCTGCCTGCGCCGAACACCGACCCGCTCGACGGCGCCGGCCCCACTGCCAAAGGCAAGGCCGCGAAGATCACCCTCGATGCCTACGTCTACGTCATGGATGAGGGGACGACGACCTGGATGGCCGTCGGCACGAACAAGCAGGAGCTTCTGAAGCGTCTCTCGATGGTGAAGGCCGGTGCCCCCGAGGACGCCACCCTCGCCACCCGCGCCGACCTCGCGCAGCTCAAGAACGCCAAGGTGGGCTCGGGCGGGTACTTCACCATCGCGCCCTTCACCCGCTCGGTGGGTCAGTCGCTCGGCGCGGTGTTCCGTCCGCTCGGCGGCGGGACGCCGGCCCTCCAGCAAGCCCTCGGCGTGCTGAACGGCCTGCCCCACAAGGGCGCCGGTCCCATCTTCTTCAGCACCCTCAGCGAAGGTGGGAGCGCGCCGAAGGCCAGGTTCACGATCAACATGACCAAGCCTTCCCTCGAAGACGCAGGTGCCTTGATCGCCAGCGGGCTGAAGGTCGCCCAGTCCCTCCGACCCTGAGCTGCGCCCTCCTTTCGCCTGCGAACGGCGACGTCACGGGTTCCACGAACCGTGACGTCGCCGCGCTCGACGACCCCCGGCACCGCCGTCACGTTCCCCCGAGCCGCCACGTCACGACGCCTGCGACCGACGACGTCGACGCTCTCCCCGAATGGTGACGTCGCGACGCCTTCGAGCGGCGACGTCCCTGTGTCTCAGCGGATGGAGCGGCGCCGCGCGAGGTCTTCCCCTGCGCGGCGACGTCGCTATCGACCTCCGCGAGTTCGCTCCTGGCGCTCCAGCTCCTCCTGGTACTCCACGCTGAAGCGGGCCCAGGGCTGGAGGCGCAGGCGCGCATAGCCGATCGGCTCCCCCGTCCCCTCGCACACGCCGTACGCATTCTCTCGGAGCTTGGCCAGCGCCCGGTCGATCTCGAAGAGCAGCCGCACATCCCGTTCGAGCAGCTTGCCCGTCATGGAGGTGGTGCCTTCCAGGGTCGCCTCATCCATCTCGTCGCCGACCACACGGGAGCCGCTCACGTCGCGCTCCTCGTTCTGCCGCTCGCCGATGCTGCCGACGATCGCGGCGCGCCGGTCTTGCAGCATGCGCCGGAGTTCGTCGAGCTGCGCGGCGCTCAGCTCTTGCGGGCCATCGTCATCGTCCTGGGGTGCGCTGGCGCGCGTGGGGGGCCGGGCGGGTGCGCCTGCGGCAGGCACCCCTGGTCCCACGTTTCGCTTCGACCCGCTGCTATCTTCAACCGACATTACCGCCTTATACGGCAAGCGACATACCGCGGAGAAGCGCGCGCTGACTGCCCGGTGGGATCGCCCGGCGCCCCTCGCGCCTTCCGAGGACCCCGGGCCCTTCGCGCCCTCCTCAGTGAATTTTATGTTCCAGCGGCGCGGTCGGGGTGGTGACCAACGTCCTGGTATAGGAAATCACGGGTTCTCTCCAGTCGACCCCGGTCCACCGCGGCGACGGGTCTTGCCCCTGGAAGGTGAACCCGTCTCCCCCGAAGTACAGAAAATCCACCGTGGCCACCGTGTACGTGGCGTCCTCGTCGAGTGGACGGCCTCCATCGAGGGTGAACCGCCCGTTGCGCCCCGGGGTAATGCCGACCCCGACGGCTTCGCGATGTCCCAGGTGCTGCACGATCTCCCGGCCTTTGAGGGAGCAGACCAGCAGCTTGTTGTCGAAGGGGAGCACCGAGTAGACCGTCGCCTTGGTGATCTCGCCTCGGGGCACCGCCTGGCGAATGCCTCCCTTGTTGAGGATGGCCACATCCACCCCCAGCACCTCGCGCCACGAGGTCCCGATCCAGTGGCTCAGCGCGCGGGAGTCGCGCTCCATGCCCCCCGTGTAGCCGATGGGCTCCCCCAGGGCCTGCTCGAGCTGCGCTTGCCAGGTGGCGCCGACGCGCGCCACGCCCTCGTCGGCGGGCGCTTCCCCTTCGGGATGGCTGACCTCGACGATCTCCGCCTTGTTCGAGAGCACGCGCTTGCCGAGCGGGCGGCGAGGATCCACCTCGAGCTGCACCCGGGCATAGCTCCGCAAGCGCCAGCCCGGGTTGACCAGGGGCGCATCGCCGACCCGCGTCTCGCTCTTCTTGTGGCAGTGCCCGCCGCCCACGAACGAGAAGCGCCACTCGGGATGGCGCGCGAGGATCGGCTCGAGCTTGGTGGGGCACTCGTGGGCGATGAGCACCAGCGCGTCGGGCTCCGCGCGCCACGCCTCGGGCACCACCCGTTCCAGCGCGGCCTCCTCGCTCTCCAGCTCGATCCCGTCGAAGCGGCTCGCCATCGCCGTGCGCAGCGTGTCCTCCGTCGCCAGGCCGATGACGCCGATGCGGATCCCGCGGCGCTCGTAGATCGCGAAGGCGGGGAGCTCCAGCGCGGCGAGCCCCTGGCCGCGCACCTTCAAGTTCGCCGCGAGGTACGACATGCCCGACACCGAGCGGTTGCGAAGGAAGCCGGCGCTCCCGAAGTCGAACTCGTGGTTGCCGAACGCCGAGGCCGCATAGCCCATGCGCCCCATCGCTTCGGCCATGGGCACGCCCTGGAAGTACGAGGAGATGGCAGGCCCGGTCGCGTTGTCACCACCCGAGAGCGCGAGCGTGCCCGGATCCTTGCAGGCTTGAACCTCCGGCGTGCGCGCCCCCGGTGAGCCGGGGCAGTGCCCTTCGCGGGTGATCCACTGGGCGAGCAGCTCGGCCGCGCCGCCGCGCACCTCGCCTTGCTCGTGGCTGGGCAAGAGCCAGCCATGTTCGTCCGTCGTGTAGAGGAGGGTCACCGTGGCCGGGGCGCGATCCCTGTCCTCGACGGCGCGCGCCGGGCCCGCTTCGGGCGGCGTGGTGGCGCGACCGCACGTCAGCAGCACGAGCGGGGCGAGCAGCGCGAGCGCCCCTGCGAGGTGGCGTCGACGACGGGAAAGGAAAGATCGCGTCTCGCGGCTCCCGGCGTGCTCCACGCGGTCATTGTAACCGGATGCGTGCCGCGATGAAGGGAAAGGCAGCACGCGCCCCACG
The DNA here is from genome assembly GCF_001189295.1 of Chondromyces crocatus. Taxonomy (NCBI): domain Bacteria; kingdom Pseudomonadati; phylum Myxococcota; order Polyangiales; family Polyangiaceae; genus Chondromyces; species Chondromyces crocatus. The sequence continues at coordinate 648,302 of NZ_CP012159.1, forward strand.
CCGCATGCCCGCCTGGCCAGCATGCGACACGCGCTCGCTCCGCTGCGGCGGTGATTGTTCGGCATTGATGCGCATGCCCCCACGCGCATCGGGTTACGCCGCAGGCTCGCCTCGGATAGCCTCGCTCTTCCGGGAAGCTCGCATGACCCTCTCTTCTTCGCGTCTCCGCAACGTTCTCTTCGTGGCGTTCATCCAACTCTTCGGCGCAGCTTGCAGCGCGCAGGGGTCGGGAAATGCAGGCGCAGGCGGCGCCACGTCGACGAGCAGCAGCGAGAGCGGGCTGGGCGGTATCGGCGGTCTGGGTGGCGCCGGCGGTGCCGCGGACGAGCCGCTCGAAGGCGTCGCCACCATCTGCTTCAACGTCTGTGATTCCTTGCAGCAGAGAGGGTGCCTCCTCAGCAGCTTCGAGGACTGCGTGACCAACTGCATCGAGACCTTCGTCTCCGTGCCCGAGTGCGCCCGCGAGCGCGCCGTGTACGAGCAGTGCCTCATCGATGAGCGCACCGCCGACTGCGCCGAGCCCGCCGTGTGCGCCGAGTCCCTCGCCGCGTGGCAGTACTGCACCACCGGCGGCTGCGTCGACGTGCTGTGCAGCCCCAAGAACGGCGGCTGCTCATGCAAAGGGACGTGCCTCGACCGGAACGTCACCGTGGAGTGCGTGCCCAACGACGACGAGGGCGCCACGTGCACCTGCAAGGAAGGCAGCACCACCGTCGGCACATGCCAGAGCGAGCTGATCGCCTGCTTCCCCTCGAAAGGCTGCTGCGCCCCTCTTCTCAATCTTTAAAAGCAGGGGCCTATCGGCCCCTACGCTCCCGAAATCAGGGGCCCGTCGGCCCCTACGCTCCCGATGGTCGCTACCCGGGATGTCGCTGCAACGCGTCCGGCGATGAACTGAAAGCAGGGGCTGTCGGCCCCTACGCTCCCGTTGGTCGCTACCCTGGGTGTCTCCGCAGGGCGTTTGACCGCGACCCGAGACGAACGTGGGGACGCTGTCGACCCGCCTACTCCCTCCGAAGAAAGCAAGGGTAGCGACCATCGGGAGCGTAGGGGCCGACAGGCCCCTGATCCGCTAGCCCTCGGTGCGGCGGACGAAGGGCACGATGCGTTCGACGAAGGCCTGCTTGTGGTAGCGGTCGAACTCCGCCCAGGTGCACAGCGTCCGCGGGTCCTTCACCCGATCCACGAACAGTACCCCGTCCAGGTGATCGGTCTCGTGCTGGAACGTCCCCGCGCTCAGCCCGCGGTAGAGCCGATCGATCGGCTTGCCCTCGCGATCCCAGCCCGTCAGGCGGATCTCGACGTGCCGCTCCACCACCCCGCGCAGGTTGGGCACGCTGAGGCACCCCTCGTAGTTCTCGAACGTCTCCTCGGTGAGCTTCTCGATGACCGGGTTCACCACCACGGTGAGCGGGATCTTCGGCTTGTAGGGATAGCGCGGGTTGTTCTCGACCTCGACCGCGACGATCCGTACCGGCTCGTGCACCTGCGTCGCCGCGAGGCCAGCGCCATTCGCGTCACGCATCGTCGCGATGAGGTCGTCGATGAAGCGCTGGGTTGCCTCGCTCGCCAGCTCTTCCTGCGTCACCTCGCGCGCCCGCTGCCGGAGGATGGGATGCCCGATCTGCGCGATCTTCAGGAGGGTCACGCCGAAAGCATACCACGCGCGCTCCGGCTGCCTCGTCACCTCCCCGGCCCTGGTGGAGGCCTCCTCTCTGGCGCGATCCCTGCGCGGGCGTCCTCGCCACGACTTTCTCCCGGCGCGGTTGCCCCCGCGGCGCCCAGCGGGGTCGCGCACGCGGCGCTCGAGCTCCCCCCTTTGCCTCTCTCCCTGATCATGGCACCTCTCAGCACATGGGCGCCGCCATCCCGCCGCCTTCGAGAAGGCTCACCCCGTCGCGCCTGCTCCGCACGCTCTTCGTCGCGTCGCTCACGCTCGCTGGCGCCGCGCTCGTCCCACGCGCCGTGTGCGGACGCCGCGCCGAAGCGCTCTGGCAAGGCGATCTGGAGGCGCAGCGCGCCTTCGCCGTCGAGGTCGCGAGCGAGGTCCGCAAGGAGGTCGGCCCCTCGTCCTTCTCGACCGGCAGCGCACGCTTCGATGGCGAGTGGGCGCTCGTCACCCACCAGATGACCGCGCTCGGTCTCGGTCAGGTGATCCTGGCGCATCCCGAGCACCCCGAGCTTCGCAACGCTTACCTGCCCGTCATCCGCCGCTGCGCCGAGCGACTCCTCGCGCCCGCGTCGAGGGCCTTCGGTACGGAGGCCTGGGGCGAGGACGGCCTTCATCAGGTCGACTCGGCGAAAGGCCACGCCTACCTGGGCTACGCCAACCTCGCGCTCTCGATGCTCAGCCAGCTCGACCCCGAGCACCCCTTCGCGGCGATCAACGATCTGCTCACCGAGGCCTTCGCCCGCCGGATCGCCGCTGCACCGCATGCCCTCCTCGACACCTACCCGGGCGAAGCGTACCCGGCCGACATGGCCGCCGTGATGGGCTCCATCGGGCTCCACGATCGGGCGCGAGGCAAGGGGCGCCATCGGGCCGCGCTGCGCGAGGCCACCCACCGACTCACCACGCAGTTTCTGGATCCCAGCTCGGGCCTGTTCCACCAGCGTGTCGATGCACGCTCGGGCAAGCCGGTCGGCCCCCCGCGCGCGAGCGGAACGGCCATTGCCGCCTACTTTCTCTCGTTCGCCGACGCCGCCGTCGGGCGCCAGCTCTTCGCCGGCATGGCTGCGCGGCAGCGGGCGTCCTTCCTCGGGTTCGGCGGCGTCCGGGAGTACGCGGCGGGCGAGGTGGGCCTCGGTGACATCGACTCGGGCCCCGTCCTGTTCGGTGTCTCCGTGTCCGCGACCGGCTTTGCCCTCGCCGGCGCCCGTCTCGCGGGCGAGCACGCGATGTTCGTCGAGATCTACCGGACCGCAGATCTCTTCGGCATCGAGCTGCACGGCGCCGCGGGCGGGCGGCGGTTTCTGAGCGGAGGCCCGCTGGGCAACGCCATCCTGTTCGCGATGACCACTGCGGGTCCTCCGGCGTTGCTCGACCCACCGGAAGGGCGGGCGCCATGAACGAGCGACGACGGGAAGAAGTCACGTCATGAGCACACGACGCTCATGGCCTCACCAGGTCCTGCTCGCTGCGGTGCTCTTGACCGCACTGTACGTCACGCTGCTGTACGTGCTGGATGCCGTCGGTCTCATGGAGAGCCTGCTCGCACCGTCCGGTCTCCGCGCGCTCCTGGTGCTGCCGCTCGCGCTCGGACTGCTCGCCGCGCGCCTTCTGCTCCTGTTCGTGATGCCAGGGCTGGTCGTGGCCGCCTTGCTCACCCTTCTCCTCCAGCGTCGCGCACGGGGAGCGCACCGCACGCCCCGCAGCACCTCCTGAGCTTCCGACGGCGGGTACGCTGCGTGGAGCGCCCCCCGCGACGTGGTGACCGTCCGTCGAGCCGGTGAGGGTGCTCCTGGCCTCGAGGTGCGGAGCCATCCGCTTGATGCCTTTGCGAGCGCCCGCTAGACCCGGCGAGGTCCCCGGCCGTCACAGGGTGAGACACCCCAGAGGTCACCGCGCATGAACACGCCCTTTGCCTATCTCCTTGTCCTCGCTGCCGCCCCGCTCTCGCTCGGGTGCAGCAACACCACCTCGTCCGATCCCCCCACGACGCCCACCACCGTCGAGCCTCCCGCACCGCTGGCGGACGGGACGCCGACGACCGCCGAGCCGACGGCACCGCCCGCGGAGACGCCGCCCGGCGACCCCCCCACCGACGAGCCCAAGAAGCCTGGCGCGGACGAGGGGCGCCTCGCCTTCACCACCTGCACCCCCGAGTCCCGCCAGGCGAAGGGATGCACCCGCGAGTACAGGCCGGTCTGCGGCCACGTCGACACCCGCATCCGCTGCGTCAGGGCGCCCTGCCCCTCGGTCGCTCCCACCACCTTCCCCAACGCCTGCACCGCGTGCGCAGACGCGAAGACGACCGGCTACTTCCCGATGGCCTGCGAGGACATGCAGAAGCCCTCAGCGCCCTGACCTATCCAGGCAGCGCCGTCCCTCGGCGCAGCCCCGCCTCTCCCGTCAGCTCGACCCCACCTCTCCCGTCAGCCCGACAGCGCGGCCAGCTCCTCGGCCGTGAATCCCCAGGCATCGGGCTCGGGCAGCAGCGCCACCCCGAACCGGGCCCGCACCTCACCTCGGATACGCACCGCGAGCGCCACCAGCTCCTCGGCCGTTGCGCCGCCCCGGTTCACCAGCGCGAGCGCGTGCTTCGTCGAGATACCCGCTCGCCCCGAGGTCGTCCCCTTCGCGAACCCGGCCCGCTCGATCAGCCACGCCGCGGGCACCTTCACCCGCCCCTCGCCTCCCGGGAACGTCGGCATCGACTCGCCCGCAGAGAGCACCCCGGCCGCCTCGACCCGCGCGCGCACCGCCGCGAACGACGCCGCAGCGAGCGTCGGGTTCATGAAGAACGACCCCGCGCTCCGCCCGTTCTCGTCCGCAGGGTCCAGCACCATGGACTTCGACCGGCGCAGCCGCAGCACCACCGCGCGCACCTCGGCGAGCGGAGGCGACGCCGCAGTCTCACCGAGCGCGCGCCGCAGCTCCGGGTAGCGCACGGCCGCAGCGCCGCCCGGCGTCAGCGCGAACGTCACCGCCGTGACCAGGTAGCGCCCGCGCACTTCTCGCTTGAACGCGCTGTCCCGGTAGCCGAAGCGACACTGCGCAGCGCTCAAGGTCACGGCCTCGCCGCTCCCCCGATCGAGCGCCTCCACCGCGACGATCGTCTCCGCCACCTCTTGCCCGTACGCCCCCACGTTCTGGATCGGCGTCGCCCCCACCTCGCCCGGGATGCCCGACAGGCACTCGATCCCTGCCCAGCCCTCTTGCGTCGCGCGCTCCACCAGCGCGTCCCACGGCTCACCCCCGCCCACGCGCACGAGCACCCGCGCGTCCCTGCCCGCGCCGGTGCGCGTCACGGTGATCCCTCGGAGCCGTGCCCGCAGCACCACGCCGTCGATCCCCCGGTCGGCCACCAGCAGGTTCGACCCACCCCCGAGCACGTGCAGCACAGCGCCCCGCGACCGCGCGAAGCCGAGCGCCTCACGCAACCCGCCCTCGTCGTCCGCCTCGATCAACCAGCGCGCCGGCCCGCCCACCCCCAGCGTGGTGAGCGGCGCGAGCGGCGCCTCCTCCTGCACCGTGAGCGTCACGCTGCCTCCTCCTGCACCGTGAGCGTCACGCGGATCCCTCGCGCGCCGTGGTGCTCACGCCGCCTCCTCGCGCGCCGTGGTGCTCACGCCGCCTCCTCGCGCGCCGTGGTGCTCACGCCGCCTCCTCGCGCGCCGCCCGCCTCACCGTGCCCCCTTCGGACGCGTCGCTCCGGGCGACGTCGGCGTCTTCGGTGCCGGCGTGGCAGACGCCCCCGCCTTCGCGGGCGCCTTGGCCGTCTCCGCGGCCCCACCGCGCGACACCACCCGGATGCCCGCCATGAACCCGCTGTCGATCGCCTGCACCCGCCCCACGAACGCCTGGTACTCCCCGGCCGGCACCGTCCCCGTCGGCAAGCTCATCGAGAAGTCCTCCTCGATCACCGCCCCGTACGTGCCCTTGCGCCGCGCCGCGAGCCGCGCGTCGTCGACGGCCACCTCGGCCGGCGCGCGGGATACCTCCATGCCCTCGGGCAGCTCGATCCGCCGCCGCACGTGGTACTGCAACGTCGTGTCGATGCTGAGCGCGCTCTGCCGCGCCCCGCGCGACGCGTACGTCGCCCCCAGCGTCCCGGCGAACCCGCGCGGGAAGCTGAAGTGCACCGGCTCGATGCCCGGCAGCGTCCACGTCGTGCCCCCGCGCCCCTCGGGCCGCGCGAAGCCGTGGATCGCCACCTCTGCCCGGAGTGCCACCTCCCACGACCCCTGACGCGACGACACCGTCACGTCCTCCACGTCGGCCCACGGCACCCAGCCCAGCACCACGTCGCGGAGCATCTCCCGCCGATCGGTGCCCACCACCGTCTCGAAGGCCTCCGAGAGCGACTGCGCCGCCCGGCCGCGCAGGAGGATGGTGAAGTGCCCGCGCGCATCCCCGCGCGCGTCGACCACGAGGCGCAGATCCACCTCGTCGTTCGCGTCGGCGCCCGCGGCCTGCACCGTCACCATCCGCCCGTCGGAGAACATCGCCGCGCGCCCGCGCAGCTCCGGGCTCACCCGCCCTGGAGGCAGAGGCGGCCCCTCCACGTCGGCGTCGATCCACACGTCCCCGGCCTTCCCCCCGAGGTGCGCGATCACCAGCGGATGCCGGAAGCGCCCCACGTGCGCCGGGAACTCGGACGACGCGCTGAACGGCTCCATCTCGGCGATCGCCAGCTCCGCCTTCACCCCCAGCTCGCGCAGCGCCCGGAAGATCACCCACGAGCGGCTCCCGTGCCCCAGCTCCAGGATGGTCCGCGCCGTCGTGCGCTGCGACCCGCCGCCGTAGATCGCCGCGATGTCCGACAGCTCCGCGCTGTCCGCGACCTTCACCGCCTTGCCCACCGCCGCCACCACGCGCTCGACCAGCGCGGGTGACGGCGTCTTGTCCGCGCCCGCTGCCTCCGCCGCCCAGCGCGCCACGTAGGGGTCGCGGTCCTCCAGCGAGCGCAGGTTCTCGCCGATCGCGCGCCCCACGTTCGCCCACGTCTGCGTCCCGATGCTGATGCCCACCCCCTGCTCCATCCGGGGCACCCCGTCCTCGATGCGCCGCGGGGCGAGGTCCTTCACCCGCCACACCGTGACCGCCACGTCCTTCTCCGTGCGCTCCTCGGGCTCACCGAGCAGCGGGTGCGCCCACTGCTGCAGGTCCACCGACGCGGGCCGCCGCACCTCGAACTCCGCCTCGCGCACGCTCGTGCGATCGGGCATCAGATCGGTCGTGTCGATCACGAGCTGTCCCGTGTCGCTCGGCAGCGTGTAGCCCTCCAGGATCTGCTCCACGTAGTCGCCCTGCTCGAGCTGCGACAGATCGCTGTGGGCCTGCGCGGCGAAGGCGGCCGCGTCCGGCGTCAGGATCCGGCCGTCTTTCTTGTGGATCCTCCGGCGCAGGAGCCGCGGGTTGCCGCGCCCCTCGATCAGCGGCCCGTACGCGCCCGCGCCCATGGCCACGTCGGTCGTGCCCGAGACGCGGCGCAGGTCGTAGGCCACGTAGTGGAGCAGCCCGTCCGTCGCGATCTCGAAGCGCTCCAGGTGCCGGAGCACCAGCGTCGCCGCCCCGGGCACGGCCGGCGCCTTCTGGTCGGCGAGCACCAGCTTCCGCCCCTCGGCCTCCAGTGCAGGCGCCACGTCGGGCGACAGGCCGAGGGCCCGCTGGAGCACGCCCACCGCGTGCGGCGCGTCGCGCGCCGTCGACCGATCGCGCGCGAGCCGCCCGCGCACCGCGCCCCCGTCGTTCCTGCCAGCGGCCACCCCGAGCGCGTCGAGCAAGCGCCGCTCGGCCGGGGGCATCGCGTCGTGGACCTTGAGCGCCGCCTTCAGATCGCCGCGGGCCACCTGGATCCCGAGCTCCACGTTCTGCAGCGCGTGCGGCGCACGGCGCAGCCGCCGCAGCCTGGACAGCTCGGTCAGCGCGCGGTCGTAGGCTTGCGCCTCGCGCAGCGCGTCCAGGCATGCTCGGTCCGAGCGATCCCGCCCCGCGCCCGAGCACCTCACCTTCACCGCGTCGCCGCCCACCCGCCCGTGCAGGGCGTCGTCCACGTTGGCGAGCACTGCCGACCCCTTGGCGATGGCGGTGAGCCGCTTGTAGGCCATCTCCGACGCGTCGGGCATCCCCGCGCGCTGCGCCATCATCGCGGCCCGCGCGAGCACCACCCGGTCCACGTCCGCGACGAGCGGCAGCGCGTCCTTCGTCGGGCCCTCGGCCTGCGCCGTCACCCCGAGCCGGTCGAGCGCCTCGATCACGCCCTCGCCCTCGCCCAGCCGCCGGTCCGCGAGTTCCGCGGCGAGCAGCCGCGCCTCCCACGACCACGGCCACGCCTTGCCGAGCCGCGTGCTCACCGAGGACAGCCGCTCGGCCACCTTCACGTCCGGCAGGTCCCCCGCGATCGGCAGCGACCGCGCGTACAGGAGATCCAGCCGCGGGTCGGGCGGCGCGTCCTTCGAGGCGCCCGCAGAGACCTCGAGACGCGCCTCGAGGAGGTGCTCGGCCTGCCGCGCTTCTCCCACGCCGAGCAGCGCCGCGACGCGCAACGCGAGCTTCGGATCGTCCGCGCCCGCGGGCGGCCCCACCTCGATCGCTTGCGCCTTCGACGCCCGCGCCCCGGCGACCTGGCCCGGCGCCGGCGCCCGCGTCCGCAACGGCGTTCCTTGCGCGTCCCACGCCCCCAGCTCGATCCCTCCGCCGTCGTTCTTCTGCGCCACGCGGACCACGACGCGCACCCAGCCCCCCTCGACGTGCAGCGACGCCATCCGCGTCACGGGCAGGCCACCCGCCTCGTAGCCACGCCGCAGCGCCGTCACCCCGCCCACGTCGACCACCGCCGCCGACGACGAGGTGAGTGCGAGCGCGATCCTTTGCGGCGCGGGCACGTACAGGTCCACCACCGCCGCGCGCGTCCCCTGGAGGAAGCTCACCGCGTTCGTGTCGATCTCGCACATGTCCGCGCGCACCCGCAGCGGCGCGACCTTCTCGGCGAACGGCGCGACCCCCGGGTAGCTGCCGTCCAGCGGCTCGGCCAGCGTCCCCACGGGCGAGCGCCCCTCCAGCCCCCGCAGCGAGGTCCAGTCGAGCGGCCCGACGACGGCCGCGTCCTGCGCACACCCACGCCGCGACCCCCAGGTCATCGCCGCCTGCTCGTCCCCCACGAACAGCGCGATACGGTGCAGCGCCCCGGCGATCGCGCCCCGCATGAACGGCATCGCCGGCGCTCCCTTGCCGTGCTTGCCCGCGAGCGCCCACGCATGCCCGAGCCGGCTCACCACCGTGGGGAGCGTCTCCATCGACCGGAACACCGCCCCGCCCGGCGAGGTGTCCACCGTCGGCGAGGCCCCCACGGTGAGCGCGTCGATCGCGGCCAGGGTTGCGGCGAGGGCGTCCTCCATCTGCGGCGCCGCGGCCGCACGGTCGAGCAGCTCCAGGTAGGGCCCCACCTCGACGGAGCTGCGCGCCTCCGCTTCCATCGCCGCCGCGAAGCCATCGCTCAGCACCGACCCGCCCGTGCTCGGCGCCACGGCCGGCGGCGTGCAGGCCACGCTCGACGCCCCCGAGAGCAGCGCGACGAGCGCGGGCGCCACGGGGAGCCGAGACCGTCGAGGCGCCGCCGACGCCGGCTGAACCAGAGACAGAGAGGGCGGCGAAGAGGAAGAGGGGTCGGGGGTGGGGGGGAGGCTCACGGGGCTCGGCTCGCTGGGCGCTGGGCGCCGGGTCCCCTGGTCTAGAGCCAGTGGGAGAGGAAGTAAAACGGCACGTGTCAGCGCGCCACGGCGGCCGGCTTGCGGTCGGTCCGGGTCAGCTGCAGGAGTTCGTGCATCTCCTTGCCGGTCTCCAGAGAGATCAGCCGCTCGGTGCGGCGCTCCTCGGGCTTGCCGAAGTCCTCGATGACCGTCGCGTGGACCTTGGTCCGTGCCGAGGCCCGGTTCCGGTCCGACGCGAAGTATTTGGCGCGGATCAGGTACCGCCCCTCCGGCGCACGCGGCAGCACGTACATCTCCGGCCCGTAGCCTTGCGTCACGTCACGGGTGAGCTGCCCGCCGCTCTTCGTCTTCCGGTGACCGTAGAAGCACTCTTCCCCGCTCGGCTCGATCACGTGCAGGTCCACGTCCGTCGCGTCGGTGTTCCAGGTGATCGTCACCACGACGTCGGCGCGCTCCACCCCCACCAGCGAGCGCACGCCCGCGAACCGCTCGCGCGCGAACTCCGGCACGCTGCTCTTCGCCTGGTTCGTGGCGATGCGGCGGAGCAGGTCCAGGTAGTCGAGCGCCAGGATCTGCCGGAAGTCACCGAACCTGTCGTCCCAGCTTCCGGCGAGGCCCACCTCGAACCAGGCCATCGCCAGGTCGTTCATCCCGTGCCGCGCCAGGCTCCGCGCCATCGCATGGTACGTCTGCGGCTCGTGGGGCCGCGTCACCGAGACCCGCCGGAACAGGTGGTAGGCGTCGGCCACGAGGCCCATGGTCATCGCCGAGGTGCCCACGTCACGCGCGAGCACCGCGTCGCCCGGGTTCTCCTCGACGAGCGAACTCCACGACTTCAGCGCATCGCCCGCCCCGAAGGTCTTGAACCGCTCGCCCGCGTCGTAGGCGATCCAGTCGTAGGAAAGCTCGTGCCGCGCGAGCATGCGCTGCACGTCCTCGGCGAGCTTCGACCGCTCGCGCGCCTTCACCACGAGCGGGGGCGCGCTCACGGAGAAGCTCGACACCGGCATCTTCTCGAGCGCTGCCCGGAACGACGCCGGGAACGAGAGCGTCAGGTTCGGCACCACCTTGGGCAGCCGCTCCAGCCACTGCAAGAAGGCGCGCTTCGGATCTCCCCGCGTGCCCTCTTCCTGGCGGAGCGCGTCGGCGACGAGCCGCGACACCGCGCTCGACCGCACCACGCGCGCGTCGTCCGCCGGCTGGATGCCGAAGCGCGCGTAGTCCGCCTCGGACTCCAGCATGAGCAGCGAGCAGGTCTTGCCAGGCACGCGGAAGTGCGTCGCATACGGGCGTGCCGAGCGCTCCGTCGCCGGCGAGAGTTCCTCGAGCTGGCTCACCGCCACGAGCCCGTACGCGCGCGTGGCGATGGGCGACGGGATCGCGTCGCCGAGAGGCGCCCGCACCACGCGGCTCACGCCATCGCTCTCCACGGAGAGTTCCAGCGCCGCGCCCTTGGCGGGCACGCCGCGGCCGGCCACCCGCAGCCGCTGGCCCGGGAACACGAAGCGAGGCCGACCCCCGAGCAGCACGTCGCTCGCGCCGGCCACGCGGACGTCGAGCAAGCGCAGCGGCCTGGCACGGTGCGCCACCGACGCAGCCCGCACCTCGGCGTCGCCCGTCACCGAGAACAGCGCGCCCCCCGTCTCGCGCGCCAGCAACGACAGCGCGTCCGTGTCCGTGCCCGGGAGCCCGGTCTGGTAGGCGTACACCGCGCGCACCGGGCTCCCGTCGAGCCGGTGCGCCATCGCGCGGGTGTCCGCATCGCCCCACGTCGCGGCGCCATCGCTGAGCAGGAACACGTCCCAGCGCGTCGGCGCCCCCGCCTCGTTCTTGCCGGGCGGCGCCATCGCGGCGCGCAAGGCCCCCCCGAGATCCGTCGCGCCCTCCAGCGCGAGCTGCTCGGCGTACGCGCGCAGGGACTGCACGGCGCTGGCGTCGTTCTTCAGGAAGCGCGGCTGGAAGAAGCGCTGCTCGATGTCGAAGAACGCCACGTTGAACTGCTGGAGGGTGTCGCGGTTGTTCGCGAGGATCGCTTCCAGCAGGCCGAGCCAGACGTTGAAGCGGTCCGGGTTCGACGAGAGCGAGGTGTCGACCAGGAACAGTGCCGCCGCGGTGTCACGGCCTCCCTTCACGGCAGCCCCGGCGCTCGCGGTGCCCGCGGCACCCGGTGCGCCCGCTGCGCTCGCGATGCCCGTGGTGCCCGCGGCACCGGGTACGCCGAGTGCGGACGGTTCGGGCATGACCTCGGCGGTGAAGTAAGCGCCGGTCGCGTCGTCGGTGGCGACGAGGTGAGCAGGCTTCGGGTTGCGGATGCGGAGCGCGATCTCCGCACCCGTGGGTGACTCGTAGTGGAACGTGCGGCGACCCGGGCTGGCAGCGGCGGCGCCAGCAGCGACGGCAGGGGTTCCAGCGACGGCAGGGGTTCCAACAGCAGGGGCGCCAGCAGCAGAGGCACCCGCAGCAGGGGCGCCAGCAACCGCGGGGGCTCCGGCAACGGCGAGGGCGCCACCCGTCACGGGAGCGTTCGCGGCATCCGTGGCCGGTGTCGTCGCCTCGACGCGCGCGCCCGCGGGCGGCGTGACGGTGACATCGACGACGGTGCGCTCGACGCGCTCGGGCAGATCGAAGGTGTACTGGAGGTCGCCGCCGATGGACGTGAGCGGGACGTCGTAGCCGACGACGATGCGGTGCGAGCGCCGGCCGGTCAGCGGAAAGACGCGCGCGTTGAAGATGCTGGGCCCTGCCCACTCGACGAGGGCGGGATCGACGGCACGCCGAACGGTGTCTCCGTAGGCGAGCGCGGCGACCTCGCGCGGCACGACGCGGGCTTCCTTCACCCCCTGCCAGACGCGCTCGCGGTCGGCGAAGATGCGGCCGGGATCGGCGCCCATGGCGAGCGTCTGCTCCCGCGAGAACAGCACGGGCTGCGGGTCGCCGGCGACCTGGAGCGTCGACTCCCCGAAGGCGAAGTAATAGGGCGACGCCCCTTCGGGGAGGCGGAGCTGGAAGTTGCCCTCGTACGTGGGACCGCGGTCGTTGTGGACGACGAGATCGAGCACGACGCGCGCGAGCGTGCCATCGACGGTGACCTGGGCCTGGAAGGTGCGGACCGGGATCTCCTCGGTGTCGCCGATCTTGATCCGGGCCGCGTGGGCGCGGAGCCGGGAGCGCTTCCAGGTCTCGGCGGGCTTGTCCTTCTTCCCTCCCGCCGCGTCGTCCCGAGGCGCCTCCTCCTGCTTCGCCTCCATGGACGGAGCCGCCGGGGCGGACTCCATGGAGGCACCGGTGAACGCGCTCGGCTCGGGCGCCATCGCCGCCGTGGCCGCGTCGTACGCTCCGCCGCCGCACCCGCTGCCGACCCAGGCGCCGAGGACGAGAAGGAAGAGGGGGGGAAGGATCTCCGGGGGACGAGCGCGAGGCATGGTGACAGCCTCAACGGGATCCGCTGCGCTGTCTTACACGAAGCGAACGCATCTAGAGCGGCGGTGTGGACCGTTGGGTACAGCGCGCCGCCTGCACGAGACGGGAACATCGAGTTCGGTCATCCAGAACCCCTCTCGCGCTTCACCTTCCGTATGAAACCGCATGAGAGCGGCGCGATACGCATTCCCGAGGCGCGACGGGAGCGCGTGTCCCAAAGCCTCCAGGCCGTCGCTCTACATTCCGTCTCGAGCGTAGATTGCTTCAGGCCCGACGCTCGCCCCCTCCCGTCGAACCCCTTCCGGCGGTCGCACAGCCCGACGAACCCCTCCATTCATCGGGCTTTTTGACCTGGGCTGCCCAGGCATGCCTCCCGACCCCTCGGGACGGTCACCTGGGCTGCCCAGGCATGCCTCCCGACCCCTCGGGATGGTCACCTGGGCTGCCCAGGCATGCCTCCCGACCCCTCGAGACGGTCACCTGGGCTACCCAGGCATGCCTCCCGACCCCTCGGGACGGTCACCTGGGCTGCCCAGGCATGCCTCCCGACCCCTCGGGACGGTCACCTGGATTGCCCAGGCATGCCTCCCGAGGCCTCGGGGCTGACCTGGGCGCCCCAGGCATGCCTCCCGACCCCTCGGGAAGCTCGCCTGGGCGCTCGAGGTCACGTTCGTCCACCGTGAACGGATTCACTCCGTGTTCCTCGACGCTCCAGGACGGGTCGGACGGACGCATTCTCCTCTCACTGGACCGCGACCCACGATTGCTGGGCAGAAGCACGCAAAATTGGGCCATGACGCAGCGCGTCCGGTAGTCGGGGCCCATGATCATCGCGCTCACCGGACAGAAGGGTGGGATCGGCAAGAGCACGACGGCCGTGAGCTTGGCGGTCGCCGCCATGGAGCGGGGCCGGAAGGTGCTGGTCGTGGACGCGGACCCGCAGGGCACCATCCGGACGTGGGGCGAGGTGGCGTGCGAGGCGGGGCATCCGAGCCCGACGATCGTGGCCATGGGCGCCGCGATGCACCGGCCGGGTCAGCTGCTCGCGGTCGCGCCGGCGTACGACGTGGTGCTCATCGACTGCCCCCCGCGGCAGGGTGACGTGGCGCGCTCGGCGCTGATGGTCGCCGACCTCGCGGTGTTCCCCTGCGGGCCGACGGCGGCCGACGCGTGGGCGCTCACCGCAGCCGTGGAGGTGTTCGAGGAGGCGCGCGCGGTGCGCGAGGAGCTGCTCGGGTGTGTCCTCATCACGCGCAAGCAGGGCCGAACGGCGCTCGGAAAAGGAGCGCGCTCGGTCCTGGAGACCACGGGGTTGCCGGTGCTCCAGACGGAGCTCGGCTACCGGATCGCCTATCAGGAGGCGCTGGCGATGGGGCAGGGCGTGAGCTCGTACGCCCCGCGTGACGCCGCCGCCCGCGAGATCGTTCAACTGTTCGACGAACTGGAGATGCTCTGCCATGGCCAAGAAGCACGTCAAGGTGTCGCTGCGCAAGCCGCCGTCGCCTGAGAAGCTCGACGCCTTCGTCGCGGCTTCCGCCGAGACGCAGTCTGCGACCCCGTCCCCGCAAAGGTCTCGTCGCGCGCACGTCGCACCGGCGGTGACGGCCAGGATGGCGCCGACGGCGTCGGTGGCCGCAAGCGACGGCGCGCCGGCCGTCGCCGTCGAAGGAGCAAGCGTCGAGAAGGTGCACGTCGAGGCCACGAGCGTCGAGACGGCGAGCGTCGAGACGGCGAGCGTCGAGGCCACGAGCGTCGAGACGGCGAGCGTCGAGACGGCGAGCGTCGAGACGGCGACGGCTGTCGACGAGAAGGCGAGGGTCGCGGCTTCCACGGCTGCGCCGGGAGCGTCGACCGCCGAGGCAGCGGCGACGACCGCGATGACGCACGAGACGTCGGAGCGGGTCGATGCTTCGGCAGCCGCCGAGGTGAAGGCGAGCGTCGAGGCACCGGCCGTCAGCGAGGCGTCGTCCGCTCGGAGCGAGGCCGCCGTGTCACCCGACCCGTCTGCAACGACCTCCGAGGGCGCGCCGACGAAGGAAGGCGACGGCGGCGCCACCGCGGAGACCGCCGCAGGCAGCGCCGAGCCTTCGCGCGCAGGCGGCGCACCGGACCCGGTGACCCCTTCGCCGGAGCCCCCGGTCGTGGATGCCACGGGCAGGACGCTGATGCCCGTCACCGTCTACCTGCCCCAGCCGCTCGCCGAGCGTCTGGCGATGCACTGCATCGCGCAGGACCGCGACATGAGCAACGTGATCGGCGAAGCGCTGGAGCAGCATCTGTCCCGCCGGCTGGGCGCAGGCTCGTGGTCGAGCGGGTTCCATGCGGCCGACGACAAGACCAGCGACGCGCGCGGCGCCGGGTCGTCCCGCTGGGAAGATCCACGTCGCTGGGCCGAGTCGTTCCGGTACGGGAGCCGGATGGAGCAAGTCCTCCAGGTGGGCCGCGTGCTCGTGGGACTCTGGCAGAAGCGCCCCTGGGCAGCCTGAGCCCCCGCGCGTTCTACCCCCGCATCTCCCCCGCCCCGTCTCACCCGTCGCGCACTCACCCGCCACGTCTCACCCGCCACGTCTCACCCGTCGCGCACTCACCCGTCGCGCACTCACTCGCCGCGTCTCACCCGCCGCTTTCCCACCTGCTACGACATGACGGCCACGGGGCGCCGCCGTGCGCCGTGCGACAGGATCGTGCGGTTCGCGCCTCAGAGCATCGTTCTCGTGAGGCAGCACGCACGGCGCGCGTCCGATGGGACGATTCGCCCCACCGGCAGCGAACGGCGCGGTGGGCCGTCGTGGCCGAGGCGTGACCCCCACGCGTCGACGCGCGTACCGGATGTCGCGCAGCGCCTTCATGCTGCACCTTCTCCGAGACCGCCCGTAGAATGCCCCCATGAAGAGTTTCTCGGTCCAGCTTCGTTTTGGAATGCTTGCGGTCTCCGTTCTTGCCTTGGTCGCTGGCTGCGGTGGTGATGATGGAAGCGACGGCAGCCCGGATCCCGACGTGCTCGTCGAGTGCCCGCCCGACTCCGACGCGCAGCAGTCGCGTGGCGCGTCGGTCATCGCGAACCAGTGCGTCACGTGCCACTCGACGGCCGGGGGCTCGCAGGGCGGCCTCGACTTCAACAACGCGACGACCGTGAAGGCGAACGCCGAGAAGATGATGAGCGAGGTCGAGTCGGGTGCGATGCCGCCCGGCGCCACCGTGGAGAAGTCCTCGGTCGACGATCTGCGCGTCTATCTCTCCTGCCTCTGAGCCTCTCCGCAGAGACGCGCGGCGTCCGCCCCTTCACGGTCCATGTCCGGTCGCGGGCCGCGCCTGGTCGCTCTGGTCGCGTCCGCTCCTTGGTGAGCCAACGGATCCTGCGGTGGCGACCCTCGGTTCTGCGCATGGCGCGCCGCGTCCTTCAGCGGCGAGCGAACTGTCCGATATCCCTGCACTTATTTCGTGTTTGGCTGGAACTTCTCGGGTTCCAAGGATGGTGGGTGATCAGCTACCGTCTCACACCTTGGGAACCGCATGACGAGCCTCAAACAAGGCGCGCGTGGTCCGGAGGTGGCCGAGCTGCAACGGCAGCTCAACCAGCACCTGCCTGCCAGTCAGCGCATCCCCGTCGACGGCGACTTCGGTCCGCGTACCGCGACTGCCGTCCGAGAGTTCCAGCGTGCGCAGGGCCTCGACCCCGATGGCGTGGTGGGACCGAAGACGCGCGCCGCGCTCGGCCAGGCGCCCGGTGCATCGTCCGGCGGCAGCGGCAGCGGCGGCGGCTCGGGAGGCGGGGCGCAAGCGCCCGTGCCCTCGGGGGGCAAGGGCGGCGTCGCGCCAAAGCTGGTGACGCTGGATCAGCTCTGCCAGGTGATGACCGTGGTCAAGCGCGCGCGCGCCGAGACCATGCTCGACCCGCTGAACCGCGCCATGGGCGAATTCGACGTGAACTCGCGCCTGCGCATCTCGGCGTTCCTCGCGCAGATCGCGCACGAGAGCGGCGAGTTCCGCTGGATGGAAGAGATCGCGTCGGGGCAGGCGTACGACATCACCGTCAACCGCAAGAAGGCGCTGGAGCTCGGGAACGTGAACCCCGGCGACGGCAAGCGGTACAAGGGGCGCGGGCCCATCCAGCTCACCGGGCGCTACAACTACCGCGCCGCCGGCAAGGATCTGGGCCTCGATCTGGAGGGGAACCCGACGATCGCGAGTCAGCCGTCGGTCGGGTTCCGCATCGCGGGCTGGTACTGGAAGAAGCGGAAGCTCAACCCGCTCGCCGACGCCCAGAACTTCTGGGACCTGACCTACCGGATCAACAGCGCCCGGCTCCACTACGAAGACCGGAAGAAGTACTACAACCGGGCGCTCAAGGTGCTCGCCTAGCCCCCGGGCAACGGGAAGCGGACAACGGGAAGCAGTCGATGATGATCCTAGAGAACCTCGAGCTGTCCTTCGCCTCCGGCCTCGATCTCTCCGTGCGCCACTTCGGGGTGAGCGAGTCCATTTCCGGTCTGTTCGACGTGTCGGTGGTCGCGGTGTCGCGCATCGACGATGTGGACTTCGACGCGGTGGTCGGTCAAGGCGCGTCGTTCCGCATCAACGGCGGCGTGCTCGGTGGCGCCGCGCAGTCGCGCGCGTGGACGGGAATCTGCTCGCAGTTCGAGCAGGTGCAAGGGGAGGAGACGGGCCTGTCGACCTACCACCTGCGCCTCGTGCCGCACCTGTGGCTCGCGACGCAGCGGCAGAACAACCGGATCTACCAGCACCTCTCCATCCCCGAGATCGTCGAGAAGCTGCTCGCGGAGTGGCAAATCACGCCGAGCCTCAAGATCGACAAGGGGCAGTACCCGCGCTTCGAGTACCGGGTGCAGTACGCGGAGACGGACTACGCGTTCGTGAGCCGGCTCCTGGAGGAGGCGGGGATCTCGTTCTTCTTCGAGTTCGACGCGGAGAGCGGGCAGAGCCAGCTCGTGCTGTCGGACCGGCCGCAAGCGGCGGAGCACCGGCCTGGCGGGGCGATGACGTTCCACGATCAGCCGCAGGCCGAGGCGCGACAGGAGTTCCTGACGCGGATCACGGTGGCGCAGCGGGTGCGGCAAGGGGCGTACACGGTACGGGACTTCGACTTCCAGCGGCGGCCGGACTTCGAGCTGTTCGGCAAGTCGGCGGCTGGACGCGCGCCGGAAGACAAGCTGGAGCACTACCAGTACGAGCCTGGGGCGTTCCTGGTGGAGGGGACGTCGGGCGGGGACGTGAGCGCGGCAGGGGCGGCGCGACACGATGAGAAGGAAGGCGCGGCGCTGGCAGCCCGCGCGCTGGAGGGAGAGCGGAAGAGTCGGGTGGTGGTCGGCTTCGAGTCGAGCGCGCTCACGCTGTCGCCAGGGACGATCTTCTCGGTGGCAGGGCATCCGCACCCGGTGTTCGGCGAAGGGCGGACGCTGCTGGTGACGGAGCTGTCGCTGAGCGGTGCGCCGGGCGCGGAGTGGAGCGTGAGTGGTCGGGCGGCCCTCGCGACCGAGCCGTTCCGGCCGGCGCGCAAGACGCCGCGGCCGCGGATCACCGGCGTGCAGAGCGCGGTGGTGGTCGGGCCCGAGGGGCAAGAGATCCACACCGACGACTTCGGGCGGGTGCGGGTGCAGTTCCACTGGGACCGCGAGGGCCAGATGGACGACAAGAGCTCGTGCTGGATCCGGGTGAGCCAGGGCTGGGCAGGCGGGGGCTACGGGATGATGACCATCCCACGCATCGGCCAGGAAGTGACGGTGGGCTTTTTGGAGGGGAACCCCGATCAGCCGCTGATCATCGGGCGGGTCTTCAACAACACGACGCGCGTGCCGTACGCGCTGCCGCGGAACCAGACGCGGAGCGGGTGGAAGACGAGTTCGACGCCCAGCTCGGACGGGTTCAACGAGATCTCGTTCGAGGACCAGAAGGGGGCGGAGCTGATCTCCATCCAGGCGCAGCGCGACCTGACCAAGCTCGTGAAGATGGACGAGGTGGAGCGCACGGGCGGGAGCCGGACGATCACCGTGGGGCGGAGCCGGAAGGCGACGGTCGGCGGGATGGACTCGACGGTGGTGGGGACGCGGCACGAGGTGGTGGTGAAGGGCGAGGGCGGCGGCGGTGGCGCGCCCACGAGCCTCACCATGTCGGACAAGAAGATCGTCTACACGACTGGTCAGGCGTCGCTGACGTTCGATGGTCCCGATGTCGCGCTGGAGGCGGAAGGGAACATCACCATCACGGCGCGCTCGGGGGACGTGATCATCAAGGGCGGCCCCAACGTGAAGATCAACTGCGACTGAGGTGACGTCGTCCGCAGGGTGCTCCCCCCATGACGCCCAGGGGGAACCGCCGAGCGGGCACCGCGTCACCCCCGAACCCACGGATCCACGGCACCGATGGCCCTTTTGGAGCTCTCCTTTTCCGACTCTCCGGCGGACGCGGCCGGCCTCTCCGTGCGGCACTTCGAGGTGCAGGAGGGGCTGTCCACGCTCTTCGAGGTGGCGCTGGTCGCGATGTCGCCGAGCCCGTCGATCGATCTCGATCAGCTCGTGGGCAAGCCGGCACGCTTCCAGGTCGACGGGGGCCCGCTGGGGCAGCGGTCCTGGGGCGGGGTCTGCTTCGGCGCCGAGCTGCTCGACGTGGAGGAAGACGGGCTGTCGACGTACCGGGTGAGCCTGGCGCCGACGCTGTGGCTGCTGACGCAGCGGGTGAACCACCGGATCTTCCAGCACCAGTCGGCGCCGGAGATCGCCGAGCAGCTGCTCGGGGAGTGGCAGGTGCCCGTGGAGCTGCGGGTGGACCAGGGGCGTCACCCGAAGCTCGAGTACCGGGCGCAGTACGGGGAGACGGACTTCGCGTTCCTGAGCCGGCTGCTGGAAGACGCGGGGATCAGCTACTTCTTCGAGCCGCTCGGCGAGGGGGCGTCGACGCTGGTGCTCACCGACCGGCCAGAAGGGGCGACGTCGGATCTCGCGCCCCTGCCGTACATCGACAACCCGGGGGAGCGCGCGAGCACGCCGTGGGCGACGGCAGTGACGATGTCGACGGAGGTGAAGCCGGGCAAGGCGGCGATCGTGGACTACGATTTCCGGCGGCCGCGCTACCAGCTGACGTACCGGTTCGAGGCGTTCGGGGAAGGGGAGGAGCTGCTGGAGCAGTACCGGTACGCACCCGGGATGGGGCGGATCGATCTGCCGGCGTCGGGGGAACTGCCGAACGATTCGCCGGTGGCCGACGACAAGAGCCACGCGCGCGTGAGCGAGCACGAGGGCTATGCGCTGGCGACGAACCGGCTGCACGGGCTGCGGGGTGAGCGGCGCGGGGTGCAGTTCTCGTCGAACGTGATCGGGCTGTCGGCCGGCAGCGGGGTGCGGCTTTCGGGTCATCCGAAGCCGCAGCTCGGGCCGGACCGGAACCTTCTGGTGGTCGGGCTGGAGGTGCACGGGGACGCGACGGGGGAGTGGACGCTGGGGGTGACGGCCGCGTTCGCGGACGAGGCGATCCGGCCAGCTCAGAAGACGCCGCGGCCGGTGGTGCACGGGCTGCAGAGCGCGATCGTGGTGGGGCCCTCGGGGCAGGAGATCTACACCGACGAGTTCGGGCGGGTGCGGGTGCGGTTCCACTGGGATCGCGAGGGGGCGTTCGACGACAACCGGACGGCGTGGGTGCGGGTGAACGAGGGGTGGGCCGGTGCTGGCTGGGGGATGATGGCGATCCCGCGGGTGGGCCACGAGGTGATCGTGGACTTCTACGAGGGGAACCCGGACGAGCCGGTGATCGTGGGCCGGGTATACAACGGGGCGGCGCCGCCGCCGTACGGGCTGCCCGCGAACCAGACGAAGAGCGTGTGGCGGACGCGGTCGACGCCGGAAGGGTCGGGCTACCACGAGCTGTCGTTCGACGACAAAGCGGGGCTGGAAGAGGTGTTCCTCCGCTCGGAGCGCGACCTGCAGAAGGTCGTGAAGAACGACGAGGCGGAGACGACGCGGCGGGACCGGACGCAGATCATCGGCAGCGATCTGGGGGTGAACGTCGGCGAGGACGACGCGATCGAGGCCGGGGCGGGGCACGCGGTCACGATGGGCAAGGTGGAAGGCAAGGAGCGGGTGGCCGACGCGGCCGATCCGGTGGTGTCGGAGAGCGCGACGCGGCGAGAGATCATCGCGGGGCGGATCACGGTGACCACGGGCGGCGCGACGATCCAGCTCAACGGGCCGGACATCATCGTGACGGCGGAGTCGAACATCGCCATCCGCGGCAAGGAAGTGAAGATCAACGGCGGGCCGTTCGTGCAGATCAACCCGCCGGTCGAGGTGCGGCAGGGTGACGCGTCGAAGGCCGCGGTGAGCGACCACGAGGTGTGGTTCAAGCTGATCTCGGACGACGGGAGCCCGATGGCCGACGTGACCTGCTACGTGGAGCAGGGCGACGGGACGACGTCGGCCGCGCGCCGGACGGATGGGCGCGGGATGGTGCGGTTCCCGGTGGAGCAGACCGGGGACTACCGGCTGGTGGTGGGATCGCCACCGCCTGCGGCTGCGGCACCAGCGGCGGGCGCGTCGGGCGCGTCGGCGGCAACGCAGGCTTCGGCGGCACCTGCGGGCGCGTCGGCAGTGGCTCCAGGCGCGGCGGCGACGCCGGTCGCGGCCGCACCGGCCGCAGCGCAAGGGGGAGCACCCGCGGCTGCGGCGGCGAGTGCACCGGCCGCAGCAGCACCGCCCGTGGCAGCGCCGCAGCCGGCGATCACGCCGCCTGCGGGGCAAAACTACCGGGTGAAGGGCGGAGATACGATCGGCAAGATCGCCCAGCAGAACGGGACGTCGGTGGGCGCGCTGCTGCGGCTCAACCCGGAGATCACGAACCCCGATCGGATCCAGGTGGGTCAGCAGATCCGGTTGCCGGCGAGCAGTGGTGCGGCCGCAGGGTCGCAAGCGCCCACGCCGGCCGCATCGAGCGGGACGCCCTCTGCCGCAGCGACACCCGCACAGGCACCCGTGCCGCAACCTCGACCCGCCGCCGCGCAAGGGCAGCAAGCAGCGCAGCAACCGGCAGCAGCACAACCGGCCGCGCAACCCGCCGCACAGCCGCAGACGCAACCGCGGGTGCAGGTGGGCCAGACGCCGGCGCAGTCCACGCGCTCGGCACAGCCGACGACGCACGCGGTGCCGATCCAGATCGAGGTGGTGTCCCCGACGGCGAACAGCCAGCACGAGATCGAGCCGGGTGGACACCCGACGCCCGATCCGTCGATGCCGAAGCTGAAGCTGCACGCGAAGGTGCAGTTCCAGGGGCAAGAGGTGTCGTCGGGCAAGCTGACGTGGGAGTTCACGATCAGCGGGACGTACCTGACGCGCGATCCGCAGCGGTCGAGCCGCGGGATCCGGCAGCAGTACCGGCTGAGCGGGGGCAGCACGACGACGACGCCCGGCGAGGAGAAGGAGTTCGAGCTGACGCCCGGAGAGCTGGTGGGCGGCGATCTGGAGCTGACGGTGACGTACGAGGGCGGGCCCGAGATCGGCAACCTGAAGGCAACGAAGACCGTCACCGGGATGAAGGTGAAGGGGAAGAATGCGACGCGGGCGCACGTGGAGGCGTTGATCGCGGAGATCGCGGGCGATCAGGCGTGGTGCTTGCTCCGCATCATGTGCCACGAGTCGGTGCACCGGCTGGAGCAGTTCGAGAACGGAGAGCCGCTCTACGGAGCGCCTGCGGGCGTGGGGATCGCGCAGCGGGATCCGGTGGCCGACGAGTGGGTGTGGCCGCAGAACCGGGTGACGGAGCCGAACAACTTCTTCCCGCGCATCTTCTGGGACTGGAAGAAGAACGTGCGGGAGGGCGTGCAGAGCTTCCGCAACACGCACATCGCGACGTCACGGCGGCTTCTGGCGCGGCTGCGGCGAAACAACCCGAACCTGCCGGAGGCGCCGGAAGGGCTGGTGCTGCGCGGAGCGATCCGCGCGTACAACGGCGGCAACGAGTTCCGGGCGGCGCCGGGCGGTCGGCAGTACGTGGTCGATCCGTTCCTCAACATCCAGAACGGTCAGCACGTGCCGCTGCCGGACAGGAACCAGAACTACGTGAACCAGGTGCTGAACGACACGCACGGGAACGTGGCGAACTACCCGATCCCCGCGGAGGTGCGCGCGCAGATCTGGCCAGCGGCGGCGCAGCCGGCGCAAGGGGTGCGGGGAGGGCAGCAGCCAGGGCAGCAGCAGCAAAGGCCGGGGCAGCCACCGGGTCAGCAGCAACAGCGGCCGGGGCAGCCGCCAGGGCAACAGCAGCAAAGGCCGGGGCAGCCGCCGGGTCAGCAGCAGCAAAGGCCGGGGCAGCCGCCCGGGCAGCGTCGCTAAAAGCGTCAGGACGCGGGTGGTCGGCAGAAGCGCGACGTCGGTGAGCACGTCAGGTGGTGCTCACGCGATGGTCATCGAGGTGAGCACGACACGTGGCGCTCGCGTCATGGCCCTCTGGGTGAGCACGTCGAGGTGCTCCCGTACTCCGGGAGCGTGAGCGGGTGGCGGCCTCGGTTTCGTTTCCCGCCGACGTTGCGCCCCACGACGTTCCGCTCCCCCTCGACGTTCCGCTCCTCTCGACGTTTCGCTTCTCTCGACGCTCAGCGCTTGCGGGCTCTCGCCGGGCGGGCCGCGCGCTGTCGGTCGACCGCAGGCGCCGGGATCGCCGCGGCAGAGCGGGCGGCGTTGGGGAGCAGGTGCCGCAGGTTCCAGCTGTGCATGAAGAGGCGGCGCTCCAGCTCCTCGGTGCGCGCGCGCGCTCGCTGGATCATCCAGGCCGGGACGACGACCATCGCCACGCTCATGATCAAGAGAAACGCCGGGGTGATGAGCGGAGGGAAGCCGGTCATGCGGGCGATGACCGTCATCCCGGCCTGCTGGAACTCGTACGAGGGCGGGAGGATCCCCAGGGTCTGGAGCAGCACGGGGACGGCGATGGCCAGCACGTTCACCGTGATCGCGTGGGCGTGGTAGCGACGATCCCCCTGGACCACGAAGCCGATGGCGTGGCTCGCGGCAAGGGCGGGGACGATGACGAAGGGGCCCATCCAGAGGCTGAGCAAGCCCATGACCACGGCGGCGAGGGCATGGACGGCGAGGGCGGCGCGCGCGCCCGCGGGTCGCCTCGCGGCCCAGACGGCGCCGCCCACGAGGAGCACCATCAGCCCGATCACGACCCAGTACGAGACGCTGCGGATGCCGAGCGGCATGGCGAGGAGCATCCCGGCGAGCCAGCAGGCGTACGCGATGACCATCGCGCGTCGGCCGGCGCGGGAGACGGCGCTGCGGCTCGTGTCGAACTCCTGACGCGCCTCGGGCGGCATCTCTCCAGGGACGAACAGGAGCAGCCTGGCGAGGGTCTCCAGGGCCGGGGCGCTGTGCGGGTCGAAGGCCAGCGCGGCGAGGGCGTTCTGCAACGCCGTCTCGCGCGCCGCCATGGCCTGGGCGCCGCCGCGAGCGAACGCACCCGCTGCGCGCTCGGCCTCTTCGGCGTGCGCCGAGGCGAAGGCGCGCCGGCGCTCGAGGTCGCGGTCTCCATCGAGGAAGCGCTCCAGGGCTTCGTGCATTTCCCGGGTGGTCTGGTAGCGGGCTTTCGGATCGAGCTCGGTCGCGCGCACGCAGATGGCGTCGAGTTCAGGGGGGATGTTGCGGTGGGGGGCGCGTACCGAGGCGCGGGCGTCGGCGCCGTCGAGCGTCGACTTGAACAGCGCTTGCAAGGTGGGCCGCCCGTGGAGGCCTTCCAGGGTGACGAGTTCGAAGAGGATCGCGCCCAGCGCGTAGACGTCCGTCGCGGGCCCCTGGGCCTCGATCTCGCCGCGCATCTGCTCGGGGGCCATGTAGCCCGGGGTGCCGAGGATCTGGCCCACCGCCGTCTTGGTGGCGAAGCGAGGATCGGTGGTGATGGAGGTCTGTCCTGCCTCGGGGTTCATGATCTTGGACAGGCCCCAGTCGAGGACGTGCACCTCGCCGTAGGCGCCGAGCATGATGTTGCCCGGCTTGAGGTCGCGGTGGAGCACGCCGCGGGCATGCGCGAAGGCGATGGCGAGGCACACGTTGCTGAAGGCGCTGAGCAGCCGGCGCAGTGAATACTTTGCCGACAGCTCCGGGTCGCCCTCGGCGAGGCCGTCGATGATGTCTTCGAGGGTCTCGCCATGGACGCGCTTCATGGTGAAGAACGCTTCGCCGTTCTCCTGGATCCCGAGGTCGTAGACGGGCACGACGGCGGGGTGCTCGAGCTGGCCCTGCACGCGGGCCTCGCGCTCGAAGCGCGCGCGCACCTCGTGGTTCTCCATGTACTCGGCGCGCATGACCTTGACGGCGACGTCACGACCGATGAGGCGATCGGTGCTCAGGAAGACCTCGCCCATCCCGCCTTCACCGAGCAGCTCTTTGACCTCGTAGCGCTGTGCGGTCTGCAACTCGTCGAGCGAGCCGAGCGCGACGTTGACGCTGGCGGGCGGCAGGGACGAGTACGAAGGGCGCGGCACGTCTGCGGCGCGGAAGAAGGGCTGGGTCTTCCGCGCGTCGTCGAACAGCGAGTCCGCCTCCACCGGTCCCTGCGGGACGCCCATCGGTCCCTGCGGGACGGGCGGCGCTGCATGAGCCGGCTGAGCTGGATGCGGCGTCATCGGCGTCATGGCGGGTGCGTAGGGCGGGGGGGACCACGCCGCGTGCGGACCGGGATGCGGTCGGGCGAGGGTCTGCGCGTCGATGGAGTCGGCAGACACGGGCGAAGGCGACGCGGACGGAGCTGGCGCGGACGGGGGCGCGAGGACCGCCGTTCGCGGCGGCCACGCGGGGGAGCGTGGGGGCCGCTCGGGAGAAGCTGCGGCGCCGGGGCGATGAGGCGGAGGCATCGCGCGAGGCGGCTTCGGGACGGCAGCCATGGCTCCGGAGGCTACCCAAAGTCGCGGCGGAGCTGCGAACTCATCCACACATCTCCACGTTCACCTGCTCACACGCGCAGCCGCCCGACCGAGGCGCACGGGGGCATCTCCAGGCGAGAGACCCGCTCGGGTCGGGCCGGTCCACCGACGGAGACGAGCCACCCACTTGGGGAGAGGCCTCACCCCCGCTAGCATCCGCCCGATGATCCGCTGGCTACCCTGCCTCGCCGCGGCCCTCGCGACCTCCCTCTCCGCGGGAGCTGCGCGCGCCGATCGCGTGGCGGTGCTCCCCGCGCGCGGTGGGACCGATGATGCCGCCCGACAGACGGCACAGGCCGACGTGGTCCGGGGTCTCGCCGCCCTGGGTCACACGGCGGTCCCCGAAGGCGAGGTCACCGCGTCGCTCTGGGCCGTGCTCGACGGTGTTCCCGACAGCGTCGACGAGTACCGGACCCTCGGGGCCGCGACCAGCGCCGACTGGGTGCTGCTCGGGCTGGTCGAGCCGGCGGTGAAGACGACGCGGGTCGAGCTCATCGCCTTCCACGGCCCCACGGGGCGGGTCGAGTCGGTCGCGCGGGAGGTCGAGCAGGACAAGGCGGGTCCGCAGATCCAGGAGATGCTCTCCGTGCTCGTCCGGATCGAGGGCATCGGCGACGGCGAGCTGCCGTGGGAGCGCGCCGCGCTGCTCGCGAGGCTCCCTTCGGCCGCGCCACCCGCGCCTCCACCCGCCTCCGCGGCGCCGCTCGCGACGGAGCCGCCACCTCCCGCAGACCCGGCGAGCTCCGAGGAGCCCGAGAAGCAGCTCGCCCGCATGCAATACATCACCACCGTGCGCAGCGTCTGGCCGGCGTACTCGGGTGGGAAGCCCTTCGGCGTGTCGGCGGTGCTCGGCTTCTCCTTCCCGGTTGCCCGCGCAGAAGGCGCGCGCGGCACGGGCGCTTCGGTGGTCGAGACCATCCGCCTCGGGTACGCGGTCGGTGGGGTGCTGGAGCCCTTCGTCCAGCTGGGCAGCAACATGTCCGGGCCCTCGGCGGTCTGGGTCGAAGGGGGAGCGCGTTATCTCTTCACGCCGAGCTTGCACCGGGGTGCGAAGGGGCTGGAAGGGACGGCCATCCACCTCGGGGTGGAGGCCACGGCCGGAGCGTTCATCCGACCGGGCGCGAACGACCTGGAGGGGCCTCGCGGCGCGACCTTCGAGCGCGAGACCCAGGCCGGCTTCACCATGAGCGCCGCCACGACGTTGATCATCGGGTTCTACCCGGGCCTCCAGATCGAGGCCCAGCTCGGGAACCTGCGCTTCGTCCCCCTCGCCGAGGGCTTCCTGCTCCTGGTCGGGGCCACGGCGGGCGTCGGGATCCGGTTCTGAGCCTTGAAGATCGAGCTGCCCACGCGCCGCCACACGACGCGGCTCGCCGGCGCCCTCGCGCCGCTCCTGAAGCCCGGCGACCTCGTCGTGCTCACCGGGGATCTCGGGGCGGGCAAGACCTTCTTCGCCCGCGCGCTGTGCCGGGCGCTCGGCGTGCCCCACGAGGTGCCGGTCACCAGCCCGACCTTCACCCTGGTCCACCAGCTCGAGGGGCGCCTCCCCATCGCCCACGCCGACCTCTACCGGCTCGGGTCGGACACCGCCGACGCCTCCGAGGGGGAGCTGTCGCAGCTCGGTCTCCGAGAGCTGCGCGCCGAGGGCTCGGCCCTGCTGGTCGAGTGGGGGGAGCCGTTCCTCGAGGCCCTCGGCGGCGACGCCTTGCGCATCCACCTGATCACCTGCCCGCCGGACGCTGGCGCCCAGCGCGCCGCCGTGGTCTCGGCCACCGGTCCCCGGAGCCTGGTGCTCCTCACCTCCCTCCCATCCCCGGCGACGCTGCGAGCGAGCAGCGGCAGATAGCCGGGCCCGTGTTACAAGGGCCGCCGTGGCGAAGGATGATGCGGACCGGAAAGAGCTCCTCGCCAAGGTGCTCGAGCCGGTCCTCTACTGGCTCGACAACATCGGCAACGTCGTCACGCTCACGTTCCAGACGCTGACCTGGCTCTTCCGGCCTCCGTTCCGGATCAGCCAGTTCCTGGCGGCGATGGAGTTCCTCGGCGTCCAGTCGATCTTCATCGTGGGGCTGACCGGGACCTTCAGCGGGATGGTGCTGACGCTCCAGACCTCGTACGCGCTGCGCGCCTTCAGCGCCGAGGGGCGGGTCGGCGGCCTGGTGGCGGTGTCGCTGCTCCGGGAGCTGGCGCCGGTGTTCTCCGCGATCATGGTGACCGCTCGCGCCGGCAGCTCCATGGCCGCCGAGCTCGGGAACATGCGGGTGACCGAGCAGATCGACGCGATCACCACGATGGGCGTGAGCCCGGTGCAGTACCTGCTTTCACCGCGCCTCTTCGCCTCGGTGGTGATGCTCCCCTTGCTCTGCATCCTCTACTCGGTGCTGGGGATGGCGGGCTCGTACCTGGTCGGCATCGTCTTGCTCGACGGCGACGTGGGCGTCTTCCTCCAGAGCATTCGCGACACGGCCGTGCCCAAGGATCTGTTCATGGGCCTGATCAAGGCGGGCGTGTTCGGGTTCATCCTGTCGTCGATCTCGTGCCGGCACGGCTTCTACGCGAACGGCGGCGCGCGCGGCGTCGGCCTCGCCACGACGCGGGCCGTCGTGGAGAGCTGCGTGACCTTGCTGATCGCGAACTACATCCTCACGCAGATGCTGCTGGACACGGAGATGTAGCGCGGGCCCTGCTTTCGAGGAACGCAGGACCTAGGGGCGGCGAGGGTCCGCGTCGCGGAGCTGGACGACGGCGGGGGACGGCTCCACGCGGTAAGGGGCCGGGGCGTGGAGGTAGGTGACCGAGGCGGGGAGCTGGTGTCGGCCGGACACGGAGCGCTCGCGACCGGCGCGCGGTGCTTCCGGGGCCTCGAGGGCGCGACCGTTGCGCAGCACGGCGCGCGCGAGCGGGAGCAACCGCGCGGCGCCCAGGCCCCGGGGGGAGCGCATGCGCTCGTGCGCGAGGTGGACGACGTCGGCGACGGCTCGGCTGTCCGCGTCGAGGTAACGGGCCACGATCTTGCGCCCCGGGAGCACGTCGGCGCGGTCGCTCAGGCCTCGCCGCGGCACCCAGGCCCCCTCTTGCTCGAGCGCGACCACCTCGTGGCGCAGCGCGATGGACACCCCGGAAGCGGCGAGACCGAGCGCGATCCAGCCGCTCGCCCGGACGTCGAGGCGATGCGCCTCCACGAGCTGGGCCTCCTCGTCGACGCCGGCGAGGGCGACCAGGCGGTCTGGCGGACCCCAGCCATCCTCCGCGCGCAACCCGGCCGCCGACAGCCCTCCGAAGTCGAGCATCGCCTCGCCGCGGAACGGGATCCCGAGCTGGCTCGCGGCGACGGCGCTGGTCGTGGCTGCGGCGCCGCCGACGTGGGCCGCACGCGCGATGGCGAGGGCCTCGGGGACGGACGACGCGCGCGTCGCCGAGCCATCGATCAAGAGGCCACCTCCTGCCGCCAGGTGCAACCGCGCGGCGCGGGTGGCGATCTCCACGGCACGCTTCAAGATGGGCGCGATCACCGCGCAGGCGAGGAGGGCTTCGACGAGCGGGCCGTCGATCGACGCGAGCGGCGCGCCGGCGAAGATCGGCGTTCCTTCCGGCACCGCGTCCATGTCGAGGGCCGAGATCCCGGTGGCGAGACGGCGCGCGAGGTCGTCATGAAATCCCACGGCGCGCTGGGCTCTTCGCACGTCGTCCTCGCTGGGCGCAGGCCGCGCGAGCATCGCCGCGGCTTCTTCGAGACCAGCGGCCACCAGGAAGCCCGTGTGCCGAGGCATCTCGGCCACACTGAACTCGAAGCTCGCCCGGCGCTCACCGAGCCCAGCGTGCAGCGCACGATCTGCAGCAAGGAGCGAGAGGCCGTCCCACAGGAGGGGGCTCGAAGCGATCATTACCGGCCAGGATACCTCAAGCGAGGCCGACGCGGCGCGCCGCCAGGGGATGGCCTCGCCGTGGCGTCACAGCCGCTCGGCGAGCCGCCTCGTGCCAGCTGGCGTGGAGGCCTCGTCGAAGAGGAACGGGAGCACGACCATCGGCAGCGTGATCGTGCGGCGCAAGCGGATCATCGTCTCGTGCTGCACCGACTCGCGCATGGCGCGTCGGGCCCCTGCGACCAGGGCGATGTGCGGTGTGCCCGCAGCCGTGGCGGGCGCCTCGATGTCGAGCAACTGCTCGTCGCGCAAGAGTGCCCGGCGCTCCTCCTCGGAGAACAGGGGATCCATCACGCCGTTCACCACCAGCCGGTGCACGGGCAGTCCGAGGTCGGTCTCGATCGCCGACGCGAGCTCGATGGTCTCCGTCGCAGGCATCTCCTCGGGCAAGGTCACCAGCACCACCCCGGCCTGCCGTGGATCCTGGAACATGGCCCACGCCGCCTCGGCGTCGCGGCGCAGCACGCCGGGAGGAGCGACGTCGAGGATGATCTTGGGGACGCGGAGCATCTCCATCCCGTGACCCGTCGCCGGTGCGTCGAGCAGCACCACGTCGAAGCGCGGGGAGCCGTCGTCGAGCGTCTCGGTCGCGTGAAACCACGCCTTGCCGAGCATGGCCCACTCGGAGAGGCCCGGGACGGCGCGGAAGAAGGTCTTCGTGTACTTGTTGTCGAAGACGGCGTGCGCGACCGTCTTCACCTTGAGGACCATCTCGCCGTACTCGCGCAGCGCCTTGTCCGGCGAGATGTTCACCGCCCAGACGCGCTTCGACACCTCCACCAGCTCGTCGCCGATGGGGGGCGAGCCGAGGATCGCGGAGAGGCGCTCCTTCGTGTTGCACATGGCGACCAGCACGCGCTTGCCGCGCGCCGCGAAGGCGAGCGCGAGGGCCCCCGAGACGGTCGTCTTGCCGACGCCACCTTTGCCGATCACGAACAGGAAGCGCCGTTCTTCGAGGACAGGAGCGTGCGCTGGGGCGGTGCGGGCGGACTGGCTCGTGCTCTTCTGGCTGGTCGTCATCGCAGACTGGCTTCGAGTTAAGCTCAGCGGGAAGCGGCCGCAACCCGGATCACCCGGCTCGATGCTCGGACGACGTGCACCACCGCGCGCCGGCCTATACTTCCCGACGGGAACGCCGAGATCTCGGTCCACGCACCCACCCAGAGGAGCCTCGATGCGCACTCATCCCAGCCCGCTCAGCCGATCGACGCTGCACCGCCCCGAGGTGCGCGCCTTGCTCGATCGGCTGCACGCCGATGCGCGGCGTGACGTCTTTCGTTTCGCGAAGAAGATCCCCACGGTCGCCACCTCGCTCCTCCAGGGGAAGCGCCTGAGCGAGATCGTGGCGGAGAAGGGCACGATGAAGGACGTCTACATCTCGGTGTCCCGCGAGCAAGGCGAGCTGCTCTACCTCGTCGCGCGCTCGATCGGGGCGCGTCGCATCGTGGAGTTCGGGACCTCGTTCGGGATCTCGACGATCTACCTGGCCGCCGCCGTGAAGGACAATGGTGGAGGGGTCGTGGTGGGCACCGAGCTCGACGAAAGCAAGCACCGCGTTGCCACGCAGCACCTCGCCGAAGCAGGGCTCGGCGAGTTCGCCGACGTGCGCCTCGGTGACGCGCTGGAGACGCTCCGTGACGTCCCGACGCCCGTCGACCTGGTGCTGCTCGACGGCTGGAAGGATCTGTACATGCCCGTGCTCGACCTGCTCAAGCCCAAGCTGCGACGCGGCGCGGTGGTGCTCGGCGACAACATCCACACCTTCAAGAAGGCCCTCGCGCCCTTCGTCGAGCGCATGCAGTCGGGCCGTGACGGGTTCGTCTCCACGACCCTCTCCCTCGCCGACGGGTTCGAGTTCGCTTACTACGAAGGCGACGGTGAGGAGGCGCAAGGGTGAGGATCACCCAAGCGGATCTCGTCCCGCTCAACCAGCGCTTCGAGGACGCGGCGCCGCTCGACATCCTCCGCTTCGCGCGGGAGGTGTTCGGGGAGCGCGCCGCCATCCTGAGCAGCATGCAGCGCGCTGGCACCGCTCTCTGCCACATGGCGGATCGGGCGGGACTCGACTTCGACGTCCTCTTCGTGGACACGGGCGTGCTCCACACGCAGACGCTCGAGACGCGAGACGCCCTCGCGAGCACCCACCGCCACCTGCGCATCCACACGCTGCACCCCGAGCGCGGCTTCCTCGAACAGACCCGCGAGGAAGGTCTGCTCTACGTCACGCCCGAGGGACAAGAGCGTTGCTGTGACCTGCGCAAGACGGCACCCCTGCGCTCGGTGCGAGGACGTTACGACGCCTTGATCGGCGCCCTTCGGCGAGGGGAGGGCGGCGCACGCGCGCGGGTGCAGCCGTTTGCGCTCGACGTGGACATGAACACGCTGCGCATCCACCCGCTCGCGCACGTCACGAGCGAGACGCTGAACGCTTACTTCACCGAGCACCCGGACGCGCTGCAGAACCCGCTGCACCTCATGGGCTTTCCCACCATCGGTTGCTTTCCCTGCACCACGCCGGTGCTCCCCGACGAGCCGGAGCGGGCTGGACGGTGGCGCCACCTCGCCAGCGTGGCCTACTGCGGCATCAACCCCACCGATCGGGGTGCGCTGGGGGATGGGGTGGTGCTCGACGATCGGTACGTCACCGCCCTCCAGCCCTGACCGAGCGTCACGCCGTCGCGCGCGCTTCCTTGTCGGTGCGAAGGCGTCGGATCATCCCGACGGCCAGCAGCACGGGCGCCACGAGCACGAGGAGCAGGATCGACAGAAGTCCCATGATCAGACCCGCGACCACCACCAATGGGAATAGCACTGCGTCGGAAGCTCGGGCTTTGGTGGGCCGATCGAGACCGCACTCCGCCATGACCTCGCCGATCGTGCGATCGAGAAGCGCTTCGTAGTCGCGCCCGTAGAGGGACGAGGTGCGGCGCCCACGAACGAACGCGCGGAAGGTGCGACGCGGCGCGATGAGGACACCCCCGGCGACACCCCCCAGGTTGAGCTGCCACGCCGCCCAGTACGATCGGCATCCAGCCCCGATCTCCCAGGCGGAGATCTCGAACTCGCCCGTCGCCTGATCGGCGCGGTAGCCGGTGATCAGGTGGTGCATGTCGTGGTAGCGCACCGCGCGCACACGCGCGGCCGTGTTCGGGAAAGGGATCGGGACCGGACCGAACTTGAAGGTGACCCAGGTGGCGCCGTACCCACCGTCGTCTCCGAAGTGGTTCTCGGCGAAGTACTTCGGAAGCGCCTCACGAAGAGAGAGAGAAGGATCCCGGGCGGCTCCTGGAGACATGCTGTTCACCTCCAACAGTGACTATAGTCAGTTTGTTTCCAGTTTCAAGACCCGGGCAATTAAGGTAGCCACCTCGTACGCTGGACTCCGCACCTCACCAATTATGAGTACGGTCACCAAAACGAAGCCCCGCCGACGCGAGCAGCAGAAGCTCGACAAGCGGGAGCGCATCCAGAAGGCCGCGTGGGACCTGTTCTCCACGGCGGGCTACGAAGCCACCACCACGAAGCAAGTGGCCGAGGCCGCCCAGGTGGCCACGGGGACGCTGTTCCTCTACGCACGAGACAAGCCGGACCTGATCTGCATGGTCATGCACGACCGGCTCGCAGCCGCCGTCGATGGGCGCTTCCAGACCCTTCCTCGGCCGGCTTCGCTGCTCGATCAGCTCATGTACCTCTTCCGTGGTCTCTTCGAGATGTACGGGGAGCACCCTCGCGTCTCGCTGGCGTTCGTTCAGCACTACCCCGGCGCAGACGGGCCGAATGGCCAGCAGCTCACCGCGTTGACGGCCAAGTTCCTCTCGTTGATCAGCCAGCTCGTCGTCGACCGGCAAGCGCGTGGCGAGGTGGGAGCCGAGGTGGACCCGAGGCAGGCCGCGACCAACATCTTCTCGCTCTACTACGGCGCGCTCATGAGCTGGATGACGGGAGCCCGCTCCCTCCCGGAAGCGCTGGACCCAGGCCTCCGGTCTGCCCTCGCGCTCCAGATCCGCGGCTTCAGGCCGTAACGCCGCGAGGCGCTTCTTCTGCCGGCGCCTCGATGCCCTCGACACGCACGGGCACCCCGTTCAAGACGGCGTTCCCGGTGGCGACGTCGAGGGCTTGCTCGTCGGTCAGATCGTTGACGCTCGTCCCTGCGTGGCGTGACGCCACACCGAGCCGCACACCCGGCCGATCGTGCCCCCAGCCGTGGGGGATGCTCAGCACCCCGGGCATGATCTCGTCGCTCACTTGCAGGGTGACGTCGACGCTCCCGACCCGGGACGACACGCGCACGCGCTGTCCATCGGCGAGGCCGCGCTTCGTCGCGTCGTCCGGATGCATCAGCGCGGTGCAGCGCTCCTTGCCCTTCACCAGCCGCTGGCTGTTGTGCATCCACGAGTTGTTGCTGCGGAGCTGGCGTCGCCCGATGAGGAGCAGCGCATCCTCCGCGTCGCCCGTGGCGGTGCTGGCGCTCCAGTGCGCCTCGACCCGCGCCAGGTCGTTCAGGAAGGTCTCGGGCGCGAGCTGGATCCGCCGATTGCGTGTGAGCAGGCGCCCTGGCAAGCAGGGGGTGAGGGGGCCGAGATCGAGGCCGTGCGGGGATTGCTCCAGCGTCCGGAGCGACAGGCCCGCGCGCAGTCCCTTGCGCAGGCCGTAAGGTCCGGCGCGGAGGCCCAGGTCGACGAGGTGGCGGGGCGTGACACGGCGGAAGACGGCCTTGCGCGCCGCGCTCTCCCAGCGACCTCGCAGGCCGGGACGGGCTTCCATGCGCTCCGTCAGGGCGGCCAGGATCTCCCAGTCGTGCCGCGTGTCTGCGGGCGGCGCGAAGAGGGCGGGGGAAAATTTCGCCGTGTTGCGGACGGCGAGCACATGGAAGATCACGTCGTAGTGATCGCGCTCCAGGGGGCCCGTGGGGGGCAGGATCACGTGCGCATGGCGGGTGGTCTCGTTGATGTAGAAGTCGATGGACGCCATGAACTCGAGCGAGGCCAGCGCCTCGTCGAGCCGACGGCCGTTGGGCGTCGACAGCACGGGGTTGCCTGCCGAGGTGACGAGGGCGCGGATCTGGCCAGGTCCCGGGGTCAGGATCTCGTCGGCCAGGGTGGCCACGGGGAACTCGCCGCCGAACTCGGGCAGGCTACGCACGCGGCTCCGCCTGCGGTCGTGGTGGCCTCGCATCGACGAGCGCGCCGTCAAGCCCACCACATCGAGCGCGGGGCGGGTGAACATCACGCCGCCTTCCCGGTCGAGGTTGCCGGTCACGACGTGGAGCACGTTCACCAGCCAGAGACAGAGGCCGCCGAAGGCCTGGGTGCACGCGCCCATCCGCGCGTACACCACGGCGCGCTTCGAGGTGGCCAGCGTGTGCGAAAGCCGGCGGATCACGTCCGCAGGGACGCCGGTGATCGCGGCGGCGCGCTCGGGCGTGAAAGGCTGCACCGCGCGCTCCACCGTGGCCATGCCGTCGACGAAGCCTTCGAGCCGCCCGGGAGCGACGAGCCGCGCGGCGAAGATCTCGTGGAGCATCGCAAGGAGCAGCATCACGTCGGTGCCAGGCCGGATGAAGTGATGCTCGTCCGCGAGTGCGGCGGTCTCGGTTCGGCGGGGGTCGACGACGACCACCCGTCCACCTCGCGCGCGGAGGTCACGAAGGCGCCGCGGCATGCCCGGCGCGCTCATCAAGCTGCCGTTCGACACGGCCGGGTTCGCGCCGACCACCAGGAGGAGGTCGGTCCGATCCAGGTCGGGGATCGGAAGGAGCAGCTGGTGGCCGAACATGAACAGCGACGCGAGGTGGTGAGGAAGCTGGTCGACGGAGGTGGCCGAGAAGCGGTTCCTGGTGCGCAAGCTGCGCAGGAAGGGGGCCCCGAAGAGGAGCGCGCCCAGGCTGTGGACGTTGGGGTTTCCGGCGTACGCCCCCACGGCGTTTCGGCCGTGCTGCGCCTGGACGGCCTTCAGCCGCGTCGCCACCTCGTCGAACGCTTCGTCCCACCCGATGCGCTGCCATCCACCCGGGACCCGGCGCACCGGGTGCCGCAGCCGATCCGGATCCTCGTGGAGGTCTTGCAGCGCTGTGGCCTTGGGGCAGAGGTAGCCGCGGCTGAACGGGTCGTCTTTGTCGCCGCGGATGGAGAGCACGCGCTCCGCTTCGACCTCGATCGTGACCCCGCACATCGCCTCGCACAGCGTGCAGGTGCGGTGATGCAGCCTCCTCCCCGGTGACGTGCTCATGCAGCGGAGCGTCCCACGAGCGGCCTGGGGCGACAATCGCGCCCGAGCCGCTCGACGTACGCGACGCGCTGCGGCGGCCCTCAGTCCGGACGCTGCGCGTCGAGCCCGAACGCCTCGGCGAGCTGCTCGTAGGAACGCCTCCGGGTGGCCGCGTCCGGCGCGATGGTCACGATGGCCACCTCGTCGACGCCGTACGCTGCGGCCATCGTCCGCAGCGCCGCTCGGACCTCGGCCGGCGTACCCCCGATCCCTTGATCGAGCCGCGCCTCGATCAACGCGGCCTCGTCGGCGCTCCAGCCAGGTCGCTGCGTCTCCACCTCGTCGGGGGTGGGGAACGTCCCGCCTTCTCCTTGCACCAGGCGCGTCGCCCAGCAGGCCGACGGCGTCGCCAGCCGCCGCGCCTCGTCGACGCTCTCGGCGCACATCACCGAGACGGCGATCGCGCCACGAGGCGCTTCGAGCCAGGGCGAGGGCTGGAAGCGCCGCCGGTACACGGCCATCGCCTCCTCGCCTCCTGGAGCAAAGAAGTGCGCGTAACAGAAGGAGATCCCCAGCGCCGCCGCCCGCTCCGCGCTCTCGACCCCGGAGCCCAGGAGCCAGACCTCGGGCGCACGGACTCCCCGCGGCACCGCGTGCACACGATGAAAGGGGTGACCTTGCGGCACGCGGTCGACGAGGAAGTCGAGGAGCAAGCGAAGCTTCTCGGCAAACGCTTCGCCTTCCAGATCCGAGGTCCCGAGCGCCTTCGCCGCCCGCGGCATCCCCCCCGCGGCGCGCCCGAGGCCGAGGTCCACGCGCCCTGGATACAGAAGCTCCAGCATGCGGAAGCACTCGGCGACCTTGAGGGGGCTGTAGTTCGGCAGCATGACCCCCCCGGAGCCCACCCGGATCCGACGGGTCTCCATCGCCACACGGCCGATGAGGATCTCCGGCGCCGATCCCGCAAAGCCACCGGCGCTGTGGTGCTCAGCCAGCCAGTAGCGACGGTAGCCGAGCCTGTCGGCGACCCGGGCCAGCGCCAGCGTCTCGGCGATGGCCTGGGCCGCGGTACTCCCCGCGCGGATGGGCGACTGATCGAGGACGCTCAGAGACAGATCCATCACCTCACTCCCTCCATGAAACTCCTGGCGAGCCCTTCGCGTCGTCCGGACGACCGCCGGCGCGCACCGCGCATCCTGCCTCGCTCAGCTTCCCGAGAGCTCTCCGACCAGCCGACCCAGCGTCCGCACCGCCTGATCGAGCTGGTCCGTCCAGGGGTAGCCGCAGTTCAACCGCACGCAGTTCGAGAACCGGTGCTTCGCCGAGAACAGCGGCCCCGGGGCCACACTGATGCCCTTCTCCATGGCGCGCGCGTGCAGGTCGAGGGAGCTCACGCCGAAAGGAAGCTCCACCCAGAGCACGAACCCCCCCGCGGGCCTGGCGACACGCGTGCCCGCTGGGAAGTGCTCTGCCACGGCCTCGCTGACCCGGACGACCTGTGCGGCCAGCCGCCGCCGCAGCGCGCGCAGGTGGTGATCGTAGCCTCCCTCTTCGAGGAGCTGCGCCACCGCCATCTGCGGCAGCGTCGGCGACGCCACGCTCTGCGCGAACTTGAGGTGCTCCACCGCGTCCCGGAACCGCCCAGGGGCCACCCAGCCCACCCGGTAACCAGGCGCGAGCGTCTTCGAGAAGGACGAGCAGAGCATCACCAGGCCACGCCGATCGAACGACTTCGCCACCCGCGGGCGCACGTCGTCGAAGTGCAGATCCCCGTGGGTGTCGTCCTCGATGAGCGGGATGTCCCGGCGCCCCAGCAACCCGACCAGGCGCTCCTTCGACTCGTCGGGCATCACTGCGCCCAGGGGGTTGCTGAAGTTCGGGATCGCCACCACCGCCTTGATCCGGTGCCGCCCGAGCGCTTCCTCCAGCGCGTCCAGGTCCATGCCCGCACGCGGGAGCGAGGGAATCTCCACCGCGCGAATCCCCAGGCTCTCGACGAGCTGCAACAGCCCGAAGTAGGTCGGCGACTCGATCGCGATCGTCTCTCCGCGGCGCGCCACGACCCGCAAGCACAGGTGCAGCGCCTCCGTGGCACCGCTGGTGGTGACGATCTCGTCGGGCCCGAGCGCACACCCGCCGTCGACGGCCCGACGCGCCACCTGGCGGCGCAGCGCGGGAAGGCCGGGCGGCGGATCGTAAGCCACCCCGGCCCACCCCGCGCTCCGAGCGATGACGGCGAGGATCCGGTTCAGCTTGTCCGTGGGCAAGAGTTCCGGACTCGGATACGCGGCCCCGAAGGGCACGATGCTGGGGTCGCGCGCCGCGGTGTACACGCGCGTGACGAGGCTTCGCACGCTCACCTTGCACGCGGTCGTCGTGGGCCGAGGCGACCTGGGCTCGGGAGGGAGCGGTGCTCGCCGCGCGCGCACGTAGTGTCCGGACTGCGGGCGCGCCTCCACCAACCCTCGATCCTCCAGGCCCAGGTAGGCCTGCACCACCGTCGCCACGCTCACGCCCCGCTGCCGGCTGAGCCGCCGCACCGAGGGGAGCCGATCGCCCGGCCGTAGCGCGCCTGCATCGATCAACGCGGCCATCTCGGTGATGACCTGCTCGTAGAGGTGCACCTCGGGGCTCCCGTCGGCGGCTCGCATGGTCATGAACTGTACCGTCTCCTGACAGCCTCCTACCAGTACAGTTGCTCGGTGGGACGACCAGCACAGAAGCGCCCTCGCCCCAACTGTACTGGTGGCAAATACGGTCGGCTGAATCTGTGCTGGTTCGCGATCCCCGACCAAGCTAGGCCGCATGCCCACCGCGGACACCACCCTCGTCGCGCCCGAGTGCGATCTCCCACCACCACCTGCGCCGGCGCCGGCGCGGGCAGGGCGCGCCCGTCGACCCACCCCGCCGAGCTTCTCCCCGGCGCTCAAGGAGCGGCTCTTGATCGCGGCGTCGCTCACCGCGCTCTACCTCATCTGGGGCTCCACCTACCTCGGCATGAAGGTGGCCATCGAGACGCTCCCTCCCTTCCTGATGGCCGCCATCCGCTTCATCACGGCCGGTGGTCTCCTGTACGGAGCGCTTCGCCTGGCGGGCGTGCCTGCGCCCGATCGACGCCAGTGGGGGGCGTCCGCGCGGACCGGGGCGCTGCTGCTCGTCTGCGGGAACGGCTTCGTGGCGGTCGGTCAGCAGTGGGTCAGCTCGAGCTTCGCGGCGGTCGTGGTGGCCACCATGCCGCTCTGGATGGCGCTCTTCTCGACCGTCCAGTCGGCCCGCGGCGTCGCCGGAGCGCTGCGGCCCTCGCGGGTCGAGTGGCTCGGCCTGCTCATCGGGTTCGCTGGCGCCGCCTTGCTCCAGGCCGGCGGTGAGCTGCGGGCTGCGCACCCGGCCGCGTTGCTGATCCTGTTCGCACCCGTCTGCTGGGCGCTCGGCTCTCTCCAGAGCCGCACCCTGCCCTTGCCCAAGGGCCCCATGGCCACCGCCGCCCAGATGCTCACGGGCGGCGTGGCCATGCTCGGGGTGAGCTTCCTCCTCGGCGAGCGCATCACCGTCGCTCCCTCGCCGCGCTCCTTGATCGCCGTCGCCTACCTGACCCTCTTCGGTTCCATCGTCGCCTTCAGCGCCTACGGCTACCTCCTCCGACGGGTCCGACCGGCGATCGCCACCAGCTACGCCTACGTCAACCCGATGGTCGCCATCGCGCTGGGCGCCTTCTTCGGCGGCGAGACGATCCCGCTCTCCACCTGGATCGCTGCGGTCGTCATCCTCGTCGGCGTGGCGATCTCGGCGAGGGCGCGTGCGAGCAGCGCCCCCCATCCCGTCACGCCGCTCAAGGCGTGACAGAACGCGCCAACGCCCTGCTTCCTTGGCCGAGTTCCTCGACGCCCCTCGGAGAGACCTCGATCGACCCGTCCTGAAAGCAGGGCGCTCGTCACGCGCGTTCGCCACGCGCGCTGGTTCAGGGATTCACTGCGGAGCGGTCGGCACCACCACGTTGCTGATCGCCTGCACGCTCGCACCGGCCGGATACGCGTAGCTGCAGTACTGGGTGTAGAAGCCGGACACGTTGGGGTTCGAGATGTCTCCGCCCGTCGCCGAGGTGCCCCAGCCCCAGACGGTGAGCGTGAAGGGCTCCTCGCTCTTCATCTCGCGGCGGCCGTTGTCGCAGCTGCCCTGGGGCTGGAAGTTCCCACGCACCAGATCGAAGCGCGTGTACTCGTACATTCCGCTGGCGTCTGCCGGCTGCCAGCCGCCGAGCACGCCAGCGCAGTCGAGCGTGACGTCGGCGAAGCCGTTCGCGCCCCGCTTGCGCACGATGACCAGGTTCGTCTCCGGGTAGGTCGGGTCGGTGAAGAACACGTAGTTGTTCAGGTACTGCTCGGTCGGGATCACGTTGACCGACTCGGGATCGCCTGGGCACCCCACCGGAGACGGCGACACGGACGAACAGCCCGTCATGTGCGCCGACATGTAGAAGGGATGCTCCTTGTCCTGGCTCCGCACGGTGAACGGCCCGGGCGAGTTGAACTCCACCACCTGCCCGGTCTCCAGCGACGAGGGGGCTCCGGGCGGCTGGGAAGGCTCGTAAGTGAGCGTGGTGCCACCGACCGCACCGACCAGACGCCACGGAACCGACTCGTTGCCCCCGTCCACGCGCGACCGGTAACGCACGGCCACGTACTCGCGACCGAGCGCCCTCACCGGCGGAATCATCTGGTGGCCAGCGTCGCACGCGCTGCTCGACGCGGGGATGGTCATGCAGCGGTTGCCGCCGAACAGCCCGATGGGCTTCGTGGACTGGATCGGGCTACCACTCAGCTCCTGCGCCTGGCTGAACTGCAGCACCTGCCCTCGCTGGAGCGAATAGCTCATCGGCTGCCCGGCGCCCGTCGCCGGCACCCCGGTTCCGCCCTGGATCGCCGCCGTGGGGCTGATGGTCACCTGGGTGTTGTCTTCGGCGGCCACGATCTGCAGCCAGGAGAAGAAGTCCGCGCTGCTCGACGTCGTCTGGTAGGGCGCCACGCCCACGTAGTTGGTGTCCCACGCGGTCGTCGGCAGAAGCAGCGTCGCGCTGGTGATCGCGCTCTTGCCGCCGCCGTACGGGAAGATGTCGTACGCCACCACCGGCGCCGAGGTGCGGATGTGGAACGACTTGCCGATGCCCGTCCCGTGCAAGGCGGCGTCCTCGTTGCTCACCGCCGGGACCACGCCCGCGGGACATGCGGGCGTGTAGAGCCGCTCCGGACCGAACTGGGCCAGGAACAGGATCGCGATCTCACCAGCAGGCAGCATCCCGTTCGGCAGCGGCGCGTAGGTCATCGACTGCCCCGATCCCGAGGGGATGCGCGCGAACGTCGAGGCGTCGAGCGGGACCCCATCGCGCTCCACCCTGATCTCCACCGGCGCGCTGAAGGTGTTGGCGACGAACGCCGCGAAGCACGCGCCCGCCGAGAACGTCACGTCGGGATTGACGGTGTAGTAGTCACAGCCGACGGTGCTCTTGTTGATCTCCGCCGCCTGACACGGGGGCATGCACTCGCCGTTGGCGCAGCGCTGGTCGGCCGGACACGCGGTGAGCACCTGGCCATTGCAGAGCACCTCGTTCGTGCTCGCGGAGCATGACCTCTCCCCGGTGCAGCCCGTGCCGCCGTCGGTGTCGAAGAGCACGCCGCCTTCGCCCCCCGTGCCGCTCGGGGTACCCGCACCCTGGCCGTTCGCCCCGGTGCCGCTCGTGAAGCCGTTGCCATCGCTCGTCGCCGAGCACGCGAAGAAAGCGGCGCCCGTGCTGCCGAGCGTCATCGCCATCAGGAACCAGGAAGCCGCTCGTCTCATGCTCTCTCTCCGGGTGGTCGCCCAAACGCGCTCGGGCGGAGCATCTCACGCTCCCCGGCTCCCGTCAGCTCCGCAGCACGGACGACGACCCCGATCTCCGCCCGCTGCAGTGCGGCACAGCTGCCCTGCACATCGGTCGCTGCGCGACAATTCCTGTGGCTTCGGAGCGGGCCGCAGAGAGCGGATGAATCTGGGCCGCGCCGGCGTACGTGCCGATGCGGCCCAGCGCTGATTCAGGCCGACTTCACCGGCTTCTCCCGGACCACCAGCACCGAGCGGGTCGCGTGGTTCACGACCCGCGACGCCGTCGTTCCGAGGAGTCGATCGATCCCTTGATACCCGTGCGAGCCGATCACGATGAGGTCGGCGTCCGCCGCGTCGGCCTCGTCGCAGATGACCTGCCACCCCACGCCCGTGCGCACCTGGATGCCGTGCAGCAGCCCTTCCGGCACCGCGCGCGCACGCTGCTCGAGGTCCTCCCGCGCGATGCGCCCGAGGATCTCGGGCACCGCGTTCGGCGTCGCGCTCAGCGCCTCCGGCGGGATCTCGTGCGGGATGCCCACCGCGCGCACCAGGAGGACCTTTCCCCCGAGCTTCTGCGCCAGATCCACCGCCTCCTCGAGGACGCCTGCCGCGCGCTGCGAGGTGTCCAGCGCGGCCACGATGATCTTCGGGTGCTTGAGGCTCATCTCTCGCTCTCCTTCCAGTTCCAGGCCTCCTGACCGGCCTGACGCGCGACAGCCTAAGGGTCCACGGCGCCCGCGTCCATGCGCGCCGACGCTTCACCGCGCCGACGCTTCACCACGCTGACGCCTCGGCTCCGACACCGCGCTCCTCCGCGCGAGGCCCTCTCGCCTCATGCAGCCTCGCGCCGGCCCTCGGCCCGCAGCCCTCGGGGTCAGACCCGGATGGGCACGCCGTGATCGCGCTCGTCGGTCAAGATCTCGAACGCGGCGCGCCGGTCCGCGCGGAGCGTCTCGACGGAGACCACATGACCTGCCCGCTTGCGGCGCACCGTCAGCTCGCACGAGCCGATCTTCGTGTTCAAGCAGTGCTTGTCGCCCCCGGGCGGGTTCTCGTAGCGAAGCCCCACGAAGTCCTCGATCGGCGCGTGGAGCGACCCCTCCACCGCCACGCGCTCGTCCTCCGCCTGGAACCGCCAGGAGAACCCCTCCACCACCGCCTTCGTCCGGATCAGGTCGCGCACCGAGTTCAGCGCGAACTCTTCCCCCTCGTGCCGCAGCACCAGCGGCGTGATTGGCGGCGTCCAGATCGGCCCGAGCTTCAGCCGCGCCGTCGCCACCTCCAGAAACGTCTTCGGTGCCCCATCGAAGCCCGCCACCTGCCCCCACGCGTACCGATCGGTGTGGCGGGTCCCCCAGTTGTGGTTCTGGCTCCCCACCCACCCGTCGACGGGGATCTCCTGCTCACCCACCCGGATCGTCCCTCGGTAGACGCAGAGCGGCGCCCCGACCAGGCTCTTCGCCCGCGGCAGCCGCGCCTCGTAGAGCGCCTTCGGCAGCAGCAAGAGCGGCCTCTCTCCACCCTCCCACGAGAGATCCCAGCCGATCCTCTCCGCACCTGCGCCCGCCGCCCCCGCGAGCTGCCCCGGCGCGAGGCGCGCATCACCCACCGTCACCGAGAAGCCATCACGCGCGAACCCGCAGCGGCTCGCGAACGGCAGCTCCTCCTTCGCGGCATGATGAGCCCCCGTCTCGCCATCGAACAGGATCGCCCACAGCTCCCCGCGCGCCAGCTCCGGGTGGTCCGCAGGACTGAACAGCGTGTAGCGCACCCAGAACGCCAGCGGACGCGTGGGGTGGTTGGCCCGCTGGAAGAAGCTCTCGTAAAACCCCTCCCGCTGCCCGTCGTAACGAGCGTGATTCACCCTCTCCACGAGCACCCCCGACGCCTGCGATCCCATGACCTGCACTCTAGCAAGCCAGCGCCACGAGCCAGCATAAGCCAGCCCCACGAGCCAGCGCCCGACGACCTGCTTCCGACCGTCTGCCCCTCGCCCGCACGCCCCCGGCGCGTCAGCTCGAAGCCCGCTCGCTCTGGCGCAAGAGATCCGCGATGGCCCTCTCCAGGTCACCCAGCGCGATGGGCTTGGCGATCTTCGGGTTCGGTACCCGCTCCACGAACTCCCGCGCGCGCGCCGTGAACGCACCGCCGGACATGAACGCCATCCTCGGACGGAGCGCCGGATAGCGCTCGCCCACGGCGTCGTACAGATCCATCCCGCTCATCTGCGGCATCAACAGATCGCAGATGATCGCGTCCACCTTCCCCTCGCGCGCCCCCAAGATCTCGAGCGCGGCCTCCCCGCTCGACGCGATCAGCACCTCGTGCTGCCCTTCGAACGCCCGCGCAAAGGCGCTCAGCAACATCGGCTCGTCGTCCACGAAGAGCACCGTCGAGCTCCGCGGCGGAGGCGGTGCCTGAGAGGGCGGGCGCGCCATGGGAATCTCCTCGGGGCCGAGCCCCATGAGCCGGATGGTAAAGCATGTTCCCACCTCCGGGGTGCTCGTCGCGACCATCGACCCACGCTGTTCTTCGAGGATCTTCCGCGACACCCACAGCCCGATTCCGGCCCGCGTGT
Organism: Chondromyces crocatus; assembly: GCF_001189295.1. Classification (NCBI taxonomy): domain Bacteria; kingdom Pseudomonadati; phylum Myxococcota; order Polyangiales; family Polyangiaceae; genus Chondromyces; species Chondromyces crocatus. The sequence goes on from NZ_CP012159.1 coordinate 692,580, forward strand.
GCTGCTCCTTGGTCGTGAAGAAGGGGTCGAAAATGTGCTCCAGGACTTCCGGGGTCATGCCACGCCCGTTGTCCTCGACCTCCACCTCGTGGGATCCCGCCTCGTAGCGCGTCGTTACACGTACGACGTTCTCGTCACGCGGCCGCGGAGGCATCGCCTGGGCCGCGTTGAGGAACAGATTCACGAAGACCTGCGAGAGCTTGCCCGGGTAGCCGATGAGCGGAGGCATGTCGCCGTACGACCGCTCGATCCGGCAAAGCTGGCTGAGCTGCGGCCCGGTCATCCGCAGCGCCAGCTCGATCACGTCGACCAGGTCCATCCGCTCTGGACGCCGCTCGTTGCTGCTGGAGAACACGTTCAGGTCGGTCACGATGTCGCGCATGCGCTCGACCCCGGCCAGTGCCTCGTGACACGCCGTGTCGATCGACTCGATGGCGCGGAGCAGCTCCATGTCGAAGTCGAGACGCCGGCCCACCCCGAGCAAGCGCACCGACGCGCCCCGGATCTGCTCCAGGTTCGCCATCACCCACGCCATCGGGTTGTTCAGCTCGTGGGCGACGCTCGCCGCCACCTGACCGATCGACGCGAGCTTCTCACCGAGCAGGATCTGCGCGCGACGCGCCACCTCCTCGGTCACGTCGCGCATCACCACGAGGAGCGCCTCGCCTCCGGAGAGGGGTGAGAACGCGAACGACATCATGCGCATCGCGCCGTCCCGCGCCGGGCAGCGGACCGACAGCTCTTGACGTGGGACCCCCCCCACCGCCGCCGTGATCGCGTCGCGCACGGTGGGTGCGTCGGCGGGGGTCGCCATCTCCTCCAGCGGGCGACCCAGCCACGCCTCCGCGGGCTGCCCGAGCAAGGGCTCGATCCGGTTGTTGATCTGGGTCAGCCGCCCGCCGCGATCGAGGGTGGCGATCACGTCCGTCGCCAGCTCGAAGATCTCCCGGTAGCGCTCCTCGGACGCGAGCAACGCCCGGCGCGTGTACGCCTCCGCGAAGTGGTGCTCGAACTGCAAGAGCAGCTCGTCGGCCGCGAGCAGCACGTCGAGCGCCGGCGGCAGCGGCTCGTCGTGCGGCTCGACGTGCATCGTGTCGAGCACCCCGGCCACCGCCGCGCGGAACTGCGAGGCCGCGAGCAGCGGGCTGCCCACCGCCGTGCCGTCCGCGAGCCGCTGCTCCACCAGCTCGGTCACCAGCTCTTCCAGGAGCTGCTCGCCGCCCGTCTCCAGGATGTCGGTGAACGCCCCCAGGCAGGCGAGGATGGTGTCCATCACCTCCGTCATGGGCCGATCCGCGAAGCGCGTGCGCCCAGGCGGCAGCGCCAGCACGTTCTCCAGCCAGTCGTTCAGCAGCTCCTGACGATGACGCTTGCAGATGGTGAGCAGCCAGCCCCGCGCGAGCGCCCGCGACTTCTCGTCCCGCGAGATCCCCCCGCGGGGCAGCGCTTCCGGGCTGGCGTTCCGCGACGCCAGCCGCGAGGACGACACCGGGCTCATGCTGGTCCGCGCCTCCGACGACACCGGTGCCATGCTCGCCCGCGCCTCCGACGACACCGGCGCCATGCTCGCCCGCGCCTCCGACGACACCGGCGCCATGCTCGCCCGCGCCTCCGACGACGCGTCGGAACCTTCCCATTCTCCCGAGCCTGACCGCGGCGAAGCCTCCGGTGCCGTCTCGCCGTCGCTGCCCTGCTCCGGGTCCATCCTCACCGGCCCCGGATGACGTCGCACCCCATGAAGGGCCGGAGCGCCTCGGGCACCACCACGCTGCCATCGGCCTGCTGGTACTGCTCCAGGATGGCGACCAGCGTGCGCCCCACGGCGAGCCCCGAGCCGTTCAGCGTGTGCAACAGCCGCGGCTTCGCCTTCGGCTCGGGCCGGTAGCGGATCTGCGCGCGCCGCGCCTGGTACTCACCGAAGTTCGAGCAGCTCGAGATCTCCCGGTACACCCCCTGCGACGGCAGCCACACCTCGAGGTCGTAGGTCTTCTGCGACACTGCGCCCATGTCCCCCGCGCAGAGCAGCGACACCCGGTAGTGCAGGCCCAGGCGCTTCAGCACCTCCTCGGCGTTCCGGGTCAACCGCTCGTGCTCCTCGTTCGACGTCTCCGGCGTCGCGAAGCGCACCAGCTCCACCTTGTCGAACTGGTGCTGCCGGATGAGACCGCGCACGTCACGCCCGTGGCTCCCCGCCTCGGCGCGGAAGCACGGCGTGTACGCCGCGTAGGCGATGGGCAGCGAGGCCGCGTCGAGGATCTCGTCGGCGTGCAGGTTGGTCACCGGCACCTCGGCGGTGGGGATCAGGAACAGGTCGTAGTTCCGCTCCGCGTCGCCGCGGTGGATCTTGAACAGGTCCTCCTCGAACTTCGGCAGCTGGCCCGTGCCGAAGAGGGCCGAGTCCTTCACCAGGAAGGGCGGCAGCACCTCCACGTAGCCCTGCTCGCGGGTGTGCAGGTCGAGCATGAAGTTGATGAGCGCCCGTTCGAGCCGCGCCCCGGCACCGAAGAGCACGGTGAAGCGCGAGCCCGAGAGCTTCGCGGCCCGGTCGAAGTCGAGGATGCCGAGGCCGGTCCCGATGTCCCAGTGCGCCTTCGGCGTGAACGCGAACTCGGGCTTCTCGCCGCCGGTCCGCACGACCACGTTGCCCGACTCGTCCGACCCGTCCGGCACCGAGGGATCCGGGATGTTCGGCACCACCGCGACCAGCTCGCCGAGCTTCTTCTCCAGCTCCGAGAGGCGCGCCTCGCCCTCCTTGATGCGGGTCGACAGCGCCTTCAGCTCGTCGCGCTTCGCCGCGAACTCGGGCGACTTCTTGTCGAGCTTGGCCATCGCCTCGCTCTCGGCGTTGCGCTGCTGCTGCCCCGCTTCCACTTCCTGGATGGCGGCACGGCGCGCGCGCACCGTCTCGGCGAAGTCCTCCCCGAGGGACGCCGCGGCCGCCGGAGAACGGCGAGCCAGCGCGGCGCGGACCTCATCGACGTGATCGGCAACGTAGCGGGGATCGAGCATGCCCCGGGCTGTAGCTGAACCCGGGGCGCGCGTCAGCAGGTAGGTGTCAGGCGCCGAGGCTGCGCAGCACGAACTGGAGGATGCCCCCGTGCTGGTAGTAATCGACCTCGTTGGGCGTATCGATGCGGGTCAGCACGGTGAAGGTCTTCACCGAACCGTCCTTCGCCGTCGCCTTGACCTCGAGCTTCTTGCCCGGGGAGAGGTCCTTGGCGATCCCGCCGATGTCGAACGTCTCGTGCCCGGTCAGGCCGAGGGACTGCGCGTCTTCGCCGTTCGTGAACTCCAGCGGGAGCACGCCCATGCCGACCAGGTTCGAGCGGTGGATGCGCTCGAAGCTCTTGGCGATGACGGCGCGGACCCCGAGGAGCATCGTCCCCTTGGCGGCCCAGTCGCGCGACGACCCGGTGCCGTACTCGGCGCCGGCGATCACCACGAGCGGCGTCCCGTCCTTCTGGTAGCGCATCGAGGCGTCGTAGATCGTCTCCTTGTCGCCGCTCGGCACGTGCACCGTGATCCCGCCTTCTTCCCCTGCCCGGAGCAGGTTCTTCAGCCGGATGTTGGCGAAGGTGCCGCGCATCATCACCTCGTGGTTGCCGCGCCGCGCGCCGTACGAGTTGAAGTCTTCGGGCTTCACCCCGTGCTCCTGGAGGTACTTCGCCGCGGGGCTCGACTTGGCGATGTTGCCCGCCGGCGAGATGTGGTCGGTGGTCACCGAGTCCCCGAGCAGCGCCAGCACGTGCGCACCCGCGATGTCCTTCAGGGGTGCCGGCTCACGGCTCAGCCCGTCGAAGAACGGCGGACGGCGCACGTAGGTCGAGTCGTCCTGCCATGCGAACGTCTTGCCCTCGGGCACCGGCAAGGTCTGCCAGGCCTTGTCGCCCTTGAACACGTCGTCGTACTGCTGCTTGAAGTGCTCGGGCTTCACCGCCTCGCGGATCGCCTCGGTCACCTCGGCCGTGCTCGGCCAGATGTCCTTCAGGAACACCGCCTGCCCGTTCCGATCGTAGCCGACCGGCTCCTGGTACAGGTCCGCGTCCACGTCCCCGCGCAGCGCGTAGGCCACCACGAGGGGCGGCGACGCGAGGAAGTTCATCCGCACGTGCTGGTTGATGCGGCCCTCGAAGTTGCGGTTGCCCGACAGCACGCTGGCGACCACCAGATCGTTCGCGCGCACCGTGTCGGCGACCACCTCGGGCAGCGGGCCCGAGTTGCCGATGCAGGTCGTGCAGCCGTAGCCCACGAGGTGGAAGCCGAGCGCCTCCAGGTACGGCATCAGGCCCGCTTCCTTCAGGTAGTCGGTCACCACCTTGGAGCCGGGCGCGAGCGACGTCTTCACCCACGGCTTCACCGTGAGCCCGCGCTCCACCGCCTTCTTCGCGAGCAGCCCCGCCCCGAGCATCACCGCCGGGTTCGAGGTGTTCGTACAGGAGGTGATCGCCGCGACCACGACCGCGCCGTGGCGCAGCGTGTAGCGCGCCTCGCCCTGGGTCACGTCCGCCGGGCGCATCACCTTCTCCAGCGCCACGTGCTTGGCCGCCTCGCTGCCTGCGCCTTCGGACAGGTAGCGGCTCACCGCCTCCTTGTCCGCCTCGGCGAAGTCCTTCTCCAGCATGCTCTGGAGCGAGGTGCGGAACGCCTTCTTCGCCTCGCGGAGCAGCACCCGGTCCTGCGGCCGGCGCGGCCCGGCGATCGACGGCTGCACGTCGCCGAGGTCGAGCGACAGCGTGTCGCTGTACTCCGGGTCGGGCGTGTCGTCGGTGCGGAACATCCCCTGCGCCTTGCAGTAGGCCTCGCAGAGCGACACCGTCTCGGCGGGGCGGCCGCTGAAGCGCAGGTACGAGAGCGTCTCCTCGTCGACGGGGAAGAAGCCGACGGTCGCGCCGTACTCGGGCGCCATGTTGGCGATGGTCGCGCGGTCGGGCAAGGAGAGCGCCGAGAGGCCGGGGCCGTAGAACTCGACGAACTTCCCGACCACCTTCTTCTGCCGCAGCATCTGGGTCACGGTGAGCACCAGATCGGTCGCCGTCGCGCCCTCGGGCAAGCTGCCGGAGAGGCGGAAGCCGACCACCTCGGGGATGAGCATCGACATCGGCTGGCCGAGCATCGCCGCCTCGGCCTCGATGCCGCCGACGCCCCAGCCCACGACGCCGAGGCCGTTGATCATGGTGGTGTGCGAGTCGGTGCCGACGAGCGTGTCGAAATACGCCAGGCTCGCGTCGTTGCGCATCACCACGCTGGCCAGGTGCTCCAGGTTGATCTGGTGGCAGATGCCCTGCCCCGGGGGCACCACCCGGAAGTTCATGAACGCCTGGCTGCCCCAGCGGAGGAAGTTGTACCGCTCGATGTTGCGCTCGAACTCCAGCTCCTCGTTCTGCTTCGCGGCGAGGCCGGTGGCGAACCTGTCGACCTGCACCGAGTGATCGATCACCAGGTCGGCGGGCTGGAGCGGGTTGATGCGCATCGGGTCGCCGCCGAGCTTGGCGAGCGCCTCGCGCATCGCGGCGAGGTCGGCGACGGCGGGCACGCCGGTGAAATCCTGGAGGAGCACGCGGGCGGGGTGGAAGGCGATCTCCTGGCTGGGCTTCGCCTTGGGATCCCAGTTGAGGACGGCTTCCACGTGCTCGCGCCGCACGACGCGCCCGTCCTCGTAACGGAGCAGGTTCTCGAGGAGAACACGGAGGGAGAAGGGCAGCCGCTCGACCGGCTTCCCGGCCTTGGTGATGTTGAAATACGTGTAAGTGCTGCTGCCGTGAGTCGTGAGGGAGCTCTTCGTACCGAAACTATCGACCATGCGCGGCCTCCGTGGAGCCTTGTGCGGCGAAACCCAAACGGGCCCTGCTCTTCCCGAGCGAACGGCGCTTTTGTAGGGGCATCCGCCTCGCTAGGCTAGGGAATATGTGTGCGCGTTATACCCTCACTGTCCCGGATTTCGGCGCGCTCGCCCAGGCTCTCCTGGTTCCGCTCGATGATGAAATTGGATCTCATTATCGACCTCACTTCAACATCGCTCCGGGAACCACCCAGCTCATCCTTCACCTGGCCCCCCCGGATCGGGATGAAAACGCGGAAGAAGCCGTGGTCTCTGGCCGGACGCGGGGTGCTGGACCGCGCGCGCAGGCACCTCGCTCCGGGCGAGCGGGGGGCGCCTCGGCGGCAGGGGGCCGCGTCCTGGTCGAAGCGAACTGGGGGCTGCTCAACCGCTGGGTGAAGGATCCGGCCGAGGCCCGGCGCCACGTGAACGCGCGCGCGGAGGGGGTGCGTGAGAAGCCGTCGTTCCGTGAGGCGTTCGCGCGGCGGCGCTGCGTGATCCCGGCCGACGGGTTCTACGAGTGGACGGGGCCGAAGGGGGCGCGGCAGCCGGTGTGGTTCCACCCGCAGCGCGGCGGTCTGCTCCACCTGGCCGGGCTGCACGAGACCTGGCACGACCCGACCACGGGCGAGGGGTTCAGGACGTTCGTCATCCTGACCACGGCCGCCAACGATGTGGTCGCGCCTCTGCACGATCGGATGCCGGTGCTCCTGGCGCCCGAGGACGTCGATGCGTGGCTCGACGTGGAGGGGAGCAACCTGGACGAGGTGGAGGCGCTGATGCGTCCGGCGCCGGCGAAGGTGCTGGCGCTGCGTCCGGTGTCACGGCGGGTGAACACGACGCGCGAGGACGATCCCGGCTTGCTCGACGCCGTGGAGGAGGAGGCGGAGGCGCCGCGCGAGGCGTCACCCGCCCGGAGCGCCGCGGGGACGCACGGGGCGCCGGCAGGGCGAGGCGGAGCCGTGAAGGGGAGGGGGAAGAAGCACGCCGTGGATGACGGGCAGCTCGCGCTGCCGCTGTTCGGGGAGAAGCCCGGACGCGGCTGACGCACGAAGCCGTGCCATGGCCTCTGTGGGGTCATGGCCGCGCGGCACGATCTCCTCGCCCGCGGGCACGCTTTCCGGCTTCCCGAGGTCATCGCCTTCGGCGAGCATCGCCGCTGCCGCTCTGCGCCGCTGTTCCTTTTCCGCAGAGCAGGCGAAAGGAGCCGCATGGCCACCACGGATCTCTCCTCGCTGTTCAGCCTCTACGAATTATCGACGGGCCGACGCCTCTTCGCCCTCGCCCAGGTGGTGAAAGCCGCCGACGGACTGGGGCTTCCACCCATCGCCACGCATGCGCGCGCCGCCCTCGCGCACGACACCCTCACCCGCACCCTCGACACCCGCTGGGCCGCACGCGCGCAGCCGCCTCCGCTCGACGCGGTGCTCAAGCCCATCGACGCGAAGCTCGATCGCACCCTCAGCTCGCTGCGCGACGCGGCACGCGCGCAGGCCGAGGTAGCGACGCCCGCCGACGGACTCGCCGCCAAGGTGGAGACGTTCCTGCGCGAGGTGTTTCCGATCGGCGTCGGTGCGATCACCTCGCTGGTCTACGTCGAGGAGCTGTCGCAGGTGGATCGCATCCTCGACAAGGTGCGCGGCCCGAACGCGCCGCTCGCCGATCTCGTCACCGAGATCGGCCTCACCCGGCACGTGGAGCGGCTCGCTGAGCTGGCGGAGCAGTACAGGAAGGCGCTGGAGGTGCCGAAGAACGATCTGACCTGGGGCGAGGTGCGGGCCGCCCGAGCGCGCGGTCAGAACCTGCTTTTGGAGACGGTGGCGCTGATCATCGCCTACACCGCTGGCGACACGCCCGAGCGCGCGACGGCCCGCGCGACGCTCCTCGCGCCGATCCTGGTGCAGAACGAGGCGGTGCGGCAGTACCTGCGCGCACGCCGTCGGGTGGAGGACGTGGACCCGGTGACCGGCGAGCTGGATCTCACCGCGCCGCCCTCGGGCCCTGACGCCGAAGCCCTGTTCGCCCCGCACGCGGGCTGATCGTCCCCGGGCCGAGCCCCCTCCTCCAGGCGAACTCTCTTCCTCACCGAGCCCCCCGGCGGCCTCGCCCGTCGGGTTCCCGTCCCTCCTCCACCCCCCGTCGAACCCCCTCGACGACCCGTCGCCCCACCCGACCCCCCGTCGAACCCCCCCTCGTCGACCCGTCGCCCCACCCGACCCCCCGTCGAACCCCCCTCGTCGACCCATCACCCCACCCGACCCCCCGTCGAACCCCCCTCGCCACCCTCCCACCCCTCCTTTTTTCCACAGCAGCCCCCCCTCGCCGACCCCTGCGGCCTCCTGTTCCGCCCATCCGACCCCCCTCGCCGACCCCCGAGGCCTCCCACCCAGCCCCCCGCACCCTCCCCCCTCCACCCCTGCCCCCTCGCGCCTCGCCACCCCCACCTCACCCCCTCGCCCCCCGACCCCTCTCCTCCGGTCCCCTGCACTCCCCCCGCCCAACCCCGCTCACCTCGCCCCGCACCACCCGGACCTGCCCCCCCGATCCCCGCTGGGGTCGCTCCCTGCCCGACCCCCTGCGCCCCCACCCGAGGCCGTTCCTGATCGACCTGACCGCCCGCGGTGGTAGTAGACCGTCCGCGTGCGAGCCGGAGCCACATCCAGACCCCACCTCCTGGCCTCGCTGGCGACGTCCGCCCTCGCGACGCTCGCCCTCACCCTCTCCGGCTGCCGCGGCTGCGACGCCGCCCCCCGAGAGCTGCCCGCGAGCGCCGCCACCGCCTCGGCCGAGGTCCCGCCCCCCGAAGCCCCGCGCGCCCAGGAGCTGATCCAGCTCGCCGACGAACTCCCTGGCTGCGACGTCGAGCACCGCGGCCTCCTCTTCGACTGGTCGGCGCTCAACCTCCCCGGACGCATGACCTGGGGCGGATCCCCGACCGAGGCCAAGCCCCACCCCTTCGAGGACCAGCCCCGCTCCGCCTTCCTCCAGGCGCCGCTCCACTCCGGCGTCCTCGCCGTGGAGCACGCCGGATCGACCTGGGCCCGCATCTCCGAGCGCCAGATCAAGATCACCTTCGTCCTGCCCGAGGCGAGCCCGGTCTTCGTCTCCATGCGCGTCATCGGCCTCGCCTCCCGCGTCGCCACGATCAGCCTGGACGACTTCGTGCTGGGCACCGTGCGCCTGCAGCGCGACCAGATCCGCATCGCATCCACCAACACCACCACGCTGCCCCTCGATCGCGGCCTGCACACGGTCACCGTCCGCTTCTCGGGCCGCAGCGTGGACAAGCAGGCCTTTGCCGACGTCGACTGGATCCGCGTCGGCACGCCGGACGAGCTGCCCTCGGCGTACGGCGCACCGACGCGCCGCGATCTCATCGCCGCGGGCGCGGCGCTCGGCGGGGTGCCGCACCGGTCGATCTCGCTCCGCGCGCCAGGCGCCGTGCGCTGCCCGGTGCGGCCCGCGCGCACCACCCGCCTGCGCGCCTCGGTGGGCATGCTCGGCCCCGGCGAAGGCGACGCCGACATCCGGGTGATCGAGGACGGCAAGGAGCCGATCCTCCTGCATCAGCTCCACGTCACCGGGACCGACAAGGCGACGTGGACCGAGGTGGACATCCCCCTCGATCCCTTCGCCGGCCGGGTGGTCTCGCTGGAGCTGCGCGCCGTCCGGAGCACGCGCGGCGGCCGCATCCTGTTCGGCGACGCGGCGCTCATCGGGCCGCCCGAGCCGCCGCCGACGGTCCCGCGCGCGCGGGCGGTGGTGGTCGTGGCGCTGAACGGCGTGGAGCGTCAGGATCTGCCACCGTGGAGCGGGCGCGCCGATCCTCGCTTGCCGACGCTCTCCGAGCTGGGGTCGACGGCGGCCACCTTCGATCGGCACCGGGCGCCGAGCACGATCACCGCCTCGGTGATCGGGTCGCTGCTCACCGGGGTGCCACCGCAAGCCCATGCGCTCGTCGACCTGGGCTCGCGCCTCTCGGAGCGGATGACCACCCTCAACGCGGTGGCGCGGGACAGCAGCATCCGCACCGCGATGTTCACCGGCGTGCCCATGAGCTTCGGCGCCTTCGGGTTCGGTTCCGCCTGGGGCACGTTCTTCGAGCACCCGCCCGCGAGCGGCGACGCGGCGACGACGCCGATCGATCGTGCCACGGCCTGGGTGACGGACGTCGCGCGCGAGAACAAGAGCGTGCGGCTCTTCGCGTTCATCCACGCCCGCGGGGGGCACCCGCCGTGGCAGGTGAGCGCGAAGGAGCTCGGCGCGCTCAAGCCCGTCGACTATGCCGGGCCGATCGAGCCGCGCCGCGCCGGGCAGGTGATGGCCCGGGTCCGCGCGAGCCGGCGGCGCAACAAGGCGCTCGGCCCGAACGACCACGACAGGATCCGCGACCTGAGCGCCATCGCCCTCGGAGAGCAAGACCGGGCCGTGGGTGCGCTGATCGGCGCCTTGAAGAGCGCCGGGCTCTGGGACGAGACGCTGTTCATCGTGACCGGTGACGTCTCGAGCGGGCCTTCGAGCGAGGCGCTGTTCGGCGATGCCGTGGACCTCGCGGAGGCCCCGCTGACGCTGCCGCTCTACGTGCACTTCCCGGACGATCTGTATGGAGGGCGGCGGGTCGGGGCCCCCACCGAGGTGGTCGACATCTTCTCCACGGCGTTCTCGGCGCTGGGGCTGGGCGCCATGCCCGGGCGGCGGGTGTACGGCCGGGATCTGACCTCGGTGGCGTCGGGTCTGGAGGGCGTGGGGCGCGATCCTCAGGTGGCCGTGCTCGGCGAGCGTTACTCCAGCCGGTGGGGCGACTTGGTCCTCTACGGTCGCTTCGGCTCGGCCCCGTTCCTGTGCGACCTGTCGCTGGATCCGACCTGCGCGTTCAACCGGCGCGACATGATGCCGCTCGCCGCGATGATGCTGTTCCGCAAGACGCTCGCCTTCGATACGAGCGCCCGCGCCTCGGCGCCGCAGCGCGAGCCAGCGACGGTCGACGCCGATACGTCCGCGCAGCTCAGCGTGTGGGGCGCGCCCTAGGACGGCGTACCCTGGGTCAGGGGTCTGTCGACCCCTGCGCTCCCGAGGGTCGCTACCCCTGTTCCTTCGTGGAACGCAGGGCCGCGCAAGGCCGTGCGGTCGCGCCTCGACGAGGGACGGGTGGCGCGCGTCCTGAAAGAGCGCTCCTCGCGCCACCCGGCGCCCATGCCGCGCGTTCTCACACGCCCACCGCGCATCCTGCCACCGCGCCTACCTCCACCGCCTCCCTCCCTCGCGCTGCAGATCCAGGCCCGAAAGAAGCCACGCCAGGCGAACCCGCTCGCCGCCACGCGATGCCGCGCATCGCCGCCACGCTGGGCGATCCGCGAGGTCGCCCCCGGCTCACGGCGCGTTGCTGCGCAGCGCCACGCACTGCGGCGTGGGTGGTCTCTCGTCAGCGCGGGTGGGTAGCTTTGCGCGGAGGCGCTCCGTTTTGCCGTCCCGATCGTGGGTGACGTGAGGTGCCCATCCTCGGCGCGAGGTGCGCCGCACGCCGCGCCGTGCGCGCTGCGCTCGCTCCGCTGCGTGCATCGCTTGGCATGCTTCGCGCACACGCAGCCCTCCGCGAAATGCAGCGCAGGCGCCTGAGGAAGCGCGCCGCGCCGAACCTGAAGCAGGAGCCGTCATGAAGGCGACCGAACTTTTGAAGACGCAGCACAAGGAAGTGGACTCCCTCTTCGAGCAGATCGAGGCGGCGGAGCCCGGCGAGACGCGCGGTCTGGTCGAGGAGCTGGCCGCAGCGCTCGTCGCGCACTCCACCATCGAGAAGGAGATCTTCTACCCGTGTGTCGCGGACGCGCTCGACGACGTCGAGCTGCACGAGGCATACGAGGAGCACGCGCTCGTGGAGTTCGCTTTGCAGAAATTGCTCAGCACCGAGCCGAGTGACGAAAGCTTTCACGCTCGCTGCGAGGTGCTGAAGGAGGTGGTGACGCACCACGTGAAGGAAGAAGAGACGTCGATGCTTCCCCAGATCGACCAGCGCGTGAACTCGGACCGGCTGGAGGAGATGGGGCTGCGGATGGAGGTGCGCTTCGAGGAGGTCCGCACCCAGGACATCCGACAGATCCTGGCGAAGTCGGTGCGCGAGGCGATGCAAGAGGCAGCGCCCGAGACGGGACGGCGGCGCGGGGCGAGCACGCGGAAGACCGGGCGGAAGACGCCTGCTCGCGCTGCCGCCAAGCGCGGAACGGCCAAGCGCGGGACGGCCAAGCGCGGAACGGCCAAGCGCGGGACGGCCAAGCGCGGGACGGCCAAGCGCGGGACGGCCAAGCAAGGCGCCACCGCGCGGAGCACGGCGAAGCGGACCACCGCCAAGCGAGGAGCGACCCGGAGCAGCGGGACGAAGCGCGCCGGCGCCAAGGAGACCGCGGCCAAGGGGACGACGGCGAAGGCCAAGGGGACGCGCAGCCGCGCTGGAGCGAAGGAGACGACCTCCACGAAGGGACGTGCGTCGGGTGGCAAGCGCACCACGAGCACGAGGAGCACGGGTTCTGCGGACACGAAGGCGGGCACCAGCACCCGGTCGACGTCGACGCGCTCTCGTGCTCGGGGCGCACTGGCCAAGGGGGCCGCTGCGGTGCGATCCGTTGCCAAGAAGCTCACGGGCAAGGGGGCGGCGGCGGCGCGCACGGTGGCCGAGGGCGCCACGAAGGTGGGGACCCGGGCGAAGCGTGCCGTGAGCAAGGCGGGCTCGACCCGCGCCTCCGCGAAGAGCGCCACGGGCATGGCGCAGGGCCCGAAGACCCCGCGCGTCACCTCGACGGCCAGGCGCACGGGTCGGCCGCAGCGGCCGGCGCAGGCCCGGAGCCGAGGACCGGCGCGCGGTCAGGCACGGACGGGCGTGCGGCGAGCGAGTCCGCGAAGGGCGAGCACGCGCCGGGTGGCCAGCCCGGCCACGTGACCTGCAGCGTGCGCGGTGCGAGGGGCGGCCAGCCCCGCGGCGTGGTCTGCGAGGAAAATCAGGGGGGCGACCCTCGGGAGGGTGGGGGCCGGAAAACCAGGGGGGCGACCCTCGGGAGCGCAGGGGCCGAGAGGCGCCTGCTCGGTCAACGCCGCCAGGGGGGTGCGAGGCGGAGGCGGGTCATGCGGCCCGCTTTGACCTGGATGAAGCGCACGCGTTCCTCGCCGCGCAGCCGCGCGCGAACCTCGTGAGCGCCTTCCTTGGGCTCGATCGACGCCCGGACCGTGCCCTTGCCGAGCAGGCGGCCGTCGATGAAGACCTCGTCGTTGGGACCAGCGACGATCTCGACGAGGCCCTGGCCCGCGGGGAGCTTCTGGTCGGCCGGCAGGGGCGCGTCCTCCGGGAGCACCGGGTTCTCGAGGGTGTCCCCCGGGCTGAGGGGCTCGGTGGCGGCGGACGACGCGGGCTCGGCCGGGGTCTCCGGTGCGGGCTCTTCGAGTTCGGGCACGGGGGCCGGCGCGGACGGGGGCACCGTCGCCTGGAGGTCGCGCTCCCGGGCGAGGCGGGCGCCCACGGCGAAGACGAAGGCAGCGACCGCGAGCAGGACCCACATGGTGGTGCGGCTCTCGCGCGGCGTCTCGGCCGGGGCCGGCGCCGGCGGCGACGGTGCGAATGCCGACGGCTTGCGGACCCGGCGCGGCGTGGGCGACGGCGTGAGATCGGGCGGCGGCGCCATGCGGTGGTTCGCCGGCAATGCCGTCTCGAGGACGGGCGGCGGCGTGAGGGAGCCCAGCGTGGTGAGCGGCCGGGGCGCTTGCGGACGCTCGTCACGCGCCGGCGCAGCGGCTGCGGCTGGCGCGGTCGGCGCGGTCGGCGCGACAGGAGCGCGGGTCGCCTCGGGAGCTGCGGGCGCAGGAGCGACTGGAGGCAGCACGGTGACCACGGGCGGGAGTCGGGTGCCCTGAACGGCGTACGCCGCCGTGGCGCTGGTCCCATGGGCGCGGTTCGAGGTGCCCACCACGGCCACGCTCGGGGCGCTCCCGGCGCTCGAGCCGTTCATCGCGCTCGACCTGCTGGCGACGCTCGACGTGCTCGCAGCGCTGGCGACGCTCCCGGCGCTCGCTGAGTTCATCGGCTTCGAGGTGCCCGCGGCGCCCGCGGCGCCCGCGGCGCCCGCGGCGCCCGCGGCGCTCGCGCCAACCGCAGGGGCCGGCGAGGGCTGCGCGGCCAGCGGCGAGACCGGCGTGGCGCTGGTCTGTACCTCGGGCGCCGGGCCGACCAGGGTGGTGCGGTGCGCGGTGATCTCGTCGAAGCCGTCGTCGTCGGTGGCCTGCGGCTCGGGGGTGATCTCGCGCGGCGGCAGGTTGCCGAAGGGCTCCCAGGGGCGGGTCAACCGCGGGCGCGTGCCGTGCTCGTCGTCACCGAGCTCCTCGATGGCGATGTCGCCGGAGGTCGCGTCGTCCTCCTCGAAGGCGTGCGATGCGCTGAGGACCTCGCCGCTCTCCACCACCTCCACGTCGCCGTCGACGAAGGGCGCGCTGAAGGGGCCGTCGCTGAAGGGCGCCTCGACGCTGTCGGCTTCGTGATCGGCGAGCGCGCGCTCCATGGGGGTGAAGTCGGGCGGCGGGGGAAGCTCGGCCGCGTTGCTGGTGCGGCGGCGGCCACGGAGGACGTCGGCCTCCCGGGCGATCGCGGGCGCGAGGAGGTCCTCGCCGCTGCGATCGAGGATGCGGCTGACGCTGCCATGCGCGGCGGCGTCGCAGAGGACGTCCTCGAGGAGACGGGCCGGGGCCTGGCCGCCCGCAAGGAGGGCGCGCGGGGAGGCGCCGGCGATGAGACGGCGGAGCAAGGCGCGCGCGGGCTCCGGGGTGGCGTCGACGTACGAGGAGAGGCGCTCGCCGTCGATGACGACGCGCTCGACCTGGGTGAGGCCAGGGCCAGCGAGGAGGCGCTGGGCGCCGCGGGCTGCCGCGATCGCGGGCAGGAGCTGCTCGGCGAGGGGCGCCTCGAAGCCGGGGCGGGCGGAGGGCGGCGGCGCGTCGGCGTCGTCGGTGGGGCAGACGGCGAAGCGGCCCGAGCCCACGCCGAGCAAGGCGGCGAGCACCGAGGGGCCGCGCTGGAAGGTGCCGTCGGGCGCGGTGCGGGTGGCCGAGGTGGGGCGGCCGCCGTGGATCTGCACTTCGTAGAGGAAGGCGGCGTCGCGGACCATGACCCGCGACTCGGGGCGGCGGGCGCAGGCGAGGGCGAGGAGGGTGCGGGTGGTCATGCCGTCGAGGCGGCCGCGGGTCTCGCCACCGGCGGCGATGCGCTGGGTGACGCGCTGGCGCGGGCGGAGGACCTCGCTGACGCGCTGGACGATGGCGGCGGCGCTGGCTTCCTTGCGGAGGTAGCCGTCGGCGTCGGCGCCGAGTTCGCGGAGGCGCTGGAGGAGGTCTTCCTTCCAGGAGAGCAGGATCACCGGGACGTCGCGCAGGACGACGTCGCGCTTGAGGGCGCGGCAGAGGGCGAAGCCGTCGAGGTGCGGCATGACCACGTCGGAGACGACGAGGTCGGGGCTCGCCTGGAAGGCGAGGTCGAGGGCGCGGGCGCCGTCGTGGGCTTCGAGGACATGGGCACCCGCGGCGCGGAGGACGCCGGCGAGGAACCAGGTGACGGCGGGGTCGTCGTCGGCGACCACGACGGCGAGGCCTTCGAGGGAGATGCTGGCGCCCGGGGTAGCGTCGCTCGCGGCGCGCTGGATGGGCGAGATGCTGGACTGGGGGCGGCCCGCGGTGGCGCGCACGGCGCGCGCGTTCGGGGTGTGGAGGTCGGGACCGAGCCAGGGGGCGAGGGGGAGGGCGCCTTCGGGGCCGCGGGGGGAGAAGCGGACGGTGCCCTGGGAGCGGATGGTCACCAGGTCGCGGATGCGGGCGACGGCGCCCCAGAGGGCACCGAGGACTTCGGCGCCTTCGCCGAGATCGACGCGGGCGCCGCGGCCGCGGGCTTCGGCGGCGTCGCAGAGGCCGCGGCGCAGCTCTTCGGCGAGGCGGGCGCCGAGCTGGTCGAGGCTGACTTCACCGAGCGGGGCGCGGGTGACCTCGCCGCGGACGTAGGTGGCGGCGGCCTCGGCGGCGGCGCGGCGGAGGGTGTCGGGGGACGCGGGGCGGGGGAGGGCGCGGGCGACGCCGAGGGTGAGGAAGGGGGCGGCGTCGTCGGGGCGCGCGAAGTGGCCGACGACGATGATCGGGGTGGCCTCGGTGAGCGGGTCGCTCATGAGGGCCTCGACGAGGGCGCGGGCGCCCGGCAGCTCGGCGTCGAGGACGAGCAGGTCGGGGGCGACGGCGCGGGCGAGGTCGAGGGCGGTGGTGGGATCCTCGGTGCGCTCGACCTCGAAGCCCGCGGGCTCGTCGGTGAGGGCGTCGGCGAGGGGGGCCGGGCCGACGACGAGGGCCGTGAGGGAGGCCATGCCCTCGACGAGGCCTTCGTCCCAGCTCGCTTCCCCTGCGCGGGTGAAGGCGCCGTGGGGGGAGAGGAGCGTCGCAGCGTCGCCCGCGGATCCCGGGACGAGGGGAGGGTTCTGGAAGGAGCGCGGCGAGGCCTGGGCGCCGTCGGGCCTGGCGCCGCCGCGGGTGCCGGCAGCGCGCGGGTGCTGTTCGCCCAGCGCGGCCTGTCCCCAGGCGAGGGCGGGCAGCTCGTCGAGGGTGGCGCGCAGGGTGGTCAGCTCGGCCTCTCGGAGGATCTCGCCTTCGCCGGGGGCGTCGATGAGAAGCTGGGCTTCGCCCACCCGGTCGGCGAGCTTGGCGAAGCGGAGCAGCCGGGCCGCAGCGCCGAGGGCATGCAGCCTTCGTCCCAGCTCCTCGCGGAGCACGGCGGCGTGTGGCTCGGCCTCCACCTGGGCGAGGGCCGCCCGGAGTTCGGTCGCTCTCCGGCCGAGGTTCGCCACGAATTCGGCCCGGGCACCGCCCAGACGTTCGTGGCGCGCCTCGGCGGGCGCGCTCTGTTGGAGTTCCTTGGGATCCACCGCGGTCAGTGCGCCCATCGAGGCTGCCGTATCACAGGCGCTCCGGGTGGCTGAATTTTCGGCGGATCGCGGGGGGGGTCGCGGGGGTCACCGGGCCGGCGTCGCGATGGACGTCGTGGCCGTGAGGGCGAGGCCGTGGGGTTTGATGAAGGGGGTGGGATCACCAGGCCAGGGTCGCGACAGCGACCCCGGGAGTGACCTTGTTCACAATTCGGCGGCGACGCGCTCGCGCAGCCAGGCCGCGGCGGCCTGGGTGCCGAGGGTGCCTCCGACGTCGACGGTGCACTGGCCCTCGTCGACGGCCTGGGTGACCCAGCGCTCGATGCGCTTCTCCTCGTCGGGCCACCCGAGGTGCGCGAGCATCATCCCGACCGTCAGCAGCGCCGCGAACGGGTTGGCGATGTCCTTGCCCGCGAGCGGCGGCGCCGAGCCATGGACCGGCTCGAAGAGGGCGACCCGCTTCGGATCCGAGGCGTGCACGTTCGCACTCGCCGCCATCCCCAGGCCTCCCTGAAACGCCGCGCCCAGATCGGTCACGATGTCGCCGAAGAGGTTGTTCGTGACCACGACCTGGAACTTGGACGGGTCCTGGATGAGGTAGAGGCAGAGCGCGTCGACGTAGACGTGGTCGGAGCTGATGTCGCCGTACTGGGCGCGGACCTCGTGGAAGACCCGCAGCCACAGCTCGTGCGCGTGCCGCATGGCGTTCGACTTGTCGGCCATGGTGACGCGGGTGCGGCCATGGGACCGGGCATACTCGAACGCCGCGCGGATGATCCGCTCGACCCCCTTGCGGGTGTTGACGTCCTCGTTGATCGCCACCTCGTCGGGCGTGCCGCGCTTGAACTGCCCGCCCATGCCCACGTAGATGCCCTCGGTGTTCTCTCGGAACACGACGAGGTCGACGTCCTTCGCCCCCCGACCCTTCAGCGGTACCAGCTTGTCGCTGAGCGCCTTGACGGGCCGGATGTTGGCGTACAGGTCGTAGCCGAAGCGCATGCCGAAGAGGATGTCGCGCGCGTGCTCGAGGCCGGGCACGCGCGGGTCACCCAGGGCGCCGAGCAGCACGGCGGAGCACTCGCGCTGGATGGCGATCTGGATCTCCTTGGGGAAGGTGGTGCCGTCCCGCAAGAAGCGGTCGGCGCCGAGGTCGAGCTCCCACAGGTCGATGGGCAGGCCCGCCTTGTCCCGGTACACCTCGAGCAGGAGCTTCGCTTCGCGGGTCACAGCGGGGCCGATGCCGTCCCCGCCGATGATCGCGATCTTCTTTCGCTTTGACTTCTCGGATCCCACGAGCACCCGCTCCCGATCAGCCCAGCGCCCGCTCGACGGGCAGGTGCTCCATGCGGTGCGCCGTGGCCACCGGACCATAGGTGACGTGGCCGCCGTAGGTGTTGATGCCGAGCATCACGGCGGGATCCGCCTTGGCAGCCGCTTCGAGGCCCTTGTTGGCGATGGAGACGGCGTAGGGGACCGTGACGTTGGTGAGCGCCCAGGTGCTGGTGTGCGAGACCGCGCCCGGCATGTTGGCCACGCAGTAGTGGACGACGCCATCCACCTCGTAGGTGGGGTTGTCGTGGGTGGTGGGCCGGCAGGTCTCGATGCAGCCTCCCTGGTCGACGGCGACGTCGACGACGACGCTGCCCTTTTCCATGCGGCCGATGAGCTCGCGGGTGACGAGCCGCGGGGCCTTGGCACCGGGCAGGAGCACCGCGCCGACGACGAGATCCGCGCGCTCGACCGCCGCCTCGATGTTGGCCGCGTTCGAGTAGAGCGTCTCGATCGCACCGCCGAACACGTCCTCGAGGTAGGCCATGGTGTCGGCGCGGACGTCGAGCACGGTGACCTGGGCGCCCATGCCGATGGCGATGGTGGCCGCGTTGCGGCCGACGACGCCGCCACCGAGGATCACCACGCGCCCGCGGCGGGTGCCCGGCACGCCGCCGAGGAGGACGCCCTTGCCCCCGCGCTCCTTCTGGAGGCAGGAGGCGCCGACCTGGACGCTGATCTTGCCGGCGACCTCGCTCATGGGCCGGAGCAGCGGCAGCGAGCCGTCCGGGAGCTGGATGGTCTCGTACGCGACGCCCTGGACCCCGGTGCGCGCGAGCTCACGGGTGAGCTCTGCCTCGGCGGCGAGGTGGAGGTAGGTGTAGAGCACGAGGCCCTTGCGGAAGTAGGGGTACTCCGCCGGCAGCGGCTCCTTGACCTTGACCACCATCTCGGCACCCCATGCATCGGCCGCCGTGCCGACGATGGTGGCGCCCGCGCGCACGTAGGCGTCATCCGAGAGGCCGCTGCCCTCTCCAGCAGCGGTCTCGACGAGCACGCGGTGGCCATTGTCGACGAGTGCGCGGACGCCTGCCGGCGTCATGCCTACGCGGTACTCGCGTGTCTTGATCTCCTTGGGCACACCGATGAGCACGTTGACGAACTCCTCTCTTGGGCGGCGCCACCGCGCCGCGGCGGCGGACCATAGCAGAAGAGTCACACGGGAAATCTGCGGAAGATCACGACGCAGTGCGGCGAAAATGGCGGTGTTTTCTTCGTGCCGTGGTGAGGGTCTGCCGGCGTCGACGCGGGTGCGGGAGGCGAGCGCAGGCGGGTTGCGCCTCGGTGCAACGCCTCGTGTCGGTGCAACGCTTCGTGTCGGTGCGACGCTTCGTGTCGATGGAACGCCTCGCGCGATCGTCAGCGCGTCGCGCTCGCTGCCCTAGACTCCGGCGGCGGATTCCAGCGCCGCCCGGACCAAAGCGGCGATGTGGCCCGGGGCGGCGATGTCGAAGGAGCCCATCAGGCTCTCGGCGTCGAGGAGGAGGAGCTCGAGGGTCTGGCAGTGAGCCGCCAGGGCTTCGCCGCCGGCGTCGCTCAGGCGGATGACGGCGGCGGCGCCATGCAGGGCCAGGGGCCAGGTGGGAGAGAAGGCGTCCTCTGCGGGCAGGCCCATCAGCGAGAGTTCCACCCCATCACCGAGGCGGAGGACACCGAGCGGCCGAGGAAGGGACGCGCGCGGGGGCGGCTCTGCGGGTACGGTCGCGTCGGCGATGCGGCGGACGGCGTGGGCGAGGGTGGGGATCCGACGGCTGCTGGTCGCGATCATCAAGCTGGGGGGCGGGATGAAGCCGAGGCGCGTCAGGCGGCTGACGAGGGAGCGGAGAACAGGGAGCTGCTCGGGGGGCGCGAACGGGGTGGTGAGGTCGGCCAGGGAGACGCGCCGCACGCGGCCCTCCTGGAGGAGGCCGCGGAGGACCTCCAGGATGGTCACGTCGGAGGCGTTCACCTCGTCGAGAAGCTCGTCGAGGTGGTGAGGCATCTGGAGGAGGGTCGTCACCTGGGCCGCCACCTCGTCGCGCTCGGCCTGGGAAGGGACGGGGGGGCTGGAGCCGAAGCCGTACCGCGCGAGCAGCTCGGGATCGGCCGCGCGCAAGGTGGGCGGGACGGAGCTGGGGCGGCGCGGGGGGATGTCCTCGATGGTGGGTGGGGTGATGGTGGGCGGGGTGGGGGAGGCGAACTGGGCGGTGGGGAGGGAGACGGTGCCCGAGTCGGGGCGCGCCGTGGGGAAGCTGGAGGGGCGTGAGTCTTCGCCGCGGCGGGTGGGGGCCCCGGCGGTGATCGAGGGGGCGCCCGTCTCGCCGCTCCAGCCTTCGTCGGCCTGGGGCTCGTCGAGGAAGAAGGCTTCGCCGGAAGGGGCAAGCTCGACGCGGCGGCGCCGGGCCTCGTCGACCTGGCGCATGGCTTCGAGGAGCAAGGTGGAGGTCTGGCCGAGGATGCGGCGGACGGTGGCGGGCTCGCCCGGGGTGAAGGCGAAGTGGCCGTCACGCTCACCGAGGAGGCGGAAGAGGGCTTTTTCGCCTTCGAGTCGGCGGTAGACGGCGTCGATCACTTCGCCGGTGGCGAGGCGGACTTCACCGGCGCCGCTGGGGGTGGTGATGCCGAGGACGCCGCTGCGGCGGTTGATGGAAAGGAGCTGGAGGAGGTCGATGAGGGGGACCTGTTGGAGATCGCCCCGGGTCTCCTGCGCGCTGGGGTTGCGGGAGGGGCGCGGAGAGATCTCGGAGATGCGGGAGATGATGCGGTCGATGTCGCTGCGGGGGACGTCGTCCGGGCCGAGTTCGGCGGCACTGTCGACCAGGTAGAGGATGGGCATGTCCGCGAGTTCGGGGACGATGGCGAAGGCCTCCGAGAGGGCGCCATTGTCGTCGACGCCCTTGAAGGCGAGGATGGCGTCGGGCCGCCGCTTGAAGGCGAGCTCGACCGCCTCGAAGGCGTCATTGGCGTTGGCCACGGTGACGCCGCGCGCGCGGAGCGCAGAGGCGAGTTCGCCGAGGGCTTCGACGTCCGAATCGACCAAGAGCACCCTGCGCGACATAGATCTTTCTAACTCAGCCAAAGACTCGGAGGCCCGCGGCCCGGCCGATGCGTTCGGCCATGAAGTCCGCGAGCAGGGGGTCGGCGGCATGAACGCCGCGCATCAGGCCGTCGCGGCTCCTTCCCAGGAAGGCATAGGCGCCGTGCTCGGCGAGGATGCACAGCGCCTCGACGTCATCGCATCCGGGGATGGAGCGGATGTCGAGGGCGTGGAGGATGACGTCTTCGCGCGGCGTCCCGAGCGCGCCGCGCACCGCCGCGCCGAGGCTGAGGCCGGGGTGGTGGGCGACGACGATGAAGGCCGCGCCACCGCGCAAGGCGCTGCGGACGGCGGAGGTGGCGAGGGCGACCGCTTCGGGAAGCGCGAGCTCGAGGAGGCGTGGGGCGCTGATGGGGAAGGCACGAGGGGGGACGGAGCCGCCACCTCGGGCGGCCTCCGGCACGCTCGGGGGTGGGTCGGTCCTGTTCCCGGCAGCGGAGACGGTCGCGATGAGCGCGTCGGTGATCTCGGCGAGGGTGCGGGCCTCGCGGGGGAGCCGGTGCACGATGGAGTCCTTGGTGGCCTCGGCGCGGCGGCGGGCGATGCGGAGGAGCTGGGCCAGGTTCTGGCCGTCGTGGGGGAAGGTGGTGACGCCCATGAGGAGCCCCCGCGGGAGGCGTCCTTCCTGTTTGTCGCTGGCCGCGAGGCGCGCGACGACGCGCCGGTAGCAGGCGTGCGCGTCGAGGCCAGCGGTCTCGGGCATGAGCAGGTGGAACTCGTTCTCGTCGACGCGGGCGAGGATGTCGGTGTCGCGGGCGGCGTCCAGGAGGACGTCGGCGAGTTCAGCCGGGTCCATGGCGAAGGGACTCGGTTTGCCGGTGGGCGCTCCGCTCGGAGGGATCGAAGGCTCGGTCCACGAGGTGCGGACCCCGGGGGGTCCACTCCAGGCGGCGTCCACGTCGGCGCTCAGGGGGAGCTGGAGCTCGGCCGGGGGGGGCATCGGGATGCGGACCGGGGCGTCGGTGACGGAGGGCTCGATGAGGATGGTGGCGATGCTGAAGCGCCGACCGTAGCGCCGGGCCTTGTCGATCTCCCGGCCCGCCACGTCGACGTAGTAGGCGAACGAGTACGCGCTGGAGGTCGGGTCCTTCATGGCCGCGCCACCAGAGGCGCGGTCGCGCTCCCCGAGCAGGGCGAGCGCCGTGGTGGACTGCATCGCCAGGAGCTTGAGGAGGCCACCGAGCAGCGGCGCGCGCCTCGAGGGCGGCGCCAGCGGATCGCCCGCGAGCGCCGGCATGGAGGAGGAGGGGCGGGCGCTCTGCTCGGAGGACTCGGGTGCGGACGCTGGACCGTCGTCGCCGTGGGGATGAATGCCCTCGTGAGCGCCGGACCATGCCGGCTGCCCGCGCCCGCCCGGGGCGCCGTCGTCGAGGACCAAGGGTGCCGCTGCCGTCTGCAAGACGACGTGGCCAGCCGCCACCTTGCGCAGCGCCAGGGGCACCACGGCGAGGCGCTCCCGGCGCGCGTAGTCGAGCAGATCCACCTCGGTACCGAATGAAGGCGCCCGCTCGAGCGCGCCGATGGCTGCGCTGCGCATCAGCTCCGTGGTCCGGTCGCCGACGACGAGGTAGACCGCCACGCCAGCCGCGCCCGTCGACTCGGAGAAGATCTCGGCAACCTGCTGGGCGGCCGCGCTGCGGTCCCGCGCGTCCGAGAGGGCGGCGAGTCGTGCGATCCAGGTGGCCGCGCGCGAGGTGACTGCCGAGTCGCGCTCCAGGCGTGCCCGAAGGCCTCGCTCGGCGAGGCGGGTTCGCACCGAGCTCAGCGCGTTCAGCACCTCATCGCCGCCGAGGGGCATGAGGAACAACCCCGCACCTCCCAGGGCGAGCGCGTGCGCCCCGGCTTCCAGCTCGTCCTGATCGGCCAGCGCGAAGATCGTCGAGTCGGGCACCAGGGCCTTCAGGTGATGCACCATCGCCAGGCCCGCGCCGTCGTTGAGGCCCACGTCGACGAAGGCGATGTCGGGGACCTCGGTCTCGGCCAGGGAGATGCCCTCCGAGAGATCCTCGGCGACGACGAGGCGGTCGCTGGTGATCACGCGGGGTAGAAAGGCGCGGGTGTTCTCGTCGCCCACCACGGCGAGCACGGTCAGTCGCAGCTCGTCCGCGAGGCTGGCGGCCGCACCCCAGTCGCTGTTCATCGCCATCACGTACTCACCACCTGGCCGGTGAAGACACGGCGTGCCGGCCCACGCATGGTGATGGCTCGGGTGCCCGAGGCGACGGTGATGGTGAGTGCGCCTCCTGGCAGCACCACCTCGATGGGGGCTTCGTAAGGGGTGAGCCCCGCCTCGCACGCAGCCGCTGCCACCGCACAGGCGCCCGTCCCGCAGGCGAGCGTCCGACCCACACCGCGCTCCCAGACCAGGACCTCGATGCGACGAGGACCGATCATCCGGCACAGCTCGACATTGACCCCGGCGGGAGGTGCCATCGAGATCCGGGGTGCGATGGTGTCGATGGCGTCCTCCGGATGGCTCTCGAAGGTCACGGCGTGTGGGTTGCCCATGTCCACGCTGGTGAAGTGGTGTTCCCGGTCGTCCAGCCGCACGCTCAGCGGTTCTGTGAGCCGGGCGCAGCCCATGTCGACGGTCACCTCGTAGAGATCCGGCTCGACGACGACGACCTCACACCGTTTCTCTCCCGCGTCGGTGGCGACGCGAAGTCCCTCGGGCGGTACGGCAAGGCCCTGGGCGACGAGCCAGGCGGCGGCGCAACGGAGGCCGTTCCCGCACATCTCGGGGCGGCTGCCATCCGCATTCCACACCTCCATGCGCGCAGGTGATCGATCCAGGAGGAGCACGCCATCGCCGCCGATCCCAAGGCGCCGATCACAGAGCCGACGCACGCGTTCCGCGTTCAGGGGTAGGCCTTCGACGAGGATGAAGTCGTTGCCCAGCCCCTCCCACTTCTCGAATGGCGAAGCACGCCGGCTCATCGTCGCGCCCTTTCCAGACGCGCCCTCGTCTCCATGGCGTTGAGCCCGTGGACCGCGATCACCTTGCTGCGGCTGCTGGTCCCGACGGCGATCTCGATGTCCCGGTTCCTCACCTCCAGCGCTCGGGCGAGGAGCCGGATCACCTCGGCGTTCGCTGCACCATCTGCCGGAGGCGCCGTGACGGCCACCTCGAGCGAACCTTCGCGTACACCCAGGATGGTCGAGCGCGATGATTTCGGTCGTACCTGGACCGAGAGACGGACCCCTTCGGGACGATCAGTGATCGCCAGCCGTTCCCACGTGCCGATCCCCCCGCTGGCCTCCTCCTCCACCCTGCTCATCGTGCGGCGCCATGGTAACCTACTTTCGGTTGATGGCGTGATGGGTGGTGGCATCTGTGCTCGACCTCCGCGAATTTGGCGCCGACCAGACGAACCCGGTACGCTGCTAGGGCGCTGACCCGGACCCGGTCAGTTTCGGAGGTTCTCGGATGACTTTCCAGGCGAACAGGCCTGTCAAGGCGATGCCCACCACCCAGCTCAAGCGAGGCTTCGCGGCTGTGCTTCTGGCCCTGTCCGCAGGGGTGATCGCGCCCGCTTGCGCTGACAACGAGAGTTCTCTCTTCATCCGGGACTGCGTGCCGGCGGTCCCGACCGACCAGGGGTGCGTCACGCAAGACGCCTCGAGCGCCAGCGTCTACCTCTTCAACGGCAGGCTCGACCTGGCGTATCAGCCGGCTTACTCCTGCGCGCTGCGGGTCGGCAATCAGCTCGTGCAGCAGGGTACGAACACCCAGATCCGCACGGAGACCTCACGCATCTCTCTCTATGCGGCCGACGTCAGAATCACCGACGCGAGTGGGAACGCGATCACGTACGCGGATGGAAGCGCCGTCGCCTTCTCTGTCCCGCTGAGCGGCTTCATCGATCCAGGCTCGGGGACCTCGGCCGGGTACGGCTACGCCAACATTCTGATGATCGACCAGGCAGCCGGTCAGGCGATCGGTCGTTCCCTGGCCAGCGCAGGCGTCATCTCCACCGATATCCTCGTCGGGGTGATCGTCTACGGGCGCAGCCTGGGAGGGCAGGAGCTCGAGACCGTGGAGTGGTTCTTCCCCATCCAGGTCTGTCTTGGCTGCGCATGCACCGAGCCGGAGGGCTGCACCGCCGACGACGGGACCTCGGACGTCAGCCCCCCTTGCACCACGGATTCCCCCATCGACTGTCGCGTCGCCCAGGGAATCCCTGGCGGGGCGCGCACGTGCAGCGAGCGTATTGCAGCCGCTGCCCAGTACTACTCCCAGCTGTGAGGCGAGCGCGAAGACAGCCTGCTTCTCCAGGCGGGCTGTCTGGAACATGGCCTCGGCGGCATGGACGTCACTTCACGGGGGCGACTTCAGGCGACGGCCGGAGCGCGTTGATGAGCAGCACCACAGGCATCGTCAAGATCGCCAGATCGAGCTGAGCCCCGACGACGATCGAGGTCTCTCGGGAACTGCCCAGCCCTGCCCTGAATTGCGCGAGCAGTCCGCCGGCCATTCCATAGCTGCTGTGGAAGTTGTAGCTGCGACTTCCCCAGAAGATGGAAGCAGCGAGGCCTGGCTCGAACCCGTTTCCGTTCTCTGCAACGCGCCCGTAAGCGCCTCCTGAGAAGACGAGCGGCATCGTCTCCAGGACAGGAACCAGGAGAGCGGCCCCTCCTCCCAGCTGGAACTCATCGAACGCGTGGGTGAGCGCCTCGGCATAGGGGCCGAAGCCGAAGTCGTGGGCATCCTGGCGAAAGAAGAGGACGTCGCCACGGAGGCCGAGGTGGAAGGCCGTATTGTCCCAGACGCGGCGCTCATTCCCTCGGCCGGCCATGCCGATGGTGACTGCTGCCGTGGCCTGAGGTTCGGCGCTTGCTCGACCGCCATGGGCGAGGACGACGAACGAGGTCGCGCTGAGGGCGACGAGGAGGCGCGCCATGGGCATCGCGACGTGATGCTACTCATCATGTGGCGGTCGACGCGTTCAATTCGATCTGCACAGTTGATCGACCTGGACGCGTAACCTCTCGCCAGTGTCGTGATACCGTCGCCCCTGTCATGGGCCGCCGCACTGTGCAGCTTCGCCTTGGAGGCACGACGTACCGCGTGGTGACGTCTGCCAGCGATGAGGAGCTGCAGCGCCTCGCGGCCATGGTGGATCAAAAACTGGCCGCGCTCTCGGCCCCAGGTCGTCCGCTCAGCCCTCAGTCGATGCTCCTCGCGGCGATGGCTCTCGCTCACGACCTCGAAGAAGAACGCGCGCGCTCTGCTCGCCTCCTGGGTCGTGCGCGAGAAGCTTTCGGGCGCATCCTCTCGCGGGTCGACGCCACGCTGGCCGCTCTCCCCGGGACGACGCCGGCTGGTGACACGCCTGCTCCCGGGGGCTCGTGATGGTGCTCGATCCACTGCGCCATCTGACCGAGGACCTCGCCGCACTGGAGCGCAGCGATCTGCTGCGCGACCCCTCGAATGCTCCACCACCACCCGGCGCGCTCGTTCTCTGTTCGAACGACTACCTGGGGTACGCGTCTCTCCCGTGGGGTGCTGTGGACGCTGCCGTCGCAGGGGGTGCTGGTGCCTCTCGTCTCGTCAGCGGCAACCACGCGACGCATCTGGAGGCTGAGCGGGCCATCGCGGACTGGCTTGGTACGGAGGCCGCGCTGCTGTTTTCCTCGGGGTATGCCGCCAACGTGGGCCTCCTGTCATCGTTGCCTGGCCCCGGCGACGTCATCATCTCCGACGCGCTCAACCATGCGTCCATCATCGATGGGTGCCGGCTGTCTCGTGCCGCAGTCGTCGTCGTCCCTCATCTGAACCTCGAGGCCGTGGAGACCGCGCTGAGGAATGCGGGGTCGTCTCGACGTCGATGGGTCGTCACCGAGGCCATCTTCAGCATGGATGGTGACCGTCCCGATCTGCATGCGCTTCGCTCCCTCTGTGATGCCCACGATGCCGCGTTGCTGGTCGATGAGGCGCACGCGCTGGGTGTGGTCGGACCTGCTGGCGCGGGGCTGTGCGCCCACCAGGGGGTTCGCGCGGACGTGCGCATCGGCACGCTGGGCAAGGCGCTCGGACTGCATGGAGCGTTCGTTGCCGGCTCGACCGCGCTCCGGACGTGGCTCTGGAATCGCGCCCGGAGCTTCGTCTTCAGCACGGGTATCAGCCCTTTTCTCGCTTCGGCAGTCGTCGATCGTGTAGGTCGCGCCGCCGCTGATGATGCAGGCCGACGTCGACTGCATGCGACTTACGATCAGCTGCGGGACGGGTTGAGGAAGCTTGGCGCGCCCATTCCGGTCACGTCGAATGCGCCCATCCTTCCCTGGCTCCTGGATACTCCAGGAGCGGCAGTCGCCCTGTCGCGGCGACTTGCTGCAGCGTCGATTCTCGTTCAACCCATCCGGCCGCCGACCGTACCGCAAGGTAGCTCGAGGCTCCGCATCACCGCGACCGCGTGTCATACCAGCCAGGCGATCGAGCACGCGCTTCATGTGTTCGGGGGACTTCTTCGCTAGAAGGACGGGCACGGTCTGAGCTCGCCCGTGGGCGGGTTCTGACGCTTGTGCCTTGCTGAGCGTCGACAGAGTGTTGACGTCTGCAGGTTCGAGGCAGGAGAACATTGGCCTGCTTCGGGAGAAGTCGGTGACGGTCGCTGACCGTCGCGCTGGTAGGCTGGACGGGCATGAACGTTTCACGTGAAACACCCCCGTGGCGCATCGTCATCGCTGGAACTGGCACGGAGGTGGGGAAGACCCATGTGGGGGTAGCCCTGGTGGCTGCTCTGGCCGCTCGAGGTGAACCTGTCTGTGGGATGAAGCCGGTCGAATCCGGGATCGTGGCAAATACGTGGAGTGATGCGGATCGCTTGGCTCAAGTGAGTGTCGTCCGGGCGTCCGAGGCACCCTTTCGGTTCGAGCCCGCCGTATCGCCCCACCTCGCAGCGAGGGAACTCGGCGTTTCGATCGAGCTCGACCAGGTGCTTTCGTGGGTGGGGACGCAAGGGGCATCCCTGGAGGTGATAGAGACAGCGGGAGCGCTGCTTTCCCCCCTGGGTCGACAGCTGACCAACCTGGACATGATCAAGGCCCTGGAGGGTGATGGGCTCATCCTGGTGGGGTTGGATCGGCTGGGCATTTTGCATGAGGTTGCCGCTTGCCTGCTCGCCCTTCGAACCCTCGCGCCGGAGCTGCCGCTACCCGTCGTCGTACTGAATGAACCGTCACAGCGGGACGCCTCGACAGGGATCAACGTCGGCGAGCTTCAGACGCTGGGGTTGATCCAGGATGGCGTGATGATGCCGCGCGGAGCTGTGGACGATAGGGAGACGCGGAAGGCAACGGAGAAGCTCATCGCGCTGCTGGAGGCCTCCCGCCGACACCATGACGCTGCGTCGGCTTGAGCCGAGTCAGGCGGCCCCTCGGGGGGGGGTCGGTTGAGGGTCGTGTCGCGCGGCCGGGCCCGCATGCGATGGGTGGCCTGGGTGAGGCAGCGTCCTGATGAGCTGGCCCAGGTGAGCCGAGGATGTCTGAAGAAGCAGGCCTTCGGTCGAACTTCGCTGGGCAGATTCTGGACTGCCTACGATCGCCACGAGGTGAGCGCTCGTGAGCGGGCGGCCCTGTCCAAGGTCCCTGCAGACGCGACCTGTGCCGAGTTGCCCCTCATCATCTCGGTGACGAACGGGCGGCGAAGCACCAACCGTCGGGCCACGCGAGGTCTGGCCCTCGATCGGGAAGTGCGACCGAGCGTCCTGGTGATCGCTTCGCGGCTCAAAACGACCGAACGCCGAAAGCGGATGAGACAAAGAACCCAGAGGCATTGGGGAATGCTGGTGAGCACGGCCGCGAAACTCTGAAGCGATGACGTCAGGGCCCCGGTCGCCCAGCAACTGTCGGATACGACATCAGCCAGACGCGCGTCGATGCAGCGCTGTCACGGAGCGCAGGTGGTTTGCCCGCCCTTCCGAATGACCAGGTGGTGGCACATCAGGTGGCGCGAGGAACGCTGGACTACGCCTGCGGGACGATGCGCCCACGGTCGAGGACCAGACGCGCAGCGTCGCTCGCACCAAAAAGATCAGGCTCATGGGAGACGACGACGACAGCGGCGCCACGGTCCACCTCGGCCTGGATCAGCAGGAGCAGTCGGGAGACGCTGGCGGCATCAAGGCCCGTGGTCGGCTCATCGAGGAGGATGAGCGAGGGATGGTGAACGAGAGCACGGGCGAGAGCGAGCCGCTGGCGTTGCCCGCGGGAGCAGGTGCGCAGGGGTCGAAGGGCGAACTTGCCAAGTTCGAAGCGCTCTTCTGCTTCTTGCCAGGCATCCTGGGTGGGTAGACCATGCATTCGGGCGGCGAGCTCGATGTTCTGGCGCCCCGTGAGATCGGGATAGGCGAGCGACTCATGCGATAGCCAGCCGATCGAGGCACGAGCCATCTCCCGGTCGTCGCCGAAAGGCTCGTAGGTGACAGCCCCCGACGTGGGACGGATCACGGTCCCCACGATGCCAAGGAGGGTGGACTTGCCCGAGCCGTTCGCGCCTTCGATGCGGGTGAGCCGCGCAGCTTCGATGGTGGCGTTGACCCCACGGAGCGCGACCGTGCTGCCGAAGGTTTTGACGAGACCACGGACCATGACCCGCTGGATGGGCGGAGCTGCGCCGAGGCTGCGCATGGGCTCAGCTGCGGTCGCGTCGTGAGATGGGATCACGCCGAACCATGGTGACACTGTCGTCCTGGAAGTTCGGCGGGTCGACCATCGTGGACTCTTCTTCGATGATCGGGCCATCGCCCGGAATCGTGGTGGGATCCTCGATCACGCGTGGCACGGAAGCAGGGGCACGGCTCGAGGGAGGGGCCGCTGAGCGTTGCTCGTGGCTGAGGGGAGGGGGGCTGCCAAAGGTGGGGGCAGGGGGTGGAACGACCGGCGGAGCGGAGGGCGCGGGAGGCGCGGGGCGCGCGGGGGCAGACCTCTGAGGGCGCGGGGAGGGATTCTCGAAGGGAGAAGGGGAAATGGGTCGACCCCTCGCGTCGCGCTCGGCAACGACGATCTCGCGGGCGTCCTGGACTCGAGCGAACACGATGGTGCCGTCATCGGTGTTCTCGTCTGCGATTTCATGGACACGGATCTTCGGATCAGGCCGCGTCGTGACTCGGGGAGCAGGGATGCTCGAGGAGAGGCGGCGCTTGAACTTCCTGATCCCTTCGAGGAACTCCGTGGCGCTCTGGAAGCGCTCTTCGCGGCCTTTGGCGAGGGCTTTGTCCACGAGCTTCGCCATGCGGTGGGGCACGCTGGGATTCAGTTCGTGGACTGGCCTGTGCCACGCCGTCAGGATCTGGACGAGGAGGGCATTGTAGTTTCGGGCGACGAACGGCCGCTGGCCCGTCAGCGATTCGTAGAGGATGACTCCGGTCGCCCAGAGATCCACGCGGTGATCGATCTGGCGATCACCTCGCGCCTGTTCGGGCGCCATGTAGTAGGGCGTCCCCATCACCATGCCTGGCTGGGTCAGGTCCATGGCGGTGTCTTCCACCCCGACGAGCTTGGAGATGCCAAAGTCGAGGATCTTCGCGAGAGGAAGCATCCCGGCGCGCTGGGAGAGGAAGATGTTCTCGGGCTTCAGGTCGCGATGGACCACATCACGCTGGTGCGCTGCGACGAGTGCCGAGAGCACCTGCAGCATCATGTCGGCGGCCTCGTAAGGGTTCAACGGGCCGCCATTCTGGATTCGTTGCGCAAGGGTCTCGCCGTGCAGACGCTCCATCACGAGGTAGGGACTCCCGTCAGGGAGCCGGCCGATGTCGTAGACCTCGCAGATGTTCGGATGACCGATGCGGCCTGCAATACGCGCTTCGTGTTCGAGCCGTGAGATGGCCTCCTTCTTTTCGGCCTCCTTGGGGTGGAGCACTTTGACGGCGACGAGGCGGCCGATGTGCATGTGCTCCGCTTCGAAGACCGACCCCATCCCTCCCTCGCCGATGACGGCGCGGACGCGGTACTTGTCGCTGATGATCTGACCCACCAGCTCGCTTCGTTTCCCGATCTCGGACCCCGTGCTCGGTCGGGCCAGGGCATCCTGCGTGATCGCGGGGACAGGAGACGATGCGCCAGCCGAGGCGTCAGCGGGACGGGCGGAGGGGGACGCGAGCCCGTAGGCGCCAGGCGGACGGGGAACCGTAGCGGGTGGTATGGCGGCGCCGCGTGCCGATTCCGGTAGGAAGGGGTGGGAGCCTCTGGCGGAGCGGGGACTCGCGGACGGAGGAGCCGCGTCGCGAACAGACGCCGGTCCAGCTGCATCGGTGAGGGGGGAGGCAGCCCGCGAGGAAGCAGGGGCGCCAGGAGCAGGAGCAGAGAGCGTGCGCGCGGTACTGCGTCCCTCTGCGCCACTTGCTGGTCCTCGTGTCGAGGCAGGAGCATCATCAGGCGTGGAGGGAAGGCGTGCACGACCCGGGATCATCGGGGGCGGTGGAAACGGTCGCGGTGGCGCACCCGCTGTCCCGAACTGCCGGGCCAGCGTCGCCCCCCTGACCGAACTGGGGCCCGCCGCCTCCTCGTGACCGATCGACGGCCTGGAGACAGCCGGCTGACCAGTGGGCGGCCTGGGGACGGAGGGAGGCCGAGGATCATGCGAAGGCGTCTGTCCCGGCAATGCGGATGGACCAGGTCGGGCCTGGCCAGCCAGGGGAGGTCGCGCTGGCGTCGCAGAGGGGCGTCCAGCGAGAGGATTTCCGAGAGCGCGCGCCGGACTTCCGGAACTCAGCGGGGACGGCGCTGACACTGAAGGTCCCGGAGGGGGGGGCGCCGGCGGTACGACGCGCGCGGGGAGGCTCGGACGCGGGCTGGATGTGGGACCGGGCCTCGGGATTGCCGTTCCGGCCTGAGGTGCAGAGGCGTGAGGGTAACGCTGAGGGTCTGGGGGCGCGGGTGAGGTTGGCTGACCCGTCCCTGGGGGAGACCGACGGAGACGGTTCGCCTCTGGTTCGAGAGGAATACCTGTAACCGGGCACACGAATGCCTCTGAGTCGTGCAGGCGGCTGCAGTGGAGGCATCGGACCAAGCCCAAGGGTGTGTACCTTCTGTCATACGCCGTTCGAAGGCCACTGAAAACACAGCCCTTGATCGTCGCGGCAGGGCGACTGGACCCCCTGCCAGGAAAGGTTGGGCGCGGGTCAGACCTGGCACTCTTCTCGGGAGTCTCCCAGACACTTCTCAGGGGAAACCTTGGGGAAAAGTACAGGTAAAGACCTGGGGGCAGAGTGAGGAAGAGTCCTCATCACACCGGCTTGCTCCCCTTGCCCACCCTCCGTCCTGGATCTCGACCTCCGTTTGTCCTCAGGGGGAAACCTGGCAACTCATCGTTTCCTTTTCCTATTTCGACTTTTCCCCATCCTCCACAGGGCCTACTACGAAGACCCTAAAGATCATCTACTTCTGAGAGAGAGAAGAAGAAGCCAGAGCAATGCCTCTCAGCGCCTGCATTTCAGCCGCACCACCGGGCGCTAACCCTGCTAAAGGGTGCGGGCTCCGGAGCCGCCCATGGACCTTGAGATCCCCAAGAAAGACCTCCTCCGCCTCGTCAGCCGTTGCCAGGGAGTGGCGGACAAGAAGAGCGCGATGCCAGCCCTCGCGAACGTCCTTCTCTCGGCGGATGCCAACACGCTCTGGGTCTCGGCAACCGATCTGTACCTCGGGGTGACCGGTCACCTCGGCTCGCAGGTCAAAACGGCCGGCTCCGTGGCCGTCCCGGCCCGTGATCTGCTCGAGCGCATCAAAGCGATGCCAGATGGGCTGTTGCACGTGACCACCACCGAGGGCGCGCAGACGACCATCAAGGCCGTGGGCAGCCCCAGGCGCTACACCCTGCCGGGGATACCAGGCGCCGAGTTCCCCCAGCTTCCCACGGCCGCCGAGGACGCCCCGCGGCTGGAGCTTCCGGTCGACCTCCTGGCGCTGCTCATTGCCCGGACCCACTTCTCGATCTCGACGGACGAGACGCGGGCGCACGTCAACAGCGCGCTGTTCGAGTGGTCGGGCGATCGCGTGAGGATGGTGACGACCGACGGGCATCGCCTCTCCAAGATGGAGGCCACGGTGTCGGGGAGCTCCGCGACGGCGACGATGCTCATCCCCCTCAAGGCGATCCACGAGCTGCGTCGCCTGGCTGACGAGGCGCGGGCCGAGAAGGACGCGCCAGTCGTGAGCATCACGCAAAGCGGACCGAACGCTTTCTTCATGATCGCGGGGACACAGTTCTCGGTGAAGCTGGTGGACGCACAGTTCCCCCCCTACCAGCAGGTCATCCCTGCCATGACGGAGCGGTCCATCCGAGCTCCTCGTGCTGCGCTGGCCGATGCCTTGAAGGCGATCTCCCTTGCCGCGAGCGATCGAACCGGTGGTGTGAAGGTCACCGTCACCAGCGGTTCGCTTCGGATCACCAGCGAAAGCCCGGATACGGGCAATGCCTTCGATGAGCTGAGCGTCGACTACGATGGTCCCGAGCTGACCATCGGGTTCAATGCGAAGTACTTCCTCGATGTTCTCAACGGCGTCGACGATGAAGAGGTAATCCTCGGCATCTCCGGAGAACTCGATCCCGCCGTCATCAAGGCTGGCAACGAGTCGAATGAACAAAGCTACGTCGCCGTCATCATGCCGATGCGCATTTGAGCGACTCCCCTTCAGCTTCGGGAGACCGCCAGCAGGCCACGCCTGACGTTCTCTCCAGTGACGAGGCTGCAGCGCCGAGCTTGTTCTTGGCACGTCTCATCGTCCGCTCGCTGAGGAATCTCGAGCACGTCGAGTTCGAACCCTCCCCCCGCTTGAATGTCATCTCGGGCAGCAACGGGCAGGGGAAGACGAGCTTGCTCGAGGCGATCTACTTTGCTGCGACGTCGAGAAGCTTCCGCACCCACCGGATGGGGGACCTCGTTACGCATGGCAGCAGGATCGGGAGTTCTCGCGCGCGGTTCGTGCAGACTCATGAAGGAACCGAGCCACTGTCGCGAGAACAGGTGGCGTCGATCGAGGGAAAGCGCTGTGTGGTGCTGGTCGACGGGAACCGTCCCTCCTCGCTGGCCAGCTTTGCCACCCTCTCACCCGTGGTCGCATTTCATCCGAATGAGATGACGCTGACGACGGGGCCGGCCAGTGGACGACGGGTGCTTCTGGACCGACTGGCCCTCTTCATGAGCCCGAGCAGCGGTGACCACCGGCGGCGTTATGAGACCGCCCTTCGTGCACGGCAGGAAATTCTTCAGCACGGCCAGGCAGGACGCCTCGACGAGCTGGAAGCCTACGAGGAACTCTGCGCAAGACACGGCGCTGCCGTGACCCGCGCTCGGGCCGCGGCCGTGGACGCCCTCATGCCAGAGCTGATCGAGGCCTTCGCGAGTATCGCTGCCCCAGAGCTCTCGCTCTCCGTGAACTATGCAGCTGGCGGCAGCCAGGACGTCGAGGTGGCTCGTGTGGCACTACGGGACGCACGAAGCCGTGACGCTCGCCGCCCGACGGCCTCTTTTGGTCCCCACAAAGACGACGTGGATCTCGCGCTGGATGGACATCCGGTCCGGCTGGTGGCGTCCCAAGGGCAGCACCGGGCACTGACGCTGGCGCTCAAGGTGGCCGAGACTGCTGCCATCCGTAATGCCCGGCGTGTCGAGCCCGTCCTCTTGTTCGATGACGTCTCGAGCGAGCTAGACCGAGAGCGGACCGAAGCGCTGATGACATACCTCGGTCTGACCCGGGGTCAGCTGTTCCTGACGACCACTCGTCCCGAACTCATCGTCACCCCCCGAATGAACTCGGCCGAGCGACGAGATTTCCACATCGATGGCGGCGTGATCCTGGGCACTCCTCCGCGCCAGGGATCGTGAAAGCGACCGAACGCCCTGGCGCCACTCGCGCTGCG
Organism: Chondromyces crocatus; assembly: GCF_001189295.1. Taxonomy (NCBI): domain Bacteria; kingdom Pseudomonadati; phylum Myxococcota; order Polyangiales; family Polyangiaceae; genus Chondromyces; species Chondromyces crocatus. The sequence continues at coordinate 727,595 of NZ_CP012159.1, forward strand.
CAGACAGGCGCTCGGCGAGGGTGAGTACCTTGCCCGATCAGCCCATTTCGGCTAGATTTTCAAGCCTCTGGCGGGGCTTCAAGGGCCGCATACACGCGACGGGTTGAGATGCTGGCAGGCCAGCTGTACGGGGATGACCCGTACATGCTCACAGCCTTCCATGGGGCTCAACCAGGCCGCGAGGTGCTCCCTGGAAGCCTCAGCAGATCGCGGGGCCACCTCGACCAGTGCCCCACAGGACTACGATGATCGACACCACAGCTCATTCCCAGCCGGCCGTACCACCCCCGCCCACCGCGTATGATGCGAACAGCATCACCGCGCTCGAGGGGCTCGAAGCCGTGCGCAAGCGCCCCGGAATGTACATCGGTGATGTTCATGATGGGTCCGGGCTTCACCACCTGGTCTGGGAAGTGGTCGACAACGCAGTCGATGAGCATCTCGCGGGGGCGTGCACCGAGATCCACATCACCGTCCACTTCGATGGCTCGGTATCCGTCGAAGACAATGGCCGGGGCATTCCCGTCGGAATGCATACGAAGGGCGTCAGCGCGGCAGAACTCGTAATGACCGTCCTCCACGCTGGGGGAAAGTTCGACAACTCGAGCTACAAGGTCTCCGCTGGGCTCCATGGCGTGGGCGTGAGCGCAGTGAACGCTGTCTCGGAGACGCTGAAACTCGAAGTCAAACGCGAGGGCAAGGTCTGGTTCCAGGAGTACGAGCGAGGCGCTCCGAAAGATCGACTCAAAGCGATTGGTGAGACCGACAAGACTGGCACCAAGATCACGTTCAAGCCCGATACGCTCATCTTCTCGACCACGGACTTCAGCTTCGACGTCCTCGCCAGCCGTCTGCGAGAACTGGCATTCTTGAATGCAGGGTTGCGCATTCATCTCGAGGATCAGCGGCCTGAAGGGAAGAGTGAACTCTACGAGTACAAGGGAGGGATCGGCGAGTTCGTGGCGCTGCTCAACAAGACGAAGGAGCCGGTCCACGATGAGGTCGTCGATTTCGTCGCTCAGCAAGAGGGCGCGGGGGACAGTGGACGCCTGGGTCCTCCGATCACCGTCGAGGTGGCTCTGCAGTGGAACTCTTCCTATCAAGAGTCCATCTTTTGCTACACGAACAATGTCCACAACAAGGACGGCGGTACCCATTTGACGGGACTCCGCGCGGCATTGACCAAGACAATCAACAACTACGGCGCCGCGCAGAATCACTTCAAGGACCTGAAGCAGGGTCTCCAAGGAGAAGACGTCAGGGAGGGGCTCACCTGCGTGCTCAGCGTGAAGCATCCGGATCCCTCCTTCGACTCTCAGACCAAGTCCAAACTCGTCTCGAGCGAGGTGAAGGGGATCGTCGAGAGCATCGTCAATGAAAAGCTCGCGCAATATTTCGAGGAAAATCCTCAAAACGCCCGGAAGATCATAGAGAAAGCCGTCGTTGCGGCCAAAGCCCGCGAGGCAGCGCGCAAGGCGCGCGAGGTGATCAGGAAGGGGACCCTCGATGTCACGTCTCTTTCGGGCAAGCTCTCGGATTGTCAGTCGAAGGATCCGGAGAAGAGCGAGCTGTACATCGTCGAGGGGGAGAGCGCGGGCGGCAGCGCGAAGCAAGGCCGTGACCGGCATTTCCAGGCCATACTCCCCCTGAGGGGAAAGATCTTGAACGTCGAGCGCGCGCGCCTCGACAAAATGCTGAGCTCTGCGGAAGTCGGGACGTTGATCACCGCGCTGGGATGCGGAATCAACGAAGCTGGTGGGTTCGAAATCGACAAGCTGCGCTATCACAAGATCATCTTGATGACAGACGCCGATGTCGACGGTTCGCACATCAGGACCCTGTTGCTCACCTTCTTCTTTCGCCAGATGCGCGACATCATGACGAACGGTTACCTGTACATCGCGCAACCTCCGCTCTATCGAGTCCGCAAGGGGAAGCGCGATCTGTACCTGAAGGACCAAGCTGCCCTCGATGAGTACCTGGTGAACAATGCCGTCGAAGGGCTCGAGCTTCTCTCGGCAGACAACCGAACGACGGCAGGACAGCCACTCTACCGACTGGCCCAAGGCTTGAAGCGCTTCAAGGCTGTGCTGTCCAACCTGGACAAGCGCTGCGATGCGCGGATGGTTGCGGCGGTGCTACGGTCGAGTGCTCTCGCGCGCGAAGATCTGAGGGACGCGGCGAAGGTCGCCTCCGCTGCCTCACAGCTGCACGGTTATCTCGAGCGGCGCTATCCGGACATGTTTCCACTCACGGTTTCCACGCCTCACGACAGCGAGCACGGGACGAGTCGTATCGAGATCCAGCCCCGCGCTGGAGCCAGCGCAAGGAAGAGTGTCATCGATTGGAACCTGCTCGATTCGCCCGAGTACCAGGAGGCACTCTCCATCGAGAACGACCTCCGTTCGGTCGGGGCAGCTCCCTACCGAGCGAAGGGCGCTGGTTTCGAGCAGGAGATCCTCGACGGTGAAGCGCTCAGCGATTTCCTGGAAGAGAGAGGCCGCAAGGGGATCAACATCAGCCGCTACAAGGGTCTTGGCGAGATGAACGCTGATGAGCTCTGGGAGACGACGATGAACCCCGATGCCAGAACTCTGCTCCAGGTACGCATCGATGATGTGGTGAAGACCGATGAGCTGTTCACCATTCTCATGGGGGACCAGGTGGAGCCTCGACGTCAGTTCATCGAGCAAAATGCACTCCACGTGAAGAACCTGGACATCTGACCTCCACGCCTGGTCCACAGGCCAGGTCGAACGCATTGGCAGGAGGCTTGCTCCGGCAAGCCCTTGCGAGGCGGCACACCCGCCTTAGCTTGAGCGTGCCATGCGAATCGACCGGATGACGACCAAAGCCCAGGAAGCCGTGCGCGCGGCGGTAGATCTCGCCAGTCGGCGAGGGAATCCCGAACTCTACCCGGAGCACCTGCTTCGGGTCCTGATCGAGCAAGAAGGGGGAGTCGTCGGACCCCTGCTACAGAAAGCAGGAGCTGAGCCCTCTGCCGTGGTGCGTCAGCTCGACAGCAGGATAGACAGCTACCCTCAGGTGAGCGGCGGAGCCGAGCCGAACCTCGCTCGACGTGCGCTCGCGGTGCTCCAGAGGGCGGAGGACGAAGCCAAAACCCTCAAGGATGACTTCATCTCGACCGAGCACCTCTTGCTCGCAGCGGTGAAGGTCGACCGCGAAGCGCAGCAGCTATTCGAGCGATCGGGGCTGAGCCACGACAAGATCCTGGCGGCGCTGGCTTCCATTCGCGGAAGCCAGCGGGTGACTGATCGGGATCCTGAAGGGAAGTTCCAGGCGCTCGAGAAGTACACCAAGGACCTGACGAAGCTAGCGCGGCAAGGGAAGATCGATCCGGTCATCGGGCGAGACGAAGAGATCCGTCGAGTGATGCAGGTGCTGTCGCGCCGTACCAAGAACAACCCCGTGCTCATCGGTGAGCCGGGTGTGGGCAAGACGGCGATCGTCGAGGGGCTCGCGCAACGGATCGTGGCTGGCGATGTTCCCGAGAGCCTCAAGGACAAGCAACTGGCCGCATTGGATCTGGCAGCAATGGTCGCCGGGTCCAAGTTCCGAGGGGAGTTCGAGGACAGGCTCAAGGCGGTCTTGAAAGAGATCGAGGCGGCGCAGGGCAAGATCATCCTGTTCATCGATGAACTCCACACCCTTGTCGGCGCGGGTGCCGCGGAGGGAGCGATGGACGCCGCAAATATGCTGAAGCCAGCCCTCGCGCGCGGCGAGCTGCGCTGTATCGGAGCAACTACTCTCGACGAGTATCGTAAACGTATCGAGAAAGATGCTGCGCTGGAGCGGCGTTTCCAGCAGGTCTTCGTTTCGCAACCTACCGTGGAAGACACGATAGCCATCCTCCGAGGGCTGAAAGAGCGCTACGAAGTTCACCACGGCATCCGCATCCAGGACGCGGCCTTGGTCGCTGCAGCCGTGCTGTCGAATCGCTACATCACCGAGCGCTTCTTGCCGGACAAGGCGATCGATCTCGTCGATGAGGCAGCATCGCGAATTCGAATGGAGATCGACAGTCTGCCGACCCCTATCGATCAGGTAGAGCGCAATTTGCTCAAGTTGCAGATGGAGGAGCAGGCGCTCACGAAAGAGACCGACAAGAACAGTCGGACGCGACTCGAGGAACTCAAGCGGGAGGTTGCCGATCTACAGGCGCAACGCGATGCGATGCGCGCACAGTGGATGCGAGAGAAAGAGGTCATCGGCGAAATCCGAAGCCTGCAACCACAGATCGAAGAACTGAGGATCGAAGAGGAGCGGTACAAGCGCACTGGCGATCTTGGTAAGGCGGCCGAAATTCATTACGGCCGCATCCCGGAGACAGAGAGAAAACTCGAAACACTTCGCGAAACCCTCGCCCAGGTCCAAGGGAAGGGGAGCTACCTGAAGGAGGAGGTGAACGACGAGGACATCGCGGCTGTCGTCTCGAAATGGACGGGTATCCCTGTCTCGAAAATGCTCGAAAGCGAGATGCAGAAGCTCCTTCGGCTGGAGGATGAGCTGCGGAAGCGTGTCGTAGGCCAGGAGGATGCGCTTCGAGCTGTCGCAAACGCCATCCGACGCAGCCGCGCAGGCCTCGGTGATGAACGACGACCGATCGGCTCGTTTGTCTTCCTCGGTCCCACGGGTGTTGGAAAGACCGAGCTGGCGAAGGCGCTGGCCGAGTTCTTGTTCGACGACGAGCGGGCGATGGTGAGGCTCGATATGAGTGAGTACGGTGAACGACATGCCGTGGCTCGACTCATCGGCGCTCCTCCGGGTTACGTCGGCTACGAAGAAGGTGGTCAGCTCACGGAGCCAGTGCGTCGCCGCCCGTACACGGTGGTGCTCTTCGACGAGATCGAGAAAGCCCACGCGGATGTGTGGAACGTGCTGCTTCAGGTGTTGGATGACGGCCGCCTGACGGATGGTCAGGGCAACACGGTGGATTTCAAGAACACGATTCTGATTCTGACCTCCAATTTGGGGACCATGGTGGCAGCGAACATCGAGGATCAACTAGACCTTGATGCGGACGAGAAGAGTGAGCTGGTAAGACGTGCTGTCCTAGATGAGGTGCGCAAGCACTTTCGGCCAGAGTTCCTGAACCGACTCGACGATCTCATCGTTTTCCGTCGACTGGGGCAGGATCAGATGGAGCGGATCGTGGAGATCCAGCTGGATTTGCTGAGCAAACGATTGGAACGTCGTGCGCTCAAGTTGAGTGTGTCCGATGCTGCAAAGCGATTCCTCGTCGAGCAGGGATGGGACCCGCAGTATGGAGCTCGCCCCCTAAAGCGGGCGATCCAGCGTCATATCGAGGATGAACTAGCGAAGCGCGTACTCAGTTCGGAGTTGCGTCAGGGTGACACGGTGGCCATTGACTGCCGTGAAGACCGACTGATCTTCACGAAGATGGCATCCACCTGAGCCTGCGCCTGGAGGCGGCCAACTTCCGGCGAGCTTCTAACGGACTGAGAGGTTGACCGCTGTGCGGCGAAGGAGATCGAGGGCTGCGTATGCAGCCCCATACCGTACATCGTCTCGACCTCCCGGGAATATCCGGTGCTGAGCCGAGGTGCCACCGGGGTGAGCGATGGCCCAGTGGACCAAACCAACGGGCTTGGTGGCGGTACCGCCGCTGGGCCCAGCAATTCCTGTCACTGCGAGTGCAACGTCGACCTGATGAAGCCTTCTAGCCCCTTCTGCCATGGCGATAGCTACTTCGGCAGAGACGGCGCCATGGGAGCGCAGCATCTGATCAGGTACGCCAAGAAGGCGAGTTTTGGCATCGTTCGCATAAGTCACCGCGCCCCCCACGAAGTAGGAGCTGGCAGGAAACGAGGTGAGGAGATGGGAGAGCAAGCCGCCAGTGCAGGATTCGGCGACAGCGAGCTGCCATCCTCGCGCGCTGATGGCGCGACCGACGATCTCTGGAAACTCTTCCTCTCCTTCTCCGAAGACGACATCTCCAAGGCGTCGACGCACTTCCACCGCTGCCTCGCAAGCGACATCACGAGCGACGGACTGAGTCGTCGCCCGAACGTGAACCTTCACGTCGACCTCTGGGAAGTGGACGCGATACCCCACGGTGAGGCCAGGATAGAGGGTTTCGAGTCCCGCGAGGTGCTGCCCCACGATCGATTCCCCATAGCCATATGTTCGAAGTCGTATTTGATGCGTATTCGAAGGTGACTGGCTGCGGATTCGTGGGAGGACCTGTTCGGTGAACATGGTCTTCATTTCGCGTGGAACACCGGGAAGAAAGGCGATCGAGGCGCCTGTCGCCGTGAGCAAAAATCCGGGAGCCGTTCCAGCCGTGTTGGGAAGAACCTCGGCGTTGGCCGGGAGATCTGCCTGCTTCTCATGGCCAGGGTTCAGAATGGCTCCTCTGGATTCGACTCGCTGTCGAATCGCGAGGAGTGCGCTCTCGTTGCGAACGAGGTCGACGCCGAGGGCCCGCGCGGCAGCGACAGCGGTGAGGTCGTCCGTCGTCGGGCCAAGTCCGCCCGTGGCGATCACCAAGAGATGGGTTCGGAGGAGGCGCTGAATGCACGTGACAATGCGGTCGAGGTCGTCATCCACCGTGTCAGCGGCGGTGACTGTGAACCCGGCGGCGGTGAGCTCACCGGCCAACCAATGGGCATTCGTATCGAGGATCTCGCCTCGTGTGAGTTCGGTCCCAATGGACAAGATCGCGACAGTCATGTAGCGAACGAATGTAACGCAGCCAAAGCGACGAAGGACAGGTTCATCGGGCCGCGTAAGCGCATCGGAACCCGATGTCATCCGACCGCGTTGTCGCCTCGACACTCCGTACGTGCCACGTACGGAGGGCTGTTGCACTCTCGTCCATCCAGGATCCACCCACGACGTGACCTGCAGACGTGCTGGCTCCCGTTACGATGGTCCATTCAGCCACGTTCCCGGCTAGATCGAGTACCCCTTCTGGCGATGCTCCATCTGGGCGCGCTCCGGTCAGTTCGGGTCCTGAAGTGCCCCGAGCGCACGGGCCATCACGGAGGCCGTACGAAGCACGACGACAGACTGCACCTGTGTCACCCCACGGGTAACGGCGTCCTGAGAGTCCCGACGCCGCCAGAACGAATTGTTCGCGCGACGGGAGTGCGCCTCCCGCGAAGTGACAAAATTTCTGGGCCTCATCCAGCGTGATACTGGTCACAGGAATACCAGGCTCGCCTCGTAGAGGAAGCTGAGGGCAGGAACCCGCAAGGACACACTGGGTGTATCGGGCCTCATTGACCTCCAGACGATCGAGGTGGAATCCTGGAACCCACGCTTCATAGGAGCGGACAGTGCCTTGTGCCTCCCAATCGCTTGGCGCAAGACGGAGCAACCCCCCGGCGAGGCTCACTTGGTCGTTCTCTCCTATGCAACCTGCTGGAGTGAGGCGAAGGCCGTGTGAGCAACGGTGAGGCTCGCCTGTACAACGCCCTTCGCTGTCGACGCGCTGACCCTCCCCGCAGCATCTGGAGCCGAGCGAGGTGAGGCCGACTGGGCAACGTGCCGTGGGCCCCGCAATGGTCAAAGCACACCAGGTAACGATGCCAAGCAGAGAGGGTGCCCCAGCGATACCCGCGATCCTCATCCACCCTGGACTCGCCGCGTCTCCGGCAAGCAAAGCCATTTCAGGCCGAGTCGCTGGTGCTTGACCGCCCTCGAAGGTTTTCTCGACGGCTGCTTCTGTTCCGCCTCGTATCTGTCTCTAGCTTGCTTGCGGGTTCACCAGTTGCAGGGAGAGTCGGATCGATACCTTCGGCCATCGATACGATTCGAGTGAGCGCTTCGAGCAGAGCACTTCGTACCCTTGAATAGGCTTTCGGTCCGATATCCTCGCGGTTGCGGGCCCGCTCCAGCTCCACGAATTCATTCAGAAGTGCGTCACGTGCATCCAGTAGATCCTGCCGAGTTCGTGGATCGAGGGCTGCGGGTCCGTCCTCTTTCCTCAAGAACACACCCAACGCTCCAAGTACGGCCACTGCAGCGAGACCTATCGCGATCCACCGACCGAACGGCGGCGTGGGGAGGCCAGTCAGGGCGATGGTCAGAGCCTTCAGCCCGCCACTCTGACGCTGAGCGCGCTGCTCCGTGAACAGCACCTTCATCCCGTTCTGAAGTTGCGTGCGCTGGGCCGCAGGAAACCCGGTGACCTCCAACCCCATGTTCTTCGACGCTTCAGCGATGACACGCGCCTGCGCGAGCCGGGGCGGCGTTTCGATGACGAGCGCCTGCCGCTCATTCTTGTCGAGCGGCACATTGTACCGAAAGCTGAGATCGTGCCGCCCCGGAGCGACGGTTCCCCGTAGAGCAATCCCGACCTGATGAATCTCATCGAGCCGAAGATCTGACGTGGGCTCCTCCTTGTTGAGGGCCTTGAACCCAGGCGGTAGTTTGATGGTGAAATCGGCGAGCCAGGCCGTCGAGTCGAGGTTTCCCAGCGTGATGGATTGCTCCACGACAATGGCATCCTCTCGGAGCGCAATGAAGATGGTCCCTTGTGACAGAACGAACACACGATCGAGTTCTGTGGTCGACTCGTAAGCGTGCACGATGGCGCGCTTGCCGACCTGATCGCCCAGCGCGAACGGAGAGGCGGAGAACGTGGCTGGTCCTCGCGTCGTGGAGACGCGATACGATACGCCAGAACCGATACTGAGCCCTTCGAACCGAGCGGAGCCGGTCGCGTCCCCTATTGCTGTCCGACGCTCCCGAGAATCACCGCGAGCGACAGAGCTGTGCAAGATATCGAGTCGGATAGGGGCATCCGGGATCGGACGGTCTTCTGCATCGCGAATGGAGACGACCAGACTCCCCTTTGGCAGTGCAGCATCTTCTTCAGCTCCATTGGGGAGAGGGACAAAGAAATCCTGCTCGCCCGTAGCTCCATGCACTCGACCCGTCGCTGGGACCGGCGGGTGTCCTGATGGCATCGCTGGTTCGGCCGGTGCTCCAGACACTGGCGGGTGTCCTGGCGGCAGTGAACTGGCGGCCGGTGTCGTTGCGCTACCCCCTGCATCCGCCCCCGCATCTGTGGTCGCGCGACCGCCGACAGCTGCCCCCGCATCGGCGGTCGCGGTGTGACCACTGCCTGTCGTCGAGCCCTGTGCGTACACGGCGAGGGGAGTGAGGCACCCCAGCACCAGGAGCGCCGCGACCTGCTCATAGCGTCGCATCTTGGTCAAGACGCCTCCTCAGGTGCTCGTTTCGTCTCATCTTGCTCGTCGACAGTCCTTGATTGAACTTCATCGTCCGTCTGCCGAGCACCACACTTCTTGCAAAAGATCGCGTCAGTGTCATTCAGCGCGGAGCATTGGAGGCAGGCCAGACCTTGTGGTGAGCCCGACAGGTCCTTCTCCTCAGGTTCGACCCCCGAAGTTTGCGGCTTTGCGTCGCCATCAAGTCCGGAACGGCGCAGATGCTGTGCAACCAGCGCTTCAACCTGCTCTCGCCTCGGTCTCGAGTCTTCATCGAGGATGCGCAACAGCCGCTTGGCGTCAGCACGGAACCTCGAGACGAGTTCGCGATAATCCTCTTCGCTGATCTTGCCGACGCTGCGTTCGAACTCGAGATCTTTGAGGGCCCGCAACACCGCCTGCTTTTGCTCTTCTTCAGCCCGCGGAGCGCCGATGGCGTAGGCATCGGCACCGCTGAGTGAGGTCTCACCGAGCAAGGTACGAAGGCTCGCCCAGAACAGCAGGATGACCCCGATCAACGCACCACTCGCGAGGACCAGCACGGCCAGCGGTGTTCCGACGAAGTAGCCGGTGAGGAGACAACCGCCAAATACGAAGATCGGATAAGCGATCTTCGCAACCTTCGTCACGTGGTCGTCCAGGGATGTTCTGCGCGGACGCGCGGATGTGGACGAGGCCGTGGGAGCGCGCTCGCTTTCCTCGACCGACTCGGTGTTGCGCGAAGCAGGGGCTGAAGCTTTTCTATTACGGCTCATTCTCTGTCGAGCTTTTCCAGCTCCTGGTCGAGCCGGTCGTCATATTCATCGCGCTTGCTTGCAGTAGACGTCCTCTCTCGTAGATTGCGTGCAGAGAGGTCTTCGTCGGCTCGGCGCCGCCAGCGTCTCAAGGTCACCACGAGAAGGGCCGCGCCAAGAGCCATGGCAAAGAGCGGGACCAGATACAGCATGCGGGAAGCGCCTTGGTTCCGTGGAACCGCGAGCGCTTGGGGACCGAACCGATCGACGTAGGCGTTCTGGATGTCTGAAATCGTCTTTCCGTCAGCCAGTTGAGCGCGGAGCTCGTCACGGATGGCATGTGCTGTACCGCAAGTACACGTGCCGAGTGTCTCGCGCGGGCAACCGCACATACAGAGAAGACTCCAGAACAGCTGTCGCTCATTCTCGTTCTCGATGCCGACCGTACCCCAGCGTGCCATCACCCCTTGACCATGTGCTGGCTCGGGAGACTGCAGCATCACCAGAAGCCCGAGCACCCCTGCGAGGATGAGGGCTACGGCCTGAAGAATTCTTCGTCGAGTGCTCATGGCGTTGCCGGTGCTTCCTCACCTACCGCTGCGTCGTTCTTCCGATCCAACACGGTCGGCCTCTCGAGCACCCTGTCAGGCTCGGGGAGGGGAACAGCCATCAGGCCTCGTCTCGTCGATTGCCATCGCTCGGCGCCCGGCGACCCGTCGTAGGCGAGGGCTGGACCCCCCGCGAGTAGCAGGCCGAATATCGCAGCCGCTCCCACCGAGGCCGCCGCTCGCACATAAGCAAATGCTCCAGCCTCCTCGAAGGTGACCTCGGGCCACATGGACACCAGCGCCCCGAGCACCAGGATGATCCCACCGACCCACATGAACGAGATCAGATTGTTCACATGGAGCTGAAACGAGGCGCGCTTGTCTTGAGGATTGGCCATGCCCAAGACGACATAGAGATCATTCCGGAGCGTGACATGAAGCGCAACTTCGCTCGATGGCATGTCGCCCGCCTTGTAGATGAACTTTGCAGGACTGATGCGGCCCACGGCTTTTCCATGACGCTCTACATCCAGATCAGCGAAGAGCATCCGCTTCTCTGTATCGACGTCCATCCTGGTCCCCTGGTACGTGAGCCTGTACTCCTCGATGGTCACCTGTTCACCGGGCCGAAGCGTGATCTCTTTGTCGACGCCCCAAGCACGACCCGCAAAGCCGACGAACATGACCGCAATGCCGACGTGGACGATGTAACCGCCGTAGCGTCGCCGTGATTTCGATACGAGGTTGTAAAGTGAGCCGAAGATCGTCTCACCACCGCGTCTCTGGCGTGCGGCGATACCGCGGGCGAATTCCTGTACGACGACGGTGACATTGAAGGCCGCGAAGGTGATCGTCAAAAATGGATACGTCGACGCCATGCTCGACAGAACCCGCCCCAGCGTACCGTCATAGATCGGATCGACAGGAACGAAGGCAGGAAAGCCGATACGGCCACCCAGCGCGACGTGAGCACCGGACACCAGCGCCATGACCAGGACCGGCCATCGGAAGCTCTTCCGGAACAGTTCTGGCGAGGTCTTCCGCCACCCGAGGAGGGGAGCGATCCCCATGAGAAGAAACACGGTGAGGGCGAGAGGAGGGATCCACGCATTGTAGAAGGTCGGGCCCAATGCCGACTTCTGATCGAGCAGCCACTCACTGATGCGTGGCCATACCGTCGCTGCAGCAATGAAGACCATGAGGCTGAAGAGGCCCCAGTTGTTGAGGAGGAAGGCGGTCTCGCGCGATAGAACCGACTCGAAGCGACCCTGACTCCGCAGCTCGGGAAGCCGATAGATGATCAAGGCTGCGCATGTCGCCAGGATGAGCGCCATGAAGTAAACGAAGAAGATCCCGATGCCGGACTGGGCAAAAGAGTGCACGCTGGCGATGAGGCCGGAGCGGGTGAGCCAGGTGCCGAAGATCGTGAGGAAGAACGTCATGCAGATCAACGAGACGTTCCACACCTTGAGCATCCCGCGGCGCTCCTGGATCATCGTGGAGTGCACGTACGCGCTCGCCGTCAACCACGGCAGGAACGCAGCATTCTCCACGGGATCCCATGCCCAGGGTCCTCCCCAGCCGAGCTCCTCATAGGCCCAGAGCATCCCGAGCACGTTGCCGATCGACAGGAAGAGCCACGAAAACAGCATCCATTTCCTGGTTGCGACAATCCACTCACTGTCGAGGCGTCCAGTCGCGAGCGCAGCGATGGCGAAGGCGAAGGGAATCGCCGCGCTGGTAAACCCGATGTAGAGGCTCGGGGGATGGATGATCATGTAAAAGTTGCGCAGCTGGAAGTTCAGCCCGTTTCCATCGACGGGTGCGCCAGCCACATTCGTGGAAAACGGATTGGCTGCGAAGATCATGAGAATCGCAAAGAACATGAGGATGCTCATGAGCGTTGCGATCACGTAGGGCTGTAGCTCCAGATAGCGGTGTCGGAGCCATGTGACGCAGCCCGCTGAAAACAGACCGGTCAGGAACAACCACCAGAGCAGTGAGCCGTCCTGGCCACCCCACAAGGCTGCAATCAGGTACGGCGTGCTCATCGAGCGATCGCTATACCGAGAGACATAAGAGAGCCGGAAATCATGGCTCACGAACGCGTAGGCGAGTACCAGGACGCCAAGGCCGATCAGCGTGACGGTCCCATACGCACCCAGGCGCGCGGCCTGCAGGAAACGAGGGCGTCCTCGGGCCGCTGCCAGCGCTACCGCGAAGGTGTACGCCGCCGCCACGAGGATGGCGTAGAGGACCCCAGTGCCGAACTCAGGTAGGGACTGCCACATGGAAGTGGGGGCAGCTTAGGCGCGGTTGGTGTTGGGGGCTAGCGGCAGCGCGTGTTGACGGTGCACGTCCGCCTGTGGCGATCCGAGAGGCCGCTCGGATGAGTGAAAGGCGGTCGCGGGAACAACCCTGCGGCGCGTCAATCAGCGCGCTGGCAGACAGCCATGATCGCGACCCATATCGGCACCAACTCCAGGCTCTCGAGAGCCCCGCTGTACTATACTGATCCTATGGGTCAGCAAGCCGAGAGCCTCCACGCCGACGACCTCATCTATGACTGGAACGAGGTGGGTCGAAAAGGACGCTTGATCCCCGCGGGCGTCACCTTCTTCGACGAGACGCTTCGAGACGGGCTTCAAAATCCCTCGGTCGCCGACCCGAACATCGAGTGCAAGCTCAAGCTGCTGCACCTCATGGCCAAGGTCGGCATCCATGTTGCTGACATCGGCTTGCCCGGGAGCTCGCCGCGCGCCTTTGCGGACGTGCTCCGGATGTGTCGAGAGATCTCGGACAACCGGCTACCGCTCCGCGTCGCATGCGCTGGGCGCACCGTGGCCTCCGACATCACGCCCATGATCGAGATCTCACAGCGCGCAGGTATGCCTGTCGAGGTGTACGCTTTCATCGGCTCGAGCCCGATCCGCCAGCTCGCCGAGCAGTGGGACGTGGACCTGATCGCGAAGCGAAGCGCGGAAGCGATCGATGTCGCGGTGAAGGGTGGGCTTCAGGTTGCCTACGTGACCGAGGATACGACGCGCTCTCGGCCCGAAGTGCTGGCGACCTTGTTCAAGATGGCCATCGATCACGGCGCATCACGCCTCTGCCTCTGTGACACCGTAGGTCATGCGACACCGGACGGCGTGAGGAACTTGATCAACTTCACCCGGGCCATCGTGTCTGGCTCCGGCGCTGATGTTGGTATCGACTGGCACGGCCACAACGATCGGGGCCTGGCCCTGGAGAACGCGCTCTGGGCCCTGGAATTCGGCGCCGACCGTGTGCATGGCACTGCGCTCGGCATCGGAGAGCGGGTGGGGAACGCAGCGATGGAGCTCATTCTTCTGAATTTGAAGCTCCTCGGGTTGCTCGAGCATCAGGATCTCACCTGTCTCCTCGACTACTGTGAGACGGCAGCAGAGGGCGTGGGCTGGGACATCCCCATCAACTATCCGCTGGTCGGGCGTGATGCCTTCCGGACCGCCACGGGTGTGCACGCTGCAGCCATCATCAAGGCCAAACAGAAAGGGGACGACTGGCTCGCGGACCGTATCTACTCGGGCGTCCCTGCGGGGATGTTCGGCCGCAAGCAGGAGATCTGCGTGGGGTACATGTCGGGCGCGTCGAACGTGAACTACTGGCTGAGACAGCGCGGTATCGAGCCCTCGAAGGAACTCTGCGACGCGATCCTTGCCAGGGCAAAAGCGTCCGATCACATCTTGAGTGACGACGAGATCCTCGCGGTCGTCACGCAGAGCGCCGGCAAGTGAGTCGACACTGAGCAGCCAGGCGTTGCGCCATCGGACGCAGCATCGCAAACTCCGCGCCCACCGCTCTTCGGAAGCGCAGGAGAAGACATGGCCAAGCTCAGCAAAGAAATCGTGATCGTCGGTGCGAAACGCACAGCCTTTGGAACGATGGGAGGTGCCCTGAAGGGGGTGACGGCCACCGATCTCGCTGTGCACGCGGCGAAGGCTGCCGTCTCTCAGAGCGGCGTGGCGGCTGGCGAGATCGGCCACGTGATCGTTGGCAACGTGATGCAGACCAGCGTCGACGCCATCTACTGTGCCCGTCATGTCGGCCTCAAGGCGGGGCTGCCCATCGAGGTCCCCGCGCTCACGGTGAACAGACTCTGTGGTTCTGGCTTCGAAGCGGTCGTTCTGGGCGCAGAGCGGCTGCTCCTCGGTGAGGCTGAAGCGGTGCTCGTGGGTGGTACCGAGAACATGTCTCAGGCGCCACACATCCTTCGAGGAGGCCGCGAAGGATACCCGTTCGGCAAAGCACCGGCGCTCGAGGACTCGCTCTGGAGCGCGCTCACCGACAGCTACTGCAACGCGCCGATGGGAATCACCGCCGAGAACCTCGCGACGAAGTACGGTGTGACCCGCGAGATGTGCGACGAGTACGCGCTTCGCAGCCAGAAACTGTGGGCGGCGGCGAACGAGGCGGGGGCTTTCAAGGACGAGATCACTCCCGTCGAACTACCCGGCAAGAAGGGCGCACCGCCGGTGCAGTTCGCGGTGGATGAGCATCCTCGTCCCCAGTCGTCGAAAGAGACGCTCGCGAAGCTGTCGCCTGTCTTCAAGAAGGACGGCGTGGTGACCGCAGGCAATGCGAGCGGCATCTGCGACGGAGCTGCGATGCTGGTGCTGACGACCGCGGACGTGGCGAAGGCCCGAGGACTCCAGCCTCTGGCGCGCGTGCTGCAGTGGGGCGTGGCCGGCGTCGAGCCTTCCCTCATGGGCATCGGCCCCGCCTACGCGATCCCGAAGGCTCTCGAGCGGGCTGGCCTCACCCTGGCGGACGTCGATGTCTTCGACATCAACGAGGCGTTTGCTCCGCAGTGGCTTGCGGTCCAGAAGCACCTGGAGCTGCCCATCGACAAGTGCAACGTGAATGGTGGCGCGATCGCCCTGGGCCACCCACTCGGCGCGTCGGGTGCGCGCATCACGGCTGACCTCGTGTACACCTTGCGCCGCAGCGGCAAGCGGATCGGGGTTGGGAGTGCTTGCATCGGTGGTGGTCAGGGGATCGCCATCGTCCTGGAGTCGCTCTAGAACGTCGAGCAGGACTGCACGGACCGGCTCAGAAGAGCTGCTTTTTCCCCGGTGCGAGCGTCAGCCGTGGAGCTGACCGCTTGCGCCGGCGCTGAGGAGGCGGTGAGCTATCTTCGAGGCTGGCGACAGGGGGCCTCCAAATACAGGGTACACAGTCCATCTCCGTGGCTGCTTCACCTTCCTCACCGTCGAAGACCGGGCGCGCCCTCCTGGACAGGGTGATCGTCAGGCTCGCCGCCCTGATCTGTCTCTTGGTCGTCACGACCCTTCAGGATGTGATCCTGATAGGACTGCCACTCGCCCCACTTCCTGCTCCTCCACTTCCGGAAGAGGTCAGCCTCCGAGACGCACACCTCATCGTCACGGTGAACGACGAACAAGGTCGTCCCGAAGCCGACACGAGCGTGAGAGTCTTCGCCATTCACGACGACCGTGCGTGGTTCGTCGGAGAGCAGCGTGCTGGCTCGGATGGCGTGACCCACTTCTCAGGGCTCCCGCGCGGTGAGGTCTGGGTGATGGCGTATGGCACGGCGCGTGCTCGTGCCTCGTCCCGTCTGATGCTCGATGCCGGCCCCCGAGCGATCGACCTCACTTTGTCTCCTGGCAAGGTGCTCGATGTGCTGGTCGTGGACGAGAGCGACCGTCCGATCGATGAGGCAGAGATCACGGTCACCACTGCGGAGCCATTGCCTTTCGTTGCGCTCACCAGGGAGGGCGGGCGAGCGCGCTTCGATCGGCTGGGTCCTGCTCCGTACGTCGTTCGCGCGACGGCGCCAGGCTTCGAGGAGACGACCCGCACAGGCATCATGCCTGGCCCGTTTCCTCTCCGGATCAAGCTCGACCGCCTTGGCTCTCTCACGGTGCGGGTCGTCGACGGATCAGGTCAGCCAGCGGAAGGCGCCGAGGTGCTCGCGGCGGGGACAGCGCTCTGGCCAGCGCGTCGCACGAGCACCGATGCCGCTGGCGAGGTGCACATCGCCGGCCTGCGAACGGGCGTGTACGATCTCAAAGCGCACCGCGGCGACGAGGTGAGTCCTACGGCCTTCGCCGTACCCGTCGAACAAGGGCACGGCAAGGTCGTGGAACTCGTCCTCACGAAGGGGCGTCGGGTGCGCATCCTCGTCACCGATGGCGATGCTCCGAATGCTCCGCCGGTCAAAGGGGCGAGCGTCGTCCTCGTAGAGAACGGGCTGTCTGCGTTTCCCCTCCACGGGCGCACGGGTGACGACGGAAGCCTCTCCTTGGGGCCGCTCACGGATGGTCCAGCGAGCGTCTCCGCATGGGCGCCTGGGTTCGTGCAGCGCAGCGCCGTTTCCCTGGGTGACACCGCGACGGAAGTGCGTGTTCCACTCCTGCGCGGTGCGGCGCTCGTCGGAGAAGTCGTCGACGACAGGGGTTATCCTGTCGCCGGTGCGACCATCGAGGTCATCGGAGCGGACCAGGACGGCATGCCCATCGATGAGACGATGGCCATGACCGAATTTCGTGAGGGTCACTTCGCGCGCTCTCTGCTGGGTCCAGCGCCGCTCATCCCGGTGGGTGAACTCGGGGTCATGGCAGGTCCGATACCGGACATCCCTCGTGGAGATTCGCCCATCCCCGTGTCCGTGGGCGTCGGAGACCCTGTCGCGCCTCCAGTGAATCGAGGTGGAGAGCCATGGGTCACGCGGCGCGACGGCGCGTTTCGCGCCGAACCCGTCACGCCAGGGCGAGTTCAGGCCATCGTCCGTCATCCCGATCATGTCGAGGCCATCAGCGAAGCGGTCACCCTCCGACCTGGCGGCGAGGCGCGCATACGCATCGTGCTGCGCCAGGGAGGGCTCCTCGAAGGCAGGGTGCTGGAAGAGGATCGCGCTCCAGTCGCCGGTGCGCGCATCGAGCTCGCGGCGACCCAGGGCGCGCTGGAGCGCGTGGCGTATGCCAAGGACGACGGCACCTTCGCGTTCGCTGCTGTTCCTGACGAGGTGCTCCTCTCGGTGGCTCGGCCTGACTCGCCCGGCGATGTCGTCGTGCGTGTCGTCGTCGCGGTCCCCGATCGTGCGCGCAAGCAGGTGGAGATCCTCCTCCCGCGACGGCGAGAAGCCGTGTCGATCCACGTCGACGACGATCGTGGCTATCCCCTCGATCGTGTCGAAGTGCGCGTCATCTCGCTCGACGTCGCGGTCCCGTTGAGGCGGACCCTGTTCACTGACGACGATGGGAACGCGGCTCTCCCTGACGCCGAAGGTTTGCCGCTACGGCTCACCCTCCTTCGACCTGGCAGCGCACCCCTCGTAGAGTCGACGGCGGGAGCCCGGAAGGAACTTCGTTTCGTCATGCATCGCGGCCTCCGCGCGACGGGTGAGGTGACGGGTGGAGGAGGGCGCGAGCGCCTCGAAGGTGCAGAGGTGACCGCGTACACGGCGGCCGGTGTACGTCGGACCCGCACGGACGATCAAGGCGCATACACCCTGACCGACCTCGCGCCCGGCAGGTTGCGCATCGTCGCTCGGCACGACGAGTACGCCCAGGCCGAGGCGCTCCTTTCGGTCGAAGGGGATCCTGATCGTCCTGCCGATCTCGGCGCCCTGGATCTCGTCGCGGCAGGCGAGGTCGAAGGGGAAGTGGTCGACCCGGAGGACGAACCCGTAGCGGGCGCACGTGTCGCTCGAGAGCGGGTGCCGAGCTACCTGCCCCTGGGTTCCCTGCCGCCCGGTGTCGTGACCACCGATCGCAACGGCCGCTTCACCTTGAAGGGGGTGCCCGAGGGGAACACGCTCGTCGAAGCGTACACCGCGGAGCTCGGACGAGGTGACGAGCTCGTCCCTGTGAGAGCAGGACAGACCACGACGCGGGTGAAGATCATCCTGCCCGGTGATCCTCCACGCCCGGAAGCAAAGGGAGCCGGCAGCGTGGCGCTCACGCTGGGCACGGCTCGAGGGGCGGTCGTCGCCTTGCTCGTGCCTCCAGGCGGCGAGGCGGAGCTGGCCGGCATCGAGCCGGGAGATCGCCTTGTCGCTGTGAATGGCAGGGAGGTGCGGTCGATCGATGAAGCGCGGCGCCGGCTGACGGGCCCGCTGTCGGAGGACGTCGTGATCCAGATCGACCGAGAGGGTGCCGGAGGGGCTACGCGCTGGATGACCCGGGTTCGGCGCGAACGGGTCCGGCGCTGAGGCCCTACCCGAGGTGACAGCTGTGTGGGGCCGAGGAAGAGGGCCGATCAGTTCTGGATCTTCGCCAGCACGATCTCCTGCCCACCACCGATGTTCCAGTGCAGCTTCTTGTCATCAGGCCCCATCTGGAACTCCGCTTCGTCGCGACTCCCCTCGGGTCTCAAAAAGGCGACCGTGAGCCGATCCCCCTCGGCCTTGGTGACCTTGAACGTCCCGTTCCGCGGGCTTTCAGCGGGGATGGTCACGGTGACCTTGCTCCCGCTGAAGTCGAGCGCCGTTCCGGTCACCCAGCCAGTGGCCCGGGTCACCTGATCGGAGGGAGCGTTCACGATCGACTCTCCAAGCCAGCGCCCCTGCAGTCGATCTCGAGGCGATTTTGAGCAGCCGGCGACGGCCGGGAGAGCGATGGCGAGCGCGAGAGCGGTCGAAACCCGAGTGCGCATGGGGACAACTCCAGTGGATTGTGTTCGGAAAATCGTACCCAAGCTGGAACGAAGGGCCAAACAAATGTAGGACAATCGAGCACATAGACCCACGCGAGGCAGCGCGGCAACTTCTGCCATCCGCTGGTTTCGCGCTACGGTCGCCTCGAACCCCCGACCCGAGCCCCCCTTCGCACCTTGAGCAACGAATTCAGCCACCTCCGACTCACCTCAGCGGACCGCACCCACTTGCTGGACGACATCGTCCGCCGATCCGCTGATCGAACCAACGGTCCTCCCGTGATCGTGTTCGATCTCGATGGCACCCTCATGGACAACCGCCCGCGGGTCGTCGCGATCCTGCACGAGCTCGCGGAAGAATGGCGACGCAATCACCCCGAAGCCGCGGCGCGCGTGGCGGATGCTCGCGCGGAGCACATCGGCTACGGCTTCCAGGAGAACCTGCGCCGCCTGGGTGTGCTCGACGAGGCCCTTCACGCGCATGGGTTCGAGTTCTGGAAGAGCCGCTTCTTTCAGGATCCTCACATCCGCCATGACATCGAGGTGCCCGGGGCCCGCGCGTTCGCATGCGCTTGCTACGAGGCTGGAGCCACCCTCGTCTACCTGACGGGGCGAGATCTGCCGAACATGGCCCTCGGATCGTTCGCGAGCCTGCGCGACCTCGGGTTTCCCATCGGCGTGGTCGGCACGGAGCTGGTCGTCAAGCCTGCGTTCGAGATCCCCGATCACGAGTTCAAGCGCAACGTCGCCCCTGCGCTGGCGCGGCTGGGGAGGGTCATTGCTGCCTTCGACAACGAAGCTGCCAACTGCAACCTCTTCGTCGAGCATCATGCCGCCAGCACGGTGGTCTTCCTCGACACGCAGTACGCACCGAACCCACCACAGCTCGAGGCTGCGGTGCGCGTCATCGATTCGTTCGAGCGCTCGACGTGACATCGAGGCAGATCGAGCGTGTCTTCCTCGGCACCCTGCTGCTCGCGGGGTGCGAGGCACCAGCGCCATCGACTGCCGGCTCACCCGAGGCGGGGACGAGCCCGAACGCCAGCATCCTCCCCGCCCCTCTGGCCAGTGAGACGCTGGACCCCATGGATGCGGGCGCGCCGTTCGACGCCTCCGATGCCGCCATACGCTCTCTCACTGCCGACGAGCGCCGCCGCCCCAGCGTGCCCGACGGGGGGGCGCCCCCACCAGTCCCTTTCACCCCGGATACCGCGCTTCCGGCTGAAGCGTCTTCCACCCGCGATCTCTCCGGCCTGACCCTGGAGGCCGCCTGGCGGTGGCGTGATGTCCCGCCCCCACCACGAGCCCCTGAAGTCGCCGCCGATGGGATCAAGGCGGCGCAGCGTCTCACGACGCTCTCCTGGTCGATCGACCTCAGCGAGACGGGCCGTTTGCGGATCCGCTTCACCTCTCGCGCCCTCCCGCTGCCTGGCGGCTCCGAGCTCCGCGCCCGCTCGGATCGCTACGGGGCCATCGTCCTCTGGCCGAATGCGACCGATTACCGGGTCATTCCGCCTGGCGCCTTGCGCACGACCCTCGGGGAGCGACGTGTCGACGTCACGCCACTCGCCACGGGCACGGTGACCCCGGACGGCGAGGGGCGGCGCCTCAACTTGCCCGTGCGCAAGCTGGAGATCAACTCTGGCCTCGGTTCCCTGCGGCTGGAGATGGCCCGCATCCCGGAAGCCGGTGAGGGAGGCGTTGTGCTCTGTCGTGCGCTCGTCGAGCTTGCGGGCATCGATCCCAGAACGTCGGAGTGTCAGCCGGGCGAGGTGCCGCTGCTGGCGTCTTACGCCTGGCACGACGGTGGCGGGGCGGCGCTCGAGGTGAACGCCATCGCCAAGCGGGTGGATCTCGCATCGAACGACATGCTCGTCCCGCCACCAGGCGCAAAGTGGAGCTCTTCGGGCTTGCCGACGGCGCCGGGTGGCGTGTTCCTCACGCGCGAAGAGATCGCCGCTTTCCGGTCAGCACCGCTCGATCTTCCTCCGCCGACAGCGATCGGTGCCCCTGGTGAAGGGTTCATCGCCGTCAACCAGCTGGACACCTTGCACTACCTGCTCCTCGATGGCGTCGCCGTCGTGGCCGTACCGCCTGTCAGCGAGCGCTACGTGATCGGCACGACGCGAGGTCGTTACCACGTGCAGTGGCGCACCTTCCTTGGCGAGTTCATCGGACCCGTGATCCAGACAGAGATGCCAGCCCGCCTCACGCTGGGTGATGTCGACGCGGGGGCTCCAGACGGCGGCTGATGGGTGCAGGTCAGCCCGTCTGGGCGCATCGAAGCCGACCCGTGCAAAACTCGCACTCTGGATCCCTCACGGAACAATCTCGGATCAGCGCGGCGTCTCCGGGCGCATGAACACCTCCCGGAGCGCATCGGGGAGACGTCGAAGCCCCAGCTCGTGGCTGACGGTCGCGAGCAACGTCTCCCCTTCACAGATCAGATCGCTGTCACGCAGGATCCGGTAAGTGAACCGGAGGGTCGCGCGCTTGATCTCGTGGCACGTCGTCTCCACGACGAGCTGCTCGTCGAAGCGCGCAGCTTTGCGGTAGCGCACCCGCGCCTCGACCACGGGCAGATGGATGCCCGCTTTGACGAAGTCATCATAGGAGACACCGCGGCGATGCAGCCAGTCGACCCGGCCTGCCTCGAAGTACGTCAGATAGCTCGCGTGATGAACGATCCCCATGAGATCGGTCTCGCAGAACCGAACGAGCAGCTGCATGCGAGAGGTACGGTGCTCGGGTGAGTCGATCGGTTCGTGCGCATTCATGCGGGCGCAAGCCTAGTCCAGCCGGGACCAGCCCGCTGCCCTCGTGGTTCCGTTCTCGGAGCTGGCCAACCTGATACGCCTGCGCGCCCCTCTAGGCGCCGACGCGCCGAGGTGTTAGCTCGCGCTCATGGTGAATACCAACGTCCGGACCCTGCTTTCAGCCGACGAGATTGCAGCCCGCACGCGCGAGCTGGGAGCCCAGATCACGAAGGAGTACGCAGGTCGGAGGCTGGTCCTCGTGTGCGTCCTCAAGGGCAGTTTCGTGTTCACCGCCGATCTCATGAGGCACATCGACCTGCCGCTCCGGGTCGAGTTCCTCGGCGTGCGCAGCTACGGTGAGGGCACGAGTTCGACCGGCGTCGTCCAGATCACCCAGGATCTCAACCAGCCCATCGAGGGCGATGACGTCCTCATCGTGGAGGACATCGTCGACACCGGCCTGACGATCTCTCATCTCCTCCAGCTCCTGCGCACGCGAATGCCCAGCAGCATCAAGGTCTGCTCTCTTCTCCACAAGCCGGCCCGCTCCCGCGTGGAGGTGCCGATCCACTTCCTCGGCTTCACCATCGAGGACAAGTTCGTCGTCGGCTATGGCCTCGACTGGGCCGAGCGCTACCGCAACCTGCCCTTCATCGGCGTGGTGGAGGCCCAGTGAGCAAGCGCCTTTTGATGCTGGAGAAGATGACCCAGGCAGGATCGAAGGACCCCTTCCACTGGTACGCGCTGGCGCTGGAGTACGCGGGTCAGGGACGCCAGGACGACGCGCTCGCGACGTTCGTGTCGCTCCGCGCTGCCGACGAGAACTATGTCCCCATGTACCTCATGTGCGGGACGATGCTCGCGAAGGCCGGCCGCCCCCTCGAAGCCGAAGAGTGGCTCACCCGGGGGATCGAGGTCGCCCAGCGCAAGGGTGACGCGCACGCCCTCTCCGAGCTGCGTGAGGCCCTGAGCGGGGTCCACGACATCACCGAGCACTAGCCAGAGCCACCTCCACGCAGGCGCGCGAGCCGCTCGGCCACGGATCGCTCGTAGCCTCGCCCGCTTGGCTCGTAGAACCGCTCCCCCGACAGCTCTTCCGGCAGGTACGTCTCCCCCTCGACCACCGCATCGGGCTCATCGTGCGCATACCGGTAGCCCTGGCCGTAGCCCTCCTTGCGCATCAGCGCGGTCACGGCGTTGCGTAGCTTCATCGGGACCGGGAGGGCTCCCTTGTCCTTCACCGCCGACTGCGCTGCCTGCCAGGCCACAGTGCAAGCGTTCGACTTGGGCGCGGTCGCCAGGTAGAGCGCCGCCTGGGCCATCGGGTACATCCCCTCCGGCATCCCCAGCCTTCGGAACGCAGCATCGGCGGCGACCGCGACCTCGAGCGCCTTCGGATCCGCGTTACCGACGTCCTCGCTCGCGAAGATGATCATCCGCCGCAGCAAGAAGAGAGGATCGTCTCCGGCCTCGACCATGCGCATCAACCAGTAGATCGCGGCGTCCGGATCCGACCCCCGCATCGATTTGATGAAGGCGCTGATCACGTTGTAGTGCTCCTCGCCGGACTTGTCGTAGAGCAGCGTCTTCTGCTCCGTCGTCCCTGCGACGAGGTCGCGGGTGATCCGTGACGTCCCCATCCGCGACGCCTCGTCTGCGACGATCTCCAGGGTCGTCAGCGCTCTCCGTGCGTCGCCCTGCGCCAGCGCAGCCACCGCGGAGAGCGCGTCCTCATCGGCCTCGACAGCGCCGTTCAGCCCCTCCGGAGCGCTCAGAGCGCGTCGGAGCAGCTCCACCAGCTGCTCGGCGCCGAGCGGCTGCAGACGGAACACCTTGCAGCGGGAGAGCAACGGCGCGTTCACCGCGAACGACGGATTCTCGGTCGTCGCGCCGATCAGCGTGATGGTCCCATCTTCGACGTGCGGCAAGAAAGCGTCCTGCTGTGCGCGGTTGAACCTGTGGATCTCGTCCACGAACAGGATCGTCCGCTTCCCCTCGTAGCCGCGCGCCTCTCTCGCCTCTTCCAGGATCCCCCGGAGTTCGGGCACCCCCCCGAGCACGGCGTTGAACGGCACGAACCGCGCCTTCGTCGCTCCTGCGACCACCCTGGCCAGGGTCGTCTTCCCCGAGCCGGGTGGCCCCCAGAGGATCATCGAGGGCACCCGGTCGGCCGCGATCGCGCGCGCGAGCAGCTTCCCCTCGCCGAGCAGGTGCTCCTGCCCGAGCATGTCTCCGAGCGCGTGGGGCCGCGAGCGCTCTGCCAGCGGCATCGTCGCCTTGAGCGCCGGATCCCGCTGCGCGGCAGCCTCGAACAGGGTTGGCCCTTGCCGCCCCGAGCCACCCCCGGATCGGCGCCCACGCATCGGATTCATTGCAGCACCGGCCTTCGCCCCTCCGACAGCAGCACCTCCACGGCACGCCGCGCGAGGCCCGGATCATCTCCCACCCAGCGCACCCTGCCGTTCGCGTCGATCACGAAGGTGAGCGGGAGCTGCGAGACCCCGTAGTCGCTGGCGATGCGCCGGGAAGGATCCATCACGATCGGGAACGACGTCCTCAGCCGCTGCGCCATCCGCACTGCGGCCCCCTCCGACTCGTCGACGCTCACCCCGATCACCATCACCCCGTCCACCTGCCGCTCGCGAAAGAGCATCTCCAGGGCGGGCATGGTCACGTTGCACGCGGCGCACCACGAAGCCCAGAAGTCCACGACCGTCACCCGCGTCAGGTAGTCGCCGGGCACGCCGACCGTCCGGATCCCGCTCCCCTCCCCCTCGAACGCGGGCGCTTCGACGCCCATCAACGGGTGCCTCGCCGACGGAGGCATCCGCGGCGCGCCACACCCGCACAGCTGGAGCGCGCCGACCGCCGTCAGAGCCACGAGCGCGCGCCGTGTCAGCCGATCCTCCATGCGTCGACCCTACTGCACCCCTTGGGCGCGCGACCCGAAGATCGCCGTCCCCACCCGCACCCAGGTTGCCCCTTCGGCGATCGCCACCTCGAAGTCGTGCGACATCCCCATCGACAGCTCTGGCAGCTCCACCTCGCCGCCGTGCTCGTCGCGCAATGCCCGGAGCGCGGCGAAGTACGGACGCACGGCTCCGGGGTCGTCCAGGTAAGGAGCGATGGTCATCAGCCCGATCGGCCGGAGGTTCGCGCACGCGCGCGTCGCGTCGAGCAGTCGTCCCACCTCCGCGGGGGTACATCCGCCCTTCGCGGCTTCCCCGCCGACGTTCACCTCGACCAGCACCCGCAGCACGCGCCCGAGCGATGCCGCGCGGCGATCCAGCTCGACGGCGAGTTCTGCCCGATCGAGCGCGTGCACCACCTCTGCCACCTGGGTGACGACCTTCGCCTTGTTGCGCTGCAACCGCCCGATCGCGTGCCACACGATCCGCGGCAGATCGCCCAGCGCTTGCGCCTTGTCGCTCAGCTCCTGCGCGTAGTTCTCGCCGAAGTCGAGCTGACCTGCGCCATGCGCGATCCGGATCGCCTCCGCCGGTTTGCCCTTGGAGACCGCGATCAGCTTCACCGAGCCCGGCGCTCGACCTGCTTGACGCGCAGCCTCCGCGATCCGCCTGCGCACCTCGTCGAGCCGTGTGGCGATGCCCACCAGCTCGTTCGCACCATCGACAGAAATCACGGCGCACCATACCGCGCCGCCCGGGACAGGGCGACTCACCCACCAAGGCAGCCGGATCAGGGTGCGCTCCCCCCCATGCCAGTTTGTGCCGAGCCAGGAACGACGACCATCTTCGAAGGCCGGATTTCTCCCCCTGGACGCCAGGCATGGGCTTTGCCATGGCACACGGTGCCATGCGGACCCCCTCGAAACGCCTCCTGGTGTCTGCGGTGCTAGCCGGCGCTGCGATGGTCGGTTGCATCTTCAATCCTCAACCCGAACCTCCGGCCATCGATCATGACCTGGGTGCAGGTGCGAACGATCCCGAAGGCGGGACGACGGGTGAAGGAGCGGGCGGTGCGGGGGGCAGCCTGGATGGCTCCGGAGGCCGCGGGGGAATGGGCGGCACCGGCGGCGAAGGTGGCACAGGTGGCGAAGGTGGCGCTGGCGGTGACGCTGGCGCTGGTGGTGAAGGCGGCGGCGACGGTGGCGCTGGTGGTGAAGGCGACGCGGTCGGCTCCAGCGGAGCGCAGTGAAGGTGGGCGAAGCCAACCGCGACTGCCGGTAAGATGGAGGTACCCGTGCGCACGATACTCATCTCTTTCGCCAGCGCTCTGCTCCTGATCGCGTGTGTCTTCAACCCGCAGCCCGAGCCGCCGGCGAACACCGAAGCGACCAATGGCGCCGGCGGAGCGACATCCACCTCCACCGGGACCTCCTTGCCGAGCGACGGCTCGGGCGGGGGTGGCGCCGATAGCGGAGGTGGTGGTGCCGGCGGCGCTGGTGGCAGAGGGGGTGAAGGTGGCGCTGGCGGTGACGCTGGCGCTGGTGGTGAGGGAGGCGCCGGCGGTGAAGGTGGCGCTGGCGGCGATGGTGGTGCTGGGGGCAGCTGACGAGCTGCCCGGTGAAGCTGCTGAGCGCCCGCGTCAGGTGCGGCGTGGCGGCGAGCGCGGTCTCATGTACTCGTCGAGCATGTTGGCGACGAAGTCCGCGAGGAGCCCGTCCGCCACCCGCAGCCGCCGTGACATCTCTCGCGCGATGTTGAGCACGAGGAGCGCGTACGCCTTGAGGTCGCGGCGATAGAGCGCGTCGAGATCCTGGGCGCTGAGCCGAAGCACCCGTGAAGGAGCGATGGCCTGCACCGTGGCGGAGCGGGGCATCACGTCGAGGATCGACATCTCCCCGAACCAATCGTTCGGTCCGAGCACGGCCATCCGCGCCTCGAGGTTGCGCTTGGAGCGCTTCAGCACCTCGATTTCTCCGTCGAGCAGCACGAACATGTCTCGCCCGCTCTCCCCTTCGCGGAAAATCACGTGCCCCGGCTCGAGATCCTGCACCTCCAGCGAGCTGGCGAGGAGGCGGAGCACCTCGTCCGTGAGCCCACCGAAGAGGCCAATCTCGCGTAGCCGAGAGGCTAGATCAGGTTCCTGGATTGCGGGCATGCGGCCGATCCTAGCTCGCCTTCTCAGCGCTTGGGGCGAGGTCCTTGGTGAACACGATGCGCGGTCGCCCGGGGCCGGCGTAGTCCGCCACCTCGTCGGCGGACCACCCGAGCGCGGCGTGGAACCGCACTGAACCCTCGTTGCCGAGCGTGGTGATGGCCTTCATTGCCAGGCATCCCTCGCGCTGGCAGTCCTCCTCGAACGAGACGTAGAGCAGCTTGCCCACACCCCGGCGGCGGTAGCCCGGGTGGATCCCCACCAGGTGGACGTAGCCCACCGGCTCCTCGGGGCAGCGGAAACCGAGCAGGAACCCGACCATCTGCCCATCCGCCTCGACCACCCGCGCCAGCCTGCCGAGCTGATGGAAAAACATCGGATGAGCCAGCGCGCTGGTAGGACCGCCCCACCAGTGGTCGATCACGCGGACGATCTGTTCATAATCCAGCCTGGTCATCGGGCGTGTTTTCATCCAGCTCCCTGTCCTCCGATCAGCCTAGTACACCCTCCCCTGGCCGCGGAAGGCGCCCCCTGCTAGCCGTAGCGCGTGAGCCCTCCGAAGGTCCTGATCGCCCCGTCGATCCTGTCCGCTGATTTCGGTCGCCTCGCCGAGGAGGTGCGTGCCGTCGAGGCCGCCGGCGCCGACTGGATCCACGTCGACGTGATGGATGGTCGCTTCGTCCCCAACATCACCCTGGGGCCGGTCATCGTACGCGCCGTGCGCGCCGCCACCCGACTGCCGGTCGACGTGCACCTCATGATCGTCGAGCCCGAGCGCTACGTCGCCGATTTCGCCGACGCGGGCGCCGACCGGATCACCGTCCATGTCGAGGCGTCGACGCACCTGCACCGCACCGTCCAGCAGATCCGAGCCGCCGGCGCGCTCCCGGGCGTCACCCTCAACCCCCACACCTCCGAGGAGAGCCTTCGCTACATCCTCCCGGACGTCGATCTGGTCCTGGTCATGAGCGTCAACCCTGGTTTCGGAGGCCAGCGCTTCATCCCGGGCGCGCTCGACAAACTCCGCGCCCTGCGTTCCATGATCGACGCCACGGGCCGTGACATCGCCCTCGAGGTCGACGGCGGCGTCACCGCGGAGACGGCCCCCGACGTCATCGCCGCTGGCGCCCGGGTCCTCGTCGCCGGCTCCGCGGTCTTCGGCGCCGCCCGACCTGGCGTCACCGAAGACGAGCGCATCGCCAGCTACACGGACGCCATCCGCGCCCTGCGACCCCGCGCCGACGAGGCCTCGTGAGACGACCTGCCCCCGCGCTCGCCCTCGCCCTCTTCGCCACCGCCTGTGGTGGACCCACCTCCCCGACGACGACCCCCACGGCGCCCTCGTCCACGACTCCCCTCGTCGTCGCGTCCCCTGACGACCCCTCGTCGGAGGGTGTTGACGCTACGGCGTCCGAGACCGGCGCCGCGAACGCCGCCGCCCAGCAAGAGGTGCAGCGCATGCTCGCCATCGTCGCCCGGGCGCGTGGACTCCCGGTCCGACGCCTCGTCCCTGGCCGGGTCCTCGACCGCCCGGGCATCCTTGCGCGCATCCGCGAGCACGTCGCCCGCGAGATCCCTCCCGGCGTGCTCGGCTACCAGGGTGAAATCCTCGCTGCCCTCGAGATCATCCCCGCCGACTACGACTACCTGGCGGGCACCTACCGACTCATTCAAGGCCGCATCGCCGGCTTCTACGAGCCCGCCGACGCCTCCATGTACCTCGTCGACGATCTCGACGACGCCGAGGCGAAGGAGACGCTCGCCCACGAGCTCGTCCACGCCCTCCAGGACCAGAGCTACGACCTCGCCAAGCTCCTCCAGTACCGCCCTGGCGACAGCGACCGGCTCACGGCCGTCCACGCGCTCATCGAGGGCGACGCCACGAGCGCCATGCTCGACGTGGTGGCCGGCTCCGCGTTCGCCATCGACGAGGCCGTCCTCCGCAAGCTCGTCGCCGTCTCCACCGCGATGTCGACCGTGGGCGACACCCCGCGCGCGCTCCAGGAGTCGCTCGCCGTCCCCTACACCGACGGTTTCGCCTTCGTGCAGCGCCTTCGTCGAAAGGGCGGCTGGCCCGCCGTCGACGCCATCTGGCGTGCGCTCCCGGAGAGCACCGAGCAGCTCCTGCATCCCGAGAAGCTCGCCGCGCGCGAGCCGCCCATCCACGTCCCGGTCCCCCCCGTCGACCCGCTGGGGGCCGATTTTCTCCCCGTGTTCGACGACGTCATGGGCGAGCAAGCCCTGCGCATCACCTTCGAGGAGTACGTTCACCGCGACACCGCGGCGACCGCTGCCGCTGGCTGGGGCGGCGACCGCCTCGTGCTCGCGCGCCGCGCTTCCACCGAGGCCCCCGGCAGGACGGAGTACGCCCTCGCCTGGCGCCTGCGCTTCGACACCCCCGGCGACGCCGCGGAAGCGAGCCGCGTCCTCACCGCGCGCTTCGGCCGCACATGCCGCATGCGCCCTGATCTCGGCCCGATCTCCTGGGCTCACCAGGGCGCCGACATCGCCCTCGTCGCCGGCCCGTACGAGCGTGCCGCTGCAGCGACGCCTGCGCCCCCACCACCCGCCCTCGTCGACGACGACAGCCCCACGAGCCCCGCTCCCGCCGCGCGCGCGACCGGCAGCTGCGCTCGAGCGAAGACCTGGCTCGACAAGGTGCTCAAGACGCCGCTCGCCGGGCCCTGAGTCATCGGCGCGAGCATCACGAGGGCGCCGCGGTGCGAGCGTCAGCGCGATCACTGGGCGCCCGTGTCGACACGGTGGATCCAGCGTGGGCGCGCGCCATCGTCAGCGACGAACGCGCCGCACCTCATCGCGCCTCGCCATGCGCTGATCGTGGAGAGGGCGAGCGTCGTGGGCCTCCTCGCCGTTCAGGCCGCGTGGTACAACCTGGGGCAGGTAGAAAGTGCAGCCCTCGTGCATGCTTCGGGGCGCTGTGCTCATCCCGCCCGCGCTGCCGTCGCCGTACGGGCCACCCAGGGAGGCACGACATGAGCATCCTCGACGACGAAACCGCCATCTTCAACGTGGTGGTGAACCACGAAGAGCAGTACTCGATCTGGCCCGCCGACCGCGAGATCCCGCTCGGCTGGAAGACGGTCGGCAAGACCGGTCCCAAGAAGGAGTGCCTGGCCTACATCGAGGAGGTGTGGACCGACATGCGGCCCCTCAGCCTCCGCAAGAAGATGGAAGAGGCCGCGAAACAAGGCGGGAGCTGATCCCCGCCGCGCTGCTCGACCCATCCTCCCCGAGGACCTCGGGCGCGTCGGGACACGGGTGGGTCGGCACCAGCGTTGACAGGCGCCACGGAAAAAGGCACGAACCACCGCCACGTCATCTCCTGGAGGAGTGGCCGAGTGGTCGAAGGCAGCGGTTTTGAAAACCGCCGTTGGGGTAACTCAACCAGGGGTTCGAATCCCTTCTCCTCCGCCAGTTTTCGAAGATCCCGCGAGGCTGGGCGAAGAGCTGAGCGAACAGGTGGGTCCTGTGGATTTGGGTGGGGACGCTGAGTCTCGGCACGTTGAGCGAGGGTGTTAGGAACATCTGACCTTGCTCCCGTGGAGTCTGGCGTCCGAACGCCCGCTTTGCGTGTCGAATCGGGTCGAGAAGGTTGACTTTGGGACAATCTCCACGCGGAGTTCGGCATCCCACCTGCTGTCAGGCTCGTGTTCAGCCGTTACTCTGCAGCCATTGCGGACGCGCCACGTACCTGGCGACCTTCGGGAGACGCCGGGTCGATTAGGGCCTTGTAGATAGTGTAGCCCACCTCTTTGGGTCCCCCGACGGTAATGTCACCCTTTTTGCCGACCTTACCGGCGATGTTGAACCAGGCAGGGCCACGCTCCCAAATCACGCCGCGCAGCTTATTCACGAGTTCCTCACGCTTGATGAGGCGGCCTTCCTCGTCGTTGGCAAACGAGAGCAGGTCGTGCCCCATCGCGCCCAGTGCGGCGAGTACCGCACCCGTCGCCATGATGCCGTGCTGCTTATCTTCCAACTCCTTCGAGTAGATCTGACTGAGCAGCGAGAACCACTCGATGGCCACCTTCTGCACGTTGGCCACTTGCAAAGGCTGTAGGTCGAGAGGCTGCGCGCCACGCTGTACCCCCTTGATGCCCTCCGCCAGCGTGAGCACTCCGTTTCGCATTGCCGTGATTGTCACGAGGTCGGACGAATTCTTCCCAACCTGCCGCGAAGCCGTGTTGATGCGCCCAGTGAAGAGCGGAATCTGCTTCTCAAGCACGCGGACGATGCGCATCGCAGGGTCTTTCGTGTTCATTGCGAGGGCCACGCCAGCATTCGGTGTTACTCCGCGCACGTTCAAGTCGTAGAAAGCGTTGCGAGCCCATTCCGCCGAGCGGCCGTGACAAATCTTGATGGTGACGATCGTGTCTGCCATCTCTGGACGGCGCTCAAGGGCCACGTAGCGTGCAGCGAGCTGGGTCTCACCATCGATGGCAATCAACCGCAGGCTGTAGGGGACGGCGACCTGACCAAGTGGCGCCTGTGGGAAGCGCTGGACACGAAGCGGGGTCGCAGTCCACAGGATGACCTCCGGCACCGCGCCATCCTCACCGTCTAGCAGCGTGCTTTCGAGGTACTCGCTGTAAGGCTGCACGTTGCTCGCCTTCGCTGACGATTTGGAACCGAATAGTCGCTGCACTTCACGCCGCTTCTCATAGAGTGCGGCGAGCTCAGCGCTTTTAGCCCGCAGCTTCGGGTTCTCGCTCTCACGCGGATCGAGAGTGAGCAGCATGAGCTGCCCCTGCGTGATAGCGGCTACGAGTGTATGCTCATCGGCAATAGCGCCCAGGACCAGCTGACCGTTGTGAGACGTGAGAGTATTCTGGATATCCGTTTCCATCGCTCTCGCCCTTCGCTTGCTCAAGAGATGGACCCGCCTTGGCTGCACTTGCAGCCGTTGCGCCTTCGGGGGCCATCGGTTCAACGCCTGGGTCGCTGGAACGACCCAGGCGTTTTCATCTGAGTCGGTATTCACTATTTGCTTCACTCGAGTCAATAAATAAGGACACAAATGAGAACTCAGGTTGGTATTTTGTCAGATCCAGGAAAACTTAGTTTGATCCTGTTCATTGGCTCAGTATCCAACTGGGCATCAGGACCGATTCGACGGTACGCACTGCCACAACACGGCTGATAGGGGTACTGCTGTGGTGATCTGCCCGCCACGGTCAGCGACGTGCGCGAATTCTAGGGGCCAATGCTTGACGCGCAGGAGGTTGCGCATGGCGGCATCCCATCGTTGGAACCGACACCACCACCTATGCGTGCTCGCAGGTTACGGACTCACGTGTGTGCGTCACATCGGCTGGGCGGGAATATGGTCGTTGCGATTTGATTCCGCCGCCCAACAGCGAATGAGCCAGCAGTCCGTCACTCGCAAGGCGTCTGAGGAGCGGCCACGTACGCTCGGCCGAGTTCCGTCAGCACCCCGTCGCTTCCCAGGAGGCTCGCGTTCGCCACGTTGTCGGCGCGACCAGAGAACCACGCATACCGAGCGATGCGCGGCTCGTTCTCCAGGTACGCGAGCGCGTCGACCAGGAACGCCTCTTGTTCGGCGAGTGAACCGGCGTTGTCACAGGCGAACTCGGTCAGCCAGATCGGCTGGTCGAACCGCGCCTTGTAGCGCTCGATCTGATCGATGAGCCACCGCGCCTTGTTGGTCCCGTCGCCCTGGCACGCCGTGTAGATGTGGACGCCGATGGCGTCGACGCGGCACCCCGCACACGCCGCGAAGAAATCGTCCAGGTATGTGAAGGGATCCGTCTCCTGGCACGATCCGCCGCAGTAGTTCACGGCGGGCGACACCAGCTCGAGCCCCCGCGCACTGGCGATCGCCTCCACGTGAGGCCAGAGGGCTGCGGCCTCGGACGCCGACAGGTTGGCCTGCTCCCCGAAGTTCGGCTCGTTGAACCCGAGAAGAAAGCGCACCCCTCCGGGCATCTCGTCCGCGATCTGCGTGGCACGCGCCGCGTCGAGGCCACCCCCGCCCCACACCATCGGCACGTACTCGACCCCGATCGTCGTGTAGGCGTCGGGTCGAACGCCCTCGTCTGGCACGTGCGTCCAGTTGTACCACCACGACACCGCGGGCGAGAGCGCCAGCATGTCCGCCTGCGAGTGGTAGCCGTACGCGACGCCGCGCTTGCACCCCGTGGGCTGGCTACTCGGCGGCCCACCGCCCATCGCGCCAGCGCCACCGTCCCCGCTCCCGCTCGTCGACGCGCCGGACCCACCACTCCCCGTGCTCGACATGGGTGACCCATTGCTGGAGCTGCACGCGGCGAGCGAGATGAGTCCAGCCATCACCACGCCCACCCACCCTCTCGTCTTCGTCTCGTGGATCATGAGTTCACAAGCCTCCGCGTGGGTGTGGATCACTCTGGCAAACGCATCGAGAGCAGCGCATCGATCGTCCCGCGGGACAGAGCGCCAGGAAGCCCCGGGAGCATCTCGGCAGCCGCCCCAGGGATCCTCTCCGGGTGGATGACCGCCACCTGGATCGCTCGCTGCTGCTCGTCGAGCAGGATCATGAAATACCGATCTCCCTCCGGACGGCGCCACACCGGGCACCCGTCCGCGCTGCCGCTGACCGCGATCTCCGGCCCGCTCGCATAGGCCTGCTGCCCGCAAGCGTCGACGACCTCGATGTCGTCGGCGAAGACGTCACGGCGACAGCCCTCTCCGCAGACGTTCCCGCCGACATGACCAGCCTGGTACGAGCGAACGCCGGTGCTCATGAACTCGCGGTTGCTGTACTGATTGTTGTCGAGCACCACCTCGAAGACGTTGATCTCCCCGCAGCCGTCACCGACCGATCCTGTCTTCGAGTAGCAGTTGCAGAGCCCGTTCCACTTGCGTCCGCCATCGCGAATCAACTCGGATGCGACGAACGCGACCCACGGCCCCGGGTGCCCTTGCCCCCCGCCGTCACACCGCTCGACGCCGGCATCATCGAACGTCATCGAGGCGAGGAAGACGATGAGCTTCGAGCCCGACCAGCCGAGGTGGTTGATGCCCGGATCGTTCGGACAAAAGTAGTCGCGCCCGTCACCGCACGGGAAAGACGCCTCTTGCATGAAGTAGTTCACGCAGTCCTTCTTCGTCAGGTCTCCGGTGAAATCGGCGGACGTCATCTGCCCATCGGTGACCACGAGGTTCGAGCCGTGGCCGCGCTGCGCGTCCCACGAGGAGACCATCGACCAGGAAGCAGCGCTCTCCCCTGGCTGGTAGACGGCGAGCTGCTTCAGGCGGATCGCCTTCATGACGAGTGTCATCTCCTCGTCGAAGGGCGCGAGCGTCGTGCTCGTCGTGTGCTGCTCCTTCATGCAGCAGTGCCCACCCCACGTGTCCGTCCCATCCTTGTAGCTGCAGGCTGGATCGCCTGGGTCGCGATCGATGCGACGCGGCCACCACCCTGGCGCACCGACGTTGGTGAAGGTCATGGTCCCGCCCCGTGTGGGCGTGCTCGGCTCCGTGGGGTGCGGCCCCAGGCCTCCGCCAGCGCCGCTGCCCGAGCCGTTCGTCGAGGTCGATGTCGACGTCGTGCTGCTGGCACCCGCGCCCCCTTCGCCACCCGCGCCGTCGTCGCTCGTGCTCCCGCAGGCACAGGCGAAGAGCAGGAGACCTGCGGGCACGACCCATCGCGAGATCATCGTCATGGCTGGCGTCTCCTGGTCAGCGTCGAAGCAAGGTGGCCACATGCTGGATCTCCGCCAGCTCAGAGATCCTCGATCACCACGAAGGCGCGCTGCCCCTCGCCCAGATGCCCGCTGATCCGGTATGTCGACCGCGCCGGATCGATCGGGATGAGCGCGTCCCCTGTGGCCTTCGGGAGCCACTCGTCCCCATCCCACTCGTAGAAGAGTTCCCCCAGAAGCTCGACGGCGCCGCTCGGATCATTCTGCCGGTACACCTTGATGCGGTAGAGGTGCTCCTTCGGAATCGCCTCGATTTCGCCGGCAAGGTACTGGTCGCGCTTCTGTGCGCGGAGTTCTGGCCAGGTGAAGCCCTCGGCGTGGGCCACGCTGTAGCCATCGGGGCTGCACCCCCCGCCGAAGGGCTTGTCGAAGTTGCCCGGCAAGGTGTCGTCCCACTTCGCGACATCGACCATGGGCTTTCCCTTGTGACCCCAGTACAGGTGCCCGTGTGAACTGAGGCTCGCGTACCCGGGCATGACCGTCTCGGCCATGTAGTAGGACTCGTCGCCGGGGAACTGGGTGCGCGTCACCGGCACCGGCTGCGACGCCTTGTTGATCAGCACGCAGCGAAGCTCCTCGTTCCACCACGTTCGCCCGAGCGGCACCCCCTTGGGGATGTAGACCTTCCCGTCGGTGTCGACGAGCAAGCCGAAGCCGATCTCCTGGTTGATCTCCCTCGGGTTCCAGCCACCGCGGTGACGCGGCCACGCGGTGTCGGGTGGCGAGAAGAAGCGCAGGCTGACGTCGCTACCGTTCTTGATGAACCGCCACGTGGGCCGGAACGCGCCGAAGATGTCGCCGCCGCCGTCGTTGTGGTCGGTGAAGTAGCCGTACTCGTGCCCTGGCGTGACGTGGTAGAGCACCGGGAGCGCGCCGAGCCTCGCCACCTCGGCTTCGACATCCATGCCGTTCGCCCAGCCCTTGTTCTTGTCGCCGGGCGTGTAAGCCACGTTGTCCATGACCCCGGGGATGTACGGGAGTTCGAACTGGCTATCGACGACGTAGAACGTCTCCCGCTCCTCGACGGGGAAGTCCTTCTTCCCCTGGATATGGGAGAGCACGTACGCGCACGGCGTGGCGGTGATGACCTCGAACGTCTCGCCTTCGAACTGTACGGTCCCGATGGATCGGACCTCGAAGTCGCTGCTGTCGCAGTCGGCACCTTCGACGAGCGGCGGCGTCGGCTCGTTGCCACCGTTCGACGGAGGAGGCGTCGTCGATCCCGAGGAGGTCGCCGGGTCTTCGCTGCTGGAGCAGCCGATGAGCACGACGAGGAGCGCGAGGGAGCGCGGAGTCATGCGGGAATCTCTCTCCTTGGCGGGCCGCCGGGAGCGCCGTTTGCGAGCGCTGTTTCGTGGAGGGATGGTCAGCCGAACGACATGGCGCGTCAAGGGAGAGGGGTCGCGCTCACCGACGTCCCGGTGGATGGCGGAAGGCGTCGGCGCAGCCTGCCACCCCGACGCCGTGATCGTGAGACGAGCGCTGGCGTCATCGACCGACGACGACAGGAGATCGACACTTCACGCCATCGGATGGCGTCCTCCGGGCCATGGACGACCCTCGCTCCTGCACGGGACTGGACGGAAGCTGCGCGTGTGTTCGTCGCGTTTTCCAGCCCGGATCGGGTGTCCACGAGCCATGAGCTCGCCATGCGAAACGAGGAGACGGGTGATGCAGTACGGACTGGACGACGAGTACACCTGGTACGAGTGGGCCGAAGCCCTGCCCACCGAGGAGACGCCGAGCCCGGAACTCCACGCGATCGCAGCCGGCTTCGCGGCGCACGCCCGACATTGCCTCCCCACCTGGTGCCACGCGGGAGCGCTCTCGCCCCTCGCCGCCCTGGCGCGCGCCTTCGGCCCGCGCGAGGCTGGTCTCGCGCAGGCGCAAGGCCTCCAGGTCAGTCACTTGCGGTTCCTCGCCGCGCCCCAGCTCACCGAGCAGCTCGCCGCGCTTCCTGACCTGACTGGCCTCGAAGGCGTGGAAGTCTCTGGCGACGAGGGCAGCAAGCTCGCACCGAAGGAGTCCGCGGCGCTCGTGCAGCTGGCCAAACTCGGGCTGCGCGAGCTCGACCTCGAGGGCGTCCCGAGCAGCAAGGACATCGAGCCCTTGCGACCCACCCTCGCGCGCCTCTCCCTCCTGCTCCAGGACAAGCCGCGCGCCACGGAGCTGTTCGAACGACCGTGGCCGGCGCTCCGGGAACTCCGGCTCGAACGCGGCAACGCCACCGACATGGCAGGCCTCGCTGCGCTCTTGCCTGCGATGTACGAGCGGCTGCCAGCGTGCGAGGCGCTCGATCTCTTCGAGACCTCGATCACCAAGAAGGTGCCCTTGCTCGAAGCCATGCCGTCCAGCCCGTGGATCGCCCAGCTCGTCGCGTTGCGCATCAGCGATCATGATGTGCCCCCCGATCGCCTCATGCACCTCGCCCAGGTGCCGTTCCAGCGACTCAGGCACCTGGGCCTCGGGATCTCGCAGGCGCGCCCACAGCTCGCGAACGCGCTCGCAAGCTCGC
Source organism: Chondromyces crocatus (assembly GCF_001189295.1). Lineage (NCBI taxonomy): Bacteria > Pseudomonadati > Myxococcota > Polyangiales > Polyangiaceae > Chondromyces > Chondromyces crocatus. The sequence continues at coordinate 764,812 of NZ_CP012159.1, forward strand.
CGTCGCTCTCCGCCGTGGAGACCCTTCAGATCCACGCCAAGGTCGGCAAAGCCGGCTTGCAGTGCCTCATCGAAGCGTGGCCCCACCTGCGCCGGATCGCGGTGTGGGATCCACCCACCGAGAGCGTCGACGAGGTGATCGAGACCTTCGGACTCCGACCCTTCGTCGCGCGGGGCGGTGTCGTGGTGCGACGCGTCTCGTGACGGGGCGCGAGCAGGAGGCGCACCCCTCCGATCCCCGCCTCGCAAGCACGCAGGCGGCCATCGACCTCGCGCCTTGAGCCGAGGGTTCAGTGCGGCTGGAAACCGCACCTCGGAGAATGACCCGCGGCCAGCGCGTCGGTGCTGGAGGGCACGAAACCCCCGCCATTCGCTGCCGTACTTCCACGCAGCCAGTGCTCTTCACCGACCAAGCTCCTCCATGAACGGCGACGATCGGGCTCTTTCCGGTATCATCACCCGTCGTGCAGCCAGCTCGCCCCGACCGACCTGCGTCCGTCGAGCCTCCGAGCGCGTCGCCCATCCGCGTCTCGCCGTTCGTGCTCACCTGGACGCGCATCCTCGGCCTCTCGCTCGTCGAGGTGGCGCACGCCTCCGGGCTCCCCCGCGCGACGCTCGAGGCTGCCGAGGAGCTGAGCTACGAAGAAACGCTCAAGCTCTGGACCGGCATCGAGGCGCTGACCGGCGATCCAGTCTGGGGCATCCACGCCGGCGCCCAGTTCACGATCGACCAGATGGGCGTGGTCGGACCGGCGCTGGCGCACGCGACCCACCTCGACGCCGCGCTCGACGTGCTGGTGCGCGTGATGAACCTCTTCGTCCGTAACGCGAAGATCCGCCGCATCGACACCGAGCGTTGCGCCGGGTTCGAGTACGTCATGCCCACGCTCCGCTCGCGCCAGGGGGCCGACACCATCTTCGCGGCGGCCGTCGCGCTCATCCGACATTGCACGGGCGAGTGCGTCGTACCCCACGCCATCGAGCACCAGATGCCTCGCCAGTCCGAGGACGAATACCTCCGCATCTTCGGCGTCGTCCCGCGCTGGGACCGCCCGACCACCCAGCTTCTCTTCGCGCGTGCCGACCTCGCCCGACCCTTCCGTGGCGCCTCGCCCGTCCTCGCCGAGCTGCTCTCCGAGCACGCCCCTCGGCTGCTCGCGCCGTCGGGTCAGCCCTCTTCGTTCGATCAAGACTTCGCGTGCGCGTTCTGGAGGGCGCACGAGTCGGGTGGCGCGACCCTCGAGGCCGTCGCCGAAGCGATGGAGACCACGGCACGGACGCTCCAGCGCAAGCTCGCTGCGCAAAAGACCTCTTTCGCCGCAATGCGCGCCGAGCTGCTCCACCGCCGCACGACCCAGCTCCTGACCGAGAGCACGCTGCCGATCGACACGATCGCCGAGCGCCTCGGTTACAGCTCACGCGCCGCCCTGGAGCGCGCCTACCGGCGCTGGAGCGGACGCACACCCCACGCCGTCCGCGCCGGCGCCGTCTGAGTCGACGCTGCGCACAGCGCATTCCATCACCACGCGACGGACTTACGACGAGCGACCCGACACGCGAGATGAACCTCTGCCGCGCGACGAAAGCATGTCGAGCGACCCGACGCGTACTACCGTGCCGCCGCCCGCATCCTGCCCTGTGACTTCCTCGCCGCGATGGGTGCCGTGCCATGACCACAGCGCGCGTCACCGCCATGGAGTGGCGTGAAGTGGAGGACATCTGTCGTCATCGGTCGTCTCTCCTGCACCACGGCATCCGACGACGCGCACAGCGCGCATGACGCGAGGGTCGAGCAGCCATTTCGACGGGTTTCACGGCCTCGCATGAATTGTCGCGGCGTCATGACCGTGATGACATCGCATCGTCATGATCTCGTCCTGGGACGATCTCCGCTACCTCGAAGCCTTCGAGCGACTCGGTACGGCGGGCGCCGCCGGCCGCGAACTCGGCGTGGCCGCGTCGACCATCTACCGGCGCGTGGCGGCGCTCGAACAGTCCGTCGGCTTCCCCTGCCTCGTGCGCGGCAGGGGCATCACGCCTGCCGGGCGTGAGCTGGCGCAGCTCGCACGGACGACCGGCAACTCGCTCCAGAGCATCGCCCAGCGCGCCAGCGAGCAGCGCGACGAGGTGCGCGGCCCTGTCGTCTTCGCGACGCTCGACGGGCTCGAGCCGCTCCTCTCGGCGCCCTTCGCGGAGCTGTCGATCCTCCATCCCCAGCTCCGGGTGGACGTGCACATCACCGCCGCCTGCCCGAGTCAGCGGGATCCTCCGGCCGACCTCGCGCTCACGCTGCTCCGCAAGCCACCGCCCACGTACGTCGGTCGCAAGCTCCTCACCATCCGGTTCGGTGTGTATGGAACACGCGCGCTCGCGAGCGACCCCGAGCGCGCCCGCTGGGTGGTGCTCGGGGAGCCGCTCGACAAGTCGTGGATCGGTCGCTGGGAGCGGGAGCACGTCCCCCGAGAGCAGGTCGCCGCCGTCACCACCTCCCGGCGCATGTTCCTCGACCTCGTCACCGCAGGCGCGGGCGTCGGCCTGTTGCCAGAGGCTCTTGCCGAGAACCATCCCGAGCTGGTCGAGCTGACGTCTTACCGAGAGAGGAGCGCAGACCTCGAGCGACCCGCATGGCTCCTGGTCCCACCCGAGCTCCGGAACGACGTGCGGATCACGACCGTGGTGAAGGTCCTGAGCAAGCACCTCCGCCGCTCCTCCGGGCCTGACGTGTCGAGCGCGCAGGAGATGCAAGACTGCGACAGCGAGTCGCAATCTTGCGATGTCCGCTCGGTTGCCTCCTGATCGAGAGGGAAGCTGGCACGCCTACAACCCGGGTGACGGGGACCTCGGCCTGGAGACAGGGACGCCAACGTGTCGCTCGCTGGGCTACACGGAGTCGACCAGCCCGGGCTCGTCCATGCGACGCCCGAGCGGCTCTCGCTGATCGAGAACCTCCCAGGTCACGGACGGGAAGATCGAGCGAGCCAGGACCGCGGACGCGACGACGAGGGTCGAGCGGTCGCCTGATGAGCGTCGACGCTCACCAGCCATCGTTCATCCCAGCGGAGCGCAGCGCCGGTCGTACGCAGGCGCCGAACGTTCGTGCTCCCCAGCGCATCCATCGCGTGCACGCGAACGACCTCCCGATCCATCCCTGGTGGCGTCGCGCGCAGGAAATCGCCGGTCGGAACGTTCCCCGGAGCCGTTCACCGCAGGAAACCGACGTTTGGAGCGTTCCCCGGAGCCGTTCACCGCAGGAAACCGACGTTTGGAGCATTCCCCAGGGTCGTTCACCGCAGGAAACCGACGTTTGGAGCATTCCCCAGGGTCGTTCACCGCAGGAAACCGACGTTCGGAGCGTTCCCCGGGGTCGTTCACCGCAGGAAACCGACGTTCGGAGCGTTCCCCAGGGTCGTTCACCGCAGGAAACCGACGTTCGGAGCGTTCCCCAGGGTCGTTCACCGCAGGAAACCGACGTTCGACGTGATCACTGCAGGGATCCACGGCGGCCCCCTGTCATCCCGATGCCGTCGCAGCCTTGCTCCGTGACGCTGAACACGAGCGGCCAGCGCGGCGTACCGAGCAACTGAAATCAGCCCCCCTCCTGCCACCCTTCAGCAGGCCATCCCGCCATCGGTGACGGGTCGTCGCTGACGTCCACGCTGTTTCGTCGGCGGCCGACTCTGCAATCTTCGAGATTCGTTGAATAGGATCCCTTCTCGCTCGTTTCCTCCATCGCAGGACCGTCGTCTCTGCGTCCAGGAGGCATCCGTGACCCACCTCTCCCACATCCCGCGCCCCGAGAAGCTCTCCATTGCCCGCAGCGTCCACGCGAACCTGTTAGAGCGACACCGCGAGGGAGCCGCCGAACCAGCCCTCGACGGGTTCATCCCCTTGCTCGAGGCCGTCATCGAGCAGCTCGCCGAGCACGTGGGCGGTGGCGCGGCGGCCCATGCCGAGCGGTACGCGCTGCTCGCCGAGGCAGCCATCGCCGACAACCGCGTCGACACCTGGTACCGGCACATCGAGAGCTACCTCTCCATCGAGGCACGGAACGACGAAGGGCCTCACGCCCTCGCCGCGCGGGCGGCCCATGCCTCGGCCTGCCCTGACGGCCTCGCCCATGTCGACGCCCGCATCGTCGAGGAGAACATGCACTGCCGCAGCATGCTGCTGGCACTCAGGGACCCGGTGCATGCCGCGCTGCTCGCGGCAATCGAGTTTCCGATGATCTGGCTCGACCGGCTCGAGGCGGCGCTCGATGCGAGCGAGGCTGCGCAGGACCGCCTCGCGCAGACGAGGCAGGAGCGGAGCACGCACGTCTTCCTCGGCCGCCATGCCGAGAAGGCGTGGGTGGACGTGCTGTGGCGGCTGCGACGTGCCATCGAGGCCCGCGCCGCGCGTGACGAGACGGCGCGACGCCTGGAAGGTGCAGCGCTCATCGCGCCGCTCACCGATGCCCTCGGCAGGCTGCGTGCCCAGGAGGCCGCGCGGAGGACGCGGCGGAAGACCGTCGGAGCACCCGCTGCGCAGACCTAGTACTGCGTACCCTGAATCAGGGGCTTATCGACTCCTACGCTCCCGAGGGTCACTACCCTTGCTTTCTTCGCAGGTCGCTCGGCCAAGGACCCGGGCCGAACCTGGGGAAACACGGTACTGACCACGCTGCCGTCGTCACGTCGTCGTCCGTGTCGACGATGACGCTCCTCCCTTGCCCGTGAGTGACCTCGTCGTCAGCGCGTCCCGCGCGTTCACACCACGGTCCGGGACGGCTGCCCTCCATGCACCGTGGCCTCTCCGTCTGCTGGCACATTTTGCATGAAGCTCCGCCAACTCCGAGGCACGCCTCATGCTCTCTCCCCGCGGCGACATCGCAAGAACTTCAACACGAACGGGCTGCTCTCTCCGGGCGGCCATGGGGAGGTCCGGGATGAACTGGAAACAATTCGCAGCATGGGGGACGGTCGCGCTGAGCGCTGGCTTCTCGATGACTGCATGCGCCGTGGGCACCGGGGAAGGTGTGGAGGCTGGTGAGGTCGCACAGGACGCGCTCGAAGAGTTCGGCGAGCAGTTCTGTGGCGGCATCGCGAACATGCCGTGTCCGGATGGCTTCGCGTGCGTCGACGATCCGCACGACGACTGCGATCCGCGGCGTGGTGGCTACGACTGTGGCGGGATCTGTGTCCCCGAGAGCGACGAGAACACGCCACCTGGGGCCCAGGAAGCGTGCAGCTACGACGAGGAGGACAAGAACTACGTCCTGCGGGACCCACAGACGTGCATGGCGGCCCTGTTCCGTTGTCCCGACGGTCAGGATGCGTTCTTCGACCACTGCGGCTGTGGGTGCCTCGTCGAGTAGGCACGCATCACGCACGCTCGCGTCGCATGTCGCGCGTCGTTCAGCGCGTGCGTCGAAGGCAGCATGCGTCGTGCGCCTGCGCCGCGTCTCGCGTGTCGTGCGCACGGTGCGTCGAGCGGCGGTGCCTTCGTCGAGGGACTGAAGCGGCGAGTGACTCGCCGAGCGGACTGCATCGGCTGCACACCCCGGTCGTGACCTCGTCAGGGGGCGCAGAGGCCTCCCGGGCTTCCTGCACCTACCCGTCACGACCCGCGCGCTAGAGGAATGCCACCTACGCTGGTACAGCGCGCGCCTTACGTGCGTCGAGGCGCGGCCCTCCAACATGCGCGAGATCCGAGGAAGGACGACAACCGCGCAGCGTGAGTGCTGTATGGTTCGCGCAGATCGGGAGGGAGACAGCACAACGCATGCGCGTCCGAGATCCATTCGATACGGAGGCTGCGCCCACGCTTCGCGCCGTCGAGCGACGGTTGCCTGCGCACTACGCGTCCCAGGAGCGCATCCTGGGCGCACTGCGCGAGCTCTGGGCGACGCGCCACTTCAACCTCGACCGGCTGGAGGACCTTCATCGGGCAGTGCTGGTCTCGGGGCGACACCTCGCGCTCCCGCTGGAGGCATATCCGGCGCTGGAGCGCTTCGAGCAGCGGAACGACGCCTGGATTGGCGCGGCCGTCGAGCTCGCCGAGGAGGCGGTGCGGGGGGCGCTCGCGCGGGCGGGGCTCGAGCCCGAGGACGTCGACCACATCTTCTTCGTGACGGTCACCGGCATCGCCACACCGAGCGTCGACGCACGCCTGGTCAACCGGCTGGGCCTCCGGGAGGACGTGCGCCGGACGCCCATCTTCGGGCTCGGGTGCGTGGCGGGTGCGGCGGGGACGGCGCGCGTCGCCGACTACCTGCGGGGGCACCCGGACCACGTGGCGGTGCTCGTGTCCGTGGAGCTGTGCTCGCTGACGCTCCAGCGGGAGGATCTCTCGATTCAAAACGTCATCGCCTCTGCGCTCTTCGGTGACGGGGCAGCGGCGCTGGTGATGGAGGGGAGCGCGCGGGCGAAGCGTGCTCGAGGCGATCTGTCTCGAGGTCCACGGGTCGTGGACTCGCGCGCGGTGTTCTACCGCGACACCGAGCGCATCATGGGCTGGGACGTCGTCGACTCGGGCTTCAAGGTGGTGCTCTCGGCGAAGGTGCCGGAGCTGGTGCGCTCGCGCGCGCGTGGCGACGTCGACGTCTTCCTCGCGCAGCACGGGCTGGGCCGCAGCGACGTGCGCCACTGGGTCGCTCACACCGGCGGGCCCAAGGTGCTCTCGGCGATGGAAGAGGCGCTGGAGCTGGGGCCGGATGCCCTTGCGCGCTCCTGGAGTTCGCTCCGGCAGTACGGCAACCTTTCGTCGGCCTCGGTGCTCTTCGTGCTCGGTGACACGCTCGACGCGGGCGTCGCGGCACCAGGCGACTGGGGGTTCATGATGGCGATGGGGCCAGGGTTCTGCGCAGAGATGGTGCTGCTCCAGTGGTGACCTCGCAGGCGCTCTACCTCGGGTTCCTCGGCTTCCTCGCCGTGGAGCGGCTGGCGGAGCTGCACCTCTCCAGCCGCAACGCGGCGTGGGCGTTCGCGCGCGGTGGCGTGGAGATGGGGCAGGGGCATTACCCGATCATGGCGGCGTTCCACACGCTGTTCCTCGGGGCCTGTGCGACCGAGGTGCTGTTCCTCGACCGCGCCTTTCCGGGCGCGCTCGGCTGGATGGCGCTCGCGCTGGCTGCTCTGGCGCAGGGGCTCCGTTACTGGGCCGTCTCGACGCTCGGCCCGCGCTGGAACACGCGGGTGATCGTCGTGCCGGGGCTCGCGCCGGTGGTGGGCGGGCCGTACCGCTTCCTGCGCCACCCCAACTACGTGGCGGTGATGATGGAGATGGCCGTGGTGCCGCTGATCCACGGGGCGTGGATCAGCGCCGTGCTGTTCTCGGTGGGCAACGCGCTGCTGCTCTGGGTGCGCATCCGCGCCGAGGAGCGGGCGCTCGGTCCGCTGTGGGCCGACGCCTTTGCTGGCAGGCCGCGATTCGTTCCGGAGGTGCGCCGTGAGTGAGCTTGGCGTGGACGAGCGGGAGATCGAGGCGATCGGAATCATCCAACGGGTGCTCGCCGGGGAGCTCGAGCGGGAGCACCCGGTCGAGCCAGCGCAGAGCCTGCGCGAGCTCGCGCTCGACAGCATGGAGGTGACCGTGCTCGTGGTGGAGCTGGAGAACCACTTCCGCGTGCGTCTCGACCCCGCCGATGCCGCCGAGGTCGCGACGCTCGCCGATCTCGCCCGCCTCGTCGCGGCGCGCGCTCGGGAGGCGTCGTGACCGCGGCGGTCCCGGTGGGGATCGGGAGCGCTGCGGCCCTCGCCGCTGGGGAGGCGATGATGCGCTCGGGGTCGCTCGCAGGTCCGCGGCTCCCGCCGTCGCCGTTCGCGACGGTGGGCGAGGCGCTCGCGGCGGCGGCGGGGACGCGCGAGCGGCTGGTCCTCGTCGACGCGGGCGAGCAGGAGCAGGTGTTCTCGTGGGCCGAGGTGCGGAGCCGGGCTCGACGCGCGGCCGCGGCGCTGGCGCGCATGGGGGTGATCTCGGGCGATCGGGTCGCCATCATCCTGCCGACGTCGATCGGGTTCATGGATGCGTTCTTCGGCGCGCTGCTCGCCGGCGCGACGCCGGTGCCGCTGTACCCTCCGGTGCGGCTCGGGCGTCTCGACGAGCATCTGCGGGCGACGGCACGGATGATCAAGGCTGCCGGCGCGGCGGTGGTGGTGACCGACAACCGGATGCGCTTGCTGCTCGGGCCCGCGCTCGCCGAGGCGCGCCCGCCGCTCGGGAGCGCGTCCGTGGACGATCTCTTGCGGATCACCAGCGAGTTCGAGGCACCTCACGACGCCGAGGCGCTGGCGCTGATCCAGTTCTCCTCGGGCTCCACGGTGGACCCGAAGCCGGTGGCGCTCCGGCAGCGTCACATCGCGGCGCAGATCACGGCCCTGATGGAGGAGATGCCGCTCCCCCGAGGCGAGGGCAACACGGGCGTCTCGTGGTTGCCGCTGTACCACGACATGGGTCTCATCGGCTGTCTGCTCTCGGCGCTGTACTACCGGGGTTCGCTGGTGCTGGTGCCCCCCGAGCTGTTCCTCGCGCGGCCGGTGCTCTGGCTGCGCGCGCTGTCGCGTCATCGGGGGCTCATCTCGCCGGCGCCGAGCTTCGCGTACAGCCTGTGCTTGCGGCGGGTGCGGGACGAGGATCTCGTCGGCGTGGATCTGTCGGGCTGGGAGCACGCGCTCTGTGGCGCCGAGCCGGTGTCGCTGCCGGCGCTGCGCGGGTTCGCCGAGCGGTTCGCGCGCTGGGGGTTCCGGAAAGAGGCGCTGCGGCCGGTGTACGGGCTGGCGGAGGCGTCGCTGGCGGTGACGTTCTCCCCTGCCGGCGAGGGGGTGCGCGCGATCGGCGTGGATCCGCAGGTGCTCGCCGCGGAGGGGCATGTGGTGCCCGGGGAGCACGAGCTCGCCTCGGTGGGGCGTCCGGTGGCCGGGTTCGAGGTGGAGGTGCGCGACGAGGAGGGGCACCGGCTGCCGGAGCGGCACGTGGGGCTCGTGTTCGCGCGGGGGCCGTCGGTGATGGATGGCTACTACCGCGCGCCAGAGGCGACGGCGAAGGCGCTGGACGGCGAAGGGTGGCTCGACACGGGTGACCTCGGGTTCCTCGCCGACGGGGCCCTGTACGTCACCGGGCGCGCCAAGGATGTGGTGATCATCCGCGGAGCGAACCACGCGCCGCAGGCGTTCGAGGCGTGCCTGCTCGATGTGGAGGGTCTGCGGGAAGGGTGCGCCGTGGCGCTGGGCTTCACGCCGCCCGAGGGGGCCGAGGAGGCGCTGCTCGTGCTGACCGAGCGGGCACGGGACGAGCGGGGGGACGACGCGGCGCTGGAGGCGCGGGCACGCACGGCGATCGCCGAGGCGACGGGGGTGCGTCCACACACGGTGGTGTTGCTCCCGCCGGGCGCGCTCCCACGCACCAGCAGCGGCAAGCTTCGTCGGCGGGAGGCGCTGCGGCGGTTCCTCGCCGGAGAGCTGGGCGCGCCGGCGCCGACGGGGCCGTTGCGCCTCGCGCTCGCGGCGGCGCGCGGGGCGATCGCGCTGGCGCGCGCCAGGCGCTGGCCGTGATCCGCTGTGACGTCGCCATCGTGGGCGGCGGACCTGCCGGGCTCTCGGTGGCGATCGCGGCCGCGGCGCGCGGGCTCCGCGCGGTGGTGCTGGAGCGCGGCGCGCTGCCCGTGGACAAGGCGTGTGGCGAGGGTCTGTTGCCGCTCGGCGTGGCGGCGCTCGAGCGCGCTGGCGCCCTGTCGCTGGTCGATCCGCGTGCGTGCGCGAAGCTCACGGGCATCCGCTACGTGCAGGAGGACGGGTCCACCGCCGAGGGGCGCCTGCCAGCGCCAGGAGGTCTGGGGATCCGACGCACGGCGCTCTCCGAGGCGCTGGCCCGGCGCGCGGTCGCGCTCGGCGCTGTGCTGCGCGCCTCGTGTCCGGCGCTCGCACATCGGCGGGTGGGGGGAAGGATGGAGATCACCACCCCGGAGGGGCTCGTCTCCGCGGGGCTGCTCGTCGCCGCCGATGGCCTCACGTCACGGGTGCGGCGCATCGAGCGGCTGGAGGCGGAGGCGCCGAGCGCGGCGCGTTCGTCAGCCGTATCGAGCGCGCCGCGCTTCGGCTTGAGGCGTCACTTCGACCTCCCGCCCTGGTCCTCGTTCGTGGAAGTCCATCTCACCGAGGGCGCCGAGGCGTACGTGACGCCGGTGGGCGCAGATCAGGTGGGTGTCGCCATGCTCTGGCGCGGGGACGGCGGTGCTTCCCCGCGGTACGACGAACTCCTGGCGCGCTTCCCACGGCTCGTGGCGCAGCTCCGCGGTGCAGCACCGACGTCGCGACTGCGCGGCGCGGGACCGTTCGCGCGCTCGGCGCGTGTGCGGGTGGCGGACCGTCTGGTGCTGGTGGGTGATGCGGCCGGCTACGTGGATGCGGTGACCGGCGAGGGGCTCTCGCTGGCACTGCGGTGTGCCGAGGCGCTCGGAGAGATCCTCCCTGCCGCGCTCGCGAGCGGCGCGACCCGGGAAGCGCTCTCGCCCTACGAGGAGGCCTTCCAGCACATCTTTCGCAAGTACGCGCTGGTCACGCACGGCCTCCTCCAGCTCGCCGCCCGCCCCTGGTTGCGCCGCCCCGCGGTGCGCTGGCTCGGTCGGAACCCGGGCATCTTCGAGGCGGTGCTGAGGCAGGTGGTGGCCTAGCGCGCGCTAGGCGTCGCGGCGGGAGCGGCGCTTCTGGAAGAGCTCGACCCCGAAGGCCAGGATGGTCGCCCCGATCAGCGCCGAGATGACGGGGATGCCTGCGATCCTCGGGCCGAGGGGGCCGATCAGCAGGGTGCCCAGCCAGCTACCGAGCAGACCCGCGCCGATCGCGCCGAGCCAGCCGTAGGGAAGGTCCCCAGGAACGATGCGGTCTGCCAGCCACCCCACCGCGGCGGCGACCGCCAGGGTCACCAGCAAGCCGAAGAGGCTGAAGGTCAACCAGATACCCACCACGGCGACCGCCAGCATGGTCGCTCCGACGACGAGAGCTTGCATCGTTCGCTCCTCCGTTTCGCAAAAAGATTGGGCCTCCCCGCTCCTCGATCAAGCGGCTCAGTCCTTCTTTTGTGTCTCCTCGCGGATCTTGTCACCCGCCTCTTCCATCTTTTCCCCGGCTTTCTCGACGCCTTCCTCGACCTTGTCGCCCGCTTTTTTCGCACCCTCCTCGATCTTGTCGCCAGCCTTGTCGAGGTCCTGCTCGACGGCGTCCGGCGTCTTCGGCTCTTCCTGGGATCGGCAAGCAGAGAGCAGTGCGACAGGGACGACGAGCAGAAAACACGCGAGCTTTCTCATGGGCGGACTTGCTTTCCAATGAGCGTGCCAACCTCGCGCGAGCACGGACGGGACACCTGACCGGGGGCGCGACGGCTCCTGGCCGGCGGCGGAGGAACGAGGGGAAGGCGATCGAGCGCCATCAGGGGGCGGCGCGCACGAGTGGGGCCGCGAGCGCGTCGGCGAGCGGGTCGCCGAGGTGGGCGGCGTCGTTCCACACGACGAGGCGCAAGGCGCCGGTCTCCCGCCGCTCGAAGACGCACACGGCGGTGTTCGTGGGGACCTGGAACTGGCGCATGCGTCCGGTGGGTACGCCCAGGGCCAGGGCCGTGAAGGTCTTGATCGCTGCACCGTGAGAGACGACGGCCGCCGCGCCACCTCGATGCAGGTCGGCGATGCGGTCGATGGCGCCGACGATGCGCGCGCCGAGCTCCGCGTACGTTTCGCCGCCGCCGCGTCGGACGTCGTCACCCCGTTGCCACGCCGCGTACTCCTCCGCGTAGCGCGTCTCGACCTCGCGGGACGACAGGCCCTGCCAGGCGCCGAGGTTCACCTCGCGCAGCGAGGGGTCGGTGATGGGGACGAGAGAGAGTGCCTCTCCGAGGATGGATGCCGTCTCGTGCGCGCGCTGGAGATCGGAGGCGTAGATCGCGTCGAGGTGGACGCGGGTGTGCACCAGTCGGGCGGCGAGCCGCGCGGCTTGCTCTCGCCCGCGTTCGTTCAAGCCGTGACCTGCGTGGCCCTGGAAGACCTGGCGCTGGTTGTCGTCGGTCTGACCGTGGCGGATCAACACGAGCTTCGTGGCGGTCATGGTGCCCATGTACCACGGGCGATGGATCCGTCAGGTGTGTGCGTCGTCGGCCGTGGAGGGAAGGGAGGATCACGCGTGAAGGTGGGAGTCGGCCCCGCGGACGCTCACACGTGAGGGGCGATGCTGCTCGTGCCGCGCGGCGGCGTTCACGCGATGGCAAGCGACGGTGAGCGGCGGTGCTCTCGTCGGACGGCGCTGGGGTGGTGTACCGAGGTGCTCACCTCGGGTCGCATGTGCAGGGGTCGTGGGAGCGAGCGATGCGCACGAGCTGGCGCGACCCTCCGCTACGTCGCTCTGCGTCAAGCCGCGTCAAGCCGCGAAATCCTGCAGGCGGCAGTGGATCTTGGGCGGCGATGGGTGATGCTAGGGCCCGAACCGGATCGAGGAGGTCGCATCATGGTGTACAGCCCGCCGAATACGTCTGGTGCCAAGGTCGCGTTCAAGTCGCGGTACGGGAACTTCATCGGAGGGGAGTGGCGAGAGCCCATCAAGGGGCAGTATTTCGAGAACATCACGCCGGTCACGGGAAAGCCGTTCTGCGAGGTCCCGCGCTCGACGGCGGAGGATGTCGAGAAGGCGCTCGACGCAGCGCACGGCGCAAAGGGTGCGTGGGGGAAGACCACGCCCGCCGAGCGCGCCAACATCCTCAACAAGATTGCGGATCGGATCGAGCAGAACCTGGAGACGCTCGCCGTCGCCGAGACGTGGGAGAACGGCAAGCCGGTGCGCGAGACGCTCGCGGCCGATCTGCCGCTCACCGTGGATCACTTCCGTTACTTCGCCGGTGTCATCCGCGCGCAGGAGGGAGGGATCTCGGAGATCGACGCGAACACGTACGCGTACCACTTCCACGAGCCGCTCGGCGTGGTCGGCCAGATCATCCCCTGGAACTTCCCGATCTTGATGGCGGCCTGGAAGCTCGCGCCCGCGCTCGCAGCGGGCAACGCGGTGGTGATCAAGCCCGCAGAGCAGACGCCCGCGTCCCTGCTGCTCTTGATGGAACTCGTGGGTGACCTGCTCCCCGCGGGCGTGGTGAACGTGGTGAACGGCTTCGGCGTGGAGGCGGGCAAGCCCCTCGCGTCCAGCCCGCGGATCGCCAAGGTGGCGTTCACCGGCGAGACGACGACGGGGCGCCTGATCATGCAGTACGCGAGCGAGAATCTGATCCCGGTCACGCTGGAGCTGGGCGGCAAGTCGCCGAACATCTTCTTCGAGGACGTGCTCGACAAGGACGACGACTACCTCCAGAAGGCGCTGGAGGGCTTCGGCATGTTCGCGCTGAACCAGGGCGAGGTGTGCACGTGCCCGTCACGCGCGCTCATCAGCGAGAAGATCTACGGGCAGTTCATCGAGCGCGCGGTGGACCGGGCGAAGAAGCACGTGCCAGGCAACCCGCTCGACCCGGCCACGACCGTCGGCGCGCAGGCGTCGCGTGATCAGCTGGAGAAGATCCTGAGCTACCTCGCGATCGGCAAGCAGGAGGGCGCGAAGGTGCTGCTCGGCGGCGAGCAGGCGAAGCTCTCGGGGGATCTCGAGGGTGGCTACTACGTGCAACCGACGGTGTTCCAGGGGCACAACAAGATGCGTGTGTTCCAGGAGGAGATCTTCGGGCCCGTGGTGAGCGTCACGAGCTTCAAGGACTACGACGACGCGATCGCCATGGCGAACGACACGCTCTACGGGCTCGGCGCCGGGGTGTGGACGCGCGACGGGACGCAAGCGTTCCGCGCGGGCCGCGCCATCCAGGCAGGCCGGGTGTGGACGAACTGCTACCACCACTACCCGGCGCACGCGGCGTTCGGGGGCTACAAGCATTCGGGCATCGGGCGAGAGAACCACGCGATGATGCTGCGGCACTACCAGCAGACGAAGAACCTGCTGGTGAGCTACGACCCGAAGCCGATGGGCTTCTTCTGATCGGAGGGATGGCGATGCCCGTCTCGCGCGTGACCGTCTCCCCTGCCGCCGCGGCGCTCATCCGAGAGCTGCACGGTGAGAACGGAGAGCTGCTGTTCCATCAGTCTGGCGGCTGCTGCGATGGCAGCGCGCCGATGTGCTACCCGCGCAAGGAGTTCCGTGTAGGCGGGCAGGACGTGCTGCTCGGCGAGATCGAGGGCTGCCCCGTCTACATCGGGGCAGCGCAGTTCGAGTACTGGAAGCACACGCAGATCGAGATCGACGTCGTCCCCGGTCGCGGGAGCGGGTTCTCCCTGGAAGCCCCCCGGGGGGTGCGTTTCCTCACGCGCTCCCGGATCTTCAGCGACGCCGAGCTGGCCGAGCTGGAGCAAGAAGGCCCACCCCCCCGCGGCCAGAGTCTTTGAAGCAGGGGCCTGGCGGCCCCTACGCTCCCGTTGGTCGCTACCCGCTCTCGTGGGTCGCTGCCGGCTGCACATGACCCATCCGACATCTCGGGAGAATCCGAGCCCGCTCGTCACGAGCCCAGCTCGCTCGGCAGAGTTACGCCCTGTCGTGCGTGGAGACGCATTTTCTTTTTGCGCATCTACCCATCCCCTGATGTATGTTCCCGCTCCCCTTTGGGGCACCTTGGAGAGGTGGCCGAGTGGCTGAAGGCACACGCTTGCTAAGCGTGCGATCGGGAAACTGATCCGCGGGTTCGAATCCCGCCCTCTCCGCAAACTGTCAGCGTGACGTGGAAGAGCGTCGGGAACGCTGGGGGAAGCGAGCTGGAGACGTCGCCTCCGAGGCCATCGGAGGGGGATCTCGCCGTGCTGGTGCATCGCGCCCGTCGGTGAACTGATGGAGAGCGGCCACCTCGTCGCGTCGGCGCTCCGCACGCATCAAGGCCGCGCAGCGCGTGGTCAGGACGAGGCCGCGCAGCGCGTGGTCAGGACGAGGCCGCGCAGCGCGTGGTCAGGAAAGCGTGGCGTGTCCGAGCGTGTCGATGGCCTGACGAGGCGCGCCGCTGCGGATCAGGCGACGCGTGAGCGCAGCAGCCGGCTCTGGAGGAACTGGTAGATGACCTTCACGGCGTCGAAGGAGCCGGCGGAGCTCTCCTTGATGACCTCGCTGACGGTGCGCGTGCCGTTCACCGCGGCAAGGACGAGCTGCTCGGCGCGGGTGAGCTTCTCCGAGCCGAGGGCCTCGCGGGCCATCTGGTCGACGACGACCACCGAGTCCCAGAGGATCGTGCCCTCCATCAGGCGCCACTCGTCGACGCGGCGGAAGCCTTCGAGCAAGAGCGCGGAGATGCCCAGGCCGAGCCGCGCGGCCTCGGCTTCGGGGCGGAAGTCTTCGCGGGTGAAGGTGAAGCGGCCGTAGGGCCAGCGGAGCATCTCGTAGACCAGCTCACTGGACTGCCGCGTCAGCGCGTCGATCAGGTCTTCCTTCTTCGCGAGGCCCGCGTCGACGATGGCCTGACCCACGGGGGCGCCGTACTTGCGCTCCTTCAGCACCTTGTCGAGCTGCTCGCGCGTGACCAGGCCGCGCTCGATGAAGTAGCGGCCGAGCCGGAATTCGTCGGCCGTCCCGCGCGAGGCCACGTAGTCGACGAGGCCCTGCCGCACGAAGATGGTCACCGTCATCTTGCTGTTGAAGACGCGGAGCACGCCACTCTGGCGCTGGAGCTGGAGGAGCTGCAGCACCTCGGCGAGGGGGACGGCCGAGATGTCGCCGCTCATGACCTCCTTGAGGTCCTGGCCCGGATCGACGTCCCGGAGGGCCCGGGAGAGCTGCGCCACCACGTCCGGGGTCATCGCCGAGGCGATGGCTTGCATGAGGCCGGCCTCCGAGCTGCGGGCCTCGGGCGGCACGGAGAGCAGGGCCGGGGTGAGCACCGTCGCGAGCTGGTGGGCGAGTTCGATGCCGGCGCGCTGCTTGAGCTGCCGCGGCATCATGCTCGGGCGGATGCTCTCGGCGATGGTGTCCTCGTCGGGCATCGCCTGGCCTTCGGGGACGGGGCGGGCGCGGCCTTCGGCCGTCTTGGCCAGCGCGCCCTCGACCACCGCCACCAGGGCGCGGGCGTCGAAGGGCTTGGTGATCGCGTCGACGGCGCCCGTCTGCTGGACGAACTGGCCGCGGATCTTGTCGCCCTTGGCGCTCATCAGCACCACCGGCAGGTTCCGGTGGGCGGGGTTCGAGCGCAGCTCCCGGCAGAAGGCGTAGCCGTTCATGCGGGGCATCACGAAGTCGAGCAGGACGAGGTCGAACTTCGGGCCCTTCTTGATCTGCTCGATGCCGGCGAGGCCGTCGCGGGCCACGAACGGCTCGTAGCCATGGCGTGACAGGATCGCGCTGACGACCTTGAGGATCGTCGGACTGTCATCGACCACGAGGACGCGCGCCTGGGTATCCATGGCGGAAACCGGAGCTACCCTACCAGAAGTGCTCGGGCTGGAACCAGAAAGCCCCGACGAAAAGGCCGATGCGCGGATCCCCGGGCGCCGGGCGTCAGGCCTTCACTCTTCGCAAAGTTCTTTGGCTTCGAGCGCGGCGAGGGCGAGGGCGCAGTCGGAACCCGGTGGATCCTGCGTCCCGTCGGTGAAATCTGGCGGGGCGATGCAGGTGCGGGTGGTGATGAAGATCTCGTCGAAGGCCGAGTGCCAGCAGCGCGGTTCGTTGCAAGGCTCGGGCTCGGGGCCGTTGAGAACGTCGACCAGCCGGGAGGGCCCGAGGCACTCCTCGTCGGGATCATACTGCTGCGCCATGAAGCCGTAGGGCTGGAGGGCCGGCTCGCACGCGAGGAGGCCGAGGGAGCACAGCACGACGAGGAGGGGGGGCCGCATGGCGCTCAGCCGGGGTTCTGGAAGGTGCTCTTCACCTGCAGCTCGGCGAGCTGGGCTGCGTCGACGACCACCGGCGCGCCGGTGAGCTGGTCGGTTCCCTGGTTGGTCTTGGGGAAGGGGATCACGTCGCGAAGGGTCGGCGCGCCCGTGAGGAGCATGGCGGTCCGGTCCATGCCGAGGGCGATGCCGCCGTGGGGCGGCGCGCCGCTGCGGAGCGCGTCGAGGAGGAAGCCGAACTTTTCGCGGGCCTCCTCGTCGTCGATGCCCAGGGTCTTGAAGACGCGGGCCTGGACGTCGGGGTCGTGGAGCCGGATGGAGCCGCCGCCGATCTCGAAGCCGTTGAGCACGAGGTCGTAGCGGTAGCACTCGACGCGGGCCGGGTCGCTCTCGAGCAGCGGGATGTGCTCGTCGACGGGGCGGGTGAAGGCGTGGTGCGCGGCGGCCCAGCGGCCGGTGTCCTCGTCGTGCTCGAAGAGCGGGGGGTTCGTGACCCAGAGCAAGCGCCACTGGTCGCCGTGGCCGTACTCGGGGATGAGGCCCATCCTCTTGGCGATGTCGACGCGGAGCTTGGCCATGACGGTGTGCACGACCGCGGTCTTGCCGAACTGGAAGCAGATGACGTCGCCAGCCTTGGCGCCGACGGCCTCGTTGATTTTCTGCCGCGCCTCGGGGGTGATGGACTTGGCGAGCGGCGACTGGGTCCAGGAGCCGTCCTCCGCGACCTTGGCGCGGGCGAGGCCCTTGAAGCCCTTGATCTCCTTGAGGCCGCGCTCCAGCTCTTCGAGCTGGGGGCGCGAGAAGTTGGCGCTCGCCGGGATGACGAGGGCCTTGACGATCTCGGCGGGGACCTCGCGCCGGTACTGTCCCCCGCTGAACTTCTGCGCGATGTCGGCCCAGAAGGAGACGCCGCCGCCACCTTGCTCGATGATCAGCTCGGTGAGGTCGGTGTGCTCCAGGCCGAAGCGGAGGTCGGGCTTGTCGTTGCCGTAGCGGGCCATGGACTCGGCGAAGGGCAGCCGGGGGAAGTGGCCGTCCGGGTAGAGCGCGCGCAGGTCCTTCTTCAGCACGTCCTCGAAGATGGAGAAGACGAGGCCCTCGATGAGGGAGAAGACGTCGTCCTGGTTCACGAACGACAGCTCGACGTCGATCTGGGTGAACTCGGGCTGCCGGTCGAGGCGGAGGTCCTCGTCGCGGAAGCACTTCACGATCTGGAAGTAGCGGTCGAAGCCGGCGACCATGAAGAGCTGCTTGTAGAGCTGGGGGCTCTCCGCGAGCGCGTAGAACTTGCCTGGGGACAGGCGCGAAGGGACGAGGAAGTTGCGCGCGCCGCCGGGCGTGTACTTCACGAGGAAGGGGGTCTCGAGTTCGAGACACCCCTGGTCCGAGAGGTAGTTCCGGGTGACACGGTTGATGTCGTGGCGCATGCGCAGGGTGCGCTGGAGCGAGGTGCGCCGCAGATCGATGTAGCGGTTGGCGAGGCGGATCTCCTCGCGGGTGTCGAGGTCGTCGGTGATCTCGAAGGGCGGGGTCTCGGCGCGATTGAAGACGACGGCCTCGATGACGATGACCTCGACCTCGCCGGTGGGCAGCTTGGGGTTCTTGTTGGCGCCGCGGGAGACCACGATGCCACGGACGCCGATGACCCACTCGCCGCGCACTTGCTCGGCGAGGTGGTGGGCCTCCTTGACGTGGCAGAGTTCGGCGTCGGCGATCGCGGTGCCGCGGCGCGCCGTCCAGATGTCGGCCTTGGCGTACTCGGGATCGAACACGAGCTGCGCGATGCCCTCGCGGTCGCGGATGTCGATGAACACGCAGCCGCCGTGATCGCGGCGGCTGCCGACCCAGCCGAAGAGGACGACCTCGTTGCCGATGTCCGAGGCGCGCAGGTCGCCGCAGCGGTGCGTCCTCTTGAGCTCGTCGATGAAACGGGACACAGGTGACCTCGAGAAGAGAGTTGAAAGGGGCGCCGAATGTAGCCCAAGCACCTCGGGCTGGGATCACTCCTTCTCGACCTCGGGCGTGGGTTTCGGGGGGCAGGTGAGAGGAAGCTCCGCGCCGGGCAGATCGCCGCCGGGGCGCGTGGGGGCCGCGCCGGTCGGGGCGGGAGCGGGTGACCCCGAGCCGGCTGGTGGCGCAAAGACATGCGGGAATTTGGCCCGCGCAGGTGGACTCTGGCATGGCGGGCGAGGTGCATCCGGAGTCGAAGCGGTGCTGGGTCGATCGGGCGCTGTGTGTCATGGCCACGGCGCTGCCCTTCGCGCTGGCCCTCACGCGGGCAGCCTCCGCCGGGCAGTGGCGCGACGATCTCTCGTCGGTGCGTGATCTCGGGCTCGTGGCCGTCGGGGTCGGGGGTGGGCTGTCGACGGCCATCACCCAGGCGCTGGCGATGATCCCGCTCGGCCCGAGGACGTTCCGCGCGGCCCTCGGCTCTGCGCTCGCGCTCGGGCTGGCTGCGCGGTTGCTCTACGGGCTGGTGCGGGATCTGCTGGTCGCCTCCGCGCAGGCGGCGCCTGGGGGGTCGTTCCTCTCCCGGATCGGGCTCGCGGGGCGGAGCGGTGGCAGCCCGCGTTTGGCGTCGCTGTTCGCGGCCATCGCGACGCTGACGGCCGCCCTCTCGCCGACCTGGCAACGCGAGGGGACGGTGGGTGGGGGCGCCATGATCGCAACGGCAGGGGCGCTGGCGGCGATCCGCCTCGCGCAGCAGGCCGTCGCCCACGGGCGAGCGCAGGCTCGGCCCTGGCTCGGCCTGGGGGTGCTGCTCGGCGGCATCGTGGCGGAGAGCCCGGCGGCAGGGCTGTCGGTGCTCGGGGCCCTCCTGGCGGTCATCGTGGCGACGCGTCCGAGCGCGCCCTGGGGGGCGCTCCCTTCGCGGCGCGTGCTCCTTACTGCGGCGGGCGCGGCCTCGCTCGTGGCGATGCTGCTGCTGGCGCCGCTCTTGCTCCGGCCGCTGGCGCCGCGGGCGTGGGCCGATCTCGGGCGCGCGCTGTCGTCCGAGCGGATGGCGGCGCTCGACATCGCGAGCGCGCAGACGGGCGCGCTGGCGGCGTGGGTCCGGGAGATGGGCGCCATCTCGCTGTTGATCGCTGCGGCAGGTGCGGTGGTCGCCTTCGCGCGGGCGCCGTCGCGGCCCCTCATCGCGCCGCTGCTCGCGCTGCTCGTACTGGACTCCTTGCTGCCCGCACGCGCCGCCGGCGTGCTCTCGGCGGATCCACTGACGGCGGTGCGGTCGCTCGCCGTGGTGGGCATCGCGGCCGGCTCGGCAGTCGGCGTGCAGGAGGCGGTGAACGCGCTGCTGCACGCGCGGGTCCCCCTCTCGCGCACGGCGGCGGTGCTGGTGGTGATGTTCCACGTGACCCTCGTCGCCCTCACCAGCGAGGAGGCCGGCTTTGCGGCCGATCGTGGCGAGCAGATGTCGGCCGAGGTGTGGGTGGACGAGGCGCTCGGGGGGCTCGAGCCGCGCGCGGCGATCCTGGTGCGGTCACCGGCGATGGCGTGGCGCCTGTGGGCAGCGCGGCTCAGCCGGGGGGAGCGCCCGGACGTGCTGGTGATCCCGATCCCGCTGCTCAACCGGGGCCGGGTGGCGCTGAGCCTCCTCCTGCAAGAGCCGACGCTGGAGCCGCTGCTGCGGGATTTCGCGTTGACCGGGGAGCCGAGTGAGCTGGGCCTGTCGTCACTGGCCGATGTGCGGCCGCTGCACGTGGAGCTGGATCGGAGCTGGTCCCGCAAGCTCTTGAGCCACCTCTCCGTCGACGGGCTGTGGCTGGAGTACGCTCCCGAACCGCTGGGACCGTCGGATCGAAAGCTCGCTGCGGCGGAGTCGGTGGTCCCGCTGCGGCGGACGCTGGCGGCCCTGAGCGAAGCGACCATGCCGGATGCGTCGACGTCGGCCGTGCTCGCGGAGACCCTGCGTGGGCACTCCAGCGTCATCGGCATGCTGGGCGAGCGCGTGGTGGCGCAGACGTTCCTCGACACCACCCGACAGCTCTCGGGGCAAGACCCGTTCGTCGTGGGACGGCCGATCCGGCTCGCGCAGACGGGCGTCCGTCAGGCGAGCGTCGCGCGGCGGCCCGTGGTCCCACGGCTCGTCGGGGCGGCGCGGCGCAGGTGAGCGTGGTCCCCGGGCGCGCGAGGGGGCTCTGCGCGGCTGGGGTCGTTCCGGAGGGATGAGCGTTGCGCCCCGGAGAGCGCTTCGTTCGCCGTCATGCGCTAGACGGCAGCCAGGGCGCTCCCACCGCGTGGATCTCTGAGCTCGGTGACGCGGATGGCCTTCACGCGCTGCTCGAACGCACGCGCCTCGGCCTCGGTGATCGCATGACCCCCGAACCGCGCGCTCAGGTAAATCTCGGTCAGCTCGAGGACCTCCTGCGCCAGCGGGTGCTCCAGGGCCTGGAGCAGCTCCGCGTGCTTGAGCGGAGGGACACCGGGGGAGCGAGGGATCCCCTGGACGCCCATGGCCGCGTCGAGCGCCTCGTAGAGGGAGGTCGCCAGGATCGCACTCGGCGAGCGCGCATCGGATTTGCGCCCCTCGCCGTCTCCGGCGCGGCTCCGGCGCCAGTGCCAGTAGAGCAGCCCTCCGCCAACCGAGAGGACGAGGCCGATCACGAGGAATGCAGGGGAGCGGGACCAGCCGCCCGTCGGGCCGCGAGCACCACGTCGGTAGCGCGAGGTGAGCGTCTCGAAGAGGCTCACCTGCTGGTTGAGGTCGTAGCCGACGACGTGTCGATCCCACCGCTGGCTGGTGGCTTCGATGAGGTCCCGAA
Organism: Chondromyces crocatus; assembly: GCF_001189295.1. Classification (NCBI taxonomy): domain Bacteria; kingdom Pseudomonadati; phylum Myxococcota; order Polyangiales; family Polyangiaceae; genus Chondromyces; species Chondromyces crocatus. The sequence continues at coordinate 786,381 of NZ_CP012159.1, forward strand.
GGTAGGCCCACATTCCCTGGACCTCGCTCTTCGGCGCGGCGTCGGCTGGCGGCGTGGGATCGAACGTCACCCAGCCTTTGCCATCGAGGAACACCTCGACCCAGGAGTGCGCGTCGCCCTGGCGCACGGCGTAGAAACGGCCGAAGCGGTTCCACGTTCCGCCCACGAAGCCGGTCACGTTGCGGGTGGGCACGTCCAGGGTGCGCAGCATGACCGCCATGGCCGTGGAGTAGAACTCGCAGTGGCCGCGCTTCGACTCGAAGAGGAAGTGGTCGAGGGGCTGCGGATCCTTGCCGGAAGGCGAGGCGAGGTCGTAGCGGTAGTCGGTGCGGAGCCGCGCTTCGATGGCCTGGGCCTTGGCGGCCGGCTCCTTCGCGTCGCCCACCCACTCCTTGGCGAGATTGCGGATGCGCTGCGGAAGGTTGCGGGGGAGCTGAGTGTAGCGCTGACGATCGGCCTGGGTGACGCGCTGGAACGATGACCTCTTCTGCCGGGAGATGAATGCCTCGTAGGTGAGGCCGCGGTCGTCGAGCGGCTGGTAGCGGAACTCGCCCTCGGCTCCGCGAAAGGTCGCCGTCCCCGAGTCCATGCCGAGCTGACCGCGTGGCTTGAGCCGGAGGCCCGTGGCGTAGGGCGGGAGGAAGATGACCGGAGGATCGATGGGCTCGAGATCGATGCGCAGGACCGCGTCCATCGCAGGATCGGGGTAGCGCTCGCCTTCGAGTGCGACGAGGCCGGCGTCGGTGTCTGCCGGGCGCCTGAAGATCTCGCTCTGGGTCCAGGTCCGGCCGTCGTAGGCGTCGAGGGCGGTGCCGCGCAGATGAAGGGTGACGCGCGGGGGCGGCGGGTCGGGGAGGCCGGGGACCTCGACCCGCATGGCGAGCTTGGGATCGCTGCGCAGCACGCCGACCACGCCGAGATCGACCTTGCCGGAGAAGCCGATCATCCGCGGGGTGTTGCCGCGGTTGAGGAGGAGGAGCGACAGGCCGACCCGCGGGAAGATCAGGAACAGGATCGCGGTGAAGGCGAAGATGGGGATCGAGAGCAGGCAGGTGACGGCGAGGAAGGAGCGACCGACCACCCGCCGCGATCGGAGGATGCGGGGAACGTCGACCGGGAGCCCCGTGCGATCGCGCGCGCCCTGACGGTAGTTGCCCTCGACCTCGCGCCGGAGGTGGCTGAGCACCAGCGCGCCTGGCGCGACGATGAGCACGCCGATGAAGCACAGGCCGTAGCCGAGACCACCGCCGAGCACCGTCCCGGCGATGAGGTGCAAGAGCGCGAGCACGATGACCTGCTGGTCGTGCGCGGCGCCCTTGCGGGTGGCGAGGCGGATGACCTGCAGCGCCGCCGCGAACTCGACCAGCACGTCGAGCACGCTGGCGTCGGTGAAGATCACCCGGACGACCTGCGCGGCGACGAGGAAGAGCAAGGCGCCCGTGTCCAGGTGGCGCAGCGCCGGGTGCCGTTGCCACGACTCGCGCACCATGAGGGCGAGGGCGAGGCCGATCAGGATGCCCCAGCTCACGTAGCGGTTGAAGGTGCCGCTCATCACCAGAGCGATGACGCCGAGCGCCGCGAGGGCGTCGGTCATGATCCGGTGGACGACGCCGAACCTCACGACACGCTCCTCGCCGCCCGTGGCGCTGTGGGTACGGCCGGCGGCGGGGCCGCGGGCGGCGCCGAAGGTCGGGGGAGGCGATCGGGCTGGGCGACCGGCGCGGCCGGCTCGTCGACGGCGTCGAGGAGCGCGAGGAACCGCAGGATCGGGTCCGAGCCGATCGACTTGTCGCCGCGCACGCGGTCGCCGCTGGTGGTGGCCACCACGACGCCGTCGCCCCGCTTGATGTGGGCCACGGAGCGCGAGGCCACCTCGCGGATGCGCTTCTCGAACGACGGTGCGAAGGCCTCTCCAGCCTCCTTCATGCGGACGTTGTCGATGAGGATCTGGACGTCGGGGCGCGTCTCACGCGCCCGCTCGCGGAGCACGAGCTGATCGCGCATGGTGCTCTTCTTCCAGTAGATGTCGCGCGGATCATCACCGTCCCGCATCGGTCGGAGCCCGTACGTCTCGTCGCCGCTGCCGCGACCACTCAGGCTGGTCCCCCCTTCACGCCGGCCCGAGTCCTCGGCGGGCAAGCGCACCGGATCGACGGCGGGGTAGATGATGAGGTCGCCCTCGGCCTCCACCTCGCGTGACTTCTCGAACAGGCCGAAGGGAAACCGCGTGGCGATGCGGAATCCGGTGTGTCGGTCGCGACCGCGGCGACCCGGGGTGCGGCGGTAGGCCGCGACCTGGGCGCTGGCGGGGCTGATCTTGAGGAAGAAGCAGCGCTTGTCGGCTGGCTGGCCGGCGCGGAGGTCCTCCACCTCGATGGCGTAGGAGGGGATGCGCCCTTTGTGGTTGTAGACCTCGATCTCGACGAGGTGAGGCCGCCCGACCTGCGCACGGGCCGGGAGCCTCCGGGTCACCGTGAGGTGGCGCAGCGACAGGTCGCTCATCACCCCGGACACCACGATGAGCGACAGGAGCATGCCGAGCAGCAGGTAGAGCAGGTTGTTGCCGGTGTTGATCGCGGCGAACCCGACACCCAGGGTGATGCCCAGATAGTATTTGCCTTCGCGGGTGAACTTCAGCTTGCGCGGGGGGCGCAAGGCGCGGAGCAGCCGCTGCGCGAGCGTGCGCTGGGGCGTGGGAGGCAGCTCGCGGCGTGGCCCGTGCCCGGGAGCGCGGCGTGCTTCCGCCGGTCGGAGAGGGGACGGAGTTCCAGCCTGGGCTGTGCCCGCGCGGCGATCTTGCGCACCCCCTTCTGCGCCCATCCCGTTGCTCCTCAGAGGGGGACCGGCACCCGCGCGACGAGATCGCGCACGGCCGCCTCGCACTCGTCGCGGCTCGGCATGTAGCCCTCGGCGTGCGCCGAGAGGCGGACGCGGTGGGCCAGCACGGGCACGGCCAGATCATGAACGTCGTCGGCGATGCAGTAGTTTCGCCCTTGCAGCACGGCGCGCCCCCGGGCCGCTCGCGCCAGGTTCATGCCAGCACGCGGAGAAGCCCCGAGCGACAGCGTGGGGCTCGTGCGCGTCGCCATCAGCACCGCGTGCAGGTAGGTCGCCAGCGAAGGGTCCAGCTCGACCCGGTCCACTTCACGCTGCATCGCAACGAGCTGTGCGGGGTCGAGGACCTGGGGGACGTTGCGGGCCCGGTCGCCGTCGCCGCCCTGCAGGAGCAGGCGCATCTCGACCTGGGGCGGCGGGTAGCCGATCCGGATCCTGACCATGAAGCGGTCGAGCTGGGACTCGGGAAGAGGGAACGTCCCGGCGAAGTCCTGCGGGTTCTGCGTCGCGAGAACGAAGAAGGGCTCCGGCAGCAGGTTGGTGCTCCCGTCGACGGAGACCTGTCCCTCGTTCATGGCCTCCAGCAGCGCGGACTGGGTGCGGGGGCTCGCGCGGTTGATCTCGTCCGCGAGGAGCACGTTGGCGAAGATGGGGCCGGGCTTGAACGAGAAGTGCCCGTTCCGCTGGTCGAACACGCTCACGCCGAGCACGTCGCTGGGGAGCAGGTCGCTGGTGAATTGCACGCGACGGAGTTCGCCCCCCACGGCCTTCGCCAGCGCCCGCGCCAGGGTGGTCTTGCCGACCCCAGGGACGTCTTCGATGAGGACGTGTCCGCGGGCGAGGAGCGCGATGAGCGCGAGTTCGACCGCCTCGGGTTTGCCCTCCAGCGCGTGCTCCACGGCGGCGCGGAGCTTCAGCAGCAGGGGTGAAGCTTCACGTGCGACCGGAAGCGCCGATGTCATCGGGGGGGATGGTAGCACGAGGCCGCCGTGCGCCTGCCTCGATGCAGGGGTGCTTGGCCGAGGTCGTGCCAGCTGGCCCTGAAACACGGCCTGCGAAGGGTGGTACGCGCGTCCACGGGGCCGGATCGGCGCCGATCGGGCGAGGCTGGAGGGGTGGGTCAGAGGGGCCGGTCTCAGGTGTGGCGCTCGGCGCAGGTGACCTGTCGCTGGATGGCCTGGCCGCGATCCGGCATGTATGCTCGCGGCCGTGACTGCTTCGGGATCCTTGACGCGCCTGAACGGTGCTGCCGACCAACCTGCCTCGGGCACTTCTCCAGGGCGCGAACAGCGTGCAGAGGGCGCCGACGCGCGCGCTGCAGAAGAGAGGAGCGGCGCCTCGCCGGGTGAGCCGGGTGAGGTGAAGGCCCAGCCGAGAGATGCCGCCTCGGCTCCGCCCTCGTCGGGCAGCGGGTCGCTCCCTCCTGCGGGGCGGGTCCCCGAGAGTGACCCGCCGTATGTCAACCCCCTCGCCGAGCCGCCGATCTTGCCGGAGTCCCCCACGGGGAGCTTGCTCTGGCGCGTGCGGGGGATGATCCGGACGCTGCGTCCTCACCAGTGGGTGAAGAACCTGTTCGTCCTGGCGCCGGTGGTGTTCGCCAAGCACCTGACCCACCCCTCGATCATCAAGAGCGCCCTCGGCGCGTTCGCGATCTTCTGCCTGCTCGCCGGGGCCATCTACACGCTGAACGATCTCGTCGACGTGAAGGCGGACCGGGTCCACCCCGTCAAGCGCTACCGGCCCATCGCCTCGGGGCGGGTGCCCATCCCGGTGGCGAAGGTCATGACGGTCGTCCTGGTGGTGGTCGCGCTCGGGGGAGCGTTGATCGGCCCCTTCGAGTTCTTTCTGACGGCGGTCGCTTATTTCGTCCTGAACCTGGCCTACTCGTTCCGGCTGAAGAAGGTGGCGTACCTCGACGTCGGATGCATCGCCCTCGGCTTCGTGCTGCGCGTCCTCGCCGGCGGCTTCGCGACCAAGACGCCGATCTCGGGCTTCATGGTGGCCTGCACCGCGCTGCTCGCGCTGTTCCTCGGCTTCGGAAAGCGACGTCACGAGCTGGCCGGGGTGAATGCTGCCAAGCAGCGCGCCGCGCTCGAGGCCTACTCACCGCGCGCGCTCACGATGGCGCTCGCGCTCACCGGCGTGACCACGGTCGGCACCTACCTGGCGTACACGCTGGATTCGACGACCCGGTCGTTCTTCCAGAGCGAGTACCTCTGGATCACCACGATCCACCCGCTCTTCGGGGTCTTCCGGTTCCTTCAGCTCGTGGCGGGTCGCCCGAAGGCGGAGAGCCCGACGCAGGAGATGCTCCGGGACGTCCCGTTCGTTTTGAACCTGGTCATGTACGTCGCAGAGGTCATCTTCATCGTGTACCGGTTGAGGCCCTCCTGAGATGACCGACCCCGAGGTTCGCCACGTCGAGGCGCCGCGCCCGCCGCCGAAGAGCGATCCGCTCACCGACATGGCGCTGACGCTGCCGATCTTCGTGCTGTACCATCTGGGGGTCGTCTTCCTCCCGGTGCGTAACGCGGCCGATCCGGTCACCGCTGAGCTGCGGTCGCTGGCCAACCACAGCCTCCTCCTTTACGCCGGCCTGACGCTCTCGCTCGGGGCCGCGTTCGTCGTGGTGCTGGGCCTCCTCGGCCGGGGTCACGCCCTGCACACGCGGAGGTTCGCGCTGGTCGCCGTGGAGGGGACGCTCTACGCGGTGCTCATGCGCTTCGCCGGCGCCTACGCGGTGGGCTCCCTCCGCCTGGGGCCTCCGGGCGGCAGCGGCGTCTTCACCGGCATGGTGATGTCGATGGGCGCGGGCTTCTACGAAGAGATCATGTTCCGCGTCGGCCTCTTCGGTCTGGGCGCGCTGGCCATCAAGTTCGTGTTCGGCAAGGGGCTTCAGGGCCTGTTCCTCATGGCCGGATGGGGGCTCATCGCCGCCGCGGTCTTCGCCGGGTGGCACTACGTCGGGCCCCTCGGCGATCCGTGGGACGTTCGATCGTTTGTGTTCCGGATGGCGTGCGGTCTGGTCCTCACCGCCATCTATGCGTTCCGTGGCTTCGCCCCGGCGGTGTGGACACACGTGCTCTACGACGTGTGGGTGATGGTCCTGCGCTGACGGGCGTTGCCGCCCCGATCCCACCGTGCTTTTTCGGTGAGATGGCCCTGAGAGCACAGCTCGCCACCCTCCCCGCTTCCCTCCTCGAGCGCTTGCGGACCCGGGGCTTCGATCCCGAGCAGCTCCTGCGCTGGGCGACGCTGGTGGGCCAAGAGCGGGACGCGCGGAACCGCCTGTCCGGGACCGTGGAACCCCCGGCCCCCGAGGACATCGCCGACATCCCGGCGGAGGGCACGCCAGCGCAGGCCCGGTACCGCGCGCTGGGGCTCGAGGCGCTTCGTCGCGGCGAGGTGGCGCTCTGCGTCCTGGCTGGAGGCATGGCGACCCGCATGGGTGGCGTGGTCAAGGCGCTGGTCGAGGTCTTGCCAGGCCGCACCTTCCTGGACCTCCGCCTCGGCGAGAGCGAGCACCTGGCGCGGGTCGCTGGTGTCCCAGTCCCCCTGTGGCTCATGACGAGCGAGGCCACGGAGAAGCCCATCCGCGAGGCGCTCGGCCCCCGGCTCGGCAGCGAGGGCGACCGCTATGCCACGTTCGAACAGCACGTGGCGCTCCGCTTGACACCATCGGGGGAACTCTTCCTCGACGAGGCCGGAGAGCCGAGCGTGTACGCGACGGGCCACGGGGATCTGCCCGACGCCTTGCGTCGGAGCGGGCTCCTGGAGCGCTTCATCGCGCGCGGGGGCCGCGTGGTGTGGATGGCCAACCTCGACAACCTGGGCGCCTCGGTCGATCCGGTCATTCTCGGCTGGCACCTCGCGCACGGGGGACCGCTGAGCGTGGAGGTCGTCGACAAGGTGGGCTCCGACAAGGGCGGGGGCCCGCTGCGGTGGGACGGCCGGACGATCATCGCCGAGGACTTCCGCCTGCCGCTGGGCTTCGACGCGCAGCAGGTGCCGGTGTTCAACACCAACACGTTCCTCGTGAGCGCCACGGCGCTCCAGGACCTTTCGATGGAATGGACCTATGTCGAGGTGGAAAAGAAGGTGGGTGACCGCGACGCGGTGCAGTTCGAGCGCATCCTGAACGAGCTCACGATCGGTCTGCCTGCCCGTGTGCTCCGGGTACCGCGTGACGGGCTCGCCTCGCGCTTCCTCCCCGTCAAGGACGTGGCCGAGCTGGAGCGTCGGAGACCGGAGATCGAAGCCGTGGCGCGGTCGCGCGGCATGATCCCCTGAGGGGCCCTCCGGCCCCACGCTGACCGGGGTGTTCCCCGACGTTTGGCGCTATGCTCGGGGTCATCGCCGATGCCCCTGCCCAACTTCCCGCGGCTCGCGCTCCGGTGCGTCGAGGCGCTGCCTTCGAGAGACGAGCCGGGTTTTCTGCACCTCCAGCGCCGCGTGCTGCGTGTGGAGTTCGACGATGGCACCCTGAGCGAGCCCTTCGTCTACGATGCGGTGGGGAGGGAGCGCCTGGACGCGGTGGTGATCGCGCCCTACTTCCGTGATGTGCGGGGTGACATGCAGGTGTATCTGCGCTCGGCCTTGCGGCCACCGGCTGCGGCGCGACCCGAGGCGGCGTGGCCCGTCCCGGAGCGGGCGACGCTGGGGCACCTGTGGGAGCTGCCTGCAGGTCTGGTGGAGGTGGGCGAGCGCAGCGTCGACGGCTTGCGACGGTGTGCGGCGCGCGAGCTGCATGAGGAGGTGGGGTTCGACATGGCGCCCGAGGCGTTCGCGGAGCTCGGCCCTCCGTCGTTTCCCGCGCCGGGCATCATCGCGGAGCGTCACTTCTACTTCCATGTCGAGGTCGACCCGGAGCGGAGGGTGAGGCCGATCGAGGACGGCTCTCCCCTGGAGCGTGGTGCGGCCGTGATCGCGGTCGCGCTGCACGAGGCACTCGAGCTGGTGAGGCATGGTGAGATCGAGGACGCGAAGACCGAGATCGGACTTCGACGCCTCAGGGAGCTCGGATGACCGAGATGCGTTTTCTTCCGGCGCCGCGTGCCCGGCCCCGGATCGCGCTGGTCGTCAAGCGTTCGGCGTGGCGGATCTACCTCGAGGAGAGGAAGGATCCGCGCCTCGGACGGCTGGTCGAGATCGGTGATCCCACGGTGGCCCGGCTCCGGGCGTCGCACGATGCCCACGAGCAGACCGTCCGCGAGGTGAAGACGGCCCTCGAGCGCCTCGACGCGGAGGTGCTGCACGTGCGGGGCTCCTCGCAAGCGTTCGACGCGCGGGGGCAGGATCTGGTGGTGACGGTCGGCGGTGACGGCACCCTCCTCAGCGCATCCCACAGTGTCGAAGAGGTGCCCATCCTCGGCATCAACAGCGCGCCAGAGCACTCGGTCGGCTTCTTCTGCGGTGCGCGCAGCGGTGAGGCGGCGTCGGCGATCGAGAAGGCGCTGAGGGGAGCGCTGCGCCGCGCGGTCCTCACCCGGATGATGGTCACCCTGAACGGCCGGGTGGTGACCTCGCGGATCCTCAACGAGGCGCTCTTCTGCCACGCCTCGCCGGCCGCGACATCGCGCTACCTGGTCCGCCTCGGCAAGGTGGAAGAAGAGCAGAAGTCGAGTGGCTTCTGGATCGGCCCTGCCGCCGGCTCGACCGCTGCCCAGCGCTCCGCGGGCGGCAGGGTGCTACCGCTCACCTCGAACAAGCTCCAGCTCGTGGTGCGTGAGCCTTACACCCCGCACGGCGAAGACTACCGGCTCCGCCACGCGCTGCTCGCGCAGGGGACCCGCCTCGTGGTCCGCAGCAAGATGCACGAAGCGAAGCTCTTCTTCGACGGGGCGGTGAACTCGGTCGATGTGGGGTTCGGTGACGTGCTGGAGCTGATGCACGCGCCGCAGCCGCTGACGGTGCTCGGGATCTCGACGAAGCGGAAGTGGGGGACGGGCTCGCCGACGCTGTTCCGGGAGCCATGAGCCCCGGGCGCAGAGCGGGAGGTGACGGCCCACGAAGAGGGCGCCGTCTCCTGTGCCCCGTGTGATCCTTGCTCAGAACGTCCCGACCACGCCGGCCTGCCCAGCGCCGATCCAGGGACGGATGGTCGCGGCCTCCTGCGAGGGAGAGGCCGAGGGGGCGGGGCGCTTCGGGGCGGTCAAGAGCAGCACCGCTCCCGCGGCGAGCCCGACGCCACCCACGACGAAGCCCACGGTGGAGATGGTCCCGTTGCGCAGCGCGGCGTCCCTCGAGCTGACGACGTCCGGCGTATTGGGACAGATGTTCCCCGCGCAGTGCTCCTTCGCCGCGCTCGTCTCGGTGAAGGCCAGGATGCCGAAGAGCGAGCCGACCGCGACCCCGAGGCCGCCCGCGCCGAACGCGACCATCGCCAGCGTGGGCGTCGAACGACGTGGCTTCGGCGGGGGCAAGGGGGCCGGCTCGACCTCCTTTTCCACGCTGCCATCGGGCTCCAGGGTCAGCTCCAGCTCGAGGTGCTCCCCCTCGGCAAGCGCTGGCTGCCGCTCCACGGGCTTGAACCCCTCGGCCTCGACCCGGACCGTGTGCTCACCTGGATCGATCGGGACCTCGAAGCTCGCGTCCGTCTCTTTGCCATCGATGAGGATGCGGGCTTCACCCTCCTTGGGTCCGAGCACGGCGATCTGGATCCATGGGATGCGCGCCTCGACCTCACTCACCATCTTGCGCGCCGCGGCCTGGGTCTGCTTGGCCTGAGGGGTCTCCGCCGGGGCGTTGCCGATCTCGTGGAGGATCTTGCTCGCCTCGACGAGGCGCTGTGCGCCCGAAAGGGCCTGGGCGAGTTCCAGCTTGAGCTGAGGGGTCGGCGCAAGCTCCACGGCGCGGGTCAGGGGATCGATGGCGTCGGCGAAGCGCTGCTGTCGGAGCGCGTTGCGACCCTGGGTCGTGAGCGACTGCGCCTCGGCGCGCTGCTCGGCGCTGAGCTGGGCCGAGGCGGGGTGAGGGGAGGCCGGGACCAGAGCGGCGAAGGTGGCCGCGAAGAGGAGGGCGCGGGGCAGACGCATCCTCCTTATCGTATCCGGATCCGCGTCGGGCAGGGGCGGCGCCAGGGGGGGTCGCGATGCGAACCTGGGAGCCGTCGGCGCGTTGCTCGATCCGGAGGTCGGGGTGGACCCGGGCCATCGCCTCCCAAACCAGGCTTTTTCATGCTCGAATCGATGACTACGCTCTGGATCTGAGACGAGCGTTGTGGTTGTGTTTGGCCCGCGAGAGGCCAAATCCTCCGGAGGAAAGACGAACATGGCTGGCAAGAAGACCGATGGGAAGAAGGTGGCTGCGCTCAGCAAGAGTGCGCTGATCAACGCCGTGGTCGAGTCGACCGAGGGCGAGCTGACCCGCAAGCAGGTCAAGGCGATCCTCGAGTCCCTCACGGACATTGCCTACAAGGAGCTGAAGAAGACCGGCGTGTTCACGATGCCGGGGTTCGCCAAGTTCCGCGTGGTGAAGAAGCCTGCGACCAAGGCGCGCGAAGGCATCAATCCCTTCACCAAGGAGCCGATGACGTTCCCGGCGAAGCCCGCCAGCAAGTCGGTGCGCGCCCGGCCGATCAAGGCCATCAAAGACTCGGTGGCCTGATCTTGGAGCGCTGCTGGTCGATGGCGTGGCCCGCTGTGATGGCAGCGACAGCTCAGTGAGAAGATCCTTCCTGGAGAAGGCCGAAGGCCTCCAGGAAGGAGCTGTACGCGGCGTTCCGGTCGGCCTGAATCGCAAGGATGGCCGACTGGATGGCCTCGACTCCAGCTCCACGCAAACGCGCGTAGAGCAGCTCCGAACGATCTTCGGTCGGTTCCACGCCGGCGCCCGCGAGCACCGTCCCGCCACCACTCAGGCCGGCCGGAATGAGCTGCACGAAAGGATCCGGCGCGCGCCGCAGCAGCCCTACCAGCCGGTGTGCATTGCTCGCGTCGCCGAGCATCTGAGGATGAAAGGTGGCCATCACGGGCGCCTTGTCGTTCACCGGAGGCAGCGGGAAGGTGCCAGGAGCCGTGGCATTTTGACCCGTCCCTCGTCGCAGAGCGTCCCCGACGCGCGCCGCAAAGCGTTCGAACGCTGCAGCAGGAGTGCGGAGACAAGGGAAGACGAGATGGATGACGGAGCTGTCGGCATCACGTGCAGCCGAGAGCGTCGTCTCCAAAACGGGCTCTCTGTCGAGCAGAACGCAGAACGTTCCGAAGCCGCTCGCCGTATCGCGCAAGAACGGGCAAAGCTGGTAACCGGCGACGACCTCGTCGGCGTACCGAGTGTGGATCCGAACGACCTCCGCAGCGAAGCGCGCCGCTTGTGGGTGGCTGGCGAACTCGCCCCGCAGCACCAACTGGACCTGTCCCATAATTCCCTCGGCGCACCAAGAATCCGTGCTCGGTCGACCTGGTGCTTCGTGATAGCTTACGCCGCGCTGCGGCGAAAGGAGTGAGCGCGTGCAACAGACTGCGAAGCTAACGCTGAACGATGGCGGTACGGAGAAGACGATCGAGCTCCCCGTCGTGACTGGCACCGAGAACGAGAAGGCGATCGACATTGGCTCGCTCCGGACGCAGACCGGCTACGTCAGTCTCGATCCTGCCTTCGTCAACACGGCTTCGACGAAGAGTGCCATCACGTTCCTCGACGGTGAGAAGGGGATCCTTCGCTACCGGGGCATTCCCATCGAGGTGCTGGGCGAGAAATCGACCTTCGTCGAGACATCGTACCTTCTGATCTACGGCAAACTCCCGAACAGGGTGGAGCTGTCCAAGTTCTCGACGCTGCTCACGCGGCATTCGTTGATCCACGAGGACATGAAGCGCTTCTTCGACGGCTATCCGTCGACCGCGCATCCGATGGCCATCCTGTCGGCCATGGTGCTGTCGTTGTCGAGCTTCTATCCGGAAGCCATCGACGTGAACAACCACGAGCAGATCGACATCACGATTGCTCGACTGCTCTCCAAGGTGCGGACCATCGCGGCCTTCTCGTACAAGAAGTCGATCGGTCAGCCCTTCGCATACCCGCAGAACTCCCTGTCGTACTGCGGCAACTTCCTCAACATGATGTTCTCGGTCCCGGCGGAGCCGTACGAGATCGACGAGGACATCGTGAAGGTGCTCAACCTGCTGCTCATCCTGCACGCAGACCACGAGCAGAACTGTTCCACGTCGACGGTCCGTCTCGTGGGCAGCGCGAGGACGAACCTGTTCGCCTCGATCGCCGCAGGCATCTGTGCCCTCTGGGGCCCGCTTCATGGCGGCGCCAACCAGGAAGTGGTGGAGATGCTCGAAGCCATCCACGCGGACGGTGGCGACGTGCAGAAGTTCGTGAAGCTCGCGAAGGACAAGACCTCGAACTTCCGGCTGATGGGCTTCGGGCACCGCGTCTACAAAAACTACGACCCGCGGGCACGCCTGATCTCCTCTGCCGCCGAGAAGATCCTCACCAAGCTGGGCATCAACGACCCGCTGCTCGAGATCGCCAAGCGCCTCGAAGAGGCGGCGTTGAAGGATCCCTACTTCGTCGACCGGCGTCTCTACCCGAACGTCGACTTCTACAGCGGCATCATCTACCGGGCGATCGGGTTCCCGAGCAACATGTTCACCGTGCTCTTCGCCCTCGGTCGTCTCCCGGGCTGGATCGCCCACTGGAAGGAGATGATGGAGGACCCCAGCACGAAGATCGGCCGCCCGCGCCAGATCTACACGGGCGAGGTCGAGCGCGCCTACACCCCGCTCGACGAGCGCGCCTGAGCGAGGCCCACACCTGATCGAGGAGCGCCCCCCCCGGCGCTCCTGCAGGTCGCAGATGCGCGTCGGGAACGTCTCCCCTCGCGATCGCCAGACGACACTCCCTCATCGACACCTCCCCAGCGATGCGTACGCGCTACCTTCCTGGCTTGCGTAGGCGCTTCCTTCCTGGCTTGCGTAGGCGCTTCCCGGTCGCGGTGCGCGTGCGCAGGCGACGGCTTCCGACGCGAGCCGTCCGGATGAGGCGCTCGTGTGACGCTTCGCGCGTCGCGGTTCAGCAGGCGCCGAGCGCGATCACCACGAGGCCCAGCAGGATCCCGAGGGCCAGCGACGCTCCACCCACGAGGAGCGCCACCTGGCCCCCCGTGGGCTTGGTGCGTTCTGCCAGGGTCTTTGCTGGCATGGAGGGGTGATCGGGCGCGGTGTACGCCGGGCGGCTCGGCTCGACCAGCGTCGCCGCGGGTCTGACCCCGGAGGGGACGGCGCCGTTCGGACCCGAGGGCGGCTGACGAGGTGTCGAGCCAGGTGCATGCGGGACGAGGCCTGCCCCTGAGCCGGGCGCCGTGGGGATCAAGGGGCTTGGGGCGACGATGGGCGATCCCTGGGAGGCAAGGGGCCCAGAGGCGACGTTGGACCCCGCCGTCGCGATGGGTTCCAGCGACCCGATGGAGCGGTGAGAGGGCGGTGCCACGGGGAACGGGGCCGGATCGGGGGCCGTCGGTGACGGTGGCATGAACCCGGACGCCACAGGGCTTGCAGCGAGGGAGCCTGCTGCGGCGGCGCCCGCAAGTATGGGGCTCGAAGCGACGGGGCTCGAAGCGACGGGGCTCGAAGCCAGGGGCCTCGCTGCCTGGCGTGGCGCCGAAGCGGAGTCGGAGGGGGGGCCCAGGCCGAGGACCGTTGCAGCCGGCACGGGGCGGCGTCGTGGGGCAGTGTCCAGAGGGAGCGCGGCAGGCTGGGCGCCGAGCCGCGATGCGCCGACCGGCACCGCGGCGTCTCGGGGCGGGAGATGTTGCGCGGGGGGGGCCGGCGGCTGCGCGGCCTGGGGCTGGAAGGCGGCGACCTGGGAAGGGTCGGGCTGGGGCTCGGGTGCGCGCGCCGTGAGCGGGGAGGCCACGGGTGGGTGATGGGCAGCGGCGGACACCATGCGCTGACCTGGATGGAGTCGACCTTCGAGGACGGCGCGTGCGTACGGCGCCGGATGGCCGCTGCGCACCGCGCGCACGTCGAGGCGCATCGTCTCCGCGTCGGGGTAGCGGTGGTACTTCACGAACGCGAGAGCACGATCCACGATGGCGGCGACGTCGGCCGGTACGGTCGGAGCGACGGAGGAGAGCGGGGGCGGCGCTTCGGTCGCAGCCGCGATGATCTCCAGGGTCTCGCTGATGTCGCCATGAACGGGGCGACCCGCGAGCAACCGGAACATGGTGGCGGCGAGGCCGAACAGATCCGTGCGTCCGTCGATCTCGCTGACCAGACCCGTTGCTTGTTCGGGTGCCATGTAGGTGGCGGTGCCGAGGATCATGCCGGTCTTGGTCGCCGTCTTTTCGGGCATCCCTTGCAGCCCGTCCAGCACCCGGGCGATACCGAAATCGAGCAGTCGCACGCGCCCGTCGGCGCCGAGGTGGATGTTCTCGGGCTTGAGATCGCGGTGAACGACGCCCCGCCCGTGGGCGACGACCAGCGTATCGAGGACCTGCTCCGCCATCGTGAGGACCTCGCCAGGCGGCATCGTGGTGCTCTTGACCATCCGATCGAAGAGGTTCTCCCCCTGGAGTACCTCCATGGCCAGGTAAGCGATGCCATCGCTCGTGGAGCCCGAGCCGAGCACCCGCACCACCCCGGGGATGGGATCAGGCCCGCCGAGGGTGTTGCCGATGTGGCCCTCGAGGAGGAACCGCTTTCGCACCTCGGGGTGAGCGTTGAGCTCGGTGTGCAACACCTTGAGGGCGACGGTTGCGCCATCCGCCCCACGCCCGAAGAGCACCGCGCCCATCCCGCCGACGCCGAGCACGCGCTCGATGTGCCATTTGCCGGCGAACGTTTGGCCTACCCAGAGCTCCGCGTCGTGGTCGTAGGTCACGCGAAAGCGACTCCGCGTCTAGTTGATGCTGGTCAGCCCGAGGCGGGCCTGGTCGGCATCCTCGAGACGATCCGCCGCAGATTTCAGCCCGGAGGCGACGGCGCGAAACGCCTCCGAGGACAGACGCACGGTCACGCCCGGCCGGAGCAGCGTGACATGCATGGTCCCGCAGGGGCATCGGGTGACGCGCACGGTTTCATTCGAGAGCACTTCGGAATGGGGGCCGCAAGAGCCAGGAGACGCCATGTCCACCTCGCCGGGCATCCTAGCAGCATCCTTCGAGAAGTGTGGTCTCGTGGCCTGCCTGGCGTGGTCGGTGAGGAGCGAGCGGTTCCGCCTGGATGAGGCGTCTCGTCGTTCGCCGAGCGTGAGCGTCGCTACGCCGGTCGATGCGCTCGGGGCGCGGTGGCGAGCCGTTGGCCGGCAACTTGCTTGCGGCTAGCATGGTCTGGCGCTTTCGGGAGGACTGGTTCATGCGGCATGTCGGCTCCTTGGTCTTTCTTGCGGTTTTTCTGGGCGGAGTCGTGGCCTGCGACGGTGACGACGGTGTCACACCGCAGCCTCCAGGGGATGACGACCCCGCCCATCTCGAGCCGCCTCCGAGCGGCGCTGGCTTCCAGCTCGAGAGCGAAGACACCCAGGTCGCTGCGGGGGACGAGGTCCAGGACTGCTACTTCTTCCGCGTGAGCGAGCTCCTGGAGCGGGCTGGCATGCCCGCCGACGCCCCGCTGAACCTCCACCGCGTGCAGATCGCGCAGCGCGATGGATCGCATCACATGAACATTTTCCGGGTGCGTACCCGGCTCGGGCTCGATCCTGAAAAGGAGCGGGTCGTGAAGAACAAGAACGGCGTGGGGGAGTGCTTCAAGAGCCCCAACTGGGCCGACTGGCCTCTGATTGCCAACTCGCAGCAGGATGGACAGCTCGACTGGACCTTCCCCGACGGGGTCGCGAACGTCCTGCAGCCGGACGAGTGGCTGATGCTGCAGACGCACTACGTCAACGCCACCTCGCAATCCACGCCCGAGGGGTACGGCAAGGTGCGGATGAACTTCTGGCACCTGCCCGCCTCGGAGGTGACCGCCGAGATGGGGACGGTCTTTGCCACCAAGCAGTCCATCCGGATCTGCCAGAGCAATCCCGCGCCCATCTTTCACGGCACGTGTCAGATCAACAGCCCCGAGCCCGTGAAGATCATCGGCGCAAACGGACACTTCCACAGCCGCGGTGCGACGTTCGACATGTTCGCGTGGGACGGCGTGTCCATTGCGCCCCCGCCCGAGTCCGAAAGGTTTTACAGCTCCGATCGGTGGGACGACCCGCCCATGCTGACCTCCCCGGATCTCGACCTCGCCGTCCCGTCGCAAGGTGGCGTCTGGTACTCGTGCACCTACCGCTGGAACCAGCCCGATCCGTCGGTGGGGTGCAGCGGGCTCGATAAGTTCGACGCCGAGCGGTACGGCACGTCGGAGGAGAACCTGGACTGCTGCTACACGTTCGGTCCCATCGTCGAGACCAACGAGCACTGCAACGCGTTCATCTACTATTACCCGAAGCAGGACGACGTGAACTGCTTCTGAGACCCTCCTCCCGAACGCTGGCCTCCGCGCACCTCCGAGCCTCATCATGTCGAACGCGACGCTCCGCACCGCGGCTCGAGCCACCGCCGTGCTCTCGCTGCTGGTCTTGCTGACGGGCTGCCCCGAGGAGCCCGAGACCCAGCCACGCCCACCCGAGCCTGCGACCTGGCAGGTCGTGCTCGACGAAGAGGACCTGAGCGGAGCGCTGCTCTCGGTGTGGGGTGCAGGCCCCACGGAGCTGTTCGTGGTCGGCGGGCCTCTGGGCAACTCGGGCTTCGAGACCCAGGCGCTCCGGTACGATGGCACGCGATGGCATGATCTCGCGCCGGGTGGTGAAGAGACCCTGTGGTGGGTCTCGGGCATCACGGCGACCGAGGTCTGGATGGTGGGCGAGAAAGGCCGCATCCTGCGCTGGGATGGGGCTTCCTTCACCGAGCAGGACTCCGGTACGAGCGCGACCCTGTGGGGGGTGCATGCGTTCTCGCCGACGGACGTGTGGGCCGTCGGGGGGACGCCCGGCAAGGGCCTCGACGCGCCGAACGACATCGTCCTGCGCTGGGATGGCGCGGCATGGACGCCGGAGCCCCTGCCCGGCGTCCCGTTGGGGCGAGCCCTCTACAAGGTCTGGGGCACCAGCGCCGAGGACCTTCACGTGGTCGGCGAGGCGGGGACCCTCTGGCACCGCGGTCCGAGCGGGTGGACGTTGCAGTCGGACCCCGAGCTTGCGCGTGGCACGCTGTTCACGGTGCATGGGTGCGGCGCGTCGGAGGTTTACGCCGTCGGTGGTCAAGACGTGCTGCGGTGGGATGGGAGCGCGTGGGCGCGCGAACCCGTCGAGCTACCCAACACGGTCAATGGCGTCAGCTGCGGGGCCCCGGGTGAGGTGGCGCTCGTGGGGTTCGGAGGTCTGAAGCACCGGCTCGTCGATGGCGTCTGGCTGAACGAGCAAGCGGAGGAGCCATTCAGCGATCTTCACGCCGTGTGGGCTGCTGGAAATGGTGACTACTGGGCCGTTGGGGGGGACTTTCTCACCAAGCCCAGCCCCGGGACCCGTCGCCGGGGGGTGGTCGGCCGGTTCGGCTCGGGCCAGGTCCCCACCGAGATCACGCCGCGCTGAAGCGCTGCTCTGATGAGCAGTATGACGGCCTCGCCCAAGACCACGTGAACCCCTGAAGGGATCTGCTGCCGCGGAGACTTTTCGGGGGAGTCGACCGGGAGACCACGCGATTCGACCGGTCACGTCCGTGACCGCGTGAGCGCTGCGGGGGTCGGGAGTCGGTTCACCGATCGCCCTGCCAGAGGCGGTCGCGGTGAGGCCCTGGTTCCGCTCGCTGGGGCAGCGGGAGCGGAGGGGGCGGCTCGGTTCGTCGCATCCCCACCGGACCGACGAAGGGCAGGTGGATGGGTGCATCGGCTGACCTGAAGGCGGTGCTGGTCGAGGGGCGCGAGCTTCGCCGGCGCCTGGGAGTCGGCGCGCGCTGATGGGGGGGTGGCTCGCGAGACATGGTCGCATCAACGGCCGACGGGGGCAGGTCCAGGGCGAGACATGGTCGCATCAACGGCCGACGGGGGCAGGTTCAGGGTGAGACAAGGTCGCATCAGCGGCTGATGGGGCCTGTTTCGCCGGAAACCTGGGGGGCTGGCCCGAAATCCGCGTCATCCCGCCTGGACGCCGCACTCTGGACGGACACGACATGGTGTTCCAGAAGCCAAGCTCGGGGTTCTGGCGAGTGACCCCGGGTGCGTTCCTGCACGTCGAGGCCACCACGGGATGGGAGGCAAATGGCCTCGAGCCCGTCGGGGGTGGGGGAGGGCCCATCGATCGATGGTCCGGGAAAATCGTCAGAGAGGCGCGTCGTCAGAATGAAGTGAACGGGGGGGTTGGCCGTCCGATTGCAAGGGCCAAGCTCGCTCGTCAAAATGGGCCCCACCCATCAGGAGACCTGACCACCATGCGACGCATTGCTCAGCTTGTTCTCGGTTCGCTTGCCATCGTCGGTTCGCTGTTCGCTTCATCCACCGCGTCTGCGGGCATCAGCGCTTGCGGGAACATCAATGTTTCCGCTGAAGCACGATGCGAGGTGGTGGTTGAAGGGGGCTGCACGGCGCGCTGCACCCCCATCAGCTTCGAGGCGGCTTGCTACGGCAGGTGCGACGGCCGCTGCACCGCCTCCGTCAGCGCCGAGTGTACGGCCGACTGTTCGGCTTCATGTCAGGCGGAGTGCAACGTCAATCCCGGCAGCTTCGACTGCGAGGGGACGTGCCGGGGCAACTGCCAAGCCGACTGCAGCGGTCGGTGCGCGGCCGAGGGAGGCTCGGCGGACTGCGAGGCCGCATGCAAGGCGAACTGCGGCGGCGAGTGCAACGTGCAGTGCTCGGGTCAGCCGCCCAGCGCCGACTGCAACGCGCAGTGCAGCGCGTGCTGCTCCGGAGAGTGCCGGGCCGAGGCAAACTTCGACTGCCAGGTGAGCTGCCAGGGCGGCTGCACCGCCGAGCTGGAGGGCGGCTGTCAGGTGCAGTGCACGCGGCCAGACGGAGCCCTCTTCTGCGACGGGCAGTTCGTGGATGCCGGCAACAACCTGAAGGAGTGCGTCGCCGCCCTCAACCGCCTTCTCAACCTCAAGGTGCAGGGCTACGCGGATGCGTCATGCTCTGGAAATTCCTGCGAGGCGGAGGCGGGTGTGAGCGTGAGCGCGTGCTCGGTCCCCGCCGTGGGCAGCGACCTGGATGAACGCGGGCTCGTCGCGGTCGCCGCAGGGCTCGGCCTGGCCATGGTCGTGCGCCGCCGCCGCCGCGGCTGAGCACGCAGAAGGATTCCCTCGAAGCACGTCCCGGTGAGCGTGTTCTTCACGTACGCCGGGACGCGTTCCTGCGCGGGCGGCGCCACCGTCGTGTACAGTTCGCGGCCGCGCATGTCGAACTCCCGACTTCGACGTCTGCTCGTCTCTCTCAGCTTCGTGGGCGCCGTCGCGTGTGAAGCCGGCTCGCCAGCGCCTCCCCCCGCTGGCGCGCCAGCCCACTCCGTCACACAGGTCCCCGCCGAGTCGCTCACCGCTTCGGCGTCATCGCCTCTCGAAGCGCCAGCGGTCCTCCCCGTGTCGGTGGCCGCGCCATCCCCCTCGGAGCCTCCGCCGGAGCTGACCGGGGGAGGCAAGCGCGCGGTGCGCGGTGATGCCGGCCTCGTCACCTCGGTCGAACCTCACGCCACGCGGGCAGGCCTCGAGGTGCTCCGCAAAGGCGGGAACGCCGTCGATGCGGCCGTCGCCGTGGCCTTCGCCCTCGCCGTCACCCATCCCAGCGCCGGCAACCTCGGAGGGGGCGGGTTCATGGTGATCCGACGCGCCAGCGGAGAGTCTCACACCATCGACTTCCGGGAGACGGCGCCAGCGGCCGCCACGACTGGAGGGATCCTGGCGATGGTCAAGAAGGGGGCTTACGGCTACCCGGCCACGGCGGTCCCCGGCACGGTTGCTGGGCTCGAGCTGGCACACCAGCGCTTCGGCTCGCGCCCCTGGTCCGAACTCGTCGCCCCCGCCACCGCGCTAGCCCGCGAGGGTCATCGGCTGGGCGCACGTCAGGCCCTGGTTCTCGGCTGGGCCTGGTCTCGTCTCCAGCAGGACCGCGCAGCACGTGCGATCTGGGGCCGCCAGGGAAAACCGGTCCAGAAGGGCGACCTGGTGAAACAACCGGACCTCTCACGCACGCTGGAGGCGATTGCCAGCGAGGGAGCGCGCGCATTCTACGAGGGGCCGATCGCGAAGAAGATCGCGGTCGCGATGGCCGCCCACCGTGGCCTGGTCACCGAGGAAGACCTGCGGAGCTATCGAGCCAAACTGCGCGCGCCGCTGCGCTTCACCTACCGTGGCTTCACGGTGGACACGATGGGGCCTCCGTCGATGGGTGGCATCGCGTTCGCCCAGATCATGCGCGTGCTCGAACGCGCAAAGGCCCACGAGGCGCCCGCAGGGTCGGGTCTTTCCCACCACCTCTTCGCAGAAGCCGCGCGACGCGCATATTCGGATCGTCGTCGCGCCAGCGCCGATCCCGATTTCAGCCCTGGCGCTCAGCCTCTGCTCGCGACGCTGCTCGACGACGGCTACCTCGAGGCGCGACGACCTCTTCTCGATCGAGAGCGCGCCACGCCATCCGTCGACATCGCCGTGCCGCCCGAGCCCGAGCCCCTGGAGTCACAGCAGACGACGCACTTCTCGGTCGTGGATGCTCAGGGCAACGCTGTCGCCTGCACGGTCACCCTCTCGGCCGGGTTTGGCGCAAAGGTCGTTGTCCCAGGGACGGGGGTCATCTTCAGCAACGCGCTCGCGGCGTTCTCTCCGACGGGTACGAACACCGTGGCTCCGGGCAAGCGCATGCAGAGTTCCATGTCGCCCGCGATCGTCTCCCGAAGCGGGCACCTCGCGCTGGTGCTCGGATCGCCCGGTGGCGACACGATTCCGAACACCCTGGCGCAGGTCTTCAGGAACCTGGTGGACCATGGAATGACGGTGGACGAGGCCGTGGAGAGCCCACGGGTTCACCACCAGTGGCTCCCAGACCGACTACGGATCGAGCGGAACAACCCGCCTTCTCGGTCCGCACTGGAGGATCTGCGCCGCCGTGGTCATGCGCTGCACCTGGACGCGATGCCGATCGGGCATGCCAACAGCATCCTGGTCGACGCATCGGGGACCGCGTGGGGGCACGCCGACAGCCGCGAGGGGGGGATCGCCGAGGGCCACGCTCCTGCTCAAGCTGCCCCCAAGCGGTAACGGGCCGCAGCCGTCTCCGCTTCCCAGGTGGCAGAGGGCGCCTCCTCCCCATCATGACGCTTCGGTCGAACCACCACGACCGGACAGGGCGCATTTCGCGCGATGCGCTCCGCCGTGCAGCCCCCGAGCAAACGCTGGAGGAGACTGGTCGGGTGCGTGCCGATCACGATCAGATCCGCGTCCAGCTCCTCGGCGAGCCCGACGATCGCACGGTCGGCCGGTCCCACGCGGAAGTGCATGGCCATCAACCGGGCTTGTCCGTTGGCCGACTGGTGCTGGAGCACGCGGAGGCTCGGCGTGGACAGGGGCGCGGTGGAGACGCTGTGCGTCGCAACGTCCCGTACGGCAGGCGCGACCCGTCGAGGGCCCACCACCACCGCGTGGATCTCGGTCTCACCCCGCATGTCGGCCAGATCGAAGGCGAAACGCCAGGCTCTGCCGCCGGGCTCCGACAGGTCCATGGCGACCACCACGATGTAGGGTCTGACACAGCGCACGCGCCGTCCGCTCGGCAAGGGCACGGAGTCGGCGCACAACCTGGAAGGTGGCGACGTCGAACTTGCTTCGTCCCGCATCGTTGTCTCAATTTTCTTGCGAGAGGGGCCAGCCGCAAGCCCACCCCGTTCGCACTCGGGTCGATCCCTGGACCGCGAGCGCTCTCACGAGGTCCTCGCTTGACAGGCCTGCCGCGTCCCCGCAGCGTCCCACGGCATGCTTTCGCGCTACACACCGCCCGAATTCGCGACCCTCTGGTCCAGCACGACGCGCTACACGACGTGGCTCGCCGTCGAGCTCGCCGCCTGCGAAGCCATGGAAGAGGCGGACCTCGTCCCGGGCGGCACGGCCAGCGCGATCCGTGCCCAGCAGCTCACGTTGCAGCCAGTGCGGATCGAGGAGATCGAGAAGACGGTCAAGCACGACGTCATCGCCTTCCTCACCCATGTCGAAGAGCTCGCCGGCCCTCAGGCGCGCTGGCTCCACCGGGGGATGACGTCGAGTGACGTCCTCGACACCAGCCTCGCCGTGCTGCTCGTCGAGGCTTCCAGGCTGCTCGAGGTCCGGCTCGAAGCGCTCTGCCAGGCGCTCTCGCGGCGCGCCGATGAACATCGCCACACGCCCATGCTCGGCCGCAGCCACGGAATCGCCGCCGAGCCGCTGACGTTCGGCATCGTCCTCGCCGGTCACCTGGCGGAGATGCGACGGTGCCTCGCGCGCCTGCGCGCAGCACGCGACGAGATCGCGGTCGGAAAGATCGCAGGGGCCGTGGGGACCTACGCGCATCTCGATCCGAGCATCGAGGAACGCGCGCTCGCGGCGCTGGGCCTCCGCCCCGAGACCGTCTCCACGCAGGTGGTGGCGCGTGATCGCCATGCCGCCTTCTTCTCGACGCTGGCGATCGTCGCTGCGGGGGTCGAGAGGTTCGCCACGAACGTCCGTCACTGGCAGCGGTCCGAGGTGGGAGAGGCCGAGGAGCGGTTCACGGTGGGGCAGAAGGGATCGAGTGCGATGCCACACAAGCGCAATCCCATCCTCAGCGAGAATCTGTGCGGTCTCTCCCGGCTCGTTCGCGCCGCCGTCGTCCCTGCGCTCGAGGACGTCGCGCTCTGGCACGAGCGGGACATCTCCCATTCCTCGGTCGAGCGCGCGATCGCGCCCGACGCCACCTCGCTGCTGGGGTTCATGCTTGAGCGGGCCACGAGCATCGTCGAAGGCCTGGTCGTCTACCCCGAGGCGATGCAGCGCAACCTGGACCGCGTGGGAGAGCTGTTCTTCAGCGAGGCCGTCATGCTGGCCCTGGTGAGCACCGGCCTGCCTCGACAGAGCGCCTACGAGCTGGTGCAGCGATCGGCCATGCGCGCCATCCATGGAGAGGGGCGCTTCCGTGATCTGCTCGGGGCCGATCCGGACGTGAGCCGCAGGCTGTCCAGCGATGCGCTGGGGCGCTGCTTCGATCTAGCGCACGCGCTCGCTCACGCGGACGCGATCATCGATCGGGCGCTGAAGACCTGAGCTGCGTTCTCCGCGCGGCTTGGTGGGCGGTGAACCGTCCAGGGGAAGGGGGAGGGCGGCCGCGTGTCACTCGGCTGGCTTCTTCAGTCGCCTTCGGCCCAGCGTGTGGGGCGCGTCCTCAACGTTCGAACCCCGAGCTCGTCGCACCACGCTTCGAACCGATGACGGGGCACGCCGCGGTGTCGCAGCGCATCGAGTTCCTCGCGGAGAGGAACATCGGTGACGAGGGTGGCCAGCCGACGGTAGAGCAGCGCGGCGTCGCGCTGCTCGGCGAGCGTCTTCGCAAGCCTCTCGGCGCCGCGCACGGAAGCAGGCCACTCCTTTGGGGAGGCGGGGATCCCTTCGAGATGGCCGAACGCCGACAGCAGCGCCGCCGCAGTCTTTTCTCCGATCCCGGGCACGCCCGGGATCCCATCCGCTTCGTCGCCGGTCAGGGCGAGGAAATCCGCGACCTGATCCGGCCTCACGCCGCGTGTCTGGCGCAGGGTGGACTCGTCGATCTCACGCTTCCGAGTGCGGTCGACCTGGACCACCCGGTGACCTTCGAGGCACTGCCCCAGGTCCTTGTCTGGCGTCAGGATCCTCACCTGCGTCACCGCCTCGCGGAACCGAGTCGCGGCCGTGGCGAGCGCGTCGTCCGCTTCGAAGCGGTCCATCGACCAGACGACGATACCGAGCGCGCGGACCGCGGATTCCACCTGATCGAACTGCGCGAGGAGCGCCGGGTCGACACCGTCGTCCGTCTTGTACCCCTGGAAGAGATCGTTGCGGAACGATCGGATGGGGTTGTCGAAGGCGACGGCGAGGTGCGTCACCGCCTCGGCTTCTTCGTGCAGGAGGGCGAGCAACGACGAGGCGACGCCCACCGTGGCCTTCACGTCCTGTCCATCCGGGGAACGGAGCGGCGGGCGCTTGGAGTAATGCGCTCGAAACAGCTCGTACGTGCCATCGATGAGGTGCAGGCGCATGGCTAGCTCCGTCGTTGCCTTCGCGTGCGGAGTGCGAGGCCGAGCGCGGCTGCGAGCGAGAGCAAGTAGGGCTTCGGATCGGAGCCCGTGTCACTCCCGATCACGCTGCAGCCGCAGCCGTCGGGGTTGACCACCAGGGGGTCTCCCGGGCCGCTGCCACCCGTCCCGGGCTCGCCGCTGGGGCCGCAGCTCCCGCCATCCTCCACGATCGTCGGGAAGGGGCTGTTGGTGATGCCAGAGAACGCGATGTCGTCGATCTGCCAGCCCTCATCACCCACGGCCTGGTCTGTGCCGATGCGGAAGCGAACCTGGACCGTCCGGCCAGCGAGCGTCGTCCCCAGATCGAACCGCATGTCGTTGTATTGAGGCCATGCAGGGCTCTCGTCGACGAACCCACGGCGGTTCGCGAGGGGGTTCCCGGACAGGTCCGTGATCCGGCCCGGGTAGCCTGGATCCGTGTACTGACCGAGGTCGCTCCAGGTCGCACCGCCGTCGGTGCTGAGTTCGATCACGGCGCCGTCCCACGCCGTCGACTCGCTGAACTCGAATTTGAACGCGTGCTTGAACGCGATCACGAAGGGCTGATCGGAGCTCACGATCAGGTCAGGTGACACGAGGCTGGTGTCCGAGATGGCACCGAAGTCGATGCCACGCCAGTGGTGGTTGCTGGCGCCTTCCTGCCGCTCGCGATACCAGACAGCGTCGACCGAGCCTTCTGGCGTCCAGGAGACGTCCTCGCTCTCGACGTCGTCGGTGCGGCTGCTGTTGGCAACCACGTCGTAGTGGACCTTGCGGAGCAGTGACTGCGAGCGCTGGGGGGCGCAGGTCTCGGCGCTCGTGAGCGTCACGTCCAGCAGCACGTCCTCGGGCGCCACGACGGTGCTGTCGAGCGCGATCTCGACAGTCGCCACGGCCGAGGAGAAGGGGGGAACGGTCGCGAACTGGGCGGTGGATCCGCTGGGGAAGCGGACGCCAGGGTGGATCGTCGAGAGGTCGACGCGCGCATCGGTGAGTTCGGCCACCCCCGTGTTCAGGATCTCGACGGTGACCCGCCCCGTCTCGTTCCGGTCGAGGATGCCGTCGTTGTCGCAGGACTCGATGCCGTCATCGAGGGTGATGGCATGAATGCTGAAATTCGGCCGGATGTCATAATCCTCCACCACGCCGTTGAGGTTGGAGGAGCCCTTCGAGGGAGAGACTGCGCACGTCCCGGCGCCGCGGCGGGCAAAGCCTCGGGCAAGGGCGACGAGGTCCGTCGTGTCGTTCGCTGCGGCAGCCGCGAGGATGGCGTCGCGCTGCTCCGTGAACGTCGGCTCCACGGGAGCCAGCTTCATCCCGGCGACGATGTAGTCGCCCATCCGTCGCTTGGCTTCGGCGAAGGGGTGGGCCTGCAGCAGGCCGACGTAGGCGTCGAACAGCATCGACGTCCAGACCTCTCCTGCGTTGTGGACCGAGGCGTTGCTCCCGAAGTTGAGGATCGGATGATTGCTCGGCAGTGGCTCCCCGTTGGCGATGTGGCGGAACGTGAGCCCGTTGAATCCGAAGTTGTGCGAGTACGGCGCGCGGCGAATCCCGAAGTAAGCGTCCTCGAGGGCAGCGGTCGCGTAGACCGCGAGAGGGAAGGCGCCGGAGACGTCGTGCTGCTCATCGAGAAGCATGTGGAGCGCCACGAAATCACCCCAGCCTTCGCTCTGGGCACCGCACTGCGTCGCTCCGCAGGCAACGAGCCGGTGATGGAGGTAGTGACCCCACTCGTGCGCGACGATGCTGTTGTCGATGGTGCCGTCCCGGGTCGGGGAGCCTTGCCGCGACAGGTTGACCGTCACCTGGCCAGCTTGCAGCGCCGACTTCAAGGCCGCGCCGTTCGCTTGCGAGACGCTGACCACCGGGATGTTCACGCTGGCGTCCCCGGACATAGCCATCGGCGGCCCGCCCTGCTCGTTGTTGGCGATGAGCACGGCCACCGCCCCGGCGTTCCGTGCGGCGATCGCCTTGCTCGTGAACGTACAGTTGCCCCGATCGATGAGCGCCACATTCCCTGCCACCTGAGCGGCGTTCACCAGCGCCGTGCAGGCGTCGGTCAGGGTGCCTGCCCCGTCATTCACCAGGACGAGGGGAGCGTTGATGTCGAAGGTCGACAGGCTGAACTCGGCCACCTCGTTGGGCAGGCTGGCGTTCAGGGGTTGAACCGACAGAGAGGCGGATCCCCCCGACGATCGCCACACATACATCTGCATGATGGGGCTGTCCCCTTCCGCAAAGGTCTGCATGTTGGCGTTGTCGGTGCCGCTGTAGTCCTGCGCTTCCGCGAGCAGGGCGTCACCTCCCAGGCCTCCGCGGCCATAGTTGTCGTTCTGCGCGTTCCCGGACGCCTCGTCGAACCCCGAGTCGTAGTACCAGTCGTGAAGGAAGTTGTTCACGAAGAAGAGCTGCGTGACCGAGGCCATGATCTGGTCCTGGTTCACACGTGGGTCCGCGTTCACGTCGTAGGTGCGGTCGAAGGTCCGAGGGGATGTGATCGTCGCCCGGACGTCGCCGGCGCTGTAGCCGTCAGGGCTGTTCAGATCAGCGTAGGCGTCGACGTTGTTTCCCGAGGTCGTGGTCGCGGTGAGCGAGAGCCAGGGATCGAAGGTACCGTCCGGGTTGGTGTTGAAGCCATTGGTGTTGATCAGGACGGGGGCGGTGAAGCTGGGCGTGGAGCCATCGGGTGAGCCGGTCGGATGCGGCATGAAGTCCGCATGAGGGCCGGCCAGCGGGGTGGGCTCGCTACTCTCCTTAGCCCAGACCCGATAATCGAAGGCCTTGAGCGTCAGGTTCTGTCGGTAGAGCAGCCGCCCATCGCCGGCGGCGATGACATAGGCGTAGGCGGCTGGCTCGCTGCCGCTGCCAGCATCGCCGACGACCTCCAGGAAGTAAGCCGCTTGCAAGCGATCCGGGAGAGGGAAATAGACCTCCTTCACGCGAGCCGGCCGCGACAGGCGCAAGCCCGTCGTGGAGACGGCGGCCTCGCTGAGGTCGAAGTAGCGGTAGTCGCCCTTGGTCCTCTTCGTGTCGACGACCTGCCCTTCCGCAATCCTGGCACCGAAGAGATCATGGAGCGCCACCGCGATGGCCTGCTCTGGCGAGAGCTTGGCGCTGGCGTCTCGGCTGTAGCCGCTGACGGCCGACGGGTGCAGGTTGCCAGAGATCGCCACGAGCGACAGATCCCGCTTGAGCAGCACGTCGAGTTCGTTCCGGTGGACCTCGATGCCGTCCACACGCTGACGGAACGTCACGATGATGCCGCCACGTCCGGTGTCATGAACGCGCTCCACCTGCACCGTGGCCAGGGCCGCGGGAGAGAGCCGGTAGAGGTCCGCGTGGCGTTTCAAGTGCGCGCGAGCCGCTCTGGCGGGGGGACCAGCTTGCGGTGTTCGCACTGTCGAGGTCTCTGCTGCTCCCCAGACGAAGGTGGGCAGGCCATTGCGAGGGTCTGTCGCCGTCACGATGGCGCGAACCGTCGGATCGTTCGGTGCACCTGCTCGGACCATCGATGCCTCGACGGGTCGCTGAAAGGAAGCATCGAAGTTGGGCTGGGGAACGGCGTGAGCCTGGGACGCGGCCAGCAGGGGGGCCGTGAGGGCCGCGAGGCGGAGGGATCGTCGCATCGGTGACTCCAGTCGGACAGACAAGAACCCTGGGCCCAGTGTTCGGGCGGAGTTGCGAGGATTGGGGGCGTCGCACGCTCCAGGGCAAGGAGAGACTAATCTTGCGCCATGGCCGAGGGAAGAAGGCCCTCGGCCATGCGCTGCGTCACGAATGTGCTGCCGCACGCCGTCCGAAATGTTCGTCCCAACGCTCGAGCTCTGCCAGCACGCCACGGCCTGTGATCGTGGGGCGGGCGTTGTCGAGCAGCACCTTCGTTCCTTCGCGGTTGATCGTCCGGATCTGCTCGTAGCGCGCCTCGAAAGCCTCCGGCCGAGCCAGGGGATCGCGCGACTGGATCATCTGCTCGTAGAGACGAGCGACCGGCACGAAGGCATGCACGGCGAGGAGCACGCCGTGGAGCGGGCGAGGATCAGGGCGAACCGGCGAGGTGTAGAGTGGGGAAAAGGCGTTCTCCAGCACCGCGTCCAGCTCGAAGAGCGCGTTGATCTTGTTGTGGGAGAATTCGTGGATCAGGGCCTCGGTGAGGGTCATCACGCTGGGGTGGAGCGACATGTAGATGGTCCCCAGCGACTCCTGAAACGAAGCAGACATGTGCCTCTCCTCGTCGTATCCGACGGGCACGATCTGGTGCAGGAAGAGCTCCATCTCCCGACGTAGCTCCGGCATGTACCGATCGATGATGTCGAGCGCCGCTCGCAAGCGCTCGCGCCAGCTCTGGATGGGTCGTCCTCCGAGGGACACGGCATTCCCTTCCTTGTCGGGGTGCGCCTCGTCCATGGCGACAGGGTTGTTGTCGGCCAGGGCGAGGACCAGCCCGCGCTCGAGGGGATGGTACGGCGCGGTGACGCGGACGCCCTTTGCGCTCAGCGCCTCGACCGAACCGCGAGCCCAGCCATCGAGGGGCAGGGAGAGCGGTTCGTGGGCGCCGAAGCCGACCTTCATCCTCCCGTTCTGGAAGAGCAGCTCCGTCGTGTCGGCAGGGAGTTCGACCGAGGCCTGCGCGAGCAAGGAGACGAGTTGTCGCGGTGGGTGCTGCATCCGCGCGCTTCGAGGCATGGCCTCTTGCGCTGCCAGCTCGAGGTACAGGAGGCCGAGCAGCTCCGACAAGGCGGCCTCCGCGCGCGCGGCCGGAAGGCGACCAGGCCGGAGGCAGCGAATGAGGGCGCCCGCCGTGGGTCGGCGGACTGCGCTCGCGACAGCGCCCGGATGCTGCGCCAGCGCCAGCCGAATCCACGGCTGAAAAGAGGAGAGATCGGCGCGAACCCCTGGTGAAAGAGAGAGGCCGCGCCCCACCTGAGGCAACTCGCCGAGGGAGCGTCGGATGGCGCGGGACAGGATGTCGCGCGCCGTGTGCGAGCCCGGCTCGGGAATCGTGAGATCTCGAGGCGGAGCGAGGGGGGGCGGCGGCGACATGCTGGGTGCGTTCTAGCCGCCGCTCGCCTCCGCGAGCGCCGGACGGCGCCCCAGGGACATCTCGGCCATCATGATCGGAGGCGCGTGCAAGCACATGATCTCCGGCTCTGCGGGAGCCGTCTGCTTCGCCATGCGCAGGGCCTCATCCATGGTTCGCGCCGTCTCCCATCCCAGCAGCTGCGGGATGTACTCGTTGTCGGCCCCCACCACGATGGTGCGTCCGAGGTGCTGTCGGCCGGCTTCGCCCCAGTACCACATGAAGAAGGGATGGGTCGGATGGTAGGCGTGACCGAACCGATACATCTCGAGGTAAGCGGGGTTCTGAGCGAACTTCTTCTCGTAGCGCTGGTGCAGTTCCATCGCGTCGCGCGTCTCGGGGAGCAGGCGGTGCACGAACTCGATGTAGGGCGCGTGGTGCTCGTTGTCGAAGAGGTCCGTGCAGGGGTGGAGGATGATCATCGTCCCCCCCTTTCTCACCATGGGGACGTTGCGGTAGAGATTGAAGAGATAGCCGCTGGCCATTACCTGGACGAGCAGCGGATTGAGGAATGAATTCACGTTGTACGGGCTGATGTACGGAATGCCCGTGACGAGGATGTCCGCCTGGCCGACGACGGGCACGCAGTACTGATCGAAGCTGCGCCGCAGCGTGTGCTCGTGGGCAGCCTCCGTCTCTCCAGCGAACACACCCGTCACACCATAGGGGGACGGCACGCGCTGGAAGATGGCCTGGCGCGCCGGCTGAGGAACCTTCGACAGCGTGAAGCGCAGGGCCCTCAAGGCGCTCCGCTCGTTGGGGGTGAGGTCGTCCTCGTTCTTGGCCAGGAACTCGAGGGGCCGATCGAACATCCGGTTGTTGATCGTCGTCTCGATGGTGAAGACGTTGACCTTCTTGTTGAGCAGCCTGCCCATGCGCACGACACTGGTATTCAATGCCGACGTCTTGGGATCCATGTAGGAGTGGCAATCGCGCATGACGCGGGGATTGTGGTGTGCGCGGAGGCTGCGGTATCCGCACAGACCCACGGCGACCGATTTGTGGCCGCCGTCCATGGGCACGAGGTTGAGATTCACATAGATGATGAGATCGCTCTCGGCGGCTCGCCGGTTGATCTCCACCTCCTCGCCTTCATCGGTGGTCCCGATGTACTTCATGTTGGCGAGGTTCTCGGCGTCGTGGTTGTAGAGCTTCTTCGGCCAGAAGGCGTTGAAGATCTTGTCGCCGACGATGTGCCGGACCTCCCAGTCCTTCATGCGGCGATGCACGCTCGTGGCGATGATGATCTCCACGTCGTCGACGCCGTAGTCGTTCAGGAGATCGAGCACGATGGTGATGACGCGCTCGCGGATGTCGGGGCGCTTCATCGGAGGCAGTGGCAGGGAGATGTCGTCGACCGCGATGGTCACCTTCATCCCTGGGCGGAGCTTCGCGTAGAGCGGCTCGGAGTTGTAGGGATGGTTGATCGCGTAGCGGATCGCCGCGTCCACGTTCTTGAGCGCCTCGAGGGGCGGCTTCGGATAGATGACGCGGGTGCCGGTCGGCAGGTCGACCTCGACGAGCTGATCGCCGGAGAAGAGCGTGCGCGGGGCGCTGCGGCTATCGAGGGTGACGACGCAAGGATGACTCATGGGATGAATGGCTCCGAATCAGGCGGCGAGATCGAGAATGGGCCAGTGGTAGGCTTGAGCCAGGAGCTTCAAGCGGCGGTCGGGGTTGACCGCTGCCGGGTAGCCGACGACAGACAGCATCGGGACGTCGGAGTAGCTGTCCGAGTAGGCGAAGCACTCGTCCAGGTTGTGTCCCTTGGCCCGCGCGTGCTCGCGGACGAGCCGAGCCTTCTCGGGGCCGGCGACCACAGGCCGGAGCAGCTTGCCGGTGGCGAAGAAGTCTTTGATCTCCAGCCGGTTGGCGATCACGTCGGTCGCGCCGAGGTGATCTCGGAGCCGGTTGGCGAGGAAATCCAGTGCGCCGGTGATGAGGACGACGTCGTGCCCCTTGTCGAGGCTGCATCGGACCAGGTCACGCGCTTTGGGGAGGATGGCTGGCTTCATCACCTTGTCGAAGGTCTCCTCCGCCAGGCACACCAACCTGTCCTCCGAGACGCCCTCGAACGACGTGAAAAGCATCTCATTGAACAGGCGTCGATCACGGGTCTCGGCCAGTACCATCCAGGGCGCCTTCACGATCGCTCGCCCGAGCTTCGCGACGCTGTGCAGCGGCGTTGGCTGGTTGAGCATGTAAAATAGCGTCGGGTGCACCAGGTTCGTCGTGATCAATGTGCCGTCCACATCGAAGTAGCTCGCCGGCATGGCAGGGAGATCCCCTTGGAGGCCGGTCGAGTCAAGGGTAAGGCGACGCGAATAGCTCTACGCGGTGTCTCCGCGCCCGTGATCCAGGGGCAGACGGCAGCGTCATCCGCTCAGCCGCTTCGTGCGTCTCGACGACATAGGACCGGCGCCCGCCTCAAGAGATCCAGCGACACCGGCGTCATGGTCATCTGGCTCGCAACAGGCTCACGACCACGCGCGCACGCGCATTCTGGAAGTAGGTGTCCAGCGCTTGGGCCAGCCGCTGGCTCACATACCAGCGCTTGAGCAGAGGCAAGACGTCACTGAACCGCTGATCTTTGAACGGCGTCGAGCCCGAGCGCAGCGCGGCTCGCAGCTCGTACTCGCTCGGTTCCAGCATGGGTGTGACCATTCGATCGAGGTAGAGGCTCGCACGCGCTTGCCGACGGAGGAAGGTGTCGAGCTCGTCCGAAGCGAACCCCTCTGCGCGCATCGCCGCCAGCAGTCGTTCTTTGCCTCGAACACGCTGAATGAGCGCCTCCCGGGCGGCCTCGGCGCGTGCCGCGATCTCTTCGGGCCGGGGGGAAGGATCCGTCGTCAAGCTCGCCAGCATCGTCTCGGCGATGTGCCGATCCATCGCAGCGCGGACGTGACGGTCCAGGAACGACGCTGCCTCCTGATCTGGATCCGCCAGCGCCTCGAGGCGAGCTTCGAAGGCCAGCTCGCGCGCGAAAATGAACTGTGGCCGGTCTTCGCCTCCCGTTTCAGGTGAATGCCAGCGAACCACCACCCGATCGACCATCACCGCTTTCGGGGCAGGCTTCGCGACCGGCTGCGCGAGCGAGGGCGTCGTCACCGCGGCGAACGTCATGCAGAGCCAGAGCAGCGCGGCCGCCCGTTTCCTTGCGCCCATGGGCCGAGGTTAGCCCACCGTCTCCCTGGGAGCACGAGGCGCGCGCTCGGGTCCGTCGAGCCATTGCGATACGGCTTTACGCCGCGGGGCTGCGCCGTGTCTCCCTTCCCCGGCACCGAAGGCGGACAACCCTTCGCGGAACTCTGGTTCGGCCAGGCTGGCGATGCCGTGCTGCAGCTCGTTTTCCAGTGCGTCCTCCAGCGTCATCCCCGCCTGTTCGTACGCGCTCAGCCGGTCCTCTCGTAGACATTGCTGCGGGAGCGCTGCGAGCTGTGTCGCGAGGTCCATTGCGGCGTTCAGCGCTTCGCCCCGCGGGACGACGCGGTTCACGAGCCCCATGCGAATCGCCTCCTCCGAGCCCACGGCGCGGCCCGTCAGAATCAGGTCGAGCGCGTGGCTCAGCCCGATGAGACGAGGCAATCGGACCGTCCCGCCGTCGATGAGTGGAACCCCGAACCGGCGACAGAACACGCCGAGGACGGCGTCCTCGGCGGCGACTCGCAGGTCACACCAGAGCGCGAGCTCCAGCCCGCCAGCCACTGCGTACCCTTCGATCGCGGCAATGACGGGTTTCGACAGCAGCATCCGTGTGGGCCCCAGCGGGCCGTCTCCTTCCGGCTCCACCCGGTTCCCGTGACCGGAAGCCAGCGCCTTCAGGTCAGCGCCTGCGCAAAACGTGTCGCCAGCGCCCGTGAAGACCGCGACCTTGGCCGCCGGGTCGGCGTCGAAGCGTCGGAAAGCGTCAGCGAGGGCGGCGGCGGTCGGGCCATCCACGGCATTGCGGACCTCCGGCCTGTCCAGTGTGACCAGGGCAATGGTGTCGGTGACGCGGTAATGAACGGTCATCAAGCAGATTCCTCGCTTGCTGTGCGCTCGTCGATGTCGTTGGCCTGGACTCGGCCAGGTTGCCTTCGGGCCGTGACGCTCGCGAGCGCCTCGAGCGCCTCTCGGATGCTGAATGGTTTGAGGAGGCAGCGGTGCGCCGTGAGTGCGAGGAAGCGGCGGGATTCTGCTGTGTAGGCACCCCCGGTCATGAAGACGAAGCGATTACAAAGCTCGGGCCGGATCGAGGTGAGCGCTTCGACGAGATCCATCCCCGTCATTCCAGTCATCATCAGGTCGCAGAGGATGGCGTCGAATGAATATCCCTCTCTCGCGATTTCCAAGGCGACGCGGCTGCTCGTCGCCGTCGTCACGTCATAGTAATCGCTGAGGGCCGTGTCGAGGGAGCGCACCAGGGCCGGTTCGTCATCCACGATCAGCAGGCGGGGACGTGCGATGCTGAGCAATGGTGTTGCAGGCGCTACGCGGAGGCTGGGCTCGCATGCGTTCGCGTCCCCGAGCGTCGGGGCATGTGATTCGACAGCGGCAGGCAAAACCACGCGGAAGGTGGAGCCTTCGCCTTCGATGGAGCGGGCGGTGAGCTCTCCACCGAGTTCACTCACGATGTGGCGGCAGATGGCGAGCCCCAGGCCGGTACCACGACCTGGTGGCTTGGTGGTGAAGAAGGGCTCGAAGATACGAGGTAGCGTGGCTTCGGGGATGCCACTGCCCGTATCGCTCACCTCGATGATGACCTTCCTGGCACCGTCCATCGACGTGCGGATCCGGATCTCATTGTGCTCGGGATCGCCTTCTTCGATCGCGTCGATGGCGTTGAGCAAGAGGTTGAGGAAGACCTGTCCGAGCCGGCTTTTGTTGCCCAGAACGAGCTGCGTGGAGCCATAGACACGCGTCAGATGAGCGCGTCTGCGCAGGTCGCTGGCGGCGAGCGCGGCTGCAGAGTCGACGATCTCGCGAACATCGACGGGTGAGGGATCGTTGCGCGTTCGCGCGAACATCTTGAGATCGCCGACGATGGCGCGCACCCTCGAGGAGCCTTCGATGGCATCGGTGATCGAGTTCTCGGCCTTGGTCAGTCGTCGATCGTTGATCTGAGACAGCTCACGCGCTGCGACTTCCAGGTTGAGCGCCATGTAGGCGAGCGGATTGTTGATCTCGTGTGCCACGCCGGCGGCGAGCGTCCCGAGGGATGCCATGCGCTCGGTGACGAGAAGCTGCTCTTGCATCCGGCGGCGCTCGCTGACGTCGCGGGCGACGACGAGGCGTGCAGGCGCGCCCTCGAAGAGGATCTCGCGCGCGGGGGCCGCCTCGATCGTCACGATCTCCCCGTCTCTTCTCAGGAAGCGCAGCTCGTCATGGGCGGCGAGCGCAGGAGAGTCGATCGGTCTGTGTGAGCGTGCGAGCATGCGCTCGCGATCGTCGGGATGCACGAAGTCGAGGCCGCTCTGACCGACCAGCTCGTCGACCTGCTCCGCGCCGAAGCACCTCGCCGCCGCCTGGTTGGCCCAGACCACGAGCCCGTCGCGATGAATGAGGACGAGGTCGGGGATGCTTTCGAGGACGCCCTGGAGATCCTGCTTGCTGCGAAGCAGCGCCACATGGGCCTCCTGAAGCTCCGCGCGCATGCGGGCCATCTCTTCCGTGAGGGCTCGAAGGCCGAGCAAGGCCCGCGAGCCGCGTCGGGCGCGCTCGAGCAGCGGCATCGGAGGAGGAGGCGTGATGGTGTACGTGGCGCGGTGGTCCTCGATGTGGGCCTCGACAGGAGCCCAGGGGAGGCCGAGCAGCGTGGGTGTGGCTGCCATGGCGCCGCGGCAGATGCGGAAGAAGCTACGGCCCGAGCGAAAACATGAGGGAAACTCCATCGCCAGGAGGAGCCGCCCGTCGGGCTCTCGGCAGAGCGTGGTCTGCATGTGAAGGAACGCGAGCGGCACGATCCAGCGGGCCGCGAGGTCGTAGACGTCGCGAGCGTCTGCGAGGAGGCCGGCCAGACGGCGTACGACATCGTGAGGAGGAGCCGTCAAAAGCCCGGCGCCGATACGGGCGGCTTGCTCGGGGCTCTGACAGATGGCCTCGAGTCGATCGCAGAGTGTCGCGAACGTATCCCAGTCGACGCGGCTCTTCGGATCGCTGAGCCTCTCCAGCGAGAAGCGTCGTCCGTGAAATAGTTGTTCTGAAGAGAACCCCTCCACGCGCGCCGCATCGAGCAACGCGCGTGTGACCTGACAAGACACTTCGTTCATTTCCCCCCCCTGTCACGCTAAGCGCCGCGCAGCTCTGTGGCTCGAGCGACTCGGTCGATCGCAACGATGAACGCCGCGGTCCGCATGTCGACCGAGTGCGCCTGGGCTACCTCCGCGAGCTTTGCGTAGGCGGGGCGCATGATCGTCTCGAGCTCTCGCCGTACACGCGCTTCATCCCAAGCAAACTGCTGAATGTTCTGGACCCACTCGAAGTAGCTCACGGTCACGCCCCCCGCGTTGGCATATATATCAGGAATGACGGTGATCCCTCGCCGATGAAGAATTTCGTCGGCATCCGGCGTGGTGGGGCCGTTGGCTCCCTCGACGATGAGTGAACACTGAACTTCACGAGCGACGACGGGGGTGATCACTCCGCCGAGCGCCGCGGGAATCAGCACATCACCGCGCTGAAGGACGAGCGCTTCCCGCTGCACGCTGGGGGCCTTCCAGCCCGCGAGCGAGCGATGAGTCGCCTGCCAGGCGAGCGCACCTGAAATGTCGAGTCCTGCCGGGTCGTAGTACGAGCCAGTGTGATCCCCGATACCCAATATTTTTCCGCCGGCGCCTGCGATGAGCCGGGCCGCGTTGTTGCCCACATTGCCGAAACCCTGAATGATGTAAGTCGCATCAGCGAGGGTTTTGCCTTGTGACTTGAGGTGCTCCTCTGTGGCGATCATGACACCGCGGCCGGTCGCCTCTTCACGTCCCACCGAGCCGAAAAGATCGACCGGCTTGCCCGTCACCACGCCGGGCCGGAAACCATGGAACTTGGAATACTCATCCATGATCCATGCCATCACCTGAGCGTTGGTGTTCACGTCGGGAGCCGGAATGTCGACCGTATCGCCGATGAGTTCGTGAATGCCGGCCGTGAATTTCCGGGTGAGCCGCTCGAGCTCCCCCCGAGAGAGGGTGGCCGGATCGACGGTGATTCCCCCCTTGGCCCCTCCGTAGGGGATGCCGACGACCGCCGTTTTCCAGGTCATGAGCGACGCGAGCGCCCGGACTTCGTCGATCTCCACTTCCGGATGGAAGCGAAGCCCGCCCTTGAAGGGGCCGCGTGCATTGTCATGCTGGACGCGGAATCCGGTAAACGTTCCGATCGTGCCATCATCCATGCGGATGTTGCACTCCACCCGGATCTCGCGGTGCGGCGTCTCGAGCTGCTTCTTCACCGCCTCCGAGAGCCCCAGGATTGAGGCTGCGCGCTCGAAGTAACGGTTCACATCGGCGAACGAGTTGGACATGCTCCCTCCGTTCCGAATCGTCCCGGAAGTGCGGTGGGTTCTGCTCCCTCCTTCCGATGCTTCCGGGACAGGGTCTGCGCAGGGTCGCATGCACCCCGCGGGAGCGAAAGCCCGACTCGGTCGAGGTCAGGCGCTTTCGGACCAGCGAGAGCGCCCAGGCGAGCGTCCTTGTGACGTAGCGCTCGAAATCTGTGGCGGAGGGCTCGGACGTGGGGGATCGCGCGGCGCTAGCGTCGAGCGTTCGCGTGGGGATGAGGAGCGTGTCGGGATGAAGCACGCACTCGAACAGGATGGGTCAGGCCGTTCTCGACGCGCGTCGACACCAGCTCACCGTTCCGACGAGCGCACTGACAGCGCCGAGCGTTGGCGTTGATTCTCATGAGGGATCTCCCCTCGCGCCCAGCAGGCACACTGCGGTCCCCGAGGAGAGTCCCGCAGGGCATGAGCACTCGTGTTGCCTGCTAAGCACGCGCTTGGGCCGCATCGCACAGCGCGGAGGAGAGGTGTCCCGCAAGCTCCTCCAGAGGCAGCTGTTCGGACTCGAGCACGACGAGGCGCGCACCTGCCTCATTGGCAAGCAGGATGAATCGATCCGGTTCGCGATCGTGCAGATGACTGGGTACGACGATCACTTGTGGTCTCAATGCAATGGCCGTCTTCCACGCGGATGCTGACTCGCAGGTGCGGACGAGGAGCCGTCTCCTCATGGCGACCTTGCGGCAGCGGCTCAGTAACAATGGAGAACAATCGAGTGCCATCACAATAGGGATCCGAAATACCCTATTGTAATCACTTTGTTTCGACATGGCGGCTACCCACTCCCATCTGGCGCGCCAGCGCCACCAATCTCCGGGATAACTGAAGCCGCGCTCCTGTGAAAGAGAAAATCCCGCAGCAGGATCGGTGTAAGCCGTGATGCGAATGTCACTCGACGTTGCACCTTGTGCGGCGACTTTCTCGACGACCTCACTTTGTATCGTTCCTGGCCCGCGAAAAGCGCGACGCAGGAGAGGCGTGGGTGGGGCAATGTGACCGCGAGACGGTGGTGGAGCGCAATTCCCCCTAGAGTGCGCGCAACCTCCGCGCTGCCTCTTCGAGAACGTGATCTTCCTTGGCGAAGCAGAACCTCACCAGGGTCTCTCCCACGGGATCTGCGAAGAACGACGTGCCTGGGACGGAGGCCACACCCGTGCGTTCGAGGAGCAAAAGGGCGGCGGACTTGGCATTGGGTGCGGCCAGC
Source organism: Chondromyces crocatus (assembly GCF_001189295.1). Classification (NCBI taxonomy): domain Bacteria; kingdom Pseudomonadati; phylum Myxococcota; order Polyangiales; family Polyangiaceae; genus Chondromyces; species Chondromyces crocatus. The sequence goes on from NZ_CP012159.1 coordinate 824,202, forward strand.
CGGCGGATGTCTGCGAGCACATAGTAGGCTCCTTTGGGCACATAAGGAGTGAGGCCAGATGCTTGCAAGGCATCGCACAGGATCGACCTCTTCCGCGCATAAGAGGTCGAAAGTTCGGTGTAATACCCATCCTGCATTCCCAGCCCCGCAATCAACCCATACTGAAGAGGCGTGGGGGCGCAGACGTACAGCAGGTCGTGGATAACTGTGATTCGCTGCGAAAGTTCCCGCGGCGCGCTGAGATAACCGAGTCTCCAGCCCGTGATGGCAAACGTTTTGGAGAAGCCCGATATCGTGACCGTGCGCTCTCGCGCGGTCCGACGGGTCGCGAGCGGGATGTGCTTCGCCTCATCGAAGATGATGTGCTCGTAGATCTCGTCCGTGATCGCGATGAGATCATGCGCCTCACAAAATTCAGCGATGGCATCCAGCTCTGCCGTCGACCACACCTTTCCACTCGGGTTCGATGGCGTGCAGACCACGATGCCCCGCGTTCGGGAGGTGATGGCCTGCTCGAGATCGGAGCGCTCGAAGGTCCAGTTCGGTGGTCGGGTCGGGACAAGGACAGGGGTCAGCCCAAACGCGATGACGGTATTGAGGTGGTAGCCATAATAGGGCTCGAAGAGGATGATTTCGTCTCCTGGGTCGAAGAGCGCGAGGAGCGTGGCGGCGAATGCTCCCGTTGCTCCGGACGTGACCACGACCTCGCTGGTGGGGTCGTAACTCAGGCCGTAGCACCGCTGTATTTTTGCGGCGATCTCGGCCCGCAGGGGGGCGATGCCCTCAGGGGCGGTGTAGATCACCTTGTTGTCCTGGATGGCGGCACGCGCCGCATCCGCAACGGGGGGCGGGGTGGGGAGATCGCAGATTCCCTGGCCGAGGTTGATGCCGGAGACCGCCTCGCAGGCCCGACTCATGGCGCGGATGTCCGAAATGACGAGGTTTGCCAAGCGTTTTCCGAGGCGCATGAACACTCCAGGGGGATGGTTGAGGACGACGCGCGGGACGAGTCCCGTTGATGCGTGAGCCGCCGCACCGGGCGAGTGAAAGGTGACGAGAGGTTGGTCACCTCAGGTTACCGCGATTGTGCGTCCGCCCCGGAAGGCGTAGTAACCTTCGGGTCGTGGGGACCGGATCGAGACAAGACCCGAGTTCGGCCGGAGCTGGAAGCGCGGGCGGTGTGCCCGAAGCCAGCAGACCGACACCGCTGCGGCCGCCGCCGCCCCAGGCCGACGACGAGCCGACACGGGCCATGGGGACCGACGAGCTCGATGCCCTCCTCGAGAGTGTGGGGCCCGGGGTAGCCGGTGCGACCGCTTCGCTCTCTGCGAAGGACATCAGCCGGTTGCTGGCGGCGAGGGCGGCAGGCTTCGGCAAGGGAGCGAAGGTGCCTCCACGGGAGGAACCTGGTCTCGCCTCCAACGAGGCGCCGACGAAGCCGCCGCCTCCAGGCGACGCAGCGCCGGTAGACCCTCTCGTCGAAGGGCTCGGAAACCCTCGGGTGCCAGCGGCACCTCCCGAGGCCACCCCGGAGAGCTTCGAGCAGGACTTTGCGCCAACGCCGATTCTCTCCTCGAGTGATCGTGACTCGCTGCCCACCTCGGTCATGCTGGTGCCGAGCCGAGCGCCCAGCGCTGGTCGCGTGGAGACCTTGGCTCCTGAAGCGCTGATCGAGGACGGCGATGCTGGACCCGAACCCCCTGCGCAGAGGGAGCAACGGGCTCACCTCGTCAGTCCGACGCCTGCGCCGCCCGCAGAGGTCCCCTTCAACACCTCCTCGGCGGTTCCGAGTTCCCCGAGCACGCCAGCTCCGTGGACGATTGCGGCGGCGGACAGCTCACCTTCGAACCCACGGCCCACGTCAAGCCCTCCCCTCGTTCCGCACGTCGCAAATGTTCTCCCAGACGAGGTGCCTCCTCCGTCGTCTCCGACGGCGCATGGATCCCAGACAGGCCTCATCGTTGCCATCGTGATGAGCATCATCACCATCATCGCGATCACGGCTTTCTTGCTCACCCGATCCTCCGAAGAGCGGAGTCCAGGGAGCGCCCCGGTTCCTCATGAATCCGTGGAAACACCCTCTCCACGCCAGGGGGATGTCGACGAGTCACCCCCCTCGACCTCCGAAGCGGCCGCTCGCGCGGCACTCTGGCAATTTGCCGAAGGCGTCCGAGGCTGTGCGCGCACGGTGATCGGTGAGCTCCCTGGGACGGCGCCTGCCATCCCGCCCAGCTTTTCTCAGCTCAAGGGAAGTGCGTATACGAGTGGGCCGAACGACTATCGGTCGCCGGTCTATGGCTGCACGAGTTTTCGTCAGAGCGAGCCTCAAGCCTTCCAGATCCAGTGGCAGGCGTTCAAAGGGGGCACCGAGGGGATGACGATTGCGTGGTTGGACACCAATGGCGATGGGGCCGCGGATCGATCGCTCGGTCTGAGTGTGAAGCTCATCAAGAAGGGCGAGATCGCTCTCGGTGAAGCGATTGAGGTGCTGGATCCGATCCCGCCCGTGGCTCGCTGAAGCGAGCTGCGGCGCCACGAGTCGCTACATTCTCTGACGATCATGGAACGCTCGTCGCTGCGGCAGCGTTCTCGAAGCATGAGCACGTCAGGAGCACCGACCCTGGATCGGCCGCTGGCGCGAGAGGAGAAAGCGGAGCAAGTGGGCCGACTTTTCGTGCCTGGGCGTCCCGGACCGGGCTCGGCGCGTCTGGAGGTCGCTCGACAGGTGTGGGCGCTGGCCTGGCCTGCCATCACCCACATGTTTCTGCTGACGCTGGTGTTCCTGGTGAACCGAGCCATGGTGGGTCGGCACTCCACCACGGCGCTTGCGGCGACCCAGATCTGCACGACCCTCACGTGGTCGATCATCTCCATGTGCAGCGCCACCTCGGCTGGGACCCTCGCGGTCGTCGCCAGGTCCATCGGGGCGCGCGATCGCGCCGGAGCCGTGGCGGCAGTGCGAGCCTCTCTCGTGTTTGCTGCCGCGCTCGGAGTCCTCGTGGCCGGGCCGCTGCTGTGGACGAAGGGAGCGATGCTGAGGCTGCTCTTTCCACAGGCCGACGCGGAGGTGATCGCTCAAGCGGATGATTACCTGCAGATCGTGCTCCCGGTGCTGCCGTTGGCATTCCTGGAGGCGGTCGCCGCGTCGGCGTTGCAGGGGGCAGGAGATACGAGAACGCCGCTGCTCGCGGCTTCTGCTGGGAACGTCGTCAACGTCATCCTGAGCGCGCTGCTTATCTTCGGCTGGTTCGGGTTGCCCGAGATGGGACTGCGTGGCGCTGCCGTCGGTACGGCGGCCACGATGGCGATCGAGGGGCTCCTGCTGATTGCCGTGCTCTCAGCAAGAGGCAGTCCGCTCCCGCTCTTCCGGCGTGAAGGGGTCGAGCACCGTCAGCGAGCCTTCAGGGATGCGTTGAACCGTGTCCTGCGGGTGTCCCTCCCCGCGTTCGCAGAGCGCGCGACCTACCAGGCCGGCTACACGGGATTCGTGGTGATGATCGGGCTGCTTGGCGCGGCCGCGATGGCTGCGAACCAGGCGCTGGTCAGCATCGAGTCGGTGTGCTTTCTGTCCGCCGAGGGGTTCGGGATCGCTGCAGGGGCCCTCGTCGCGCAGAAGCTCGGGGAGGGAAATCCGCGTGAGGCGGCCTCTGCGGGTCGCACCTCCGCAGGCCTCGCCATCGTGCTCCTCTCTGCGTTCGGCCTGGTCTTCGCCCTCGTCCCCAGGGCCCTCATCCAGCCGTTCACCCAGGATGAGGGGATCGTCGCGCTCGGGGCATCGTCGCTCTACATCGCTGCGGTGGCCCAGCCCTTCATGGCCTTCGCCATGGTGATCGGTACAGCACTTCGCGCTGCGGGGGCGACGAGAGCTGTCTTCGTCGTGACGCTCGTCTCCTCCCTGGTCGTACGCCTCGTGGTGACGTGGCTGCTCGCGATCAAGCTCGGATACGGTCTCGTCGGCGTCTGGGTGGGCAGTACGGCGGACTGGATGGTGCGGAGCGCGATGCTCGGAGCCATCTGGGCGCGCGGGCGGTGGCGAGAGATCTCCGTGTAGCTCGCTCCGTGGTATAGGAGGCCATGGCTCAGGTCCACGGCGGAAGGCTCGTTTCCAAGGCGCTCGCCCGGCACGGGGTGACGCACCTGTTCACCCTGTGCGGCGGTCACATCCAGGCCATCTATGATGGCTGCCTCGATGATGGCATCCGTGTCGTGGATGTCAGGCACGAGCAGACGGCTGGCCATGCAGCGGATGGCTACGCCCGAGCGACAGGCCGCCCTGGCGTCTGCGCCGTGACTGCAGGACCCGGGGTGACGGACGTCGTGACGGCCGTGGCCAACGCGCAGCGCGCTGGCATCCCGCTCGTGGTCATCGGTGGTGCTGGACCGAGACTGCTCGCCGACATGGGCTCGCTCCAGGACATGAACCACGTGGAGCTGATGCGCCCCATCACCAAGTGGAGCACGTCGGTCCCCTCGACGGATCGTATCCAGGAGTACGTGGACTCGGCGTTCCGTATTGCTCAGTCCAACGTCCCGGGCCCGGTGTTCCTCGAGATCCCGCTCGACCTGCTGATGAACTTTGCGGACGACGCCGCTCCGCCCACGGCTCCCACGGCCGAGGGGGGCATCTCGCCTGCGCGGCCTGGTGGTGACCCGGCCTCGATCCGGCGCGCAGCTGGTCTGCTGCGGGAGGCAGAGCGTCCGATGTTCATCGTGGGGACGCAGCTGCGCTGGTCGCCGAATCGCGACATCCTCGCGCGCTTCGCGGATGCCATCGAGGCGCCCTACTACCTCAATGGAATGGCGCGTGGCGCGCTCCCCTACGAGCACCCGCGGCTGATGACCCGCTCCCGACGCTTCGCCCTCTCGCAGGCCGATCTCTGTGTGGTTCTGGGGACGCCTTTCGATTTTCGTCTCGAGTACGGCCGCGCCATCAACCCGGGCGCCAAGGTGGTGCAGGTGGACCTCGACGGGAGCGAGGCTGGAAGGAACAGGCGCGTCGATGTCGCCATTCATGGCGACAGCGGCGTCGTGCTCGAGCAGCTCCTCGGCGAGCTGCCGGAGAAGCGCGCGGAGTCCTGGCTGGCTGCCGTCCGTGCCTCCGAAGACAAGTCTCGCGCCAAGATGCTCGCGGAGATCGAGAGCGCCGACAGCCCACCGAACCCCCTCCGTGTCTGCGCCGAGGTCGGGAAGAGGTTGAAGCGAGACGACATCGTGATCGGTGATGGTGGCGACTTCGTGGCCACTGCCGCGTACGTGCTGAAGCTCGAATGGCCGCAGATCTGGATGGACCCGGGTCCGCTGGGGACGCTCGGTGTGGGTCCTGGATATGCCATGGCGGCCAAGCTCGCTCGCCCCGACGCGAACGTGGTCATCATGTATGGCGATGGCTCGTTCGGCCTCCATGCGCTCGAATTCGAGGCGATGGTGAGGCAGAACATCCCGGTGATCGCCGTGATTGGAAACGACGCGGCCTGGATGCAGATCCGACGAGGGCAGGTGGATCTGTACGGTGAGACGCGAGCTCCTGCGACCAGCCTGGCCTACACGCGCTACGAGAAGGTCGTGGAAGCGGTCGGAGGGTTCGGCGCCTGGGTGGAACGGATCGAGGATCTCGGGCCAGCCCTCGACGAGGCGTTTCGGTGTGGCAAGCCCGCCTGCGTCAACGTGAAGATCGCGCGCAGCGATTTCCGCAAGGGCGCGATCAGCGTCTGAACCAGCGTGGAGCTCAGGTTCGTTTCCCCCGATCTCGCCAGCCTCGACATGCTCGACGCCGAGGTGCTGGCCTGCCCCGTCTGGGCAGACATCCGGCCTGCGCATGGAGTGGCCGGCCTCTGCGACTGGCGGCTCGGTGGTCGTATCTCGGAGCTCCAGCGGCGTGGGTTGGTGACGGGTGAGCTGGGTGAAGTCGTGATGCTTCCGGGCAAGCCGCGCATGAGCCTGGACAAGTTGATCCTGTTCGGCGCGGGGACGCGGGCTGCGTTCGACGAATCTGTCTTCGTGGCCATCGTCAACCGGATGCTCAGCACCCTGCGTTGCCTGGGGGCTCGCGTCGCGGTGGTGGAGCTGCCGGGGCGGCAAGACCGTCTGATTCGAGCCGAAGCAGCGACCGATGCGCTCCTCGACTGCGCCGAGCGAGAGCGGGAAGGTGAAGATCTCTGGATGCTGGTGGAGGGCGCAGAAGGAAAGCAGCAGATCGCGCAACACATGATCGAGCAACGCCGCCGCCTTCGACGGGCGCTCTAGTCTGCTCGCCTGACAGGTCCCGTCATGCACCGCTCCCCTTCAGGCTCGTTCTCCACCCCTCTCCCTTCGTCCTTCGTGCTGGGCTGCGCGGGGTTGATCGCTGCGAGCTTGTTGATCTTCGGCGCCGTGGGGATCCGCGCGCTCGCCTCATCCGAACCCGAGGCGGAAGCCGTCTCGGAGCCGAGCGAGACACCGGCGCTGACGACGAGCACGACGAGTGCGCCGCAGGTTGCCCCTTCTCCACCATCCGAAAGGAGCGCGGTGAGGGAAGTGAGAGCGAAGCTCCAGCGCGATCTGGAGACCGGGAAGTTCCCGGCCTTCGTTGCCGACGTCGAGGAGCTCCTCCAGCTCGACCCGGATGCTGGTGCGGATCGCAAGCTTCGGAGTGCCATCATCGATGTCCTGATGGTCATCACGGCAGGCCGGGGCGAACATGCCGATAGGCTCTTCGATCTCATCGAGAATCGAATGGGGACCCACGGGATCGATCTCCTGTACCAGCTCGTGATCGCCCATGGAGGTTCCCGCGCTTCGGTGCGAGCGGCGGCGCTCCTCGCCGATCCCGCGATCCGCGCGCGTGGAACGCCCGCCATGCGCGTCGCCTACGATCTACGCATGGCGTCTTGCGCGCAGAAGAGCCAGCATTTCTCGCGCGTTCGAGAGGACGGGGACACCCGAAGCTTGCAACAGCTGGAGCTGCTCAAAAACCCTTGTAGCCGCCGGAACACCTGCTGTTTGCATGCAAAGGACCCCGAGCTCCTGAGCGCGATCGACGCTCTGCGGACTCGAGCCCAGAACTGAGCTACCTCAGACCAGCCTTCACGCGCATGATCTCTGCGGCTTCGGCATACGCAGGCTTGTTCGGGTGCTCTTTCGCAAGCTTCTGGTAAAGCTCCGCCGCCCGACCATAAGCGCCTCCCGCGACGGCATCGGCCGCCAACCGCTGGAGTGTCTTGCTGGCTTCGGTTTTGGACGAAGAGTCTGCGGGCGCTGCGGTCGGTGACAGGAGCTTGGACGAGCCGGCGTTGCGTGCGACGGGGGTGTCCGTGTCAGGGCCCGACGATGGCGATGGTCCGGCTGCAGTGGGCGCCGGCGACGGAGGCTCTGCATCCACGACGGCGCTCGGCTGGGGCGCGTCTCCAGGTGGAGCCGCGTTCGTCGTCTTCGGCGCTCCGCCCGTCTGCGCTGCCGCTTGAGGTGATCTGGGTGGAGGCTGAAGGCCCAGCTCGTCGCCCAGGAACAGCACCACGGCTGCCGCCACGATGAGCGGCGACAGGAAGACCAGCGCTTTCTTGGGACCCGACAAGGCTTGCCAGGCGGACTTCTGGGCTGCCCGTTCTGCATCGCCAGCGGTGGTGCTCTGCTCCAAGCGTGCGCTCTGGGTGAGCATCGGCGAGGCGACCTGCTGGTAGGTCCCCGTCTGTCGCATCGCAGCGCCTTCCATCGCAGAAGGCGCGGTGCTCGGAGGCGCACCGAAAGAGCGAAGCGAAGGAGGCGCACCGAAGGAAGGCATGGGCGAGCTGCCAAGGACCTCGGTCCGCACCAGCCCACCAGAAAGGCTCATGGCGGCAGGCCCTCCTCCTTGCCCGAACATCCCTTGAGGAGGGTTGCTTTGGGACGAGATCAAAGAGGCGGCTCCAGACAGATGCGCAGCGCTGGGATAGTTGCTGCCTGAGGTCGTGAGTGGAGCTGCACCCGACAGGTGAGCGACGCTCGGATAGCCGTTTCCGGCGAAGCCGAGCGGAGCCGCGCCGGACATGTGCGCGGCGCTCGGGTAGTTGCTGCCCGAGGTAGTGAGCGGAGCCGCGCCGGACATGTGCGCGGCGCTCGGGTAGTTGCTGCCCGGGGTGGCGAGCGGAGCCGCGCCGGACATGTGCGCGGCGTTCGGGTAGTTGCTGCCCGAGGTGGTGAGCGGAGCCGCGCCGGACATGTACGCCGCGTTCGGGTAGTTGCTGCCCGACATCGACGGGTCGCCGAAGCGGCGACCTGCCATCGAGACTTCACGTCGCCGCTCGACGTTCTCGACAGGCTCGATCTTGGTCATCCCCGAGTCGTCGGTGCGCTTGGTGGTCGAGGGGCCGCCGTGCTCCTCGTGCGGTGGCGCCGCGCTCGGCTCAGCTGCTGGCCAGAAGGCCGGAGAGGGGGGAGGCAGAGGTGCAATCGCTGGCTCAGGCGCTCGCGAGCGCGAGATTTCCATCCCGCGCCGGACCATCTCGCTCACATCACCCCAGGCATTCTCCTGCGCTTGATCAGCGACCCGAGTCGCCACGTTGTCGTCGTCCTCGAGCAGCTGTGCGTGGTTCATGGATGCATAGCCCCCCGCTGACGGATCTGGTCCGAACCACAACCTGGCGCCTCCGAGCAGGACTTCGCTCGATGGGTCCAGGGGGGTCCAGACGCCGAGCACGGCCTGACCATTCACCATGGTCGGAGCGACCATGTCGACACTGCGCAGAAAGAGCTGAGCGCCATCGAAGTAGAACTCCGCGTGCTCGGCTGCGACCCCCGGGGCTGAAAGCATCCAGGCGCCGCTGGTGCCGACCAGCAGGGGGCCCATCGGTTCGCCTGGGATGATCCGCTGGCATTGCGGCTCTCCGGAGCCGATGCGGATCTCGATCATGTGTGCGCGGGACAGCTCCGCCATAGATGGGCGCGATCTCGCCGCAAATCTAGTGACGATCCATCACTGCGGCGGGGGACCGAGTGTATCGCGCACGCCATCTCCTTGCACCGGATTCAGCGGCGGTGGCTCGACACGCACCGGGCGACCCTCCTGTGCGGCTCCTCCTTCGCCGCCAAGAGGTGGTGCGGCGCCCAACGAGGAGGGCTGTTCTCGCAGCGTACGCATCGGGGAACCGGCGGAGATCCCTCGCTCATCACCACCCGAGCCCCCCGACCCGTCTTGACGGCCCTGACTGCCAGGCTGGAACGGCGTGATCACCTTCAGCAAGCCTCCTCGTGCCTCCTCCGCATGGGGGCCTCGTGGGTCGAGCCGCAGGTACTCCCGGAACTGTTCGTCTGCGCGCCCAGGATCCTGGAGCTCATCCCGGAACAGCACCCCCATCGCATAGCGGACCTCTGCGTAATCCGGCCGAGAGCGGGTGATCTGCTCCAGATGTTCGAGCGCCGCCACGGTGTCCCCCACACTGGCGTGCAGCGAGGCCACCACGAACCGAAGGTGGTGATCCTGGGGCGTCTTCGTCAGGTGAGGTTCGGCGTAGGTGAGCGCTGCGCGGAAGCGGTTCTCCGCAACGCACGCACGGATCAGGGCTGGCAAGACCCGATCGGCCGGAGCACCTGCCGTGAGGGCAGCGGACAGGTACTGCTCGGCGCGCGTGTAGTCTTGCGCATTTGCAAACGCGAGCCCTCGCTCGAGGAGCCGCTCCGGCTTCCCCGCCGCGTTGGCCTGTTTCACGTCTTCCGGCACCCGAGCGCCCTCGCCGGGAGTGGCCGCGCAGCCCAGCGCCGCGCTCATCGTGACGAACACGGCGATGGCCGTCGCGGCGAGACGCATCAGCGTGCAGAGGTGGTCGCGGTCGGTCCGATGGCAGCTGCCGGCGCCCAGCCGGACAGCATGGTGCCCTTGCTCGAATGCATGACCAGCGACCATCCACCTTCCTCTTTCAGCACCCGCACGATGCTCCCCTTGGCCACCTTGCCGACCGTGAACCCGTCCTTGTCTTTCAAGGTGAGGAGGGTCTTCGCAACCCCCCACCCCTCTCGGATGATCTCGGATGGCTTCGTCGTGGGCGCCGCCGCGACCTCGGATGGCTCCGCGGGCTTGGAAGTCACCATGGCGGCCGGTGGGGAGGCGAAGTTGTGATCGATGATCGGGTCCGACGTCGGTGGGGTCACTGCCTCGACGACATTCGACGAGGCGCTCCGAGCCGTCGGCTGGACCTGAACGACCGCCTCCACCGCGCCGTTCGTCTCCGGAGCGCCCTTGTGCTCTCGGCGTGCCGTGTGGATTCCCCAGGCGGCCAGGCCGACCACCGCCACCGCGCCGACCGCCTGGAGGAAGATCATCTGCGGATTTCGCTGGGGCGGAGGTGCAGTCCAGGCGCTGCGCGTCATCAACGTGGCTGCGCGCGGCTCCGTCGTCGCATGGGACAGAAGCGAAGGCGTGCTCTGCACCTCGCTCCCTTCCACCACCGTGGACACGGACGTCGGCAGCAACGTCATCGCGCCCGAGGGGACGCCAGCTGAAAATGTGGAGACTGCGCCTCCGGCGAAGGGCCGGAGCGCCGCCATCAGCGTCGGTACGTCCGGGAGCCGCCGCTCCCGATCCTTTTCCAGGCAGCGCGCCACGACCTCCTGGAGCGGGAGCGGGATGCTGGGGCGGAGCGTGGTGATCGGTGCTGGCGTGTGCATCGCGATCGCCATGCACAGCTCGGTCATCGAGTCCCCTTCGAAGGGACGCCGCCCGGTGAGCATGTAATAGAGGATCACGCCGAGCGACCAGATGTCGGTCCGCGTGTCCACGTTCTTCGAGCTCCGGAGCTGCTCCGGCGACGCATACTGTGGTGACCCCATCACCATGTTGGTCGCCGTCAGGGTGTGTTCGACATCGCTGCCCCCCTCGGTGTTCACCACCTTGGAGATGCCGAAATCGAGCACCTTGAGCAGGGGCGTCCCATTGGGGCGCTTGACGATGAACATGTTCCCCGGCTTCAGATCCCGATGGATGATACCGAGCTTGTGGGCCTCACCGATGGCGTCGCAGGCTTGCAGGAGGAACTCGACGGCCTCCTCGATGGGCAGCGGCGCCCGTGTCCTGATCACCCGGGAAAGCGGCGAGCCATCCAGGAACTCCATCACCATGTAGGGATCGCCCGAAGGCAGAGCCCCTACGTCGAGCACGCGCGCCACGTGCTCACTGCGCAGCGCCGCAGCCGCGCGTGCCTCGCGCAGGAACCGCTGCACGGGATCACTGCGCATCGCCGCGTTCGGATGCAAGAATTTCACCGCGACCGGCTGATTCAGGAGGAGGTGGCGTGCGATGACGACCACCCCCATCCCTCCAGCGCCGATGATCTTCTCGATCTGGTACTTGCCTGCGATGACCTCGCCTGCGCGCGGAAGCCCCTCCATCTCCACGAGATCGTCAGGTTTGGATTGAGGGCCGGCCATTCAGGCGCCAGTCTATCGAGTGACCCGCGTGGCGACAACCTGCCGACCCTTCAGGATATCGGCGGCATCGGGCTACCAGCGAAGGTCGATCGTCTCCGGACTCACCCAGCACCCTGGCTGCTGCCGTGCTGCTCGGCGGCTTTGTACACCCCTGGTGGAAGATCGGTGCCATGTGCCTGGAGCTGCGGCAAACAACGGGGCAAAGTCCCCGTGGGAACGAGCTGACTGAGCACCTCTCCCCTCGGCCCGATCCCTTGGTACGTGCGTACGAAGAGGTCCTGGGTGACGTAGCTCGAGCTGTCCAGATCGAAGCCCAGCACCTCGGTGATGTGCGTGATCTTGCGTGTGCCGTCCTGCAGCCTGGAGATCTGCGTCAAGATGTTCACACCGGACGCGAGCTGAAGGCGCAGCGCGACGAGAGGCATGTCGACATCGCTCATCATCGCCATCGTCTCCAGGCGGGTGAGGGTGTCGCGCGGGTAGGTCGCGTGGACCGTGGTCAGGCAGCCGCCGTGGCCGCTGGTCATGGCCTGGATCAAATCCAGTGCTTCTCCGCTACGGATCTCGCCGACCACGATCCGGTCCGGCCGGAGACGAAGGGTCGCCTTGAAGAGATCGCGAATCGACACCGCTCCCCGTCCCCTGGGATCGGGCGGGCGCGCTTCCAGCTGGACCACGTGTTCCCGTTGCAAGCTCAGCTCGCGGGAGTCTTCGATCACCACCACCCGCTCTCCCTCGGGGACGAACGAAGAGAGCGCATTGAGCATGCTGGTCTTGCCGCTGCCCGTGCCGCCAGCCACCACGATGTTGAGCTTGCTGGCGACGAGCGCCCGCAAGGTCAGCGCCGCTTCGGGCGTCATCGCGTCGAACTGGACGAGGCGCTCCACGGTCAGCTTCTCCTTCGAGAAGCGGCGGATGGAGACCGACGGACCATCGGGCGCTGCGGGTGGCAGCACGGCCTCGATACGAGAGCCGTCGGGGAGGCGCCCCTCCAGGATGGGGTGGAACTCGTCGATGTGCTTGCCCACGAACTGAGCCGCGTTCCGGAGGGCGGCCATCAGAGCTTCCTGGCTCTCGAACCGGGCTTCCGTCAGAAAGAGCAAGCCACGTCGCTCGACGTAGATCTGGCCTGGGCCATTGATCATGATGTCGCTGACCGACGGATCTTCGAGAAAGGGCCGGATCGGAGCAAAGAAGTGGAGGAGCGTCTCTTCGAAGACCTCGCGCGGGATCATGCAGGTACTCCGGCTAGCTCTTCTGGGGCGTGCCGCTGAGCCTGAGCTTGAGGCGACGATCCATGTTCGACAGCCAGACCACGTAGGGATCGTTCTTTCCCTGGAGCATCGCGAGCAGCACCTTCACCTCCCGCTGGGCGGTGCGCAGGTCCTTGACGTCGAGCGAGTGGACCAGGCGCATCTGGTGCGCCCGGTAGTCTTCATCGAGCTGCTTGCGGAGCTTGTCGGCTGCGGTCTGCATCTCGGCCGCCGCTCCGGCTTCCCCGGAGGTGCGGTAGCAGGCGGCAGCCTGCTGGAAGAGTGACACGGCGGCGACCCCGTCGCGCACATCGAAGGGGCTCCGCTCCCGCTTTCCTTGCGCCACGATGCGCCGGTTCTGCGCCATCCCGAGTGCTTGGTCCTTCTCCGTCTGCGGGCAGGCCGAACCGGCCTCCTCCCAGAGCGGCGGCGTCTTGTCGGGGCGGGCATCCATCACATCGTCCTTCGGGTCGTCGAGCAACACGAAGAGCGCGAGCGGGATGAGGAGCACCGCGAGCACGTACGTGAAGGGGCTGACGGGCTCGCTCTGCTTCTTCGTGACGCCGATCTGGTCCGCGATCTCGACGATGGAGACGGTGATCTCGCTCTGACCGATCTGGAGGAGCGCGTTCTGCTGGAGTGGCGCCTCGGTGAATGGCGCTCCGTTCAGCAGGGGAGGTGGCTGGAGCGAGCGCGCCTGCGCGTACACGTTGCCACCCAGGAAGGTGATGAGAACGTGCTCGCTCGCGGCGGTATCACCGGGGAGCCGGATCTCACAGTGCGCTCCGCTCCCGATGAGCACGCGATCCGAGTCGACGAGCAGCTGCTGAGGGCCACCGTCCGGGAGTTGTACCCGGAAGCTCAAGCCGGTGAGGGTCTGTGTTTGCTGGGTCTGAGTCATGGCGACACCCCGCTCACTGCTCCATGAGGGTCAGCACCATCGGACCCATGACGAGCATCATGATACACGCGAACAGCAGGAACAGCGGACCGATCATCTTCACCGCCGCCTTGGCTGCAGCCTCCTCGGCCCTGACCGAGCGCCTGAGACGCGACACGCCGGCCTGGATCTGCAGGACCTCCGCGACCGGATTGCCTCGCTCCTCGGCCTGGATCAGCGCTGCAACGAACTCGGTGACGGGACCCGTGGGCGCGCGGCTGCAGAAATCGCTCAGCACCTGCTTCCTGGTCCGGCCGAGCTGCATCTCCTGGAGGATACGCTTGAACTCGATGATGAGCGGGTCTTCCGGGTTCGACGACTTCTCGACGACCTGACGGATCGCACCTGGAAAATCCAGGCCAGCGCTCATCGCCAGCGCCATCAGATCGATCACGTACGGCAGCCCCTCGTTGATGAGCCGCAGCCGCCGCGCCGCTTCGCCAGACGTCTGAAAGTAGGGCAGCATCGCGCCGACCATGAAGCCCAGGAGTGCGGCCGCACCGATGCTGCCCTCCATCAGGATCCCCATGGCCACGCCGAACAGCGAGCCCAGGACGCCGCTGAGGAGGCTGAGCGAGAAGAACTCGTCCGGGGTGAGGCCGAGGTAATCGCCGGCAAGCGCGATCATCGCGTCGACACGAGTGCGCGTGGAGTCGCCCACCATGCCACTCACCCGGACGCCCAGCCAGCGCACCACGGGCTCGAGCGACGCCCAGCCCGGGTTCGAGTCGATCGCCCAGCGCCGCTTGAGACCGCGCATCCCGAGTCGAGAGGCGACCCGCGTGGGCGCGCTCGCGACCGCATACACCGCGACCGCCACCGCGACGGCGACGCAGAGCAGGAACAGGTAGCGAAAGACGATGTAGTTGAGGATCATACGTCGACGTTGACGACCTTGCGGGCGATGACCAGCGAGGCGAGCCAGCAGGCGCCCGCCGCCAGGATCACCAGGTATCCGACGATCGAGTTCGTCAGCGGAGCGAAGTAGTTCTGCTTCACGGCATCGAAGACCAGCACCAGCACGATGGGGAACACGGCCAGCAACGCGAGCTGCGCCTTCCCTTCCGCCGTCTTGGTGCGCACCACGGCCTCGAGCCGCGACATCTCGCGGAGCGCGGCGGCCGTCCCGTCCAGGATCTTCGGTAGGTTGCCACCGACCTGACGCCCGATGAGGAGCGCCGAGATGGCGGAGTCCACCGGGCGACTCCCGATGCGGCTCGCCATCAGCATCAGCGCCTGATCCAGTGTGCTGCCGACGCGCATCTCCTTCACCGCAAGCTCGACCTCTTGCTGGAGCGGAGGCCGGATGAGCTGCTGCACGGAGATGAACGCGTCGCCAAGGCTCGGCGTGGCCTTGAGTGCGTTGGCGATGGCGAGGATGAAGCCATCGAGCTGCTTCTCGATCTCCGCGACCCTCTGCCGTCGCAGCAGCTCGATGTACAGCGGCGGAACGACCGCCACGGACACCGGCAACCACCACAGCGGCAAGTCGACCAGGATCGCGAGCACGACCGACAAGAAGACGCCGACGCCTTGGCCGGCGGCGATGCGATCTCCGGGCGTGAAGATGAAGAGCACCTTCATCCTCCGCTCGAGGTACGCCACGTACCGTCTCCACAGCCGCCGAGGCAGCCCGTCGTCGTCGCTCACGAGCGCGTGGATCAGGATGAAGAGGCCCAGGAAGACCAGGCCGATCCCGGCCCACTTGAAGCCCGGGTGCGAGACCACCTCTTGGATCAGTGCGTCCATCCGCCCTCCTCGTGGGGACCGATCACAGGTACGGCTCCCCAGGTTTCACCAGACCGGCGACGATGAAGTCCTCCAGGAACGACGGCAGATACCCCGTCGCGCGATGCTCGCCGATGACCTTTCCGCCTGGCCCCGTCCCCGTCCTGACGAACTGGAAGATCGGCCGGATACCAATCGTCCCGTCGTCCTCGATCCCGGACACCTCCGAGATGTCGGCGATCTTGCGGCTTCCATCGGAGAAGCGGGTCTGCTGCACCACGAGGTGGATGCTTCCCGCGATCTGCTCCCGGATCGCGCGCGAGGGCAGGTCCAGACCGCCCATGAGGGCCAGCGTCTCGATGCGCGCCACCGCTTCCGGGGGCGAGTTGGAGTGGGTCGTGGTCAGCGACCCGTCGTGGCCCGTATTCATGGCCTGGAGCATGTCCAGCGCTTCGCCGCCACGGCACTCGCCGACCACGATCCGATCGGGCCGCATGCGCAGCGCGTTCCTGACCAGATCGCGGATCGTGTACTCACCGCGCCCTTCCATGTTCGCGGGCCGCGACTCCATCCCCACCACGTGAGGCTGCCCGAGCTGCAGCTCCGCGGCGTCCTCGATGGTCACGATCCGCTCGTCCGACGGGATTGCGCTGGAGAGCACATTGAGCAACGTCGTCTTGCCGCTGCCCGTACCTCCCGAGATGATCACGTTCTTTTTGACGACGACGCTCCGCTCCAAGAAGCGGGCCATCCGCTGTGTGAGCGCACCGAAGCCCACCAGCTTCTCCATCGTCAGCGGCACCTTCGAGAAGCGGCGGATGGTGATGCACGAGCCGCGGAGCGCCAGCGGTTTGATCACCGCGTTGACGCGCGACCCGTCTTTCAGGCGAGCATCCACGAGGGGTGACGACTCGTCGATGCGGCGCCCGAGGGGCGTCACGATGCGCTCGATCACCGCCCGCACCCGCTCGTCGTCCGTGAAGCGCGCGCCGGTGTGGACGATCTTGCCGCCCTGCTCCACGTAGATCGTCTGTGGATCGACCACCATGATCTCGCTGATGGTCGGATCCGACAGAAACCGCTCCAGCGGCCCGAGGCCGAGCGCCTCGTCGGCCAGCTCGCCCACGAGGGAATCCCGGTCGATGCTCGGATCGAGACGCGAAGACATCTGTCCCACGATGCGTCGGAGCGCCACGAGCACGCGGGGCCTCATCGATGGATCGTCGAGCTTTGCGGCGTCGAGCTTCGCCAGATCGAGGTTCTCCAGAAGCTTCGCGTGGATCTCTCGCCGGAGCGCCGCGTACTCGTCTGTCGGCCTCGCCCCCATCGGCGCGTGCGCCGGCGCGGACACGGTCTCCCCGGCGGGACCCGGGTGAGGTGGTCCTCCCGGCGCAGCGCCATGCGGCGCCGGTCCCTGCATCGCGTGCAGGGGCAGCCCCAGGTTCGACGGTGGTGCTGGGGGCGGTCCCGCGGGGTGCCCCATCGACGAGGAGGGCGCGGGCGGTGCGCCGTGTGGCGGCCCGTGCGGATGCATCGCCATCGGAGGCGGCGTTGGCGGCGCGCCATGAGGCGGTGGTGGCCCGTGCGGATGTGCGCCGAGCGGCGCTGGGCCTGGTGGCAGCCCGTGCTGTGCGGGCATGCCCATCGACGAGGGGGCGGGAGGCGGCCCGTGCGAGGGCATGCCCATCGACGAGGGCGCAGGAGGCGGCCCGTACGGTGGCAACCCCAGGTTCGATGGTGGAGGAGGAGGAGGGCCAAAGGGCGGCGCCGTCACCGGGCCGACATTGCCGGGCGACGGAACGCCCGCCGAGAACATCGGTGGCACCGGCGGCGGCGGCTCCGGGGGAGGGCCAAGCCCGGCCCCCAGGATCACGCGCTCTGCTGGAAACTGAGGGGGAGCGCTCGGCTTGACGACGCCGGCCTCATGGACACGCGCCGGTGGCGGAGGAGGCGGTCGAGGCGCCGGTACCGAGTGCAGCGCGGCCGGCTGCGCCGCTGGCCCTGCTGCATCCCCCAGCTCCATTTGCGTTGCGTCCCCCGTCGTCGAGTCCCCCTCGGCATCGGTTCGCTGAGGGAACGCTGCTGCCATGATGGGGTTGGCGGTGCTCGTCTCGAGTAGGTGCCCAGGCATCGGCGGTGGGCGCGGTACCGGCAGCGGCCCTGGCGCCCCGGCCGGAGAGGTGGGCCGGAAGAGAATCGTGTGCGTGCCGATGATCACCGGCGTCCAGTAAGGCGCTTCGGTTGCCTCCTTGCGGATCAGGCGCTCCCCGACGATCGTCCCGTTGCTCGATCGGTCTTCCAGCCAGAACCCTTCGGGGCGCAGCTCGACCACCGCGTGCACGCGCGAGACCCGATCGCCATCGAGGTAGAGCGTGCACTGCGAGTGCCGGCCGATGGCGATCTGGCCGTTCGTCGTCAGCAGCTCGCTGCGCTGCGCCCCCTCTTCCGTCTCGATGTACAGCTCGAGATCCATCGACTGCTACTTCTTTGCGGGAGCCGGCGGGCCGCTGCTCCCGTAAGCGGGCGGCGTCTTCGAGAAGGAGTTCACCGTAGCGATCCCACCCGAGTATTCCTCGTACTGATCCATCGCCGCCTTGACCATGTCGTACGACGCCCGCGGCACCGACTCGACCACGCTCGGGATGATGAACAGCGCCCCCTCCACCTCTTCCTGGTTGTCGGAGTGGCTGCCGAACAGCACGCCGAGCACAGGGATGCGGCTGAGGTACGGCATGCCGTTGATCTGGTGGCGCTGACCGGACGTGCGGATCCCCGAGACGACCAGCGACTCGCCGATCTTCAAGAACACCAGCGTGGACAGCTTCGACGTGTTCCTGCCCGGCAACGTGGTCCCGGCCGAGGGGATCAGATCCGACACCTCGGCCGCCAGCTTCACTTCGATCTTGCCCGAGCGCGGGTCGTAGCGGGGCTGTACGGTCACGTTCGTCCCGTACTTGATCTGCTGGATGTTGACCGCGAGCCCCGTCGCGATCTCCACGTTGACCTCACCACCGCTCTCGAACGTGGCCTCGTTCCCATTGGTGGTGATCACCGCCGACTGCTTGAGGACCTTGGCCCACCCACGGCTCGCGGCGAAGTCCAGCGCCGGCAGCGGATGGTTGATCACCCGCGCGTTCGCGACCGGCGCGCGCGTGACGAAGTCGAAGGAGAACGTCGACTGGATGGGCGTGCCACCGAAGCGGCTCGGCCAGTCGATGCCCACGCCGTAGGCGGAGGTCTGGTTGTACTGAACGAAGAAGAAGTCGACCCGGATGTTGAGGTTCCGATCGACTGCGCCTGTCCCCACCGTGACCAGCGACTCGACCTGACCCGGATACAGATCGGCGATCTGCTTGATGCGGTCCATGTCGGCCTGGTTCTGGACGCCGCCTTCGATGAACAGCCGCGTCCCGATCCGCCGCACCCGGATGCCGGTGTAGCCCTGGAGCAGCTGCTCCAGCTCGCTCTCCACCTCGTTCGGCGCCTGCGAGTAAACGCGGATCGTCCAGTTCGTCTGGCTCCCATCGTTCTTGATGAGCAGCAGCGACGTCGTGCCCGCCTTCTGCCCGGAGATGATGAACTTCTTGCCGTCGGGCGTGGTCTTGATCTCCGCGATCCCGCCCGTGCCTTCCGAGTACTGCTTCACGTCGGAGGCGGGCAGCGTCTTGCTCTCCCCGACACCGAGGCTGATGCTCTTCTCCTCGGCTCGCCCCTCACCGGGCCGTGCGCCGGCAGGGGCGCGCTGGGCCAGCGCTTCGGCCGGAAACGTGGCGAGCGCCATCGTCGCGGCCAGCGTCACCGACGCACAGAAACCAGCACCCAGCGTGGACCATCGCAGCATTGCCGAACTCCGTCCGACCCCCACACCAACGCCCAGCCGCTCTCGCGCGCTCATGATTATCTCTCCGCCTCGATCTTCACTGGCCCGACGGGAGCCGCCTTGCGCACACCCTGCGCCTGACCGCGTGCCTGGACATCGGCGAGCGCCGACGAGCTCATGTCGGAAATTCCTTCGGTCACCCGCACGTCGTCTGGATTGCGGAGCGCGACGCTGAGCTTGCCCTTCTCCGTGGCCAGCGACAGCAGCTGCGCTTCCTGCACCGTGAGACTCAAGCTCAAGAGCAACTCGCTCTTGTCCTTGCTGTTGGCTCGCTCCACCTGATCGATGGTCGTGTCGGTCCCCACCGCGAGGACCAGCACGTTCTGCAGCAGCACCACCGACGACGTCTGCTCCTTGTTCACTCCGGAGGGCACCGTTGCCACCACGTCGATGCGATCACCGGGCTGGATCAGCGCATAGCTCTTGTCGGCGCGGCTGCTCGCGCTCACCGTCACGGCGCGCATCCCGGGCTGCACCAGCGAGCTCAGGTTCCGCCGCTCCTCCATGGCGATTGCCAGGTCGGTCCACATGAGCGTCTGCTGCGCTTGCACGGTCTGCCCCATGCGCAGGCCCACGATCTTCTCGCGGTCTTTTGCGAGAATGGCGCGGTCCTCCACGTAGGCGCGTGGAACCGAGCGCGTCGCCAGCATGTCGTCCGTGATGAGCGAGCCTGCGGGGACGGGCTTGAGCGCGGTCAGGAGCTGTATCGATTCGCCCCCGCGCGCCTCGAGCTCGAATCGATGCAGGTACGCGGCCAAGATCAGCGCGCCCATGGCGGCGACGATCAGCGCGATGAGGAGTGCGCGTCGGTTCATCGGGGCGGCAGCGTACCTGATCCCGCTCGAAAATAGGCATGCCCTGGACGGCTTGCGCGCGGGCGCCGCTCGCCTCCTGCGCAGCGCGGCATGCCCTCAGGCGGACACCCGGCGCTTCAGCTGCCAGGCATCTGGATCAGCGAGACCATGGTGCGGTTGTTGTTCTCGCGCGGCAGCACATAGAGGTGCGTGCCCTTCCGCCCATAGACGCGCTGACCCGTCGCCATCTTGGCGGCCAGGATCTCCCAGCCGTCCTCGATCAGGTCACGATCGTACTGCGCCACGATGGCCTCTGCGGGGGCCGCAGCGTCGTAGATCCGTACGCTGTAGGCGACCCCCTCCGCTGTCGCGGTGAGCACCCTCACGGAGCGCATCGGCCGAGGAACGCCTGGCAGGTCACTCCCGGGCGTGTCGGCGCCTTCAGGCACCATGTCGAAGAGGTTGAACTTTCCATCGGTCCACGCCGTCACGACGTGGGTTCCCCCCTCCTCGGTCCGTTCGGCGAACACATAGCGGAGGTTGCCAAACGCGCTCAGATCTCCCGAGGCGACGAAGGCGTTCAGCGCCGACACCCGCGCACCCATGCCCGTGGAGCCCTCGGGCCGCATGAAGCAGGCGACCATTCCTCGCTTGCCATTGCTGTGCCTGATGACTCCGACGCTCGCGCGTGCACGCTGCAGCTCCGTGAGCTCCTTGCGCGTCTCCTCGGGCAACCCGGGCAACGCCTCAGCAAGCTCGAGGGGTGTCTCATCGCAGCGCGCCGCCACGCGATCGAGCACGTCCTCGTGGTCCACGGGCTGCACCGTGCTCGACACGAAGATCCGCTGGCCGTTGAGGAGCAACGGCGTGTGGTGTCCGACGTCTCCGAGCCGCCCCAGCTCGGAGCCGATCTCCAGGAACGACTCCTTCACGCTCCCGTAGGCCGAGCGCAGCGCCAGCCCTCCCGCGAGCGCGGTGACGCAGGAGCAGTAGACACCCAGCCTGACGAGCTTCTTGAGCCGCGGCTCTCGGCGCGGCGACTTGAGATCTCGGTTCATCACAGGGTGGCCTTCATCCCATCGGGGGCATAGAGGTTCCAGAGAAACTCCGCTGCTCCGTCGAAGTCTCCGGTGACGGGCTTCTCGTTGCAGATCAGCGTCGTCGTCGTCGTCGTCGTCGCGTTGCCGGAGCTCAGGAGCGCGGGTCGGTTCACGCCCCCCACCACCGTCTCCGTGAGGAACCCGAACCCATCTTCGCAGAGCGCGGCGCCAGGCGCGCCCGCAGCCTGCTTCAGATCGATGCCCTCGCTGAGCGGCATCTGGCGTCCCGTCCCCGCCTCATCACAGCCGATGAGCGAGTCTGCCCAGATGCGCTCCATGGAGAGCCGGTGCGTGGTGAGCTTGCTCCGGTACAGATCGCCGATGAACACCATCGAGACGAAGATGAGGATGAAGAAGGGGATGACCACCACCCCCTCGACCATGGCCGCGCCGCGCTGGCGCCGTCGCCGCGCTGCCAGCTGGATCGCCCCGGCTCTCGCCCGAACTCGCGTCTCGTTCGCCATGGGAAACCCTCTTGTCCTTCAGTTGCCGAAGTCGAACCCAGCGAGGTCCAGCCGCCACTTCAACACCTTTCCGAAGAGCCCTTGGTTGATGGGCTCCTGGTAAGCGTTCAGCGTCTCCGTGGGCACGTAGGTCCCGTTCTCGCCTGCCGGGAAGTCCGCACCGAGGATGTCGACGTCGACGACGCCTTTGTCGGGCTGCCGGATGTACCGAAGCCGAGCGCGCCAGCGCATGTTCCAGAGCACGTTGTGCTTGTACTCGTTCCAGGTCATGCCGCAGGCCGCGCCGCCGGGAGCCCAGCAACGATCTTGCACGCGCGCATCTTCCGTCTGGTCGTAATAGAACTCGGCCTGCGAGATGCCCCAGCCCTCGAACTCCGCGGCGGGCAGCGTCTCTTGCGGCGTGCCAGCGGCGATGAGCACACCCCTGTCGGTCTTGTGCAGCATCGACGTGTCGGCCGAGACCATGGCGTAGACCTGGAAGAAGTCGTTGCCGTTGACCCCTTGCGGCGTCATCTGCTTCGCGCTCTTCAGCTCGGGCTCGGGATCTTTGTCGAGGTGCTCCTCGGGTTTGACGTCGTCGATCTTCTCCTGGTTCTTCTTGTCCTTGATCTGCTGTTCGGTCAGGCCCTGCTCTTCGAGGCACGCCTCCATGTCGAAGGTCTCCGCCTCACCGCCGCTGCCACCGCTGCCACCGCTGCCACCACCACCGCCGCTGCCGTAACCCCGGCGTCCGCGTCGGCCTCCGCCGCGGCCTCCGCTGCCACCGCTGCCCCCCGAGCCTCCCCTGCCTTCGTCGAATTTCTTCTGCTCCTCGTCGCAGATGTTCTTCTCGTTGAACACCTTGAGGCTGTTGCCGGTGTACGTCGTGTCGCCACAGAACTCCGTGGGGAAGTCCTTGATGAGCGCATGCACCGACTTCCCGGCCTTCTTCAAGATGGGCAGGTACTCCGGCGGGATGAGCTGCATGACCATCTCCGGTCCGATGGCTGCACCGCGCGAGCACGTGTTCTCGTAGGGCTCGTCCATGATGGGCAAACCGAGCCGCGGCATCGTCGGCGCCATCGAAGCGCTCAGCGCGATGCCGGTCGTCATCGGCTTGTAACCAGTGGCCACGGTGGTGCTCTCGGTGGCGGCGACCCACGGCGTGAGCTGTGCAATGTCACGCTGGGCTCGGCTGAGACCGGCGAGGAGCTCGTCCCCCTTCTCGCCCTCCAGCTCCTCCAGAATGTAGACGAGGCGCTTGTACTGGTTGGCCGCGTCTTTGGCGATGTTGCAGCTGTTCTCC
Organism: Chondromyces crocatus; assembly: GCF_001189295.1. Lineage (NCBI taxonomy): Bacteria > Pseudomonadati > Myxococcota > Polyangiales > Polyangiaceae > Chondromyces > Chondromyces crocatus. Next base: position 847,019 of record NZ_CP012159.1, read on the forward strand.
GGCAAGTCGGTGGCTGGCGACGCGCACATCCAGCTCGCAGCGTGATAGACCATGCCGATGATGTAGTTCAGCGTCTTCGCCACCACGATCAGCGCCACGGAGGCCGCGATGATCAGGTTCAGCATGGCGATCATGTTCATGCCGCGCGCGTGGAACACCGCCGCCGTATAGGCCACGGCGTCGGCGCCCGCGTTCACCCGCGAGCGGTAGACGGCCGCGTCCCCGATCCCGATGAGGTACCAGAGGCACCCCACCAGGAAGATCGACATGAACAGCCCCATGACGACCACCGCGCCGCGGCGGTCACCGGGAAGATCCGAGAGGCGCCGCGGCGCTGGTTCGAGGGAGCGATGGTGGAGCATGACGCGTTCTCCTCGGCCTCAATAAATGAAGTCGGCGCCCTGGTTGGGCATGCTGGCCTCGGCTTCGAGGGTCCGTTGCCCGTCAAAGCCGCACGCAATGGTCCGACCCACGGGGACCTTGCATCCGTAGGGGTACTGCACCCTCAGCCGGACCATGTCGTCGCGGCCGTAGTTGTTCTTGTCGAACGTGACGTTCGTCTGGTTGGCGTTGCCGAGTGACTTGAGCGGGCCACGCGCGTCGTCCAGCACCATCTCGCGCTTCTGCGCCGTGACCGTCCCCTGCAGCGCACCCCCGTAGTGTGCGGGATTGTCGTGCAGGATGACCGCCGCCGTGCGCGACGCTCGGATCGCGGAATGCTGAACGATGATGCTCGCCGTCTGGATGAACCCGAACTGCACGAGCGCGAGGAACATCGTGAACAGTGGAAAGAAGGCACCGAGAAACTCGACGTAGACCGCGCCGCGCCGGTCCTCGACGAGCGAGGGTTTCTTTTCGGACGTCGTCGCCTCCGGCCGAGGGGCCGTCGAAGTGAGGTGCGTCGAGGCGAGGTGTGTCGAGCGCTGCCACGGAGCGCGGAGCCAGCGAGCCATCTAGGGTGCCCTCCAGTTCATGAGCACGGCGCAGCAGGTGCCGAGGAAGATGGCTGGCCCGAAGCGCGTCAACGTCATCATCTCGGGAGACACCTCCCGACGAAGGTGGCGGGGGAGGATCGGGTTCAGCGCGAGCGCTGCCGTGTTCTTCAGCGTACGCAGCAGCTTGCCCTCGTAGGCGAGGTAGCCCAGCCCGATCAGCAGGCCGGCGAAGATGGCGTAGTACTCCGCCTCGATCCCCACGAGCGGACGGAGGATGGCGCCGACCGCGGCCAGGAGCTTCACGTCACCCCCGCCGAAGGCGCGCCCCTCGCTCACCCGGTAGAGGAGCACAGGGACCAGAGCACACAGCACGGCGCCGAGGATCGACGACCCTGCGCCCTCCATGGCCGCCTGGAAATCTCGACCGGCGAGCAGCGGCGCGATGAAGTGCAGACAAGGCGCCACGGCGAGCGGCCCGAGGGTCACCCAGTTCGGGATCTCCCCTGTGCGCCAGTCGTACCAGGCGGCGATCGCGGTGATCACGATCGCGGACGCCAGGAAGTGGTGCTGCCCGAGCATCCCTCGCCATCCCTCGCCAGCGCGCGTCGTCAGACCATGAAAAACCAGCAGGCCGGCCCACGAGGCCGGCCTGGTAGACAGCAGCGACCACCGAGATCGCCGCGCCGTTTCCTACATGCCCTGGCCGTTGATGGCGCCCACGGAGTTCGCCTGCTCGTTGATCTTGTCGGTCACCCGGTTGCCGAAGATCTTGTAACCAGCGAGCGCGATGAGGGCGACGACGCCGACGAGGACGATGTACTCGACCAGGTTCGCACCACGGGTGTCTTTGAGGAAGTTCCGGTTCACCAGCGTCATCTTGTCCATGATCAGTCTCCTCGATATTGCCAGGGGGGGCGCTGCGCCCGTTCTCCGAACACGTGCGCGAACGCGCGCACTCTCCTCACGCGCGACTCATGGAGCTGCGACCAAGCGACGCGTTACTTCGTAGCTTGCGACCAGACCCGGCCCCAGGGCGAACAGGGCGAACGCCATCCCGAGCCCTACGGTCCCGACCAGGACCAGGTACTCGGTGGAGACGGCGCCACGAACGTCCTTGCTGAGGCTCCGTAGCGTTGCCTTGTCGGCCTTCTTCGTGGGAGCGCTCATCTTACCTACGACCCAGGGTACGCCTTCGTGCGACGCCACCGCAATGCGTACCCTGGCCGCCTCTCAAAAATTCACCTTGGGAATCGCAAAGATCGACTCTGGTGGCACGGCCAACTGCGGTGCGGGGGCATTCCTGGAGTTTTGCTGCAATCATGCACTCGAGTCCGGATGCTCCATGGCTCGGTGCGTCAGTTGATCTTGACGGGCCCCACCGGCTTGCTGGGCGCGTAGCGCACCGCCTTGGGAGCGACCACGCGCTCGAACTTCTGATCGAACGTGAAGACATCGTTGCGCTGGCCGACCGCGAACGTTCGCGCAGGGCTCTGGGGCATCAGCTCCGTGCCTTGCTGCTTCGTGTCGATGGTGAGATCGAACTGCTCCCCTGGCTGGAGCTTGAGCAGCACGTGCGCCGCTCCGCTCTCGTCGGTGCGTGCCACCTCGCGCCCGAGAAAGGTGATGGGCGTGTTCGGTGCGCCGTCGGCCCGAACGGCCACCACCACGCTGCGCGTCGTCGGCGGACACGACGCGAAGTACTCGGGGTTCTTCGTCGGATCGGCCAGACGCCGGAGCATCACCTGGGTGGGCCGCTCGGGTGAGGTGTAGCCCTCGGGGCAGGCCACGATGATGTCGAACAGCTCCCCGTCCCGACCCCCCAGACGCAGCTTGCCGACCCCGTTCGTGTCGGTCTGCGCCACCTTCTGGCCATTGTAGATGAGGTCCGCCCCCGTGAGCGGTCGGCCCGGATCGCTTTCCACCCGGATCGCGATCACCTGAGGCGGTGGCGGCGGCGGATCCAGGGCCTTGCACGCGAGAGGGCTCAGGGCGAGCGCGAGCAGCACGAGGCGGCGCATCACCTCAGTATACCCGCCCCGCCACCGACCAGGGGGCTCTGCGAAGCAAGCCCCTTACCACCGTCTCAGCCCTCGACCGGGCGCGCTCCGCCTCGTTCCTCGGTCGTCACGCCGCAGAGCGTCGCCAGGAGCGCCACGGCCGGGCCTCTCGCCGGCAGCCACCGGCGCAGCTCGTGCGGTCCAGCCTCGTCGAGCACCCGCTCGAGCTCGGCTCGCGCTGCCGCCTCCTCACCGAGCGCCACCAGCGCATGCGCCCGTGTCACCCGGTAGCGTTGTCGGACCTGCGGAGGCTCCCCGCGCTCCCGGTCCTGCCGGCCCACGATGTCCAGCGCCCCTGCCGCATCCCCCGAGCGTACCAGCACCGCCGCCCGCGCCGCCCGCAGCGCTGGTCGAACGGCCTCCGGCACCTCCCCGTCCTGCGCCTCCTCCAGCGCCATCGCCGCGGCGGTGACATCGCCTGCGCAGAGCCACCAGAACGACAGGTTGCCGAGCATCAACGCCCGCATCGGCACTGGCATCCACGCCCGCGGTACGGCCGAAAGCGTCCGCGCCGCCTCCTCGAAGCGCTCCTCATGAGCCAGCGCGTACCCCACCACCTGGGCGGCATACGCGTGGAGCGCGCGCGGATCCCCGGGGTGTGCCGGCCCCTGGGTCGCCGTCGCGTCGAGCGTCCGCGCGCCCTCCCGCGTCTCGTCCAGGATCTCCGCGGCCCGCCGCAGCGCCTTCGGTCGTGTTGCCGCCTCGTCCGCCTCGTTCTCCAGCCGCTCCAGCTCGAACGCGAGCCGCTCCCGGCCGACCCCGCCCACGAACAGCAGCAACGCTGGCAGCCACGCGCCCAGATACCCGAGCACCCACGGGTGGACGCCCGCCGCCGCGGCGAGCCCCGCGAACCAGCCGAGGAACGCCGCGCCGAACGCGATCGCCAGCCGATCCCGACGGCGCAGCTCCCGCAACACCGCGCTCGTCGTCAGCAGCACCACCGCCGCCCCGATGCCTGCGGGCGCCACGCGGGAGGGAGGCCACTGCGACGCGAAGAGCGCCATCACGCCCGCGCCCACCAGCGCCACGACCACCGCCACCTGCAGGGGGCGTCCCTTCATGCAGCCTGTCCCGCCATGCTCGGCATGCCGGGCCGCAGCGTACCTCCACGCGCCGCCGGGGCGTCGAGGAATCCTGGCGTCTGGGCCGTCTGGGCCAACCGCGGGCCCAGCGCGTCGGCCCGAGCGCACCCCCGCTTCGCTCACCGCACTGGCGACGAGGGCCCGTGCGGACCCTCGCGCGCCGGCTTCAGCGACCGCGCAGCTCCATCATCGTGCGGTGGAACTGATCCAGCCGCTGATCCACGGCGTGGAACACCGTTCCGGCCGGGTAGAAGCCCTCGGCGTCGTGCTCGCCCGCGGGGGTGCCGGTGATCAGCGCCACGCCGTCCTCCACCGTGGCCACCTCGTACAGGTGGAACTTGCCTGCCTCGATGGCGGCGACGATGTCCTGTCGCAGCATCACCGCATCGCGGTTCGTCCTCGGGATCAAGGCCCCCTGGGTGCCGGTCAGGCCCTTGGCGGCGCACAGGTCGAAGAAGGCCTCGACCTTGTCGTTGATCCCACCCACCGGCTGGATGATCCCCTGCTGATCGATGCTGCCCGTGACCGCCAGCTCTTGCCGGATGGGGACGCCCGACAGCGCGGAGAGCAGCGCGAACAGCTCGCTCAGCGAGGCGCTATCACCCTCGATCGGCTCGTAAGTCTGCTCGAAGACGAGCGACGCGCCGAAGGACAGCGGGCGCCGGTGCGCGAAGCGCAGCGCGAGGTAGCCGGTGAGCACCAGGACGCCCTTGCTGTGGATGGGCCCGGACATCTCCACCTCGCGCGCGATGTTCACCGGTCCCTCGCGGCCCGGGTACACCACGGCGGTCACCCGGCAAGGCCGCCCGAAGGTCTGCGGCCCGTCCGAGAGGACCGAGATGGCGTTGACCTGGCCGACCTTGGTGCCCGTCGTGTCGATGCGGATCGTGCCGTCGGAGAGCAGCTTGTGCATCTGGTCGCGGAAGTGACCGCCGCGCCGCTGCGCCGCCTCCAGCGCCTCGTTCACCATCGCGCCATCGATGACCGCGAGCTGCCGCTGCTGCGCGCGGTAGGCGGCCTCGAGCGCTACCTCCGCGATGAGACCGATCTGCGCGCTGACGCGGGTCTGACTCTCGGCGAGCCGCCCTGCGTGGAAGAGCAAGCCAGAGACCGCGTCGGCCGTGAGGGGCGGCAGCCCCCGATCCCGCGCGAGGTCGGCGAGGAACGCGGGGTACGACTGGAGGGCCAGCTCGATGGGCAGCGTCGACTCGAAGCGCGCCTCCACCTTGAAGAGCTGGGAGAACTCGGGGTCGGCCTCGTGGAGCTCGTGGTAGAGGATGGGGCTCGTCACGAGGACGACCTTCAGATCGAGGGGAATCTGAGGGAGGAGAAGCTCCTCGGCCGTCCCGCGGAAGTACGAGGGGTTGTGCTCGGGGACGATGAACTTGCCCGCGAGCAAGCACGCCTTGAGCTGCTCGTAGAGGGCCTCGTTCTTGAGCAAGGCGCCCGCGGGCAAGACGAGGTAGCCGCCGTTGGCCTGGTGCAAGGCGCCCGCCACGGCGAAGCCGGGCTCCGGGGGGAAGCCCTCGTCGGGGGGGACGTGGGTGCGGCCGAAGAGGGCGGTGAGCGTGGGGTAGGGGACCTCGATGACCGGCGCGCCGCTGCCCGGCTTGTGCTCGGTGAGCTGGGTGGGCACGACGATGCCGCGCGCGAGCGAGGCGCCCTCGTCGTTGCGGCTCTCGTCGACGAGCAGGCGCAGCTCCTTGGACACCACGGTCTCGACGTCGGCGAGGAACGCGATGATGTCGGCGCGCCCCTGGAACCTGTCGTGTACGGGCTGAAAACAGCCCTTCACCCCCTCGGCGATGAGGTGCTTGATCACGCCGCGGAGTTCGACCTCGGCGTCGTCTTGCACCGCCGCGAGGCGCGCCTCGAAGTCCTCGACGAGGACGGCCACCTCATGAAGGGGCTCCCCGGCGTCGTCGCCACGGAGCGAGGGCGTGGGGCCGTCATCGTTCGCGTCGCCGCCCGGGCCTTCGTCGTCGGAGAGCCGCTCGTCCGGTCGCGAGTTCGTCGCCGATCTGGTGGGCAGCGGCGTGCGCGACGACGTGGGCCCATGGTCGAGGGCGGCGTCTTGCCCACCGTCAGGGGACCGCAAGGCGTCCAGGCCAGAGGGCGTCGAAGCCGAAGCGCTCGGCGCCAAAGGCGGGGCAGACGAAGCGCTCGAAGCCGAGAGAGGCGATGTGGACGACGAGTCTCCCTGGGGGGCGCGCGTGCTCGCTGGCGGGGGTGGCGGAGAGGATGATGCGTGGGTCGAGGCCACCGCGCCGTGAGGCGCAGACGGTGCGGCGTCGGGCGAGGTGAGGACCGTGGCGCCCGCGGAAGGCCCCTGGGGAGCTGCGGGTAGCGCGCTGCTCGAGGCAACGTGGCCGCCGGCTTCCGGCGCCTCGACGCGGCCGTCGCTCTCCTGGGCTTTGGCCCGAGGCGCGTCGAGGTTGGCGCTGGCGGCGAGGGCGGCGCTCAGCGTCGCGGATGCCGCGGCATCGAGGTGGCGATTGCTGCGGGGCCTTGCGGTCTCCGGCTCGCGCTCGAGCGGGGAGAGCTGCACTTCATCGCCGTTGCGCACCAGGTCGAAGCCGAGTGCGCGGGCCGAGCTCCTGAGCTGCTCCTCGAGCTTGCGCTCCTCGGCGCGCACCCGCCGCTGGATCTTGGCGCGCGCCTGCTTGAAGCGCTCCCCTTCGGTGGAGCCGCGCAACGCGTCGACGAGCTTGGCGTGGAGCTCTTCCATGGCCTCGACGAACGGCCGCCCCTCGCCCGGCGGGAGCGAGAGCACGGTGGGCTCGCTCGGGCGGTGGGGGTTGGGTAGCAGCAGGAGATCGTCGGGCGTGGGCCGGGTGCAGGCGATGCGCTTGGCGACGGCGCGGGCGCAGAAGGTCCGGCCCGTACCCGGAGCGCCGACGACGACGACATGAAAGCGCGGCTGACGGATGTCGAGCCCGAAGGCCAGGGCGGTGAGGGCGCGCTCCTGTGAAGGCATGCCCGCGGGAAGGGGGGTGACGTCCTCGGTGGTCTTGAAGGGGAACTGGGTGGGGTCCAGGATCTTGCGGCACTCGCTGGCGGGCAGCTCGCGGGCGGACATAGGGGGCGCACCATAGCGCCTTCCATGCCAAGCGCGCATCCCTGGACGAGTACAGACGATTCTCTGGATGAGGGCATCCGGTGGACCCTTCCGCGAGGGGGCTCTCCGGGCCGTGTCGGAGCGCACCAGGACGTGCCCGGGCCACGATGAGAGGAGGGTGACCGCGCCGTCATGTCGAGGACGCGGTGGCGGGTCATGAGGTGCGCGGCGAGGTGTGCAGCGCGGGGGCGTGGGGGCTCGTGCTCGGTTCCCCCAGGTTCGTCCCGGGTCCTTGGGCAAGCGGTCGGCGAGGAAAGCAGGGGAAGCGGCCATCGAGAGGGGGCCGAAAGGCCCCTGCTCCCGGGGACGCCGTCTCAGGGCGCGGGTCGCGCGAGCACGCTCTGCAGCGTGGAAAGCAAGCCGTCGAGGCTGCACGGCTTCGGGAGGACGGCGGCCGCCCGGGCGGCGGCTTGCCCGGGTTCGCGCACGCCCGAGAGCAGGACGACGGGCACGTCCAGGCCGGTGGCCTCGAGCGCGTCCAGCACCTCGTCACCGTTCATCTCGGGCATCACCATGTCGAGGAGCAACACGGACGGGCGTGCACCACTTCGCAACCGAGCCAGCGCCGCGAGCGGGTCGGTGAACGCTTCGACCTGGTAGCCTTCGAACGTCAGGACATCCAGGATCGACTCCACGACGGCCGTGTCGTCGTCGATGACGTAGACCAGCGGAGCGGGTTCGGCGCGTGCCTCATGGTGCGGGTTGGGCGACCCCTCGATCGTCATGGCGCCCGAAGCGTACAGGGATGCACGACGCTGCGCACGATGCGGCGCGACGTCGAACGATTGTCCAGAGAGCTGGAAAACCTCGTAGGAACCTGTCCAGCCACCGGTCCGCAGGTTTCTCTTGCGGGTCCTTGCCGGCCTGATACCCCTGTAGGGTCTCTCCCGTGATGGCCGCAGTCGCTTGACTTGCCCGCTGTCCGGGTATCGAATTGTGGCCGGAAGGACCTTCCGCCCTTCTCCCTGGTAAGTATGCCGGACACCTCCACCAGCAAGATCAACGTCTACCTGATCGACGATCACCCTGTCGTTCGAGAGGGATTTGCCCGAGCACTCGCCGACGAGCCGGACATGGCCGTCGTGGGGCAGTCGGGAACCGCGGCCGATGCGCTGCGTGAAACGGCGCAGTGCAGGCCTGATGTCGTGCTTGTGGATCTGAACATTCCGGATCGGGATGGAATCGAACTCCTCGGCGCGCTGCGGGCGCAGCTGCCGCAGGCGAAGCTCCTGGTGCTGAGCGGCTACGACGACGAGTTCCGGGTGGCGGAAGCCCTGCGGGCAGGAGCCCAGGGGTACCTGGTCAAGACGTCGAAGCTCGAAGAAGTGATCGAGGGGATTCGTCGCATCGCGACCGGAGGCGCCCCCCTCTCCCCCCGCATCGCAGGCGCCGTGGTGCGCGCCATGCGGAAGCCGGCCAGCGAGGGGACGGGCGGACTCGATGCGTTGACGCCGCGTGAGCGACAGGTGCTGCGGCTGCTCGCTGCAGGGGTGTCCACCCGCGAGACGGCGGCGCGCCTGACCATCAGCCCGAAGACGGTGGAAACGCACCGCGTCCGCATCTACGCGAAGCTCGGCTGCAAGAGCGCCGTCGAGCTGACCCGCATCGCGGTCCGGACGGGCCTCATCGAGGCCTGAGCCGCCCGAGCGCGCCGCGCTTCTCGTTCTCGCCCTTTCCCTTCTCACATCCACCCCACCTGGCGCGGCTGCGGAGCTCTCCGCAGCGCGGCGGTGGTGCGTTCGCCCGAGCGGTGGTGCGTTTGCCCGAGCGGTGGCTCTCCCAGGCGGCGACGGACGCTACTGCCGGCGCGCCTTCTCTGCCTTGAGGAGTTCGTCGACGCGAATCCCGTCGATGGTGAGCCCGTCCAGCGCGCACCCCGAGATCTGCACGCCACGGAGGTCTGAGTTCTCGATGCGCGCGTCGCTCAGGTTCACGTCGACCCAGCGGCTGCGTGAAGCGTCGACGTCGTTCAGTCGGCCCTCGGTGAGCCGGGCATCGTCGAGGACGGCCCCCGCCAGATCCAGATCGTGCAGCGTCGCTCCAGCGAAGGAGGCATCCTCGATGCGGGCGCTGGCGAAGTTCGCGTTCTTCAGCGTGGCCTTCTCGAACGTGACGTCGTCGAGCCGAGCTTCCGCGAAGCTCACATTGTGAATGCTGGCGTGCTCGAGCGTGACGTCGTCCAGCGCGGCGTGGGCCAGGCTGACGTTGTGCAGACGGGCTCGTTGCAGGTCGACGTCATCGAACTCGGCGCCGGTCAGCGTCGCGTCCACGAAGCGCTTGGGCTTGTCCTTGGCTGCCTTGTGCTGATCGTCCTGCTTCTTCGCCATGCGGTCATGCTACCCGTAGCGGGCCTCTGGAGGTTCCATGTCGACCACACCCGCCCCCCTTCATCACGCCCTGGTCACCGCGCCTTCCACTGAGCCGGACCAGTGGATGCTCGTCCTGCACGGCATCCTGGGGTCTGGCGCGAACTGGCGGACCTTCGCCCGGCGCGTCGTCGAGGAGCGCCCACACTGGGGGCTGATCCTGGTCGATCTGAGGGCCCACGGTCTGTCGCAAGATCCCGCGCCGCCGCACACTCTGGACGCTGCTGCCGCCGATCTGGACCACCTGGTGCATTCCCTGGGGCGCGACGTGCGCGGCGTGATGGGCCACTCGTTCGGCGGCAAGGTGGCGCTCGCCTACGTGGCGCGGCGGGCCCGGGCCGGGTCGACGCTGGAGCGCGCGTTCGTGCTCGATTCCGACCCTGGCGCGCGGGCGGTGGGCCAGCGGGACGCGAGCTCGCGGGAGGTGCTCGACGTGCTCATGGCGCTCCCTCAGCCGATCGCTTCGCGCGAAGCCTTTCTGGAGCAGGTTCAGGCAAAGGGGTTGAGCCGGGGGGTGGCCGACTGGCTGGCGATGAACGTGCGGCGTGCCGAGGACGGCTTCCGGCTGCGGCTCGATCTGCAGGTGATCGAGGCGCTGCTCGAGGACTACTTCACCCGGGACCTCTGGCCTGCGCTCGAGGACCCAGCGGGCGCCCGCGCGGTGCGTGTGGTGCTGGGGGGCCGCTCGACCTCGGTGCCCGTGGAGACCCGCGCGCGGCTCGAAGCGCTGGCCGCCCAGTCGCCGCGGGTGAGCGTGCGGGTGCTGCCCGAGGCGGGGCACTGGGTGCATGTCGACGACCCCGAGGGCCTGCTCACTGCGGTGTCCGAGCTGCTCTAGGAAAACCCTGGTTCCCTCGGAGGGGCTCGGCTAACGCCAGGGATCGATGCGTATCGCCTCCTGGAACGTGAACTCGGTGCGGAGCCGGCTGGATCAACTGCTGGGCTGGCTGGCGCGCGCGGCGCCCGATGTGGTCTGCCTGCAAGAGACGAAGTGCGAGGACGCGCAGTTCCCCGAGGCCGCGCTGGCCGAAGCGGGTTACCGGACGGCGATCTTCGGCCAGAAGACCTACAACGGCGTGGCGATCGTCGCGCGCTTCGGCCTGTCGATCGACGACGTGAAGCGGAACCTCGACGGCGACGCGGACGACGCGCAACGACGCCTGATCGCGGCGACCGTGGAGGGCGTGCGGATCATCAACGTCTACGTGCCCAACGGCCAGTCGGTGGGGACCCCCGCGTTCGCCTACAAGCTCGACTGGCTGGAGCGGCTGCGCAAGGAGGTGGCCGAGCGTCACGATCCTGGGCAAGATCTCCTGATCTGCGGCGACTTCAACGTGGCGCCCGAGCCGCTCGACGTGCACGACCCGAAGCGCTGGGAGGGCAAGGTCTTGTTCCACCCGGACGAGCGCGCCGCGCTGAAGCGGCTGATGGACTGGGGCCTCGCAGACGCGTTCCGGGAGAAGCACCCGGATCAGAAGCTCTTCAGCTGGTGGGACTACCGGATGGGGGGCTACCGGAAGAACCACGGCCTGCGCATCGATCTCGCGCTGCTGTCTCGCTCGCTGATGGACCGCTGCGTGGACGTCTCGATCGACACCCGCCCGCGAGAGCTGGAGCGGCCGTCGGATCACACGCCGGTGGTGGTCGAGCTGAAGGACGAGGGCGGGACCTGAGCGGTCTCGTGCGCGCGGAGTCCGCGAATGGCCAGAGTCGCGTACGAAGGGTTCACGATCGCGCTGCCGCCCGGCTGGGGTGAGATGGTGGAAGACGCGACGTTCGCCGACACCGCGGAGCTCCCGCCGGTCGCGTTCGGCGCTGAAGACGGTGTGGGGACGTTCCACGTGATGGTCCCGCTGCTCGAGGAGGAGGATGTGCCGCCTCCCGAGCCCGCAGCCCTCGAAGCGCTGGTGCGCGAATGGGGGGAGCGGCGCGGGATCGTCACGCCGCTGTCGACGCACGCGGGGCCCCATCCTCAAGGCGCGATCGCCGAGGGGTCGTTCCGGGTGGGGAACGAGCTGGTGGCCGTGTGGTTCGTCTCCGATGGCAGCTCGGTGGTGTGCGCGAGCTACGTCTGCGGGTGGGACGACCGTGAGGTGGAGCGGGTGGAGCGCTCCCAGGCGGCCGCGTCGTTGCGGTTGGACTGACGGAGCACACTCGGGGCGAGAGACAGCGGGTGGGGGGCTCCGTCGATGTGTCGCTCGGCGGGGAGCGGTCGGCGCTTCGGTTTCCCAGGGGGAACGACCAGCGGGACGAGTCAGTGCGCCGCGTTCCTGGGGTGAATGACCACCGGGGAAGGGCGGCGTGTCGCGTTCCTGCGGTGAATGAGGGGTGTGAACGGTCGGAGCGTCGGTTTCCTGGAGTGAACGACTGCGGGGAATGGCCCGAGTGTCGGTTTCCTGCGGTGAACGACCATGGGGAACGGTCGGAGCGTCGGTTTCCTGCGGTGAACGACCATGGGGAACGGTCGGACCGTCGATTTCCTGCGGTGAACGACTGCGGGGAACGGCCCGAGCGTCGGTTCCCTGTGGTGAACGACCATGGGGAACGGTCGGAGCGTCGGTTCCCTGCGGTGAACGACTGCGGGGAATGGTCGGACCGTCGATTTCCTGCGCTGGACGAGTACGAGGACGGATCGGAGCGTCGGTCTCCTGCACTCGGAGGCGACCACCGACGCGCAGGTTCCTCGTTGTGTAGGGCTTGCGTGCGATACGACGGGTCGCAGGCCTCGATGGCCCACCACGACCGACGCCGCGATGGATCTGTCAGTCGTAGACTTCGCTCGCAGCGGCTGACTCAGGGGAGCCTGGAGCCCCAGCCGCCGGAGAGCCCGCGCTCCGGACGAACGACTCCTCGATGCACGTGCCTCGCATCGTCTCCGGGCAGCCGATCCGGATGTGGAAGTGATCGTCGTGAGAGCTGTCCTTGGGGCTGATGAGCGTGGCGAGGGCACGGTCGAGCAGCTCCTTCGGAACCTTCTTGCGCGCGGCGTGCGCGAGGAGGCGGGTGCGGAGGCCGGACGAGACGATGAGATAGCGGATGTTGACGTTGCGGTCTTCGAGCAGCGCCTGGACGAGGGCCCAGTTGCGCGCATCGTCGAAGCGCGCCCAGCTCGGCGTCCCTCGTGACTCGCCAGCGCCGTCGAAGGCGACGAAGCGCTTGAGCTGGATGGGTTTGCCCCGGGAGTTGGTGGCATAGAAGCCGAGATCGGCGTCACGCCCCGTCTGGTGAGAGCGGTGCCCGTCGAGCTCCCCACCGCCTTGCTTGGAGAGGTCACCGACGAGGAGCACAGAGTGGCCGAACTTCTTGTTGACGCTGGTGGCCGCGCGCTGGAGCGCTTGCACGAGCTGAGGGACGCCCCACGTGCGGGCGCCCGGGCGGACCTCGAGGTGGCGCGTGGAGCGCAGGCGCTGACCTCCTTGAAGCTGGCCGCGGTTGGGCGCGCCGAGGGACATGGAGCCCTTCGGCTTCTTGTCGATGATCGTGCCCGTCTTGGCGCCTCTGCTGGACGCTTCGCCCTTGGCCTTCTGTTGCTGAGGAGGGCCGACCTTCTTTCCCGTCGAAGAAGACTCCGGCGCGGGTCGTCGCGGCGGCGTTCGCTGTTGCTCCTGGCTCTTCGCGTGAGGGCTCTGCGAGGGCGGAGCTGCGCTCGCTGCCGTGGTGGCGAGAAGCAAAAGCGTCGAGAGGGCCGGCGCGAGCGCGCGGGGAGGCCAAAGAGAGAGGCGCCGGAGCATGCGCGCTGGACGCTACCGCGAGCGGCGGTGGACCGATAGACGGTGCCGCGCGAGACATGGTTCGAGCCGAGCGCAGCCGATGCGAGGCGCGCTCGGCCCACTCGGCATGCGACCGATGGCGCAGCGGGTCAGATGGCGCGGCTGAGGGAGAAGTACGCCCCCTGGTCCACGCCCTTCTTGAACGCCTTGCCGACCACCACGCCCTTGGCGACGCGGCGCATGTAGTCCTTCATGTTCCCGTAGACCGCGGTGGAGAGGCCCGAGGTGTTCGGTTTGTAGGCCGGCCATCCGGCGGGCTCGCCAGGAGGGGGCTCGGTGTAGTCGAAGTACAGCTCATCCGGCGCAGGTGCCTCACCGCTGGGCGGCTGGACGATGAAGTACCCAGGCCCCGTCACGAAGGACATGGTCTGGTGGTTGTACCCGACCACCGCATTCCCCATCCGGGTGAACCGCTTCTGGAAGCGGGAGAACAGGGGCAAGGAGTTGCGCCCCTCGTAGATGACGACCCCGGTCTCCGAGGGCGGCACGAGGTCGTCGATGGAGCTGAGCGGGGAGCCTTCCATCGCATCGTAGAGGCGCCCGACCCACTTTCCGGTGACGGTGAGCGCCTCCTCCACGCGGGCCTGCGGAGAGAGCGCATCGAGAAAGCGGGTGATCTCTGCCGCGGAAGCCCGGTCGGCGAGAAGCTGTCGGAGAGAGGCCGTTCCGACGGCCGAAGTGGTGGCGGTGGCAGACATGAGCACGATCATACCGCATTTCGCTCCACGTCGTCTTGACAGGGCGGGGTCAGGCAGGTAGAAGCGTCCCCGCTCGCCCCCACTGGGGGTTGGCAGGAGCGCCCGTAGCTCAGCTGGATAGAGCGTCGGACTTCGAATCCGAATGTCGCCTGTTCGAATCAGGCCGGGCGTGCCGGGCTCGACGGACGGCAGAAAATCTGCGAGAGCTCCGGAAGCTGCTTTGACAACCTGAATTCTGGGCCATTAGCTCAATCGGTAGAGCAGTGGACTCTTAATCCATTGGCTGAAGGTTCAAGTCCTTCATGGCCCACCCAGATTGATTCGTGAAATCGACCGATCCGTGAGATTGGTCAGCTCCGCGCGAGAGCGTGACTGGAGCAAGCAACCAGAAGCCCGACGACCTCGAAATCGTCGGGCTTTCGGCTTTTTTTTGCTTCTGAAAGAGGGTCGTTCCCGGCCGCGGAGGATGAGCGTTCCTCTGGCCACCACTGCCGCTCGTGGCCAGGGCTCCTGGCTGCCGGCGCCTCGCTCGGACTTCCTGCGGAAGGAAGCCCGAGCGCCGAGGTCACGTGTCCAGCGATCCCAGCAGCCAGTGGGCGGGGGAGTCGGGCGACTCGTCGAAGTAGTAACCGCGGATGCTCTCGACCAGCTCGCTGGCGGTGATGAGCCCGTCTTTGTCCTTGTCGATGCGGTGGAACGCCGCCCGAGAGACATCCTCCGGCACGTTCATCAAGGAGCTCATCCAGCGGATCTCTTCCGAGGCGGTGAGCTTCCCATCGCCGTCCTGGTCCGCGATGGCCACGACCGCGTCGATGTAGGGGACATAGCCCTGATCGAACGACTCGGGGGTCTCGAGCAGGCCCGCGGCGAACGCGGCCTTGTACTCCTCCAGGCTGATGCTCTCGTCCGCGTCGCGATCCGCGACCTTCTTCAGGTGCTCCCACAGGCCCAGGCTGATCTCGATCAGCTTCTGGCGGGCGGGAGACTCCGGTCCGTGACCGAACTCCTCGGCCATGCGGGTGGCCGACGCCTCGAAGTCATGTCGTTGCAGGAAGCCATTGCCATCATGGTCGTGCGCGCGAAAGCGGCGCTCGAGCCGGCGTTCAAGGAAATTGGTGGTTTTGGTCACGTTTGAGCGATATCAGGGCTTCGAGGGAGGTGTCAATTGTCGAGCCTGCGCGACGACCGCCAGCGATGAGAGCGGTTTGGATGCTGGCATGATGCGCGATGGCGCCCACATGACGCAGCGCCGTGCGTGAATGCTGGCGCGATCGGAAGGCGCATACCGATGTGCCGGGGTGAAGTTCGCGAGCTGGAATCGCTCAAGCTGTTTCGACGGGACGAGTGGAGTGATGTCGGCCGTCTTCTTGCGGCGATGACGAAAGGTCTCGGCCCTATCTCCTGTAAACCGTTGCCGTCGTGGAGCCCGAGCCGTTGTCATTCCAACTGCTCGCGTTGCTCACTGAATAGGCACACATCCCGACGGTAAAAGACCCTTGATCGGAGATCTCGGCGCTCAGTGTCTGGATGATTCGTGAACCCGTCGGTACGCGTATCCCGTTGACGCCGACGGGTTCGATGGTGCTGATGTTACCGCCGCTGGTGGGCTGGTAACACATATTGAGATTCAATCCGAGTCCGCCATTGGCCTGTGAGCTTCCAAAGGCTTTGCTGGAGATGACGAGGGCCGACTGGCCCTGGCCGATGTTGACGGTGACCGTCGGTCCCACGAAGTTGGTTGTCGCGGTGGGATTGAGGCCGACGCCCCATGCTTTGGTCACGGCCACCACTCCGGAAGGTCCGGTGGGCCCAGCTGCCCCCGCGCTGCCGGTCGGTCCCGCGGGGCCGGTTCCCCCGGCCGGCCCCGTCGGCCCTGCGGGGCCGGCGCCGCCCGGGGGCCCTGCGGGACCTGCGCCACCTGCGCCACCCGTCGGTCCGGCGGGGCCTATACCTCCCGCCGGTCCCATGGGACCTGTGGCACCCGCGGGACCCTCCAGGCCTGCCCGATTGCCGACCCAGTTGCCATTTTGATCGATGACTTGGGTGGAACCGACGGTCACCGACGTGGGATGGATGTCACCAATGGCGTCATTGCAGACGAGCGCGTAGGGAATGCTGTTGATTTTCGCTCGTGGCGATAGCACCTCGCCGTCGATCGTGATCTGCAGGTAAAGCGCCTTGTCCGGGCCGGCATGATTGCGAAACAGGTCCTCGGACAGCGCGATGCTGTCCCCAAGGGCGACCGCATAGTAGCCATCATCGAAGGTGACGGACTGGGTCTCCGCCCAGACGGGAGGGGCCTGATCGTCCCCCGGTGACATCTGCGTGAAGAGCTCGAACTTCATGGGCAGGGGCTTGGGCCCCTCGGCGCCGATCGGGACCCCGTTCACATCGTAGAGGCGACCCTGGTGACCGATCGTGTGAGGGACGAGAGGCGCTGCAGATGCCACCCAGGCAACGCCCACCGCGCTGCTCATCAGAACCAGTGCTGCAACGCGAGGTAGGTTGGCTCTTTTCATCGGTGGTCCTCGTTCGCTCCGATCACGCCGCCATTCAGGCGAAACCTGTTGGAAGTCATCTGATTTTGGTTCTGGGTCGACTGGCCGACCGTGAAGATCAGTCGATAGCTGCTGCTCGTCGCGACCCCTGCGGCGGAAACCACCTCCGTGCCTGGAGGCCCGAAGCTCTGTGGCGGGCCCCCCGCCCCGCCGCCACCCGTACCACCCTCGCCGCCGCCGCCGCCGTTCCCGGCAGTGGTCGTGCTCGACGTCGAGGTGGGATCACTCCCGCACCCGAGCCATCCGGCTGATCCCGCGAGGAAGAGAAACGCGGAGACGCGTGCTAGCCGTCCCAACCGCTGACTCAAGTCAACCTCCAGCTCGTCGAAAAGAGCTTCCAGGCTACCCAGATTCAGCCGGGCCTCAACCTCGAAAACCCGGCGCTGCCTTGCCGTTGCCGGGTCGGGTCGCTTTCCCGACGGCAAGGTGAGCGCCGATCGCTTGGAAGCTTCGTGCTGAACCATGCTGATGGCGGTGGGTTGGACCGTTACTTTGGCAGGACGGATTTTGGAGTATGCTTCTCGACGGAGCCTCTGGATGTCTCTAGCCCTCGCAGACGGAACAATTTTCGCCGGGCGGTATCAGATCGTCCGGTGCATCGCCTCGGGTGCGATGGGCGCAGTCTACGAGGCCGCGCATCTTGAGACGGGGCGCCGCGTCGCCATCAAGGCGATGCTCCACCACATCGTCCAGAGTCAGGAGCTGCGGGAGCGCTTCAAGCTCGAGACCCGGGTCGCAGCGCAGATCGAGAGCGAGTTCATCGTCGACGTGTTCGATGCCGGCGTCGATGAACGAACGGGGCTCCCGTTCCTGGTGATGGAGTTGCTCCGAGGGGAGGAGCTGGGGCAGCGGCTCGCTCGAGCGACGCGCTTCACGCCTGCAGAGACGGTGACGTACCTCCACCAGACGGCGCTCGCGCTGGACCGCACACACCAGGCGGGCATCGTTCACCGTGATCTGAAGCCTGCGAACTTGTTCCTGACGCAGCGAGACGATGGGTCTCCCCGGATCAAGGTGCTCGACTTTGGCGTGGCGAAGGTGGTCGCCGACGGCGCTGCGCAGGCCGCGATGACCCGCAACCTGGGCACGCCCTTCTACATGTCCCCCGAGCAGTTCATGGGTGAGGCGCGCATCGGACCCGCATCGGACACCTATGCGCTCGGCATGATGGCGTACACCTTCCTCACGGGAGAACCCTACTGGGCGCCTGAACTCCGCAAGGATTCTAACATGTTCGCGTTCGTGAACATTGCGGTGCTCGGACCCAGAGAGCCTGCCAGTGTTCGCGCGCAGCGGCTGGGTGTCGCGTTGCCTGCAGGGTTCGACGCATGGTTCATGAAGGTCTGCGCGCCCAGCCCTCCGGATCGGTTCCCTGCGGCGACTGCCGCCACGGCGGCGCTGGCGCATCTCTGCGGCGTTCCGGCGCTGGGCAACGCCACGGGGGTGCTGGCGAACCTGTCACCCCAGGGACTGACGAACACGGCGGCCGAGATCGATGCGCCGTTCGCTCCACGCAAGGGGCCCCGCATCGCCGTAGCCTCCTTGGCGATCGGTGTCGTGGGGATCGTGGGCACCATCGTCTACACCCTTGCCGTCAAACGACCCGAATCCGACCCGATGCCAGCTCAAAGCACGGTTGGAGCGCTCCTGGAGCCAGGGGCGATGGACAGCGCTTCGGCGCCGGTGGCAAGCGCGCCACCCTCGCCGAGTGAGAGCCCGTCGGCTGAACCAGCCGACCCGCCCATCGATCTGGATGCGCCGGCATCTTCCGCTGCGGCCTCAGCGAGCGGGAGGTCGAAGCCTGCCGTCGTGACGCAACAACCGCCTTCAGGCCAGCCTCAGGTACCGTCGACCACAGGATCGAAGCCTTCCCTCTACGGTCAAGACTGAACAGCGCCGTCGTTCCTCGGCTTCGTGGTTCTCACCTGGCAACGACGACGGTAACCTGACGCCACGTATGGTGGCTTCTCGTTCTCTGACCGCGGCCTGGGTCGTCGGAGCGCTCTTGTTCGCTTCGCCAGCTCTTGCTGAAGATGTCGCTGCCGCAAAGGCGCTGTTCACCGAAGGGCTGGAGCAGATGCAAGCGGGTCTTTACGAGAAGGGCTGCCCTGCCCTCCGGGAGAGCTACCGGCTCGATCCTCGTATCGGGACGCTGTTCACCCTGGCGGAGTGCGAGGCCAAGTGGGGCCGCATCGCCACGGCTGTTGCTCATTACAGCAACTATCTCAACCAGGTCGCTGCCATGCCAGCGGGGCAGCGGCTCAAGCAACAGGCGCGTGAGAAGGTGGCGAAGCAGCAAAAAGATGCGCTGTCGCCCCAGGTGCCGGAGCTGACGCTGACGCTACCGTCCACGGCACCCGAAGGGACGGTCGTGAAGCGCAATGGTGTGATCATGGCCGCACCATCGCTCGGGGTCGCGCTGCCGGTCGATCCTGGTGAGCACGTCATCGAGACGCAAGCGCCGGGCGGAGAGGTCACCGAGAAGAAGATCTCGATCGAGCGCGGGAAGCAGATGACGGTGGACCTCGAGGTCGCGGAGCCCATGACTCAGCCCGAGCCAGGCGCGACGCAAGGGGCAGAGGGGCAGGGGGCGTCGAAGGGAGGGTTGTCAGGGGGGACCGAACCCTCCACACCACGTGGGCAGGGGCAACGGATCGCAGGCTATGTGGTCGGGGGGGTCGGGGTCGCTGCGCTGACTGTCGGGGGAATCATGGGAGGGCTGGCGCTGTCGAAGCGCGGGACCCTGAGCAGCGACTTTCGTTGCTTCAATAATCCCGAGAATCGTTGCGAGAACGGTGCGCAGGACACTCTCGACCAGGCGAAAGCATTCGGCTGGATCAGCACCGTCGGCTTCGGTGTCGGCTTGCTGGGGCTTGGTGTCGGAACCGTTCTGATTTTGACGGCGCCGTCGTCCGACGATGCCAGGAAATCGTCAGGCAAGGCCGAGCCCACGAGCAACAGCAAGTGGATGAAAGCGGGCGTTCTTTCTGCTGGGCCCAGTGGTGCCCTGTTCGGCGTGCAGGGAGGTTTTTGATGCTTGGCCATAATCGCGTGTCGTTGCTCATCGGTGCAACCTTTGCGGTCAGTACGGGCTGCACTTACCTGCTCGGCCTGGAGGACTTGAGCGTGGCCGGCACGGGTGGCGGGAGCAGTACGACGACGACCACGGGGACTGATCCGACGTCGGTCGGTGGAAACGGGGGCGGTGCCGGGGCGGGTGGAGATGTCTCGGTTGATTGTCCCGAGTGCAACGAATTCGTCTCGGTGCCCAATGGAGCGAGCAAGCTACTGGTTGCTGGAGACTTCCTCTACTGGTCGACGACGGATGGGAGCCTGCATGCGCAGAGAAAACGTCTCAGCGATACGCAACCGAATGAGCTGCAGGATATTCCTTGGTCGACAGAGTCTGGGGATCCGAACTTTGAACCGACTGAAGTAACAAGTGCTGGATTGGTGGTGACACAGCACCATCTATGGTGGGCTAGCCACGATCGCCTAGGTCGCGCGCTTCTGGACGATCAAGAAATGGAGATCGCGACTTTTAGAACAGCGAATATCGAGACGCCATCGCCGGAAGCGGATCCAGAGCGGAATAAGATTGCTGGCCAGGGTAACGATGTTTATTGGACTCAGGGGGCGAGTGCTATCTGGTCTATCAAAATGATTGCCGATCTCGGTGGAGGGGGAGTGAATGAAAGCGATGTCGTGGTTGATATCCAAAGCGAGGTCAGTGGATTGGCGCGTGCCGATTCGAAAACATTTTGGGCCGAGTACGCCAGTTGGTTCATCTATGCTGCGGACGAATTCCCGCCACCCGATCTATATGCCAATGTTGGCGGCGTAATGAAGCTGCTGACATCCCATGGTAATAGGATCTCTTGGATGAGTGTTGATGACAAGAAGATATGTGTGAGTGATCCGGGCGCCGCTTCGCCGACGGAGCGCTGTGATGGGGTGAATGCTAACGATATTATAAACCGAGTGGGAGATCTGGCGTCAGATGGGACATGTATCTACTGGACCATTCCTGACCTCGGAATGGTTTATTATGCTTTCGAAGACGACGGGAATGGGACATGGACTTCGATGAACTGGTCTGTTGGTTCTAGTGAAAGTGAAGAGCCAACCGCAAAACCAGAATCGCTAGCCGTGAGTGACACGCATGTGTTCTGGGTGCGTGAAGCCGCTGGCAAGGATCCGTCGATCAGGTCCAAAGCAAGGCCCGAAGAGTGCAAATAGTTGTAGCCGGAGAGTTGCTGAACGTCGGATCGGGCCATGAGCGCCGAATGTTTGATGCGCGGGCTCTGGATTTGTGCGTTCAGCGATACATCGTGTGCTCGAGTTGAAGCTGACGCCGATCTAGCTTACCTGCTGCCGTTCGAGGCAATTGGTTCTGAAACGTGACGAGTCGCGGGGTTTTATATTTTGCGAGTCGCTCTCGTGCGAATGAGAGGAGTGCTTCGGCTGTGATGGCGCCTCTCGGAACGACGACGGCATGACATGCCTCCCCCCAGTAGGGATCAGGGACGCCAATGACGGCGGCCTCAGAGACGGCTGGATGAGCGGCGAGAACGCTCTCCACCTCCGCAGGGTAGATGTTCTCCCCACCTGAGATGATCACGTCCTTGGCGCGTCCAACGATGCGTACGGCGCCCGTCCCATCGATCGTGGCGAGATCCCCCGTATGCAACCAGCCTTCGCGGATGGCATCAGCCGTTGCGCTTGCGTCGTCCCAGTAACCCGCGCAGACGTGAGGGCCTCGGACAAGTAGATCGCCGACACGAGCTGGGCCGCAGTCCTGACCCTCCTCGTCGATGATCCGGATGTCGATGCCTAGGAGTGGATACCCCACGGCACCCGGCTTCCGCTGGACCTCCTCGTCGGGAAGCCAGAAGGTGTTCGGTCCGGCTTCGGTCAAGCCATAGCCTGTCTTAAAGGACGGCACGCCACGGGCCCAGAACCGCTCGAAGACGGGAAGCGGGCACGGGGCGCCCCCACTGATGACGAGCTTCAAGCGCTCCAGGGGAGCGTCGCGCCAGCGCGGGTGCTCCTGCATGGCGAGGAACATCGTGGGGACGCCGAAGAACAAGGAGACGGGGTGGCGCGTGATCAGGTCGTAAACCTGGTCGACGTTGAACTCACGGCAGACGATCGAGGCGCCGCCCAGGTACACGAGCGGCGCGGTGAAGACATTGAGCCCGCCCGTGTGAAACAGCGGCGCGTTGAGGATTGCCAGGTCGTCGGGCGTCAGCCCCCAGCCCGTGATCGTGTTGAGGGCGTTCCAGGTGATGTTGCCGTGGGTGAGCACCGCGGCCTTGGGCAACCCGGTCGTTCCGCCGGTGGTGCAGAGCACCCAGGGATCCTCCGGGCCGAGGTCGACGGCGGGGGGAGGGGCTTCGGGACAGCGCTCTCGCTCGGCGAAGAGGAGATCCTCTGGCGCGCCACGCTGGGCCTCGGACAGAGCAACCCAGCGACGGATCGACGCGCTCTCCGCGCGATCCCGCAGCGCCTCGAGGAGCGGTAGCTCGTCCGGGCCGTAGGCCAGCAGCACGGGGCGGGTGCGCGCGACGAGGCCGGCCAGCTCGCTCGCGGTGAGCCGCCAGTTGAGGGGCTGGAAGATGGCGCCCAGCTTTCCGCAGGCGAACCACAGGTCCAGGATCTCGACGCAGTTCTTCGAGAGCACAGCGACGCGGTCGCCGCGGGTCACGCCCTCCTGGCGGAGCAGATGTGCGGTGCGATTCACTTGCCGGTTCCAGTCCCGGTAGGTGAGCCGCGCTTCGCCTCGGAGGGTGTCGACGAGCGCCAGGCGATTGGGAGAGAGTTGCGCGCGACGGCCGAGCCAGTCTCCGAAAATCATGCGCTGATGATAGCTTCTCCCCTCGTGAGAGACGTCGGGTCTGCGGATCTGCGGATCGATGACGTTGGGAGGGTGCGGTGGTCTTGACGCGCCCTTCGCCAGGACAGATCCGGGACAGATGGTGATCGGATGGTGAAGGACAGCAACAAGAAGCGCGGCGCCAAAGCGTCAGCGACTGCAGCACCACCCGTGCGGCTGGTGACGTCGCAGGGGGAAGCGGCGTCGGAAGAGGAGGCTCCTCGGCCGACGGAAGCGGCGCTCCCGAGCGAGCCGGGGCTGGATCTCACGCCGACGGTGGCGGCGAATCTGAAGCGGTTCCGGCAGGAGCGGGGGCTGTCGCTCGAGCGCCTGTCGCGCGCTTCGGGCGTGAGTCGGGCGATGCTCGGGCAGATCGAGCTGGGGCAGAGCACGCCGACGATCAATGTGCTCTGGAAGATTGCGCGGGCGCTCGGGGTGCCGTTCTCGGGGCTGATCAGCGAAGCGGCGACGCCGGGCACGGTCGTGATGCCGTCGTCGCGAGCGCGGGTGCTGCGCTCCCATGATGGCGGTTTCTCCTCACGGGCGCTGTTTCCGATGGATCGGCCGCGCAGCGTCGAGTTCTACGAGCTCCATCTGGCCCGTGGCGCGATCGAACTCGCCGATCCGCATCCGACGGGGACCACGGAGAACCTCGTCGTCCACGTGGGGACCGTGGAGATCGTGGTGGGCGCAGAGCGCAGGACGCTGGCCGCTGGCGACGCCATCCTGTTCGAGGCCGACGTGCCGCACAGCTACCGGAACGCGGGGGATGGGGAGGCGGTGATGTACCTGGTCATGACGTACGGCCCGCGGGCGTGACGGCCGGCTCGCCCCCGGGCATGCGCGGGGGCGCGCTGCTGGGCGCCGTGAGGAGCACGCTCAGGAGGCCGGGATGGGGACCTTCCGTCAGCCCTTCCGGGCGATGCGATGGTGAGGTGCAATCCGCTATCGTAGAGGCGCGTCCGACATTTTGTCGGAGTCACCTTGCGGCCGTCCGTTATAGTGGATATTAGATCTGCTGTGACACCTCCTGCATGAGGCTCTGGCCGACGATCCGGCCGGAAGGTGAGGGAGCTATGCGGATCGCATGGATCGGCGGGCTTGATCGCAATGAAGCACAGCTCAAGCGGATGGCGGCGCAGGCTGGTCATCGGCTGGATTTTCACAAGGGCGACACCAAGGGGCGTGGGGCGGATGACCTCCGCTCGATCGTCGAGCGTGCTGACCTGGTGATCGTGCTGACGGACGTCAACAGCCATGGCGGCGTGCAGCTCGCCCGACGGATCTGTCAGCGGCTGGGGCGAGCGGCGTTGATCGTCCGGCGCTGCGGCGCCGCCCAGTTCCAGAACCTGCTCGATGCGCTCGCTGCGCGTGAGCACCGTGATCTCGCAGCAGCTCTGGCGAGCTGACGTACTCCGCGCCGCGAGCGGGGCCGAGACGGACGCCGCTGCGAGCCTGGGGTGAGGGGAGCGCGGGCGAGGCGTCGAGGGTCGTCCCTTGGGCTTCCATGAGATCTGCGGTTCGCAGGTCCGGGGGTAGCATGGGGGCGATGGCTGCGGACTCCTTCTCCTGCCCACGCTGTGGGGCGCCCGTCGATGCGTCGGCGCGGCACTGCTCCTACTGCGCGGCGCCGATCGCTGTCGTGCGCTGTGCCGGCTGTTTCCATCTGAGCTCGATCCAGGCGGTCCACTGCGCTGGGTGCGGGCTCGAGCTGGGGCTGGAGCCGATCGCGCGCGCGGGGCAGCTGCCCTGTCCTGACTGCCAGCAGCCGCTCTCGGTGATCGAAGAAAACGTCGGGACGTTGCACGACTGCTCGCTGTGCGGGGGGCAGTTCGTGGAGCACGCGTTGCTGCGGGAACTGATCCAGCGGCGCGAGCTGTCCCACGTGCCGGGGGGGACGCCGTCGCTGCGGCGGTCGAGCTTGGAGCCGGTGCGATACCGTCCCTGTCCCGCCTGCGCCCAGCTGATGAACCGGAAGAACTTCGGCGAGTCGAGCGGGGTGATCGTGGACACCTGTCGAACGCACGGGACCTGGTTCGATCAAGGGGAGCTCCCGCGTGTCCTCGGGTTCATTGCCGCCGGGGGCTTGGCGCGGGCGAGGCAGAGACAGGCCGAGGAGCGAGCGCGGGCGCTGAAGGCGGAGATCTCCCTTCGCGTGGGCTCTCTCCGGGCGCTGAACAGCGATGCGAGCAGGCTGGCACCTCGCGTCGATCTGCCCCTGTTCGACGACATCCTCTCGTACTTCCTGGACTTGTTGCCCAGGTCGCGGTGAGCCACACGTGCCTGCCGTCGGGCCGGCGTACTATCCTCGCGCCCCGTGAGGCTGCTTCTTCTACATACCGGTGGCACGCTCATGATGCGCGGCGGCGACGGGGCCCCTTCGCGGCGAGCGGCATCGCTGGACGGCTCGGTCGAGGCGCACGAGGTCGGGCCGCTCGAACCCGATGTCTACACGCAGGATCTGCTCGCGGAGCTCCCCGTGCTTCGCAAGATCGCGGAGATCGAGGCGAGGATCCTGTTCAACCTGGACTCGGCCGACATGCAGCCGCGTCACTGGGTGGAGATCGGGCGAGCGGTGCACGCGGCGCTGCCTCGGTACGATGGGGTGGTCATCGTGCATGGGACCGACACGATGGGGTACACGGCGAGCGCGCTGGCCTTCTTGCTGCCAGGGCTCGATCGACCCGTGGTGCTGACCGGCTCGCAGCGGCCTCTGACGGATGTGCGCACCGACGCCCGCACGAACCTGGTCGACGCTTGTCTGATGGCGACGTCGGGGATCCCGGAGGTGGGGGTCGCCTTCGGGTCGAAGCTCCTTCGAGGATGCAGGGCGACCAAGGTGGATGCGTGGGGGATGAGCGCGTTCGGGTCGCCGAGCTGCGCGCCACTCGCCGAGCTGGGCGTCGGGGTGAACCTGGCGCCTCACACGCTGCCGTCACGCCCTCTGCAGGCGTTCGATGATCGGATCGAGCCGAGGGTGCTCGCTTTCCGGACGTTCCCTGGACTGGATCCACGGCTGGTGATGGGCGCGCTCGGGGCGGGGGTGAAAGGGCTCGTGGTCGAGGCGTTCGGGACAGGGAATCTGCCGATCAAGGAAAGCTCGCTCATTCCGGTCCTGGAGGCGGCGAGAGCGATCGATGTGCCGGTGGTGATCGTGAGTCAGTCTCCGCGCGGCGCGGTCGATCTCCACAGATATGCTGGAGGCGCTGCCGCTGCACGTGCGGGCGCGATCGGAGCGGGTGACATGACGCCCGAGGCCGCGCTGGCCAAGCTGATGATCACCCTGGGTCGTGTGGGGCAGGAGGGAGCCGTGCGCGCTGCGCGGGAGGCATTCTCCAGATCCTGGGCGGGGGAAGTGAGCGAGGTCTGACGATGGGAGCCGGTGAGATGGGCAGGCCGGGAGGGGCCCTGGGTCTGGTTCAGTCCAGGCGGTGAAACGCGGAAGGATGCTGTAATCTGGCCGTCAGCCTTCACTTGGCTGGAGCGGGCATCCGAGTAGTCCATAGGAACCGCACATCCGCTCAGCAGGAAGGCCGCAGAGTTGGTGCGGGCATACCGATCGAGTTAGGCCCTCGACGGCGCTCCTGTATCATGCGCCATCATGGAGCTCACCCCAGGCACAGTCATCGCCGGGCGCTACCGCATCGAGAACCGCGTCGGCGCTGGCGGCATGGGCGAGGTCTGGTCCGGCGAGCACATGTCGGTAGGGTCGCGGGTGGCCCTGAAGACGCTCCTTCCAGCGGCTGCGTGCAATCACGAGGTGGTCGCTCGATTTCGACGAGAGGCTTATTTCCTCGGGAGGATCCGCAGCGACCACGTGGCGCGTGTCGTCGACTTCGTCGCGGACGACGCCGTGGGCCTCGTGCTGGTGATGGAGTACATCGAGGGGGAGCCGCTCTCGAAGATCCTCCAGCAGAAGGCGCTCACCGTCGAGGAAGCGGTGGAGCTCGGCGTCGATATCGTGACGGCCCTGCGCGACCTGCACCAAGCGAAGGTCATTCACCGTGATCTGAAGCCCGGCAACATCATCATTCAGCGCCGCTACGATGGGCGTCCTCGGGCCGTGATCGTCGACTTCGGGGTGAGCCGAATCGTGAAGGGCAGTTCCGAAGACGAGGAGATGACCGGGATCACACGCGCCGACATGGCGGTGGGGACCATTGAGTACATGGCGCCCGAGCAGATCCTGAATTCGCGTGATGTGACGCCGGCGAGCGATCTGTATGCGGTCGGCGCGCTGCTGTTCCGGGCCGTCGCGGGTCATCACGTCTTTGGCGACCTGTACGACGTCGAGCTCGCGAAGACGAAGCTCACCAAGGACCCTCTGCCCCTCCAGACGGGGCGAGGTGACCAGGTGGCGAAGGGGCTGGAAGAGGTGGTCGGCAAGGCGCTCAAGCGCAAGCCGAAGGAGCGCTACGACAGCGCAGACCGGCTTCTCGGGGATATCCTCGCGATCCGTGACATGTCCCGCGTCGGTGTGCGGTCACCGAGCGAGCTCGATCTCGAGGCGACGACACACAGCGTGAAGGGGGCGATCGCGCCCTTCACCGACGTGACGGCGAGCCCCAGCATGACGAGGCCGCGCATGTCCTCGCCAGGGCTGCCGCCACCCTCCTCGCCGCCCTCGTCTCCGGGCCGAACGTCGTCTCCTGGTCGGGCTTCCTCTCCTTCGCTCGTGCCGAGCGAGCCGAGCGTCGCCATGCGCTCCACGCACCCGCCCAGTCGGGGGAGCCTGACCGGCGCGGTCGCTTCACCCGTCGAGCCGAGACGGAAAGGGATCCCCGTGGTCGCCACGGTGGCGCTCGTCCTGGTTGCTCTGGCGGGCGGGGCAGGTCTTGCGTTTGCGGTGCTGCAAGGGAAGGTGCCTGGCCTCCTTGGCCCTCGGGTCGAGGAGACCCGCTCAGTGACAGCGGCCTCGCCGGAAGCCGTCGAGCCTTCACCGACGCACCAAGACTTGCCGACACCACCTCCCGTTGCGACGGCCGCGCCGGCTCCGGAGGGGCAGGACATCGACCTCGATGCGCCTCCCGCTGCAGAATCTGCCGCGCAGGTTGCCCTCCCGGCTGCACCGAAGGCCATCGCGCAACCGAAGCCGAGCCCAAGCGCTGCGCCGGTGGACACCGCTGCTGCTCCGCTCAAGTCGAACGCGTCGCCCGCACCGTTCTCCGGTCTCGGGAAGGCGGCTTCGACGGCTCCGGCAGCGACGCCGCTGGAGGCTCCCGCGTCACCTCCGCTGAAGGTACCTGCTCCCGCAGCGTCGAGCCCGACTTCGGCGCCGGCGCCCTCCACGTCGGTGACCAGTCCTCCGATGTCGACGCCGACGTTCTGATGGCTGTCTCCACGTCGGTGACCAGTCCTCCGATGTCGACGCCGACGTTCTGATGGCTGTGGGTCAGCCCGACCGAGGGCTGCGTCGCTCGCAACGTCCTCGAAAGGTCAGGCGAATCTGACGTCGACGCTGGCGTCCCGAGGCGCGCCGTCGGGATGCTCGGCGTCGTG
Organism: Chondromyces crocatus; assembly: GCF_001189295.1. NCBI lineage: Bacteria > Pseudomonadati > Myxococcota > Polyangiales > Polyangiaceae > Chondromyces > Chondromyces crocatus. The sequence continues at coordinate 874,977 of NZ_CP012159.1, forward strand.
AGCGCGCGGCGTCCTCGTCCTGCGCGCTGAGTCGATGGCAGGTCCTGGCGACGAGCCAAAAAGAGGATGCCCGGTCGCAACCCTCTTCACGGGCGAACCGGGCCGAAGATACCTTGACAGGTGCCATGATTTTCCCGCGTAAGCAGGGAACTACTCGTTCCTGGTGTGCATTTTCCTTCCTCCTGGCGACCCTCGCGGTGAGCCCTCAAGTGCTTGCACAGCAAGCGAATGAAGGCTCGGCGCTCAGTCGCTTCGAACCGGCGCCTGCGGGCGACCGGATGTTCGGCGTCGCCTCGCCTTACACGGCCGGGGAGCTCACGCCGCATGTGATGGTCCTGGCAGACTACGCGCACAACCCGCTCGTTCTTCGGCGAGAGGCCGACGATGAAGTGGCCGGCGCGGTGATCGGGGATCAGCTCATCCTTCACCTCAACGCGTCGCTCGCGCTCTGGCGCCGTGTCACCGTGGACCTCAACGTGCCGCTGGCGGTGCTCCAGTCGGGGGACAACCCTTCGGCCGGTGGCATGGGCGCGGCCTCGCCGACCGGCGCCGCGCTCGGCGACCTTCGGCTCGGCGCACGTGTCGCGCTCCTGGGGGAGTATCATGATGCCTTCCAGCTCGCCGTTGGGGGACGTGTCTGGCTGCCGACAGGCTCACGCGATGCGTACCTCAGCGATGGGGCGATACGCGCAGCTCCTCAGTTGATCGTCGGCGGGCGCATCGACGCACTCGTCTGGTCTTTCGCAGCGAGCCCTCAGTTTCGGCCGACGCGGGTGGTGCCGGGTGGAGAGCAAGGCACCACGCTGCAGTGGGGAGGTGGCATCGGGTTTCTTCTGGCGGAGGGACGCCTCCAGGTCGGTCCGGAGCTGAGCATGGAGCTGGGGTTGGTCGAGCCGAGTGTTCGCTCCTTCAACAGCGAGCTTCTCCTCGGCGCGCGGTATCGGATCCTGCCAGATATCGAGGCAGGGCTCGGTGCAGGTCCGGGTCTGACGGGCGCTGCGGGTACGCCGGACTTCCGCGGCGTGGCCATGCTCGCCTGGACCTCGGAGCAACGAGGGCCACGTGATGGTGATGGGGATGGCGTCGCCGATGAGCGAGACGCATGCCCTGACGTGCCCGGTGTGCAGAGCGAGGACGCCTCGAAGAACGGGTGCCCTGCGCTGAAAGATCGCGATGGCGATGGCATCGGCGATGCGCAGGACGCCTGTCCCGACTTCCCGGGGGTGCAGAGCGAAGACGCCGCAAAGAACGGCTGCCCCAGCGACAAGGACGGTGATGGCATCGCCGACGAGCGGGACGCTTGTCCCGACGTGCCTGGCGTTCAGAGCGCGGATGCTGCGAAAAACGGGTGCCCGGGCGACAAGGACGGCGATGGCATTCCGGACGCCAAGGATGCCTGCCCAGAGATCCCAGGCCCGCCGGACGAAGATCCGCGAATGAATGGTTGTCCCAAGGATGATCGCGATAAGGACGGAATTCCGGACGCCATTGATATGTGCCCCAATGAGAAGGGGCTCCCGAGTGCCAACCTCGACGAGCATGGGTGCCCGAAGACGGTCCGGGTGACGACCGAGGAAGTGCGCCTCCTGCAGCAAATTCAGTTCGACTTCGATAGTGCAAGGATCAAGCCGATCAGCGATCCCATCCTCGATGACATCACCCAGGCGCTGAAGGACCATCCCGAAATTCTGCACGTCGAGGTGCAAGGACATACGGACGAGAGCGGCACGAAGGCGTACAATCGGTCCCTCTCCCAACGTCGGGCCGAAGCGGTGCGACAGGCCCTCATCAAGAGAAGCATCGACCCCGATCGGCTATCTGCAAAGGGGTATGGGCGGGACGTCCCGCTCAACAACAACGAGACGGAGGAGGGGCGGCAAACCAACCGCCGCGTTCAGTTCAAGATCGTCCAGACGACCACGAGGAAACCGTAGGTCGAGGAGGGCTCCCGAAATGAAGCGCTTCACTCTTGTTGGCATCCTGGGCACGGGTCTGCTGTGCGCTGCAGCGGGGGATGCTGCTGCTGCACCGAGCCTGCGCGTGATGGTCGATCAGGAAGGCGACTTCGCGCTGATCGGCAACACGCTGGGGCAGGACTGTCGAAGGAGCGTTCCGAAACCCGTGGTCGGAACGGTGGGCTCTTGCGGCGACGAGCAGGCGGTCCTCGACTCGGCGCCTGACGTGCTGTGGCGGGCCGATTCACCCGACCTGGGTCAGGCAGAGGCCAACGCCGAGATTTCCAGTGAGCAGGCCCGCACGGCAGCCATGCTGGTGTTGCCGGACGGCGCCGTCGTCACGCACGCGCTGCTTTACTGGAGCGCGCAGATCGAAGCGGGGGTCGACACCACCGCCATCTTCGATCGTGAAGATGCGTTTCACGAAGAGGTGACGGCGCTCGATAGCTGGGAGGTCACGATCAACCGTGACAAACCGGACGAGGCCCACATGTACCAGTCGGTCGCGGATGTGACCGCGCTGGTCAAGGCGCATGGTGCCGGTGCGTTCAGGGTGGGCGGGATCGACGTCATCGACATCCGCGGCCTCGACGATACGCGCACCTACGCCGGCTGGTGGATGGTGGTGCTCTACGAGGCGCCGGGGATGCCGCGGCGGAACCTCGCCGTGTTCGATGGCCTGGAGCGCGTGTCTCGGACCCACAACCAGACGTTCTCACTCGAGGGGCTGCGAATCCCGGAAGGGGGACTCGAAGCCAAGCTGGGGATCGTGGGGTACGAGGGCGACTACAACATCGGTGGAGACCGGCTGTACATCAACCCGTCGAGCGTCACACCCAATCCGAAGGAAGCGCTGGGCGACGAGATGAACCCAGCAGACAATTTTTTCAACGGCTCTCGAGGGTGGCTGGGTATGCCCGTCTCCGTGGAAGGAGATCTCCCGCAGCTCACGGGTGAGCCTCAGAGCATGCCCGGTGTGGACATCGATGTGGTGGACATCTCGTCTCGGGTCAAAGGTGGCGATACCGCGATCCGTGTGCTGGCGACCGCCGACGAGATCGATGGAGATGCAGAGCTCTACTTCATCGGCGGCCTCGTGACGTCGATCGCGCCAGGACCCGGGGGCTACCTCTCCGGTAGTGGGATGTTCGGCCCTTGTGCCGTGCGTGGCGTGGCGGGAGATGGCTGGGGAGGTGGGTGGCTCTTCGGCGTCGCCCTGGCAGGCCTCGTCTCCTGGCGCCGAACAGGTCGACGTCGATAGCGCATCCTCGCGCATGCCCTTCAGGCAGGGAGCGCAGCTGGATGAGATCCTGAGCCAGTCGCTCCGCCCAGCCTCCTTTCGCGGGGAGCATGAGCGGAGCGGAGGTTGAGCCCGCGCTCTTCAGCGCAGCCCAGCTTCCGCCCCGTGGTGTTGCGAAGGTCAGTTGATCGTGAACGACTTGGTCACGCTGACCGGAGCGCCGCTGAACGGGGGGACACGCGCGGCGCGGAAGGTCGCAGCCACACAGCCGCCGACCGGAGTTCCCGCATAAGGCGCCCCCTGCACCTGCGCTGAGGTCACGTTCCCGCTGGGCGCGAAGGTGACCTTCACCTTGCCCGTACCGGTTGGGCCGTCCGGCTTCTTGCACGACTTCGCCGCACCCGCCGCGCTGCCGAGCGCCGAGGTGGCGGCGCCGCGATTGAACTCGGCTCCATCTGCGGCGGCTGCCGGCGCCGCCGTCTTCTCGGGGGCCGCCTCGACCTTCTTCTCTTCCTTCTTCTCTTCCTTCTCAGGCGTCTTGCTCGTGGTCGCGGCGCTGCCCTGCGTCCCTCGCACCGTCCCGGCCTGGTTGCCCGCCGCGACGGCCGCAGGCTCTCCTGCTTTGTGGTCGTCGGTCGGTGCTGGTTCCGCCGTCTTGACCTCGGCGGGCGTCGGTTCCGCCGTCTTGGCCTCGGTGGGGGGTGGCTCTGCGGGCTTCGTGTCTGCCTGGGCCGACGGCTGCGGCGCATCGTTCGTCGCCACGGGTTGCGGAGGTGATGAGAACACGCCGAGTGCTGCTGCGGCGACGCCTCCAACCACCACCAGCGCCCCGACGGCGCCGACGATCAGGCCAACGGGCTTCTTCTTCTGCGGCATGTCGGGGATGCCGTAGGGTGAAACCCCTGGCGCCATTCCCATCGGCGGGGCGACGGAAGGGATGTGCTGTGGTGGCGGAGGCGGGGCCTCCACCACGGGCGCGAGGACGGGCGGAGGCGCGAGCATCGGGGAGCCGATGCCACCCCCGCCGAGGTTCATGATGTCGTCCAGTCCAGCGCGGGCGCCACCATTGCGAGCTGGCGGGGGACGGCTTCCCCCGACGGCCATGGGGCCAGGGCGCATGTCGAGCACCCCCTTCTCTTCCTGCGCCTTCACGGCCGTCTCGGCTGCCGTCAACGCGGAGAGCGAAAACAGCACCGAGTTTTCGTTCCGCGCGCCCGTCATCCGGTCCCCCCCAGGGGGAGGTGCCGAAGGAGCGACCTGGCCTCGGGTCTCCGCCTGCTCGCGTGCGCCGAACACGTCGACGCCGCCGCGAGCACCCGCTCTGCGGGCAGCGGCAGGAGCGGCAGCCCCAGCACCTGAAGGAGGCGCTGCCGCAGCCTGGGCTCCGAGCCCTGCGCTCGCCTGGGAGGCGCTGTCCATGACGACCGTACCCATCAAACCCAAGGGATCCTGGGCAGGTGCCGGCGCTTCGGACACCACCGCCCGCATCAGGTCGGGGACGCTCGAGAGTGGAATCCACTCCGTCATCCCGTCCTTCCACACGTACGTCTCGTGGTTGATGGTCCCTCGCGCGTACTCGGCGACGATCTGGTCCACGTTCAGAGAACGCTCGTCACCCTCGGCCACGTTCACCAGCCACTCGCCTGCGCTGGTCGGTGCCGCCGCGTGCGCGTGATTTTCGGCGAAGACCCGGGTCTCTGCACCGTCATCGCCATCGAGGGGCGGGAGCGCTGCGGGGTGCACAGCATCGCCTTGAACGACGATCGCCGAGCCGCACTTCTTGCACTTGATCTTGACCGTCTTGCCGACGACCTTGTCGTCGGCGATCGTGTACTTGGCCTGGCACGACTCACACGTGATCTTCATTTCGACGATGGCCCTTCCCGTTCGGGGGTGCGGGCATGGGTCCGACTACCACGCACGCGCTGCATTCTCGCGGTTTGGCTCTCGAAGAGAGAATAGCGGCTTCGAGCAAGAGCAATCAAGGCAGCCTTCTCTTGCGTCGCAAGAGCGCGCGTCCTCCGCTCCAGCCCGTACCGTTCAGTTGAGCGGCGCGAGCTGCGCCCCATCCTTCCCACAGAACATGGCTTCTCCTGGGTAGCGCTCGCCGCATATCGGGCAAACTTTCCCGCGCCGCCGCACGCTCGGCCCTGAGGGGATGCCATGCGGTCGGACGGCGGTCCGGGAGGGGTTCGAGGCGTCCGGCGCTGGAGAAGGAGGGGCGTTCGGCGCGAGCCCGTCGTCCTGGGTCGGCTCGTCGTCGGCCTCCACCGTCTCACGGTCCAGCTCGCCCTCGGTGTGGAGCGTCGATCGTCTCCTGCCGCGCCGGAGTACGATCAGGCCGGCGAAGCCGAGGCACGCGGCAATGGCGACCACGATGGCGATGAAGGCGCGCTTGCGTTCTCGCACCGAGCTGTCGCCTACCGCCGCGTTTCCGCCCAGGGTTCCGGTGGCGATCACGGCGACCGCGGGTTGCTCACTCTCTCCCGAGGGACCCAGGCCGCGGGTGGCGAGGAGGGCGTCGTAGTGCTCGGGGCGAACGACCTCGACGCGCACCGAGACCTCACGCCCAGCCACCACGGCGGACACCAAAAGCTCACCCTCCGGAGCGCCGATGGGGACCGTGAGCCTGCCCCCCGCATCCACGGTGCTGAACGCGGCCAGAGGCCCGGCGATGATCGACCAGCTTGGCTTCGCGTCGACGGCGCATCCCTTGCCGTCCATCACCGTGGCGCGGAACTGAAACCTCTCCCCCGGCCGCAACAGCTTGCGCGATGGGGTGACCTCGAGACGGGCTGGTTCCCCAGGATCGGTGCAGTCGTGTGGGCTTGCAGGAGCGGCGACACTTGACGCTGTGGCACCTGGAGCTGGTGCGGGGGGCGAGGCTGGAGAAGCCGTCGCGGCGCTGCTCGGTGGGGGGCTCGCGTCGACCGATGCTGATGCTGGTGGGCTGCTCTGCTCGCGGCGGAGCAACGAGTAGGAGCGAGAGCGTGTGACCGAGGCGGTGCACGTCGTGCTTTGCTGGTCGGCCTCGTACTGGGCCGTCTCGCTCATGCTGATCGAGGTGTCCGTTGCCTGGGTGGTGGTGACCACGGTGATGCGGCGCGGAGCGCCTGGCGCCGTCGTGCAGCGTGTGCGCCATGCTCGCCCGGCGCCCGAAGCGGAGTGGCTCGACCGAGAGAGCCGTGGTGTCTGCTCCCAGCAAGAGGTGGTGCTCCAGGACCTCCCCGCCCCCGAGATCAGAAGCTCGGCGCCCTGTTGCTGGATCTGGACCGTGCCTCCCGGTGCTCCATGGGAGGCCGGCTTCGGCCCGCAGTCCTCGCCCCATGACGAGGCGGCCCATTGCTCCGAAACGGCGCTCGCCGTCCACGTCCCGCTCAGAGACTGTGCCTCTTGCGAGAGCGCGGCCCTCGATGGCGAGACGATGAGCAGCAGGGTCATGCCGCCAAGCAGGTGTCGTCCCACGCCGTCAACGTAGCAACGACCAGGGCTCACGCGAAGCCGTGGCCTCCGTCGGTCTTCTCCGAGGAGGCCTCCCCGAGCATCGAGGTGCCCTGGCCGATCGGACTTCGGCCAGGAAGCCGCACTCGGCGCGTCGGGCTAGGGCCTGTCCCTAAATTTCCCCATCGTCAAAAACTTGGCCCACCTGCCCTGAGTGTGCTGAGGCAAGGCCACGATGGCAGTTCGACGGCAACTCAACGATCAGCAGTGGTTACGCATCGAGAGCTTCTTGGCGAGTGAGCGGGGTAGAGGGCGACCCGCACTCGACGACCGTCTCTTCGTGGATGCCGTTCTTTGGATCCTCCGCACGGGGGCCCCGTGGCGGGACCTGCCAACGGAATTCGGTCCCTGGCAAACCGTGTTCAACCGCTTCGACCGCTGGTCCAAAACCGGCAAGTGGCAACGGTTGTTCAAGGTGCTGCAGACAGACATCGACGACGAGTGGATCAGCATCGACTCGACGATCGTTCGCGCCCATCAGCACGCGGCGGGGGCAAAAGGGGGAGCCAGGGTCAGTGCATTGGGCGCTCTCGCGGAGGTCTGTCAACGAAGGTGCATTTGACCGTCGATGCCTTGGGTCTACCGCTGGACTTCATCATTACCGAAGGTCAACGTCACGACATCATCGCGGCTCCTGAACTCATCGCGCGCAGTGCGCCCCGCTGTCTCCTCGCGGACAAGGCCTACGACACCAACGACATTCGAGCCCAGCTGGACGCCCTGGGGGCCATCGCGGTCATCCCATCCAAGGTCAACCGCAAGCCACAGATCCCCCACGATCAGCACCTCTACAAGGAGCGTGCTGCCGTCGAGTGTACGTTCAACCTACTCAAGGGGGCGCGCCGACTCGCAACAAGGTACGAGAAGACGGTTCGCAACTACGCCGCGATAGTGACGCTGGCCTGCGTTCTCTGCTGGCTGCGAATTTAGGGACACGCCCTAGTCGAGCGGGCGTGTCGGTAGCACGGGCGCTCCGGGGATCGATCGGCGCGAGAGCGGCTCCGGCGGAACGGCGTCGTCCATCAGGGCAGCGATCCAGTGCCATTCGTGGCTGTTCTCGAGGACGATCTTCAAGATCATCGTGAGAGGGACCGAGAGCAGCATCCCCATGCCCCCCCACAACCATCCCCAGACCAGCAACGACAGGAACACGACCAGGGTGGACAGCCCGAGGCGTCGGCCCATCACCCGTGGCTCCACGATGTTCCCGAAGATCATGCAGATCACGGTGAAGCCGACCAGCACCACCATCGCGCGCCCCAGCCCGTACTGGATCAGCGCCAGGAGCACGGGGGGGACGCCCGCCACGATGGCCCCGATGTTCGGGATGAAGTGGAGCAAGAACGTGATCAGCCCCCACAGCAGCGCAAAGTCGACCCCGAGCATCCACAGCATCAACCAGACGAGAACACCCGCGGCCAGGCTGATGTAGGTCTTGATGACCACGTACTGATGGATCTCGGTGATGATCTTCGAGTAGCGACCGAGATCGGAGCTCGCCTCGCCGAGCGCCGCGCGGAGCTTTGCGGGGAGCACGACGCCCTCGAAGAGGAGGAACACCACCGTCAAGAAGACCAGGAACGTGTCCGAGAGCACGGAGGCGAGCTGCGCCACGGTACCCCCGACGAAGCCGATCGTCGCCGAGAGATCCATCAAACCGCGCACGCGGGACGCCGAGACCTCCACGCCGCGGTCTTCCAGGACGCTCGTCACCGACGTGACGAGCGCGTTGAAGCGCTCCTGGTAGCGAGGCATCTCCGCGACGAGGCTGTTCAGCGACCCGCCGACCACCCCTGCGAGCCCCGACAGGAACATCAGCACCAGCAGCATGACCAGGCCCACGGCCAGCACGTCCGGTACCCGTCGCCGCCGCAGCCAGTTCACCAGGGGCGTGGCCAGAATGGCGAGGAAGGCCGAGAAGGCGATGAGCACCAGCAGGCTCGAGGCCGCCTTCAGTCCGGCGAGGATCACCACCAGACATGCACCGCCGATGAGTAGTCTCAGCGGCGCGTGCCCCGCGTTCTCGCTACCCATGGAGGGAATGAGCATAGAGGCGCCGCAAGTATCACATCAAGATGCTCACCGCCCTGACGTTGCCATACGACGCAATGCAGCAGCCCGGGCGCCGGTGGCCTGCAAGCGGTGGCTTGCGGTTCGCCCCCCCCCCCGGGTGGGGCCCTTCGGTCAGCTGGGCTTCGGGTCTCCGGCGTGAGCCTCCCACCGGTCGAGCTTTCGGTGGAGCGTCTTCCGGTCCAGCCCCAGGATCCTCGCCGCCAGGGTCTTGTTTCCGCCGGCCGCCTCCAGCACGCGGAGAATGTAGCGACGCTCGACTTCTTCGAGGGGGACCAGCTCCGAGGGGTCGTCGCCGGCCACGATCACGTGGGAGGTCCGATGCTCACGCACCTTTTCCGGCAGATCTTCCACGGTGATCTCGCTGTAGCGCGTCAGTGCCACGGCGCGCTCGATGCAGTTCTGGATCTCGCGGACGTTGCCTGGCCAGGAGTAGGCGAGTAGCTTCTCGGCGGCGGCCTGCGACACGCCGGTGACCTCTTTGCCCGAGCGCGTTGCGAAGTCCTCGACGAAGCGTTGCGCGAGCAGCAGCACATCGCTGCCGCGCGCCCGAACAGGCGGAAGGGCCACGACGATCACGTTGATTCGATAGTAGAGATCTTCCCTGAAGCGACGCTCCTCGACGGCCGTATCGAGATCACGGTTCGTCGCGGTGATGAGCCGGACGTCGAACGAGATCTCTGCGCTCCCTCCGACGGGTCGCACCCGGCGCTCCTGGAGCGCTCGCAGCAGCTTGGGCTGAACGGAGAGCGGCATCTCACCGATCTCGTCCAGGAACAGCGTCCCACCGTTCGCCTCGGCAAACAGGCCAGGACGTGACGCGCGCGCGTCCGTGAAGGCGCCCTTCACGTGCCCGAAGAGCTCACTCTCCAGGAGGGCCTCCGGCACGGCAGCGCAGTTGATCGCGACGAAGGGACCGTCGGAGCGGCGACTGCGCGCGTGCAGCGCGCGCGCGACCACTTCCTTCCCCGTCCCGCTCTCGCCCGTGATCAGCACGGTCGCCTCCGAGTCCGAGATGCGGTCCAGGAGATCGTAGACGCGCTTCATCGCATCACTGCGGCCGATCAGCTCGCCGAACTGCTCGGAGCCGGCCACCGCGCGTCGAAGCCGCCGCACCTCCTCTTTCAGCGCGTGGTGACCGATGGCCCGCTCGAGCGTGAGCGCCAGCGCCTCGATCTCGACGGGCTTCGTGATGTAGTCGTAGGCCCCTGCGCGGATGGCCTCGACGGCCGTCTCGATGCTCCCGAACGCCGTGAGCAGGACGACGGGCACGTCAGGACGGGATTCGGCGGCTCGCTTGCACAGCGTGATCCCGTCCATTCCCCGCATGCTCAGATCGGTGAGGACGACATCGAAGTCCTCGGTCGAGAGCAGCTCGAGCGCCTCGACGGGAGAGCTGCGGCTGACGACCTCGATCCCGCGCGAGCGGAGGTCAGCCTCCAGCCATGCGCACATGGCCGCATCATCATCGACGATCAGCGCTCGTCTCGCCATGCCACCCTCGCTAGCGCGTCGGCTCTCCCGGCGCCAGGAACACCGTGAACGTGGACCCGCTGCCCACCTCGCTCTGCACGTCGATCCAGCCTCCGTGCTCCTGAACGATCCCGTAGGTCACGCTCAGACCGAGCCCGGTCCCCTCACCGATGTCCTTGGTGGTGAAGAACGGCTCGAAGATGCGTGGAAGGTTCTCCGTCGTGATGCCCTCGCCGGCATCCAACACCCGGACGGCGATGTACTCCCCAGCCGCCCCGCCGTGGTCGACTGGCGGTGTGGTCCTCGTGCGTTCGACCCGAACCGTCACCTCACCACCGCCCTTCATCGCCTGGATCCCGTTCACAATCAAGTTGGTCAACACCTGCTGGGTCTGACCCGGATCCACCTCGGCGCGGATTTCCTGGTCCCCACCGTCGAGACGCACGGTGATTTGCCGCTTGCGCGCGAGCGGCTCCAGAAGCGAGACCGTCTGCCGCGCGAGCTGCACCAGATCCACGGGCGCTTTCTGAGCGCCGCGGCGGCGCGCGAAGTCGAGCAGCTGACGGATGATCCTCGTCATCCTGTCGGACTGCTCGGCGATGATCCGCGCATTCTCCGCGGCCTCGTCCGGCGACATCCCTCGCGCGATCATCTTCGCCCTGCCACCCACCACGTTCAGAGGGGTGCCGAGCTCGTGGGCGATGCCCGAGGCGAGCTTGCCGACCGTGTTCAGCCGGTCTGCGTGCCTGAGCTGCTCCATGGCCGCGATGCGTGCCGACGTCTCCCGCTCGACCCGCGCCTGCGCCTCCGCCAGGTGCATGCACATCGCGTTGATCTCGTGCGCGATCTCTCCCAGCTCGTCCCGCTGCGACAGCAGGAGTGGACTGCCCAGATCGCCTGCGCCAATCCTTCGTGTCTTGTCCACCAGCCGTCTCGTGGGCCTGCCCACCAGCACACCGCCCAGCAGCATCGCCAGCATGCCGCTGAGAAGGGCGAGCGCCAGGATGGTCACCACCGTGTTCTCGACGCTCGCGCCGACATAGCGCTCTTCTTCTTCGAGCGACTCCGAGATCTCGATCGCCCCGATCTTCCCGAGCGGCGTGCTCACGGGGATGTACGTGTAAAACCGGCCTCCCTTGCCTCCTTCCCGCTTGAGGCGCACGACCTCGCTCCCCTCGATCAGGTCGGCGAGCTGCGCCTTTGGCAGAGAGGGGCTGTAGCGGCTGCCCTCCGGCTCTTCCGGCCAGACCCACCGGAACGTCAGACCGTCGTTGCGTGCGCTCGCTTCATCGAGGATGGCGAGCGCCTTGCTCTGACCATCTTGCTGCCAGACGCCGATGACCGCGGCTCGGAGAGCCAGGCCCATCATGTGTTCGTCTCTACGGATATCGGCTTCGAAGAGCGCTCGCTCCCGGCGCACGGAGAGATAGCCATACAGGCTGAGCACGGCGCACATGACCGCGACGAGAGCCAGGGTGAGCTTGATGGCGAGACGCATGTGAGCCCCGAAGATGCACCGTTCGTGCGAGCGAGACGGAACGGGAGGGCCATCCCGCGAGCGGCAGAACGCCCCGAAAAGCCGAAAGAGGGACAAAATGCCGCAGGGAGCCTATGGTGCCTCGCGACATTCACGCACTGTAGCTGAGCGCAGATCCACGGGCTCCGTGGGCACGCTCTCTGCAGTCTGGTTTATAGCAACCCCGCTCAAGCAAGCACGAGAACATCTGCCGCTGGTCACGAGGAGACCAGGCGGCGATCCTGGTCCTCATGAACAACAGCTCGAACCCCGTTCACCGCCCCCCAGCGCTACCTGCCGAGCCCTACGGGGCTGGGCGTCGCATCCTCGTCGCCGAGGACGACCACGAGATGCGCAGTCTTCTCGCGTTGACCCTGCGGAGTGACGGGTTCGAGGTCATCGAAGCAAGAAACGGTCTGGAGTTCATGGATCAGCTCACCCCCTGGATCGGGGGGGATCTGCAAAAAGCGCCGGTCGACGTCATCGTGTCGGACATCCAGATGCCGTGCCTGACGGGCCTCGACGTGCTGGCGGGTCTCTCGGCCATCCGGCACTGTCCCCCGGTGGTGCTCATGACGGCGTTTGGTGACGCTTCCACCCACAGCTCTGCGGCTTCCCTCGGAGCCGTCGCGGTGCTCGACAAGCCGTTCGAGCTGGACGAGCTGCGCGCCCTTCTCTACCGCGTCCTCAAGACGCAAGCGCATTGAGCCGCTGAATCCAGCGTGGCTACTCCGCGGCGAGCGGCTCGGCGTGCGGTCTCCGAAACCATCCGCAGACGCAGGCGTCTGCGCGGCGTACCATCGCTCCTCACGTCGGCTCGTCGTGAGGTCCGCCATGAGAGTCCGCGCTGCAATCTTCGCTACAGGCTACTGGTTCTTCGTGGCGCTCGCGTCCTCGCCTGCCTTGGCGGAAGAGCCGGCGCCAGCTGCCCCTCTCGTCGCTTCGACGACGGGCGAGCTTCGCGTCCAGGTCAACGCCTTGATCGCCGAGGTGTGGCTCGACGGGGAGCGGGCTGGTTACGCTGCGGCCACGACCCTCGTCATCCCGGTCTCGCCGGGGCCGCATGTGATCGAGGTGCGCGCGGCTGGATACGAGGCTGAGCGCCGTGAGATCACCATCGAGTCCGGTTCGGCGGTGGACCTCGACGTGAGCTTGACCCGGGCAGCGCCGCGCGCCCCCCTCACCCAGGAGCCTCCGTCCTCTGGGCCGACCCTGCCTGCGAGCCCCTCGCCGCGCGCGCAGCTCGCTGGCCGGGGCGTCACCCAGATCGCCATCCACGAGCCCGCGGCGCGTCAGGAGCCTCGCGGCAAGAGCGTCTCCTTCATCCTCGGAGGGCTCACCACGGCCACGATGCTTTCGGTCCTCGGCGCCATCTTCGTTCACATCCCCGACAGCCCGCCGCATCAGGCCATCGGGGCGGGAATGCTCATCGGTGGTGGAGCGCTCGCCGTCGGATCGACCCTGTATGCCGTCTGGCCGCAGGCGAGTCCCACCTCCGCGAGCCTCACCTGGAGGGGAGCTTTCTGAGCCTGAGCCGCGCGGCGTCCTCTCCAGATCCCTGCGCGCGTCCTCGCCGGCGCCGCGCTGCTCGATGAAGCGGGGCTCCCCATGGGCCGATCAAGGCGCCCCCTCGTCCGCATCCCACGCGTTCCCGGCCTGCGCCTGAGCCCAGCATCGCCGCGCTTGCTGCTCGTCGGCGGGGTTGAGCTGCAGCAGCCGTTCGAACACGCGCGCCGCCTCCGGGATTCTGCCAAGCCGCCATAGCGAGAGCCCCCACCCGTGGAGACAGCGCAAGAACGGCCGGTTCCCTTCGAGAGACCAGGGGAGCAGACCGGCGAAGTCCGGACCGAGGGCGAAGTCTCCGATCGCGACCCCGATCTCGTAGTGCAGCAGCGCGTGCTCCGGATAGCTCTGGAAGACGAGGTTCCCCAGGTGCGCGTGCGCGTCGAGGCACCTCAGATCGTGGGCCACCAGCGCCATCAGCGCGCGCAGCGCGCCCGTGAAGTCACCGCGCTGCTTGCGCTCGAGCGACTCCAGCACGAGGTCGCTCGCGTCGTCGCTCGCCTCGATCCTGGGAGGCACCTCTTGCATCTCCCAGGCAGTTCGAGGGGCCACCTCCAGCGCGTGGGTCGCTCGTGGCTTCTCCGACGCGGGTGACGACCGCTCCTCCGTCGCCAGCGGCCCGTGCGCCTGGAGGCCGAGTGGCGGGACCCCCAGCGCGGGCACGTCCACGCGTGCGCCCTGCACCTCGCCGGCTCCGTACACATGGCCGCGCTGCCGCCACTGCCGCACCAAGCTCAGCGTGACGACGTGGCCAGGCATCACATGCCAGAGCTCTCGCGCCCGAACGGTCAGCTCCTCACCCGTCGAGAGTACGCGGACGCGCATCGAGCGCGCCCCGCGCCGCAGCACCGCGGCCTCCAGGACGACGGCGGACCGCGGCTGTGCGCCCCGCGTCGGGCCTGAGGCGTCGGACATCACCGCAGTCGCTGCGGTCGCCTCGAGCTGTGGCTCGGCAGAAGGCTCCGGTCCGGCCGCTGCGGGGGGGGCCGGGGTGGCCCCTTGCGACTCGCGACGTGCCCGCAGGACGTGCTGACGCGCCTTGGTGAACGGCTCTCCTGTCCTCGCCATGCGCGCGCGGATGATCCGCTTCAGGTCGCGCTTCACGGTCATGGCCAGCTCCCATGCCGTGTGGCAGCAAGCCCTCACCTTGCTGCCACACGGCCGGAACGTGGTCAGACCGTATGGACCGGAGGAGACGCTCCCCTTCGCCCAGATGAGGACCTCGCGAGGGGAGGTCGAGCAGGGCATGGGCGACGGTATTCGCCGCGGCCGAAGCTGCTTCGGCACCACATCTCTTGTCAAGGTGAGGCATGCGAAAAACACCTCGGGTGCAGCCCCCCACGCATCTGATGAGGGAAGCTGAGGGCATTGCGTCGGTGCCTCGATTTTTTCCTGATGCGTCGGGCGCTCTGTCGCTCGGCGCTTGTGTGTCGCGCGATGCTTGATAGAGATCCCTGAGAGGCAACGACGCACGATGGCCCGGCGATCCAGGCGGCAACGGCCTAGAAAGGCGGGTGGCGGGAAGGTCAAAGCGCTGCTCGCGCTGATCCTCACGGCGCTCGGTGGCGCCGCCGTCACCTGCCATCCCGAGCTGTGGTCAGAGACGACCTCGGGATCGACGAGCGAGACGGCGGCGCCCGGGTCGACGGCCACGTCCACGCCTCGAGGGCCCCACCTGTCGCTCGGCGTGCCTGTTCTCGTCGCCCCTGGCAAGCGCGGCGGCGGTGACGACCACCTGATGACCAAGCCGCAGTACGCCCTCGCCTACAGCCGCACGCGGGGTGGACCGAGCTGGGTGAGCTGGCGCCTCGACGCGAGCTGGTTCGGAGAGGCGCCTCGGCACAAGGGGCGCTTCATGGTGGACGAGGGCCTCCCTGCCGGCTGGGAGCGCATCACGCACGACGACTACACCAACTCGGGCTTCGACCGGGGTCACATGGTCCGCTCCGAGGAGCGCACCCGCACGGTCGAGGACAACAAAGCGACGTTCCTGCTCACCAACATCCTGCCACAGCGCCATGAACTCAACGCAGGGCCGTGGCTGCGCTTCGAAGAGCGGTGCCAGGAGCTCGCACAGAAGGAAGGCCGGGCTGTCCATCTGGTCGCGGGAGGTCTGTACGCCGACCGTCCGGAGCTCCTGGGGAAGGGGGTGGCCGTCCCGAGCGCCTTCTACAAGATCGCGGTGGTTCTCGACAAAAACCAGTCGGCGAGCGATGTCGGACAGGCGACACGCGTCATCGCCGTCATCATGCCCAACAGCGCCACCATCCAGGGCGAGTCTTGGACGCGTTACCGGGTGACCGTCGATGAGATCGAGCGCCGCTCGGGCTACGACTTTCTCACCGCCGTCCGCGTCGAGCTTCAGGACCTCCTGGAGGCCCGCGTCGACACCGGCTCCTGACGGTTCAGGTCTCGACGAGCTTCGTCTGCAGCCCCAACCACGCGCCGTCGGCGTGTCGACCGAGCACCAGCACATCGATGTCCGTCGCGCCCACGCGGTACACCTTGCTCCCCTCCAGCTCATGCTGGAGCAGTCGCAGGAGCAGCTCGTAGGCGGGGCGCTGCTTCGCAGACGCACCCCCCTCTTCGGGCGTCACCAGCAGCGGCTCGAAGAAGGCCTCGACGCTCTCCACGGCGACGGGTGCGTCCGCGGGCGCCTCGACGAGCGTGTGGATCGACGCCGCGGAGGGCTCGGTGACGTCGAAGCGCCGCGCTACCAGCGGATGATCTTGCTCACTCGGGATCAGCAACCCTTCGGCGCCCTTCCGCAGGCACTCCAGCAGCTCTTCCGACGTCATGGATCGATCTTCCCCTGCTGGCGTGGCTCAGTTCAACATCTCGGCGCTCAGCCGGAACCAGAGTTCCCGTCGCCCGCCACAGGCGACGCACATCATCCGCGCCACGCGGAGTCGAGCGCCACGGATCGACTCCGCCGCGTGCTCTTCGAGCCGCAGCTCCCCTCGACACAGAGGACAGGGCTTTCCTCGTGCCGTCACCTCCACCTGAGAGGCCGACTCCAGCGGCAAGGGGCGCTCCGGTGATCCGCCGGGCTCCAGCCGCGCGAGCTTGTCCAGATCTTGCGTCAGCTTCACGGCTGCTCGCTCTCCAGCGCGGCGTGCCGAGCGCGTCGAGAGCTTCTTCTTGGCCATAGGTCGGCTCAGCATACCTCCGGTGAGTGGGCCGGACCCGACGGAACGCCGAGTCCGGCCCAGGCTGCGCGTCAGGTGCCCGGGCTGAATGCGATGGGGTAGGTCACCGTCACGATGCCGTTCTCGGGGCTGGGGAACGAGAGCCCATAGAAGGACCGCATCACGCAGGACACCACGCTCGCATCGGCGAGATCCGAGCCGGCGTTCTGCACGCTCGAGACGGCGCCGTCGCGGCCGATCACGAAGGCCACCGAGACGCGCCCCGCGAGGTTGGGGCTGGCCCGCAGCCCCGCCTCGTAGCAGTAGCGGAACCGACCGAAGTTCTGGCGCACCGTCCGCTGAATGACCTCGGCCGGCAGCCGCCCCGACACCGATGCCGTGCTGACCCGCACCACAGGCGAGGTCGCCTTGTGACCACCCGGAAGGCGCCCACCCGAGCGACCCCCGGGACCGAACGCCTGTCCGTCGCCGAGCCCGTTGCCGTTGCCGATCGTGCCCAGACGCCCGAGCCCGACGCCCAGACCAGACCCACCTCCCATCTCGCCGAGGCCCGTCAGACCGAGCCCGCCCATCCCCGCCGACTCGTGCAGGTTGGCACCCCACATGTTGCCCGAGGCGCTGAGCGCATCACGCCCCGAAGCCTCCAGCGCGCCCCAGGATGCGCTCACCCCGTTGGGATCCGACACCCCGCCTTGCAGCAACCCGATCATGCCGAAGGTCGACGCGCTCTCCAGCATCTGCGACCGCGAGATCATCGGCTCCGGGTTGTCCTTGGGCCCCGCCTGCCCGTACCGACCGTTCTTCGCGCTCGAGGTCTCGCTGCCCATCTTGCCGCTCTCCCCGGCGGCGGCGGTGCCCGTCCCGCCCTGCGTCTCGGTGGACGGGTCGGCGGTCTCCTTCGTCTGCTCCGACTCACGCTCGGCCATGGCGGTGATGGCCTGCTGCATGAGGTAGCGCTGGTCCTCTGACACCTCGCTCTCGCCAGCGAGCGCAAGGGGCGGCATGAACGCGGCCATCGCGCCGAGGAGCCCGAGGTGCGCGGTCAGCGACAGCGCCGCGAACGGCAAGCTGCGCTTGTCGAGCCGGATGCGCCCCGCCACGGTCTTGCCAGCGCGCCCCGTCGAGACCTCGATGGTCAGGTCACCCAGCTCCAGGCGCGCCTGCGCGCCGAGAGGCAGAGGGACGAGGTACGCTCCAGCGATCGCGGACGACGCGTTCGCTTGCCCTGACGCGATCACCTCGGCGACGTTCCGCCGGTCGCCCCCGACATGGACCGTCCCACCCGCGCCCGGGAGCAGCACCGCGAACACGGTGCCGCCCTCGACGACGACGACGGGAGCGCGCGTCGCACCGCCGAGTCGCTCGGGCGGCAACGAGAAATCCGTGCGCTGCCGCTCGTCGCCTTCACCGACGTAGAACGAGCGTGGCGGTGACAGGTGCGCCACGTGGAGCACGCTCTCTCCCCAGCGGATGGTGACCTCGACGGCCACGGCCGCGACCTCGACCTCATCGGCCGGGACCTCCGGTGCGCTCTTGACGAGCGCGTAGGTGTACGAGCCCTCGGGTGCATTGTCGGGCACCTCGGTCGAGGCTTCGACCGGCGTCGCGAAGGGGGAGCCACCGAACGGCGAACCCGAGAGGAAAGGGTTGGAGAAAGCCATGCCTTGAGCCAGCTTCGACGAGGTGTTCATGATCGTGACTCCTGCGGTAGTTGGACGGCGCGCACCGGCGATGTCTCGCTGATGTGCCCTCGGCTGCCCGGCGCTGCGTCTTCAGCGAAGCGCGCCCTCTCGGGGCGCCTGCGCTGGGTTCGCGGCCGTGCCGGGTGCCGCGTCCATGTCAGGGCTGACAGCGACACCAAGGCCGAGGTTCCAGAAAAATGATCAAGCATGTGCGGGGAGTCGACGATGCGGGGAATACCCTTCCCTGGAGGGATCCCGGGGAGCCGGTCGCTGGCAGCGGTGCGTCCCTGGGTGCCGGGACGGTTCCGCTCCCGTGGTGCGGGCGAACATGACCCGGGCCGTCCACGGCCAGTCGCCCCGATCGCGTCCAGCAGGGCATCGACCCGCCAGGATCAGGCCGGACCTCACCCCCTGCTCCGGCATTCCCGGTGCTCCCGTTTCCTGGTGGACATCCCCAGGTTGAGCCGCATGCACGACGCGAACGAGACCAAACGACCGCAGCATCCCCAGGACACCACCCAGGGGGGGACCCGGGGTTCCCTTCAGGAGCTCTATGAGCTGTTGAAGGAGTTCGACGTGGCCCTCCTTATCACCCAGACGCCGCAGGGCTTCCTGCGCGCGCGTCCCATGGCCATGCAGAACCCGGACGAGGTTCCGGATTGCGATCTCTGGTTCGTCACGAGCGACGAGACGCCGAAGGTGGGAGAGATCGAAAAGGAGCATCAGGTCGCCATCGCCTGCTACCGACCGCGCGATCGCGCCTACCTTTCCATCTCGGCCGTCGCGCGCGTCGAGCGGGACAACGAGACCATCAAGCGCCTGTGGAAGCCCGACTGGCAGGCCTGGTTGCCTCATGGCGCCGAGCAGACGGCGCTCCTCAAGCTCACGCTCGAGCGCGCCGAGTACTGGGAGCCCAAGGGCGGGGTCCTGCGGGTGCTCTACGAGCAGGCCAAGGCCGTGCTCACGGGCGAGTCGGCGGGGAAGGGGCTGGAGCCCGTCAAGCACGTCGCCTGAGCTCCCTTGAGCCGCCTGCGCGTCGCTCGCGGGTGGGCGAACCGCCGCGTCGGCGGTACTAGAGTGGCTCCATGAAGCCGCGCTGCCTGGCCCTTCGCTCCTTGCAACGACGCTGCGCCTCTGTCGTGTTCGTATCGCTCCTCGTCCTCGGCGCCTGTGACAGAGACCAGCCTGCGCCCTCGACGCCACCTGCCTCGCCACCGACGACGGCGCCGACCCCCACCAAGCCAGAGATCGTGCTCGCCTCGGATCGGGGCGGCAGCGTGATGGACGTGGTCCAGACCGAGCTGGAGCGAGCCAGGCGGGAAGGGCGGGAGCTCGTCGTCTACGTGGGAGCGCCTTGGTGCGAGCCGTGTACACGATTCCACCAGGCCATCGAGGCGGGCGAGCTCGATGCCGTGTTCCCCACCCTGCGGCTGCTCGAGTTCGATCTCGAGCGCGACGAAGCGCGGCTGAAGCAGGCTGGATACCGCTCCAGGATGATCCCACTCTTCGCCATTCCGACGCCGACGGGAGAGGCCTCCTCACTGCGCATCGAGGGGTCGATCAAGGGGGAAGGCGCCGTCCTCGACATTGCCCCCAGACTGCGCACGTTGATGGCGCAAGCCCAGGCAGAACGCTGATTTTTCGGCAGTTCGCCGAGTGCGCGTGCGGGCGTAGGCTGCGCAGAACGTCCTCCACGGGTCGGCTTCCTCTTTGCAGAGGGCCAGCGCGGAGGAATTCACATGAAACTGACTCGTCTAGGAGGGATCTCGACGATCGTGGTGATGGGCGTCCTCGCGCTCGGCTGTCGCTCACGTGAGGAACAAGCCCTCGGGACGGAGCGCGAGCGCCCCGTCCAGGCGCCGCCGGCCACGCCCAACGTGCCCCCCGTGGTACCGCACGCCGAGCAGCCCCATACCCAGCAGCCCAGCACGGGGATGCAGCATGGTGCGGGCATGCAAGCAGGCCTCCGACCGGCCAACCAGATCGCGCAGGCGCGCTGCGAGCAGATGCAGCGGTGCGGCAACATCGCCCAGGGGAAGAAGTACGCGAACATGGACGCCTGCCTGAGCGAGGTCCGTCGGGACTGGCAGGAGGAGCTCAACGCCTATGAGTGTCCAGGCGGGTACGATCAGAAAGAGCTCAGCGAGTGCCTCTCCGAGCTGCGGAACGAGACGTGCAACAGCCCCTTGTCGCGTCTCAGCTCCGTCGTGGCCTGTCGGTCATCCGATATCTGCGAATGAAGCCGAGAGGTGGATGAGCATGACGACCTGACACCAGCGAGCCGTGGCAGGGCGCCCCGCAATCGCATGGACGCCCTGCCCCGGCTCAGCTTCCTCGTCCCGTCTCAGCCGGTGTTCCTCATCCCCGCCGCAATGCCGTTCAGCGTGAGCAGCAGCTCGCGATCCCGGACGTCGGCACCCGCGCGCTCGCTGCGGAGCAGCTCGATCTGCAGGTAGGAGAGAGGATCGACGTAGGGGTTCCTCAGTGCAATCGAGCGCTTCAGCGTGGGGTTCCCGTCCAGCAGCTTGCTCACGTCGAGTATCCGCTTGATCCACCGGCGCGTGAGCGCGTGCTCCTCGAGGATGCGCGGCGCGATCGCGTCACGGACGTCGGCGGGGGCGAGTTCGGCATAGCGTGCGAAGATGGAGATCTCCGACTTCGCGAGCACCATCTCCACACTGCTGAGCAGCGCGCTGAAAAAGGGCCAGGACGCCGCCATCTCGCGGAGCTGTGCGACGCCCCCCGGCTTTTTACCGAAAGAGGCCAGGCCGCTCCCCACGCCATACCACGCCGGCAGGATGGCGCGGTTCTGCGTCCAGGAGAACACCCAGGGGATGGCGCGCAACGACTCCATCCCTCCCGAGGCACGCTTGCTCGGACGAGAGCCGATGTTGAGCCGCGTGATCGCGTCGAGGGGCGTCGCCGTCGCGAAGAAACGCTCGAAGCGTGGATCCTCCCAGACGAGGGCGCGGTACGCGCGACGTCCACCCTCGGCCATCTCATCGAAGGCTGCCGCGTAGCGAGCATGCTGGGCGTCACCGGGTCGCGGCTGGACGTCGAGGGTGTGGAGCAGCGCGCCGCCGAGCACCAGCTCCAGCGTGCGCAGCGCAAGCTGGGGCCGCGCGTACTTGTGATCGAGGGCCTCCCCTTGCTCGGTGGCCTTGTAGCGACCTGCCACGGCGCCCGGCGGCAAGGCCAGGATCGCCTGCTGTGCCGGACCTCCGCCGCGCGCCACGCTCTCGCCGCGCCCGTGGAAGATGCGCAGCGCGATCCCTGCCTCTCGCGCGATTTCCGGCAGGGCCTCCTGCGTCCGCCGGAGGGCGGCGGCGGCGGCCAAGAGGCCGACCTCTTTGCTCGAGTCGCTGTACCCGATCATCACCTCCTGCGCGCCGCGGGCCTTCACGTGCTCGCGGTACTCGGGGTGGTCGAGGAGGGCGCGGACGATGTCCGCGCTGGCATTCAGCGCGTCGTGGGATTCGAAGAGGGGGACGATGTCGATGTGAGCCCCCGCCGTCCCCTTGATCCCCAGCCCGACCGCACGCGCGCACGCCAGCGCCGCGAGCACGTCGTCCGGGCCCTGGGTCATGGACAAGATCAAGGTCCTGCACGCTCTCTCCCCACCCTCCCGCTGTGCGCGGGCGATGGCGTCGAGGGCGCCGAGCAGCCGCGCGGCCCCCGAGGTCACCTCCACCGTCGTGGAAGACGAGAGTGTCCGCGCGGCAGCGCGGGCGTCCTCCGCGGGGGCGCGCGCTTCCAGCTCGGCGATGGAGAAGCCGAAGACCCGCACCCGGGCGAGCAGCGCGCGGACCTCCTCTGCGCCGGAGCGGGCACACCCCGCGGCCACGAGCGTGTCCGCCACCAGCGCGAGGTCCTTGGTGAGTTCCTCCGGCGCGCTGTACGCCGCCTCGTTGCCGGTCGGCGTCGCCGCGGGAGACTCGCTTCCGTGGCCGTCCATGCGCCGGCGCAGGAAAGCGCGCCGTGCCTCACCGAGCGCGAGCGTCGCCTCGAGCCGCGCCTGCACGAACCGGAGCTTGCGGCGCCACGGCTCCCCCTCGGTCCGTGGCGCCCAGGTAGCGGCCACGTCGGGCAGCCGCCGCGCGTCCTCGTCGAGGGACGCCAGCAAGGAAGGCGGAGGCGTCACGTGCCGGCTCGACTGCGATAGCGCATCCCCGAGCCGTGCCGCCGCCCGCACCAGCAGCCGGAGGCCGCGCACCCGGTACGCGAGGATGGCGTCTTCCAGGACCTCGGGCGTCACCCGAGGGTTCCCGTCCATGTCCCCGCCCACCCAGGAGTGGATCCGGACCGGGTTCGGCAGCGCGCCCAGCGGCTCGTTGTAGGCATGAGCGAAGGCGCGCTCGAGCTGATCCGAGACGTCGGGCAAGAGGTCCCAGAGGATCTCCTCGATGTACCAGGCGACGTTCTTCACCTCGTCCCCCACCGAGGGCCGCTCGTGTCGGATCTCGTCCGTCTGCCAGAGCGCGGTGATCTCTTCACGGGCCGCCGCGAGCGCGCGCTCCTGCTCGACCGGCGTGAGGGCGCAGCGGTCGCGCTGCTCCAGGTACTCCGCCAGCCGGAAGAGCTTCGCGAGCACGGTGCGCCGTGAGGCCTCGGTCGGGTGTGCCGTCACGGTGAGGGTGACCTCCAGCGACTGCGCCGCCTCGCGCGCCCGCTGCGCCGAGACGCCCGCGCGCCGGAGGGCGAGGAACGTCGCCTCCAGCGAGCCGCGCTGGGGCTCGGCGTCGGTTGCATGTGCGCGCGCTCGCCGGATGCGGTGGTGCTGCTCGGCCAGGTTGACCAGCCGGAAGTAGACGGTGAAGGCGCGGATGATCGGCTCCACCTGCTCGGCGGGGAGGGTCGCGAGCGCCTCGGCCAGCTCGGCGGCGGCCTGGGCTCGACCCTCGTGAGGGCCGCGTCGGCGGCGGATGGACAGGAGGCGGATGCGCTCTTCCTGGTCGAAGAGCGCCTGCCCTTCCTGCTCCCGGAGGACTTCACCGAGGAGGTGACCGAGCATGCGAACATCCCGGCGGAGCGGGCGGTCTATCTCGCGACGTCGTTGCATGGTCGCGGAGCATACCGCGTCGACGCGCCGCGTCGCCCCGCGCTAGGATGCGGCGGTCGTCCGCGAGCGTTAGATGGGAAACGAGGAGGCACGGTGAAAGAACGGTGGGTGACGGCGACGATGATGGCCTGTGTCCTGGCCGGCTGTTCGAACAACGCAGGGAACGGCTCGGCTCCAGTGCCCGACGTGACGCCGATCGATACGCGGCCCGTCGAGGCCACGCCGACGGCCGACGCGGTGCCTCCTGTGCCGCAGCCTTCGCCCAAGGCGCGCCCCGCGGCGGAGGAGACGACCGATGAGGCCCCGGCCTTCGAAGGGACGACGGCGCCCAGTGAGAAGCTGCGCACCGGCATCAAGGCGACCCCGGTCGTGAAGGATGTCCGCGCCGCGGCCAATGAAGGCTTCGATCGGGTGGTGCTCGATCTCGAGGGGCAGGCAGTGACCGGCTGGAAGGCCCGCTATCTCACGGGGCCTGCCGTGCGCTGTGGCTCGGGGGATCCCATCAAGTCCGACGCCAAGGCGCTCCTGGAGATCACCTTGCTGCCGGCGCAGGCCCACGACGACAAGGGCAACGCCACAGTGAAGGACCGCGAGCGCAAGCCAGGCCTCAAGGTGCTGAAGGAGCTGACGCAGGTGTGCGATTTCGAGGGTCAGGTGAGCTGGGTCCTCGGGCTCTCGGAGAAGGCGCCTTACCGCGTGCTGGAGCTGTCGAGCCCGTCGCGCATCGTCGTCGACGTCCGACGCTGAGCTGAACCGTCCCCCGAGGGCCGTGGTGAACCCGTCCGCTCCGGACGAAGTTCGGCGGCTCCCCTCCTCCTTTCGCTCCTCACAACAGACAGCGCCCCGCTCTTCGACCCCGCCCGCGGGGGCCGCGATGAGCCGATCCGTGGTGGACGCATCAACCCGTGGTGGAGGGGGATCTGGGGTCGCTTCGCTGCAAATTCCCTCAAAAATCCCGCTCGCCCGCGTCCAGAACGCCGGAGTGCCCTGTGAGAAAAAGTGAGGTGATTCACCTGCCCCTCCCAGGAAACGGCGCGGAGGTTGGCGGAACAGGTCGCGTCAGCGGCCGACGTGACCATGTCACGGCCGCGACCTGCCCCCGTCAGTCGCTGACGCGACCATGTCACGGTCGGGACCGGGGCCCATCAGCGGCCGACGCGACCATGGCACGAAATCCGATCCGGGGATGCGTTCGACGGTGCCTGGGTGAGCGCGCATCCAGAGCGCGTCACCCGTCGACCGCCTGTGGTGTTCCCGATGAACCCTCACGCCACGGCGGACGCTGACATCGAGGCAGGGGTGGACCGGGGCCTAGCCCCCCGATGGGTCGATCGGTCCCGCGCGCCAAGGGGTCGTCGGCACCTCCCGCCGGCAGGAGCCCGGGTGGACCTGTCCGCATCGCGCAGGGGACCGGCCAGCGCACGGGCGTGACCCGACGAAAAAACGAGCGCTGTGACCTGGTCCGGCGCAGAGGCCACGAGGTGGTCATCGTGGACGGATCAGAGGTCCTCGTTCTCCGCTGAACCAGGCACACGGAGCCCGTGCGGCGGGACCGCGCGCCGTCCCCACGGGGCTCTGGCGCCGCGTGGGTCAGCCGCCAGCGCTGGGCCGCCGCGCTGGCGCGCTCGACGCCGACTGCTCTGGCGGGAGACGACGCGCAGGGATCACGGGAGGCCGGAGCGCTGGAGGCTCCGCCGCGGCGCCCGGGCGGGGGATGTTCAGGATGCGCTTCGCCTTGATGAACGTCCCCTTCAGGTTGTTGGCGCGCTGGATAGCTTCCACCGTGACGCCATACCGCTTGGCGAGGATGCCCAGGGTCTGGCCGTTCTTCACGACGTGACGGATGTATTTCACCGCCGGTTGCACGACGCCTTGCTTCGCCAGAAAGCGGTGCGCGCGCGCGGCCGACGCCTGGGCGATGGGGCTGAAGAAGCGGATGTGCAGGTGGTTCGCGTGCCCTCGTGCATGACGGATGATCGGCCGCGGGCTGCGGGAGCCGTACTGGAAGACCTGATCGATCCAGGCGGGGTCTTCGCCGCTCGCCAGCGCGTACTCCCTAAGCAGGCGCTGCACGCCGGAGTCGATCAGGATCATCTCCACGTCGGTCTCGGTGATCAGGGCGCGGACGAACGCCCAGGAGCGCTCTCGGTCCAGGTTCTGCGCCGTCGCGCGGTGGAATCCGGGCTTCTGTGGCGTGAGGTAGTAGCTGATGTCGACGTCACGCCCGGCTTGGTGGCTGACGTGTGGAGAGAGCGGACCACCGTGCTTGGCGCTGATGTGGCCGAGGTACAGCGGGGGGCTGTCGGGGTGCTTCCGTCGCGTTGCCCGGATGGCGCGGACGAGGTAGTCGACGGTCTCCTGGGTGCCCCACGCGAAGGCGGGCGAGATGTGCGACCAGCCCTCGCCCTCGGGCATCTGCACGCCATTGAAGAGGCGTCCCGCGTTGGTGGCGCCGAGCGAGAGCGAGCCCAGCGAGGCCGGATCCTCGCGCACCATGCGCTCGATGTCGGCGTCGGTCAGCGCGGCGAGGGGGGAGACGGGCGGTTGAGCCCGCGCGCCTCCGGCCGACGCCTGCTCGCTGGTGTCGTCGACCTCGTCGTCCGGATCGTCCTCGCCCTCGTGGTCGCAAGCTTCGAGGTCGTCCGTCTGGCCATCCGCCGTGGCGTGGAGGGACGTGTCGGCTGATTCGGCTGCGCGCGACGAGGTGTCAGGACCCCCTGGCGGGTGCCCCGCGCCGTGTCGTGCCGTGCGCGCGGGGCTCGTCGCACACGCGCCCAGGAGCAGCACGATCCCGAGTGACCATCGCGGCATGGGGCGGCATGTTACCCGATCACCGCGCGGAGGGAACCCGCGGGCCGTCAGCGCATCCGTCCCCGTGACGCTTGGCACATCGCGTACGCGCCGTGTGTGCTTGGCGCGCTCCGTCGCGCTCGATCGCCGGAGAGCGCGTGTCGGTGTCACGCCGACGGACACGCACGCGGGAGTCCGCGTGGATGTGCCGTCAGTGTCCTCGATACCACGCGCACGGAGCGCTTCGCGTGCGCGGGTTCGCGCACGGTGTCGAGGTGGACGGCTCACGAGAGGTGCGTCGACGCACGCGGTGTGCGTCGACGCATGCAGTGTGCGCCGACGCGAGATGCACGCAGCGGCGCGCGATGCTCATTGCGGCGCAAGATGCGCCTCGCGACGCATGATGGGCGCCTCGCCGGATGGACAGCGCGCATCGCGATGCCCGTCGCCGTCCTGGCTTGCAGGAGGGACTCGTGACGTGACGAACAGACGAGCGTGCGCGCCTCGACGACATCGCGTGCGCACCTCGACGCCCCACCATGGGCTCACGACGACGCGACGAGCCACGGGCCATGCGCACCTCCGTGGGTTGTCCTGCGCTCCACGGTGGGGTCCTCGCCTCAGCCGCTTCACGGTGGCCCCCTTGCCCCCGGGCGCCGCCTGGTCTCATGCTGCCGCCGTGTCTCCGCGTCCTCCGAGCGGCCGCGCCGGACGGGCCGGCGGTGAGCATCCCGCGCCCCGGCCTTCGCGCACGTCACGCGCGGTGAAGGCCGCTTCTCCGCGGGCGAGCGCCCCGACCGCTCTCCAGACCGCGCGTCGACAGGCGCCGGCGTCGGCCCTCTCCAGGCCTGCGGCGCCCGGGCGAAAAGATCCGATGTCGAACACGCTCGGACGTGGCGGCGCGCCCGAGCGTCCTCAGGGACCACGACAGCCCGCCCTCTTCACCCAGCGCGTCGTCGCCGGCGATGGCCCGATCACCCTGGAGGGAGAGGTCGTTCGCGTCACCTTCGAGAACGAGGAAACGGGCTTTCGGGTCATCCGTGTCGGCGTCGACCCGGGCCAGCCGCCGGAGGTGTGGGTCGGCGTCATGCCGCCGGCGCCTCCGGGGACGCGCGTGCGCGCCACGGGCAAGTACGAGCGCGACTCGAAGCACGGCGAGCAGCTCCGCGTCGAGACCCTGCTCCCCATCGCCCCGAGCACCCTGCAGGGCCTCGAGCGCTACCTCGGCTCGGGCATGGTGCCCGGCATCGGTCCGGCCTTCGCCCAGCGCATCGTCGCCACCTTCGGCACCGAGACGCTCGAGGTCCTCGACCGCTCGCCCGAGCGGCTCTCGGAGGTGCCAGGCATCGGCGTCAAGCGCATCCAGGCGGTGGCCAAGGCGTGGGCCGAGCACCGCGCCATCGGCGCGATCATGATCTTCCTCCAGTCACACGGGGCGTCGCCGTCGCTCGCGTCCCGCATCTACAAACGCTTCGGACCCAAGGCGATCGAGGTGGTGTCCCGCGCGCCGTACCGGCTCGCCCTCGACGTGTGGGGTGTGGGCTTCAAGACGGCGGACAAACTGGCCCGCTCGATCGGGTTCCGCGAAGACTCCCCCGAGCGCGTGCAAGCCGGCGTGCTCCAGACGCTGAACGATCTGTCCACGCGCGGGCACGTCTACGCGGAGCGAGCCGAGCTGGCCGCGCTCGCCGCCGGGATGCTGGAGCGGCAGCCCTCGGAGGCCGAGACGGCGATCGACGCGCTCGCGCAGAGCCGACACGTGCGGATCGAGCAGCTCCACACGGGCGAGGCCGCGGTCTACCCGCGCGAGCTCCACGAGGCGGAGGTGCGGCTCGCGCACCGCCTGCACGCGCTCCTGCGCACGGAGGTGAGCGGGGGCGATCGGCTGGCCGCCGCCGCGAGCGATGCCATCGCCGCGTTCGAGGCGCAGGCCAAGGTGCAGCTCGCGGAGGCCCAGCGCGAGGCGATCGCGCTGGCAGCACGGAGCAAGGTGATGGTGATCACGGGAGGGCCTGGCGTCGGCAAGACGACCATCGTGCGGGCCGTGCTCTCCTGCCTCGACCGAGCCGGTGTGCGCACACGGCTCGCGGCCCCGACCGGGCGCGCCGCCAAGCGGATGAGCGAGTCGACGGGCAAGGAGGCGGTGACGCTCCACCGCCTGCTGGAGTTCGATCCGAAGCAGCGAAAGTTCAACCGCAACAAGGAGCGGCCGATCGACGCCGGTGCGCTCGTCGTCGACGAGGCGTCGATGCTCGATCTGACGCTCGCCGACGCCTTGCTGCAGGCCACCCCGAAAGGGTCACGGCTGATCCTGGTGGGCGACGTGGATCAGCTCCCCTCGGTCGGCGCCGGGGCGGTCCTCCGGGACGTGATCCGCTCGGGCGAGGTGCCGACGGCGCGGCTGACGCAGATCTTCCGTCAGGCCGAGGGCAGCATGATCGTGCAGAACGCGCATCGCATCCACGACGGCGAGAGGCCCGAGAGCGCGGAGGGCGCCGGGGGCGAGTTCTACGTCATCGAGCGCCGGGACGCGCCCGCGGCCGCCGAGACCATCCTCGACCTGGTGACCCGGCGCATCCCCCGAAGCTTCGGACTGGATCCACGCCGCGACGTGCAGATCCTCACGCCGATGCACAAGGGCGAGGCGGGGGCGATGGCGCTGAACGTGGCGCTCCAGGCCGCGCTGAACCCGACGGGGCCAACGGTGACGCGAGGGCAGAAGACGCTGCGGCTCGGTGACAAGGTGATGCAGCTCCGCAACGACTACGACCGCGAGGTGTACAACGGCGACGTGGGGTTCATCGTCGATGTGGACGCCGAGGAGCGGACGCTCCGGGTGCGCTTCGACGAGCGGGAGGTCGACTACGAGGAGGGGGATCTCGACGAGCTGACCCTCGCGTACGCGACGAGCATCCACAAGAGCCAGGGCAGCGAGTACCCGGCGGTGATCGTGCCGGTGCTGACGCAGCACTTCGTGATGCTGTCGAGGAACCTGATCTACACGGCGGTGACCCGAGGCAAGCGGCTGGTGGTGCTGGTGGCCGACCCGCGCGCCGTGTCGCTCGCCCTCGGGGAGACGAGGCGCGAGGAGCGGCGCACCCACCTCGCCGAGCGGCTGCGTGGCGCCGCTGAAACGCCGGACGAAGTGGGGGGATGATCCGCGCGGAGCGGAGGCGCTTCGCGCCAGGCCGAGGTCGAGATGCCAGCCGGACCAGGCTGTACTAGACTCTGGCGTGGGGGGATCGACGGCGGACCAGGGCGCACGCGTGGGCAGCCCAGGGGACGTCGCGACCAGCCCGCCACCACGTCGAACAGAGCCCGCGAGAAGATCGCAAAAAGGTCGAGATGACGACGAAAGCTCCCCCGTTGCCCGGCTGGTCCCTCCCTGCTAGCGTTCGCGCCCCTTCCACCCCGCGGATCGTCCGAGCCACCCGGGCTCAGGCTCTCAAGCGGGGTTGGGCTATCCCCACGGTGCGGCGCGCCTGGGCGGGAAACACCGGAGCAGCGACCATGGCAACGGGCAACGATCAGCAACAGCAAGCGGCAGGCCTTCAGATCTCGGGCGGTGCGGCCATCGTGGCGCCGGTCAGCGCGTTCCCGAGCGGTGTGCCCAACAACGCCATGGTGGTCATTCCCCTGAACAAGCCCACCGACGAGCTGAAGGAGATGCTCGAGAAGGGGCCCACGGCGCTCGCGGTCGACGACATGTGGAAGCTGCTCGGCTTCAACGGTCCGGCGGTGCAGGTGCAGGACGAACAGGGGCGCCCGATCGCCATCGGCCTGGAGGACCTCCTCGCCGGCCTGGAGAAGCACTGGGTCGAGAGCCAGGACGACCTGAACCGCGGCCGTATCTACGCGCAGGAGCTGCTCAAGTACAACCGCCTCGCGCGGGCCGAGCAGGTGCTCACCAAGATCGTCGCCAAGGGCGGCAACGGTGAGGACTGGCTGGCCCTCGGCATCGCCCAGCTCTCGCAGGAGAAGCTCGACAAGGCCGAAGGGACGCTCAAGGGGGCGCAGAACCTGCTCAAGACCAACCCCTACCCGTCGCTCCACCTCGCCAAGCTCTTCCAGCAGAAGAAGGAGACGGACAAGGAGCGCGAGTTCGTCGACAAGGCCATCCAGATCGACCACGGGTGCATCGACGCCTGGGCGTACCTCTTCCAGCACATCGCTCAGCAGAGCAACGAGGAGGAGGCCGCGAAGGAGCTCGAGAAGCTCGCGCCCGAGAAGAATCCGGCGCCGTTCATCGCGATCCAGGGCTTCTACGCCTCCAAGGAAGAGACGCGGGACAAGGCCATCGAGTACGCGAAGAAGGCCGTCGACAAGAACCCGGACGAGCCGCTCGCGCTGCTCTGCCTCTCCGCGCTCTACGGTCAGAAGGGCGATCTGGAGGCCGTGATGCGCCTGCTCCAGCCGCACGAGTCGAAGATGAGCCGCGACGTCCGGCTGGCGAACAACTACTTCGAGGCGCTCTTCCAGTCGCGCCAGATCGAGCGCGTCACCAAGCTCCTGAACGCGCTGGCCGGCTCGCCGACCAAGGAAGTGAAGCAGTTCGCCATCGAGCGCTCCAAGCTCGTCGCGCAGTTCCTGCAGCAGCAGCAGCAGCAGCTCGCCGCGGCGCAGCAGCGCAAGAACTGAGTGAACTGAGTGTCCGAGGGCGTCCCCCGCGCGGGGCGCCCTCTGCTTCGGGGGGCGCGCCACGTGAGAATAGGCGACCTCATCTCCGGCAAATACAGGCTGCTCCGGCCTCTCGGTGCTGGTGGCATGGGGACGGTGTGGGCGGCGCGCAACGAGCTCACGCACCGCGATTTCGCCATCAAGGTCCTCTTGCCCGAGCTGGCGCAGAACCGGGAGGCGCTGCAGCGCTTCTTCCAGGAAGCGCGGGTCTGCGGGCAGATCCGGCACCCGGCGGTGGTCGACGTGTTCGACGTGGGGCAGGCCGAGGATGGCGCGCCTTACATCGTGATGGAGCTGCTCGAAGGCGAGGGGCTGGATACGCGCCTCAAGTCGGCGGGGGCGCTCCCGCCTCACGAGGCCGCGGCGTGGATCGCCTTCGTGGCGCGCGGCCTGGAAGAGGCGCATGTCCGCGGCGTGGTCCACCGCGATCTGAAGCCCGCGAACGTGTTCCTCGCCGAGCAGCCCACGGGCGAGATCGTACCGAAGATCCTGGACTTCGGCGTCTCCAAGGCGAACGGCGTGCGAGGCGTGGACCACATCCGGACGCTGACGGGCGCGGTGCTGGGATCGCCGGCCTACATGAGCCCCGAGCAGGCCAGCGGGGAAGAGGAGATCGATGGCCGGAGCGATCTCTGGTCCCTCGGCGTGATGCTCTACGAGGCGCTCACCGCGCGGCATCCCTTCGAGGCACCGAACTACAACGCGCTGATGGTGGCGATCCTGAGCAAGCCCCACGAGCCGGTGCGCTCGCTCGCGCCGGCGGTGTCACCTGAGCTCGCGGCCGTGGTGGATCGCGCCCTGATCAAGGACCGTGATCAACGGATCGGGCAGGCGCGGGAGCTTGCGGAGCGGCTGGAGGCTGCGCTCGCGGCGATGCCGTCGAGCTTGCGTCAAGGTCCGGGAGGGTCGGGCCGCGGTGCGAGCGGGGCGCCTGTGTCGACACCAGCATCAGGGCGGCTCTTCGGCCGCGGGAGCGGTGGGCTCGCGGGCGAGGTGAGACGATGGCCCTCTCGTGCTCGTGGGCTCGCGCCGCTCGCGGCTGCGCTCGGAGCGCTGCTCCTCGCGGTGGGCGCCGTGCTCATGGCCACACAGCTGCGGCCAATCGCGCCCGTGGTCGCGCAAGCCACGGGCTCGCTTGCAGGACGGCTCGCGCCGATCAACGAGCGCCTGAGCGCATTGAAGACCGAGCTGAGGAGCCAGGAGAAGGTCCACGGTGAGGGGTCTGCGCGCGGTGAGACCGAGGAGCAACATCGGACGGAGCGAGCCGTCGAGACGACGAAGACACGAGTTTCCAAACCAACGCCAGCGCCGCGTCGCGTCCTGCGTGGCGGCGTGGAGAATCCGGGGTTCTGAGCCATGCGCGTCCTGCCCGTGCCGTGCCTGAGCGACAACTATGCGTACCTCGTGCACGCGGACGGCGCGCGCGAGGCCCTGGTCATCGATCCGTCAGAGGCCGCGCCCGTCATCGAAGCGCTCGACCGGGAAGGCCTGCACCTCGTCGCCATCGTCAACACCCACCATCACCATGACCATGTGGGGGGCAACGAGGCGCTGCGCGCAAAGTACGGAGAGCTGCCCGTCTATGCGCACGCCAGCGATGCAGGACGGGTGCCCGCGCAGACCGAGCGCGTGGAGGAGGGTGGATGGGTGCGTGCTGCTGGGCTCGAGCTGCGCCCGTTGCACGTGCCCGGTCACACCATGGGGGCGGTATCGTATCACGTCGAAGACGCGGTGTTCACGGGCGACACCCTGTTCATTGCGGGGTGTGGGCGCTTGTTCGAGGGCACGCCGGAGGACATGGTGACGTCGCTCGACAAGCTGGCGGCGCTTCCGCCGACGACGCGCGTGTACTGCGGGCATGAGTACACGGTCGGCAATTTGCGGTTTGCCCAGTCGATGGAGCCCGAGAGCGAGGCCATCGGGCGCAAGCTGACCGAAGCGAAGGCAGCCCGTGAGCGTGGAGAACCCACGGTCGGCTCGACCCTGGCGGAGGAGCTGGGGACCAACCCGTTCCTGCGTTGCGACGTGCCTGCGATGCGCTCACGCTTTCCTGGCAAGAGCCGCACCGAGGTGTTCGCTGCCGTCCGGCAGGCGAAGGACTCGTTCCGGTAAGCGCGAGACGCGGCGCAGGGCGCGGCATCGACCCCGCATGCCGACCTGTGCTCACCCGGCTCGTCCGGGATCCTCGGCGAGGCGCTCTGCAAAACATCCGTGGGGTGCGACCCTCGGGAGCGCAGGTGCCGATAGGTCCCGAGCCCGGGTACGCAGCACTAGGCCTCGCGCAGCCGGGCCGGATTCTGTACCAATGGGGCATGCACCGCCACGCCCCCATCTTCGGCTTCAACGACGCCAGAGGGTCGATCGTTCACGAGGTGGTTCACCGGGTGCTGAGTTCCACCCGGGAGCCTTTGCTCACGCTGAACGACGCTGCGTACCACGAGGTCAAGCGGTTGGAGGGGGTGAAGGGGCCCGAGGGCGCGCGCGAGCTCGGGGAGTGGCAACGCGTCGCCCGCACGATCAGCCGTATGTCGGAGGGGGAGCGGCAGCGCTTGCTCCGTGATCATGCCGAGCGCATTGCGTGGGATGTCGCGGGGAACTTCGACGAGCGGGTCTACGATGTGTCGACCCGCCTGGTGCCGCCGCTGGTGACCGCGCTGCTGGCACCGCGCAAGCTCGCGACCCTGGCGCGCGATCCGAAGGCGCTGGTCAGCCTGGACGCGCTGGCGGACAAGGTGGTGGTCGAGGGGCCGCTCGAGGAGCTGCGAGCGCTGATCCACCAGGGGACGGTCGTCTACGTGCCGACGCACCTCTCGAACATGGACTCGATCGTCTTCGGCTACGCGCTGGAGCGCGCGGGGTTGCCACCCGCAACCTACGGTGCAGGCAAGAACCTGTTCACGAACCCGATCCTTTCCTTCTTCATGCACAACCTCGGCGCGTACCGGGTCGATCGGCGGATCCGGCACGGGTTGTACAAGGATGTCCTGAAGACCTACTCCTGCGTGCTGCTGGAGCGCGGCTACCACTCGCTCTTCTTTCCAGGTGGCACGCGCTCGCGCTCGGGAGGCGTGGAGCGTCGGCTGAAGCTGGGGCTCGTGGGTAGCGCGTTCGAGGCGTACACGCGCACCTTGCTCGCCGGTGCAGAGCGCCGGATCTTCTTCGTGCCTGCGACGATCAACTACCTGATCACCCTGGAGGCGGAGACGCTGATCGCGGACTTCCTGTCCGAAGCTGGCAAGGGGCGGTTCATCATCGAGGATGACGAGTCGACCCGGGTGGGTCGGGTGGCCGCGTTCATGCGCAAGCTGCTCGGGATGGATGGCGCGGTCGTCATCCGGTTCTCGAGCCCGCTGGATCCCTTTGGCAACCGCGTCGATCCACGAGGGCGCTCGTACGACCTGCGGGGACGTGAGGTCGACCCGGCGAGCTACGTGCGCGACCTGCGGGGCGACGTCGTGCTCGATCCTCCGCGGGATGCACAGTATGCGCGGGATCTGGGAGAGGAGATCTGCCGCGCGTACGCGAGGGACACGGTGGTGATGGCGACCCACCTGGTCGCGACGGCGGTGATGCAGCGGCTGAAGCGGCAGACGCGAGGCGCGGACCTTTTCCAGGTGCTCCGCCTGCGCGAGACGGTGATCCCGCGCGACGATCTCGCCGCGGAGGTCGTCGCGCTGCGCGATCGGTTGCGCGGGCTGGAGGCACAGGGGTGTGTGAGGCTCGGGCAGGACACGCGGCACGGCACGGGCGGGGAGCTGGTGGAGCGGGCGCTGCGTGCCTTCGCCGGCTACCATGCGGCGCCCGTGCTCAAATCTCAGCCCGACGGGATCGCCGTCTGTGACACCAACTTGCTGTTCTACTACCAGAACCGCCTCGCGGCGCACGGCGTGGCGTGGGACGTACTCGCGCCGCCTGGTGTCCCCGCGGGTCTCGGGGTGCGGCCGCCGCCTCCCCCGCTCCGCGTCACGGCTACTGGATCGACGTCGACCGAGAGTGTGTCGGCGAGCCAGGATGTCGCGGCCGCTCACGGGGCGGCTGCCGGGGGGATGACATGAGCCACGAGCCGCGGATCAAGGTGGGTGTCATCGGCGGTGGCACCTGGGGGGTGGCACTGGCGCGGGCCGCTCGGAGGGCGGGAGCGGAGGTGATCCTGTTCTCGCGGCGCGAGCAGCCCGAACTGCGTGAGGGGAGCGGCGAGGGGCGGCCCGAGCTGACCCGGGAGTACGCTCGGGTTTCGCAGGCACGCCTGCTCATCGTGGCGGTCCCTTCGAGCTCGGCGCAGGTCGCGCTGCGCGCCCTCGGCGATCACCTCGACGGTGGTCACGCGGTGGTGCACGGGGTGCGTGGGCTGACGGGCGACGAGTTGCAGACGATGTCGGACCTGATCCGGGACGAGACTCCGGTGAGGCGGGTGGGGGCGCTCGGAGGACCG
Organism: Chondromyces crocatus; assembly: GCF_001189295.1. Taxonomy (NCBI): domain Bacteria; kingdom Pseudomonadati; phylum Myxococcota; order Polyangiales; family Polyangiaceae; genus Chondromyces; species Chondromyces crocatus. The sequence goes on from NZ_CP012159.1 coordinate 910,084, forward strand.
GTGCAGGCCGACGAGCTGCTGCGCGGTTTGCCGTCGGCGATGTTGTGCGGCTCTCCTTTCCCCGAGGTGCTCGCGACCGTGAACCGCGCCTTCCAGTCGAGCGGCTTGCGGGTGTACGGCACGTCGGATCTGCGCGGGCTCGAGTGGGCTTCGGCGCTGGTCGGCTGTCTGGCCGTGGGCGTCGGCTTCGCTCAAGAGGCGGGCGCCGGACCGGGGCTGCAGGCCGCGTTGATTTCTCGAGGGGTCGAGGAGGCCGCGCGGATCGCCGCAGCGGCCGGCGCGGAAGAGCGCACGATGCTGGGCCTCGGCGGCTACGGGGATCTGCTCGCCTCGATCGGGCTGGAGGGGCGTCCAGAGGTCGTGCTGGGTCGCGCACTGGCGCGCGGGCGCTCCATCGAGGAAGCAGTCCTGGAGGCGCGCTTGCGGGTGGAGGCCATCCCGCTGATCCCCCGGGTGGTGCAGTTCGCGCGGTCGCGCGGGGTGCAAGCCGGGACCTTCGAGGCGCTCGAGCGCGTGCTGGAAGGCGATCGACCCGTCGCGCTCGTGGAGCGGTTGTTCGCTGCGTGAGGCGGGGTCGTCGGCCACCCTCTGAAGGTTCACGGCGGCGCTTCCCCGGCGCAGCGCCGGGGCCGATGCGCTAGAGAGGCGGCATGACGACGCGTCGTGCCGAAGCCCTCCTCCTCGACATGGACGGGCTGCTCGTGGACTCGGAGCCCTTGTGGTTCACGATCGAACAGGCGTTCTGCCGTGCGCGGGGGTTCGAGTGGACCGAAGCGGACGCCGTGACCTGCCTCGGTCGCGGGCTGCGGGCAACGATTGCCGAGATGGGGGAGCGGTTCGGGTTCCCGCTGGATCTCGATCGCGACACCGCGTGGGTCATGGATCGGTTCATCGAGCAGGTGGGTGAGCTGGTGCTCAAGCCGGGCGCGGAGGCGCTCCTCGATGCGGCGGAGGAGCAGCAGGTGGGGCTTTCGCTCGCATCTTCGTCCCATCGACGGCTCGTGGGCGCGGTGGTGGAGCGCTTCGGGCTGCGCGCGCGGCTCGGGTCGATCGTGACGGGGGAAGACGTGCAGCACCTCAAGCCTGCGCCCGACATTTTCTTGCGGGCGGCGGCGGAGCTGGGGGTACCGGCCGCGCGGTGCGCGGTCCTCGAAGACTCGCTGGCAGGAGCGACCGCGGGTCGAGCGGCGGGGGCGATCGTGATCGCTGTCCCGGAAGGCGCTGCTGCGGGGCGTGGGTTCGAGGACGTGGCGGACGTTTGCGTCGAGGATCTGTTCGCAGCGGGGCGCTGGCTCGGGCTCCTGCGCTGAAGCAGAGCAGCTCGAGGCGTGAGCTGATGGTCACTCCGCTGCAGGAGTCAGCGCGCCGAGGTCGGGCCTCACCCGCTTCACGCCCATCAGATCGCGTATGGGCAGCTCCTGGGCGTCACCCTGGGCGGTGAAGAGCGACGAGCGTTGCTTGGGACGGAAGTCCGGTCGAGCAGGGTTCAGCTTCCACCAGCTCCCATCGAGGAGCACCCACGGCTCATCGCCGTTGCGCACGAACTCGGCGGCCACGCGCGCGCGCGTGACGCCGAGCGTCGCATTCTTCTCGGGGAGGGAGATCGCCAGGCTTTTGAAGGCGGGCGCGGTGCCGTCGTACACCACCTGATTGAGGACGTTGTGGCTCGCGTCGAACTTGTAGACGGCGGTGGGGGCGATCTCCAGGGAGTTCGTCCCGTCGTTGATGAGGATGTTGTTGCGGACGCGGCAGCCAAAGCTGCCCGGACCGCACTGGATGGCGGCGCGGCTCGACCGGCTCATGATGACCGTGTTGTTGCGGAGGACCACGTGCTGGCAGCCCCAGAGCGGGAGGGTCTCGGGGCCACTCACCTCCGCGGCCGTGCGCGGGCCGGGCTTCACCAAGGGCTCGTCCCACAGGTTGTCGTCGTTCCAGAGCGCGATGCCTGCGGACTGGTTTCCGTAGATCAGGTTGTTCTGGATCAGCGACTCCGACAGGCCGGCGGCGTTGATGGCGGCGCCGCCAGCCTGACCGTTCCCGTTGAGCACGTTCTCCTCGATGATGAAGTTGACGCCTCTGCCGTCGGGGAAGCCGTGTTCTCCGAAGCGCTGGGTCGCGGTGCGCAGGAGGTTCTCCGCCCAGGCGCGGGTCGACTCGCGCCCGTACCCGCGGAAGGACGGGTGCGTGAGCAGCTCCTCGATCGAGGACTCGGGATCCAGGTTGGCCTGGAACCCACCCGCGTGGTTGGCGAAGAAGACATTACGGCGAACGACCCAGTTGTCGGAACCATCGGAGGCGTAGGCGCCATGCTCCTCGGCCGAGTGCGAGAAGAGGTTGCCCTGGAGCAGCACGGAGTGCGTGTCGGTACCGTGCAGGCCCCACTTCCGGTGGTGATGCGAGAAATTGTCGAGCACGACCACGTGGTGGGCAAGCTTGCTCGTACGCCCAAAGGAGCCGTCGATCATGATGCCCGCGCGAGGCGCGCGGCCCTGGGCGGCTTGCTGTCCTTGACGGCGAGGCTGGCTGGCGCCAGCGACGTTGAACCCGTCGATGATCACGTGGTGGGCCGCCTGGAGATAGATCATCCAGTTGGGATCCTCGACGCTGGGCCGGTCGATGACGACCTCGCCGGGAGCACCGAGCGCCTTGATGTGGATGTAGCTCCCGTCTTCCGCGCTCGCCTTGTCCCCGAGCACGAAGCCGACGTAGCTCCCGGGCAGCACGGCGATCAGATCTCCGCCCTCCGCCGCGTTCGCAGCGTCCTGGAGGTTGTCGAACGACTGCGACACGGGGTACTCGACGGTCTCCGTCGTCGGCTCGCGGTTGTTGAGCGCGAGTCGCGGGATGCGCACCGAGGGCTGCTCGGGCTTGCCGACGAGGAGCACGCGGCGGTGACGGTCCTGGATCTGGAACGTCTGCGACACCCAGTGATCCGAGTCCTGAGTGCGGATGAAGGCGGTCGGGCCGAGGCCCTGCCTCGGTCCTGTCTTGCCTGGTTCGCCCGTCGAGCCGTCGATGGGTCGCGGCACGGGCGGCGTTCGATCGGGCGGAGGTCCCGGGACGGGGATCTCCCGCGCACACGACGCGACGCCGACGGCGCTCAAGAGCAGGACCGATTTCCACCGCTTGTCACGCATGATTCACCCCGGCCTCCTCGTGGATACCGCGATCATCCGCGCGTGTCATTCGCTGCGGGCATGGCTCCACTGAAGGGTCGCCCACACCGCGCGGCCTGGGAGCGGGAAGCCGAGGAAATCGCTGAGGGGCAGTGCCACGGCGCGCGTCGTGAGCGCCGAGCCCGTGTGGAGCACGCGGAGATCGAACAGGTTGTTCACGTCGATGCTCGCCTGGACACCAGGGAGCCAGGGGACATCGAGCGCCGCGCCGACGCCGTGCAGCACCCGCGGCGGCAACACCACCGTCCCTCCTTCGTCGACGGTGGTCCCCGCGACGGCGTCGAGGTTGTAGCGCAGGACGACGGGGCCGAGACGGTACGCTGCGTCGTAAGCGAGGTCGTGCGCTGGTCGGCCAGGGAGAGGTCGGCCGGTGGTGAGCGGGTCGTCGCCGGTGTTCCGTGCGCTCAGCAGGGTGTAGCTGATGGAAGTGCGGAGGCGTCGCGCGGACAGGGTGACCAGCAGCTCCGCACCGAGAAGCGTCCCCCGGTCGAGGTTTTCTGCCCGGAAGGTGCTCCTGCCGAGCGGGACGAAGGCGATCAGATCGCGTGCAGCCGTCGCGAAGCCGACGGCTTCGTAGGAAAGCCGGACCTGTCCGGTCCCCACCTCCCCTTGCAGTCCGGCGTCCATGGAGAGGGCGCGCTCCGGGCGGAGCGTGGGATCGCCTCGGAGGGTGCCGCGGTTGCCATAGAGTTCGACGAAGCCGGGTGAGCGGCGCAGCGCTCCGGCATGCACCGCGAGCACCGCGGCCGGGGTGAGCGTGAGCATCGCGCCCACGTGGCCGCTCGGGGCCAGCTCCGCGGATGGGTTGCCCTCCGCCTCGTCCCGGCGGGTGTCGACGCGGGCGGTGGCGGTGACCGCCAGCGGGGAGCCCAGCCGCGGTAGATGAGGGCGCCAGACCGCGTCGACCCCAGCGCCCCCTGCCAGGCGCTGCGCCTCGATCTGCGCGAGCGCGCCAGGCGAGAACTTCTCGGCGCGCCCGTCCACCACGACGCCGACGGAGAGGGAGTCGAGCGGGTGACCTCGCCACCCGAGCTGCGCTCCGGCAGCTTCGATGGCTTCCTCGACGTGGGCGCCGGGACGCAGCGGATCGAGTTCACCGAGAGGATCGGAGAACACGCTGCCTTCACGTCGTACCCACACGAGGGCGCGCGCCGCGGACTGCGCGCCGGTACGAGCGATCGCGTCGACGCCGACGGCCACGCGTGTGAGGTCGAGACGAGAGACCGTCGTCGGGCTCTCGGCGGCGCCAGGGAGGCCTTGCCGGCGGACGTCGCCGAACACGAGCGCGCCCACCGAGCCCCAGCCGAGATCCACGGAGACCCGCGCGAGGCCGCTGACCGAGCGGTAACCCGCGTTGCTGCGGGTGAGTGGTCGAGGCGCGCCGGTGATCGGATCGGCCAGCTCGAACGGGAAGGCATTGTCGGCTCTCCCGGCGGAGAGGCCGGCTGCCACCGTCACCGGGCCAGTGCGGCGTGTCTCGCCAACGCGAAGCTTGAGGGCGCCGAAGGAGCCCGCGGCGGTCCACCAGGTGGTCCGCTCACGCGCCGCGGCGGAGGGGGGCTCGATCGCGAGCACGCCACCCAGGTAGCCGGTGGTACCCAGCGCGGCGGGCGCGAAGCCACGGTGCACGCGAAACGACGCGCCAGGCCAGAGAGGGAGGGAGCCGATGTCGAGGGAGGGATCGGCGGCGCTCGTCAGCGGGATGCCTGCGAGGAAGACACCGACCTGAGAAGAGGCGGCGCCGCGCACCGACAGCGTCCCGAAGGAGCCGTCCGCGCCCAGTCGTCGCACATGAACGCTGGGCAGTCCGGCGAGGACCGCCGCGGCGTCGAGGGGGGCGCGTGGGCTCTCGTCGACGGTCGCGCGGGTCGTGTAGCCGCCCGAGGCATCGCCGCGGACGGTGACCTCGAGACCGCTCTCCGAGGGGAGCGATTGTGCACGCGCGTCGTCGCTGATGCCGATCAGGAGAGCCCCGATGAGGAGCACGCCGATCTCTGACCAACGCTTGGACGAGGTGGCGCGCCAGCGCACGTTGGTGTGGTCAGACCCGTTCGCACAGGACGGCGAACGTTCCCCGAGTATCAACCCCTGCGCACCGAGCACCTGCACACGCTTTCCCGAATGGCCGGACCTCTGTTACGACGTAGGCATGAAGGCGCTCAAGCTTTTCACGAGTACCGCGCTTGCAACGGCCACCCTCCTCTCCGTCGCCCCGGAGGCCGCGGCCTCGATCAAGAACCCCAACGATCACCCGCAGTACCGTGCGGAGCTGGAGCCGCACATCAACTCCATCTTCTGGCGCTACAACTACGCTGGCGCTCCGCGTGGTCGGTTTCGTTCCTTTGGTGATCCCGAGTTTGGCGCGGGCTTCCGGGCATCCATCGAGCTCGCCGACCCGGCCTTCATCCCGAAGCTGAACAACACGGTCGCCATCTCGTTCGGCGTCGACTTCACGAACTGCCAGTATTGCCGGGAAGACTTCTGGGTCTGGGTCCCGGTGACGTTGCAATGGAACTTCTTCTTCAACGACAAGTGGAGCGCCTTCGGTGACATCGGGGCTGTCCTTCGAAGTGACGGGTTCTTTGCCGACGTGTACGCCGACCCTGCGTTCATGCTGGGCGGGCGTTACCATTTCAACGATGACATTGCGCTCACGCTCCGAGCGGGTTTGCCGTTCATCACCTTCGGGGTGTCGTTCTTCGTCGGACGCTGAGCGGGGCGCCTCCGGAGGGGGGCGGACCACCCTCTGAAGGGATCGGGCGGCCGGTCTACCACGTCGCAGGGAGTTTCCCTCGAGGGTAGCAGGTGTGCGTCCGGTCCCTTGGAGGTCCACCCGAGGCCCCTCGTCAGGCGCATTTTCTGCGGGGCGGCTGCTCGTCAAGCGGGGGAGTGCTTGCTTCGTGCGGAAGGCCTCGGCCCCAGTTAGACTCCTGGGAGATGGCCGCCTGGTACGTCGTTCTGGGATTCGTCGGGCTCGCCCTGCTCATGGTGGTCCATGAAGCGGGGCATTTCTTGGCTGCGCGCGCCTACGGGATGCGTGTGCTCAAGTTCTCCATCGGCGTGGGGCCTACGTTCTTCAAGATCATCCCGCAGGATGGGTACTTCTGGTTCACGACGGCCGCGGGGAAGGTGCGCTTGCGCCTGGGCCGCCACGATCCGGAGCGCCACGGGCCGACGCACTACCAGTTCGCGATGATCCCCCTGCTCGCCTACGTCCAGATCGCGGGGATGAACCCGCTCGAAGACGTGGATCCCAACGACAAGGGCAGCTACGCGAACGCCAGCTTGATGGGCCGCATCGTGGCGATCTTCGCTGGGCCTGCAGCGAACTACCTGTTCGCGTCCGTCCTCTTTTTCGCGAGCCTGATGATCGGGGGCAAGCTGGTCGTGGTCGATGGAAAGGTCGTCCGCTCCACGGACGTCGACATCGTGCCCGATTCTCCCGCGGCAGCCGCACAGATGCTCGATGGCGACAAGATCGTCGAGGTCGCTGGCACGCCGGTGCAGGACTTCGACAAGATGGCCGAGATCATCTCGAAGAACCCGGACACGCCCTTGGTGCTCGGGATCGAACGGGCAGGGCAGCGGCTGGACATCCCGATCACGCCGCGCAACGACAACGGCAAGGGCCGGATTGGCGTCAGCGCACGCACGATGAAGGAGCCGGTCGGCGCCAAGGAGGCCGCCGTCCTCGCGATCACCATGCCGCCCACGGTGGTGAAAAACTTCATCGTCGGGCTCGGGCAGTGGATCACGGGCAAGGTGCAGGGCGAGCTGGGGGGGCCAAAGCGGGTCATCGAGGAGACGGCCAACGCCGCGAAGCGGGGTCTGTCCGAGTACCTGGAATTCCTCGGAGCCCTCTCGGCCTACCTGGGGGCGTTCAATCTATTGCCATTCCCCGCCCTGGATGGTGGCCGACTGATGTTCCTTCTCTATGAGGCGACGACCCGGCGCCGTCCCAACGCGACGCTCGAGATGTACATCCACTTCGCCGGTTTCGTGATGCTGGTGGCCCTCGTCATCTGGGTGACGATCTTCAACGATTTCGGCGTCGGATCGAAGTAAATCGGCGCGTGCGTTCGCGTCACCTTCCGCGCCTGGCCAGCGCACTCCTGGGACTCGCCGCGGCCCGCTCCGCGGCGGCTCAGGGCACCCCCAGCTCCGTCATGAGCTCGCTGGAGGAAGAGCTGTCCGTCTTCGATCCTCCGGCTCCCCCGACGCTGCCGGGGCTGACCCGTCGCGATCTGACCTTCACCTTCGAGACCACCATCGCCGTCATCGATCCGCAACCGCCGAGCACGGGGGCTGCATACGGCTGGTCGGCCCACGGTGAGATCGAGATGCCGCTGGTGCCACGTCGCTGGTTCGTCGGCGGAGCGCACGAGATGGCTGCGGCGGCGCTGCCAGGGGTGGGGAGCAAGATTCTCCTCGGTAACCCCGAGTTCTGGCTGCGTGGTGTCTGGTCGAGCGTGCGAGGGCTGGCGTCGGGGGGTGGGTTTGGTCTCGTCGTGCCCGCGCCGCGCAACCCGTCGGAGGCGGAGCAATATGTACTCGAGGCAGCGCGGACGGTGCGCCCATGGGATGCCGCCTACTTTGCTGACACGACGCTCGTGGCGCGCCCTTGGTTCGACATCCGCCTCGTCACCGGCCCGTTCATCTTCCAGTTCCGTCAAGGGCTGGACTGGTCGCTGGTGCTGCGCTCGCTGCGGCCCAGGGAGCCGCGTTACGATCTGACGGCGCGTGCCACCTTTTACTTCGGCTATCGCGCCTCGGAGGCCATCGGCTTGGGGCTGGAGGTGTGGGAGGTCTACCAGCTATCGGCTGATCCCAGGGTGAAGGATGACCAGCGGGCGTCGTTCGCGGTCTCGCCCAGCATCCGCTTCATGTTCCCGTGGGTGCAGCCGGCGTTGAGCATGCTTTTCCCGGTGACGACGCCGCTTCGCGGTGACGTGAACGGCTATTACGCGCTGCGCCTCAACGTCGGATTCTCCTTCCCGACGGGTCGACGGAGCGAGCCTGCCCCCGGTTTGTAGCGCGCCGCGTCGTGGACGAGGACCCGCGAGGCCGTGTATACCGCGCGCCTCAAGGTGAAAGGAGTCTGCCTGTGGACGTCTTCGAGCGCATGACGGACTACGACTATGGTGAGGTGCATCTGAAGCGTGATGCCGGCACGGGGCTGCGCGCGATCGTGGCCATCCACGATACGCGGCTCGGACCGGCGCTCGGAGGTTGTCGCTTCCTGAGCTATGCGCGCGAAGAGGACGCGGTCGTCGACGCGCTGCGGCTCGCGCGAGGCATGACCTACAAAGCGGCGCTCGCGGGGATCCCTCATGGCGGCGGGAAATCGGTGCTGATCAAGCCGCCGACGCCCCACTTCGATCGTGCCGCGCTCTTCCTCGCCTTCGGGCGCTTCGTCGAGGATCTCGGCGGGCGGTACATCACAGCCGAGGACTCGGGGACTGGCCTCGAGGACATGGATGTGATCCGCACCGTCACCAAGAACGTGTGCGGTGTCGATCAGCGGAATGGTGGCTCGGGTGATCCTTCTCCGTTCACGGCGCTCGGGGTGCGCCGGGGGATCGAGGCGTGCGTGAAGTTCCGGCTCGGGCGCGGATCGCTCGAAGGCATCCACGTCGCGGTGCAGGGTGTCGGCCACGTGGGCTATCACCTCTGCAAGGAGCTCCACGCGACGGGAGCGCGTATCTCCGTGGCCGACGTCGATCCGCTCAAGGCCGAGCGGGCCAAGCGGGAGTTCGATGCGACGATCGTGAGCCTGGATCAGATCTTCGACGTGGAGTGCGATGTCCTTGCGCCGTGCGCGCTCGGCTCGGCCCTGAACGATCAGACCGTCCCCCGCATCAAGGCTGGGATCATCGCTGGCGCAGCCAACAACCAGCTGGCAACGCCCTCCCACGGGGATGATCTCAACGCCCGCGGCATCCTCTATGCGCCGGACTACGCCATCAACGCTGGGGGTCTGATCAACGTGGCCCTCGAGGTGGAGGGCTACGATGTGGACAAGGCGCGCGAGCGGACGCACAAGATCTACGACACCGTCTACGAGATCGCCGAGCGCAGCAGCAAGACGTTGACCCCCACCTACCGCGTCGCGGATCTGATGGTGGAGGAGAAGCTGGCGCGGCTCGCCAAGCCGAGCTGGCAGCCCCGCAGCTAGTACAGTATCCCCAGGCTCGTCCCGGGTCCTTGGCCAGGCGAACTGCGAAGAATGCCGGGGTGGCGACCATCGGGAGCGTAGGGGGCCGAGAGGCCCCTGATCTAGGGGACGCAGGACGAGTCGAGAGGGGGCTCCCTGCCGAGGGTCCGGTGAGCGAGGTGCCTCACCGGGCTCTCGACCGAGATGCATTCCGAGACCGCGCCGGGTACCTTGGAGAGCGTGACGGATGTGAGCCGATCTGTGCTGGGTTGCTTCCTTGCGGTGTCCCTTCTTCTTGGCGGCTGCTCGACGACGACGGTCAGCCTGCGCGAGGGGCCACGTGAGTACGTCGGTACGGACTACGAGAGCGTGCTCCGCAAGTGGACACGCACCGAGCATTTGATCGCCCTCTCCGAGCTGGAGAACTTTCTCACCGCCACCGCCACCTTCGAGGCCTGGGATTTCCGGTGGGCGTATGCCGTGCGCTACGTGCAGGACTATCGACTCACCCTCGACCAGCGGAAGCAGGTCCTCGAGAAGGCACTTGCCGAGACACAGCAGCGGCATCAGTTCTTCGTGGCCATCCAGGGCGGTGAGCGGCGACATGCGGACCTGACCAAGCCCGAGAGCGCATGGATCGTTCGCCTCATCGACGACACGGGCAACGAGACTGCGCCCGAGGAGATCGTTGCAGTGAGGCGCCCCAACGCGCTGGAGCGCACTTACTATCCGTACAACACCGTCTGGCGTCAGGCGTTCCGCATCCGTTTTCCGCGCTCCAAGGAGGATGGTCGGCCGACGATCTCTCCGCGGGCGAGCTGGGTCGGGTTGCGCTTTGCAGGGGCGCACGGGGCCTCGGAGCTGATCTGGCAGATCGACGGCGATGGCGAGGGGGAAACGAAGCGTGCGGCAGCTGCGCCGCCGACGTCGCGCTGAGCCGCTCAGCGTTCCGCACTGAGCCGCTCAGCGTTCCGCACTGAGCCGCTCAGCGTTCCGCACTGAGCCGCTCAGAGTTCTGCGCTGAGCAGCTGGATCAGCGCGGGGACTTCTTCGAAGAGGCTGCGCAACGTTCGATGTTCCGCGATGAGCAAGAGCGCGCCGCTCGCTGCCGCCCGGGCCGTTGCTGGAGCCTGCTGGCCAGAGAGCAGCGCGCTGGCAAAGAGGATGTCCCCAGGACGTGCCGCCGCGGTGGGGGGCTCGTCGTCTTTCTCGAGCAGCTCGACCGTCCCGGCTCCGATGATGGCCAGCCCTGGTACCGGGTGTCCGCTCAAGAGGAACACCTCCCCTGGCTTCAAGAGCTGCACGCGGAGGCGCTCCAGGACATGACGAAGCTGATCGTCGTCGAGGTCACCGAGCGGACCGATGGTCGCCCCGGCGAAGGCTTGCAGTCGGTCTGCGACCTCTCGGAGGTCGTCGACGACCCACGGGCATGTGCGCAGCGCAATGTCGATGGTGTCCTGATCCCATACGGCGACGCGTGCACCCTCCGCGCCGGCCACGACACGGAGCGGGACGCCTTCGGTCAAGGTTCCACGGGAGGGGACGAGTGTGTGGGGGGTGGCGTGGATCGCAGGAGTGTCCACGATGCTGGTGCACACCGACGCTTCTCCAGCGAGGACCAGCGCAACACCGAATCCGGCAACCTCTTCATCCATCGTCAGTTGCTCGACGCGGGTGGCGCGCGCGAGTTGCTCGTGCATCTCTTCCGGCAGGTCGGCGAAGGCGTCCACGTTCGCCAGGTCCGCTGCCGTGAGCGCGTCTGTCTGCTCCGTGGGGGCGCAGTCGGGCAGCGAGCGCGGCGCACTTCCCGAACTCGAGGTAGGAGAGTCTGTCTTCGGTGGCAGAGGGTCGTGCGTCACCTGTGCAGGAGGCGCCGTTGCCACGGGAGCGTCGATGACGAACGAAGGTTCGGCGTTTGCTTTCTCTTCAGGTCTCTCCGTGGCGCGCCGCATCGGCTCGCTCGTGAGCGGAGCCGAGGGGATGATGGATGCTCTCCGTGGCGCGGAAGGCGCCGGGGGAGGTACCGAGCGGCGAGGGGGTCGAGTCGGGGTGGCTCCGGGAGGCCGTGGTGCGCTCTGCGAGGGGGAGCCGAGAGGCGTTGCGGGGTCGGTAACGGCGGCTGCTGCCTCGGTGGTGACCGGCCCAGGTATGCTTTCCGTCGAGCCAGATGAACTCGAGGTCGCGGCTGGGGCAGTCATTTTCCTGATGGGTGACGGCGCCACGGACGGCGGCGAGGATGTGGACGGTGACGACAGTGACGGCGGCGACATGGTGGACGCTGCCGCGGAGAAGGCCGGAGGAGGGATGGATGCGGTCCGCCGTGCGGGAGCCGCGGGGCGTATGGATGCCGTCGCTCGGGCAGGGGCTGTCGACGGAGCTGGCGCTGTCGGTGTCGCTTGTGCTCCAGGCGAGGTGGGCGACGGTGGCGCAGCCGTCAGCCCTGGTGGTGGGGGCGGCACGGACGCAGTGGGCGGAGGGACCAGGGTCGGACGCTTCGGAAGCTCGGCGAGCTGCGATGGGGTGCCCGCGGCCGAGTCTCCTGGTGTCAGCGGGCCGTTCACCGCTGGGGCAGGGCCTGCCCCTGTCGCAGGAGGCGCGCTCGGGGTGCGGGGGTGAGGCTTTGCATGCTCATTGGCCCCCTCCGGAGGCACGACGAGACCTTGCTTCGGAGGGACAGAGCTGACGGCGGTGGTCAGGCGGCCCGTCGGTGGGGTGCTCACCTTGCGAGCCGATGGCGCCACGGAGGGCTGCGCTTGTGCGGGCTTCCGTTTCAGTGACATCTCGGCGAGGGGAGCTGCCGAGGTCACGACATCGTCCTCGCCCTCCTCCTGCTGGGCGGCTGGCGTCGGACGATGGGCCACCAGGAAGGCGTCCTGCTCGCGGCTGAACACCTCCCCCGCGGAGCGACGCGGAGCAGCGATGGCCTCGTCAGACCATGGATCGAGGATGGGGGCCCGGGGATGCCGTTTCCGCACGGTCTTCGCCACGACGCCTTCGGCTCGACTTGCAGGTGGCAACGAGGGAGGAGCCGGCGCCTCGGAGGGCATGAGGTTGGATTCTCCCTGAGGGAGCTCCAGGGGGCCAGGCGAGGGCGATTCGAGGAGAGCGCCCAGCGGCGAGTTTGCCACCTGAGGTCCGGAGGACTGGAGACGCGGAGGCTGCGACGTCGAGCCAGGGAGCGTGTGCGCACCGGGCGTTGGCAACGTCGACGGTGACGCGGTGAATGGCGTGAGGGTCGGGGGTGAGACGGAGGGAAGGCTGCCCGGGGCTGCGGGGTATGTCGAAGAAGTCGACGTCGCGGTGGTCGGCGTCGGAACAGGCAACGAGGGAAGGTGAGGAACTGGTGGTGGGACCGGGATCGAAAGAGGAACAGGAAGGGGCGTAGCCTGCGCAGGGAAAGGTGGTGCGCCGCTCTGGCCAGCAGGGTACCTGCTCGGATGTATGGAGCCGGTGAGCGCTTGCGCCGTCCCGGCAAGCGTCTGCGCTGGCTCCGAGGATATGAGCGGGACTGGAGGCCCGAACGTGGGCACGGGAGGGTGTGCCGGGATCTCGTAACCGCCGCTCACCCCGACTCCAGGGGGGGATGAGGGCAGGGAAGGCATCCCCGGTGGGAACGACGGCGCGGGTGGAACTCGTGCGAGGGGTGATCCGTGAAGGGATGGAGAAGGCGCTCGCTCGAACTCAATTCCTGCGGTGGGAGATTCCGGAGGAAGCCCTCGCAAGGATTCCTCGAGCGCGCTCACGCACAGACCGATCTCCGAGGCGCGAAATGCCTGACCGGCCGCGCTCGCGGCCTCTGCGGCGCGGCGCAACCAGACGATTGCATCGTTTCGCTCTCCGCGCCCCCACAGCGTTCTCGCCGTAGACAAGCCCCAGACGACGTCTTCATCGTCTTCGGGGTACGGTTCGGGGAGGGCGACCACGTGGTCCGCCATGAGCACCACCTATCATAGGCCCAATCGCGGCCGTTACCTTGAAACTCGCGCATGCCAAGCCACGCTGCCGGCAGCGCCACCACAGAGTGCCCGACCTCGCAGAATGTGCCTACTACACAGCCCTCGCGGGGGCCGTGAAGCGCCCTCTTGACATGCGCACCGCACATTCAGTCCGAGCGCCCATCGCCCAATCCCGACGGCTCCGGGCCGCTGGCCGCGAGCCGGGCGTGCATTTCTTCGACCCCGGCGCGTGAGACATCCTCGCCAGGCATGCGCCGCGCCAGCCACCCGATCAATGTCAGCCCGGCGGCTCGAGCGTCGGGGGGCATCGCGTGCTCAGTTCTGAGGAGGCTCGCGATCTCGGCGATGAGACGGGTGCGCTGCTCTTCCTCCGCCATCCTGCTGCTCCATGAAGCATGAACGGGCGAATGTCAAAGCGCTCGAGTCCATGCATTTTCCGGGCGCAGAGCGCATCACGTCGTGCTCGCGACCCACCATCATCACTACGGCCAGTGCCGGCAACCTCATTACTACGTACCCGTGGCGCGTCTCTACCCGACCCTCCTACCGTGAGTCCTTCATGGTGGAGGGAGAATGGAAAACGTTGCCTACACTGGAGATATGAGGACCTCTCGATCCTTGGCGCCATTGGCGGGGCCCACCAACCCACGCTTTTCCATGGCTTCCACCAGCTTGGCAGCACGGTTGTAGCCGATCCCGAGCTTTCGCTGGATCCATGAGGTGGAGCAGCGGCGCGTGTCGGCGACGATGCGGACGGCTGCGTCGTACATCGCGTCGTTCTCCAGGTCGGTCGCATCAGCCTCGGCGCCATCCTCGTCACGAGGCGCCAGGATCGCCTCGTCGTAGACGGGCTCTCCCTGAGAGCGCAGGAAGTCCGTGATGCGCTGGACCTCCTCCTCGGAGCAAAACGGACATTGCACGCGTCGCGTTTCGTTGGCGCCGTTCATCTTGATCAGCATGTCGCCGCGACCGAGCAGGTGCTCTGCCCCTTGCTCATCGAGGATGGTCCTGCTGTCCACCTTCTGGGCGACGCGGAAGGCGACCCGTGTCGGGAAGTTCGCCTTGATCATCCCGGTGATCACGTCGACGCTCGGACGCTGGGTGGCCAGGATCACGTGCATCCCCGCCGCCCGCGCTTTCTGAGCGAGACGCGCCACGCTCGCTTCGACGTCTTTCCCTTGCTGCATCATCAGATCCGCGAATTCGTCGACGACGATGACGATGAACGGCAGCTTCTCGGGCAGCGTGACATCCGAGCCATCCCTCGCCGCGTCGACCTCCACATCGGTCCCATCCGGGGCTACGGCCGTTACACGGGCTGGCGCTCTGGGAGGCTTGGCTTCACCTCGGCGTACACGCTCGACCCAGCCGTTGTAGGTCGTGATGTTCTTCGTCCCCGCGTTGGCGAAGAGCTGGTAGCGACGTTCCATCTCGTCCACGGCCCACTTGAGGGCGGTGGCCGCCTGCTTCATATCCGTCACCACGGGCAGAAGCATGTGGGGGATCCGATCGAAGGGCGCGAGCTCCACCACCTTGGGATCGATCATCAAGAGGCGCAGGTCCTCGGGTGTCTTGCGAAAGAGCAAGCTCACCAGCATCACGTTGAGGCCCACGCTCTTCCCGGCGCCGGTCGCGCCAGCGACGATCACGTGAGGCATCGACGCGAGATCCGCGAAGTAGGGCGTCCCGATGATGTCCCGCCCGAGGACGCAGGGGAGCGGCGACTTCATCTCCACGAACCGGCGATCCTCCACCAGCTCGCGCAGGTTGACGGGGAGTCGCTGCTCGTTGGGAATCTCGAACCCGATCCGATTCTTCCCTGGAATGGGGGCGACGATACGAACCTTGCGAGACAAGCCGAGGGCGAGATCATCAGCGAGGCCAGCCACCTTGGACACCTTCGTGCCTGGCGCTGGTGACACCTCGAACGTCGTGACGGTGGGCCCAGGATGGATCTCCTCGACCTTGCCGCTCACCCCGTAGTCCGCGAGCGTCTTCTCGAGGAGCTGCGCCATCGCCTTGAGCTGCTCCTCGTCGATCTGCATCCGACCGCCCTGAGCGCTCTCCAGCATGTCGGTGGCCGGGAGGGCGAAGCCCTTTCGCGCAGAAGGGATGACCTTCACCCGCTCTGCTTTTTCGGGCTGAAGTGCCTGGCGGGTGTCGATGATCTGAAGAGCCTCGGGAGTACGGGGGCTCCCGGGAGATCTGACAGCCTGCGGAGCGCTCCCCTCGGCCTCGGTCACCGCGTCGTCGGTCGCCGCGTCTTCGGGACCATGCGATGCGGCCGGGCTGTATCGCTGCGTCCGTTCGACGGAAGCCGCAGACACCTTCTCGACGAGCGGTCGCCGCCCCTTGGGGGCCTCCAAGTCTCGTACTTTCTCTGCCTGAGTGGGGTGCGCTGAGCCTGCAGGGGGCTCTTCTTCGTCGAGCGATGGCTCGTCGCTCCACGCAACACTGCAGGACGCGTCGTCGAGAGACGTGCTGGACGCTGGCGCGTGGTCGGCCAGCGGCAACATCGGGAGAGACTCCTGAGCCCGCGAGGAGGGCGGAGTGTCCTCCGCATCAACGTCGAAGGGGTCTTGCTCCTCGTGCGACGGGTCACCGTTCGCGCTCGCGAGCGGTCGCGTCTTCTCGGAGGGAGTGGTGTCGTGCCGACCGTTCCGAGGGCGTCGTTCCTTGCTCTTCCCTTTCTGGGGCGCGGAAGGGATCAGGTCAGAAGTGCGGACAGCCAGGATCGGTGAGGGGGTAGGGACGTCGTCGTCCTGGGGTGTCATCGGTCGAGGCTGGCTCGCTGCGTCGGCAACATCCTCATCCATTGGGTCGGATGAGGTGAACGGCAGCATGGCGGGGGTCGTGGTGATCTTCGGCCCCGTATCGGCTGGACGACGGTCGCCCTCGTGGATGGCTTTCGCTGAAGGCATCGTCCCGATCGCCGGGGTACTCTCTGGAGGATCGTGACTCTCGAGGCGATCCCCGTCGGGCATGGCGAGGGTCCCGGTGGTGGCGGACGCCGCTTCTTCGGCGGACTCCTGCCCGGAGCCTCGGGTACGCCGGGGGCGCTTGGGCTTGGGGGAGCTGACCTCACTCGGTGCACTGCGCTGCAGGGGGGACTGCTCTGCCCATGAAACCGGAGGCTCCTCTGCGGCGACCGCGATGGGCGTGCTGCTGGAGAGGGAAGGCTCGTCCTCGTCCGAGAGAGCCGCGATGATTGCATCCGGCGTCGAGTGGCGCTCGATCCGAGGCGCCCTCGTGTCTTCATCCGCCTCGCGTCGCTCGATCTCGCGCGCGGCTGTCCATGCACCGAGCAGTGATCGTGCCCAGGTCACGATCTTGGCGACCACGAGCCCCACCAGGTGCTCGATGCGCTGGACCAGCTGGATGAATGAGAAGGTCGCACGACCGATCAGGATCAGGGCGACGACCGTGAGTCCGATGATGTACGACCCCACGCTGGAGAAGAGACCGCGCAGGATTTCGCCGAACAGTTCTCCGACCGCTCCTCCGAGTGGCATCGCGCCGAACACCTGCTTGTCGGGGAAGGCGACGTGCCCGATCGCGGCGAGGACGACGGCCACCACCACGTCGCCACCCAACCGCGAGACGGTTGCGCTGACGGCGCCTTCGTCGGTCCGTCGATGACCATCGAGCCAGCGTCGACCCCCGACCAAGGGGGCAGCGAGCAACGCCAGCTCCAGGGGGAGGAACCACGCGACCGTGCCGAGTGCACCCACGGTCCACCCCGCCAGTGAGGCGCCCACCGGTCCGACCCAGTCCTCACCTGCGATCTCCGGGCGCATCGGGTCCGCACGGAACGACGCGAACGCGAGGACGCAGTAGAGAGCGGAGGTGAGCAGCACCAGGGCGCTCGCCTCCCGAGCGTAGCTGTGACCACGGGAACCCGCAGGGGACGCCGTGGCCGCGCGGCGTGCGACAGCACTCCGGGGGGTCCCAGTGCCGACGGGCGCCGATGCGCCTTTCGCACCGGGCGCGGCAGCGGGCTCGGCCCGCCGCGGAGCGAAGAGAGGAAAGTTCATGCCCACCTGAACCTACCTCACCCCATACCTGTCCCATGGCGGCACTTGCAAGAAAGCAGGTCCACGAGAACTCCGCGGCGGCGAGCTGGCGAGGGAAGCAGTGCTGGCTGAGCTCTGGCGGGGTCGGTAGGGAGAAGCACATCGCCTTGCGACGGGGCCAGTGCGGCGTGGACCTGCTCCCCTGGCTCTGAATCCACCACTGTAGAAGGAGTGTGGCGTCCTGGGAGTGAGGCAGGGCGAGAGGAGCCCGGAAATTCTTTTGATGCAGGTGCCTCGGGCGCTACCATCGCCCTCCTCATTCTCAGGGGACGCATGGCGAGTGGTGGACGAGCAGGGCGGAGCGAGCGCACCGCGAGCTGTTTTCTGTTGTGCGTCCTGGTGAGCGTTGCGTCTCTCGCCAGTGGATGTCGTGTGGATGAAAACGACATTCATCGCTGGGAGACCACGGTGAACGGTCCCGAAAAGCTGAGGGCCGTGTTGACGCACGACAAGTACGAGCCGTCCCTCCAGGTGGAAGCCGCGCTCTCCCTGATTCGGATGAAGCCGCGACAGGGGCGGCATGTCGGGTTCAACATCCTCATCGAAGCGCTCACTCTGGTGCCGGCAGAAGCGAGGCGACCCATCCTGTCCGCCTTGATTCCGACCCTCACCGCCGAGCTGAAGCGACCTCCTCCTTTGGCCGCGCCGCCAGGTCAACCTCCGCCAGAGGATCCGTCCTATCCCTACAAGGATGCGGCGTACGCCTTGCTCTCGGCGGAGCCACCGATCGTCACTGAAGAAGCGCAGCAGCAAAGTCTGAAGACGGCGTTGATCGACTGGTCGCTTGCAGACTTCGAGCGTCGCTTCGACAACCGCCGACAGACCTACGGCATGGAGCAGCTGCTCCGTGTCATGGGAGCCTCAGGTGTCGTAGGACTGCCGAAACTGTTGACCCGTGAAGCGCGGCGGCTGGATCAAATGTCGTCGCTGATCGCAGAGCTCGGGGATGCTGCGACGAAAGCCGAGGCGTCAAGGCAACTCGCCGGACTCGCGCAGTGGATCCTGTCCGAAGACTGGCTGAAGGAGAAAAAGCCAGAGCTTCAGCGAGCCAACGAGGCTTCCAAGCTGGCGCCGACCGCCGAACAGTTTCAAGCGCAGCTCGCGCAGTATCAAGACGAGGAGTTTTTTCGGCTCCTGGGCTCGATGCGAAAGCTAGGCGGTCGACCAGTCGTCGACCTTCTGTTGAGGATCGCTGCCGACAAAACGCAAGGCGAGAAGCGTCGCCAAGCTGCGCTCGCTGCCCTGGAGAAGCAGCTCGACAAGAGCAATCCAGACGACCTTCGCGGCATTTTCGAGATCGTCACATCCGATCCGCCAGATGCGGTGCTCGACCAGGCTTTCCGGCGCATCGGTGAGCTGCCGCGAGCAGAAGTCGCGAACAAGCTCTATGGCCTCTTCAAGACGGACAAGTGGAAGGTCCGTCGTGCTGCAGCGGCAACCCTGCTGAAGCTCTCGAACGTCTCCCATGTGGACGAGTTCATGAGCAAGCTGCCCGGTCCTCGTGGCTTTGCGCTACCAGAGGCGATTACCTACGGCGCCCTGCTCGGAGACCTGAAAGAGGGCTCAGTTCTCGATGCCTTGCGACCACATTTTTCCAGTGGCTCGTCGTCTGCGAGGACGAGTGCCCTTGCTTACTACTTCACGTTTGGAACCTCGGAGGATGCGAGCGCGCTCGCTCCTTTCGGATCGGACCCAACGAGAGCGCCCACGTGTGACGCCGACCCGGACTGTTCGTGGCGTTGTGAGGTCCTGAAGGAGGGTTCCAGCGAGCGGGAACAGAAGGAGATCAACACGGTGGGCGAGTTCGTGCGGTACTGCGTGGAGCCGGCCGTACGAGAGCGCAACCCTGAACCGAAGCAGGGAAAAAACGTCGGGCTCGAGAAGACCGAGTAGTGCGAGGAGAAGCTGTTCGAGGAGAAACGAAGTGGCACGTGGCGGTCTGCTTGTGTCGACCGACCAACCGGACGACCAATGACTAGAGCCTTGCTGGACGAGGGGGTGCTGCGGGGATGCTTCCCAGCGCCTTTCCTTCTCCGCTATCGTCGAGTGGGAAGAGATGAGCTCTGATCCGAATAAAAAGAGCGCACGAACGTTCCAGTGCCGCGACGTCCTCTGGGAGACGTTCGAGCAGATGGCCCGCGAGCTGGAGTGCTCCATCGACTACCTCATCAATGAGTCGATGAAGCAGTACGCTCGGCAGCGGAGCTACAGTCCGCGGGTGCCATCGGCTGCCGGCCGCGCCGATGGTGCGCCTGGCTCTGGCCAGCACGCCTTGAGTGGCGCTGGTGGCTCTCCGCCGCCTCCGGCGCCTCAACCGCCGATGCTGCCGCCGCAGTCGAACTTCTCGCCTGCTCCGCCACCACCCGCTTACAGCTCGGCACCAGCCGCGCCGCCACCGCCTCCCCTGGTGGGGACTCCGGGAGGGCTGCCGCCACCGCCACCACCAAACGCATACGGTGCGCCGCCGGGCTATGCGACGCCTCCACCAGGGCTTGCGACATCTCCACCACCTCCGGCTCGTCCGGGGGCTCCGCCTCCGCCACCGCCTGGCCTCCCGGGTGCGGCAACGAAAAGACCGAGCCTTCCGGCACCTCCCCCACCGGTACCCGGTCGGGTGGGCGCTCCACCGCCACCACCGCCGACAAGTGGCGCACGGATGGGTGGGCCGCCGCCACCGCCGCCTCCTCCTCCGGGCGGAGCGCCGACGATGCGCCCAGGAATGCCTCCCGGAGTGAGTCGTTCGGCTCCTCCTCCGCCACCCCCTGGGCCCCCAGCGCCCCTTGGCGGCGGAGGTTATGGCCCGCCGGGCATGATGTCCCCCGGAATGTCACCCCCAGGGCTCATGTCGCCTCCAGGGTTGCCTCCTGGGATGGGTCCGCCGGCGATGCCGCCCCCGGCTGGATATCCACCCGCGCCAGGGGGCATGACGCCTCCGCCGCTTGGAGGACCTCCTGGTACGAGTCCGCTTCCCGCAGGGCCCGCAGGAGGGGGAGCACTCAGCCCGCCCCTCTACTCGATCTATGGCGGTCAGCGCGCCCTCGTGAACAAGGATCGCTACATCATCGGTCGAGGGAAGCAGAGCAGCGACCTCACGATCAAGGATCCGAACGTGTCACGGCAGCACGCGATGGTGGAGTACCTGAACGGCCAGTACTACATGGTCGACATGGGCTCGACCAACGGCGTCGAGTACAACGGACAGAGGATTTCGCGAAAGCTGATCATGGAAGGGGACCTGTTCCGCATCTGTGATCACGAAGTGCGGTTTTCCTACCGCTGAAGGGAGCCGCCGGGTGGATCTCGTCCATCCGGTAGCCTGGCGTTTGCTTCCCATGGCGTTGCGGCGTCGCTTCACCAACCCGTCTCTTCTGTGGCACGCTCAGCGCTATGTCGCGGTGATGGTAGGCGCCATTGGCGCGGTCCATCTTTCTCTCATCGCGACCTCCGAGGCAGAGCCCTCGCGGAGTGAACGCTCTCCCCCCTGGATTGCACCGGACGTCGAGCCCTTTCCTGCGGGGGTTCGCAGTGTGCGCACCCGCGAAGTCGAGCATCCGATCTTTCACGCTCCTGGCGTGTCGACAGCAAGACGTGGTTCCGCACATATCGGGGCGACACTGCCCGTCTTCGCAGCCCGCAAAGCGGAGGGCTGTGTGGCTCGCTGGATCCAGATTGGTCCGTCAGCCTGGCTCTGTGAAGACACGACGGAGCTGTCGCGTGCCGAGCCCCTGAGTCCTCACATGCGAACCTGGCAGGACTCAGCAGACGGTCTGCCGTTTCAGTATTACTTCGTCGGTCCAGACGGAACGTTCGGATACAAGCGCATCGAACAGGCAGATGTTGGTGAGCCCGATGTGCAGCTGGAGCCAGGCTTCGCTGTGGCCATCGTCGAGGAGCGATTGGTAGGGGGGGGACGCTACGGTCGGACGCACGGTGGTTCATGGCTCCCCATGCGCGATCTCGGGCGCATTCAGAGCTTTGCATTTCAGGGGATCGAGCTTCCGAGCGGGACTACCGACCTGACGTTCGCATGGGTGGTAGCCGATGTCGCGAGAGTCTTCAGACGGATCGGTGAGCAGACCTTCCAGTCGACCACAGAGAGCCGCGCGAGACTGGAGCGGGTGATGGTGCATGATGAGATCGACTCGTTTTCAGGTCGGTTCGTGCGCGTCTCTTTCGGAGCCGAGGAGCCCGGGAGTGCAACATCAGGCAAAGCGGTCGAGCGGTGGATGTCGGCGCGGGATCTGGCACGACCTCGGGTGACACTCCCACCAGCAGAAGTGGATGCTGATGCAGGAGAGCACTGGATTGACGTGGAGCTGTCGTCTCAGACGCTCGTGGCCTACGAAGGAAGGCATCCCGCATTTGCCACGCTCGTCTCGACGGGTAAGGGCAAGAAGGGTTCATCGACCGCGACGCCAACGGGTACGTTCCGGGTCTGGGCGAAGTTGCTCACGTCGAACATGGACAACCTCGAGGATGAAGCGGCTTCACGGTACTACCGGATGGAGGATGTCCCCTACGTGCAGTACTTCCACAAAGGCGTAGGGTTGCATGGAGCATTCTGGCACCGGTCTTTGGGTCGTGTGCGGAGCCATGGGTGCGTGAATCTTTCACCGCTGGATGCTCAACGTCTGTTCTGGTGGACGGCTCCGCGCCTGCCAGCAGGTTGGACGGCGGTCCTCCCTGTCGCGCACGATCGGGGCGCGGTCATTCGCGTCAGGTAATCCGATGGTCTCGATCGTCACGGCGGTCCGCGATCTCAACCGACTTCGTCAGATCTACCTGGTGCTCGTGCGGCACGGGTTTGGCGAGGTCGCCCAGCGTCTTGGTTTTCGTGGTCGCCGTGGCGAAGACGCTCAGCTCAGGGCCATCTCGGCCGGAGCGCTCGGAAAGCCAGATGCCATCGAAGGAGGCGATGCGGGAGACGGTTCCATCGATGTGGTGGTCTCTGAGGAAGAAGAACTCCGAGGAGAGGAAGCGCGCCGCAAGACCTCGCCAGCTGCGCGGGTGCGGATGTGCGCAATGGAGCTCGGCCCATCCTTCGTCAAGCTGGGGCAGATCGCCTCCACACGCACCGATCTTCTCCCGAGGGAGTGGATCGATGAGCTGAAGAAGCTGCAGGACGAAGTCACGCCGCTACCCTTCGAAGAGATCAAGGTCGCCGTCGAGGCGTCACTCGGTGCATCGCTCGGCGAGCTCTACGAGCGATTTGATGAGCGCCCGCTGGCGGCGGCTTCGATCGGTCAGGTACACCGCGCCGTACTTCGCCACAGCGAGGGCCTGAAGGACGTGGTGGTCAAGGTTCAGCGTCCAGGGGTCCGGACGACGGTGGCGCGCGATCTGGAGCTACTGCACGCCTTGGCGATGCTCGTCGAACGTGCCATTCCCGAGTCCAAGCTCTATTCCCCGGTTGAATTGGTGAATCAGTTCGATCGAGCGATCACCTGCGAGTTGGACTTCTCTCTCGAGGCCGACAACGCAGCTCGTTTCAGGCGGAACTTCGCCGGATACAAGACGCCCGAGCCCGAGACGACCTCAACGCGTGGAGATGTCTCCAGCGTCGTGGAGATGCAGCGAGCAAGCGAGTCGACCAACTCCGTCGTGTTTCCCCACGTCTACCGCGAAGTATCGTCGAAGCAGGTGCTCACCCTGGAGTTTCTACCTGGCTTGAAGGTCCACGATGCCATCCAGTCGAGAGGTCACAAGGGGCCCTTGATTGCCAAGGCTGCTGTTGGCGTCGTGATCAAGATGATCTTCGAGGACGGCTTTTTTCATGCCGATCCTCACCCTGGGAACATCTTGATCATGGGTGATCCAGAGCGGCCAGTGTTCGGCCTGATTGATCTGGGAATGGTCGGGAGACTCTCGCCGGAGATGCGAGATCGGACCGTCGATTTGATGATCGCAGCGGTTCGGCAAGATCACATCGGTGTCGCTGACGCGCTCTATGCCATTGGAACGCCGACACGAAAGGTCGAGATGCGCGCGTACCGCGCTCACGTGTCGATCCTGTCTGAAAAATATCTCGGACGTCCGCTCAAGGAGATCGATCTCGCGGCGATGATCAGCGACCTGATCCAGGGAGCGACCAAGTTTGGTATCGAGATCCCTGCCGACTTTCTGCTCGTCGGAAAAGCGTTGATGACGATCGAGGGGGTCGGGAAAGAGATCGACCCTGATCTTGATGTGATGGGAGAGGCCCGTCCGTACTTCCTCGACCTGTTGCGACAGCGATACTCACCCGAACGAATTGGGATGGAGCTGTGGCGCGGGGTGAATCAGCTGTCGACCGCGGCTTATGACCTGCCGCAGCAGACACGCGAAGTGCTGGAGGACTTGAGGCTTGGCCGCCTGACCGTCCAGACGAGTGACTCCTCGCTTCCTGCCACGGTCGACCGCCTGGGACGTCGGCTCTTTGCTGGCTTGGTGGTGAGTGCCTTCGTGCTCTCAGGCACGTGGCTCATCGCCACGGGGACTCAGCTCGTCCTCGGTGGCGTGCTGCTCGGATTCGGGGGAGCTTACCTGCTGTTGCACGTCACGCAGGACATGCTGCGTCGCTGGCACTAGCGGGGCGCTGAAGAATCACGGCGTCCTTCAGCACCCTGCTGGGCCAGGGCACGGAGCCCCAATGGCCAATTCAGTTACTTGATCTGGCCCTGGAGCATGAAGGCGATGACCCAGGCCAGGAGCACGAGCGACTCGATGAGCGCGAGGCCGAGGATCATCGGGGTCTGGATTCGGGCGGCTGCCCCAGGATTGCGGGAGATCCCTTCGAGGGCTGCCGCCGCTGCGCGACCCTGGCCCAGGGTGCCACCGAGGGCTGCGAGGCCGACCGCGAACCCGGCGGCGATCGCCAGCATCGAGTTCGTGTCGAACTGGTTGGACGCTGCATCCTGTGCCATCGCCATTGCGGGGAAGAGGACCACCGCGGTGGCGATCATGACGGACAGGGACAGCTTGCTCTTCAGCGACATCCGATTCTGCTCCTTGTAACCATCAGGCCACGCAGGCCGAGATGGGGTGTTCTTCTGCGTGGGTCAGGGATCCGCGCGCGCGGGTCCTTAGCCCGAAATCAGCGGGTTGGCTAGCCCTTCATGGCGGGTGTTTCGAAGCCATGAGGGCGCCTCATGCTCAGTGGTGATGCTCGTGCTTCTCCGTGGCCAGACCGATGTAGATGCAGCTCAGCAGACAGAAGACCAGGGTCTGCACGAGGATGACGATCACCGCGAGGAACATGATCGGGACCGGCACCAGCACCGCGATGAGACCAAGGAAGATGCTCCCAACGAGGTGATCGACGCCGATATTGACCATGAGACGAACTGCCAGAGTGACTGGCCGAACGCAGGTCGAGATGAGTTCGACAGGGAAGATGAGCGGCGCCAGATACCATTTCGGCCCCGCCAGGTGGGCGATGTATGCCCAGCCATTTTCCTTCAGCCCATAGTAGTTGAACGCCAGGAAGATGAAGAGGGCGCAGCCGACCGTGACGTTCAAGCTGGAGGTCGGAGGATTGAAGCCCGGCAGGAGCGAGGTGGCGTTGGAGAAGAAGATGAATGCTGCCGAGCCGCCAATGATGGGGAAGTAACGTTTGGCGTTGTCTGCCCCCATGATGTCGCGAGCCATGTTGTAGAAGAAGCCGAAGAACGCTTCGAAGAAGGTTCGGAGCGTGAGCTTCTCCTCGGGGATGACGGTCTCATCCAGGCGCTGGAACTTGGCTCGCACCTCAATCGCCAGGAGGATGAAGACGATCATCACGAGCAAGCTCATGAAGATTGGCTCCAGTCCTCGGTAATCGAGCCGGTGGTGTCCCACGAAGCTGTGGCCCAGGTTGCGCGCGTTCTCACGCAGACCGGGGAGCATCGCGAGTAGATAGGTCAGAAATCCTGTGTGCTCGGGCATGGCTTTGGGGGGGCGCGCGTTGCCGAAGGAGGCGTGTTCCCGCTAAGTTTGGGCGTCGCCACTCGGGAGCGAGGCTGTTTCCCTGGAATTACCGGGCTCGCGTCTACCACAGTCGGCTGAGGCGGTCACCTCTCCTGTTCAATCTCGACGCGGACGCTTCAAACTGGCGCGACCCGGCCGTTCCTGGGTGAAGAGACCCTGAAGGCGGCTTTCTGAAGAGGGGGTTCGTCGTTCAGAACGACTCGAACTGGGACTTCTCGTTCGTTTCGTTCTCGCTCAGGGCCTTGACCTCGGCTCGTGATCGTCGGGGGGCTTCGGTCCGAACAGTGAACCGAGCGTGATGCCGACGATGAGAGCGCTGAATCCCACGGTGAGCGACAGCGGAGGGACGACGTTGGTTCGAAGGATCAGCCAGACAGCGCCAATGAGTCCAACCACCTTGATGACGGCGATGACCGCCCAGGGAGCCGCGTTGCCCCGTCGTCCGATGAAGGCGTCGACGATCTTTGCGAAAACATAGAGGTTCAGCACCGCTATGCATCCGCCCAGGCCTACGCCCAGGGCCACGCGCGGACTGTAGGAGAAGAGCGCTCCCAGTGTCAGGACAGCCGTCGTGGCGGCAACTGCCACGAGGGCTGCGCGCATGGAAGCATCGAGGCCATCCTTCGGTCGCGCCGGAGCAAGATCCCCCTCCTGTCGAACGTCGAAGGGAGACTCGTCGTGCTGCTTCCGACTCATCGTTTCGCTCCTTCGCTCTCTTGTCCTGTCCCGCGCTCAGGGTCGGGCGGGGAGGGTGAGTCGAGGTCGTTTGAAGCGTGGGATGCGCTCTCGCCCCTTATCGGGTCAACATCGCTTGGTGAAGGACTCCCGTAGCGTGGCAGAGGATTCCCTTGCTCACGCTCCTCCCGTTCCGTTTCGGCGCGCATGTCTCGCACACTCCGCAAGATTGCTTTGACCGCGGCTCCGACGCCGAAGGCCGACCACAGGAGTGTCATCCATGGAGAGATGCCCAGCTTTCCGTCGAGCCATCGACCGACAAATAGGCCAAGCAGAATCGAGAGAACAATCTCGAGGCCGAGCGTCCCGAAGTTTCCGACGGACTTCCACTCTTGTTTCATCGCTCTCTGTGCAGCCTGCGACAGGATCGAATGACCATCGATCCAGCGACTACGTGGCGTTGACCGGACGGGTGGAGATCATGGCGGGGGGGCCTGGTCGTCGCGTCGTGAGATGAGCGCCTGCAGCGCTGGTTTCAGCGCCAAAACGGCCTGGCTGCGATGACTGATCTCATTTTTCGCGTCTTGACCGAGTTCCGCCAGCGTCTGGTTGAGCCCTTCAACCTGGAAGAGGGGATCGTAGCCGAAGCCGCCCGTGCCACGCGGCTCTTCGTTGATCCAGCCTTCGCAGCGCCCCTCGGCAAGAATCGGGTGATCGGGTCTGCGCGGCTCCAGAAGGACCATGACGCAGCGAAACCGAGCTCGTCGTGCATCCGGCTTCACGCCGTTCAGTGCCGACAGCAGTTTCGCGTTGTTCGCCTGATCTGTGGCCGTCTCGCCTGCATAGCGAGCAGAGCGGACGCCCGGCTGGCCACCGAGAGCGTCGACTTCCAGGCCGGCATCTTCCGCGAGTGTGAGCAGGTTTGCCGCCTTCGCGGCGGCGCGTGCCTTGATGAGTGCGTTCTCCTCGAACGTGAGACCATCTTCCGGCACCGGAGGCTGGTTCGGCAGGACGTCTGCAAGGGAGACGAGCTGAAGGGGAAGGTCTGCAAGCAAAGCGCGCAGTTCGGCCAGTTTTCCGCGGTTGGTGGTCGCGAGCAGCAAGCAGGGCAAATCGGGGTTCACAGGACGACCCAGCGTTCGGGCTGAAACAGCATGGGAAGGTCGACGCCTGCGTGCGCGAGCGCCTCGAGCTGCGTTTTGGCGAGTGCCCGCACGCCGACGAAGCCGAGATCGATCATGCGATCCATCTCGTGACGTGGGATCGCTTCGTCTTCGGCGGTGGCCTGCACCTCGACGATACCGCCACGGGGTGTGGCGACGAGGTTCAGATCCACGCGCGCAGTGCTGTCCTCCGTGTAGACGAGGTCGAGCGCCAGTCCTTCCTCGAGGTGGCCGACGCTGATGGCTGTCACTTGATCACGCAACACCGGCTCGGTCAGGAGACCACTGCCATGGAGCCGGCTGAGGGCGAGCGCGAGTGCGATGAAGCCACCGGTGATCGAGGCTGTCCGTGTTCCCCCATCTGCCTCGAGGACGTCGCAGTCAATCGTGATGGACATCTCTCCCAGGCGCCGAAGATCCAGCGCAGCGCGCAGGGAGCGTCCGATGAGTCGCTGGATTTCCTGAGTACGTCCGCTGGGGGCTTTGCCTCGTCCATCCCGGGATTCGCGCCTGGTCGGGCTGGAGCGCGGGTGCATCTGGTACTCGGCCGTCAGCCATCCACGACCTTTCCCCGCCATCCAGGGGGGAACCGTTGGATCGACAGAGGCCGTACAGAGCACCACGGTCCGGCCAGCTCGGTACAGGACGGAGCCTTCTGCGTTTCGTTGGAAGCCCGTGGTGACTTCGACGGGGCGGGGTTGATCAGCGGCGCGGCCATCCAGGCGATTCACGGCCTCGCCCTTACCACAATCTTCACCAGGTCGTCGCCCAGAGCTCAGCGTAAGTACCGGTTCCACTGCTGCGCCCTGTGTCCGGGAGCTGAACTGCAAGCACCGTCCGCTTCGGGCCTTCGCAGAAATAGGCTCCACCCTGGTGGATCGCGAGAATCTGGCCCCCCTGTGTGCGGACCACGGGGGCGTCCGGCCACTCCTCCCGGCGCTTCAAGTAGTCGAGCGTGGGGCTTGCCCGAGGCGGGATGTCGCCGCGCTCATACGCACGAATGGCACGCTCAGCATTGCCGTAGGCCGCCTCTTCACTCTTGGGTAGCTCGACGAGAGCGAGCCGGATGGGCAGCTGCCCAGGGCCCACATCAGAGAGAGGAACGCTCCGAAGACGCAGTCCGACAAATACTTCTGATGTCTTGTCCGCTTCGACGACGGAGGCGCGGCCGAGCCAACGCCCATCTCCAGATGGGACGCTGGCATTCCATGTCGCGCAGGAAGCCATCTTGGCGAGTACCCGACAAGGACCCGACTTCGCCCCCGGAGCACACCGCAGTGCGGCCTGGAGGTCAGAGATGTTCAGGTCTGCAGGTGGTGGAGGTGGTGGCTCTGCCACGCTTGGCGTGCTGGCGGGGGACGAGCTGCTGGTGGCCGACGGTTCTACGTTTTCTTTGACGGATGTGTCACAGCCGGTCGCCAGCAGGATGACGAGGGCAAGCGTCGAGAGCCTCATGACGAGGGATCTTGGCATGACCCAAGCGTGCTTCAGAGGCCGAACCATGCCCCGGGGTGGATGACCTCTGCCCTGTGGCGCAGTTCGAAGTACAGCTTGCCACCATCCGGATCTCCCTTGACCGTTCCTACCTGTGCTCCTGCAGCGAGCTGTTCGGAGACACGGACATCGGCCGAGCTGAGCCCCGAGTAGAGAGAGTAATGGTGGTCCCCGTGGTCGAGAATCACGGTCAGACCGTAGTCTGCATACATATCCGCGAAGGCCACTCTACCGGCCGCGACGCTGCGAACCTGCCCCGAGGAGGCGGCGGAGAAGGATAGGCCGGGCAGGGAAGAGCCTGGACGGCTGATCTGTCGGACCTCGACACGACCTGTCAGCGGGAGGGGAAGCCTGCCCTTGAGGCTGCGGAAGCCGGCGCGTTCGTCGAGGTCGGTGGGGCCGAGGTCGGCACCGTACACCGCTACGTGGTCAGGCCGAACACTGGTCTCGAATGCCCGGCTGAAGGCGGCACGACGGTCTTCTTCTTGCGCCAAGGCGAACCGCGCGCGGTTCATCGCCTCCCGCTGGACATCGAGGGGGGCCCGTTCGGCACGCAGACGAACGAGTCGCGCCTCGAGCGTGACGCCATGCTGCGTGAGCTCTTGTTCTCGAGCCAAATCCCGCTCGAGGGAACGGCGGAGCCGCTCCAGACGAGCCGCGTGATCGACCAGCGCGTCGAACCCACCGCCGACGGGCAAGAACCCCGCCCGCAAACCCCTGTAATAGGCCCGTCCACGGGCGCTCATGCGGTGCCGAACGACTTCAAGCTGAGGGCCTGTGGCGAGGAGCTCTGCCTTCAGCGCCTTCTCTTCGGCGTCAAATCTGGCGAGGAGTCGATCGAGATCGTTTTCGCCCAGCATCGACGCTTTGGACACACCGTGTGTGGTGCTGGCACCGCTCTGAGCGTCGCTCGCGCTGGTGCCCGTCAGAGCTGCCGCGAGAAAAAGTGCAGCGTGGATGGCCGCTCTCATATGGCCGCCATCCGTCGCAACGTCAGAAGCGCGGTGATCGTCCCCAGGAGCCCGCCCAAGCCCACCATCCCGAGTGCAGCAGGGAGGGAGAGGAATCTGGGGGCAACTCCCAGCAGGCTGATCAGCTCCGTATCGAAGTGACCTCTGACGATCAGAAACAACATGCCCAGCAAGAGGATGGCTCCTGCTGCACCCGCTGCTCCTTGGGTCGCGCCTTCCAGGATGAAAGGACGCTTCACAAACCCATCCGTTGCGCCGACGAGCTTGAGGACCTCGACCTCGATGCGCCTTCTGTGCAAGAGCAAGCGCATCGTCGAGCCAATGACACTGACGACAGCGCAGAGGACGATGAGCGCCAAGCACACGCTCGCAGTCACGCCGCTGTTGAGTAGCGCGGAGAGGCGATCGGTCCAGCGCTGGTACGTCTCGACGAGCTCCACGGCGGGAAGAGCCCGCAGCTTGACCGCGATGGAGGAGAGCTCATCGTCCGAAAGATCATCCTCAAAGCCGAGCTCGAGAGAGGCAGGAAACGCGCTGAGGGGGAGTGAGGCGAGGAGGCTGTCTGTCTCGTCGGTGACAATCTCCCGGCGAGCATCTGCGGCGGTGACCTGTCGCACCTGCCTGATGCCGGGAGTCCCTTCGAGGGCGCTCCGCAGGTCAGCGATCTCCGTGTCCCTCGCCTCATCCCGGAGGTAGACAGTGGCGCGGCCTGCATGCGACCAGCGATCGCGAACCGCCGCGAGGTTGGTGACGACGAGTAGCGCTGCGGCAAGGCACACGAAGGCGACGGAGAGGGAGAAAATGGACAGCGCCTGTACGCGCCAGTCACTGCGGCCTGCTCGCCATGTGCGGAGCCGGAGGCCGTACCCTTCTTGAGCTGCCGTCTGCATTGTCACCATTCCGATCAGGAGGCTTCCTGCTTCATCGAAGGACCACGAACACCGCTGTCCGCGAAGTCGTCATCTGGCTCGTAGGAATCTTGAAAGGCGCTCAGCCCCTGGGGAACATCCGTCGCCTTGCCATCATCGAGGACGACCACGCGCCGCGGTCGTACGTCGAGCAGCGTGCGGTCGTGAGTCGCGAAGAGCACGGTGGTTCCCATCTCGTGGATGTCCTCGAACAGCCCAAGGAGATCGATCGCGAGCTGAGGGTCGAGGTTGCCAGTGGGTTCGTCGGCGAGGATCAGAGCGGGATCTCCGACGATGGCGCGTGCGATCGCGACCCGTTGTTGCTCCCCGCCTGAGAGAACACGCGCGCGGTCCTGGCCACGTCCGGCGAGGCCAACCCGCTCGAGCACCTCGCCAACCCGCGTCCGAATGACACGTGAAGGGAGGCCAAGGACTTCCAGTGCGATGGCAACGTTGTCGAATACCGTCCAACCCGGCACCAGTTTGAAATCCTGAAAGACGAAGCCGATGTTTCGTCGGAGTGCCGGGACCGATGGGTCGGTGAGTCGGGCAATGTCGCGCCCGAGGAAGAGGATCCTGCCTTCATCGACATGTTCGGTGTGATGAACGATCCGCAGGAGGGTGCTCTTTCCAGAGCCACTGGGGCCGGTGATGAAAATGAACTCCCCGCGCTCGATCGTCAGAGAGAGACCACGAAGTACCGGCTGATCGGCACGGTAGGATTTGTAAACGTCCTCGAAAATGAGGATGGGTCGGCGCGCCGCAGATGCGTCGTAGCGATGGCCCGGTCGAAGTGCGGGACGAAATGTGCCTTGCGGAGAAGACGACGACATCGGAGCCTTCTCGTACCAGCCTCCCAGGAGGCGGAAAACTTTTCGACCACGCGGGCTCCGTCACCACCTTGCCTCCTTCCACGACCCCAGACCGGCTACGTCTCGCGTTCTTCGGCTTGCCCCTCGCCGCCCTCCTGCTCGAGCGGGATGGCCACGATGTCGTGCTCTGCTCGGTCAGCAGGACGGATGCTCCCGGGTTGCGACGTGCCCGGAGGCTGTTCGAGGATCGCGTGCTGGTGCGACCTGACGTGCAAGCGTCGACGTTTCGAGAGCGGCTGGAGGCGCTCGAGCCCGATCTCGTGGTCAGCTGGTTCTGGACCACGCGATTGCCCATGAAGCTGGTCGAGATCGCCAGGCTGGGTGGGATCAACGTGCATCCGTCACTGCTGCCGCGGCATCGAGGTCCAGATCCCACGACGTGGGCCATCCTTCTCGGGGATGAAGAGAGCGGCGTGACCGTCCACCGGCTCGCCGAGGAGTACGACAGTGGCAACATTATCGAGCGAGAAAAGATCTCGATTGAGCCAACGTGGAACGCTTGGCAGCTCGCGCGCGCTCTCGATCGCCCCAGCTTGCGCGTCTTGCGACGAACGGTGCAGAACCTGACAACGAACGGACGCCTGCCAGAAATCCCCCAAGATCCAGCCCTGGCGACGGACGCACCCTTCCTCGATGATGAGGCGAGCGCCATCTGCTGGTCCTGGCCGACGCAGCACGTGCTCCGGCACGTGAGGGCACTGGCGCCCGCTCCGGGGGCGTGGACCGAAATGAATGGTTCTGTGGTCACCGTGTTGCGCGCGGCCGTCGCGCCCGTCGTGCCAAAGGTTTTGCGTCCGGGTGAAGCCACCGTGATGGACGACCAGGCGCTGGTCCGGACGGCTGATGGGGCAATTGTGCTCTTGCAAGCCGAGATTGACGGCGAGCCAGCTGCAGCTCCTCGACTCGCCGAGCTCGTGCGCAGCCACGCTCAGTCAGCCTTCGACGTGCAGATCTCTCAGGAGTGACGCCCTGACAGAGGGCGAAATCCTGCGTGTTGCGAAGACAGAAGCGCTTAGGATGCCAGAAGGACCATGTCGGAACCCGCGCAGCTTGCAAGAAGTGCCCGTGAGCAGCTCGCCACAGCGCTCAATGCACTCCAATCGGACGGAGATGTGCCCGCCGAACTCGAAGAATTGGCCGAGCCAATCGCCGAGGCTATGGGCATCTTGCATCGAATCGAGCGATCGAGCGGGATCGAACCTGCCGGACCCGAGGCCGTGCTGGGTCTCGTGCGGCAGGCATTGAACCAGATCCAGACGATCTCATCCGATCATCCCCTCCTCGAGACCGTGATGGACGCGGTGGCGATGTCGTTGAGCAAGGCGCATGCGCTGTCGCGTATGGCGAAGGCTGTCGTGCCGCACCGTCCGGTTCTCGACGTCATCAATTCGCCGACCGCCGCCGAACCTCCAGAGGCAGACTCTGCGTCCGCCCCCCAGTCCACCCCCA
The DNA here is from genome assembly GCF_001189295.1 of Chondromyces crocatus. Classification (NCBI taxonomy): domain Bacteria; kingdom Pseudomonadati; phylum Myxococcota; order Polyangiales; family Polyangiaceae; genus Chondromyces; species Chondromyces crocatus. The sequence continues at coordinate 942,919 of NZ_CP012159.1, forward strand.
GACCAGAGGGAGATGGTTCGCTGAGCGCTGTTCAGGCGGCGACAGCGCCGCGAGACGTTCGTACAGAAGAGCAGTGGACGGAACTGGCCCCCATCCCTGCACAGATCGTGCAGTCGGTCGAGGAGACGTTCGCTCGGTCCTCCTTCAAGGAGGCAGAGAGCTGGCAGGCTGCCCCTGAGCACCAAGCGAAGACTGTCGAATCGAGTTCCTCGGTCCAGGCGCCACCATCGGAAGAACGACGGTTCTCACCACTCGTTCAATCCGCAAGCCCGAGACCAACACCAGAAGGGGCTCTCCGAACAGCTGCCTCGAGCGCCTCGAGCAAGCCCTTCCCGTTTGCCGGAGAAGAGCACGCCAGGCGGATCCCATCCGCAGAACGTCCCGCCCACTTCGGCTCGACTCGGCCTGTCGATTCGTCGGAACCGCCATCGCAGGTCGTGGCCGCTGCGAGTCCTGTCGAGAGTGTCTTGCGGAATGCGCCGCGAGGCAAAATAGCCGAGTTTGACGTGGCACTCGGAACGCAAAGCGCGTCGAACCTGTGGGATGGGATCGATGGCCAAGATGTGATCGAACATGGCGGGATCTTCGTGGCGACGTACAAGGCTCCGAAGATCGGAAGCAGCGTGAGGCTTCACGTGCATCTTCCAGGGGACTGCGAGTTTCAAGCACTTGCGTCGATTGTCTGGACGCGAGAGCCTGGTGGGGCCGGCGATACGGAGCCTGGCTTTGGGGCGCGGTTCACGCAGATTTCTCCGGAGGCTCGGCAACTCGTTCGTCGATTTGCTCGCAACCGGGAACCGCTGTTTTACGATTCTTTGTGAGTGCTTCAATCCGTACGTCGAACAGCGCCAATGGGGCGATCGTTCGGGGGATATCGCTCCTCCTGACCGCGCTACTGATGCTGTGGGCGCGAGCGGCTCATGCAGCAAACGACCCCGATCTCGACTGGTGGACGTATGAGACGGCGCACTTCCGAGTGCACCACCCTCGAGAGCTCGCACCCATCGCGGAGCGTATCGCGCGACTCTCCGAGGGCATCTACTCACGCGTCAGCAGCGCCCTCGGAAACCGTCCTGATCGTGTCGAGATGGTGATCGTCGACAACACCGACGACGCAAATGGTTTTGCGCGGGCCGTTCCCTACAACCAGATCACGCTCTTCGTGACAGCCCCGGACGATCTCTCGACACTGAGTGACTACGATGATTGGTATCTCGGGCTACAGACGCACGAGTTCACGCACGTCGCTCATATCGATAACATCTCCGGGATCCCTGCGATCATCAATGCAATCCTGGGCAAGACCTACTCGCCCAATCAATTGCAGCCTAGATGGATCATCGAGGGGCTGGCCGTGGTTCACGAAAGTCGCCACTCCAGCGGTGGCCGGATGAGGTCGAGTCTCTTCGACATGTTTCTGCGCGCTGACGTCCTCGAGGGGCGCATCGCCAGCCTGGATCAAGTGTCGAGCGTTCCCTTTCGCTGGCCTCAAGGAAACGTCTGGTACCTCTACGGGTCCAGGTTTCTTGGATGGATATCTGATGTGTATGGTCGCGACACGATGCGGGCTGTGTCGGCAGACTATGGTGCAGCGCTACTTCCATGGGGAATCAATCGTGCGATCCGTCGCGCGACAGGAAAGACATACGTCGAACTCTACGATGGCTGGAAGGCTCATCTGCGGCGGCTTTACCAGGAACAGATCACGGAGGTGCAGCGTAGAGGGCTTCGAGAGGGGGTGCGCCTCACGCACCACGGCATGACGGTACATTATCCGCGTTTTGTGCCATCGAGCGCACGTGTCACAGGCGAAGATGAGGTCATCTATTACCGTGCTGACGGCGATGCGCGTAGTGGACTGTATCGATTGTCACTGCCTGCATCCTCGTCACGAGGCGCAACCCACGAAGTGCTCGTTGCGAGGACGAATGGATCGTCGTCGGCAGCATTCTCCCCGGATGGTGACCTGGTTTTCTCCTCGACGGTTCCCTGGAAGACTTTCTATCACCGGAGTGAGCTCATCAGCCTCCCCCGCGACGAGACGGCTCCCACCGGCCTCGAATCGGTCCGGCGCCAGCTCACGCGAGGGCTTCGTGCCGCCTATCCCGACGTGAGTCCCGATGGTCGGTACATCACATACTGCACCAACGATCGAGGAACACGATATCTGCAGCTTGCACGGATAGGACCGGACGGAGAGCTGCTTGATAGGCGAACTCTCGTGTCCAGTGCTCAGTTCGACCAGGCGTATACCCCAAGGTTTTCGCCGGACGGCAAATCGCTAGCTTACAGCGTATGGACTGCCGGAGGGTATCGGGACATCAGGCTCGTGGACGTGATGAGCGGAGAGGTTCATCAGGTGACGCGAGACAGAGCTGTGGACATGACGCCAGTCTGGGCACCTGACGGCAGAACCCTCTACTTTGCCTCTGATCGGACCGGGATCTCCAACATCTACGCCTACGACGTTTCGACGGCCGAGTTGCAGCAAGTGACCAATGTTCGGACCGGAGCTTTCCAACCGGCGGTGAGCCCGGACGGCAAGACACTGGTCTATGTAGGGTACACGTCTGCGGGATACGATCTGTACAGGATGCCTCTCGATGCAGCGCAGTTCTTGCCTGCGCTACGTGCACCTGAGGAGCGCCCTGATCCCTTGCCCGAGCCGGCCTCGGTTGCAATGGTCCGGAAGCGCTATAATCCCCTGACGACCATTGCGCCTCGGGCCTACACGCTGGGTACGCAGCCCGGAAAATTTGGCGGTACAGCGGTTCGGCTCGAAGCAATGGGGTATGATGCCGTTGGAAATCACTCGATTGAGGCGGTGCTCACTGCCGAGACGGCGGCGCCGGCGCCAGATTTTCTGCTGAGCTATACCTATGGCCGACTGCCGGTGGATCTGAGCCTCAGGCTGAGTCAGACGATGTCTCCACGTGGTGATTATCGCATCAGTGGTGAGCAGCGGCCCTACGTCGAGCGAACCAGCGGACTGGGTGCAAGCGTTGGTTTCCCCATCCGGAGTGAGTTCGTGGGCCAGAACATGTCGGTGTCGTTCACTTCAGCGACATCGTCAGCCTCACTGCCCGTCAGAGGCGATCTCGACCCCTACGAGTCGCGTACGATCCTGCCGGACCGGGGGCAGGTCAACGTGCTGCGCCTTGGTTATTCTCTGTCCACCACCGAGGGAGGATATCGCACGGCGGGAGCGACCCGGGGAATCTCGTTCAGCACTGCGCTGGAGTACATCGGCCCTGCAACCGGAACACGGTATGAAACGTATGCGCTGTCGAGTGGTCTCACGGGCTATCTCTCGATGCCTTGGCCCGGGCACCACACCGTCGCGCTCCGGGTCGCCGGCGCCGTGTCGGGAGGCTCCTACCCCAGAGGATCCACCTATGTCGTTGGCGGCTACCAGGCCGAGCAGCTCGCTGTCGACAACCTCTTGTCGAGCATCTTCAACAACACGTTCACGCTTCGAGGTTATGAAGCCGGGGCGTTCGCAGGGCGGGCCTACTTCACACAGACGGTTGAATACCGAGCGCCGCTCATCCAGCCCGATCTGGGGCTATCTACACTGCCGATTTATCTGCGACGCATCGATGCCGCGCTATTCATGGATTATGGTGGCGCCTTCGACAGGTTCGACTTCGACTCTCTTCGACTGTTTCACAAGGGTTCACTCCTTTACTCTCCACAGCTTCATACCTCCGTCGGGGGGGAGCTATGGCTGAATCTGAACCTGGGCTATGTGATCTCGTCACAATTTCGTCTTGGGTACGCTCGAGGCTTCAGCGAGGGAGCCCTGGAAGGAGGACAGTTCTACTTCGTCTCCACGAACGCATTCTGAGGCGCGTCTTGGAACGACCACAGGCGACGTACATTGGATGATCTGTTCGTGGTGGAAGACGTGAAGTGCAGGTGCGTCACTGTCCGACCAGAGGTCCCCGTTCGGTCTCCGCCATGCGGACGGGCCGTGACCCGTGGGCACGGCGAGGCGGGTCCTTGGGCGAGGTGCTGCTCTCGACGCCTCACGATCCTCATGGTCGTCCCGACGAGACGGAGACGACGCGCTATGGCCTGCCTGCCCGTGCTGGCCGGAGAAGAGCACGCGCTGGAAGGCATCTGCACTGGCGTGGGTGCCGTGCACCGGCGCGTCATCGCTACATCACCGCAGGGCATCGCAGAGGATGAGGACGAGAAAAACGTCCCCGTGGGGAGGCTTCGGGTTGTCCTGCCAGCGAATGAACTTCGCTCGCCAGAGAGCTGCGATCGGAGGCCAGCGAATGCGCTTCGCTTGGCGGTGAACGCGCTTCGCTTGGCAGTGAATCACGTTCACGTGACGGGGGCGGCATGCACCCCACCCTCTGCGCTCCCTTGCCTCAGGGAAACCTGGTTCACCGGTCGTCGAACGTGCATCGCGTGGCGGCGAATGAATTTCGCGTGGCAACCGAGGGACTCCACCGAGCAGCGACTCTGGTTCACGTGACGTCGAATGCGCTTCGGAGGGCAGCCAACGCGCTTCACGTAACGGCAGACGAGGGTTGTGTGGCAGTGAATGAACTTCGCGTGGCGGAAGTTGCACCTCCTCCTTCTTCATGCGTGCGCCTGCCTTTCGAGTGTCGGTTCACGTGACGTCGAACCCGCTTCGCGTGGCAGCGAATGAATTTCGTTTGGCGTCGATGGCTCCTACATGTGCAAGAAGACGAACTTCACGCGCCAGCGAACGGATTATTTCGACCAACGAACGCGCTTCCCGTATCAGAGAGCGAACTTCGCCAACCAGGGAGTGCGCTTCACGTGCCAGCAATGCACTTCGAATGCCGTCGAACGCCAGTCCATCGACAGCGGTCCGGAAGCAACGCCACGCACTATCCACCCTCACCCAGAAAGCACTGGCGGCAAGGTGGGAAATGCTGACCGGACGGGAGATGACCGCGACGCTTGACTCTCGCATCTAGAACGTCCACGCGCCCCAGATGTCCTGCGCCCTTCGGCGGCGCCCCCCCTCCGCGCCGATGCCCTCGGTCCCACAGCCTCTCGCCAACTCGTCGACGGCTCCGAACGAGCGCCCTTCAAAGCAGGACGTCCAGTCCGAGCTCCCGCGGCCTTCAGCATGCGCCTGCTCTCTCCGGAGTCACGGTCGCCCATCCCCGACCCCCAAGGTGTCAACCACTGCGGACGCAAAGCCCATCGCGGCTCTGTGCGCCAGTGCCTACACGGGCTTGCGCCAGCCTTCCAGGAAGCGCTGCGCTTCTTCCTAATATAGAGGAGGCGCGAGAGGCCGAAGATGAAGAGGCCGGAAACGTACTCGATGGGCGCGCCCGTTCCACGCTCAGTACATGACATGCGATGTGGACAGCGATGTCCGGGAGCCAACTTCACAGAGTCCATACGACTGCCCAATCAGCTCCATTCCCGAAGCCGACCCCCGCTGACGAGGAAATCCAACATCGATTTCAGGACTGAGCCGAGGGACGAGAAGGGCGAGCCAGCCTGGAAGAAGGCTGACGTAGACAGCCGAGACACCAGCACCTAGTCACCTGGGCGGTGAAGCCCGATCGATTCCTGGGGGCACGTTTCGGTCGCCATCCGGACGGCCTTTGATCCGCGATGACGGCTGACGAACAAGGCACTTCCAAAGGAACATCTCGGCCTCTTTCGTCAGCAGGCAAAGTACCCCTCGTCGTTGCAGAGGTCGACAGGACTCGAGCCGATGTAGGGCTGGACTGCTCGATGTCTGTGCGCATCGGTAGCGCTGGCGACTGCACGGTGTGATGGAGACCATCACGCAACACGACGCCTTCTTTACTCACCAAAGCACGCATGACACCTGATCTGAGCGGAGCTGTAGGGATGGCGGAGGGCTGGAAGACGTTCGAATGGGATGCCGATGCGTATCCTGTGCGCCAGGCAGCCATCATCGACTTCGCGCGCGAAAATTGGCACAGGCGACAGCTTGCCGTGCGTATCGCGGCCATTCGCGCTCAGGAACGCGAGTGTGACAAGCCGCTCTACCTTGGGAAGAGAACGAGGTCATCACGCTGGCGCGCGCGGGCTGCCCTCTGACATACCCGTCTCGAGAGCGGCAGCGTCACCGCCGAAACGCTGTAGACGCGGCGGCAACCACCTCGCGTGGCACGACGAGCAGGGCCGCGCCACACGGTACGCACTGGTAGCGGCGTGCGGTGACCACGAGGCACGTGGTCGGGGGCCTCCGGGCCAAGAACCTGTCGCTCACGGCTTCCATGTCCCTGCAAGTGGACCGCGCCCCACAGGGGGGCTCGCAGCGTCACACCTTTGGCACTGCGCAAAGCGGGATTCTCCGACCGTAGGCAGGCGCTGCTGCCAGCGCTCGATGTTGATGCCACGCTCGACAACACTGAGTGCGGCTCGATTCTCCGACACTGGAACGAGAGCGCGACGAGGAGGCTATCGGTCGAGATCAGGGTTTCTCGTCGTCTCTTTCTGTTCCCGGCTTCATGCCGTGGCTCCGTTCTGCTCTCTCGGCGCCACGCCAGCACGTGCCATCATGCACGCGCACTGGTGGCAATGGCCATCCATGGCCGCACGAGGACCCCGAAGTCTGATGTCCCTCAATGAGGGTGATTGAAAGAGTCAAGAGAGCGACTATCGAGACCGAGCGGCCACACTGGTGAGTCATCAGGACGGCCTGAACCCGGCTGTGGACATGGCAGTCGGCCTTGGACCGAAGGATCTCCTTGTGAAGGTGCTGAAGTTCCCAACCGGAAGCAGTTCTTGGCGTTTCTCTTCTTCCTGCTCATGGACGCAGGTTGAGGCTACGGCCCTCGTCCAGACCCACGCTGCTTGCGCAATCCCTGCGTGCCCAGAAGTGGGAACTTGTCAGGCTTCGTTCCCTCTCACGGACTGCCAGTGAATTCGAATCGCCGATTTCCCTTTCACAGCCCGCACGGTGTTCGTGAGGCTGAACTTCGGCGGAATGCTCAGCAGTAGATGCACGTGATCGGCCATCGCGTATCTTCCACGAGTTCGATCTCGCACTCTACGCACAGCTCCCGCAGGATGCTCCCGATCTGGTGCCCCAGGCTGCCAGAGATTGCCCGCTTCCTGTTTTTCGGGACGGTCAGCGCCTGGGTACCTGCAGTGCCGTCGGACGTGCGCCGCCAGTGTGCCACGCTCGCATGACGGCTTCCTTTCCCGCGACCGGCGAGGTTCCCGCGGCGGAGACCGATGCGTTGTTCACGACGCGACGGCAGAGCCTCCTCGAGTCACACCGCGATAGGCGATGAGTCCCCTTTCGAGTGATCTTCTTACTCCCGAGATCGAAGTGAACCACGGCGCGCTGGACTCAGGGCCCACCCGGGCGACGTCACCCGCCGACTGACACAGGGCGTGTCACCCCTCGGTGCGCCCCCAATGTCGATCCTTGGAAAGGTCGTGCCGTTACAGCGACGGCGATGTTGCCACCCGCGGTAAGATCTGGCTCCAAACCTTGATTGGGATGCCATCCGAACCGCTGACCGAACTGGCGCACGCCGCCTTCTCGGCGCTCATATTCTTCACCATAAGTCGACCGACCTCGATCAGATACCGCTCGCCGACAGCGGCAAGCACTTGCCGTACCACCGAGACACGCTCCGCGCAGTTGCTGGTTTTTTTACTACCACTGCATCGCCATGCTGGTGTCATTGTTGCCGGCCTCTCTCATGACTTGGCCTGCTGCTGCCCTCTCGAGGTGAGTGCAATGGTGTGTGGGCATCAGCGAGAAATGGGCTCCCAGATGAACGTTGCCAGTGTGGTGATCTCGCAACGTTGTGTTCAGGTGCTCTCCACGTCCGAGGAGATCGACCTGCGACCTCAGCCTTTGTGCATCGGCCTATGATGACCTGAAAGCGCGGACGCTTCGACCGGAGCAGCCGCTGCATAGGACTCTGAATGACCACCGACCAATAAAAAGTGCCGGCATCATTATTCTTGGCTTGACCTTGTAAGCGGCAACGGCATAGTCATAACTAGCCGTCGAGCTGGTCTCGGCGACAGGAGTTTCAAGATGGCAGCCGACGCCTTTTCGCGACAGATTGTAGAGCTCGTTCGGAAGATGCCGGACGAGGCGCTTCTCGCGCTTGTGAAGAATCAACTGGGAGCCCTTTCGGGCATGGAGGCAGTTCTACCTGCGCCGATTTCGGGTCGTGGGCGCGTTCGTGGAATGTCCTCGGCGCAGCCAAAGAAGCCAGGAGCGCTCGGGATTGCGAAGCGGGCTCCCGTGGGCGCCAAACGTCGCCCGGGACGTCCTCGCAAGGCCGCTGCGACATCTGCTCAGCGTCAAGAGACGCTCGACAAAGTGGAGCGGATTGTAAAGTCCAGCGCAGGCCTGAGCGCTAGTGAGGTAGCCAAGCAGGCAGGAATTCCGCAGACGCGGGCGGCGGCTGCCCTCAAGGAACTGAAACTGGCCAAGCGCATTTTTCAAGGAGGAGATCGTCGCTTTGCCCGCTATGCGGGGGATGCGAAGACGGCGGACGGCGCGAGCCTCTTGGCGCGTAAAAATGCCGCAGGTCCCTCTCGGAAAGCAGCCTCAAAAGGTGGGCGGAAGCGTGCGCAGGGGCAGGCGGCAGTACAGGCTCAGACCCCGGCGAAGTAGTAAGATCTCAGCTTGGTTCGCTTTCCCCCATGGTCGCACCTCTCGAGTCTCCCGTGCCGGCATGGCGATTCTACGTCCTCTGTACGAGCTGAGGCTTGTGGAGTCGCGCGGCTTCTGCCCTCTGTCCGCAATCTCCATCCGATCCGACAAAGGCGCAGAGCGGTGCAGGCACACTCTTGTTTCGAGAGACCATGTCGGTTGAGAGGGCATTAGTAACTCGAGAAGGCGTCGCTGACGTCCGCAATGGGAGGCGCGGAGTATCGCTTGACATGGGGGGGTCATGACGATCATCGCGACGCAGCACGAGGGGCAGGGAGCGTATTCCGGGGAAGTGACGAGAGCAGGCATTCGAAGAGCGAGCTGAAAGCTTTCCCGGCGGAATGCTGGCCCGAGGCGGACGGGAGCGTGGAGTGCCCGGGAGTGCCCCTCTGGTGCATTTCGTCGACGTCGCTAAAGAACGCCGCGGCAGTCACGAGGCGGAAGCGCGTGCTGCCGTTGCGTCGCGCGGGTGCGTCGTAAACCCAGCGTCGGGCAGGAACTTGTCGAGCCTCGAGCGTGGCCTGCCGCGTTGCAGTTGGGCGACGACATCGGTGTTTCAGACGTGAGGGTTGACCGCTTGCAGGCTGCACAAGCGTGAAGGCGCTGGCGAGAGGTTCGATGTCTTTGTCGGGGTCGGCGAAAGGAAGTGCATGCAACTGGCAGCAGCCTTGCGCAACTGCCGCTCCGCGTCGCCGTCGTCGAGCTCCGAGCGCGCGTCGGGGAAGCATCGCAGCCAGGCGCCCTTCTGACCTTTCGCATGGAAGGTGGCCTCCTACAGACAGCGGCTTCGGCATGAGCGACTGATGGGTCTCACGCACCCATTGGGAGAGCGCATCGACCGCACTGTCCGCAGACGCGTTCCGAGGCCAGAGGCCCAAGGCTCCCGATAGCGCTCGAGGTGTGGTGGCAGCGGCGGGCGCTCTGCGCGATTCGGTGGTTTTGGCGAGTCGGTAGCAGAAGTTGCCTGCTCCCCCCTCTCGGGCGGAGCATCTGGGAGCTGAGGAGCAGGGGCTCGTCCGCGTCCTGCAGGATAGTCAGCCAAAGCGAGAGCTGTTGCGAGCTCACCTTCTGACTCTTGCGACCGTACAAGGCTCACAGGGCGGCCTGGAAGCGCAGCGCGAGAGCATGGTGTGCGTCGCTCAGCTGCGTGAGCCAGCCGAGCATGTGCTCGATGAGCTCCGTGATGCATCCTTGGTCCGGGAGCTGGGTCAGCCGGCGTTGAATTTGAAAGACGTCGACAGGAGCTTACCGCGGAGCATCCCATCTCTCGTCATGTCGACTGGCCGCGGGGCGAAGCTACTGGCGGTCGGAGCTGGGCGAGCCTGCACTCGCCTGGGCATCTATGCTTCTCGGCTCCAGCCGGGAATCTGACGAGCGAGTCCCATCGGACCGTGACTGCGCTTTCTCCGCGTCACGTCGCTCGTAGGCAATGATGATCTTCTGCACCAGAGGGTGGCGAACGACATCCACGTCAGTGAACGAGCAAAGAGCGATTCCCTCGATGCCGCCAAGAAGGTCACGAGCTTCGGCCAAACCGCTCCTGGCACCATGGGGCAGGTCGATCTGCGTGACATCGCCCGTGACGACTGAACGAGAGGCATAGCCGAGGCGGGTCAAGAACATTCTCATCTGATCGCTCGTGGCATTTTGCGCCTCGTCTAGGATCACAAAGCAGTCGTTGAGCGTGCGGCCGCGCATGAAAGCAAGTGGCGCGACCTCTATCTGCCCCCGCGCCACCAGACCCTGAGCTTTGTCCGGATCCATCATGTCATGCAGCGCATCGTAGAGAGGGCGGAGGTACGGGTTCACTTTTTCCGCCAGATCTCCCGGCAAGAATCCCAAGCGTTCACCAGCTTCGACAGCGGGCCGTGTGAGGATGATCCTCTTGACCCTGCGTTCCAGCAAAGCATGTACCGCCATTGCCATGGCCAGGTACGTTTTGCCTGTACCAGCTGGGCCGATGCCAAAGGTGAGATCGTGACTGCGTATGGCTTGGATGTATCGCTTCTGAGCCAATCCCTTGGCTGTGATGGGACGTCGCCGCGGCGTGATGAGAACCACGTCTTCAAAGAGCTCACGAAGAGTGACGCCCGGTTCATCCCGCAAAGCTTGCGCTCCTCGAGCGTAGTCTTGAGCTTCCAAGACGACACCGCTCCGGATGAGCTGTGCCGCCTCTGCGAGACAGCGCTCTCCGAGAGCGACTCTGTCGGCTTCACCTGCGAGGAAGATCGTGTTCCCTCGAATTCCGGACTCGATGCCCAGCACACGCGCGATGAGCCGAATGTGCTCGTTGCTTGGTCCTGCCAGTGTCAGCAAGGTCGAGCGATCGAGCACCTCGACCTCAGCGTTGATGCGTACTCCTTGGCTCGGCGACATCTCCATCTCTTTATCACTCATTGACACACGCTCTCCGTCGACATGTTCCGTCTGTTGCGCGTCCTGCTGGCACTGAGTCATGCCAACTAGCGTCGTCTTGACCGATGAGATCACGCATGCGAGCGTCTGCTTCGTTCCTTTGCAGCTGCTTCATGCGACAGTTGAGAGTGAGACCCTCAGAGAAGCGCTCCACGCAGTTGCTCCGTCATGGCCAGGTTCATCTGCCTCGGATCTGCATCAGGGAGAGATGGCGCATCATGAAGATACCGATTCCGGCGCTCTTGGGCCTTGGGGTCACTTTGTCAAGTCCCGTAACATCTGCTCAGCCCTCGCCCCCGTCAACGGTATCTCTCGAGGCCTCTTCGAGTTCCGCTCCTCCCCCTCCTCCTTCCCCAGGTGCGCCCTCGTTTGACTTGGAAGAGAGTCGCGTCTCGTCCGCTTTTCCGGCGAGCCTCGATGAGCCAGAGGTTCGTGGTGCACCAATGGCAGGCTGGAAGGACGTCTTTTTCATTCGCTCTTCCAACGACCTCTTTCGTCTCTACCCCATGGCGCGCCTTCACCTCGACATGCACAGCTCATTCGGCCCCGGGCTGGGCGAGCGCTCTGGCTTTCGAGATGAAACGGCGCCACAGGTCAGCTTCTTTGCTCGCAGGATCAGGTTGGAGCTAGGTGGCGACCTCCTGAGGCGCCTTTCCTTCATGCTCGGCGTCGACTTCGGAGGACAGCCTCTCCTGAACAACGACGGTTCAATGAGCAGTGGTCTCGCACGACCCGGGGAGGATCCCACCCTGGCTCCGCCTTCATGGGCTCCTTTTCAAGCGACAGGTCCCGTGGCGGTGCTCGCGAACAACTGGATCAACTATCGGGCACTTCCGTTTCTCAACTTCATGGTCGGTCAGTTCATGGCGCCTTACTCGCTCGAGAACATGACCAGCAGCAACGACACGCTCTTCATGGAGCGTGTTCTTCCCATTCGAGCCTTCATTTTTCCTCATCACAGGGAGATCGGTCTCATGGCGTGGGGGGAGCTGCCCAACCGCCTCGCCGTCTATCACGTCGGCATCTTCTCGGGGGATGGCCCGAATCGTCCGGGGGTCGACAGTCTCCCCGCGGTGATCGGGCGCATCTACTGTCGCCCATTCGCGACGACGAGCGAGCACTTGCTGGCACGCGCGCAGATTGGTGTCAGCGCGATGTACGCTGCTCGAGACCAGGCTCGCGTAGGAACGGATTATCCGAGGATATCCACTGGACAGTTCACCACAATCTGGGAACCCCGCTATCAAGATGCGAGTGGGCAGACGATGAGGGTCATCCCTTCCGGTGCCCAGCGTGCGGTCGGTGGCGAGCTATGGCTGCCACTCCGACAGTTCGATTTTCGGTCGGAGGTTCACTATGTCGATAACCACACGCGCGAGGCGACGGAAGGGGCGCAGCTCAGCAACACAGAACGCTTGGGGCAACTGCGGGGAGTGGGATGGTATGCAGCTCTGTCTCTCTGGCTGGGCGATGCGCAGATCAATGGAGAGCCAGGACTCGGGTCTCGGCCCATTCAACTCGCAGCTGACCAGGACGCCTCCCCGCGCACGGCTCTGCAGTTGACAGGGGTCGTAGGCGGCGTGCATGCCACGTATGAAGGGGCCTCGCGGGGAGGCATACCCACCCTTCGCTCCTCCATGCATGGCGATGGGACGCAAGAAGCCATCGATGTGATGCAGTACGGCGTCGCGGCAACGTACTGGCACACCCGTCACCTTCGTCTCATGGCGAACTACAACATCTATCAGTCGCCTCGAGGTGGCACTGTCAGCGCGGTCGACCAAGCCTCGAGCCGTCCACCGTCGAACTCGGAGCAGGGGGCCCATCTAGCGCACGAGCTTGGGGGCCGCGTCGCCGTGCAGTTCTGAGGGCCACTCAGTTATTTGCCCTCCATCGGCTTGCGGAGGTACGCACCTCGCATGCGTCAGTGGATCGCCATCGGAGCTGCGGTAGGCCTCGTGGCCGTGACCCTTCCGCTACTGCGAGGGCAGGATGAGAAACTCTCGGCACTACTCTCCAAAGGGGAAGCGGCTGATGGTCCTCAAATCACTCGACTCGTCACTCCACCACCTTTGACGGCGCTCGACTTGAGTCGCATCGACGATCGGGGGGAGGTGGCCACGGCGCAAGCTCACGGCGGCAGGTCTGCTGAGCTGACTGTCACGCCAAAGTATCAACGAGCAGCGATGGGGTTCATGCGCAGTGGGCGCGTGCCGGAAGGTGCTGTCGTCATGACGGACATCAGGACCGGAGATGTGCTGGCATGGGCAAGCTACGTGGATGAAGGCAAACTCCATGACATCGCCTCGGAAGCCACAGCACCGTCCGCAAGTGTATTCAAGGTCGTCACGGGCGCAGCGCTCATAGAGGCTGGTCTTACTCCAAGCACCAAGCAATGTTACTCGGGCGGGGAGCATTCGATTCGCGCAGCCGACATGGTCGACAACAAGCGGCGCGACAAGTATTGCGCGACACTCACCCAGGCGATGGGGCGTAGCATCAACACGGTGTTTGCTCGCTTGGCTGCGAAGAATCTCGAGCGGAGCAAGCTCATCGACATGGCGGAGCGGCTTGGATGGGGGAAGGACATTCCTTTCGACACGCCGGTAGCGACCAGCCATCTCAACATCCCGGAGGACGAGCTCGGCTTCGCTCGTACGGCAGCAGGCTTCTGGAACACAACCTTGTCGCCCTTTCAGGGAGCCAACCTTGCGACCACGGTCGCCAACGGCGGGGAAATGATTCGACTCCGGGTCGTCAAGAGCGTCAAGGACGAGTCTGGTGAGATCTACCGTGGATCGATGGGACGACAGGTTCTCAACAGGGCGATGAGCGAGGAAACGGCTCAAGCCGTGACGTCGATGATGGAGGACACTGTCGATAACGGGACGAGCTACCGCTCCTTCCATGACAAGAGTGGGCGTCCTTATCTGCCCGGCATTCGTGTTGCCGGCAAGACGGGAACGTTGACGAAGCCGACTCCCGAGGGGCCGTTCTACACTTGGTTTGTGGGTTTTGCCCCGAGCCGAAAGCCGGAAGTGGCCATTTCGGTGCTCGTCGCAAATGGTGCCAAATGGCGCGTCAAGGCAACGAACGTTGCGTGTGACATGCTGCGGGTCTACTTCGCCGACAAGGGAGTCCCCGGTGTGTCCAATCCCAATGAGCGCGTCGGGTCGACCGCGCAGCGCTGACGCTGATCACAGCATCGTTCGTGGGGCATCACGCGGGACGAAACATGCGCGACAACGGGCCTCGTAGGACTCTGTCCCGCCCACGAGGACAGTCGTCGCTTCAGAAATGAGCCGCTGCGAGCGACTGGCAGTTCTCCCGCATACTGCACAAACAGCTCGAACCTTCGTCACCTCTTCCGCTATCGCCATGAGTTCCGGCATTGGCGCAAAAGGGCGTCCCAGATAGTCTTGATCGAGGCCCGCAGCGATGACGCGGAGGCCACGGTTCGCGAGTCGCTCACAGACATCCACGATCCCTACGTCGAAAAACTGAGCCTCGTCGATGGCGACCACTTCGGTATCCGAAACGATACGGTTCTCTAGGCTCTCGCTGGTAGCGACAGCGATCGCGTCGACCGCGGTCGCGCCATGGCTCACGATGCGGGTCACGTCGTAGCGCGTGTCGATGCGCGGCTTGAAGGCTTGCACTCGTTGACGAGCAAGGAGCGCGCGCTTGAGCCGACGAATCAACTCCTCGGTCTTGCCGCTGAACATCGATCCGGTGATCACCTCGACTGAGCCCGCTGGGCGAGACGCTGTTCCCCGCACGCAACTTCCTTTCACGTTTCCATCTCGCCAAGGCAAGGCGAAGTCGCCTCGCGCCCATTGGTGGCCCGCTTGCGTGGTGCATGTGTGAACCAGCTGTCTTGGGGATGGCGCTCCTCTCTCAAGGAGGAGCCACAGCCTGCGGGACGACGGGGGCGCAACGAGGCATAGGTTCCACCACGTCCGCCTTCAACTGGAAGGAATTTCGTGTGGATTCTCGAACAGATAGGAATTGTTAGAGCACTTCCAGGTGCTTTCTGAGCGACATGTAGCCGACCAGGCTCTAAGGGCCAGCCAGATCGACTTCTCCAGCTCACGGCTTGTGCAGCTTGTGCTCGGCCGAGTCTTGCGTGCTACCATCTGAGCTGTGCAGGTTGTGCTCCGCAAGCTCGGCCGTGGATCCCGTGCAGTTGTTGGCCGGCTGGTCCGGGCTCCAAGAAAGGGCTCGGTCATCGTGATCGAGTTTTCTGACGGGATGCACGAGTACGTGACGACCCCGGTGAAGCGAGTGTTGCGCCTTGCAGGCCGAGAGGTCTTCTATATCGAGACGGTGAACTCGCGCTACCGTCTTGAAGTCCGTGGACGTGAAGTCGCTCTGGACGGCGCCATGGGCGGTTGAAACAACGCTCTAGTCTTGCGCACGCCGCAGCGATTGGGCACAGTCCGCTCCCGCTTACCAACCAGATCAGGGAGAGCTGCTGACCATGGCCAACGGTGATCGCCGTAAGTCGTTGAAGATGAGGCGCCGCAAGGCGCAGGCTGCCAAGAAACTACGCGAGAAGCGCGCGAAGTCGTCCAACAAGCCTGCCGAAGAAACGAGCAAGGCCAAGAAGTCGCGAGCTCCCAAGGCATCGGCTTCTACTCCTGCGCCAGGAACAGCGGCTTCCTGAGTCGCTGATCTCACTTTCAAAGCTGTCTCGACGCCTTCGCGCTCTCTCAGGCGAACGGCCCGTAACGCTATTCAGCGGCAGGTTGAGAGCCCGAGGAGCTGGAAGCGTCGCGACAGCATTTGAAAGTCGCAGCTGTCTCCTCAACAAGAGATAGTCGTCGACGAAGCTCCCTGCTGCGCTTGATACCATTCGGCCGGCTAGCCGACGCCGTTCAATGCAGCGGTGGCGCGCCAACTCCACCCGACATACGCTGGTCTCAGGCCCAGAGTGTCATCACCCTGGGGAGCCCGGTGTAGCGATGATGGTTCCCTGCGACTACGAACCCTAAATTCACAATCAGAATGCATGCCAGTGACACCATGCTGGCGTAGTTGCATCCAGTCTCCTCATGGCGAGTGACTCAATGGTGAGCTCGTTGGACCAGGTGGGAGGCGCACTGCCGGCCGCCGGTTGAACAGCACCGGCCGCTCTCTGCCTCGCGACGCTCGTCAAGATACTCTCGACGTATAAGTGCTGTTGGTCGACGAGGAGGAGCCCCGCTGTCCTAATGAGTTGAGCTCAGTAAGGGCGGGCCAGTCAGATCAATTTTCGGATTTCAAGGACGGCTCCCGACCTGCTGAGGACAAACTGAGGCGCAAGGTCTTGCGAGCCTTCGTCAGCCATTGACGGCCGCTCATCGCGCCAACCAGGAACGAGCATGGTTGGCGCAAACCCAGGAAGGTCGAGCCTCTTTATCAGAAGTCTGCCAAGAGATTGTCGACGCAGTCGGAGAATGCCTTTTGGCAGTCGTCTTCCGCGGGAGCATTGTCGATGCAATCTGCTACCTGCTGAACGCCATTGAGGCTCAGTGGTTTCATCCGGAAATTGCAGTCCTGCTGGTCGATATCATTGACGCTCTGTCCACAGCTCGTTGCCATTTGCTCGCAGATGTTCGCAATCTCAGGAGATTCGCAGGTTTCCAAGTAGAGCTCCTCGACGCAGCTCTGGACGGGCTCATAATCACAAGCAAACTGAACGCCAATCCCGGAGAGGCACTGGTAAAACAGTTCGTTTGCTCCTGGGTTCAGCACGTCGACCCCCCAGAAGCAGATTCGGTAGCCGGGACCCTCAAGGTTCGGCTCGCCATCGCAATCAACTGCAACGTTGGGGTTCACGTTGAGCTCGCCGCAGTCTGCATCTGTGACGGCAGGGCCAACGGGATCAGCTCCCACACAAACGCCGCCAGCGCCGCCAGCGCCGCCAGCGCCGCCAGCGCCGCCAGCGCCGCCAGCGCCGCCAGCTCCTCCACTACCTACCGTAGCAGGCCCATTGGAGCTGCTGTTCACGGGGTTGTCCGTGTCTACTCCTTCCACGATGCATCCGGTGAACAGAGCAACCGAGAGGGAGAAGATGGCGATCTTCGAGGCGTATCGGCTTACTGTAAGCATGGTTCGAGCGTCTCCTCTGTGGACTGACACCTTGGACTACTAGCCGATTGCTCGCAACTTCAAGATCCCGTAGTTTCCGTGCTCGGTGGCTTAAGTTCAGGCTCAACCGAGGCGTGGGACGGTCGTAGTTGGACGGATTACGATGTCAGCGAAAACGATCTCTGCGCTCTCGTGGTCCGTCGCGTTGCCGCAACACGGTTGGTGGCGCTCCATATGTGAGGAGGATGGTGTAAGATGGTCTTGAAACACTTCCTCCAAGGTGGAAGCGACGCATCACCGTCAGTGAGACCTCAGCGATCCAACGTCCTCGGCTTTTTCGAGCTCCGATCAAAGACCAGCGAGATCCGCTTGCGTTCTCCGTGGGCCCTTGGTATGTAGCGCGTCCCCTTCCCGGGGAGGCTGCGTAGTAGTAGTCTCCCTTGTGAAAGCCGTAACGGCATCTCGATCTTGTCTCCGCCTTGTTCGGCCGACATGGGAGTCCCCCGGTCGACGCGACAAGGGTAAGCGTCACCTGAGCTCATGTAGCGAGGGGGCGCCGGAACAGGACCGGAGGTGAACGACGGTTGTATCCGATCCCATGGGAAGGCCATGGGATCGACGCCGGTTCGGAGAAAGACTCCGCATTCCCGGCCTCGTCGAGAGGTGTCTCGAAATGGTAAGCAAAGCCAGTGCGAGGTTCTCGCGGATCGCGCCGCGCAAAGCGCGGATGATCGCGGATCTCGTCCGCGGTCGTGATGCGGCCGAAGCCATCCAACTCCTCTCCTTCACTCAGAAGAGTGGCGCTCCGATCTTGCGAAAGATCATCGAGAGCGCAGTCGCAAATGCTCGGCAAGGCGGTGCCGATGTCGATTCGCTCTTTGTCAGCAAAGCTGCGGTTGACAAGGCGCCGAATAAATTCAACCGGCGGTGGCGGCCTCGCGCCATGGGCCGAGCGACACGTGTCACGAAAGGCGTGTCGCACATCGTCATCGAGCTCAGCGAACGAAAGTAGAGGAGTGGCCGCACATGGGACAGAAGACCCACCCGTATGGCTTCCGCGTCGGTGTAATCAAGACGTGGAGTAGCAAGTGGTACGAAGACGGCTCGGCATATACGAAATGGCTTCACCAAGACATTCGTATCAAGCGAGCCATCAAGCACTATCTCTACAACGCCAACATTGCCGGCGTTGAGATTGAGCGCGCGGCCAACAGGGCGAAAGTCGTCGTGTTCACGGCTCGTCCAGGGATGGTGATTGGCAAGGGCGGAAAAGGGATAGAGACGCTGAAGGGCGGCAATATCGGGACCGCCGCCAAAGGCGAGAGCCTATTCCCGGGCGTGACCTCATTCACGGACAACGAGGTCTTCATCGATGTCCAAGAGGTCCGAAAGGCCGAAACGAACGCACAGCTGGTGGCGGAGAACATCGCAACCCAGCTCGAGCGACGGATCGCATTTCGGCGCGCCATGAAGAAGGCCGTTTCCACGGCGATGAAGTTTGGAGCCAAAGGAATCCGCGTCCGCTGCGCAGGCCGTCTAGGCGGCAGCGAGATGAGCCGTGTCGAGACGTACCGCGAAGGGCGAGTTCCTCTTCACACGCTGCGTGCGGACATCGAGTTCGGCCTCGCCGAGGCGAAGACGAAGGTCGGGATCATCGGCGTGAAGGTCTGGATCTTCAAGGGCGAGGTCCTCCAGCGTAAGGCGCGCAGGATTCAGTAGAAAGAACGCGAAATGCTATCTCCCAAGAGAACCAAGTTTCGCAAGATGCAGAAGGGGCGTGTGCGTGGCATCGCCCATGTCGGGAGTGACGTGTCGTTCGGCGATTTTGGGCTCCAGGCCCTCGCGCCGGCGCGCATCACTGCTCGGCAGATTGAGGCGGCACGTATGGCAATCCAGCGCCACGTGAAGCGCGCCGGGAAGCTCTGGATCCGCGTCTTTCCTGATCACCCTGTGACAAAGAAGCCGCTCGAGGTCCGAATGGGTGGGGGAAAGGGTGCGCCCGAGGAATGGTGCGCGCTCATCAAGCCAGGGCGGATCATGTACGAGATCAGTGGCGTTGCCGAGGACGTGGCCAGAGAGGCATTCCGGCTCGCTTCGCACAAGCTCCCGATGGACTGCAAATTTCTAGTCCGCGGCCTCCAGTGAGGTGAGTGATGAAGGCCAAAGATTTGCGTGAGCGCACCACGGAGCATCTGGTCGAGCTGGAAAGAACGCTTGCGGGCGAGGTCTTTCAATCTCGGTTCAAGAATTTCACCAATCGTCTGAACGACACGGCGAGCATTCGAAAGGCTCGCCGCGATCTGGCACGGGTGAAGACGATTCTCACTGAACGCGCTGGCATCAGTGAAGGTCAGACTCAAGCAGCGGAAGATAAGGCGTAGTCATGGCCAAGAAGAGTGAGACCAAGCAAGGATCACCCAAGGCGGAAACGACCGCCGTGGCTGATGGCCAGAAGAATCTCGCGCCTGCTCAGCCCGGAACCACGGAGAATTCTGCCTCCGGGCCGAGCGATGTCGCGAAATCGCACGGTTTCCGACGCAAGCTCATTGGTCGCGTGACCAGCAGCAAGATGCAGAAGACGGTGGTCGTCGAGGTCGTACGAAACGCTCTCGACCCCGTCTACAAGAAGTACGTGCGGCAGCGCGAGCGTTACAAGGCCCATGATGAGCAGGGTCAATACAAGGTAGGAGATCGAGTCGAAATCACAGAGCATCGCCCGATCTCGCGAGAGAAGCGCTGGCTGGTGACGAAGCTGATTGCTCGACCGGTGGAGGAGTAACAGCAATGATTCAGGTCTCTACCCATCTCGAGGTTGCTGATAACTCGGGTGCACGGGTCGTCAAGTGCATCAAGGTCCTCGGTGGCTCTCGACGAAAGTATGCCGCGCTCGGAGACGTGATCGTCGTCTCGATCAAAGAGGCGATGCCAGGAACCAAGGTCAAGAAAGGCGACACTGCGCGTGCAGTGGTCGTCCGTACGGCCCGTGAGTACCTGCGATCAGACGGCAGCTACATCAAGTTCGATACGAACAGCGCCGTACTGATCAACAAAGAAAAAGAGCCGATTGGGACCCGAATCTTCGGGCCAGTTGCTCGTGAACTTCGTGCGAAGAAGTTCATGAAGATCATTTCGCTTGCGCCGGAGGTGCTGTGATGCAGCGACTCAAAGTGGGCGATTTGGTCCAGGTCATCAGTGGTAAGGACCGAGGCAAGCAGGGCAGAATTGTCCGCTTGCTCCTTGATGACAACAAAGCTGTCGTCGAGGGAGTCAACATGGTGACTCGCCATCAGCGTCCCAGCCCTCAGAATCAGGAGGGGGGAAAGGTCACCAAGGAAGCTGCGATCCACGTGTGCAAGCTGATGCCGGTCGATCCTGCCACTGGGAAGCCGACCCGTGTCAAGATCCGTGTGGCTGACGACGGTAAACCCCAAAGAGTCGCGAAGAGCGGCTCCGCAATCACTCAAGGCTGAGCCATGGCTGACAAGAAGGACAAGACGTCGAAGGACGCGAAAGCCAAAGAGAAAGCCAGGGCGCAGACCCAGTCGTCGAAAGGTGCTCAAGCAAAGTCCCAGGCAACTGGGAAGTCGCGCGAGCGGAGCGCAGGCAGCGCGAATGTCGACGTCGCTGGAGCGACTGGAGGGCGGGAGCTGCCGGAAGGATACGTTCCGCGCCTACGGCAGCACTATCGGCAGAGCGTGGTTCCGGCTCTCTCGAAACGATTCGGCTACGCGAACCCGATGATGGTTCCGCGTCTCGAGAAGGTCGTTTTGAACATGGGGTTGGGGTCTGCCGTGCAGAACCCCAAGGTCATTGATTCGGCCGTTGAGGACCTTCGCGCAGTATCCGGCCAGAAGCCGGTTGTGACGAGAGCGCGGAAGTCGATCGCTACATTCAAGTTGAGAGAGAATCTACCGATCGGTGTAATGGTCACTCTCCGTGCCGAACGGATGTGGGAGTTCATTGATCGTCTCATCGCTTTCTCGTTGCCTCGTGTGCGCGACTTCAAGGGCGTGAGCCCGAAGGGGTTTGACGGAAAAGGCAACTTCACGATGGGTTTGCGAGAGCAAATCATTTTTCCGGAGATCGACTACGACAAGATCGATGTCGTGAAGGGAATGAATATTTCCTTTGTCACGACTGCTCGGACCGATGAAGAGGGACGGGCGTTGCTCACCGAACTCGGGATCCCGTTCAGGCACTGACAAGGACTTTCGACGATGGCCCGTGCAAAAGAATTCGCGAAGCTGAACCGTCCGCCGAAGTTCGCGGTCCGGCACCGAAATCGCTGCAAGGTGTGTGGGCGTTCGCGCGCCTACTACCGAGACTTCGAACTTTGTCGTGTTTGCTTGCGGCTCTTCGCGTTGCGCGGGGAGCTCCCGGGCGTAATCAAGGCCAGCTGGTGATCCCATGATGACCGATCCCATCGCCGACATGCTGACCAGAATCCGTAACGCGGCACTCGCACGCCATGACCGTACGGATGTCCCCGCGAGTCGGATGAAGGCAGCAGTGGCAAACATTCTCAAGTCTGAAGGTTTCATCGCAGACGTCCGAGAGACGGAAGGCGACGGCCCGAAGAAGTTGACCATTGTTTTGAAGTATGGCCGCGATCGTCAGTCGGCAATTGATGGCGTCAAGCGGATTTCTCGCCCCGGACGACGGGTTTACGTCCGTCACGACGGCATCCCGCGTGTACGCAGCGGTCTTGGTATCTCCATCCTGAGCACGTCTCACGGCATCATGAGTGACCGCGAGGCGCGTCGGATGAAGATCGGTGGCGAGCTCCTCTGTGAGGTGTGGTGATGAGCGCCCAAGTTTCGGACGGCAACGAGCCGAACAAAGTCGGGGTGAAGACCTCTCGCGTAGGAAAGCGCCCCGTGGAGCTCCCGAAAGGAGTCTCCGCGACCATCTCGGGTCAGAAAATCGAGGTCAAGGGTCCGAAGGGACAGCTGGCCCGACCGATTGCTCCGACGGTCAATATCAAGCTCGAGGCAGGTAAACTGCTCATTGCTTCAGATGCATCGGGACGCGATGCATCTCGGCTGCAGGGACTCATGCGAGCACTGGTGGCTGGCATGGTGAAGGGCGTTGCCGACGGCTACGAACGCATCCTGGAGCTGAAGGGCACCGGGTACCGTGTCGAACAGAAGGGGACGACTCTCACCTTCGCTCTCGGGTACTCCCATCCCGTCGTCTTCGACGTGCCAAAAGGCCTGACGGCGTCGATTCCAGGCGACTCCAAGGGCACGGTCCTCGTCCTTCAAGGGGCGGACAAAGAGCTGATCGGACAAACTGCCGCCAAGATCCGAGGGTTCCGACCCCCGGAGCCCTACGGTGGAAAGGGAGTCCGCTACCGTGGTGAGCGCGTTCGTGAGAAGGCGGGCAAGGCCGGCAAGGGCGGGAAGAAGTAGCCATGGGTATGAGGATTGTCGGTAGAGAGCGCCGCAAGCTCCGGATTCGAAAGCACGTGCGCGGCGTTCCGGAGAGACCGCGCATGAGCGTGTTTCGGAGCGCAAAACACATCTACGCCCAAGTCATCGATGATTCGTCAGGTCGGACGCTTGCCTGCGCTTCGACCCTCTCGAAGGAAGTCGAGGGATCTTCGAACGATGAAGGTGGCAAGGTCGCGGCAGCGAGAAAAGTCGGGGAGCTGATTGCTCGGATCTGCAAAGACCGAGACATCCGTCGCGTCGTCTTCGATCGTAATGGGTACTTGTACCACGGTCGCGTGCGAGCGCTGGCCGAGGCCGCTCGTGAGGCTGGACTCGATTTCTGAGTAACGCTGGCTCCATCGTGCCAGTGACTTGAGAGTTTGCAGAGGGCGTTATGGCGTTCGATCAGGTCGACGAAGAGAAGCTCAAAGAGCGAGTCATCCATATCAACCGTGTCGCTAAAGTGGTGAAGGGTGGCCGCCGCTTCAGCTTTTCGGCTCTGGTGGTCGTGGGCGATGAGGCCGGCCACGTAGGGGTTGGTCTCGGGAAAGCGAACGAGGTGCCCGAAGCCATCCGCAAAGGAAACGATCAGGCCCGCAAGAACCTGTTTCGCGTCCCTCTGGATGGCGCCACGATTCCCCACGAGAGTCAGGGTCACATCGGCGCAGGGCAGGTGCTCCTGAAGCCGGCGAGCCCTGGGACCGGCGTTATCGCAGGTGGAGCTGTGCGAGCGGTGGTTGAATCCGCTGGCATTCACGATGTTCTCTCCAAGTCCCTGGGTTCCACGAACCCTCACAACGTCGTCCACGCAACCGTGGCAGCCTTGAAGGGATTGCGAGCGCCTGAGGTGATCGCGAACCGGCGTTCAATGGCCACCGATGATCTCGGCTGGCAGCGTAAGGGAGGGGGAATTACTGGCCGGAAGCGGCTCAGTTCGGTTCCCAAAGCCCCCGATGGTTCGACAACCGGCACTGAAGGGAGTGGAACATGAGCTCCAAACTTCGGGTTCGTCAGCGTGCTAGTGTCATTGGCCGACCGGAGCCCGTGCGGCGAGTCATCAAGGGATTGGGTCTGCGTGGTCCTGGTTCCTCAGTTGAAGTCGCCAATACCCCCTCATTCAGGGGTATGATCAAAAAAGTACTGCACCTGGTCGTTGTTGAAGAGGTCAACGAGACCGCAAGTTGAACGCTGTAGCGTTGCGACTCGAACGTGGCCTCGTGACGACAGAGTAGAGTAACTACCATGGACATTCTAGCAAAGCTCCAGCCTCCCATTGGTGCAGTCCGAAAGAAGACGCGTGTCGGTCGCGGCCCGGGTTCCGGACTTGGAAAGACGGCCGGCAGAGGGCAAAAGGGCCAGAAGGCTCGCTCGACCGGCAACATCGGAAAGAAGCACTTCCAAGGTGGGCAGACTCCCATTCAGCGACGGTTGCCAAAGCGAGGATTTCGCAATCCTTTCGGCGACATTGTTGCCACGTTGAATGTGGGTGCGCTCGAAGTCTTTAACGATGGCGACCACGTGGACCTGGCCTCGCTGCGCCAGAAGCGACTGATTCGCGGTCGCTTCGATGCCGTCAAAGTCCTTGGAAACGGGGATTTGACCAAGCGGCTCACCGTGAGCGCACATCAATTCTCCCGTAGTGCGCTGTCGAAGATTGAAGCCGCTGGAGGCAAAGCCGTTCCGGTTGCGCGAATCGCTTCGGATGCAGCTTCAACAGAAGCATCCGCATCCGTGTAATTGTCACGTCCAGTAACACCACTTCCCCCCTAGGCCTGCGTCCATCATGGCTAGTCTCTCGGGCATCACCAGTTTTTATAAGGTCCCGGAGCTACGGCGGCGTGTGCTCTTCACGCTGGTGATGCTCGCTGTGTACCGCGTGGGCGTCTTCGTCACCGTTCCGGGCGTGGACCGAACTGCGATGAAGCAGTTTGTGAAGACGCAGGGCGGCGTCGTGGGCTTCTTCAACATGTTCACGGGGGGAGCCCTCGAACAGCTTTCCATTTTTGCGCTGGGCATCATGCCCTACATCTCGGCTTCAATCATTCTGCAGTTGATGGGAATGGTGTACAAGCCGGTCGAGGAGCTTCGTAAGGAAGGCGAACAGGGGCGAAGAAAGCTCGACCAGTACACTCGTTATGGAACGGTCGCATTGTCGATGTTCCAAGCCTTCACCATTGCCACATGGCTGGAGGGAAGCACCACGGGTGATGTTGGTGCAGGAATCGTCAACCACCCGGGATTCGGGTTCAGGTTGATGACGATGGTCACGCTGACGACCGGAACGGCATTTTTGATGTGGATCGGTGAACAGATCACAGAGAGAGGCATCTCGAATGGGATCTCTCTCCTGATCTTCGCCGGTATCATCGCGGATATCCCCTCATCCATCTTCCAGTACTTCGCGTCGAATGCCGGTAACATTCAGCCGCTGACCATCGCTGTCATCGTCGCCTTCGTCATTCTGATCATTGGCACTGTTGCATTCTTCGAGAACGGCCGTCGTCAAATCCCGATCGTATACTCGAGGCGGCAAGTCGGTCGACGAGTATATGGGGGACAAACGGCTCACCTTCCGTTGAAGGTAAACACTGCGGGGACGATTCCTCCGATCTTCGCGTCTTCGCTGCTGATGTTTCCTGCAACCTTGGCGAACATGAATGTTCCGGGAGCAGACAAGCTTCAGGCAATCATCAATAGGGGCGACTGGGTCTTCAATACAGGTTACGCGCTCCTGATCGTCTTCTTTTGCTTCTTTTACACAAATGTCACGTTCCAGCCTGTCGATGTGGCGGAGAATCTGAAGAAGCAGCAAGCGAATATTCCAGGCGTTCGGCCTGGCAAACAGACTGCTGACTACATTCACCGAGTCATTCAGCGCATCACGTTCGGTGGCGCCATGTACGTGGCAGCTGTCTGCGTCCTGCCCGCCATCTTCGGCAGCATGATGCGGATCCAGTTCAGTTTCGGCGGGACTTCGTTGATGATCGTCGTTGGTGTGGCCCTCGATGCGGTCAATCAAATCGAAGCCCACATGCTTACTCGGAGCTACGAGGGCCTCACGGGACCGGGAGCTGGTAGAATTCGGGGTCGCCAGGTTCAGGACGTGTGAGTAGGGAGATTTCCATGATCGTGATCTTGCTCGGCCCGCCTGGCTCGGGAAAAGGCACGCAAGCACGGGTTGTATGCCAGGAGCTCGGCAATGTCCCGCAGCTTGCCACCGGAGACATGCTTCGGGAGGCCAAGCGGGCGGGCACGCTTGAAAGGCATTATCTCGATGTCATGGATGCCGGAGGCTTGCTTCCTGATGAGGCTGTTGTTGGACTGATTGAACGGCGCATCGCAGAGCCTGATTGTTCGCGTGGGTTTCTGTTGGACGGCTTCCCGAGATCAACCGGTCAAGCTCAGGCCTTGGATGAGATGCTCTCCAAGCGGAGCCTCAATATCGACGCTGTCGTACTTTTGGACGTTCCACGTACTCTTCTCGAGGAACGAGTCATCCACCGTCGAATCGATAAAGCCGGTGGACAAATCTATCATCTTCTGTACAATCCACCGCCCCCCAACGTAGAGTTGGAGCATCGTGCGGACGATCGATCTGAGGCGGTAAAAAAACGACTCGACAGCTACGAAGCGATAACAGCGGCGCTCCTGCCATTCTATGAGCAGAGAGGGCTCCTGCGGCAGATCGATGGCGTTGGAACGCCCGAGGATGTCACGCGGAGAATCATGGTCGCAATCACGGACCCGGAGTACTTGGTGCAGGGTGGGAAATACACGGGTCAAGCATGAGGCGCTCCAAGCAAAATAAGCCTCCGAAAGAACCCAAGGGCGACAAGCTCGAGTTTGACGGGGTCGTGCAGGAAGCGCTCCCCAACGCCATGTTCCGTGTCAAGGCGGATAATGGACTTGGTGTATTGGCAACGATAAGTGGACGAATGCGGCAGTACTATATCAAGATTCTGCCGGGTGATCGGGTTACCGTCGAGGTGTCTCCGTACGACCCGAGTCGCGGTCGGATTACTTATCGACACAAGTGACGATACTTGTAGGCATACAGCTGGGAGGCTCACCGTGAAGGTGCGACCGAGCGTCAAGAAGATCTGCGATAAGTGCAAAGTAGTTCGTCGTCGTGGTGTAGTTCGCATCATCTGCGAGAACCCACGCCACAAGCAGCGGCAGGGGAACTAGATCTCAGCGGAACCCCTGTTCCACAAAGCATCTTGGAGTGACTGATGGCTCGCATTGCTGGTGTCGATCTCCCCCGACGGAAGCATCTCGTTTTCGCCCTGCCGTACATCTACGGTATCGGTAACACGCTCGCGAAGCAGATCTGCTCGAAAGCAGGCATCGCAGAGAGTAAGCGAGTGGAGGAGCTCTCGGATGCAGAGATCAAGCTCATCCGCGACCTGCTCGATGCCGACTACAAGGTTGAAGGTGATCTGCGGCGTGAAGTTCAGCTGAACATCAAGCGACTGATGGATCTTGGCTGTTACCGGGGGTTGAGGCACCGTCGCGGTCTGCCCGTGAACGGACAGCGGACCCACACCAATGCCCGCACGCGGAAAGGCCCTCGTAAGGGCATGCTCGCGCGGCGTAAGTAGTAGAGAAAGACGGAGCCATGGCGCAAGCGAAGACCGCGGGAAAAGTCAAACAGAAGAAGAAGGTTAAGAAGAATATTGCGGCTGGGATTGCCCATATTCAGTCTACCTTCAACAACACGGTCGTGACGATCACCGACATCAACGGGAACGCCATCTCTTGGTCCTCGGCAGGTGCACGCGGATTCAAGGGTTCCCGTAAGTCGACGCCTTTTGCGGCACAGCTTGCCGCAGAGGAAGCTGCAAGACGTGCTCAGGAGCACGGAATGCGCTCCGTGGCAGTCTTTGTGAATGGGCCGGGAGCCGGACGTGAGAGTGCTCTTAGAGCGCTTCAGACGGCAGGCTTCAAGGTGACACTCATTCGTGATGTGACTCCGATTCCCCACAATGGTTGCCGCCCGCCCAAGCGACGGCGTGTGTGAGCTTCTCTCTTCTACATTCCCGATGGTCCTTGAATGATCATCGGGTGATGCAGTGAGGGACTGAAGTTTCGGTCCGCTTGAGCCTATCCGCCGCATTAGCGGCGGATTTGACGATGAAGGCTCGCGTTGTCGTGAACGGAATGTCCCCCAAAGAAGCGTGAGATTTTCACCCGTTCAGGATCATGTCGGTTCAACTGTGCCGACTGTGATCTCTATCGCAGCGAGAAACTCGGGTAATAATCGGTTCTGAAATAACCGAAACCCTTTTTCTGCTGCCGTCGGATGTGAGAGTGAGGAGATCAAGACGCTAGGGTCCTGATGAGAGTTTTCTGATTTTCACAACTTGAGTGGTATCTGACGCGGGCAGAGGACGACGTGCCGGGCTGAGTGCAGTCGGCATGTGGGATCTTCGCGCGAATTGTCCGACCTCTGGAGGTGTAACGATGAGCAATTCAAATATGACGATGATTGCACGCAACTGGCGTGATTTGATCCGTCCCAAGGGAATCTCAGTCGATACTGAGACGACGACCGCATTTTACGCCAAGTTCACCTGCGAGCCTCTGGAGCGCGGATTCGGAATAACCATCGGGAACTCTCTCCGGCGCGTTCTTCTCTCCTCGCTACAAGGTGCTGCGGCGACGGCCATTCGTATTGAGGGTGCACTGCACGAGTTTACCTCGGTGCCTGATGTCGTCGAGGACGTGAGCGATATCATTCTCAACGTCAAAGAGATTGTTTTCAAGGCCGCCCAGCCCAAGACCTATAGCGTTCGGATCGACAAGGAAGGTCCCGGGCCTGTATACGCTCGCGACATTCAACTGGTCGATGGTTTGAGCGTCCTCAATCCCGACCATCTCATCGCCGTTCTCGATAAGAAGGGCCCGCTGTCGATGGAACTCACAGTGAATGTGGGCCGCGGCTATGTGCCTGCTGATCGGAACAAGACGCCGACGATGCCGATCGGAACCATTCCGATCGACGCTCTCTTCTCCCCCATCCGCAAGGTCAACTACACCGTCCAGAATGCTCGTGTGGGTCAGGTGACTGATTACGACAAACTGACCCTCGAGGTGTGGACGAATGGTTCCGTTGCTCCGTCCGATGCTGTCGCGTTCGCTGCGAAGATCCTCAAGGAGCAGCTTTCGATCTGGATCAACTTCGAGGAGAGTGAGGAGACGAGCTACCAGTCGACGATGACAGATGAGGAGCCTCTGAACGAGAATCTCTTCCGATCTGTTGAGGAGCTAGAGCTCAGTGTGCGATCTGCAAATTGTTTGCAGAATGCAAACATCACACTCATCGGCGAGCTGGTCCAGCGGACAGAGCAAGACATGCTGAAGACGAAGAACTTTGGCCGCAAGTCCTTGAAAGAAATCAAGGAGATCTTGGCCAATATGGGCTTGTCGCTAGGCATGAAGATCGATAACTGGCCGCAGCTCCTGGAGCGCTGGAAGGCGCAGCAGGCGCAGGCTTGAGGCGTTAGTGAGGGAGCACCATGCGGCATAGAAAATCAGGTAGGCAGTTCGGTAGAGACACGTCGAGCCGGCGAGCGATGCTTCGCAACCTCGCGGCGAACCTCGTCACGCATGAGCGGATTGAGACCACGGAGGCGAAGGCCAAGGAACTCCGTCGTGTCGCAGAGCGTCTGATTACAAAGGCTGTTCGCCTCGGCACCGTCGCTCATACGCCGGCACCATCCCTCAGCCCTGCTGATCGGGCGCGCCGACTTCATGTTGAGCGGCTACTGGGCTCTTACCTCCCTCGGTGGGGGGTGGCGGCTGATGGAACCAAGGTGGACATCATCGCCAAAGTGCTGGTGAATCTTTCGCGTCGTTTCGAGGGTCGTCCCGGTGGATATACCCGGATCATCAAGCTTGGCCCTCGTCGTGGCGATAATGCGCCGATGACGTTGATCGAGTTCATCGACGCAGCAGCTCTCCCCGAAGGGGGCCCGTCCGTCGCTGAGTCTGTTGCTTCACCGGAGCCAGCCAGCCCGGTGGGCACGGCTGGGTAAGACACCCAAGAAGCGACGTTTCGAAGTCAAAGCGATACCCTGAACTGAAGAGGCCATCGGTCAATCGATGGCCTCTTCTTTTTTGATGGCGCCGTTTGCGGATGCATCACGAGGTGTGAGCTTAGTTCTTCTCGGCCAGGCAACATAGGTCATTGCCAGAATCGCCATCAGACCGATCACCGCGGCATACGTGTACCGCTTCTGCTGCAGCTGCGGTTCTACGGGCGAGTCGCTCAGAGATTCTAGCGTTTGCTTGGCTAGCGCGTGAGCTGGGTTCAGCTCGAGTGCTCGTTTGAACGGGAAGCTGTCGGGCGTACCTTCTTGTAGGAGAAGTAGACCTTCCAGATAAGCAGCGTCTGATTCTGAGGCTTTCCGAGCATCCGATGAGGGAGGCAGATGCGCTGAAAGCCTGAGGGATTTGCGCATCAATCTCAGGGCTTCATTCAGTCGTGCTCGGTCGTTTTCGAGAGTTCGCGCGTGCTCAGCGTAGGCATCGCTCATACGGTCACGTCCGTCGAGCAATGGAGCTCTTGTGAGCACCGTGTCGAAAGCTTTGGTTGCCTCTGAGAAATGTCGTCCACTGGCGGAGGTCGTACCCTGGTCTATGAGGGCATTGACCTCGAGAAGCCGACTTCGATCGTGTGCGGCGAACAACTCTCGGGCAATTTGGTCCCAGGACCATTCACGCGGGGGCTTTGTGCCATTCATGTTCAGATAGGCATCTCGCAATTGCCAAAGGGCAGGTTCGCCAATTGCGGCTATCGCCTGGCGTGCGGCTTCACGCAAGCGCTCTCTTTCGCTGTTGCAGAAGCTCAAGATGACTCGAACGGCGTCCACGTCTCGAGTACGTCCGTACGCGCGCATGATGTCCGTCAGAACCTGAACATCGTCAGTCGACACGGCCTCACTCGGAATGGCACGACCCAGCTCATCAAGCTGACGTCGTGCCCAGCGTTGAACGCTCACGGCGTCGTGCTGCCGTGCTTCGAGCAATCCCGGCACTGCTTTGTCGCGCAAACGACCAATGTGTCGCTGCAGATCGAGCCGCAAAAGATCCCCGAAATAGGCATACATGGCGATGAGTTCTCGCGTGGCGGGCGTCGTCCCGATGGTTGCGAGGATGCGGTTCATCCCGAGAAGCTTCACCAGGTCACGCCACGAGGCGACGTCGGGATGGGGGTCGGCGAGAACAAAATCCAACCATTCGCCTGTTACTTCGTCAGCAGCCGGCTCGGAGCCCTTCTTTTGGCGGCTACTGCTCGAACCCTGGTGACGTTTGCGTGCAAGCGAGCGTGCATCACCCAGTATCCTTGCGGCGTCTTTGCGGTCGAGCGATCCGCGAATGTCCTGAACCCGCGCTCGGACGGCTCCGATCATGCCCAATGACGAACTCTCAAGTGATGGCAGTGAGCTCTGCCGCGCTTGAGCGTTTGGAGACGTGAGCTGGTCGAGAATGCGATCGAGCTCGCCGAGTTCATTGGGATCAGCCTCGGGTGGCGGGTCGAAGCGAAGAGCGGGCAGGGCAGGGGTAGAGCGTGAGGGAGCGACTACGCCGCCATTCCCCGCGTCGTTGCCCCACCCTGACTTGGTGAGGACGGATATCGTCAAAAGCGCCGCACAGGCGAGCGTCTGCTTCATGAGTCGCACTCTGTTTGCCCTAAAGGCGGCCCAACCCGATCGTGGCTAGGGTCAGCGGGATGGACTGTACTGCTGAATTGAGCGGGCGATCGCGCTTCCGTTCAGAATCGCGGCGAGGTGTTCCGGCCCATGGGCTGTCGCGTCATTCGACGATGCGAAAATCGAAATAGTCGCCCGAAAAACTGCGCCAGCGAACATCGACTCGCTCGACACGAGCCGCGCTCGGGCCTCGGTGGGCCCAACTTGCGAGCTCCTTCAGTTGATCTTCCTCGCCCTCTGCGAGGATCTCTACACCGCCGTCTGGTCGGTTTCTGACCCACCCACTGAGGCCAAGTCGTCTGCTTTCTCTCTGTGTTGAAGCGCGAAAGAAGACGCCCTGTACCCGACCACGGACGAAAATTTGGACCTGCTTGAGCCCCATGGACGTGATCAGGCTTAGTCCTGGCCCGATGGGGAGGCAACTTCGGAAGCGGAGATTGCCGCGGATTGACAGAGCAGACGTGCTTGGTAGAGTCGCGCGCAGTCGCCTGGCGGGAGCCGGTCGACCACATCACCGGTAAGCAGAACAGATGCTGAGCCTGCGCACATTGTAGGCCGGCTTGACCTGGGTAAGGGGTAGTTCACGCCTCCACCCAAGCTCCGCGGGAAAGCCTAGACGACCTGCCGACCCGCGACCTGCACGCAGAACGGATCCGGAACGTCCGGACATCACGCCCGCAACCCCAATCCCCAACCACCTCCACTGACGAAGCGTACAACTACAGTTTGTACGCAGTCATACCTTGGGAGCCGTCCCACCCATGCACCTCAAGGAACTGAAGCAGAAGTCGATGGCCGATCTGGTGCAGATGGCCAAGTCGCTGAACATCGAAGGCGCTGCCGGTTTGCGCAAGCAGGAGGTGATATTCGCCCTGCTTCAGGCACACGCGGCGAAAGATCAGCCTGTCTATGGTGAAGGTGTTCTGGAGTGCCTTCCAGACGGCTTCGGATTCCTGCGCGCACCTGATTACAACTACCTGCCGGGCCCTGACGACATCTACATCTCGCCATCGCAGATCCGGCGCTTCAATCTCCGCACTGGCGATAGTGTAAGTGGTTCGATCCGGCCACCGAAGGAGAGGGAAGCGTATTTTGCGCTGCTGAAGGTCGACAAGATCAATGGCGAAGCGCCGGAGGTCGCGAGGGACAAGATCCTTTTCGACAACCTGACGCCTCTCTATCCTCAGCAGAAGTTCGAGCTGGAGCACGGGCCGAAGTCGTTCTCCACGCGCATCATCGACATGCTTTGCCCCATCGGCAAAGGACAGCGATGCTTGATCGTCTCTCCCCCGCGAGCAGGCAAGACGGTGCTGCTTCAGCACCTTGCCAATGCAATCTCTTCGAATCATCCGGATACGACGCTCATTGTGTTGCTCATCGACGAGCGCCCGGAAGAAGTCACCGACATGCAGCGTACGGTGAAAGGAGAGGTCATCAGCTCCACCTTCGACGAGCCCCCCACGCGTCACGTCCAGGTGGCGGAGATGGTCATCGAGAAGGCCAAGCGCTTGGTGGAGCACAAGCACGACGTGGTGATCCTGCTCGACTCGATCACCAGGTTGGCCCGCGCCTACAACACGGTGGTCCCCCCGAGCGGCAAGATCCTCTCCGGCGGTGTCGACTCCAATGCCCTCCACAAGCCCAAGCGATTCTTTGGTGCCGCACGGAACGTGGAGGAGGGGGGGTCCCTCACCATTATCGCCACCGCCCTGGTCGACACGGGGTCCCGCATGGACGAGGTGATCTTCGAGGAGTTCAAGGGGACCGGCAACAGCGAGATCCATCTCGACCGTAAGTTGATGGAGAAGAGGATCTTCCCCTGCCTCGACATCAACAAGAGCGCGACCCGCAAGGAAGAGCTCTTGCTGCCCGAGTGGATCCTGCAGCGCGTCTGGCTACTTCGGCAGCTTCTGCACCCCCTCAACGTCATCGACTCCATGGAATTCTTGCTGGACAAGGTCAGCCGCACGGAGACCAATCAAGAGTTCCTCGAGAGCATGAACCAGTAAGACGTGATGCCCGTCAGACCCTCCCTCGCCGTACGAGGCGGGTTCTGGCGAGAGCGCGTCGTTCCTTCTGACGCGCTCCAACTCCTTCCGACGGCTGGTGTGGCATCTTCCCCGGACCTGCCCTGGCGCGACCGTCTCATGTTAGCGTTGAGCGGTGACCGCGAGGGGCAGCCGAAGCCGAGACGATGAGGCCCGGATCAAGCAGCTCGAGGAGCGCTTGGTCCGGGCCGAGAAGACGGCGCGTGCTCTCCAGGAAGTCGGCCTCGCGCTCGGCAGCATCCTCGATCTCGATCAGCTCCTCTCTCTCATCCTCGAAAAAATAGCGGAGCTGCTCGAAGCGGACCGAGCGACGCTCTATCTGCTCGATGAACAGCGAGAGCGTCTCCTATCGCGAATCACCGTCGGCGGTGAGACCCGGTCGATCGAGCTGCCCATAGGCGTCGGCATCGCTGGCCACGTGGCCAAAATAGGGCGGACCGTCAGGGTCAAGGACGCCTATCGTGATCGCCGCTTCGATCGTGGCTGGGACGAGCAGCATGGCTATCGGACCCGGTCGATTCTGGCCGCACCCATGAAGAACCACATCGGGCGCACGATTGGTGTGGTTCAAGTGCTCAACAAACGGGGCGAGCAAGAGTTCTCGCTTCACGATGAAGAGCTGCTCGAAGCGCTCGCCACCCAGGCAGCGATCTCCATCGACAATTCTCGGCTGTTTCTCTCGGTCATCCAGAAAAACATGCAGCTCGTCGAGACGAAGGAGCAGCTCGAGCATCGGGTCGCCGATCTGAAGCTGCTCTTCGACCTCGAGAGCGCCATGGGTCGGGCGGTCACCATGGAGGAGCTGGCGGAGGCCGTGCTGAGTGAGGCCGCGCGGGCGTGTGAAGCCAGAACGGGCGCAATGCTGGTAGACGAGGCCGAGTCGGGCGTCTTCGTCTACGTCCTCGAGCTGGATGGGACCACGTCCGCTGCCGACCCTCAGACGCTCTCGTCCGCTGCGGATCATAAGCCGGTGGTCCGGCGCTCCCCCTTGAAGCGAGGCGAGGGGCTGGTCGGCTGGGTCATGGTGCACGAAGAGTCCGTGATGGTGCAGCGCGGAGAGGGCAGCTCGGCGGCCTCGGCGGCCAACGGGAAAGTACACCTCGACTACTCCGAGCTACGGCACACGCAATCGGCTCCCACCGTGGACTCGGCGATTGCCGTTCCAATGTATGGCGAAGACGAGGTGCCGATTGGTGCCGTTGCCCTCTACAACTCGCGACACCCTGCTGGATTCACTCAAGACGACAGAGCACTCTTGCGGTTGGTGTCAGCCAACGCATCGACGGCGCTGCGGCTCTTTCGCTCTCGCATCGAGCGCGAGAGAACCGAACGCCTCACGTCGATAGGCCGCCTCCTCTCAGGGGTCATGCACGACATGAGGACCCCACTCACCGTGATCAGTGGATACGTGCAGCTGATGGCCACGGCGCCTGATCAGGCAACGCGGGAGGATCACGCGAAGTTGATCCTCAAGCAGTTCGATGCGATCAGCGCCATGCAACGGGAGGTACTCGAGTTCGCTCGTGGAGAGCGCAGCATCCTCCTCAGGAAGGTCTACCTGACGAAGTTCTTCGGCGATCTGGAGAAGCAGCTCGCGTCCGAGATCGAAGGCATGGGGGTGCAGCTGGTCATGGAACTCGAAGACCGAGGCATCGCCAGGTTCGATGAGGCAAAGCTGACGCGCGTCATGCACAACCTGGTCAGAAATGCTGCGGAGGCGATGCAGCCGGATGGCGGTCGGGTGACGATTCGTGCCCTCCGTGACGGCTCGGACCTCGTGGTGAGTGTCGCCGATACCGGGAGAGGTATCCCTCAGGAGATCCAGGCCAGACTCTTCAAGTCATTCACGACGGCAGGAAAGCGTGGTGGGACCGGCTTGGGGCTCGCGATCGTGAAAAAAATCGTGGACGAGCACGCTGGGAACATCGATGTGGAGTCGTCGGACAAGGGCGCGAAGTTCACGTTGAGGCTTCCACAAGAGACACCTCCGGCACGCCAGGCGTCCGCAGCTGGCAAGGCGAACAAGCTGCCCACAGCTGAACCGAGTGAGCGCGGGAAATCGTCTCCTAGCGGGCCAGGGCAGCGGGCGAAGCCGCCGCCGGCGAGACAAAGTGAGCGAGGACGGCGCTCCAGTCGTACCGAATCGTAGTCCGGAGTGTGCGTCAGGTGTTCTGCTTGCGTGCCACGTGCACGGGGAAGAAACTCGAATCATGCGCGAGCTTCGCCTTCCTCTCCTCGAGTCCAGCCAGGCGCAGCTCGAAAAATGCGTCTACTGCCCGAAGCTCTGCCGTGCGACGTGCCCGGTCTCCGAGGTAGAAGCCAGCGAGACGGTCACCCCCTGGGGGAAAATGTCGATGGCCTATTTTGCCGCGCGCGGCGACGTCCCCGTCGACGTCGAGCATGCGGCTCCTGCGTGGGCATGTTCGAACTGCTACGCGTGCACGGTGCGGTGCAACCACCGCAATGACGTCTCCGGAGTCCTCACCGATGCGCGCACCGAGCTGTTCGAGCGTGGGGCCGCGCCCCTGGCGGCTCAGCGGGTTGCGCGAGAATTTGCAGCCCACACGGCCACGCTCTCGCGTGCGGTGGACACGCTCGTGCGTGATACCCCACGCGCCCGAGATTCGGGCGGTGTGCGGACCCGTGACGGCGCGAGGAGCGTCCAGGTCCTGATCGGCTGCGGCTATGTGCGGCACGCTCCCGACGTGGCGCGCGACGCCCTCGACGCCGTCGAGGCGCTGACGGGTGCTCCCACGCGGGCTGTGCGTGCTTGCTGCGGGCTGCCCCTTCTCTACGCAGGGGACCAGCGCGGGTTCGCGGAGGCAGCCCGCCGGCTGGCAGCCGAGGTGCAGACGGTCGATGGCAGCGGCAACCACGACGCCGGCTCGCAACAGGTGCCAGCCCTCGTCGTCGTCGATCCGGGCTGTGCGAGGTCGCTGCTCGTCGAGTACCCACGCCTCGGGGTCAAGCTCCCCGCTCCCGCGCTGTTCGTGGACCTCGTGAGCGGCGCCCTCGACCGCCTCTCCCAGTCCGTCTCGGATCGTCGCCTCCGGTACCATGACCCCTGTCAACTGGGCCGAGGACTCAACCGCTACGACCAGCCACGCGCCATCCTGGCCCGGGTTTCTGGGCGACCCCCTGAAGAGTTCGCCTACCGACGTGAGCGCGCCGAGTGTAGCGGGGCTGGAGGACTTCTTCCGGCGACTCGCCCCGAGACCTCGGCGGGGATCGCCGAGCGTCGCCTCGAAGAGCACCGCTCGCTCGGAGGTGGCCTCCTCGTCACCCACTGCGCCCAGAGCCTCCGTCGTTTCCGCAGCCGAGGCGAGCCTGCCGAGGACCTCATCACCCTCGTCGCCGACGCCATCAAGCCCGCATGACGGGAGAACGCCGTGTCCGTCGCACCGTTGCCGGACGGCTGCTCGCGAGCTTCTTGATCGTCCTCGGGGCCTTCGCGCTGACGGTCGGCTGGAGCGTCCAGGCGCTGAGCGCTGGCTCTCGTGATGCCGAACTCCTCCGCGCAGGGTACGCCCCCTTGCTGCTGCGTGTCGGCGAGGTCCTCGCGGAACAGAACGTCTTCAATGCCCAGCTCAACCACATCACCGCCGCGCGCAACCCCGGCGATGTGCGAGAGTGGATAGAGACCGCCCGCCGGACACGCCCGATCGCCTTCTCGCTGGTGAGAGAAGCTGCAGAGCGGCTCACCGGCTCTGGCGCCGTGAGCGGCACCCAGCCGCTGTCGCCCCCTCCGATGCGTCAGTTCGGACAGGAGATCACGGCGGAAGTGGCGGCGATCGAGCGACTCCTCATCGCCGAACCGGAGCGTTTCGCGCAGCTCTTCCAGGCGCTGGCTGTCGGAGATCAAGACGCTGCCGAGCGCGCCCGTGGCGAACTGGTCAAGCGAGAGGCGGAAGGTGCGCAGCGACTCCGAGCCATCAAGAGTCGCCTGGAGGAGCGCATGGCGAGCCTGACCGCGACGGCCAAGGTCAGAGAAGAGCGCTCGATGCAGCTGCTCCTTGGCCTCGGTGCCCTGACCCTGCTGGTGGGCATCGGGACCTCGCTGCACGCCCGGCGCGTCCTCGCGCCGTTGACCGCGATGACGGAGCGAGCCAAGGCGGTCGCTCGTGGTGATCTCGCCCCCCACACCATCAAGGCCAACGACGACGAGATCGGTGAGCTCGCCACGACCTTCGAGAACATGGTGGCCGCGATCCGGCGCGCCCGTGCCGACCTGGTGCAGGCGGAGCGCCTCACCACCATCGGCAAGATGGCCGCCCACATCACCCACGAGATCCGCAACCCTCTCTCTTCCATCGGGCTCAACCTGGAGCTGCTCGAAGAGGAGATCGCAAAGCTCCAGGAAGGACGCGAGTCCGCGCAGCTCGTCTCCGCCATCCGAGCCGAAGTCGATCGCCTCTCCCGCATCGCGGAGCAGTACCTCAGCGTGGCCCGGCGCCCGCGACCTCAACGTCAACCCGAGCGACTGCAGGACCTGATCGAGGAGCTGACCGCATTCGTGGGCCCGGAGCTCGAGCGCGCCCACGTCGCGCTACGCGTGGAGACCGACGACCGCGAAGTGGACGTGCTGGTCGACGAGGCGCAGCTCCGCCAGGCGCTTCTCAACTTGATCCGCAACGCGCGCGAGGCCATGCCGCAGGGAGGTTCGATCACCATCGCGGTGCATCACCTGGCAAACAGCGCCGAGATCTCCGTCGACGATACCGGCCCGGGGATCCCTGAAGAGCTACGCGCATCCGTCTTCGACCCCTTCTTCACCACAAAGCAGCGGGGGACGGGCCTGGGCCTCGCGGTCACGCGGGAGATCATCGAGTCGCACGAGGGGACCATCGTCTGCGAGGCGCTGACCGCCGGTGGGACCCGCTTCCGCATCACGCTTCCCGCCGAAGAGAGCGACCCGCAGTGAACGACGCGCGTGCCCTCCACGGCGCTCGCGCGCGACCCACACCGCTCACGATGCTCTGGTGACGCAGCGCGGCAGCGCGCTCTTTCGTCCTTGTAGCGGGGCCTTTTGCGCGTCGACTGCGCGCACGTCGGGCTATGCTCGCGCCGCAAGGGGTGACCATGTCGGACGCTATCGAGTCGTTGTTGAAGGAGAACCGTCGCTTCGAACCACCGGCGGAGTTCGCGAAGGAGGCTCGCGTGACTTCCCGGGAAGCGTACGAAGCGCTGTACCGCGAAAGCGTCGATGATCCCGACACCTTCTGGCGACGAGAGAGCGAAGCGCTCGTCTTTCGCACCCCCTGGACGAAGACGCTGGAGTGGAACCTCCCGCATGCCCGCTGGTTCCTCGGCGCCACGTTGAACGTCTCGGAGAGCTGTCTCGACCGGCACCTCTCCACGCCCGTGGCGAACAAGACGGCGCTCCTGTGGGAAGGAGAGAACGGGGACACACGCAAGCTCACGTACGCGGAGCTTCATCGGCAGACGGTCCTGCTGGCCTCGGCGCTGAAGCAGCTCGGCATCGAGAAGGGCGATCGCGTTGCCATCTACATGGGCATGATCCCCGAAGTCGCCGTGGCCATGCTGGCCTGTGCGCGGATCGGCGCCGTTCACACCGTCGTCTTCGGCGGTTTCTCCGCAGACGCTTTGCGTGATCGCATCCAGGACAGTCAGGCCAAGCTCGTCATCACCCAGGATGGTGCCAGCCGGCGCGGCCAGATCGTTCCCCTCAAAAACACGGTGGACCGGGCGCTGGAACAGCCGGAAGCGAAGAGCGCGACGAAGACCATCGTCTTCCGCCACTTCGGCAGCGAGCGCTGCACGGTGGACATGAAAGAGGGACGAGACCTGTGGTGGGACGACGTGCTCGCCTCGGTCACCACCGAGTGCGCGCCCGAGGTCGTCGACGCCGAGCACCCGCTCTTCATCCTCTACACGAGTGGCTCGACGGGCAAACCCAAGGGCGTCCTTCACACCAGCGCCGGCTACCTCGTGGGTGCCCACGTCACCACCAAGTACGTCTTCGATCTGCGCGACAGCGACATCTACTGGTGCACGGCGGACGTCGGCTGGGTGACCGGGCACAGCTACCTCGTGTACGGACCCCTCTCCAACGGGGCCACCTGCTTCATGTACGAGGGCGCGCCGAACTACCCCGACTGGGGGCGGTTCTGGAGCATGGTCGAGCGCCACAAGATCACCATCCTCTACACCGCGCCGACCGCGATTCGCGCCTGCATGCGCCAGGGGGATGCCTGGCCGGCCAAGCACGATCTCTCCAGCCTGCGCCTGCTCGGCACCGTCGGGGAGCCGATCAATCCCGAAGCCTGGATCTGGTATCACCACACCATCGGGCGTGGCCGCTGTCCGATCGTGGACACCTGGTGGCAGACCGAGACGGGCTCGATCATGCTCACCACGCTTCCAGGGGCGGCCGCGAGCAAGCCAGGCTCCACGGGCCTACCCCTCTTCGGCGTCGTCCTCGATGTCGTCACGCCCAAAGGGGAGGCCGTGGGACCCAACGAAGGTGGGCTGCTCGTCCTGAGAAAGCCATGGCCCTCCATGGCGCGCACCCTGTGGGGTGACGACGAGCGCTTCCGCCAGAGCTATTTCAACACCATCGAAGGCTGCTACTTCACGGGGGATGGCGCCCGCCGTGACGAGGATGGCTACATGTGGGTGGTGGGACGGATCGACGACGTGCTCAACGTCGCCGGTCACCGGATCGGCACGGCCGAGCTGGAGAGCGCGCTGGTCTCCCATCCCGCCGTCGCGGAGGCCGCTGCGGTGGGACGCCCGGACGATCTCAAAGGCACGGCGCTCGTGGTGTTCGTCTCCCTTCGTCCCGGATTTTCTGCGGACCAGGCGCTTCGTGACCAGCTCGGGGAGCATGTCGCCAAGGAAATCGGTCGTTTCGCGCGACCCGACGTGATCCGCTTCGCCGATTCGCTCCCCAAGACACGCAGCGGCAAGATCATGCGTCGCTTGCTCAAAGACGTAGCGGCCGGACGCGAGTCCACGGGCGACACCTCGACCCTCGAAGATTTCGGCGTCCTGGCGAAACTGCGTCAGGACGAAGACTGACCTCCCGCCAGATTGGGGAGATTTTCACCCTGCCCGTGGCCTGAGCGGTGGATAATCCCCGGCGAGGCACTGCTTGGACTTCGAGGCGGGAACCATCCTTGCGAACCGCTACCGCATCACCCGACCTCTCGGACGCGGTGGCATGGGCGAGGTGTTTGCTGCGGAGAACATCCGCACCGGCCGCATGGTCGCCGTCAAGCTCCTCCGCGCCGACTCCAAGACCAAGGCCTCCGCCGTCGCGCGCTTTCGCCGTGAAGCGCGCGCAGCAGGATCCATCAACAGCGACCACGTGACCCAGGTCCTCGACGTCGAGGACGACGAAGACCACGGCATCGTCCTCGTCTTCGAACTCCTCGAAGGCGAGTCGTTGATCGACCGGCTCAAGCGCACCGGCCCGATCCGCTACGAGGAACTCCACTCCATCATCGAGCAGGCCTGGATCGGCCTCGCCGACGCCCACCGCGCCGGCATCATCCACCGCGATCTCAAGCCCTCGAACGTCTACCTGGAGAACCGCCCCGACGGCACGGTCCGGGTGAAGCTCCTCGATTTCGGCGTCTCCAAGCTCCCGAAGGAACTCGGAGGCGACACCCTCACGGAGATGGGCCAGAGCCTCGGCACCTTCTCCTTCATGCCGCCGGAGCAGATCAGCAAGGCAAAGACTGTCGACCATCGCGCCGACATCTACGCCTGCACCACCTTGATCTACCAGGCGCTCACCGGCCATCTCCCGTACCAGGCGAGAAACATCCTCGCGATGGTCGAACTCAAGACGAAGACCGAGCCACGCAAGCTCGCGGAGGTCATGGATGGCCCCCCCAACCCTCGGCTCGAGGCCTTCATCGCCCGGGGCCTCGCGCGCGATCCCGACCAGCGCTTCCAGACCGCACTCGAAGCCCTCAACGCCTGGCGCGAGCTGCGCCCGGGTGGCCCGATCAGCCAGCCTGCATCGGGTCGCATCCCTGGCTCGTCGCCTCAGGGGGCGGCTCAGAGCCTGTCCGCGTCGTTCCAGTCGCCTGGCTCCTCCTCCGCGTACCCCTCCATGGCCGCGCCCCTCGCTGCGCATCCTCCGTCGCCTCGCCGGTCTCATGCCGAGCCGTACCCCTATCCCGCGCCGCATGGGTATCCGCCTGCACCGGCCTCCTCTCACCCCGTCCCTCGCGTGCATTCCGAGACGGCGTCCACCCTCACCGGGCGACAACCTCCCGCGCAGCACACCGCGGTGATGTCCCCGGATTACGGCGCGACCATCGCCCTCCCCACACCCTCACCGCTCGCCGAGAACGCGACGAGGCATCACCCTCAGGGAGAACTTTCGCCTCAGCAAGCGCCGGGTTCGCCTCATGCCGTCGAGCGCCGCACGCCCATCTCGGGAGGCCAGAGCCTCGTGCAGACTGGCCTCATGATGGGCCCGTACGGGACCGCGCTGGTGAACCAGTCCGGACAGCCGGTGGCCGGCTTCCCCGTCCAGCCGGTGAGCTCGCACGACGTGCCGAAGATCTACGACGAACACTCGTCCGGCCCCTCGAGCGCCGACCTCAAAACGCAGGTCTACCGCCCGCAGCGGGCGAACGCCGCGTCCTTCCCCCCGGAAGCTCCCGAGCCGGAGCACGAATTCTCGGGGCCCCCGATTCCGCACGCCCACACCGACCTCTCCATCGAAGAGCGCAGCTACCTCCTGCCCGTGGGGATCGCCGTGATTCTGCTCCTCGGCGCCGTCGCCGCCTCGATGGTCCTGGGCATCCTCCCGAAGCCCTGGTGACCGAGAGCGCTGCGCCGTTCAGCCCAGCGTCGGCATGACGGCGCACGAGGGGGCGCTGTGCCGGCACCACGCACCGACGAGCACTCCTCGGCGCAGTGCCCCCTCAGCAACGTCTCAGGGACGTCTCAGCGACCGGCCGCCGACCACGGCCCGCAGGTCGGCAACCCGATGTGCTTCTTCGGGCACCCGTCCCGCACCGGCGCCGTCATCACCGCGTCCACCCGGCCAGGCACGCCATCCTGACGGTACTTGGCGCACACACCCTGGGGAAGCTGCACCTTCCCCTCCTGCAGCGCGTAGCCGGTCGCGACGCCTTCATCCAGCGCCACCACGCAGCCCACGTCCACGCAGAAGCCCTTGCCGTCGGTACCTGCCCCGGTCGGCGCCGTCCGCAGCGCGACGTTCACGTCGCCCTCGACCTCCACGGTGCAGTCCGACGTGTCCACCACGGCCTCGCTCGCCCCCGAGAGGCACGCTTCGACGTCGAAGCACGCTCCACCGCTCTCGCCGTCCCCACCCCCGAAGATCGCCTCGGGCGCGTAGTCGGGCAGCTCGGCCGAGTCCACCGTGCTCGACTGGCAGATCCCTGCCACGCAGGTCTGCCCCGATGGACAGAGCGCATCGACCGCGCTCGTCCCGCTCTGTGTCCCCGACCCTTCGCAGAGGTACTGCAGCGGCACGTGCAGCGCCGCCGCCCGCCCCTCGGGCAAGGTCGTCACGACTTCACGGTAGATCCGCACCTCCCCCAGCTCACCGTTCCTGCGCGCGTAGGCGACGACCCGGATGGGGGTCCCGGGTTCGTCGGCGTAGAGGCCCAGCGTGAGCGGCAGACGAGCGATGGCGTTTTCGTCCCCCAGACCGGGGAACGCGCGAAGGAACCGCGCCTCGTTGGAGCCGCCCTTGTAGACCTCGATGGCGATCGTATCGATGTCCTTGGGCATCGACAGATCGGTCTGCACGACGAGCATCACCTCGTTCGGATCGGAGCACCCGGCGAGCACGCCGAGCGTCACTGCGGCCAGAACACCTCTCCAGTGGCTCACTGGCTACCTCCGAAGCGGAACGTGAAGCCACGGGCACCGCTCACGTCCACGTTGCCCGGAGCGACGTTCCCTTGCGCGGGCTCCTGAGGCTGGAAGAGCAGCACCCCGGCGATGATCCCGCCCGCGAGCACCGCAGCCCCGCCGCCGATCCAGAGCCACGTCGCAAGGTGATCCTTCGGTGCCGGCTTCAGCTGCACGTCGCGCCGGCGCACCTGGTCATCCTGGACGATGATCTCGGACTGATGTGCCTCCATCCCGGGCGCCGTGACGCGCAGGGTGTGCCCGCCGCTCGGCACGACCCCTTCCCAGCGACCGCGACCGACCACCCGCCCGTCGAGCGCGATGACGTCCTCGGGCCCTGCGTTGATGACGAGGCGACCCTGGTGGACCTCCTTCACCAGCTTGACCGAGAGCGACACCTCGCTGCCGCCAGAGACCGTGAGCGACCCCGTGTGGTCCTTGAATCCCTTCTTGCTGACGCGGATCTTGCGCGACCCGACATCGACCAGCACCGGCTTCTCGAGGGGCGTCACGCCGACCTCCACCCCGTCCACCTCGACCCGGGCGCCCGGCTCGTTCACCTCGACCTTCATCGGGCTGACGAAGGCCTGAATGGTCGCGATGAGTTCCTCGGCATCCTTGCGATCCTGATCGGAGAGCTGCGTCCCCGCGTCGCGCTGGAGCTTCTCCACCGTCGCCAGCATGCGCGTGTACCGCTGCAGGTTCTTCTGGCAGAGCGCGATGTTCCAGAGCAGCCGCGGCTCGCGCGAGATCTCGTACGCGCGCTCGTACTTGATGATCGCGTTCGAGAAATCCCCGTCGCGGAACAGGATGCGGCCCGCCTCGTACTCGGCCTTCGCCGTGCCGCTGAGCACCTCGCTGAGCGGAGGTGGTGGTGCGTTCGCGGGGGCGGGAGCGCTCGGAGCGCCCGGAGCGCCCGGAGCGCCCTGCGGCGACGACGACGGCTGCGCCATGGCGCCAGACGACGCGAGCAACGCAACGGCGCAGACGAGCGGAGGGAGCGCGCCTCGCGGTGCACGACCGCTGGCGCCAGGAGAGCGTGACGTCACGGCTAGTCGCCTCTCTGGTTCAGTCTCTCGAAAGCAGTTTGCGGGGCGGGAGAACCCTGGGGTTGCGCGGGCGGCGGGGCGGACGTTGCCGTCGGCGCAGGCGTCTTCGCCGTCGGCGCGGGCGTCTTGGCCTTCTCGGTGCTCGTCGGCGCCTTCGCCGTCGACTCGACCCGCTTCGCCGTCGGCTCCGGCGTCTCGGCGCTCGGCGCGGCGGATGCCTCGGCGCTCGGCGTCGGCTCGGGTGCGCTCGAGGGCGCGGCCGTGGTGACGACGTTGGCGGGGGTCACTGCGGGCTGGGACGAAGCCGGGACGGCCGGCGCCTCGGGCCCTGCCGACTGCTCCGCCTGGCTCGCGGCCGTCGGCTGCTCCGCCGAGCCGCCCATCTTGCTGACGACGAACAGCCCGCCAGCCACCAGGAGCACCGCCGCGGCGGCCACCGCAACCTTGCCGAACGCGCTGGGCCGCGCCGGCCC
This sequence comes from Chondromyces crocatus, assembly GCF_001189295.1. Lineage (NCBI taxonomy): Bacteria > Pseudomonadati > Myxococcota > Polyangiales > Polyangiaceae > Chondromyces > Chondromyces crocatus. The sequence continues at coordinate 987,645 of NZ_CP012159.1, forward strand.
AGTCCCCTCTGCCGCCGTCCACCCGACGGCCGTGGCCCCATGGGCGGGGGCTTCGCCGAGCGTACCGGCGCCCGTCAGCGCGCCCTGCGCCGTGCGCGCGACGGCGGGTGGAGGCAGCGAGGGCGACGACGTCCCTCCGGGGGCTGGTCTCCCCGACGGTGTGGTGGCCGCGTACGGACCCGCCGCGTACTCTGCCGGCAAGCCTGCGGGCGGCGGCACCGACGGGTTCCCGGAAGCCGCTCCCGCCATCGAGGGGCTCAGCGAGCGATACCCGCCCGACGCCGTGCCGAGCGAGCGCCCGAGCGCCATCTGGCTGGTCACCGACATCCCGAGCGTGCGCAGGATGCGCGGCAGCGAGCGCGTCGTCTCTTCTTCCGGCGCGTAAGGCGCGATCGCCTGCGCCAGCTCGCCCATGTTTCCGAAGCGCTCTTGCGGGTTCCGGCGCAAGCAGCTCAGGATGGCCGCCTCCAGCCCCTCCGGAAGATCGGGCCGGTACGTGCGCGGAGGCGTCGGATCCTGCGTGTTGATCATCAGGATCAGCTCTGCGAGCGACGTCGTGTTGAACGGCACCGTCCCGGTGACCAGCTGATACAGCAGCGCGCCCATCGACCAGATGTCCGCGCGGTGATCGACCGACTTGGCCGAGCGCATCTGCTCCGGCGCCATGTAGAGCGGCGATCCGAGCATCATCTCCGTCTGTGTGAGCGACAGCCCGGGCTCCGTCCCGCCCACCGCGTCGCCACCCTGGCCCGCCTTGGAGATGCCGAAGTCCAGCACCTTCACCGTCTGGCTGCCGTCGGCGCCCGTCGTGAGAAACAGGTTGGCCGGCTTGATGTCACGATGAACGATGCCGATCGAATGGGCCTCGGCGATCGCCTCGCATCCGTGGAGCACGTAGGTCACGGCCTCCTCGATCGGCAGCGCGCCCCGGTGGCGCACGAGCTGCGAGAGGTCGGTACCGTCCAGGTACTCCATGACCATGTACGGCGTTCCGCCCTCCAGCTCGCCGACATCGCTCACCCGGGCGACGTGCTCGCTCTTGAGCCGAACGGCCGCGCGCGCCTCGCGGATGAACCGCTCGGTGGCGTCATGGGTGGCGCCCGGCAGCAGGAACTTGATGGCGACCCGCTGCTGGAGCTGCTGGTGGACGGCGGAGACCACGACCCCCATGCCGCCCTGACCGAGGATCCGCTCGACCCGGTACTTCCCTGCGAGAACCTGTCCTTCGGCAACCGGCGCGCTCACATGGACTCCTCAGCCTGCGCCTGACCGCAGACCGGTCGACCCTAAGGCATTGCCGGGTCGGCGTCCAACTGCACGTGCAGCAGACATCGGGAGCCACCCCGACCCTCTGCAGGGGTTCCAGTGAGATGAAACCAGGGCGCGGGCGCCGCCGGTCGATCCGGCCTCGACCGCGCACGTTGCGGCGTGCGAGGAGCACCCGCGTTCAGCCCGGCGTCAGCGGTGCGCCGCGAGCTGTCGGGCCACCGAGCGCGAGTCGTCGAGGCCGCGATGTCGCCCGCGCCCGGCCGTCGCCACCCGCAACGTCGTCGCGGCGCGGTCCACCTCGCCGGACAGGAAAGCCTGGCGACAGATCTGCCGCCGCACCTTGCCGCTCGTCGTCCTCGGGATCGCACCCACCGCGCCGAGCACCACCGTATCGCAGCGGAGCGCGTGGACCTCGAGCACCCGCGCCCGGAGGGTCCGCACGATCTCCTCCTGCACGACCGGCGGGATCTTCCGATCGCGCACCTCGACCACCACGACGAGCTGTTCCACCCGCGCATCCTCTGGCAGCACCGAGAACGCCACCACGCCGCCGCGCCGGAGGGCGGGGTGGCACTCCCGCACGCTGTCCTCGATGTGCTCCGGGTAGAGCCCGTGACCGCGCAGCACGATCATGTCCCGATAGCGCCCGGTCACGAACAGCTCTCCGGCGTGAAAGAACCCGAGATCCCCGCTGCGCAGGTACTCCGTCTCGTCCTCGCCGCCGGCGAGCCGCGCCTGGAACACCTTGCGCGTCAGTGCGGGCTGCCCGTGATACCCGAGCGCCTTCGTGGCCGAGCTGATCCAGATCTCGCCGATCACCCCCGGCGCGCAAGGCCTCCGCGTCAGCGGGTCGACGATGCGGACCTTCGCGTCCTCCTTCGTCACCGGCCCACACCCCACGTAGACCACCACCGGCTGCGTCGTGTCTTCATCGACCGGCACAACGCGCCCCTCGTACAGGCCCTGCTTGTCGAGCCGAAGCGCTACCTTCCCCCCCATGGCCACGGTCGCCGTGTGCTCCGTCAGCCCGTAGGTCGGGCAGAACGCCTCGGGCCGCAGCCCGCTCACCGAGAACGCCTCGAGAAACCGCTTCACCGTCTCCACCCGGATCGGTTCGGCGGAGGCGAGGATGGAGCGCAGGTGGCTCAGGTCCCAGCGCTTGCGCATCTCGTGCGTCGTCTTGCGCACGGCCAGATCGAAGGCGAAGTCGGGCGCGGCGGTGTGGGTCGCGCGCACCCGCGACATCAGCTCGAACCAGAGCGCGGGCCGTGCGGCGAAGCTGTGCGGCGACATCAGGTACGTGTTCGCCGAGCTGCCGAAGAGCGTGTTCATGATGAAGCCGATGAGGCCCATGTCGTGGTAGTGCGGCAGCCACGAGACCGCGGTCGTTCCCCAGCCGAGGCGCAGGTCCTTCGTGTTGGCGGCGATCTCGTGGTACAGGTTCCCGTGCGTCACCTGCACGCCGCGCGGCAGCCCGGTCGCGCCCGAGGTGTACGTGAGCAGCGCTGGCTCGTCCTGGCTGGCGGGGGTGTACCAGAGGATGGGCTCCGGGCCCGGCGGAAACCGCTGATCCGTCCGGTGAAAGGGGAGGTCCGGCCAGAGCGACGGCACCTTCTTGAACAGACCCGAGACGGGTCTTCGCAAGCGCGCCCTGTCGTAGGCGGCGTTCGTCAGGGCCAGCCGCGCCCCCGCGTCGGCGGCGATGGCCGAGAACAGTGGCATGTCGCGCGCGAGCTGCGTCAGGTCCGGTGGACATACCGGCACAGGGATGATCCCGGCCATCATGCACCCCACCAGCGCGCGCACGAAGTCCAGCGACGGCGGATACACGAGCAGCGCCCGGTCCCCCTTCTGCAGACCCCACTCCGGCAGCATGCGCGCGATCGTGTCGGCCGACTTCACCAGCTGACGCACGTTGAGCGCGTCCACGCGGTGCCCCTTGTCGTCGACGAAGGTGAAAAGCGCCTTCTCCGGCGTTCGCTCGTACATCTCACGCAGAACGGAGAGTGCGGCGCGCGCCGGCTGGATTGCTTTCGGCATGGTCTTCCCCCACCGTCCTCGATGCTTCGCGTGGCGAAGCCCCTTCGAGGACGTCCGGCGCGCCATGTCGGCGTCGCCTGCGCGCTACCGCGCGGCGCTCGCCAGCAACTTGCGAACCTTGCTCAGCACTACGATGTCCGCAGGCGGGAATTCGTCTTCACGAAGCGCCTCGGCTGCTGCCCAGCGCACGTCCGCCACGTCGAGGGCGCGCGGCTCTGGTGAGCCGGTGCACCGCGTCGCTCGGTAGAAGAGAAGCAGCACCGCCTTCATCGGATAGCGATGAAAGGTGACCTCCACGATATCGCCCACGGCGGCGTCGATCCCCACCTCCTCGCGCAGCTCGCGCGCGAGCGCGTCCCTCGGATCTTCGCCCGGCTCCACCTTCCCTCCTGGGAACTCCCAGGCGCCCTCCAAATGCGCGCCGCGCTTGCGCTGCGTGAGCAGCACCCGGCCGTCCTCGATGAGGATCGCGGCCGCGACCAGGACGGTGGTCGCCCCTGCCGGCGTGACGAGTTCGCTCTGCGCTGAAGACGTCACGGCGGATGTCGTCACAACAGATGTCGCTGCGGCGGATGTCGTCGAAGGCGTCCGTGGCGTGGAGGCCGGCATTGCAGAGGGCGGTGAGGCGGAAGCAGGTGACGCGGCCGCCGCGGCCGGATCGGAGGAAACCAAGCTGGAGGAGGCCGAGCTGGACGGGGGGAGCGACATCGGGGGCGCATGATGCGGAGGGCCTCGGCGAACGCAAGCCTTCCCCCGAGCACGACATTTTCTCCGCCTGGCGACCTGGCGTGGCGTGCGCTGGATTCTTTGCGGGCTCGATGCCCAGCTTCCCATGCCTGCCGAGCTGTGACATGCCTCCGTGCATGAGCGTGACCTACCGGGACGCGGGGGTGGACATCGACGCGGGGGACGCGCTGGTCGAGCGCATCAAGCGGCTGGCGGCGCCGACCCGCACGCCGCACGTGCTCGAAGGCATCGGCGGGTTCGCGGGCCTCTGCTCCGTGCCTGGAGGCTTGCAGGACCCGGTGCTCGTGAGCGGCACCGACGGCGTCGGCACCAAGCTCAAGGTTGCCTTTGCCACGGGCGTGCACGACACGGTGGGCATCGATCTCGTCGCCATGTGTGTGAACGACATCATCACCGTCGGCGCTCGCCCGCTCTTCTTCCTGGACTACTTTGCCACCGGCAAGCTCGACGTCGACGTGGGCGAGGCCGTGGTCCGCGGCATCGCCGACGGCTGCAAGCAAGCTGGCTGCGCCCTCCTCGGCGGGGAGACGGCGGAGCTGCCGAGCATGTACGCCGATGGCGAGTACGATCTCGCCGGCTTCGCCGTCGGTGTCGTCGAGCGTGCCAAGCTGCTCGACGGCAAACGCGTCGCGGCGGGCGACGTGGTGATCGGTGTGGCTTCGAGCGGGCTGCACTCCAACGGCTATTCTCTCGCGCGCCGCGTCTTCGAGCGCGAGATGGCGCTGGGGATGGACGCGCGGGTGGCGGAGCTGGGGAGCACGGTGGGCGAGGTGCTCCTGACGCCGACGCGGATCTACGCGCGTGCGGTGGCGGAGCTGCTCGGTGCTTGTGGCGAGGAGGTACGCGCGCTCTCGCACATCACGGGGGGCGGCTTGCCTGGCAACGTGCCTCGCGTGCTGCCCGAGGGCCTGGGGGTCCGTCTCGATGCGACGAGCTGGGAACGGCCCGCCGTGTTCCGGGTGATCGCGGCGGGCGGGCCCGTGGAAGAAGCCGAGATGCGCCGCACGTTCAACCTGGGTGTGGGGCTGATCGCCGTGGTGCACCGTGACGCCGCAGACCGGGCCGTCGAGACCTTGCAGCGCGCGGGGGAGACGGCGTGGGTGGCTGGCGAGGTGCTGCCCGTGGGCGACGTCGCGTTCGAGGAGCGGGTGCGCTTCGCTTCGTAACGCCCCGCCGGTCCCCGATGAAAAGAATCGGGCAAGGACATGGGTGGGCGCTCCTTGCCGTCCCCGCCCTGCAACGGCTCATCTCGGATGGAGGAGACTTCGTTTTTGCCGGAGGACGAGCGTTGGTTGCAGAAGGGCGGTCGTCGATCGGCAAAGAACGATCGTGGGTTGCGGAACGATGATCGTCGATCACGGAACGATGCCCGTCGATCACGAAAGGATGAGCGTTGAATTGGGAAGAACGATCGTCGATCGGTGAAGGACGATCGTCGATCGGGTGAAGGACGATCGTCGATCGGGTGAAGGACGATCGTCGATCGGGTGAAGGACGATCGTCGATCGGTGAAGGACGATCGTTGATCGGTGAAGGACGATCGTCGATCGGTGAAGGACGATCGTCGATCGGTGAAGGACGATCGTCGATCGGTGAAGGACGATCGTTGAATTGGGAAGGACGATCGTCGATCGGGTGAAGGACGATCGTCGATCGGCGAAGGACGATCGTCGATCGGCGAAGGACGATCGTCGATCGGCGAAGGACGATCGTCGGTCGGCGAAGGATGATCGTCGGTCGGGTGAAGGACGATCGTCGATCGGTGAAGGACGATCGTCGATCGGTGAAGGACGACCGACGGACGCCGATGTGTGGCTCATTACCTCCGTTGAACGGCTCAGTGTCGCCGTTCAACGCGAACACCTTCGCTTCCTGTCTCCCTCACGATCTCGTTTGCATGGAGATTCCATCACTTGCTCATTCCGCTTCCCCCCACCCGTTCGCCAGAGGCCCATTTCCCTCCCCGATCCTCCCCACCCGACGACCTCCTCAACGGTACTGGTCAGGCCTCACCCGAATCTGGCCCGGGCATTGCGTTGTTGTCCCGGGACCTCTTCAACCTCTCCACCCCAACGGCACTCCCCCCTCAGCACCCACAGCACATCGCGCAGAGGCTCACGCACCCGCCATCAGGACAGCGACCTCAGGGCGTGGGGCTGCAGAGCTCGTTGATGTCGTCGACGAGCGTGCCTTCGCCAGCGAGGACCTCGATCACGGCCGCAAACCCGCCGAGGCTGCGCTGCGGATCTCCCTCCTCGACCCCGCTGGCGACCTGACGGCTCACGTTCGCGATCGTCCGCGCCATGGTGCGGTAGGCGGCTGCATGCTGGAGCAGCGTCGGGTCCGTCAGGCGAAGCGTGCCGATCTCGCGCTCGCTGTCCTCCATCGCCGAAGCGAGCTGACGCAGGCCTTTCGCATCGCTCGCCTCCTCTGCGCTCGCCGTGGCGCTCGCCTCGATCCGCTCGACGCCCCGGTTGATGCCCTCGACCAGCCAGGCGCACTCCCGCGCACGCTGGAACTTCTTTCGTAGCGCGGGCCGCTGCTCCGGCGTGGCCGCAGCGAGGGTGCAGGCGAGCGGATCCCCCTCGCGGCACGCCCGTTCGAGCCAGGTGGTCGCCTCGCTCCCGCTCTGCGAGGCGCCAGCGCTCATCGAGCGGTGGTAGCCGAGGACCGTGCAGCTGCTGGGTAGCCCGGCGTCGCAGGCCTTGCGGAGCAACGCTTGCGCGCGTGCCGGATCGGCGCTCACGCCTCGGCCCTCCAGGGTGGCCTCGCCCAGCGCCTGGCAGGCGTGCGGCACCCCGGCCTCGCAGTCGATCTGCCACAGGGACGCCGCTCGCCGCGCGTCCCGAGGGACACCTGTTCCCTCGGCGTGGGCCTCACCGAGCTGTGCGCAGGCCCCCACGAGCCCAGCATGACAGGCCGCACCGAGCTGCTGAAAGGCGTGCGCCTCGGCGCGCGGCCCGCTGGACGCACGCAGCGTGTCGAGGGCGAGGCGACCGCAGCCGCGCGTGCTGCCTGCGGCGCAGGCGCGCTCGTGCAGGCGCCTGGCCGTGCTCGGCTCGGCGGTAGAGGCCAGCCCTTCGTCGATGCGCGCGCTCACCGTGTCGCATGCCTCGGCGCTTGCGTCGCAGGCGCGGTGGCAGAGCGCTTCGCCCTGGGCCACGTCACGGCGGGTCCCACTGCCACGGACCAGCGCATCGCCGAGACCCTGACAGCCGAGCGCACTCCCTTCTTCACAGGCCTGTCGGTGGAGCGCGGTGGCCAGTGCCCGATCCGGCGTGGCGACCCGGCCGTGGTACACCCCGAGCCAGTGGCAGCCGTCCGGGTTGCCCTCCTCGCAGGCGCGGCCGAGCAGCGCCGCCGCGCGCACGCCGTCGGGTCGCGTGCCCTCGCCTTCGAGCAGCGCGCGGCCGAGCTGCACGCAAGCGCGCAGGTCGCCGGTGTCGCAGGCCGCGGCGCTCACCGTGACCCCGCGCTGCAGCAGCTTCCTGGCGCGCGCGGCGTCCACCGGGGTCCCCTGGCCGAACGCGACGGCGTGCGCGAGCCGTCGGCACCCTGGCCCATCACCTCCCTCGCAGGCGCGCTCGAGCAGTTCGAGGCCGTTCCACTGCACGGCCGCGCGCGCCGGTGCCGAGAGCGCCATGCGCCCGAGTTCGGCGCAAGCGGCGGCGTCGCCTGCACCACAGGTCCGGTCTTGCAGATCGAATGCCTTGTCGATGTCGCTCTTCAGCGTGCCCGACACCCCACGTTCGAGGAGCCGCCCCAGCTCGCGGCATCCCGGTGTGAACCCGAGGGTGCAAGCTCGGTCATGCATCGTCGCGGCGACCGCGACCCGCTGCGGACCCCGCGCGCGCTCTCGCATCACCAGGTCGGCGGCGCGGCTGCAGCTCGGCGCATCCCCCTCGGCACAGGCTGCCTCGCACACGGCGAGCGGCTTCGTTCCGCACGCGGGTGCCGGCAAGCCGGTGCCCGAGGCGAAGAGGGACGACGACACGGACGGCGACGGTTGTCGCGTCCCACAGCCTGTCGTCATTGCCAGGCTCGATGCGACGAGCGCCACGAAGACCGCACGAAGGCCCATTGGATCATGAGAAGCGACCGCTCGGGGGCCGTCAAGCGCACCGCAGGTCTGCCGCAGCGAAGTGCGACCGCGCGCGACCGCGCGCGACCGTACGCAGCCGTGCGCAACCGCGGGTGACCGTGCGCGACCGTGCGGCTCCAGCAACGCGATGAGACGCATGCAGTGACTGCCAGGGAAGCTCGTCAGATCTCGATCCGGCCGACCATGACCGGGATGCATCGACCGCTGATCGCCACATGGCGCACTGCGCCAGCGGACTTGCGGACGTGCACCTCGATGGTGCTCGGCCGACCCATCTCGACGCCTTGCTCGATGACCAGATGGGTGTCGAGGTCGGGCTCGGGTCGCAGGGATGCGAGGTAGGCTCCCAGTGCCGCCGAAGCGCTTCCCGTCGCTGGATCTTCCTGGATGTCGTCGAGTGGCGCGAACATGCGCGCCCGCACCCGGGGGACACCGTTCGATGACGGGACGCGCGCGTAGAGGAAGAGCGACAGGTGACCCTCGGGTCGCGGCATCCTGGTGTCGGTCTCGACGAACGCGTTGCCGTTCGGGCGAGCGCGCCCGAGGGCCGCGAGGTCGGTGACCTCGGCGAGGACGAAGGGCAACCCCACCGAGGCCATGACGGGCGGGTGGTGGACCGTCGTGATGTGCTCCGCCGAGAGACTGGCGCACGAGGCGACCACCTTCGGTGCGATGCGATCACCCACCTCGAGCGCACCGGGCGCCACGATGCGCGCGCCCACGATGGCGTCGGTCTCGCGAAGGACGGTCACCTCGACGAGGCCCGCGTCTTCTTCGAAGTGCATCACGTCACCGACGGGTCGGTCGAAGAGTACGCCCTGGCGGCCGAGGAGGAACGCCGTGCCGACGTTGGGGTGCCCGGCGAAGGGGATCTCGGCGGTGGGGGTGAAGATCCGGACGCGCGCGGTGTGCGCCGGATCGCGCGGAGGGAGGACGAAGGTGATCTCCGAGTAGTTGAACTCGACGGCGAGGCGCTGCATGAGCGCTGGATCGAGGCCGCGCGCGTCAGGGATGACGGCGAGGGGGTTGCCACCGAAGCGGCTCGACGTGAAGACGTCGACGGTCATGTAGTCGAAGGAAGGCATCGTCGGGGTCGTCCGTGTCGGGGGAGCGCACGTGCGCGGAGGAGTGCGGAGACGCGAAGGGTAATGGCGAAGACGCGTCTCGCGAAGACGTCGCGCCGAGGCTCGCGAAGACGTCGTGAAACGTGCGGCGAATCGAGCGGGTGGCGGAGCGTCGTGCCGAGGGCAGAGGCCCGCGACGAGGGTCCGTGTCGTGAAGGCGGCGGCCCGACGAAGGCGTGTCGTCGTGGTGCGGAGGTCGGGCTTCGTCTGTGCGCGAGGCCACGTTCTCTGCCGCAGGAACGTGCGGGAGATTGTCGCGAAGTGACCTGGCGACTGTGTTAGCCAGTTCAGATGGACGCAGTGCGGCGGCGGTGGCGTGCGACGTGGAAAGGGTGGCATCGAGCAGGTCTCGGGGTCGGATTGCTGGGTGCCCTGTCGTGCAGCTCCGCTCCGTCGACGGAGGCGCTCGCCGAGCCCGAGGGCGTGGACAGCGCCTCCACGGTGCCGACGGAGGGGCTGGGCACGGTGCCGGAAGTGCCGTCGAGGCGCGCGCTGGGGCGTGCTGCAGAAGGCGCAGGATCGTTGCCGCTGGGGCTCCGTGCGGCGTACATCGCCTCCGTGCAGGCGGGCGCGTCGAGCGCGTATGCGGTGAAGCCTGCGGCTGGAGGGCTCCGGGCCGAGAGCCCGGCGCAGCGCCTGGAGACGACGTTGACGGCCGAGGGGGTCCAGCTCGCACCGCGTGGAGGAGAGGCTGCGTGGCGCTTCGGGCTGACGCCGCGCGGGTGGGGCTGCGGCGACCGGTGGGTCTCCGCCGCGCCTGTGGTCCCCGAGGGCGAAGGGAACCGCGTGACGTATGCGCGGGCCGGGCTGACGGAGTGGTACGTGAACGGGCCGCTCGGGCTGGAACAGGGCTTCACCGTGGCGGCGCGGCCTTGTGCCGCTGGTGTTGGCGGGGAGGTCATCGTCGCGCTGGCGCTCACGGGGGACCTGCACGCGGTGCTGGCAGAGGATGGCGGGACCGTCGCGCTGCGGAACGGTTCAGGAGAGGTGGCGTTGCGCTACGGCGAGCTGCACGTCGTCGACGCGACGGGGCGGACGCTCGCGGCGCGGCTCCAGGTGGAGGGAGACGAGATCGCGATCGTCGTCGACGATGCCGGTGCGGTGTATCCGCTGGTCATCGATCCGCTGATCGAGACGGGTCAGACGAAGCTCCTCGCTGCCGACGGAAAAGAGGGACATCACTTCGGGTACTCGGTCGCCGTGGCAGGAGACACGGCGGTCGTCGGTGCGCTGCTCGATGGCGAGCGAGGTGCGGCTGCGGGGGCGGCGTACGTGTTCGTGCGTTCCGAGGAGGGCTGGACGCAGCAAGCGAAGCTCCTCGCCTCTGATGGGGGGATCGACGATCACTTCGGTGCGTCGGTCGCCATGTCGGGCGACACGATCGTGGTCGGTGCGATGGCGACGCCGCAGCGCGCGACGGCAGGGGCGGCGTACGTGTTCGTGCGCTCCGAGGAAGGCTGGACGCAGCAAGCGAAGCTGCGCGCCATGCGGGGTCAGGCGGGAGATCTCTTCGGCGAGGCGGTGGCGATCTCGGGGGAGCTGGTGGTGGTCGGCGCGTCGTCGGACCCGGAGCACGGGCCGTTCTCGGGCGCGGCGCACGTGTTCGTGCGGTCGGAGGGAGAGTGGTACCACCAGGCGAAGCTCACCGGTGCGCAGGAGGTTGCCGACAGGTTCGGGGGCTCGGTGGCCGTCTCCGAGGGGACGGTGGTGGTGGGGTCGAGCGGCGATGACAGCGCGGAGGCGGACGCCGGCGCGGCCTACGTGTTCGGGCTGGTGGAGGGGGCGTGGACGCAGCAAGCCATGCTCGTCGCGCAGGATGCGGTCCTGGGCGACGGGTTCGGGGGCTCGGTGGCGATCTCGCGCGGGACGGTGGTCGTCGGAGCGCGCGGGAGTGACGTCGGTGGCCAGGACGCGGGGGCGGCGTACGTGTTCACGCGCTCGAGGGCGGAGTGGGCCGAGCAGGCGAAGCTCGTCGCCTCGGATGGCGCGGCGGGGAGCGCCTTCGGGCACGTCGCGATCGCCGGTGACACGGTGGTGGTGGGGTCGAGCGGCGACAGCAGCCTCGGCCGAGCGGCTGGCGCCACCTACGTGTTCGGGCGCGCCGGTGGTCGCTGGACCGAGCATGCGAAGCTTCTGGCCAGCGATGGCGCGGCCGACGATCGTTTCGGCGCCCCCGTGGCGATCTCGGGCAACACGGTGCTCGTGGGGGCGTACACGGACGACGACCTGGGTGATGCGTCCGGCTCGGCGTTCGTGTTCTCGCTGGAGAACACGGACGTGGAGGTGGAGAGCGAAGATGATGGGGGATGCGGCTGCGTGGTGGCTGGTGCCTCGGGCTCGGGGGGGCCGAGCGCGGCGTGGCTCCTGGCGGCCTTGCTCGGGCTGAGGGCCTCTTCGTCCCGGCGTTGGCGCGCACGTCGCTGAGCGATCTCGTCGCGCGTCGATCGAGGTCGCGGACGGGGCGCTCCTCGTCGTGTGCGTCAGGGGGGGGCAGCCTCGATGGCGCGTCGATACCGCTCGCGCCGGTGAGGTTCTCGAAGAATGTCGTACGCCTCGTCGAGGACCTCGATGATGAGCTGTACGTCGTCCAGCAGATCGGCCGTGCCGGCGGTCAAGAGTCGAGAGGGCTCGAAGGCGCGGCGCAGGTTGAGGTAGGCGCGCTTGATCTCGTAGCTGGTGGCCTCGCGGGCGATGCCGAGAAGCGAGAAATAGTCGCCGTCCTGTACGACCTGGAGCCGCGCCCGCACGCGCTGGCGGATGGCTTCTTCGTCGAGCGGATCGTGCTCCTGGACCCGGGGGGCCTCGGAGATGCTCGGCGGGATGAGCACGTCGAGGACCTCGAGGCACACGAGCGCGTAGAGGAGGGTGGCCATCTCGGGCTCGGTCGCCTCGATGAGCTCGGCCACGGAGCGGCCGCGGGCGGCGCGGAACAGGTCCTCTTCTTCGGTGTGCAGCGCGCACTCGCCGAGCAAGTTGCGCCGGGCGCCCTCGTCGAGGCGGGCGGCTGGGCCACCGAGGCGACGGAGGGCGACGTCCGCAGGGATGACGCGGCGGATGGTCTCGACGAAGACCTCTGCGCCCGTCGCGCCGCCGAAGACGTTGGGCTCGGCCTTGAGGCGGCCGGGGGCCTCTTCCTCGATCTCGCAGGTGCCGGCGTCGATGTGGACGAGGTGGCCGATGATCCACTCGGCGTGAGCCCGGAGCACGGGCCAGAGATCGTCCTGACCGAGGTAGCCGTGCGCGATGAGGGCCGCTCCGGCGTGGCGCCCCGAGGCCGGGAGGCGGTTGGAAAGGCGTGCGACGAGGTCGCGATCGAGGTCGCCACGGGTGGCGAGGAACGCGAGCAGGGTCTCGTCGGGGACCTCGGAGGCCGCCGTGACGATGTCGCCTTCATGCAAGACGACGCGGCGGGTCCCGGCCTCGGTGGTGAGCGCCATCGAGCCCGATGCGCGGCTCCCGACGGCGCGCGCGAGCGCGCGTGGGGCATCGCCAGGGCCGAGCACGGTGACCGCGGGAGGGGTGTAGCCCGTGGAGGTGCCTTCGAGGGAGAGTCCAGGGGGCGTGGGCGAGGGGGGCTCCTGCGAGGCTGCGTGCGCGTACAGCGGCGGGGCCGCATGCGGCGACGCATGCGGATGCAGCGGTGACGCCGTGTGCAGCGGCGGAGAGGCCTGCAGCGGTGACCCAGCGTGTGTCGAGAGGCCCGCATGTGTCGGCGCACCGGCGTGTGTCGCGAGGCCCGCATGTGTCGGCGCACCGGCGTGTGTCGCGAGGCCTGCGTGCGTGGGGGCGCCGGTGTGTGTCGCGAGGCCTGCGTGCGTGGGGGCGCCGGCGTGCATTGGAGCGCCCGTGGGACGCGGCGGGGGTGCGTGCTGGGGCGAGGCGGCATGCCCGAGGGGAGGGGAGGGCGCCAGCGGCAGGGGAGGCGCGTGCAGTGGCGAGGACGCATGCGGATGCGGCGGCGCATGCATCCGCGGTGGCGCTGGAGGAGGCGGTGGCTCCTGCGGGGAGGACCACGGCGCCGGCCCTGCAGCGAAGGGCGTCGGTGGCGGGTCTGGAATGCGCCGCGGGAGCGTGAAATCCTCGGCGTGGACCGGGAGTGGGACGACGCCGGGGGGCTCGCTGGGGAAAGCGGCGGGGGGCGCGGGAGCGAGCTGGGCGGGCCGAGGGGGGGCCGCAGCAGGGTGGGCTCCGAAGCGCCCCCGGTCGTCGGTCGCGTCGAGGCCGTCATCGATGGGAAAATCGGAGATGGTGGCCGCGCGGGCGTGCGACTCGGCGCTGAGGGGCGAGGCATCGGGCTCGGGGAACCGCGGGCTCGCTTCGGAGAGGCTGCGCACCTGGACCTCCCGTGGTGGGCTGACCAGGGGGGCGATCGAGGCCGCGCGGTGGCTCGAGCCCGGGAAGGTGGGGACCCCGCCTGCCTCGGTGTGCGGGCCGCTGAAGGTGGAGCTCCTGCCGGCCTCGGTGCGCGGTCCGGTGAAGGTGGCGCTGCTTCCCGGCTCCGCACGGTAACCCGAGATGACGGAGCCCGCGGCGGTGTCGGGGGGCTGCGCTGGCGCGGCGGTCCCGAAGGACACCTCGCGCTGGGGTGACGTCCATCGAGGCGAGGCGATGTCCGGCTGCTCCGTCGACGTGGACGTCAGCGAGGGCTCCCAGCCATCGGCCGCCTGGGCGCGCTCGTCCTCTTCGATTTCGATCTGAGCGCGCCGCGCGTCCAGCTCGGCGCGGGTGCCTGCGGCCCATCGCTCTTCGTCGTCGGTCGTCTCGAAGGACCGAGGGGGGATGTCGGCGGGGTCCTCGGAGGCGACGTGATAGGGCGTGTGACGCAGCAGGCCGGTTCCCGCGCGCGGCGTGATGGCAGGTCCCGGGTCGCTCAGCGTCTGTCCTGCGAGCGAGGCGCGGGTGGACGAGGGGAATTCGGCCGTCTCTTTGCGGCCAGGAGAAGACGCGGGGGGAGGGTGCAGGAGGGCGCCACCGAAGGGGGAGCCCGCTGCCCAGGCGCCCGCGCCGCTGCTGGCGCTGAGGCTGAGGGGCAAGCTGGAGGGGCCCGACATGTCGAGGTGGCCATGCTGAGAGGCGTGCCCGTGCATCGGGGTGGCGATGTCGGAGGCCGAGCCGGTGCGAGGGCCGTCGTCCTCCGGATCGAGGGGCTCTTCGAGGACGCCCAGGATGTCTGCGCTCAGGATGAGGTCGGCCTCGTCATCGACGGAGGGGACGCTCGAAGGTCTGGCGCTGCCGGTGACGCGGGCCTCGGCCGCGGCGAGGAGCTGCTCCAGTTCAGGGCTGATGCGGGTCGAGCCGAGGCGAGGGAGGCCGTCGTCGCCAGGGGCGGGGGGAAGCAGCGAGCCGACATCGATGGGTTCGAGCTCCGGCGGATAATCGGAGAGTTCCAGAGGCGGATCACTTTCGAGCTGAGGCGGGCGGCCGCTGGCGAGGCGAGGATACGAAGGCGGCGGGGGAGGGAAAGAGACGACGCGCGGCTCCAGCGCGGCGGTGATCTGGGCGGCGAGTTCCGTCAGCTCGACGGGACGCTCGACACGCGGGGCGCCGTACCGTGACGAAAAGGCCGCGGCACGCGCCGGGTGACCCAGGAGGAGCACCGCCGGTGGGGGAACGAGCGGGGGCTGATGGAGGCGTTCGAGCGCCGCGGCCGCGCCCTCGTGGTCGACGTCGACGATCACCACGGCAGGCCCGGTGGCAAGCTGGGCTTCGAGGTCGTCGAGGTGCGCCCAGGTGACGTCGAAGCCCCACGCGCGGAGCGCCGAGCCCATCGCTTCGCCATCGAGGGCGCCCGCGATGAGGACGCCATGTCCCGAGGGCGGCGGAGGGAGGTGAGCGTGGTCCTGGGGCTGGTCCATGGTGCCGAGCCTTCGGAACGGTCCGAAAGTCGCCGGGGCGAGACTGTCGCGCGCGCTGGTGGCCTGTCAACGCGCTCCAGTCGTCGTGACGTGTCGGGCGGTCATCTGGGGCCGGGCCGGGCGCCGTCCGGAGGTCGTCGGGTGCCGGCGATGACCCGGGCGTGCTAAAGGGTCGAGGTGTTCGCCGGTGCGTCGTTCAACGAGATCGGGCTGGTCGCTTTTCTGGTGGTGTTGATCATGATCGCGCCCAAGGTGAGCCGGCTCGGTGAGATCATCGGGGGACTGTTCGAGCGATCAGGTCCAGAGGCCAGCGCTGGCGAGGAGCGCGGCGGGGGCACGGGCGGCCACGATCCCGAGGGGTGATTTCGGTCCGGAAGATCACGGAGGCGAGGGGGGCTCCCCTCCAGCGGGGCGGATGACCTCTGCGGAGGGCGGCACGGGGAGGGGCGCCGGGGCGCCGTTCTCTGCTGGAGCGCCTCGGCGTGGGGTGGGTTCGAGCAGATCGGGGGCCGCCATGCGCGCGGCGCGGAAGGCGAGGAGGCGCTCCACCAGCGTGGCGGTCTGTTCGGTCGGCAAGCGCAGCCGGAGCTGCAGGGTGTCACCCTGCTGTTCGAGCGAGATGCGTTCGAGCAGCGCCGACATGCCGCTCTGGTGGGCCTCGAGGTTGCGGACTTGCGCGTCCCTTGCCTTGCGCAAGCGTTCGGCCAGTGCGGCACAAGGGGGAGCGCTTTCACAGGTGACCACGGCGTGCAGCGAGACGTCGGTGCCGAGCTCGACACCGATCCCGGCGGAGAGGATCGCTGTCGGGGCGCTCGGCGAGCCTGGGGCCGCGTCGAGCGCGAGTTCTTCCGAGAGAGCGCGGCGATGTTCAGGAGTGAGGACCAAAGAGATGCGCATCGCGTGGCCCGCGGCGGCGCGCACGGCGTCGGCGTGCGCGCTGATGGCGCGGACGCTGGGCGTGCGACGGTCGGCGCTGTCGATCATGGCGCGCAGGTAGCTGCCGCTGCCGAGGAGCACGGGGCCGCCCTCGCGCACGGCGAGCTCCTGGCCCGCGGCGGCGCTGGCGTCACGCACGGTGCGGAAGCTGCCGACGGGGGTCACCACCGGCTGGCCGCCGCGGGCTTCGATGACGCGGGTCGCGCAGGTGACGAAGGCGTCGGCCTGGACCCGTCCCATGGCGGAGAGACCGAGTTCGCTGCCCTCGGACGGCGGTGGGACGGCGAGTGCGATCTCGTCGAGGGCATCGATCGGATCGAAACCGCACAGATCGACGACCTTGCCGGCCCCCTGGATCTGTCGTCCTTCCCGGAAGAAGGGCGCGCCCACGGGTGACGCCTTCAGCGTGCGGAGGTTGGCGGTGCCGACGAGCAGCGCCTCACGCGGGATGGCGTCGAGCGCGCTGGCCGGAGCCTCGGCGTCGGAGGAGGGGCGGCGCTGGACGAGCCAGGCCACGCCGCCGCCGAGCGCGGCGCCGACGGCGAGGAGCGCCAGGGTGTTGCGGATGCGCTGCTGCACGGGGGAGCGTTACCACAGGGCGCTGCCGAGCGCGCGTGCCGCCATGCGTCACGACGGCGCTGCGCGGACTGGGGGGAAGCGTGGATGGATCTGGAGAACGCGGTTGCCCTATGCTGCCTGCCTCGCGTTCGATGCATCCGAGGAGATAGCCCCATGCCGAGCGATACGATTCCGGCGCGTCTGTTCGTCCGGGCCAAGGAACGTCCCGAAGCGCCTGCCTACCTGGTGAAGGAGGGCGGCGCCTGGAAGATGACGACATGGCGGCAGTACGCGAGCGAGGTGAAGGGCGCCGCCAAGTCGCTGCTCGCGCTGGGGCTGGGCGCCTCCTCCACGGTGAGCATCATCGGGTTCAACCGGCCCGAGTGGGTGATCCTCGATGTCGCGGCGATGGCCATCGGCGGCGCGCCGGCGGGGATCTACACCACCTCCTCGGCGGAAGAGGTGCAGTTCATCGTTCACCACGCAGAGTCGAAGGTGCTCCTCGTGGAGAACGAGCGGCAGCTCGAGAAGGTGACGAAGGTCTGGGGGGAGCTGCCGCTGCTCGAGCACGTCGTGGTCATGCGTGGCAGCGGGACGGGTAGCGATCCTCGCGTGCTGTCGTGGGACGACTTTCTGTCGCGCGGGAAGGATGTGACGGACGAGGCCTTCTTCGAGCGGCTCGACGCGCTCGAGCCAGACGGGCTCGCGACGCTGATCTACACCTCCGGGACGACGGGGCCGCCCAAGGGGGTCATGCTCAGCCACCGCAACCTCTCGTGGACGGCGGACGTGGCGAAGAGGATGACGGAGCTGACCCCCTGGGACTGCTCGCTGTCGTACCTGCCGCTGTCGCACATCGCCGAGCAGGTATTCACGATACACGGCCCGATCACGGCGGGGTCGTCGGTCTATTTCGCCGAGTCGATCGAGAAGATGGCCGAGAACCTGCGCGAGGTGCAGCCGACGGTGTTCTTCGGGGTGCCCAGGGTGTGGGAGAAGCTGCACACGGGGGTCGCCGGGAAGCTCGGCGAGGCCAAGGGGCTGAGGAGAGCGATCGCGGAGCAGGCGATGCAGACGGGGCGCGCGCTTCACGAGGTGCTGAACCGCGACGAGGCGCCGAGCTCGGTGGTGAAGCTGAAGCACCGCCTCTTCGAGCGGCTGGTGTATGCGAAGGTGAAGCAGGCGGTGGGCTTCGGGCGCGCACGCGTGTGCGTGAGCGGCGCGGCGCCGATCGGCAAGGAAGTCATCGATTTTTTTGCCGGTCTGGATCTGCCGATCCGCGAGGTCTACGGCCAGTCCGAGGACACGGGGCCGACGAGCTTCAACCTGCCGGGTCGCAGCCGCTTCGGGACGGTGGGGCCGGCGATTCCGGGGGTCGAGGTGCGGATAGCCGAGGACGGGGAGATCCAGGTGAAGGGGCCCAACGTCTTCCTCGGTTACTACAAGGACCCCAAGGCGACCGGCGAGACGCTCGTCGACGGCTGGCTCTGCTCCGGTGATCTCGGCAAGTTCGACCAGGATGGCTTCCTGCACATCACGGGGCGCAAGAAGGACATCATCATCACGGCCGGCGGCAAGAACATCACGCCGCAGAACATCGAGCTCTCGCTGAAGGAGCACCCGCTCGTCGCCGAGGCCGTCGTGATCGGTGATCGGCGCCGGTACCTGACCGCGCTCATCGTGCTGAACGCCGAGGCTGCCGAGCGCTTCGCCGCGGAGCAGACCCTCTCGGGTCCGCTGCACGAGAACGCGCAGATCCGGCTGGAAGTGCAGCAGCGTGTGGACGAGGTGAACGCTCAGCTGGGTCAGGTGGAGACCGTGAAGCGGTTCACCATCGTGAGCCGCGCGTTCGGAATCGATACGGGTGAGCTGACGCCGACGCTCAAGGTGAAGCGTCGCAGCGTGGCAGAGAACTTTGCACGCGAGATCGACGCCATGTACGCGGAGTGATGGGGTGACCTCGATCAGGGCCGTCTCGTTCGATTTCGGTCAGACGCTCGCCGAGCTGGACACCGCGATGCTGTCGCGGCGCCTGCTGGAGCGCGGGGTTCGGGTGCCCGTCGAGCAGCTGGAGGGCGCCGTCCCTTCGGCGTGGGAGGCGTACAACACCGCGATCCATCGTGGTGAGAGCGGTCATCCGTGGAAGACGTTGATGTCGCGGTTGCTCGAGGTGGCGGGCGTCGAGGCCACAGCTGCGTCGTCCGGAGGCGCTGGGAACCTGGAGGCGGCTGGGCGTGCAGGCGATGCCGAAGGGGGCCTCGGGCGGAGCGCGCTGGTGGACTGGCTCTGGGACGAGCAGCCACGCCGAAACCTGTGGCGCCGTCCCATCGCCGGCATGATCGAACTCGTGGAGGAGCTGCAGCGAGCGGGCATTCCAGTGGCCGTGCTGTCGAACTCCGAAGGGCGGCTGGCCGAGCTCGCCGACGAGCTGGGATGGCGCGCACGTTTCGTAGCGATCGCCGATTCTGGCAAGCTCGGCTTCGAGAAGCCCGGGCGGGAGATCTTCGCCTGGACCGCGGCGGCCCTGGGGGTCTCGCTGGAGCATGTCGCGCATGTCGGAGACTCGCTGGCCGCGGATGTCGAAGGCGCGCTCGCGGCGGGCATGCGGGCGGTGTGGTTCGGAGGCGAGTCGCGGCGCATCGCCGGGCTCGGCGAGCGTGTCGCGGTGGCGTCGGACGCGGCAGGGGTCCGGGCGGCACTTCAGGGGTTCGGGTTGTCGTTCCCTTGATGGCGCGACGCCTGCAACTCGTCGTCGGCGACGTGTCCCCTGGGCTGTGCGGGCGTCACTGAGGCTGCGGGAACTGAGGGAGCCCCGAGGGGAGCGGCGGCAGCGACGAGGGGAGGGTGGTGGGAAAGCCCGAGGGGAGGGTGGTGGGGAAGCCGGAGGGGAGCGCCCAGGGTTGGCCAGCGGGGGTAGTCGGGGCTGGCTGAGGCTGCTGGGGATGAGGCTGAGGCTGCGGTTGCTGGGGGTAAGGGTGGGGCTGGGGCTGCTGGGGATGAGGCTGGGGCTGGCCGTAGGGCTGCACCGGGTGCTGCGGACGGGGCGGATCGGATGAGCAGCCGAGCATGACGCAGATGCCGCTGACGGCGAGGGCAAAGGACAAGAGCAGGGTGCGCATGCGTGCATGCTAACGGACCGGGGTGTGGTGAGAAACGGCGTGTCTCGTCCATCGCATCTCGCCGGATCGGCCTTGAACCTGCGCGAACGTGCCTGGCGGTACCCCAGCGCCGCCGAGACGTGCCACAATGCGGTCACTCAAGGGCCTCCCGGCCCGTCAATGGCTATGCGATCCAACGAGATCCATCCGGGCGATTTGATCGCGGGAAAGTACCGGGTACGCGCCATCCTCGGTCGTACTCACGGGCTCCTGCTCGAGGCCTTCCACACCGAGTTCGACCAGCAGGTGATCATCAAGGTCCTGCCGGGCGGCTGGGGCGACGAAAAGGAGATCGAGCGCTTCCGCCGAGAAGCGCGCACGCTGGCGAAGCTCGAGTCAGAGCATGTGGCGCGCATCATCGATGTCGGCAGCCAGGACGATGGCTCGTTCTACCTGGTCCGGCAGTACCTCGACGGCATGGACCTCGGGGCCTTCCTGCGTCAGCGCACGCAGCTCACCCTCGAAGAGGCGGTGCTGCTGGTGCTCCAGGCCGCAGAGGCCGTCGCCGAGACGCACAGCCACTCGATCATCATCCGAGAGCTCCAACCCTCGCATCTGTTCGTGACCCAGCGGGTGGGTGGCGCGCCGCTGCTCAAGATCGTCGACTTCGGCACAGCGAAGCTGATGCGTGATGCGGCAGCGCCCACGGCGGGTGGGGAGCTCACCGCGACGGCGATGTTCGGCCTCTCGCCGTACACCTCTCCGGAGCTGGTGCGCAAAGCCAAGAACGTGGATCAGCGAACGGACGTGTGGTCGCTCGGCGCGATGCTCTACGAGCTGGTCACGGGGCGTCCTCCTTTCAACGGCGACATGGCCGTACTGATGCTGCAGATCGCAAAAGAGGAGCCGGTCCCGGCCACGCAGTACCGGCCTGATCTGCCGGCAGAGATGGACCAGATCCTGGGCTGGGCGCTCGCCAAGGACGTCGATGGCCGTTTCCGCAACGTCCACGCCTTGGCGCACGCGCTGACACCCTTCGCCAACACGGAGGGGCGGCTGCTCATCGAGCGGATCGGCCAGATCACGCATGCGGCCAAGAAGAAGAAGACCGTGTCGATCGCGCCGGCCCCGGCGTCGAGCAGCGGTGGATACCTGCCGCCCCCGACGCCACCCCCCGGGAGGCCTCGGCCTGAAGACTCGGTGACGAGCGTCAAGTCGCAGCAGCAACAGCAGGCTGGCATCGCGACGCAGAACTTGCCGGCGTACAACCCGGCCGGATCTGGCTCCCCCTCCGGGTTCCCTCCGCCGAGTGGGAGTGGGTCGAGATCGTCACGGCCCGGGGCCTCGTCGCGCTCAGGAGCGACCACGCCTCGAAACGAGACGGTCGCGGCGCTGGGTGGACCGTCGACGGTGCAGCCGGCGACGCTGAGGACCGCTTCGGCGCAGCCTCCGCCGAAGAGTCGGAAGGTAATTTACGGGGTGCTCGCGGCCGCGGCCGTCATCGTGCCGATCCTGGTGACCATCATCGTGCTCAGGAAGCCGAGTGGTGGTGCGATCTCCGCCGATCCCGACAAGCCCATCGAGATCCCGGTGGCGACGGCGGCTGTGCCGACGACGGAGCCCGCGGCGCCAGCGCCGACGGCCGAGGCGGTGGCGCCGACGCCAACGAGCGAGCCGGTGGCCTCGGCTGAGCCGGTGGCCTCCGCCGAGCCAGCAGCGTCTGCGGCCAGCTCGGCCGCACCCGTCGCGAGCGCGGCTGCGACGGCGGCGCCAGCCGGCCAGGGGGCCGTGGCTTCTTACGTGCCTTCGACGACGACGAAGAGTTCCGGTTCCTCCGGCAGCAGCGCCAGCAGCAAGCCCAGTGGAAGGGACACCGCCTCATCAGACTCCAGCAGCAGCAGCAGCAGCAGCAGCAG
Source organism: Chondromyces crocatus (assembly GCF_001189295.1). NCBI lineage: Bacteria > Pseudomonadati > Myxococcota > Polyangiales > Polyangiaceae > Chondromyces > Chondromyces crocatus. The sequence continues at coordinate 1,009,290 of NZ_CP012159.1, forward strand.
CAGCAGCAGCAGCAGCGAGAAGGGGACCATCGTGGCCGTGGCCTCCGGAGGGAGCTGTTCTTTCACGGTCAACGGGGCGTCCAAGGGGTCCGGGAGCTCGATCCGTGTCTCCGTGTCACCAGGGACCTACTCGGTGAGCTGCAAGCCTTCCGGTAGTGCGGCAAAATCGAAGAGCGTCACCGTGAAGAGCGGGCAGACCGCGTTCGCTGCGTTCCGGCTGGGTAGCTGAGCCGAAGAGCCGACCGGCAGGGCCGCTGCGCTCTGCCCTGTCGGTTGGCCTTCTCGCTTGCGCCACCCATTGGTGTCAGGCCTTGGCGCTTCGGCGCTCGTGACGCCTCACCCATCAATGCTCGAACCGAGCCCGCGGACGGCCGTACCCGTCGGGTACATCATCCGCTCGATCGCCCCGGCGACGGCGGCGCATCGACCCTCGGCGGTGCATGAATCCTTCCGTCGGGTCGGTGTAGCGGAGTGGGATCGTGCATAGCTTGCACGTCCGCTGTGGTGCGCCGGTTGCTGAGGACTGAGCCTACCATGGTAGGTCGAGCAGGTTTTGCAAACGGTTCCGGCAAGGACGTGGGGCACCAGCTTCTGGAGCATGCCCCCGTGGTTCCGCGCGTGATCGAGAAGGCTCGTCGCGCGGATGAAAAGCTGGTCGCGCTCGTGCAAGAGCGGCCGGTGACATCGCTTTGCGTGGCGGCGCTCGCCGGGTACTTGCTCGGTCGGATCGCAACGCGCATCGGTTAGCGCAGGGGGTCGACATGCAAAAGACAGAAGCCAAACAGAAGAGTGTCGAGAGCAGCGACGCCGACGACGATGCGCAGGAGATGCGAGGCGCCCAGGAAGAGGCTCTCCAAGGCGTCGATCCCGGACAGGTACTGGAGACGGTCACGACATTTGCGCGCGAGAACCCCCACACGGCCCTCGCCGTGGCGGCCGGGGTGGGCTTCGTGCTGGGCGGCGGGCTGACGCCTCGACTGCTCGGTGCCATCGGGCTCTTCGTGGCTCGTCAGTACATGCGGGAGACCATGAACGAAGCGCTTCAGGGGTCGCTGATGGACAGGCTCGCTGGAAGCGACGCGGGTAGCGAGCAGAACTGAGCTGGGAGCATCGACCGCGATGGGGTCCAGGCGTCTGGATCCTCTGTGCCCTTGAGAGGCCATGGCTTCTCAGGGGCTTCGGTCATTTTCTCGGAGATGAACGGGCTCCTGTTTCCATGTTCGCGTGACCTGAAGGCGCTGCGGATCCCCGAACTCAAGGCACGGCGAGCGTGAGGCTCACACGAGCTGGCGCGAGCTCAGCGCTTGCCATGGATCAGCGCCATGAAGCGCACGGCGCATGGGCTGCCCATCAGGGTTTGCGGGGTCGTGTCTTCCGGATACGGCACCCGCCACTCTGGCTGAGCGCATCTTCAACGGACTGAGAGACAGAGGCAGGGCACCGGACGGCGAGCAGGGCGCCGCCCGTGTCGACGGCATCCTCGAGGTAGCGCGCTTCATATTCCGGCAGCTGAGCTCCCACCAGGGCACCGAGCAACGTACCAGCTGCGCCCGCAGCTCCTGCGCCCGCGAACCCTGCGACCAGCGGCCCGGCGAAGAAGGCGTCGAGCCCTGGAACGATGAGCGCTCCACCAGCGGCCAGCGCGGTGATCACGCCGCCGAGGATGCCCCCTGCGACCGCGCCGAGGGCTGCGCCTTCGGAGGCTTTGCTGCGGATGGTCAGGCCGATGTCGTCGAGCTGACAAGGAGGCTTGGGGATCATACGGATGTCCTCTGCCGCGACCCCCAGCGAGAGCAGCCGGCCGAGGGCTCCGATCGCCTCGGAGCGTCCCGGAAAGAATGCGGTGAGAACCCGGTAATACATAGGCCGTGGGATATTTTACAAAGCACCGAGCGTGCCGGGTCGAGCTGCGCAGTTGTCGCTCGAAGCGCGAACGCCGCGCCGGGTCTGAGCCGGGCGCGGCGTTCTCGTCCGTCACTGTCTGGAGGCGCGTTCTCAGCTGATGCCGCCAGCATCTCGACCCAGGGCGCCCGCGACATGATTGTTGCTCACGCCCGCTTTCTCCGAGACACGCTGTGCTGCCTGCAGAGCACGCTCTTTCACCTTGGTGGCGCCGTCGGCGAGTTTCTGACGCGTGACGTCTCCTCGGTTGGGCGCAACGAGCACGCCGAGGCCGATCCCTGCGGCCACGCCGAGGCCGAGGCCGATCGAGGCGGGCACGATCCAGTCGATGGAGCTCTTGCGCTGAAAGGGGAAAATGTCCGTCAGGGTATTGAGAAAGTACTTCGTCTTGATCATCGGTACGCTCCGTCGCTGCGGTTCATTCCAACCGGCGCTGCTGCGACGCCCGTGAGCGCCAGCGCCGCCTGAGCGGGTCAGGTGGGGATGACCCAGGCAGCGTGCATGCCAATGACGGATTGGGCAGGAGGGAGTCAGCGGTCGGCGGGCCTGCCGCCGATCGCGCACGTTCCGCTCAGGTCAGTTGCAGAAGCCGTCGATGCAGAGCGATCCTGGCGCGCAGGGCATCGTGGGACCGCACTGATCCCCGAGGTTCACGCTGGAACCACAGACGCTGTACGTCCCGGAGACGGTCGTGACGGACTTGCACTGGTTGAACGCCGGAGGGAGTCCGTTGCAAGCGTTCTGGTTGGGTGCGCTGCAGGCGATGTAGCAGCTGTGATGTAGACAGATGGATCCCTGGGCACACACGTCCTGCTGGCCATCCGCCCCGCAGATGAAGTTCGCCGACTGAGTGGGGATACAGCCGTTCTCGACCCAGACCATGCCATCCGGGCAGGTCGCTCCGTCGCTGCGCGGAACGCAGGCGCCATCGACGCAGACGAGGTCAGGACCTCCGCAGTCGTTGGTGATCACGCAGGGCTGCTGCGGAATGGAGCAGACACCCAGGGTGACGTCGCAGGCGTAGCTGTCAGGACAGTCCGTGTCCGCCGAGCACGAGGTCGTGCATTTACCTTCCACGCACACGTTGCCGCTGGGGCACTGGGTCTGATCGAAGCACTGATCGGCCGGCGCGGTACAGACGCCGCTGACACAGAGGTAGCCGCTGCCCAGGTGGCTGCAATCGGCGTCTTCGCCGCACGCGGCAGGGTTCTCGGGCCGACAGGTGCCGTCGTCGGCGCAGACGTAGCCGTGGATGCATCCGAGCGTCTGGCCATCGACCTCTTGCTGGCATGACCCAGGCTGACAGGTGCCGTCGGGAGCGCAGGTCTCCCCGGTGGCGCAGTCGTCGGGGTTGCCGCAGTAGACGGCACCGCCGCCCCCGTTTCCTCCCGAGCCGCCATGGCCTCCTGTCCCGGAGCCGCCAGGTTGACAGCTCGCGGTGAGATCATCGTCGATGACACACTCATAGCCGCTGCTGCACCCCCAGATGGTGCAGTCGCCGATGTGGCATTGGTGGTCGTCCCCGCAGGTCTCGTTGACCCCGCAGTCCTGTGGTTTCGAGCAGCTGCCGGCGGTGGGGGGGGGGGGACAATTCTGAGAGCTGCAACTCCCGATGGGAGGGGAACTCTCGTCCCAGATCGGACAGCCCGCCAGCACGGACGCCAGAATGCCTGCGAAGCCGAGTAGAGAAAGTCGCGTCATCGCCATCTCCGAAGCATCGGGCCGCCCTTCACCGAGGAGTGCGCCCTCGCGTGCGCGGTCGTGACGAGACCAGGGTAGCAAGCGACATGCCCCCGACAAGTCCTGTCTGGGATCGGGCCGAGTGGCCTCTTTGGGAGACGTAACGTGAAGGACCGTTCACGGCAGCGTGTGGCCAGATGCCGGGGAAAGGGTCGATGTCGTCGATCCGAGCACCGAGAGAATGTCTGAAACGACGCTCCCCGAGGGGGGTGGTCGATTCGCCCTGGTCCCCCTCTCGTGCATGGGGGGTGTCGTCCTGGTGGGGGGGGCGCCTCCGCGGGAGCCTCGCGGGCGCCCGTGCTACCTTCGCTGGCGAGCTCCCGCGGCTCCGGACGCGCCGGTGAATTTTGCTTCGCCGGCCACCGTCCATGATGATGGGGCGAGCTCGACGAGCCGATGGACGTCACCTGCGACCGCTGCCGCACCGAGTACGAGTTCGACGATGCGCTCGTTTCGGGGCGCGGCACCAGCGTCAAGTGCACCAACTGTGGTCATCTGTTCAAGGTGCGGCGCGCTGATGGGGCGCTGCCAGAGCGCTGGCAGGTCCGCACCGCAGATGGTCGTGAGTTCGAGTTCAAGATGCTGCGCGAGCTGCAGGCGGCCATCGGTCGGGCCGAGATTTCCCGGGAAGACGTGCTCTCGCGGGGGAGCGGACCGTCGCGGCGTCTGGGCGAGATCGCGGAGCTCGAGCCGTTCTTCCGCGGCGTCGGCGGGATGATGAGCCCGACCTCGGGCGGAGGGCGTGGTCCGTCGGCGCCCGCGCGCGTCCGGACGACGACCCCCTCGGGTCTCGGCGGCCCTGTGCCGACGGCCGACGAGGACACAGCGGTGCCCTTCGCGCAGCAGGACGCTGGTCAGAGGTCTGGCGCGACGTTGCCGCCGGAGCCTTTCGTGCGAAGCCCCTCCGTGCCGCCGGTATCGGGCGAGCCGACGAGCGCGGAGCCCCTGACGCCGCCGGTCGGGCGGCTTCCCATGATGCCTCCAACGCCGAGCCCTGGCGCCACGCAACCACCGGCGCCCGCGAGGCGGAAATCGCCTCCAGGGGTGATCGTCTCTCCAGAAGACGCGCCTCCTGTGCCTGAACGGCATGGTCCGACGGACTCCCCCAGCGCATCCCAGAGGGGGCAAGGAGAGGGAGGGAGCGCCAGCGGGGGAGGTGGGTCGTCCCAGACCGCGCTTGACCCGCAGCCGATGTCCGGCACGGCGGAAGAGGAGGGGGCAGCGCTTTCTCCGCGCCAGCGCCCGCCGCGGGAGGTGCGGGTACAGTCGGCGCCGCTCACGCCGACGCCTTCGGAGATCCGTTTCTCCATCAGCGAGGATGCCTACGGTGAGCCTCGTTTCACCTCCGTGGTCCCTTCGCGCCGTGCGGGGGCGGCGCGCTGGATGGTGGGTCTCATCGTGGCCGGGTTGGCCGTGCTCGCCGGTGTCATTCTCGTGCCGAAGTACCTGAAGCCCCTCGCGCATACACCCGAACGAGCGAGCGACGAGCGCGCGACCTCGCTGGTCGCGGAGGCCAACCAGGCCTTGCTGGAGGGTGACCTGGAGGGGGCGCGGGACAAGTTGCTGCAAGCGAGCGCGCTCGCCGAGCGTGATCCGAAGATCGCTGTCGACCTGGCCCGGCTCGAGACCGCTGGCGCGGATCTTCGGTGGCTCCGGTTGCGCCTCGTGGAGGGGAAGAGTCCGGACGAGGCGCTCGCTCGGGATGATCTCGAGGTCGCCGTGAACAAGGCTCGGAACGCCGTAGAGCATGCGGAAGCCGTCGCGGCAGGTGATCCGGCAGTCCAGCGTGCGCGCGTGGATCTGGTGCGCTTGCAAGGGGATCTGGGTCGAGCCCGGCTCCTCGTGGGGACGCTGACGGGGGGGGGCGCGCAGGCGGACAATGCGCTGGCCTTGGCCGCCCTCGATGTGGCCGAAGCGCAGCCGAGCTGGCCTGTCGCCATTGGCCGTCTTCGAACGGCTGCGGTGGGCGACCAGGGACTCGGTCGAGCGCGGGGGCTGCTGATCTACGCCCTGGCGCGCTCCGGCGACCTCGCAGCCGCCAGGGCGGAGTACGAGCGACTCGTGGCTTCGGGTCGGCGTAACCCGCTCGCCCCTGCGCTGAAGGCGTTCCTCGACCGGCTGGACTCGTCGCCGGCGCTCCCTGCGACGATGGGTGACGCGGGAGTTCCGGATGCGGCAGAGAGCGGTATGCAAGCTCCAGCAGGGGGGCCGCGAGAGGGGAGGGCGAGCGACGGCGCAGCGGTCGACCCTTCCCCATCGGGTCGTCTCCTGCAGCGTGGAGCATGGAATGACGAGGGGCGGGTCCCCGATGATTATGTGGCGCCCGATCAGGGCGCAGCCGTGGAAGTCTCCGATCTGCCCGGCGTCGCGCCGCCAGCGGCCTCTGCAGGGGCCGCAGCGAACGGTTCTTCACCGGCCGAGATAGACACCTCAGACCTGTCTGGATCCAACTATGAGTGAGCGTCGAGCGGCCATTGTGCCGGCGAGGGAGCGGGACGAGCTTCGAGGGCCGAGAGAGGCAGGTCGTCGTCGCAGGGGCGCGCTGCTGGGGCTCGTATGCACGTCCGCTGTGCTCGTGTCGTGCGTGGGGCGTGAGCGTCGCAACGAATCGAGCCCATCGACGGCCGTCGCTCCGGGACGACCGACCGTGGTGGAGATCGATCTGTCGCGCGGCTTGCCCGAAAGCGCACCCACGTCGTGGCTCGGCACGAGCAAGAGCCGTACGCACGCCGATCTGGTGCGCTCCCTGCGTGGATTCGCGGCGTCCGACACCACGAGAGGAATTCTTGTGCGGCTGGGCATGGCGCGCCTGTCTTTCGCGGGTGTCCAGGAAGTGGGTCGGCTGCTCGGCGCAGTGCGCAAGGCGGGCAAGCCCGTGGTGTGCCATGCGGACGAGTACAACAACGGGACGATGCTTCTCGCCGCCGCGGGGTGCAGCAAGCTGTGGCTCAGTCCCGCGGGGCAGGTGGATACGGTGGGCATTGCGGCACAGCTGCTCTTTGCCAAGGGGCTGCTCGACAAGCTCAACATCAGCGCTGATTACCTGCAGGTAGGGAAGTTCAAGGGCGCGAGCGAGCCATTCACGCGAGAGAGCGCCAGCCCCGAGGCTCGCGCATCCTTGCAAGGTGCCCTCGGGGGGGTTCGGGCCGCGTGGATTGCGACCATCGTCGAAGGGCGACGCTCTGGCGACGACAAGGGCCTCGAAGCTGCCCTGGAGAACGGCCCCTATTCACCCGCGGAAGCGGTGGAGCTGGGTCTGGTCGATGCGATCGGGGATCTGGGCGAGGCCCGCAGTGATGCAGAGGCGCTGGCGGGCGTGGAGCAGACCGTGGCGCGCTTCGGGGGTAGTGGGCGGGATGCAAGCGTTCCGCGGGGGCTCGTGGACATCTACCGCTCGCTCTCGGGAGCCAGCGCCGTCGGTGAGCCGCATGTCACCATCGTGCCTGCCGCGGGAAGCATCGCCATGAGTTCGGGGGCGTCGCCCCTCGGCGGGAGCGATGGCATCGGAGAGCGGGAGCTCGGCCGTGTGATCGCCCGTCTGGCGAATGACAAGTCCACGAAGGCGGTGGTGCTGCGTATCGACTCGCCTGGAGGCTCGGCCCTCGCCTCGGATCTGCTCTGGAAGCGGCTGATGAAGCTACGCGAGGAAAAGCCGCTGGTCGTCTCGATCGGGGGGATGGCTGCGAGTGGTGGGTATTACCTTGCATGTGCGGGCACCAAGATCCTTGCAGAGGAGACGAGCATCATTGGATCCATCGGTGTCGTCGGGGGCAAGCTTGCGGTAGGGCATGCGCTTGCTTCTGTGGGCGTCCATGCGGAGACGGTCGCGGCCAATCCCGATCCTTTGCGTGCGAATCGTGCAGCCTACATGTCCATGCTCACGCCCTGGGACGACGCCACGCGTGCAAGGGTGTTGACGTCGATCCAATCCATCTACGATCTGTTCCTGGAACGTATTGCGGCTGGACGAGGGGTCGCCGTGGAAACCATCTCACCTTCGGCCGAAGGACGGTTGTTCAGCGGCGCGCAAGCCAAGCAGCGTGGCCTCGTCGACGAGATGGGTGGACTCGACGAAGCCGTGCGGGTGGCGCTCGACCTCGCAAAGCTACCGGGTGGGACGCCGGTGGAGATCGAGCGGGACGACATGAGCTTCCTCGACATGCTGGCTGCGAGTGACGTGGACGAGGACGACTCCGGAGACGCTCATCGGGGGGTCGATGCGCTGCAGACCCACGCGCGTCGTGTGGTCGTCGATGCGCTCGCCTCGGCGTGGCTGGTGCCGCTTCCCGAGCTGGGCACGTTCGTCGGCTCGTTCGCTCCCCTCTTGTCGGGAGAACGTGCCCTGGCGGCGCTGCCTTTCGCGGTGGTATTGCGGTGAGGATGCATACGGATCCCCCGTCTCTTGGAGGCCTTCGAGCGCCGCCAAGGTGATGGGATGCTCGAAAGGCGTGAGCACCTGAGCGGAGCCGTGAGCCGGCTTCGGCTCGGGAGGGTGGCGCTCGCAGCACGAAGTTCGCATTGGGGACGCGTGGAGGCGGGTGAGCTGCTTCAACGAGTCCGGTTCGGAGGACGTGGCGTGTCTCATCGAGTCGAGCCGTGGAGGCGATCGCGTCATGAGCGCGCAGCCGCGGAAAGCAGCGTGGTGTGATGAACGAATCCGTGAAACTGGCCTCTCACCACGGTCCATCTGGTAGGCTCGCCCAGCGCGCGATGGCCGCGAAGGTGCCTGATGGTCTCGACGCCGAACAGCGAGAATTCCTCCACTTCGGATGAACCGAATTCTCGCCCTCTCAAGACGCGACAGACCATGCCACCGCCGGAGCTCATGCACCGGATGGCTCCTCTCTCGGCCGGGGAGGTAGTCCTGGAGAATCTTCGCCTGGAAGCGCCTGCATCTCGGCACGCTGGCCCTCGAGCCGAAGCTGCCTACTGGCGGGGGCGTCTCGAAGAGCGTCGTGCGCACGGTGATGCGCTGGGCGAGCGTGAAGCTGCGATCACCCTGGCGAGGCTGCTCGCCTCTCGGGGAATCGAGCTGGAGACGGCGGCCTCCTTGGCCCAACGGGGGCTCGCTCTGGGAGAAGATACAGGCCTTCGGGTCGAACTCGCTGGATGGCTGGCGAGTCTGGGAGAGCCAGCTGCAGCGGCGGCCGCGTTGAAGTCCGTATGCGATGTTCAGCGCCCCAGCGGCGGTGCGAGGACCCTCGTACGCATCGCGGTGCTCCTGGCGCGGGCAGGAAACGCCAGTGGCGCGGTCGATGCGCTGATCCGCGCGGCGAGTCTCGAGCCCACCGATGCGATGGCATCCGAGCTGCTGGGGACAATTTCCGCATGGTCCCCAGAGCTGGTCCCGCCTGAGGCTGCCGCGCGTGCGTACCTCGACGCTGCGGAGCGACGGGAGGCGTTGCGAGAGCGGGATGCGGCGTTCGAAGATCGACTCCGGGCGCTCGAGATTGCTCCTCAGGATGCGCGAGCTGCTGCGGTGATGTCTGCCGCGCTGGCTGCGCGTGGTCGCGTGGGGGCGTCCGACGAGGTGGCGCGGATTCACGCGATGGCGCTGAGTGAGCGTGGAGAGATAGAGCGCGCTCTCGAGGTTCATGTCCGCCGGCTGGAAGCGGCGCTCAGTGATGGGGACGCGGCTCGAGCGGCTGGTTGTGCGCTCGATGCCGAACTCGAAGCGGATCTCGAGTCCGATGACGTGGAGGTCATCGACGAGGTCCTCGGACAGGCAAGCCTCTACGAACTCGTGGCGGTGCGGAAAGAGCTACGGGCGGCTCGCCTTGTGGGGACGGCGCGTGCGGCGATGTTCGAGGCGCTGGCGCGGCTGTATGCCGGTCCGCTGGCCAGTCCGGAGCGATCGCTGGAAGCCTGGATCGAGGCCGCCGTCGCCGATCCGAGTGGCGTTTACGCGTGGGCTGCGCTGCGCGAGCATGCCTCCGCTTCCCAGGACCCTCTGCCGCTGATGGAAGCGCTCATTCGGGTTGCTGACGGTGGAGGAGGCCTCCCGAGCGATCCGCGAGCGAGCATCGATGCGCTCCGGGACCTCGCCGTGCTCGCTGAGACGAGGATGGCGGACGCTGGCCTTGCCTGCTGGGCCTTCGAGCGATTGCTTCGCGCCGAGGTCGACGAGGAGGTTGCGGCTGCTGGCCTGCAGCGCCTCGCCGAGCAAGCGAGGACTCAAGACGAGGCGCTCGGTAGAGCGCAGCAGCTTCTCCAGGAGGCCGCCTCCGCCGAGGAGCGGAGCCGTGCGCTGCGTCAGCTCGTGACGATCTACCGAGGCCGTCCGGACGATCTTTCTGCCTACGAGGAAGCTCTTGCGGCGCTGGCGCAGGAGCTTCCCGCAGATGGTGCGTGCATCATGGCTCTCGAGCGGCTGGCCCGTCGCACGGGGTCGGGGAGTTCGCTCGTCCCCTTGCTCGAGGCGAGCCGCCCGCGAGCTGAGAGCGATGGGAGAGGAGGACAGGTCAGTTCTGGCGGGTCGAAGGGGTCAAAACGTGCAGAGCTGGTAAGGACGAGGCTGCTCCTCGCGACCCTCCATCAACGCGAGGGTGATGAGAGCGCGGCCATTGAAGCCGTCCTGCCTCTGCTCTCCGAGGTGCCAGGACATCGGGGGGCGGCGAGTGCCGTGCTCGTCTTCGCGACCCAGATGGGACGGATCCGAGAGCGCGCCGACGCCTTGGTGCAGCTCGCAGGACCAGTGTGGCCCGCGCTGCGAGCCGTCCTGTTGGCACTCGCCGCGGAGCTGTATGCCGCCGCCGGAGAGCCGACACTGGGGCGAAAGGCGGCCGAACTCGCAAGCGAAGCCGACCCGACCAGCGTGCGCGCCGTCATGACCCTCGCTCACCTGCTGGCGAGTGATGACCTGAAGCCTCGCGTGGAAGGGCTCGCCGCTGTGCGCTCGGAGCGAGGGGCAGCCGCTGCCATCGAGCGGGCCATCACCACCGTGATCCCTCGCGGTATCCTCTGCGACGGCCTGGCCAGGATGCTCGAAGCGCTCGGGGAGCAGGGGCTCGCTCTCGGGTGGACCCAGCGCTGGCTTGCGCTGCACCCCGGCTGTGGGGCAGCGACGGGTCACCTCATTCGCCGTGCTGTCGTCGCGCGCGACGCTGCGCGTCTGTCCGATGCGCTCGCCTGGGTTCTGGCGCAGCCTCGACCACTCGACGACCTGGCGCCGATGCTCGGCACGTCACTCGATGCCTTGTTCGAGCTGGATCCGGCGCGCGCAACTGCGCTCGGGAAGAGAGCTCTCGATGTCCTTGGGCCACGCATGCCGTCGCTTCGGCAACGCCTTCTCGAATTCGCGGAGCGTTCGGGGGATCGGCAGCTTGGTATCGCGGTGCTGGAGCGGTCGCGCGCGGCAGAGCCGGACGTCGTGGCGGCTCGGGAGCTCCTGCTGCTGCTCGCAGAGCGGCGGATGGAGGCGGGGGATCCCAGCGGGGCAGCGCGCGAGCTGGTGCGTGCGGTCGAGCAAGGCGCGGATCCCCAGGGGGTACTTCATCACGTCAGGAGACTCGAGGCCTGGCTGCAAGACTCCACTGTCCAGCTGGGCTCGGATGGTGTCGTGGCCCTGACCGAGGCGCGGGCGCGGGCGCTCACGTCGGCTGGAGCATCTGCCGACGCGGCGGTGGCATGGCGCGAGCTGGGCGGACTGCTCTGGGATCTCGCCGATGACAAGCTGGGCGCAGAGAAGGCATTTCATCGCGCTTGTGAGCTCTTGCCCCATGGTGGTGAAGAGCGCTACGCGCGTGATCTTCGAGAGTTCGCTGGTGTCGACCTTGCCATCGAGATGCTGATCCAGCGAGCGTCGGACTCGGAGGGAAGGGCTGCGCCGAGCGAAATTCAGCCCTCTGCGCCGCAGAGGATGCCGACGGCTCAGCGTCGGCGGCGAGCCAGTCTGCTGATCGAAGCGGCGTCCATGGCGGCCGAACATCGCCTGAATGAACGAGCGCTGGCCATCGCTGTAAGTGCGATTGAGATCGATTCGTCGCGCGCGGACGCTGTCGCCTTGGTGGAGCGTTGCGCGGAGGGGGAGCAAGGGGTTGCGACGCTGCATCGCGTCTACGGTCTGCTCGCAGACGCTGCGATGGGCTGTTATGGCCGACGTGCTGCTCATTATCGAGCGGCCAGGCAGCTCGAGCGCCGAAATGCCATTACTTTGGCCCTTTCACACGCCGCCTCGTCCTTCGAGGCAGTGCCCACGGAAGGGACTTCTTACGTCCTGCTGGCTCGCCTCGCCGAGCGGGCCGAAGAGCCGACGGAGGCTGTTCGTGTCATCGAACGCGTGGCGGCTGGCGCAGAGAACGCTGGTCTACGGACGATGTGGCTCAGGCGTGCAGCGGGGCTGGCGGGGGCGTCCGAGGAGGGGGTGCGAACGCGGGTCGACCTTCTTCTTCGTGCCCTCAATGTGCGCCCCGATGCTGCAACCGTAGAGGACATCGGTCAGGCGATTGGCGAGCTCATCTCCATTACCGGCGAAGTTCTGCCGGAGTCACTGCGCTTCGACAGAGCCATCAAAGCCACACTTCCCAGGCTGGAGGGGCCTGATGGCGCTCGTGCCGCGATCGCCATGGCACGGGTCGCGGTTCGTGTCCTGGGGGCCTCGGCGAGTGCGCTCGCAGCCATCGAGCGTGGCATGAGGATCGACGGCGACGTGGAGGAGTACGAAAGCCTCGTCGATCTGATTCCCGAGCTCGCACGTGAAGCAGAGCGTGCGCAGCATCTGATTGCGGCGATCTATGCGGCCGGGAAGAACCCTCATGCCAATGTCGGTCCGGCACTCCTCCGGTGGGCCAGTCGCCTGGCCGATGTCCTCAAAGTGCCCGATGTCGCCGCTGCTCTTCTGGTCGAGGCAGCACGTCGCGCTCCTGAAAATCCCGAGCTGGCCTTCGAGGCTGATGTCTTCGTTCAGCTCACGGGTGACGATGCTCTTCAGCGCGCCCTCGACGATGCTTTGCCGGTAGCACGTCGCATCGAGGCGCTTCTCCACCTCGCCGATCAGCACGAACGGGAAGGAAAGCTCGATAAGGTCATTCTGGCCCTGCAGCGAGCGCTCGAAACGGGTGAGGTGGGGGAGGAGATACATGAGCAGGTCGTGGGGAGGCTCTGGCGGTTGCTCTCCCTTACCGGGGATTCTTCTGCTCTCGAGGTGCTCCTCCAGCAGGAAGCCGAACGTGATGATTTGCCAGCAGAGCGTCTCCAAACCGTGATCGGAGAGCTTTCATCTCTCCTGTCCGCCCGTGGCGACCTACGTGGCGCTCTGGAAGTCATCGGACGCAAAGCTCACCGTCTCCCCTTGACGAGAGAGCTTCTCGACGAAATTCGACGACTCTCGACATCGACGGGAGCGCGGCGTCTCCAGGTCGACATCCTGACGCGGCTGGCAGGGGTGCTGGAGACGAAAGGGCTGTCGCCGGTCGATCAAGAAGCGCTGGAGAATGCAGAGCACGAGCACACGGCCAGCTACCTGTCCGTACTGCGCGACCTCGCGCCCATAGAGCGAGAGCTGGGTGACGATGCCGTGGCCATCGCGCACTATCACGTGATCGCGCGTCTCGATCCGAAGGACACCGAGGCCCTCGAGGCTCTCGAAGAGGATGCATCGAGGCGCAGGGACCATGAGCGGATTGCCGAGTTGCTCCAGCTGCGTATCGTTGCTACCTCGTCGTTGCAAGAGCGCCGCGTGCTCCAGCTCCGGCGTGCCGCCGTGCTCGAGCAGAGACTCGGTCTACTCACAGAAGCTTGCCTGGAGCTCGAGCAGCTTCTCTCCGAGGCGCCGAACGATGCCGCGGCCTTGCGCTACCTGGGTGATATGTACGAGCGGCTCGGGGCTCCGCTTCGGGCTGCGCCCGGGTGGGCGCAGCTGGGGAGGCTGGCCACGTCACAGGAAGAGCGAGCCGACTACGCTCTGCGGGCCTGCCGTGCATACCTCAAGGGAGGGGAGATCGATGCTGCGTCCCGCAGTCTCGACGAGCAGTGGGAGGCCATTTCGGAACAACAGCTGCTGGAGGTTCGCGTCGAGATCGCACGTCTCCGCGGAGACACGTACGAACTGGCCCGTTCGCTGGATGCCTTCGTGGCCTTCATTCGTCAGGACGGGGGAGTCGAGCCCGGCTGGCATGCCGACATCCTCGTCGAGTCGGCACGTGCCACGTCCGCCACCGGGGACGATGTGGGGGCGCTGGGGCAAATACGGGAGGCGCTGAAGCTCACCCCTGGACATCTATCTGCCCTCCTGGAGGGAAGACGCCTGGAATACAGGCTCTGTGGCACGGGCACGCCACGAGAAGCTCAGGCAGCGATCGACGACCTCCAGCGAGCCGCAGACGCACTCGAGCCGACGCAGGTAGAGCTCTATGCCTTTCTGCTGGCAGAGCATCTGGATGTGATTCAAGGACACGGCGCCGGGATGCGTGAACTCACGCGGCGCCATGCCGAGGTAGGCCCTGCGGCGCTGATTGCGTTGGGTATGGCGGAGCGTCTGGCGCAGAAGCGCAACTTTGCGGCAGCCGTTCCACTGTTCGAGCGCGCGCTCGATGGCCATCTGCAGGGGCTCCGATCACGGGGTCGGGTGGCCCTGGCTGCGGCTCACGCCGCAGAAAGAACGGGTGATGTGAGTGCAGCGTCCCGTCTTCTGGAGCAAGCCTACGCCGAAACGGACACTCGCTCGCTCGCTGCCCGTCGTCGTCTCGAACTGACGGCTGCATACGGAGAGCGGGACGTCGCACAAAGCGCACTTGAGGAGCTTGCGGGGCAAAGCTCTGGAACGGAACGGGCTCACGTTCTCGTCCAGCTTGCCGCATTGCTGCTCGATGTCGAGCCTCAGCGATCGGCGTCGCTCCTCGCCGAAGCTGCGGACCTGGCAAGAGACAACCGTATGGTGGACGCTCGCATCGCCGAGCTGCGAATCAAGATCGAAGCTGTTCGCGAGCAGAAAGCGAAGCTCTCCGAGCAGCCTATCGCCCCAACGTCGCTACCCTCGGCAGGGTCGAGCGAGCGATTCACCGCCGAGACCCTGCCAGATGAGGGAATCGTCTCGAGTGGCAGTCGCTCCGGACGTTCCCGTCATCCAAAATCTCCCGTCATTGATCTGGCGTTTGATTACGCTGAACTGAGGACGCCCCCGTCTCCCTCGGTGTCTCCAGTCGCGACGCCGATGTCGGTGAGCGTATCTCCAACATCGAGCGTGCATCAGGAGAATGCCCAACCAGAGGCAGTCTCGACGAGCGTGATCCAGGAGGGCGGTCAGAGCGACACATTGCTGGGAATGGCCAGTCCGATTTCTGCCCCAGCCTCGCTCGGCGGCCGGGTGTCGTCCTACCCCGTGAGCCTCAATGGGCGCTTCCTCTCCGTCAATCCACCACCGAACGCAAGTGAGGAAGAAGTCAGTCTTCTTCGTGACGTCTCGTCAGGGGATTATGATGCTGGTGAGCGCTTGATGTCCTTGTTTCTCGCCTCCGGCGAGGATCGGACACGGGAAGGGCTTGCAGTGCGTCGAATGCAAGCCGCGCTCAAGCCTGGTGACCGAGACAGCCTCGAGCGCCTCCACGCGGCAGCGCTGGCCGACAGGAATGTCGTGTACGCCAATGCAATTCAACACGTCTTGACGGCGTTTGACTCCACTCGACGAGGGAATGGTTCGGTGGAAGTCGAGCGGGTTCTCCCACCACCTCTCTGGGCGCAACGAGATGCCCCAGAGTTGGTCAATGCGCTGCTCTTTCGTGACGTGAATGCCCCTGTAAATGAAGTACTGGCATTCGTGTGGGACACAGGATTGTTCCGTCGTGACCCTGGACAGTTCGGCATCACCGGCCTGGAACGGATACAGCCAGGCCCAGCAACCGTCCTTGGTGACGTCTATGGTATGATTGCGGAACGCCTCGGGGGCATCCGTACACCGCTTTTTCTGCAGCGGGCCGGAACGCAGGCCGGAGAGCGGAATTCTGGTCTGAATGCGCAAGTTCTGCCTCTAGTCCCTCCTGCTGTCCTGATGCAGGGTGATATTCGAGAAGAAACGGCTGAGTTGCGATATTTGCTTGGCTTGAGCTTGGCCGGTGCAATGCCGGAGCACGTGCTGGTGTGTTCACTGCCTTCCGCAGAACTGGATCTTGTGCTTGCCGCCGTGAAGGCGGCGTTCGGACCGCTCGACACCTCCGTTGGGAGTCGCCGCGACCCGGCAGTGACGCAGCTGGAGCAGAACCTGTGGCAGCTCGTCCCTCCCCGTGTAGAGCGGCGCCTGCGTGAGCTCTGCGTGCAACCGACTCCCATCGAGGCCGAAGCAGCACTCTGGTCAAGCGGCCTCGCAATGCGCAGAGCCGGACTATATGCGACGGGTGACCTCGCCATCGCCGTTCAGTCGACGGTCGACGCGCTCGGAATCTCCCGCGACATCCCGCTGAGAGAGCCTGGTGGTCTGGCCGCAGCATGTGCTGCTCACCCGGAAATTTCGGACTTGGTCCTGACTGCTATCCGGATGGAATATGCAGAGGCGAGGTGGCAGACCGGGCCTCCCTCTCGCACGCGCCGAGTCGATAGCTTGAGACCAAGGTCCAGGGTCGGCTGATGACGAGGGAAGCATCGCATATGGTTGACGTTCGGCCAGGCGGGCTCCAGTTCTGTTGGAATGTTTTGCTTGAGACGAGCGGGCCATCCGATGACCTGCCATCCTCGACGTCAACGAAGCATGAGCAAAGAGCATCGTCGTGAGATCAGGGCGAGCAGAGCCCTGACATCGGTGTCAGAGAGAAGCGGCGATCTGAGGCGAGGATTGGGAGGGGACACGAAAGCTTTCCCAACGGCCGCCGTCGTTCACGCCTTGGCACACTCGTCGCTACTGACTCTACTTGCGATGATGTCCTCTGCCTGCCTGGTGCTTTCGCCACCAGAGTATGATGCGCCGGAGCGGACTCCTCCCATGCTCATGGCTGCAGATGCCTATCCGGATCTTCGGCAGACGATCTACGTCTACGACGACACGTCGCGGGTCGAGTTCGGTGGCTCGGTGATCTCGGAAGATTCACAGCAACCCGTGGAGCTAGCCATCTATCTCGATTACGGGCAGCGGAATGCCGCGGGGCGGCCGTATCGTACAGCGATATACCCCTTCAAGCCGATCCCGCCCGGTACGATGGCTGATGGCGCTCGCAAATTTTCAGGGATGTTCTGGCATCCCAGCGATCATACCGTACCCCTTGGCTGCCATACCGTCACATTGATGGCGAGTCATCGATTCGGTCCTGATGTGTGTCCTCAGGAGCCGACGGATGCGAGCTATCTCGTCTGGCAGGTGATTCGCTGCGCTTCGAGCTCAGATTGCAATGATTTTTGCGAGCCGCCGCCGTGCGATACCGTCCAGGGCTGTGCTTCTTGCCTCACCCCTTCGAACCCAGACGGCTCAGGAGAAGGCCAATGAGCCGTACTCATGTCGCCCTGCTGCACCTGGCGGTTGCTTCCTTCGGATGCAGCATCCCCCTCTTCGAGAATCCTCCTGTCCCGCGAAATGAGTGTGTCACATCGGATGATTGCGCTGGAAATAGCGTGTGCGTGCTGGTGGGTGAGCGCAATGCTTGTGCTGCAATCAACGTGGACCTTCCAGGGTTGCTTCTCGAGATCCGAACACCCGTGAACAGCTCGCTGGGGAGCGTTGCTTTCCTCATCGACGTCGAGAGCCAAGAGCTCGTGCTCCGCGACATCATGAGGGATGGCCAGGTCCGGCCGTTCAACCCCCAGTTGCCTGAGCTGGCACAGTTCAAAGGAACCTTGAGACTGCCGGATGGCGTCGGGCGATGCGGAATCGAAGAGACTCCGGACGGCTCGTTTCCTGCGAGTGCCGTTCTCAGGCGGGTGGACCGGACATCTGGCTTGCCACCAGAAGAATACGCGGCGGGAAGCCACTTCGAGGTTGATGAAGCGGGCGGTCGTAGTTTCGTCTTTCGTGCAGATTTGCCCCGTGGTCTCTATGACGTCTATGTCACCCCACAGCTCCCTGTGGGCTGTGAAGACGGGCCACTCCCTGTCTTCTGGCCAGCGCAAGAGGTCGACTCACGGGCATTGAATTTTGATGTGAGACCGCCAGAGCGTCTCTGGGGCCGGTTCGCTGTCCCGACGACGATGAGCGTGGATGGCTGGTCGCTCGAGCTGGTCGAGCCCGAGCATGGTGACATCATCTCCGAGACGCTGACGCTCGCTCACTCTCCGAGCGTGGACAAGGTTTCGTTCGACATTCACTTCGACTGGACGGCGCGAGGGCGCTTTGATCCCTTGATTCGTCTGCGTCCCCCCGTGTCGGAGGCTCTCCCCACGCTTCATTGGGATCTTTCGGCCGTCGGAATTCTGATAGGCCCCGACGGGCTGGATCTCTCGCTGGCTGAACTGAATGCCGTTCCTCGTCACGTGGAGGGACAGGTCCTAGATGCGCAAGGGAGCCCTGTCGTAGCGGCAGTCCAGATTCAGAGCGCTGAGATTGCGGGAGATGCCAGCTCGGCGGCAAACTATCGCCTCGAGGTCGAGACCGACGTCTCCGGGATCTTCACGGCCGATCTTCCACCAGGGCACTACCGGATCGTCGCTCGCCCTGTGGATCCCGTTCGCATCCACGCGGTGGCGAGCAAGGAAATGGAGATTCCTGCTGGTGATGGCTGCTTTTGTGGGCAGTCCATCACCGTCTCCGAAATGGTGACGATGGAGGGGCATGTTCTGGGCCCTGGCGGCGAGTCGATCGGTGCCGCCTCCGTCGTGGCAGCGCCATCGACCATGGCTTCGCAGCGATACTTCGACAAGGTTCTTGCGTTGCCCACCCTGCGCCCCAGGGAAGCTCCGACTCAGCTGGTTGGGAGTCGTTTTTCCTTGAAAGTGGATCCCGGATCTCTCGACTTCTCGACTCAACCGGTCGACGGCTCGGGGTATCCTTGGTTGGTGCGACCCCGATTGCTGGTGGCGGGGGCGGAGATCGCCGAGACAGTGAGCCTCGGCTCGCTGACGGTTCCCTATCCGGTGTTCCTCCAAGGCGTCATCCGAGACACGCGGGGCGGACGCCTTCCGCACTCCGTTGTGAGGGCGTGGTTGCCGGTAGGCGATCCTCTGGCCAAGGATGGCCCTGCGGGGGTGATCCAGATTGGAGAAACCCTTGCACTGGGAGATGGAACTTACACTCTACCGCTTCCCCCTTCCCTGTCCGACTAGGCCTCCGGGGCACAAACTGCGGTACCCGAGCGGGACAGAGCGAGATAGGCTACGCGGTGTGGCGCATCCGACGCGCGGAGGCAAAACACAGTCCTCGCCTGGGGACAGCGCGTCCTCGGGAACGCCGTCCAGCGGCGTTGGGCCGGTCTTCCCCCTCGAGCATGATCTTGCGGGGACCCTGCACGAGGTCTCCAACGCACTCACCGTGATTCTGGGGTGGGTCGAACGGGCTCGGAGTGCGCGAGGAGAGGAGCTGAGCCGTGCTCTCGACCTCGTTGCCGCTCGTGCCCGCGACGCGCGCCGGATCGTACGTCGCTCGATCGGCGCCGCCGGGTCACCGTATGACACTGCGGAGAGCCCCCTGTCGATTGTCCATGAGCCGTTGCGGCCCCTGCGCATCATCCTCGAAGACGCAGTCACCTCGCTCGATCCGGAAGCATGTCGTGCGGAGACGAAGGTGCTGGTCCGGAGTGATGCCGAGGTCGCTAGCCTCTCCGTGCTTCACGAGAGGCCACTCCTTCAAATTCTGGTGAACCTCCTCCTGAATGCCATCTCGGTGTCTCCTCGGGGAGGGGTGGTGGAGATCACGGCGGAGCGCGACGATACAGACGTCATCTTCAGCGTGATCGACGAAGGTCCGGGGGTCCCGCCGGAGCGTCGCGCCAGCTTGCTGCGGGCAGGCATCACGACGCGGGCAGGAGGCGCGGGGATCGGCTTGCGCTACTCGGCGGCTCTCGCGGAAGCCTCTGGAGGCCGACTCACTCTCGGCTCATCGGAGCGAGGGGCCCGCTTCGATCTTCAATGGCCCATCTTCACGAGCGGTCAGACGGAACCTATTCCGGAGAGTGGTGATGCACCTCTACGAACCCCCCCGCCTGCCAGTGGGGCCCTTCGCCCTGCAGGGAAGGTGCTTGGTGGTGCTCGCATCCTGCTCGTAGAAGATGACGAGGCGGTCGTGGATCTCCTCGACACTGCCCTCTCTGCGCGAGGCGCGAGGATTGTCTGTGTGCGCCGCATGAGCGAGCTGCACGGAGCGTTGGATACAGGGCCCTTCGATGCCGTGTTGCTTGACCTCTCCCCGATCGAGGAGGACGTCCCTGGTGCGATCGCAGCCGTGCAACGCTCCAGTCCAGAAGCTCGTCTGGTTGTGATGTCGGGCACGGGCGGCCTCGTCGACCTGCCGGATGGCTGCTCGGCATGGGTCAGAAAGCCTTTCGAAGTAGGGGAGATCGTAACCGCTTTGGTCACCTGACGGATTGTCGGAGATTCCGTCTTGACATTTTCGGCCAGGGAAGTACCTTCCGTCGCCCTGTCCCTGAGCGAAGGTGGCGGAATTGGCAGACGCACTAGCTTGAGGTGCTAGCGGGGTAACTCCCGTGGGGGTTCAAGTCCCCCCCTTCGCACTGTTCTTGATCTCTGTTTTGGGTGGCGTAAACGTAGGTTTGAAAAGTGGAAGACCTCGTTGCTCTGCAACGGGTGCGTAGAACGAAAGTCCACGTACGTTTTCGTCGATGTGTAGGGGATGTTGTACGGGTGGGAACACCCGTTGCTCACAGTCGAGCCGCTCGCAGAGGCGGCAGGTGACGCCGACTGGGACGGCGGCGTCGAGGGTTTCGAGGTCGAAGCCGTCTGCATAGACGAGCTCTCTGGCGTATTTTACGTCACAGCCCAACCCAATGGACTGAACGGTGTGAGGTGCATGGTACCCACCCCGATCACTACGGACTGTTCGCGCAATGCAGAAGTAAACGGTCCCGTCCGGCATCTTTGAGAGCTGCGTTCGAAGCAAGCCGGGGGTCATGAACGCCGCATGGACATTCCAGCGAGGGCAGGCCCCGCTGAAGCGTGCGAAGCGGATGCCTGAGCCGCTGAAGCGCTTCGAGATGTTGCCGGCAATATCGATGCGCATCAGGTGGAAAGGGACGCCCTCCAGCCCCGCTCGTCGCAGTGTTGTCATGCGATGACATACCTGTTCGAAGCTGGCGCCGAAGCGGTGCGCGAGAAGCTCGACATCGTAGCGCTCTCCGCGTGCGGCTTCGTGAAACGGGCCGTATGGCATCAACAGTGCTGCTGCGAAGTAGTTCGCGAGTGCGACCCGGGCGAGCGTGTGTGACTCGAGGGTTGTCAGTGTCTCGTCGCGCAGGATTTTCTCGAATAGTTCCCCGCAGGTGAGCAGGGCGAGCTGATGCGCGACTTGGAAGCGTCGGCTTCGAGGTGGAAGTACCTCGGAGATGTTGAGTGTCCGGGACTTGAGATCGAACCGGCGCATCGCTCGTCGTTCCTCTGCGACACGAACCAGACGCACTGTGATCCCATGCGCGTCTCGAAGATGACGCACGAGTGATCGAAAAACGTCCTCCTCGTCAAAATGGGCATCCTTCCAGAGCGTCTCAGCTGCGTCCTCGAGCTCGGGGAAATAGTTCAATCGTCGCTGAATGAATTCGCTGACTTCTTCGGAGGGCAATCTGGACGAATCCAGGCCCGTGAAACCATTGACTGCAAGTCGCTCTCCGAGGGCCTCCGCCGATTCACGAGCACGTAGATACTCGCGATAAAGGGTCAGTACTGCGTTTGCCACGCCGGGCGAGCTGATGACGAGATCGCGCAAGTCGTGGTTGGTCAAGGAGTGGCCCTCGAAAAGGGGGTCCCCGAAGGCCTCGAGCAGGTCGGCAGACAGACGAGCGTCCTGCTCTGACGCAGCGAAAGACTGCAGGTCCAGCCGGAACAGCTGTGCGAGCCTGAGCAGGAGAGGGGCTGTAAGAGGGCGTCGATTGTTCTCGATCAGGTTCAGATAGCTTGGAGATATGCCCAGTTGAGCTGCGAGCGCGACCTGCGTCAGCTGCTCTCGACGTCGGAGAGCCCTCACTTTTGCTCCCAGAAGCGGAATCTCATGCATCTGAATCAGCCTCCTCAGCAGTCCGCAGCGGAAAGTGCATTTCGAGCTGGAGTCGCAATGGGTTGTTGAGTGGAGACATCAGCTAGGTGGGCCTCTGCACCCAGCTTAACAGGTGTTTACATGTTGACAATTGGTCAATTATCTTCACGTACAGACTTAACTGTACGTATTTGCACGCGAAGTTGACGAACGGTAGCTCTGTGTAAAAATTGTGACTTGTAACGACGCGGAGCGTTGCGAGTCCTGAGGAGTCTCTCGATGAATCCAGCAAGTCCGACGACCGTCAGCATCCGGGCGCCTCGCATCGCAGGGGACGAAAGGGTACTGACCAAGGAAGCGGTAGAGTTTCTATCCGCGCTGGCTCGCACCTTTACGGCTCGGCTTCGAGAGTTGCTGGAGAACCGTCGGCAGCTTCAGGTGAAGTTCGACACGGGGCATCGGCCGGACTTTCTGCCGCAAACGAAAGGCGTCCGTGAAGGTAGCTGGTCCGTGGCACCCGTTCCTTCCGGCCTGAACGACCGGAGAGTCGAGATCACAGGGCCCGTCGACAGAAAGATGATCATCAATGCGCTCAACTCGGGCGCAAACGTGTTCATGGCGGACTTCGAGGACTCGAACTCCCCCACATGGGAGAACTTGATCTCGGGCCAGATCGCTCTCCAGGAGGCAGTAAGGGGAACGCTTCAGCATCAGGACCAGCTCACTGGCAAGCGTTACGCATTGAACGAGAAGACCGCTGCGTTGATGGTCCGCCCTCGCGGGCTCCACCTTCCAGACGCACACGTGGAGTTCGAGGGGCAACCCATGCCAGCTGCACTGGTCGACTTTGGCCTCTTCTTTTTTCATAACGCGCTCGTACAGACCGCGGGAGGCGCTGGTCCATGGTTCTACCTTCCAAAGCTGGAAAGCCACCAAGAGGCGCGCTTCTGGAACGATGTCTTCCTGTTTGCGCAGCAGGCGGTAGGGTTGCCAGAGGGGACCATCAAAGCCACCGTACTGATAGAAACGTTGCCAGCTGCATTTGAGATGGACGAGATTCTTTACGAACTGCGGCAGCACTCGGCAGGACTCAACTGTGGACGCTGGGATTACATCTTCAGTTTCATCAAGAAACTGCGTAATGACGCGGCGAGCGTTCTGCCTGATCGCGCTCAGGTCACTATGGAGCAGCACTTCTTGCGCTCATACACACAGCTTCTCGTGAAGACCTGTCACCGCAGGAAGGCGCATGCAATGGGCGGAATGGCAGCCTTTATTCCGATAAGGAATGATGCCGAACAAAACAGATTGGCGCTCGAGAAAGTCAGAGCCGACAAACTGCGCGAGGTCATGGATGGCCACGACGGCACATGGGTGGCACATCCAGGGCTGGTACAGCTGGCGGCCGACATCTTTGATTCACATATGCGTGGGCCCAATCAAATCGAGCGGCAGCGAGACGACGTGGTCGTCAGTGCGGAGGACTTGCTCCGAGTTCCAGAGGGCCTTCGCACGGAGAAAGGACTCCGCCATAACATTCGTGTTGGAGTCCAGTACCTCGAAGCGTGGCTGAGAGGGCTCGGCTGCGTTCCTCTCTACAATCTGATGGAAGACGCCGCGACGGCCGAAATTTCGCGTACCCAGGTTTGGCAATGGATACATCATCGGGCCACACTCGAGGATGGGGAAGCGCTGACGCATGAGCGATTCCGTCGCATATTGCGCGAAGAACTCGATGGCCTCAGAGATACGCTGGGTAGAGAGCGATTCGATAGTGGCCGATTCGGCGCTGCGAGCGAGCTCTTTGAACGTCTGTCCACGGGTGAACGGTTCGAAGAGTTTCTCACCATTCCTGCTTACAGTGTGTTGCTCGAAATGACCGAGGGGCAACCCTCGTAGCATTGATTCTCGTTCGTGGTCTCGGATAACAGAACAGTTGTGTCGACACGCGACGCAAATCGCAAGGAGTTCGTCATGTCCGCAGCTTCCCCGCTGAGCATCAATCATTCGGTTTCCCAGCACGGCACGCCGGAGCGACCGGAACAGGACATGTCCTCGTCGAATGGCTCGCTGGCAGGACGTTGGGACGGTATCACTCGACCCTATTCACAAGCTGATGTGGACCGACTGCGCGGAAGCGTGCGGATTCAGCATACGCTGGCAGACATGGGAGCAC
The DNA here is from genome assembly GCF_001189295.1 of Chondromyces crocatus. Lineage (NCBI taxonomy): Bacteria > Pseudomonadati > Myxococcota > Polyangiales > Polyangiaceae > Chondromyces > Chondromyces crocatus. The sequence goes on from NZ_CP012159.1 coordinate 1,033,157, forward strand.
GGCGCTTGTGGCAGCTCCTGCAGAGTGAATCCTTCGTGCAGGCGCTTGGCGCTTTGAGCGGAAACCAGGCCATGCAGCAGGTCCGCGCGGGTCTCAAAGCCATCTACCTGAGCGGCTGGCAGGTTGCAGCCGACAACAATGAAGCGGGGACGATGTATCCCGACCAGAGCTTGTACCCGGCCAATAGCGTCCCGTCTCTCGTGCGTAGAATCAATCAGGCACTTCTGCGAGCCGATCAGATCGAGCACGCAGAGGGTAAGGATGGACGATACTGGATGGCGCCGATCCTGGCAGATGCGGAAGCAGGATTCGGCGGTCCGCTGAATGCTTTCGAGCTCATGAAAGCCATGATCGAGGCAGGCGCCGCTGGTGTGCATTTCGAAGACCAGCTCGCGTCGGAGAAGAAGTGCGGCCACATGGGTGGCAAGGTTCTGATTCCTACCGGTCAATTCATTCGAACCTTGACGGCGGCTCGACTGGCGGCCGATGTCATGGGGGTTCCTACCCTTGTGGTGGCGCGAACCGACGCAGATAGTGCAAAGCTGCTGACATCGGATATCGATCCTCGAGACCGTCCATTCCTCACGGGCGACCGTACGGCGGAAGGCTTCTTCCGTTTTCAGAGTGGAATCGAGGCAGCCATCGCCCGTGGCTGTGCGTACGCGCCGTATGCCGACATGATCTGGTGTGAGACCTCGACCCCCGATCTGAAAGAAGCACGACAGTTCGCCGAGGGAGTTCACAAGCAGTTTCCAGGGAAACTTCTGGCGTACAACTGCTCACCCTCGTTCAACTGGAAGAAGCACCTCGACGAGGTCACGATCGCCCGCTTTCAGCATGAGCTTGCAGCCATGGGGTATCGTTTCCAGTTCGTGACCCTTGCTGGGTTCCACACGTTGAACTACTCGATGTTCGATCTGGCGCGGCAGTATCTCCGGCGAGGAATGGCGGCCTACTCGGAGCTGCAGCAGGCAGAGTTCGAGGCGGAGAGCGTCGGCTATTCGGCGACGAGGCACCAGCGCGAGGTCGGTACGGGTTACTTCGATGAGGTTGCGCAGGTCATCTCCGGAGGAACGGCGTCGACGGTTGCACTCAAGGAGTCGACGGAAACGGCCCAGTTCTGAAAGCCCGTCGAATCTCGGAGCCATGACGTTGGAGCTGGAGACGCATGGCATTCGGAATGCGTGCAGCCGCCGCGCACGCAATCATATGGGCGTCCAGCGCCAAATCCAGGCGCCCGTGCCGAAGCGCTGCGATGGCGCGAGCTTCGAGAACTTCTACTTGCTCCTGGCCCACCGAAAGGCGCTCCGAGCGCGCATGAAGTTCATCCCATGCTGCGGCGTCGGGGGTGCGGGTCGCCAGATCGATCATGTCCAGCAAGACCTCCTCCGACGGTAGAAGGAGCGCATCCATTCGGCCCAATTCTCGCGCTGCCTCTTGATGTGCGAGAATTTTCTCGAAAATGACTCGCGCTTTGCCTTCATCTCCACCGCCCAGCAACACGCGAGCATCGAGCAGCATCACGATCGGGCGCGCTCTACCTCCTGAGCGTCGGCGCTCTATTTCGGCCGCTCTGGCGACATGCAACGCTGCAGCTTGCATGTCGTCCATCAAGTAGAGACACTCGCCCAGATTGTACTCTCCGACCAGCTCCAGCGCTCCTTGCCCGTATTCACGTGCAATGGACAGGACTCGGGATAGGTCGTGAATCATGCCCTCCTTGTCTCCCCGGCACGCCCGAAGCAGCGCACGGTTGTTGATGGCGGGAGCGAGGTGGAGCATGTCGCGATGAACTTCGCACAGCATGACCGCTCGATCGAGCACCTCCCTCGCATCGTCGAGCCGGGCCAGTCCTTGATAGATGAAGCCCAGCATGAGGAGTGAGACGACGAGGGTTTCGTAGCCCTCCTCTCCCAGGTCAGAGGATTGGGTGACAGCGGCTTCGAGCATCGCGGCTGCTTCCGCTTCACGACTGAAGCGGTGGAATGAGCGCCCGATGCCCAAAAGCAAGCGCGACGCCAATGGGGCGGGCATGGAGGGAAGGGTCTCTCCCCGCCGTCTCGCTTCGTTCACACGAGCCTCGGAGCTACGATACTCCTCCATCCAGTCCAGCGTCGTCGCCTCGTCTAGCAGAATCTCCATCTGTTCGATGGTATCGCCGATGGTTTCCGCAGCTTCGCGTGCAGTGCGTAGGTCCTCGAGGGCATCATGATTTCGCCCTAGCCGACAACGCATGAGGCCACGTCGACGTTGTGCAGCTGCGCGCTCGTTGGCCGCGCCGAACGACTTGTCGGTCGGTGAGCCTCGGACGGAGGATTCGTCGATCTCGCATGGCTCAGTTTGCTCCAGAGACCGAGTGTACAGCGCCTCGGCTTCGACATAGGCGTGCCTGTCCCGCGCCTGATCTGCCAGCCTCATGAAGGCATTGCTCGCAAGTGAGCGCAGTCCTGCTGCCGCCGCATGGTGCGCGCGTGCACGCAAGCTTCTGTCTGCTTCCGGAGCGGTCGCCTGATGATGTGCGAGGGCTGCAAGGTGAATGTGACGCGCCACGGACGGGTCAATCGACTTTGCGATGGCGTCACGCACGAGAGGATGACGAAAGCCGATCCGACCGCTGCGTCGGTCTTGGGCGAGTACTCCCGCGGCCATCAGTCGGCTCGTGGCGACCCTCGGATCGAGGGGAAAGGGCTCCCCCTGTCCGCAACCATCCAACCTCTCGAGCACCCCGACGATGTCGTCGAGCATCATCTCATGTCCGAGCAATGAAATGAGTCGCGCGAATTCCTGTAGAGCTTGAGGCAATGCGTCCAGCTCCGCCCGCGCCAGCCATTCGATGAGGGGCGCGTCGGGCAATCGGTCGAGTTCGTCGGTCGCTACATACCATCCACCCCCACGAGGATGCAGGCGAACGATGCCTTCGCGCTTCAGGCCCAGGACGAGCTCGCTCAATAGCAGCGGTGCGCCTTTCGTCCGGGCAATGAGCAGATCCAGAGCTGGCTCGGGTACATCCTCGACGGGGGCCAGCAAACGTCGACACAGCGCGACTGCACCAGCGCGATCCAACGGGCCGAGCTGGTTGACTTGGCTACAGGCCGCGCCTCGTCCCCAGTTGGGTCTGGCCTGCTCGAAACCAGGTCGTGCGAGGGCGCAGATCCAGAGGGGGGTCTTTGCCGCGGCCTGCGCCGCGTATTCGAGCGCGCTGAGCGCGGCGTCGTCCGCGAGGTGGGCATCGTCGAGGATCACGAACACGGGTCCGCGGGACGTGCGCCGTCGAAGGGCACTTCCTGCGACCATGCTCACGGCAGCGCGTAAGGCGCCTGGGGCGGCCTCCAGAGCCCTCAGCTCCGGGTATGCACCATCGTCATGCGCGCTCCCCATTGTTCCGCTTCCGTCGAGCCACCCGAGTGCACGTGCGACGGCCAGATGTTCGATCGCGTCACCTTCCAGCCGGGCCGAAATCAAGGCGCGCCCACCATCCGAAGGTGCGTGCGCCGGCAGTTCGAGGACGAACTGCAACAGCGCTCGGAGCGTCGGATCGGTGCCCCCTACCAGGGGCTCACGTGCTTGCAGCTCGAGCACCTGAGCGTCGATCATGAGTTGGCTCAGCTGCTGCGCAACGAAAGACGCAAGGTGACTCTTTCCCAGTCCAGCTTCGCCCGTGACTTGAACGATGGTCGGCAGGCCCAACGACGCTGCGGCGCGCGCGCTCTCCAGCAAAGCGCGGACGACGGCTTCTCGACCGAGGAGCGGCTCGTCGAGGAAGTCGCTCGCTTTCTCCTCATCGAGGGGGACAGGGATGGGCTCGGCCCCTCCATCGGAGCACGCTTCGCTGCTCGTCTGATGTGGTCTGATGGAGAGGTGTTTTTCATCATCGTTGACGCCGCCAGCTGGGGTATCGGGTAATGCGGCTGCGGCGTCGGGAGTCACGAACAGAAGGTTTCCTTTACCAGTCGCTCGAGCGATTTCGGGCAGCCGCATGCGTGGGTTCGTGAACAGAGGGCTTATGTAGCGTCTGACTCCTTTTGGACGTCGTTGGACGACGACGGACGCGAGGTCGAGCAGGGCTCGCTGACATACATTGCGCCGTATGAGTTCTCGCGCTGCGCGCAAAGCGCGGCGTGTGGGACTCGAGTTCGGCTCGTGATCGAAGACCGCCACGACATGGCCGCTCGAGGAATGAGCGATGTCTCCCCCTAGAGAGGCCATGCGACGTTGTAAAGACGCGAGGTCGAGCTCCGTCTCCAGAAACAGAACCCCTACCGTCCGACGCTCGAGGCGAGGCGCGCTCGTCGGTCCGCTCGACGGAGCAGCGCTGCGTTCACTCTCAGGGGTCGGAGCGTCTTGCGTCTCCTCGTCCACGCGCAGCGCCCGAGCGAGTGCCATCCGGAATTCGCTGGCGCTGGCGGGGCGCTCCCTGCGGTCCTTGGCCAGTGCCCGCAGCACGACTTCCTCTAGAGCGATGGGAAGCTTCACGCCGGGCCGCAGCCGTGCTGGCCGTCGGCTTCGTTGATCCTCGCGCACCGCAGCGGGAGGACCCCAGAATGGAGGGCGTCCGGCGAGCAGCTCGTAGAAGATCACGCCGACGGCATAGAGGTCGGCGCGACCATCGATGTCTGGACGACCCTCACACTGCTCCGGCGCCATGTACTCAGGTGTTCCCAGCGCAGCGCCCTCGCTCGTCCTTGCGCAGGGCTCTTCGGTCGTGGCGAGCCCGTAATCCACGATGGTTGCACGGAGACGCTCCTGAGACTCGATGATGAAGATGTTTTCTGGCTTCAGATCTCGGTGGACATACCCGCGTGCGTGTACCACCTCGAGGGTCTGTAGCGCCGCATCGACGAGGCACGCCGCCTCCCTGAAGTGGACGGTCCCACCTGCGGCGACCAGACGGTCTGCGAGGGTCGGGCAGCGGATGCTCTCCATCACCACATAGGGCATTCCCTCGGGGAGTCTTCCCCGTGCGTGAACCTGGGGGGCATACGGAGGACCGATGTCTGCGAGGATGGCAGCCTCTTTGACGAGCCGTCGACTTGCCTCGGGCCGATCTTTCCGAGCGATCTTGATGGCGACTTCAGCACCGCCGTCCACGGGGGTCGCTGCGAACACGACACCAAAGCCGCCACCCCCCAAGCGTTGCTGAAGGCGATAGCCACCGAAAGACGGCAGCTCTCCCTCGCACCTCGACGCGGCCGAATACAAGGGGTCGGGGGCTGCCGCAACGAGCTCTTTCTCACGGTGCCCGTGTTCAACGCATCCTCGCTTGGCCATTGTGCGACGACCACAAGCGCGACAGCGGACGCTCTCGATGCCGTTGTCGCCAGATGGGCTGCGAGCCTTCTCTTGCATCTGGGGCACCTCGTTTTCCTGATGCAGATTGACACACCGGGGTCGTACGAGCCCGCTTTGCGGGTACAGACGCAGCCATCGACGAGCGCCCGAGCTGAATTCATCGATCCTGTCACGAGCCGATACGGAGCTTTCGAGCAACGCGCCGATTTCCGGATGGCCTCGACATAACGAGCAGGTTTGTCGTCGAGCGCCGCCGAAAGGAGGAAGCACCAGATGAAGCCATCAGGAGCTTCCTGCAATCGCTCGCGAGGACAGGTACCCTCGCACGTCTTGCTGTCAAAGAGACTACGCTGGATGTCATGCTCCGGCAGAAACCGAAGGTTTTGCGCTGAAGAACTGACTTTGATGTCCGCACCATAGCGATGGGCAGGAGGGGTGGGGGATGGGCTGCGATTTGACGAAGGAGCTGACGGAAGTTCTCGGGTTTCCGCTTGTAGAAGACCTGCCTCCGGGGGGCCGAGCAGGGGACTACGTCATTGACTCACGCATTGCCAGAGGCGGCTGTGGCGCTGTTTATGCCGCGCACCATCATGACGGAAGCGTGGTGCGTGAGCGAGAGGGGGTCGCCCTCAAGGTGTTGCACGCTCGTCTCGCGCTCATCCCGAAGATGGTCGAGCGCTTCGTTCGTGAGATCCACGTCATCCGCCGGCTGAACCACCCGAACGTCGTCGATGTCCTCGATGTCGGTGCACTGGAGGACGGGCGCCCTTTTTATGTCATGGAGCGGCTCGAGGGCATGACCCTCGAGGCGTTGCTTCGATCGGGCGGCAGGATGTCCCCAGATCAGGCGCTGGAGATGCTCGAGCCCGTCTGTGAAGCGCTCCAGGCTGCCCACGAGGCAGGGATCGTTCATCGCGATGTGAAGGCCAACAACATCTTCGTCTGCAACGGTCCCTCTCGCTCGATAAAGCTGCTCGATTTCGGAATCGCCAAGCTCATGGACCCTGGGGAGGGAACAGGTCTCACGACGGCAGGGCGGGCACCGGGGACCCTGAGCATCATGGCGCCCGAGCAGATTCTGGGGGGCGCGATCGACGAGCGCGTCGACGTCTATGCGCTCGGCGTGCTGTTGCACCGCCTGCTCACGGGACGACTTCCCTTCGATGCGACCAGCGCCATGGAGCTGGCCCGGCAGCACCTCGAGGAGCCTCCACCGCGTCCCAGCCAGCGAGCCCCGCTGGCACCAGCGCTCGACGCGCTCGTGCTGCGGTGCCTGGAGAAGCTGCCCGAACGGCGCTTCCCTTCCGTGCGCGCCATGCTTTGCGAGTTGCGGGAGGCGGTGTGTCGTCCCGGAATGACGAGCAAAAGCGTTCCCGAGCTCTCCGTCGATGCGATGGGCGTGCACGTGGTGGTGCGCCTCAACGCGCCCATCGAAGAGATCGACGACGCCCTCGCTGACGACCTGGGGCGGGCCATGGATCTTGCGGAAAGCACGCTCCGGCAAGCGGGGCTCTCCGTGCTCGCCACGGCCGGTGACGAGGTCCTCGGCGTCCGGCTCCTGCCGGGAGGCCGTGGTGAAGAGCGGCGGGCGCGCGCCGAGGCGCTCGCGCTCGCCTCCGAGCTGCACGATCAGCTCGCGGGCCGATCGGGGGCCGATGAGCGGGTTCACGTCAACGTCTGCCTTCATGCAGACCGCGTCGTCGTCCGGAGCCCGCTGGCTCCCGAGATCGTGGGCGGGCCTCTCGCCTGCCCAGGTGCATGGACGCCACAGGAAGATGTCGTCGGGCTCTGCGCGACGCCAGAGGCACTCAATGGTCTGAGTGGCCTCATGCTCGAAGACGGCCCAGGTCGGTTGCTCATCGTTCGTGGACCTGCGGCTCCTCGCGCCTGAGCTTCATCAACGGCTGCGTTCCTGGACTTCACGACGTCACGCCATCAGGCGCTCATGAACCTCGAACACCTGCTTGGGCTCTACGGCTACTGGGCGATCCTCCTCGGCACCCTGCTCGAAGGAGAGACGGTCCTGGTGCTCGCCGGGCTCGCTGCCCATCGTGGATACCTCTCGCTCCCCCTGGTGATGCTCGTCGCGTTCGCAGGGAGCGTGACCGGCGACCAGATCTACTACTGGCTCGGACGACGGCGTGGCATCACATGGCTCCGTCGTCGGCCGACGTGGCAGGTCCACGCCGACCGCGTGCGAGAGACGCTGGAGCGACATCCTGTCGCCATGATCGTGGGCTTTCGCTTCGTGTACGGGATTCGCACGGTGAGCCCCTTCGTGATCGGTGCGAGCGGTGTTCCCGTGGTTCGGTTCATGTCACTGAACGCGCTCGGCGGGGCGCTCTGGGCGACGCTGCTGGGAGGGATGGGCTATCTGTTCGGTGAAGTGGCAGAGCAGGCTCTCGGAACGCTGCGCCATGATGAGGGCTGGCTGTTCGCTGGCGTGTTCTTCGCGGGCGTCGTCGTATGGCTCGTCCGACGTCGGAGGGCCAAAGGCAGGGCCAGCCATCGACTGGACCGGCCCGAGGAAGACCCGCGTCCCACGGATCCATGAGTCCCTCCTTCGACGCCGACGCGTGCTCCCGGAAAGCCTGCGATGCTCCCGGGATGTCGCTTCGGTTGCTGAGCACCCCGGCAGACGCTGAGGAGTGGCTAGATGCCAGCGCGCTCAAGTAGGCTGCGGACCTCGGAGGTGAGGATGTCCGTGGTGGTGTGCTCGATCCAGCTTGTCTCTTCGGCGGCCGGGGCATCGTGAACGAGAGCCGTCGCTGGATGCATCACCTGGGCAGGCCGCTCCTCGTCCCCCTGCTGTCCGTGTTCACCGCGCTCGTCGCGGGTGCGGGCGTGATCGCCATCGCTGGAGGAGATCCGGTGGCCGCGTACGCGGGCCTTGCAGAAGGCGCTTTCGGCTCGACCCGGGCGCTGAGCGAAACGGCGGTGTGGACCACCCCCTATCTGCTCGCCGGGCTGGGAATCGCCTTCGCGTTCCAGGGCGGGCTGTTCAACATCGGCGCCGAGGGGCAGCTCGCGCTCGGCGCAGTCGCGGCAGCATGGGCTGGTTACGGCCTCCCTCTCCTGCTCGGCGCGGCGCTGCCGGCCGTCGTTCACGTGCCGCTCACGCTGGTCGCGGGGGCGAGCGCGGGAGCCCTCTGGGCGGCGATCCCAGGATGGTTGAAGGCGCGTACGGGAGGGCACGAGGTGATCAACACCATCATGCTCAACTACATCGCGCTCAACGCTGTGAGCTATCTCCTCAATGGCCCGCTCAAGGATCCGGCTCCCGGAAACGTCATTGCCCGCACGCCGATGATTGCCGAGGGAGCCCGGATGGGGGTGCTCCTCGAGGGGTTCCGTGTGCACTGGGGCTTTCCGCTCGCTCTCGCCCTCTCGGTCTTGCTGGTCTGGGTGCTGCGGAGCACCACGCTCGGTTTCACCATCCGCACCGCCGGCGCGAGCCCGGACGCGGCCCGGTGTGCCGGCATGAACGTTCCGCGCGCCGTGGTGCTCAGCATGGCCATCTCCGGCGGCCTGGTCGGGCTCGGCGGCGCGATCGAGGTGAGCGCCTTGAACCACCGGCACGAGCTCGGTTTCTCGCAAGGGTACGGCTTCGATGCCATCGCGGTTGCCCTGCTCGGCAGGGCGCATCCGATGGGTGTCGCGCTGAGTGCGCTCCTCTTCGGTGCCATGCGCAATGGCGCGACCCGCATGCAGTACCTCACCCAGATCCCCGCGGACGTGATCTCGGTCATCCAGGCGCTCATCCTGCTCTTCGTGGCGGCCGAGGTCCTCATCCGTCGGCTGTACCGGCTGAGAGACACCACCGCGCCCGTCGCCCTGTCGCAAGGCTGGGGGAGCTGAGGGATCTGGATGGAAACCCGACGTCACGCCTTCGTCGCCCTCATCGTGGCGGTCCTCATCGGCGCCGCGGTGCTCGCGGGTGTTCCGCGCGTGTCGGCTGCGAGCATCGTTGCGAGCATGATCGCCACCACCATCGCCGTGGCGACCCCACTCATCCTCGGGGCCCTCTCCGGCGTGCTGTGCGAGCGTGCCGGCGTCGTCAACCTCGGCATCGAGGGGATGATGCTGACCGCTGCGTTCTTCGGCTGGGCCAGCGCATCGTATGCGAGCACCGTGTGGGGCCTTCCGCCCTCCATCAGCCTTCTCCTGGGCGTTGCGGGGGCGATCATCTCGGGCGGCTTGCTCGGCCTCGTCCACGCCGCGCTGTCGGTGACCTTCCGAGTCGATCAGATCATCGGGGGCACGGTGATCAACCTGCTCGCCGTGGGATTGACGGGCTTCCTCAACCGACAGCTCTTCTTCGGCTCCGGCTCATCCAGCGGCGTCAGCTATGCCTCCCCGGGCGTGCTCCCTCGGGTGCACCTCCCAGGACTTGCCGATTTGCCGGTCGTCGGACGCGTCTTCGAGCAACAGCCCATCACCCTCGCCGCGATCGCGCTGGTCGTCGTGACCCACATCGCGCTCTTTCGCACGCGCTGGGGCCTGCGCGTTCGGGCCGTGGGAGAGCACCCTCAGGCCGCCGCCACCGTGGGCATCGACGTGCGCCGCATGCGCTACCAGAGCGTGATCCTGGGAGGCTGCGTGGCTGGCCTCGGCGGCGCCTACTTCACGCTCGAGTCGGTGCCCTCCTTCGAGCCGCTGATGACCAACGGCCGCGGCTTCATCGCCCTCGCGGCGATGATCTTCGGCAACTGGACCCCCACGGGCGCGCTCGCTGCCGCCTTGCTCTTCGGGTCGGCGCAGGCACTCCAGATCAACCTGCAGATGTTCCGAGAGCAGCTCTCCGGCGCATGGTCGTTCCTTCAGCACTCCTCGATCGTAGGGCTCTTGCCCTACCTACTCACCTTGCTGATCCTGACCGGTGTCATCGGCAGGACGACTCCACCTGCCGCGGATGGAAAACCCTATGACGGCTGATGCCGCCGCGACGATCGCCGCAGGGGGACCCCCATCCGAGCGTGACCGAAAGTCGTCGGAGCAGGGACGGGTTCCAGCGCTAGAAGCGCGAGGCATCACCAAGCGCTGCCCTGGTGCGCTCGCCAACGACGCCGTCGACCTGACCCTCTGGAAGGGCGAGGTGCATGCGCTGCTCGGTGAGAACGGCGCTGGCAAGACGACCTTGATGAGCATCCTCTACGGCATGCGACAGCCCGACGCCGGAGAGATCTGGCGAGAGGGCCGACCCGTCACCCTCCGCTCTCCGAGCGACGCCATCGCGCTGGGCATCGGGATGGTCCACCAGCACTTCATGCTGATCCCGCACTTCTCGGTGACGGAGAACATCCTCCTCGGAGCCGAGATCACTGGCCGCTTCGGCCTGCTCGACACCCGGCGCGCTCGCGCCGAGGTACTCGCGCTGTCACGACACCACGGCCTCGACGTGGATCCCGACGCGCGGGTCGCCGACCTGCCAGTCGGAGTGCAGCAACGGGTGGAGATCCTGAAGGCGCTCTACCGCAAGGCAGAAGTGCTCATCCTCGACGAGCCCACGGCGGTCCTCACCCCTCAGGAAGTCGCAGACCTGTTCGTCGTCCTCCGGGCGCTCAAGGCCCAAGGTGTGGCCATCGCGCTCATCAGCCACAAATTGAAGGAAGTGCGCGCCGTTGCAGATCGCATCACCGTCATGCGGGCGGGGCGCGTCGTGGAGAGGACGTCCCCCGACGAGGTCGACGAGCGACGCCTGGCCGCGATGATGGTGGGGCGCGATGTACTGCTCACCGTCGAGAAGGCTCCCGCCGATCCGGGGGAAGAGATCCTGCGCGTCGAGCAGCTCTGCGTGTCCGGAGGGCTGGACCTTCCGGCGGTGAACGTGACCCTGACCGTGCGCGCAGGCGAGATCCTGGGCATCGCCGGCGTGCAGGGAAACGGGCAGACCGAGCTCGTCGAGGCCCTGACGGGGCTGCGACGACCCGCGAGTGGACGGGTGTCGCTTCGCGGGCGGGACGTGACCCATGCCTCACCTCGAACGCTGATCGACACCGGCCTCTCCCACATCCCCGAGGACCGGCAGCGGCACGGGCTCGTGGCCTCGTATTCCGTGGCCGACAACATGGTCCTGAGCACCTGGGCTCGACCTCCGTTCGCGCACCACGGCGTCAGGGACGAGCGCGCCGTGCACGAGCGCGCCGCGTCGCTGGTGAAGGCGTACGACGTGCGGCCTCCGTCCACGGACGCGGCGGTGGCCTCCCTCTCGGGTGGAAACCAGCAGAAGGTCGTCCTCGCGCGAGAACTCGACCGACAAGTGACCTTGCTCGTCGCCAGCCAGCCCACGCGCGGGCTCGATGTCGGGTCGATCGAAACGGTTCACCGCGCCATCGTCGACGCGCGCGATCGCGGCGCGGCGGTCCTGCTCGTCTCGGCAGAGCTGGATGAAATTCTGGCGCTCTCCGATCGCGTGGCCGTGATGTTTCGAGGAGCGATCGTGGCGACGCTCGACGCACGAGAGGCGACCCGCGAGCGTCTCGGGCTGCTCATGGCAGGTGGGCAAGCCACTCCCTGAAGAGCCGTGCCTCGCCTGAGGGGAAGAACGCGGTGGGAGGCACGGCCTGGTGATACTGCTGGAACGCAGCGGTGAACTCACCCGGATCGCGCTCGAACCACGCTTCCGCGTCCGTACTGCCGCGCATCAGCCGCTCGAACCGGAGCCGCGCGACGAGCAACGCCGCCATCCTCAGGCCATCTTCATCCACCTGTCGGAGGGCACGACGCAGGCGTGGAGGCAGATCGGCCTTCTGCGTGGCGGCTCGCAAGGCGTCCAGCGGGTCGGCGGCGGTGATGACCTTCGCGAGCAGCTCCTCGTAACGAGCGTGCGCTTGCGCCTCCAGGAGGTGTCCAGACCTCCTTCCCGTCCGTGACGCGGCATGTCTCCGGGTCATCGTCGCAGCTCCAGCGTGCGGCGTACGCGACGCAGCTCCTCGCGTACTTGCAGCGCATCGCCCTCGTCGAGCACCGTCCCTTCCATGCGCTCCAGCGTGACGCCGCGCAGCTCGGGACAGCGTGGCGCCACCGCCTCGAAGAGCTGCCATACCGGCTCGGGGACCGCATCGTCGTGCCCGTCGAGCCTCAGCGTGCGCCCCGAGGGCAGCCAACCTGGCTCGCTCGTGCGACCTCCAGCCAGATGGATCTCGATCACCCGGTTCAGATCGAGCCGCGCCAGATAGTCCCGCGGCTCGAAGCCCAGGTTCTGCGCCATCGTGTACACGTTGTGGAGATCGAGCAGCAGGTGGGCGCGCGGCATGGCGAGCACCCAGCCGAGGAAACGTGGCTCGTCGAGCGGATCGCCGAGCAGAAAGTAACCCACGCTGTTCTCCACGCCCACGTCATCGACCACCTGCTGCAGCGTGCGCAGCGCGCCGCGCACGACCCGCGCCGCGTGCCGTGTCATGGGCAGGGGCAGCGGCAGCGTGGCAGCGACGCCCGCGGGGGCGCTGATGCCGAGGTGATCCGTGTACCAGCGGAACCGGAGCGCGGCGTGCGTCCTCTGGATTGCCTCGAGCCAGCAGGCGCGACGCGCCTCGTCCTTCCGGGACGCCGTGCCGACCGACAGCCCGACGCCGTGCGCCACGAACGGCTTTTGCGAACGCCTGGCGAGCGCCTCGAAGGTCGCGTGGAAGCCGTTCGGCTCGAGCTGCTCCTCGCGCTCATCGCGGGCAAACCAGAGCGTCTCGGGGGCCACCTCGTAGTAGTCGGCGTCCTCGAGCGCCGGCCCGAGCAGCTCCAGGAACGCCTCGTCGGGTTGGAGGGTGAAGCCGACCGCGGTCACGCGACTCAAGCGCGCTCGCGCTGGAGGCTGAAGAAGTACAGGAACCGACGGCTCTTCTCGGGCACGTGCCCCATCCCGCACGCCATCATGGGCCGGTTCTGCTCCCCCTCGATCGTGACCCCACACCCGCTCGCGCTCGCCCACCGCGCGCCTGCCGGGGGCTGCTTGACCAGCCGCGCGCGCACACCGGCGGCCCGCGCCTCGACCTTGCGCTCGTCTGCACCCAGCCCTTTGCGGAGGAGCGCGCCGAGGGCGGCGATGCGGCGCACGATCAGCGCATCCTCCTGCTTCCGGCGCTCCTCCCAGCTCGTGGTTGCGTCGGGGGGGTCGACCGGCAACGGCGTGTCGAGGGGCGTCGCTGTGGGCGTCGACTGCGTGTGCACCAGCACCATCAGCGGCTCGCCATCGCCCGCGTCGGGCACGACCTTCTTCAGGTCGGCCAGGGTTGCGCACACCACCTCCACGTCCGAGAGGGGGGCGAGGTCCGCATCCCCGCCGTGGTTGAGCAGCTCCCCGAACGCATGACCGCGTTCGTTCTTCAGCTCGTTGCTGAGCGGGATGATGAAGACCAGGAGCCGCCGCTTGAGCTGCTTCGCCCTCTGAAGTGCCTCCTTCACAGGCGCCGCGGGCCCACCTGCGCCTTGGTGGCCCGGCACATCACAGCCCTCGCCTTCACCGAAGGCCGTGCGGATGAACTCGGGCCATGCGCTCACAGCCAGCCCCGCCACGGTGGCGCCCAGGAGATGTCGGCGTTTCATCGGTCACCTCTCGTCTGCTGCTCAGACGGGTATCGACCCCGGAAGTTCCTGGAGCTTGGAGGTGAATGACGAGAACGGGGAGCGATGGCCCCCCCTTGGGATCAGCGGCCGAGGGAGATGTCCGGCGGATCCGGCGTCGCGGGCTTCACGGTCGTGGGCGTCGGGGGCGTCGGCCGCGTCACGTTGCCTCGAGGCCTGCTCCCGCCGCGCGGCTCGCTCGTGGCCTCCGGCTTCGGCTCCTCTTTCGCGAGGGCCACCAGGGTCGCCACGATCCGCACCGACTCGTCCGAGGGCCCCTGCACCACCGAGTAGGGCTGGTAGCCATCTTTCTGCACGGTGATCCGGCGCGGGTTCTCGCGCGCCTGGTCGTTCTGCACCGAGAGCTGGAGGGGCGTGGTACCGAGAGCTTGCCCGTCCTCGGTGACCGAGGCGCCTGCGGGCAACGACTCCACCATCAAGGTGAATGCCGTGACCTTCTTCTCGGTCGCCGTCGGGGTCGCGGCGGGTGGCGGCGTGGCGCCTTGCGTCGCGTTGCTCGGGTTGTCCCCTCGACCGAAGAGGTAGAACGCGGCCACGGCGGCGGCTGCCACGAGGCCTGCTGCGACGAGCATCGGCCCCTTCTTGTTCGATGTGTCGGCCACCGTCCCCGCTGGCGTCTTGTCCTCGCCCTTCTCTCCCGAAATGCTCGGGAGTGAGGCGCGGCCAGGCGTGGCCCCCACGATGGAGATGTCTTCCGCCGACGCCGGCAGCGTCTCCGCGTCCTTCAGTGCCTTCAGCGTGCCGCTGCGGAACGAGGTGATCCCGCTCAGCGACTCCACCGCTTGCGTGAAGCCGCCCGACACCCCGATGGACCGCGCGCATTCGCCGAGCTGCTGGACGAAGGCGTCCATCGTCACGGGGCGCCCCTCGGGATCCTTCGACAGACAGCGCATCACCAGCGCCTCGAGCGGCTCGGGGATCTCGACCTCCGGGTTGCGCTCCTTCATCCGCGGCACCGGCTGCTGCAGGTGCGCCATCAGGATCTGGATGGACTTGTCGGACTCGAACGGCACCTTGCCGCAGAGCATCTGGTAGAGGATGACGCCCAGCGAGTAGACGTCCGTGCGCAGGTCCACCTTCCCGTGCGAGATCTGCTCGGGCGACATGAAGCGCGGAGAGCCGAGGAACGCGCCCTGCTGGGTCAGCTCCTCCGAGTCGTCCGAGAGCACCTTCACCAGGCCGAAGTCGAGGATCTTCACCGCCTCTTCCCCGTCCTCGCTCGCGCACAGCATCACGTTGGAGGGCTTGAGATCGCGGTGCACGACGCCCTGCTTGTGCGCCTCGCGCAGCCCACGGGCGATCTGCTTCGCGATCCGCATCGCCTCGGGCGGCGGGAGCCGGCCCATGCGCCGAACCCGGCGGAAGAGCGTCTCCCCCTCCAGGAACTCCATCGCCATGAAGTAGCGCTCACCCTCGGCGTCCTCGATGCGACCGTAGTCGAACACGGTGACGATGTTCGGGTGCTGCAGCTTGGCGAGGATGCTCGCTTCGAGGAAGAACCGCTTGTGGAAGTTCGGATCGAGCTGCCGGGAGGTGACGTTCGGGATGAGCACCTTCACGGCCACGGGGCGACCGAGCGGCATCTGCTCGCCGCGGTAGATCGTCCCCATGCCGCCGGTGGCGAGCATCGAGATGATCTTGAACTTCCCGTTGAGCTCCTTACCGATGAGGGGATCGACCACCTCGGCACGTCCCTCGGCGCGTGGTTCGGCGCGTGGTTCGGCGCGCGTCTCGGTACGCGGTGGCTCGCTGGGCTTCGGTGCGACCTTCTCTTCGGGGCTCATGGGAACTCCGTCACTTCCCCAGACTGACGATGCCAAGCCGCAGGCCCGAGGCCACGAGAATAGACCCTCGCGGGATCTCTTTGAGGCGGCTCATGGTCTGTAGATATGCACGTCTAGATTGTCGGCGCAGTCTAAACGGAAGGTGGCGCGTTGGCGACCTTTCCCTCATCGGAGTCACCGAGAGGCCTTCTTCCAGGCCCCGGTGCGCCCACCTACCTCCTCGGAAATCGCGCTGGCGCTGGCGTCCGGGGCACCCCGCGCCGCGCCTGCTCGGTCCACGAGCCGCGCGCGGGGCTTGTTTCCAGGGGCCGACGGGGTATCGAGTGGGGCTCACCTGGCCCGACACGCGCCAGGGCGGAACAGGAGACCTGAGCAAGTGATCCGGCGCTGGTGGAAAACGAAGACGTACCGCCGGCTGTACGACGCGGTCGCGGACGCCTTCGCCGCGGGGCGAGACGCGGAGGCGGAGGCCGCGTGCGAGCGGGCGCTGTCGCTGGCCGAGGATCTCTATGGCCCCGAGGACCCGGAAGTTCTTCCCCTCCTGTACGCCCGGAGTTCGGCGCAGCTCGCGCAAGGGCGTCTCGAGCAGGCCGAAGCGAGCTGCCGTCGGGCCATCACCCTCGCCGAGCGCGCCGAGCGCACGGAAAGCATCGAGCCGCCCCTCTCCAGGCTGCTGATGCAGCTCGCCTCGATCCTCGAGCGCCGCGGGGACCTCGACGGCCTCGAGGCCCTGCTCCAGCGCATGCTCGCCGGATACGAACGCATGCGCGACCCGGAGCCTTGCGAGCACGCCGTCGTGCTCACCCGACTCGGGCTGCTGCTCGGCCGGAAGGGCCGTCGTGACGAGGCGGCGCCGCTCCTCACCCAGGCCATCACCTTGCGGGAGACCGTGTTCGGAGCCGACCACCCGGTCGTCGCCGAGGCCCTGTTCAACGCGGCCACGCTGCGACCCAAGGGAGCCTCCCCCGAGCCGGCGGAGGAGATGCTGCGCCGCGCCCTCGCCATCGCCGAGCGCCCCTCCGGCGCCACGATCGACCCCCTGGTCCGCGCCTCGATCTTGCACAACCTCGCGGTGGTGCGCGAGGAGCAAGGGGCGGTGGACGACGCGGCGTCGCTCTACGAACAGGCGCTCGACGTGCGAGAAGGGCTCGTCGGCGCCGAGCATGTCTCCCTCCGGCCCACCCTCGTGCGGCTCGCTCAGCTGCGTCATGCCCAGGGACAGCTGACCGCGGCGCTGCCCTTGTACGAGCGCGCGCTCCCCCTCGCCGAGATCGAGCACGGCGCAGGCCACCCCATCCCCGAGGCGATCAAGGCGTGGATCGCGGGCGCGCGCAGCACGAACTGAGCGCCCTGCGGTGCGAGGCGGCTCACGCCTCGGGGACATCGGGCGAGATGGGGGGCGCCTTCCCGGCGAGCGCGCGGACCAGGTAGACGAGGATGGCCACCGTGCCCCACGTCAGCGCGAGGGCCACGCCCACGTCCACGATCCCTCGGTACACGGGCGGCAAGAACCGGATCATCACCACCAGCGCGACGATCCCCACGAGCAGCCCCCAGCTCACGATGAGCAGCCGCCTCGTCGCGTGCAGGAACCCCATGCACACCAGCGGCGCCAGCAAGACGAGGTGGGGCCGGGGGTTCGACGCGATGTGCAGCGCGCGGGCCACCACCCGTGGAGAGAAGCGCTGCTGGAAGCCGCGGTAGCCCTCCGCGTAGCAGATGAGGACCGTCCAGACCGCGAGCAAGGCGTACTGCCCTGTCGAGAGCGTGTGCGTACGCAGCATCTCCACGCCCAGCGAGCCGAGGCGGAGGATGGCCTCTCCGAGCAGCAGCACCACGCCGCCCACTCCCCACAGGATCACGGCCAGGGCGCTCAGGCGCATCGCCCCTCCTTAGCATCCCGAGCCGGCGCCGCGAAAGCATCCGGAGCCCGTGAGGTGAACGGCGCACGAGGAGGCCGGACGCGCGTACCCCAGGCGCCCGCTGCGATCAGCGCGCAGGCCGCAAGCGGAACGCGCCGCAGAGCGGGTGCTCCATGCGGCCAGCGAAGAGCGACCCGTCCTCGGACAGCTCACCGCTCATGCCGACGGAGACGTAGTGACGGGGCTGCGAGATCCAGGCACCTGGGGTGAGCATCACCCTGCCGGTTTCCGGGTGCACGCGTCCCGCCATCAGGTAGCGACCCGCCGCGCCCGAGTCGAGGTGATGGAAGTCGAACAGAGCGCTCACGTGCTGACCTCGGACGCTCAGGATGTGCAGCGTCAGTTCCGTGGTGCCCTGCGGGCAGTCGTAGTCGCCCTGCCATGCCTTGACCTGACCGAGCGGGTTGCCCTCCCGGGGCGCATCGGGGATCCATCCCTCGACCGCCGGCTCGGGGGCGGGCTCTTGCAACACGACCACCACCGCCTGGCGCTCGGCGGGCCGGGCCGTCACCTGCGGTGGTGGCTCTGCCTCCAGGTAGGGCGCCGGACCGCAACCCAGCGCTCCGGGCATCGTGACCAGGAACGCGAACCCCAGCGCTCTCACCTGGCTCATGGTCGCAGGAGCGTACCACGCCCTGACGACTTCGCTCTCCCGCCCGGCCTCGTCCTGCGCGCCCTCCGGGTCGAGGTGGCCTGCGCGGCCGCTCCACCCGACCGAACCTGAACGTCCTCATTGGAGCGCGCTGCCGACGGCCTTCTCCACGCTGCGCTCAAGGGGCGGGTGGCGTCTCGGCGGCGGGCGCGTCGATGCGGAGCACCCGCGTGTCGGTGACCACCACATGGACTGGCACGTCGGACGCCGTGTCGGGAATCTCGGACACGAGCTGGAAATCGAACGCCACCGCGATGGCCCGCGCTGGGGGACAGAAGCGGGGCAGCGTGCGATCGTAGTACCCCGCGCCGTAGCCGATCCGGTAGCCCCGCGGATCGATCTGCAAACAAGGCACCACGATCACGTCGAGCGCGAGGGCCTCCTCGTTCGACGGCCCGGGCTCGCAGAAGCCGGAGCCTTGCTCCTCCATCGCGTGCGGATCGTCGACGAAGCGGAAGGTCATGGTGCGCGTGTCGCGATCGACGGTGGGGTAAGCGATGCGTGCGCCTCGTTCCCGCAGCCGGGCGTCGAGGGCGACGAGGTCCACCTCGTTGCGACCCTCGATGGGAAAGAAGAGGGCAATCCGGGACGCCGCGGCGATCTCGGGCAGCGACGACAAGGTGTCCTGGATCTGAGCCGACCGCTTCAGGATCGCGTCCCGCGGCACGGCACCCCTGACCCCACGAGCCCGCTTGCGCATGGCGGCTTTGGCGCGGAAGCGCAGCTCGACCTCGAGATTTTCGTCGATGTCCATGGTGATGAGCGGACCGAGGGTAGCATCTGGGAGCGCCTTTCGACGCCGCGTCGCGCGCCGGCTCGGATGACCTAGCCCGCACCGTCGGGAGCGCAGCTTGTAGGAAACCGGGGACGCGATTACGGTTTCCTCTGCCCTCCCTCGCCTTCAGGAGATCCGCATGGTCGCTCTGCCCCCTGGCCCGCCGCTCGCCCCCCTGCACACCCTGTTCGCCGGGCTCGACACGCCACGTTTCTTCAAGTCCTGCGTGTCCCGGTACGGCGACCCGTTCACCGTGACGCTCCCGGCGGGCAAGGTGGTGGTCACGGGCCATCCCGACGGCATCCGGGAGATCTTCACCGCCGAGCCCTCGACCTTCGGCGCGCTCACGCAGATCCCCCTGCTGCCGGTCCTGGGGAAGAGTTCGATGCTCCTCCTCGAAGGTCAGGCGCACAAGCGGGAGCGCCGTCTGCTGATGCCTCCCTTCCACGGCGATCGCATGCGCGCGTACGGCACGTTGATGCGGGACATCACGCTGCGCCTCGCGGCCACGCTCCCGTCGCACGGCGCGTTCACGGCGATGCAGCTCACCCAGGCCATCTCCCTGGAGGTGATCATCCAGGCCGTCTTCGGTGTGAAGCAGCCCGAGCGCGTGAAGGCCTTCCAGGACACCATCGCCAGCTACTTCTCCTCGTACACCGTCCCGCTCATGTTCGTCCCGCCGCTGCGGCGCTCCTTCCACGGCGTCTCTCCGTGGGATCGCTTTCAGCAGACGGCACACCGCTTCGACATCCTGCTCGACGAGGAGATCGCCGCGAGGCGGCGGAGTTCGGTCGAGCACGAGGACATCCTCAGCCTGCTGCTCTCCGCCCGTGACGAGGAGGGGACGCCCATGACCGACGAGGAGATCAAGGACGAGCTGCGGACCATGCTCATCGCTGGCCACGAGACCACGGCGATCACCATGGCGTGGGCGCTCTACCACGTGCATCGGCTCCCGGCAGTGAAGGCGCGGCTGCTCGACGAGCTCGACGCGCTCGGCCCGGACCCTTCGCCCGATGCGCTGGCGCGCGCCTCCTACCTGGGGGCGGTGTGCGACGAGGCGCTGCGGCTCGACCCGGTGGTGATCCTGGTCCCGCGTCGGCTCAAGGCTCCGATGACCTTGCGAGGGGTCGCGCTGCCCGCCGGGATCGGGGTGATGGGCGCCATCGTGCTCGCGCACCACGATCCGACGATCTTCTCCGAGCCGGACCAGTTCAAGCCGGAGCGCTTCCTCGACCGAAAGTACTCGCCGTTCGAATACCTACCGTTCGGCGGTGGCGCGCGGCGCTGTCTCGGCGCGGCGTTCGCGCTGTACGAGATGAAGATCGCGCTCGGCTCGCTGCTGCTCGCGCACCGCTTCTCGCTCGACGAGCAGGGGCCGGTGAAGGCCGTGCGGCGGAACGTGACCTTCGGACCGAAGACCGGCGTCCGGCTCCGGCACGACGGTGTGCGTCCCCGGCCTGCGTCTCCGGCCAACCCGGGGCTGAAGGGTGCGGGGGAAGGGGCTGCTGCGTGAGCGGGGTCGGAGACGCACGCGAGCGGATTCTGCGCGTCGCAGAGGCGCAGTTCCTCGCGCACGGACTCGGTGGCGTGACGATGGACGACATCGCCGCCGAGCTGCGGATGAGCAAGAAGACCCTCTACCAGCACTTCCCGAGCAAGGACGCGCTGTGCGTCGCAGCGATCGAGCGCGCCATGGCCAACCTCGACGCGGAGCTGGAGCAAGCGATCGCGAGGGAGGCGGCGAGCTTCGACGAGCTGCTCGCGCGCGTCGCGCAGATCGTTGCGACGCGGCTGAAGGGGACGGGCCCGCTGCTCCAGGAGCTCTCTCAGGATGCGCCGGCGCTCTACGAGCGGCTGCAGACCCTGCGGCAGGAGGTGATCTACCGTCGACCTGGCGCGTGGATCGCTCAGGGCATGTCGTCGGGCGCCTTGCGGGACGACGTGCGTCCAGAGCTGATCGTTCGCATCCTGCTGACGCTCGCGCACCACATCATCGAGCCGAAGGCGCTCTCGGAGCTGGGCCTCGATCCGTCCGAAGCCCATCGACAGATGATGTCGGTGATCCTCGATGGCATCCGGGTGCGTGCTCCTGCTCCTCTTTCTTCATCGAGGGCCGAGGAGTCGTGAGCGAGGGCTGCGGGACTGGGGCTGCTGGCTGACGAAGCAGGGGGCCGAGGCTCCTGTGCGCTTCCGGCTCTCGTCGTTGCCTACCTTGTGCGGGGAGCGTCGGGAACGGCGTGGTGGATGTAGGGTGCGTCACGTAGACCTCGTGCCCCTGTCCAGGGAAATCAGGGAAGCGGGCCGCCTGGGGTGAAGGTGTCTCGGGTTTGCGAGCTGGCTTGGCGGAGGAGCCTCGGCATCTGGCAAGCGCGACAGCCATCAAGGCCGTGATGAGGTCGCGGTCATGTAGCGGCGAGGGCATCGACGCCGCGATGAGGTCGCGGTCACGTGGCGGCGAGGGCATCGAGGCCGCGATGAGGTGGCGGTCATGTGGCGGCGAGGGCATCGAGGCCGCGATGAGGTGGCGGTCATGTGGCGGCGAGGGCATCGAGGCCGCGATGAGGTGGCGGTCACGCGACGGCGAGGGCATCGAGGCCGCGATGAGGTGGCGGTCACGCGACGGCGAGGGCATCGACGCCGCGATGAGGTGGCGGTCACGCTGCCGCGAGGGGGGTGACGAAATGCTGCGGTGCCGTGCGCGAGGACGTCTTCCTCGTCGAAGGGGGCTGCAGGGGAACCCCGCCTTCCTCATGGAAGGCGAGGTGGGGTGGGATGAGACGTCAGCGTGATGCGCTCGCCGCCATCCCTGGCTGAGCAGAACGGAACGTGCGAGGTGACGTCGGGGGTTGCAGGAACAGGAGGGGCGGTGTCATCGCGACCAGCGCGTCGGGATGGAAGTGCGCGATGCGCGTGCTCATGGCCCGGAAGTCATGGCACGCGCGCCGCCCGCGATGTCAGGACACCCAGTGGAAACGGTCTGCGGTGAGGACGGACTCGCTGGCGTTCCCGTGGCGACGGGTCGGGGTGTCCTCCTCTTTCAGGTGACGCTCGAGCCAGCGCGCCACGTCGTGGACGTGCTTTGCCTTCAGCATGCTGAAGTGGTTGCCTCGGACGCCGTACTGGGTGAACGGGTTGCCCGACAAGCTCGCCCAGAACCGTTCGGGATGCGGATCACCCGGATCGACATCGTCTTTGGCGCGGATGTAGACGAGCCCTGTGTCGATGGGGGTCGGCTCGTAGCGGGTGATTGCGCTCCAGGTCGCCATCATGACCTTGGCGAGGCCTTGCTCGTCGTCGAGCGCGGTGACGAAGCTTTCGTAATCGTCCGGCATGCGCTCTCGGAAGGTCTCGGCGTAGCGACGCAGGTCGGCGGTCGTCTCGACCCGGAGGCGCCGCAGGCCGTCGAGGGAAGGCGTGTCGATCAGCGTGAGGAAGGCGACGTTCTGGCCGGCTTCGAGGAGCTGTCGCACGACCTCGTACGCGATCACGCCCCCTGCGGAGTGACCTCCGATCCGGTAGGGGCCGTAGGGTTGGTGCGCGCGGAGCTCCTTGACGTACCGGGCGGCGATCTCGGTGATGTCGTCGAGGATCGCCTCCCCGGGTGCGGTGCCCGAGGCGCGGATCCCGAAGACGGGCAGGCTCGCCCCCAGGAAGCCCGCGAGGGGCCGGTAGGTCATCACCGTCCCCCCGATGGGATGGATGAGGAACAGTGGCTGGGCCGCCGTGTGCAGCGAGAGCGCCGCGTCGCGCTGGCTGGCCAGGCTGCCGCCGTCGTGCAGCGGGACGAGCAGCTTCGAGCGACGCGAGGGCGGCGCGCTGCCTCCGGAGATGGACGAGGGGGGAGCCTCGGTTGCGTCGCCGGGGGGCGCGAGCTTGCTGCGGATGCGCGCCAGAAACCCGGCGAACGTGGGATCGTGGGCGAGGGCGTGCGACTCGAGCTGGATGCCGAGTCGCTCCTGCACCAGCCGGAGGACCTTCACCGAACCGAGGGAGCTGCCCCCGAGGTCGAAGAAGTTGTCGTCGGGCCGGAACTGGTGGATGCCGAGCGCCTCTCCCCAGATGGTGGCGACCATCTGGCTGATCGAATCGCGCACCGCCACGTAGATGTTGGAGGAGCGCGCCGATGGCGGAGGAATGCTTCCGGGCGCGGGCGAAGGCAGGGTCGGCCTCGGCACCGAGGGGATCGGCGTGGAAGGCTGGATGCTCTCGAACGAGCGCCCAGAGCCCGTGGCCGGGTGCGACGAGGCCGCTCCCGAGCGCGCGACGTGGATGGTCCGCTGGAAGGGGTAGGTGGGGAGCGGGACGCGCTGGCGCCGCTCGTGTCGCCACATCGCGCGGAAGTCCACGGGGACGCCGGCGCACCAGAGCTGACCCAGGGTGAGCAGCAAGGACTCGAGGTCGTCGCGGCTGGAGCTGGCGCCGGCCAGCGTGGTGACCACCAGGCGAGAGGCGGCAGCGGGGTGCCGACGGGCCAGGGTGGTGAGCGTACGGCCCGGGCCCACCTCGACGAGCACGTGCGCGGGATCGTCGAGGAGTGTGGTGAGCCCCTCGGAGAAGCGGACCGTGCTCGCCAGGTGGCGCGACCAGTAGTGCGGGTCGCGGGCTTCCTGCTCGGTGAGCCAGCCGCCGGTGACGTTGGAGACGATGGGGAGGCGGGGTGAGCCTCGCTTCATGGTCTCCGCGCGCTGCCCGAGGCGGCTGGAGAGCGGAGCGATGAGGCGGGAGTGGGCTGCCACCGCGAGCGGGAGCCGCCGGGGCTCGATGCCGCGGTCGCGAAGCTCCGCCTCCAGGGCCGCGATGGGGGCGCGCGCGCCGGAGACCACCGAGAGATCCGACGCATTGATGGCGGCGAGAGAGAGCGCTTCGCTCATCAGGGGCCGGAGTTCGGCCTCGGAGAGCGGGACGCTCATGGTGGCCGAGTCGCGGGGCAGCTCCTCGTAGAGCCGACCGCGAAGGGCGACGAGGGCCACCGCGTCTTCGAGGGAGAGCACGCCAGCGAGGCGCGCTGCCGCATACTCGCCGAGGCTGTGCCCGGTGACGGCTTCGGGGATGACGCCCCAGGCGCAGAGCAGCTCCGAGAGGGCGTGCTCGGTCGCGAAGATCGTCGCGAGGTTCACGGCGGGGGCGTGGAGCCGCGCGTCGGCCTGGGCGCGATCGCTCCCGTCGGCGAAGAGGAGCGTGCGCATGTCGATCCCGAGGGCGTCGGCGAACAGGGAGGCGACCTGATCGAGCGCCTGCCGGTAGACGGGCTCGGTCTGGTAGAGCACGCGGCCCATCGCCCCGTCCTGGCTGCCACCGCCGGGGAACATGAACACCACCTTGGGGCGCGCGCCGTCGCTCCTGGCGGTGCAACCCCAGGCGGGGTCGCGCGTCCTCAACCGGCTGGCCGCGGTGGCGGCGTCGCTGGCGACGACGGCGCGGCGTTCCTGGAACTCCGCGCGACCGACCTGCAGGGTGAAGGCGATGTCGGCGGGCTCGGGTCGAGGCGCCCCGTCGGAGGGGGCGCCCGCGGTGAGGTGCGCAGCGAGGCGCTCGGTGGCGGTGTCGAGGGCCCGCTCGGTGCGGGCGGAGAGAACGAAGAGCTGGGCGCCGCGAGAGGACGAGGCCGCGGCGGGGGCCGGTGGCTCTTCGAGGATGACGTGCGCGTTCGTGCCCCCGACACCGAAGGCACTCACGCCGGCGCGCCGTGGTGTCGTCCCGCTCGGCCAGGGTCGGGCTTCGCTGTTGACGTAGAAGGGCGAGGTGTCGAGGTCGAGGTTGGGGTTGGGCCGATCGAAGTGCAGCGTCGGGGGGATGACGCCGTGCTGGAGCGAGAGCGCCGCCTTGATGAGCCCGGCGACGCCGGCGGTCGCGCCGGTGTGGCCGATGTTGCCCTTGAGGGAGCCGAGGGCGCAGTAGTTGCGCCGGTCGGTGTGACGCCGGAACGCGCGCGTCAGGGCGGAGACCTCGATGAGATCGCCGAGGGCCGTGGCCGTCCCGTGGGCCTCGACGAAGCCCACGCTGTCGGCGTCGACGCCGGCGGCCTTCTGGGCGCGGCTGATCACGTCGATCTGTCCGTCGGCGCTGGGGGCGGGGAAGTTGTTCTTGCTCGCCCCGTCATTGCCGATGGCCGAGCCACGGATGACGGCGTGGATCGTGTCTCCATCGGCCAGCGCGTCTTCCAGCCGCTTGAGGGCGACCAGGGCCACGCCGCTCGCGCCGACGATGCCCTGGGCCGCTGCATCGAAGGGGCGGCAGTGACCGTCCGGCGAGACGAGCGCCCCCTCCTCGGCCACGTGGCCGAGCCGATCGGGGGGGAGGATCACCGAGGCGCCGGCGAGGGCGAGGTTGCACTCGCCGAGGCGGAGGCTCTGGCAGGCGACGTGCACCGCGACCAGCGAGGTGGAGCAAGCGGTCACGAGGTTCAGCGCGGGGCCCCGCAGGTTGAGCTTGTACGCGGCGCGGGTGGTGAGCATGTCGGGCGTGTTGCCGATCAGCACCTGGTACTCGTCGACGCTGAGGGGCTCAGCGGTCCGGCCGAGCTGCTCGAGCCAGTACCGAGGCGCGTCGCAGCCGCCGAAGATGCCGATGCGCGCGTCGAGCTCGTCGTGCTCGTCGTGCTGGGGGCCGCCGCCGTTCATCGAGCGCGGTCCATAGCCGGCGCTCTCCAGCGCCTCGTGAGCGCACTCGAGGAACGCTCGGTGCTGTGGGTCCATGAGCGCCGCGTCCCTGGGGCTGTAGCCGAAGAAGGACGCATCGAACCCCTGGGCGTCGGCGACGACCCCCACGGCGGGGACGAAGCGAGGGTGCTTCAGGAGTGCGCTGTCGACACCGGCCGTTGCGAGCTGTTCCGGTGTGGAGAGGGTGATGCTCTCCACCCCACCGCAGAGGTTCTGCCAGAGTTCCTCCACGTTGCGTGCGCCCGGGAAGCGGCCCGCCATGCCGATGATGGCGATCGCGCCCGGAGGGCCTCGGTCCTGCGTGGTGGAGGGAGTGACGGGGAGAGGAGGAGCGAGGGCGACGTCCTGGCGCGCTGGCTTCAGCGGAAGCGCAGAGGGCTCCGCGGTGGCCTCGAGGTGGCCGGCGAGGCTGCGGACCGTGGCGTGCTCGAACAGCTCCACCATGCGCAGGGAGCGGCCGAGGCGCGCCTCGATGAGCGCGCCCATGCGCGGCAAGAGCAAGGAGTATCCCCCCAGGTCGAAGAAGGGGTTGTCGATGCCCACCTGCTCGAGGTCGAGCAGATCGCGCCAGATCGCGCAGAGCGACTCCTCCAGCGGCGTGCGCGGCAGGGTGAAGTCGCGCGTCAGCTCGGACTTCTTGCGGTCGGGCGGAGGCAAGGCGCGTCGATCGACCTTGCCGTTGGGGGTGAGCGGGATCCGCTCCAGGGCGACGAAGGCGCGCGGCACCATGTAGTCCGGCAGCCGGTGCTGCAGGGCGGCACGGAGGGACGGCAAGAGCCTCTGTGCCCGTTTGCCGCTCACCGGATCGTTGGCCAGCGGGGTGGCGATGCTCTCGGCGGCGTAGGCGCGTGACCACCAGCGCCGTGGCTGCTCGATGGAGGTCTTCTCGAAGAGCACATCCACCGTGTAGGGATCGTCTCGGCCCGGCGAGACGCGCACCTCGTAACCGAGCTGCTCGCCGAGCTGCCAGAGTTCCTCGGGCTCGATGATCGCCGTGGGGGCCACCGCCGCCCGCGCGGCGTGACCTTCCGGCGTGTGGGAGCTGATGCCGAGCTGCTCGAGGCACTGCGCATCCTGGTAGACGCGTGCGCAGGGAATGCCCGTCACCTCGGCGGCCCGCGGTCGCTCGTCGCGGAGCCACCGCTCGATGGAGGTGAGGCTGCCGGTGAGCTGGCAGAAGCGCAGGACGCGCTCGACGACGACCGAAGGGGGCGGCTGGCCGACGTGAAGCACGACGTCGTACCGGAAGCGGGTCATCTCGTCGTCGTGGCGGCCTCGCTTCGTCCACACCTCGGCGCCACCCAGACCGAGGAGATCATGGGCGAAGCGATGGAACAGCTCCGGCGCGAGCACGAGCTCCGACTCGGTGGCGATGGCATGGCGGACGCGCTCGCCCAGCATCTCCGACGGGAGACGCGGGGGCGCACGGTGACGTTCCACCGAGGCATGGAACGCAGGCAAGAGTGGCAGGCTGCGGACGTCGCCGATGAAGATGACGCCGCCGGGACGAACGGCGCGCACCGCCCCCTCGATGACCCGCTCCAGGTAGCGCGCGTCGGGGAAGTACTGAATGATCGAGTTCAGCACCACCACGTCGAAGCGCCCCTCGTCCGCGGGGCGGACGTCGGTGGCTTCGCGTCGCTCGAGGCGCACGTGGTCGAGCCCTTGCTCCGCGGTGCCATGGCGCAGGAGCGCGATCGCCGACTCGGAGAAGTCCG
Source organism: Chondromyces crocatus (assembly GCF_001189295.1). NCBI lineage: Bacteria > Pseudomonadati > Myxococcota > Polyangiales > Polyangiaceae > Chondromyces > Chondromyces crocatus. The sequence goes on from NZ_CP012159.1 coordinate 1,060,536, forward strand.
TGCCCAGGTACTCCGCGCAGCGCGGCGCGACCTGGTACAGGAGCAGCCCCGTCCCGCAGCCGATCTCCCAGACGCGCTCGGGCTGGAGCGCGAGGATGCGTGCCACGGTGCTGTTGCGCCAGGAGCGCATGACGTCGGCCGGGATGGGGCCGTGCGTGTAGCTGCTGGCCCAGCCCGAGATGTTGAAGGTGATGTCCCCTCCGGAGGACACGGCGCGGCCGTAGGTGTCCTCGTAGAGGTTGCGCCAGTCCTCGATCTGCTCCGCCTCGATGGTGCCTTTCTCGATGGCGATGCCCGGGCAGCCCGGACGAGGCACGACATACGCCACCAGGCGACGCTCGCCCGGGGTGTCTTCCCGCAAGAGGACCGCGGCCTCCTGGACCGCGGGGTGCTCACCGAGGGCGGCCTCGATTTCCTGCAGCTCGATGCGAACCCCGCTGACCTTCACCTGGTCGTCGATGCGGCCCAGGAACTCGAGCTGCCCGTCGGGCCGGAAGCGCACCCAGTCTCCCGTCCGGTAGAGCCTGGCGCCCGGGGTGTCGTCGAAGGGGTTCTCGATGAAACGCTCCATGGTCAGCTCGGGGCGACGCAGGTAGCCGCGTGCCACGCCCGGCCCTCCGATGTGGAGCTCGCCTGGAACGCCGACGGGGACGAGCTCTCCGTGAGGGCCCAGCGGGAGCGCGCGGACGTTGGCGAGGGGCCTCCCGATGGGAGGCGCGCCGCGGCCTGGATGACACTCGGTCATCGTGGAGGCGACGGTGCATTCGGTGGGGCCGTAGGCGTTGATGAGCCTCCGGCTCTTCGCCCAGCGGTCGACCAGGTCTGCCGGGCAGGCCTCGCCGCCAACGATGATGGTCTCGAGATCGGGGAATGCCTCCACGGGCTGCTGCGCCAGGACGGACGGGGGCAGGAACACCGACGTGATCCGATGGCGCCGCAGCGATCGGGACAGGTCGGGGCCGGGCATGACGGCGTACGACGGCTCGATGTAGAGCGTGGCGCCCGCGCAGAGGGTCATGAGCAGCTCCCAGATGGAAGCATCGAACCCGAGGGCTGCCGTCTGCAGGACGCGCGCGCCGGGACGGAGGCCGAGCAGTCCCCGGCCCGCCTCGACGAGGTGAACGGCGTTCCGATGCTCGACGACGACCCCCTTGGGGCGGCCGGTGGAGCCGGAGGTGTAGATCACGTACGCCGGGTCGGCGGGACGCACCTGGCTGGGCAGCCGCGCGGTGGTGCCTGGCTCGCGCCCCGCTTCGATCGTGCTGAGCTGCAGGGTGATCTTGCAGCGGTCCGGCAGGCGCCCCGCCGTGTCGGCGTGGCAGAGGAGCACGGGGGCGCCGCTGTCTTCGATCAGGAAAGCCAGTCGATCGGTCGGATGGGCCGGGTCCAGCGGCAGGTAGGTGGCGCCGGCCTTGAGGACGCCGAAGAAGGCGACGACCACATCGATGGAGTGTTTGAGGCAGCTCGCGACCAGCGTGCCGCCCGCACCCGCCTCACGCAGACGTCGGGCGAGGCGGTTCGACGCTTCGTCGAGCTCGCGGTAGGTGAGCATGTGGCCGCTGGCGATCACCGCCGGCGTGTGCGGGTTGCGATCGGCCTGCTCTTCGAAGAGCTCGTGGAGGCAGCGGGTCGTCGGCAGTTCGAGGCGCGGCCCCCGGCCCATGGAGCCGAGGAGCTCGGCTTGCTCTTCCGGCGCGAGCAGTGGGAGCGCCGACAGCTTCGTGCCAGGGGTGGTGGCCGCTCCCTGCACGAGGCGCAGGAAGTGACGGATCATGGCCGCGATGCGCCAGTCGTCGAAGAGATCGGTGCTGTGCTCGAAGGCACCGATCACGCTGCCGTCGCTCTCTTCCCAGCAGAACAGGCTCAGGTCGAAGATCGTGGAGCGCGCCTTGGCGGTGATGGGGTGTGAAATCACCCCCTCCAGGTCGAGGTGCCGCTCACCAGGAGGCTGCGGAGCGAACGCGACCTGGACCAGCGGGTTGTAGCTCGGACTGCGCGCGATCCGGAGCTCTTGAACGAGCCGCTCGAAGGGGACGGAGGCGTGCTCGTACGCCGCCACGCTGGCTTGTCCGACCCGCTGGAGCAGCTCTTCGAACGTCGGATCTCCCGAGAGATCGAGCCGGACGGGGACGGTGTTGACGAAGAAGCCGAGCGAGCCTTCCAGCTCGACGCGATCACGGCCAGCGACAGGGATGCCGATGAGCAGGTCGTCGCGGTGCGTGTAGCGATGGAGCAGCGCGGCGTAGGCCGTGAGCAAGGCCATCGTCGGCGTCAGGCTGCGCGCGCTGGCGAGCGCCCTGAGTGCCTGGGCTTCGGCGGCCCCGATCCGGAAGGAGGCCGTCGCGCCACGGAAGCTCAGCGCCGGAGGGCGCGCGCGGTCGGCCGGGAGTTCGAGGAGCGGCGCGACGTTGGCGAGCGTCTCGCGCCAGTAGTCGAGGTGCGGCTGGAAGGGATCCTCGTCGAGCGCCCGCTGCCACGCAGCGTAATCGCCGTACTGCACGGGCAGGGGAGACAAGGGCGAAGGTGCGCCGTTGCGGTTGGCCTCGTAGAGAACGGCGATCTCGCGCAGCGCCACGCCCATGGACCAGCCATCAGTGACGATGTGATGGAAATCGAGGAGCAGCACATGCTCCTCCGGCCCCAGTCGGAGCAACGCGGCGCGGAACAGCGGGCCGTTCTCCAGATCGAAGGGCCTGGCCAGCTCCGTGTCGATGCGCCGTCGCACCTCGGCTTCGCGCTCGATTGGCGGCAGGTCGGAGAGGTCGGCCTGCTCGACGAGCCGCGCCCGGCCGTCGTGGATGCACTGGATCGGGAGACCCTCCTGCTCGACGAAGGTCGTCCGTAGGATCTCGTGCCGCTGGGTGAGATCATGCAAGCTCCGGCTGAGGGCCTCGGCGTCGAGAGGGCCTTCCAGGCGGAAGAAGGCGGGGCAGATGTACGCCGTGCTCTCCGGCGCGAGCCGGTGCAGGAACCAGAGGCGCTCCTGTGCGAAGGAGAGCGGCAGGGGGCCACCCCGGGGGGCACTCGGGATCGTGCAGATGGACTCCTGCGCGATGGGGGTGCGCGTGCGGATGAGGGCGGCCAGCGCCGCGACCGTGGGGGCGGCGAAGAGCTCGGTGAACGAGACGTCGAGCCTGTGCTTCTGCCGGATGCGGGAGAACACCTGCACGGCTTGCAGGGAGTGTCCGCCGAGCGCGAAGAAGTCGTCGTTCACGCCGATCTGTCGGATACCGAGCAGCTCTTGCCACAGCGTGACGAGGTGCTTCTCCAGCGCGTCGGTCGGCGCTTCGTAGGGGCTCGCGAGGTCCTGACGGGACTCGGCCGGCGCAGGCAGCGCGCGCCGGTCGATCTTTCCGTTGGGCGACAGGGGAAATGACGCCAGCACCACGAACGTGGACGGGACCATGGCGTCGGGGAGATGCGTGCGGAGGAACTCTCGGAGCGCCTTCGTCGAGAGCCCTTCCTCGGACGGGTCGACGGTGCAGGGAGGGTGGCTCGGCGATGCGCTGCGCGAGGATGGCGAGGCGGCGACCACGTAGGCGACGAGGCTGAGGTTCCCCTGGGTGGTCTCCCGTGTCGTCACGAGCGCCTCCCCGACGGTGGGGTGCTCGCGGAGGCGCGCCTCGACTTCGCCCAGCTCGACGCGCACGCCGCGGATCTTCACCTGATGATCCAGGCGGCCCAGGAATTCCAGCTCGCCGTCCTCGCGCCAGCGAACCCGGTCGCCCGTGCGGTACATCCGGGCGCCGGCCTCGAGGTGGAAGGGATCGGGGAGGAACCGCTCGGCGGTGAGCGCCGCGCGCTTCAGATACCCGCGGGTGACACCGCAGCCGCCGAGGTAGAGTTCTCCGGCAACCCCCACGGGCACTGGCTGGCCGTGCGCGTCGAGCACGTACGTCCGCGCGTTGGCCATCGGTCGACCGATCGGGGGAGTCCCCGCGCCTGGTTGGCAGTCGGTCGTCGTGGCGTAGACCGTCGCCTCGGTGGGGCCGTAGGCGTTCACGAAGCGACGGCCGGGAGCCCAGCGGTCGACGAGGGATGCCGGGCACGCCTCCCCGATCACCACCAGGGTCTCGAGTTCGGGGAGCTCCTCCAGGGGGTGCTGCGCGAGGACGGACGGAACGAAGGTGGCCAGCGTGGGTCGGTAGCGACGCAGGTGCGCGGCGAGCGAGGGGCCGGGCAAGGCGTCGCCCGGCGGGACGAGGCAGAGCGTGGCGCCGGCGCAGAGGGCCAGGATGAAGTCCCCAACGGAAACATCGAACCCGAGGGACACGAGCTGGAGCACCCGGTCTCCTCGGCCCACGGAGAATGCGTTTCGCTGCGCCTCCACGAGCTGGACACCCTGGCGGTGCTCCACGAGCACGCCCTTGGGCCGGCCCGTCGAGCCGGAGGTGTAGATGCCGTAGGCAACATTGGCGGGGTGGACGTGGGCTCGTGACCGCGAGGTACTCCGCAGCGAGATGTCGGGCCAGTCGGTATCGAGGCAGAGGCGCGTCGTCTGGCAGGGCGGAAGCCGGTCGATGTGGCGTTCGAGCGTGAGGGTGACGTGGGCCCCGCTGTCTTCGAGGATGAAGGCCAGTCGTTCCGCCGGATAGCTCGGGTCCAGCGGCAGGTACGCTCCGCCCGCCTTGAGGATGCCGAGGAACGCAACGATGGACTCCACCGAGCGTTCCATGCAGCAAGCGACGAGCGTCTCGGGACCGACGCCGAGTTCACGCAGCCGGTAGGCGAGCTGATTGGCGCGTCGCTCGAGCTCGATGTAGGTGAGGGAGCGGCTCTCCAGGACGAGCGCCTGAGCATAGGGCTGAAGATCCACCTGCTGCTCGAAGAGCTGATGAATGCAGGCATCCCGCTGGAAATCCGCGGATGTTGAATTCCAGATATCGATGAGCGCGCAGCGTTCGTCCTCTGGCAGCAAGGAGAGAGACGAGACGGGCACATCGGGCGCGTCGACGCTGCTGCGCAAGATCTGCTCCCAGTGATTCAGCAGGCGTCTCCCTGCGGCCTGGGTGAGCAGGTCCAGCCGGTGCTCGATGCGCAGCGTGGTGTTCTTGCTGTGCGTCAGAAAAGATGCGGTGATGTCGAATGCCGACCACGGAAGCCGGAGGTCGGCGCAGGTCACCTTCAGTCCTGGCCCCCCATCGAGTTCCGGCAGCGGCTCGCGCTGATGAAAGAACACCTGGGCGAGGGGAGGACGGCCTGGCGTGCGCGGGGGCGCGAGTGTCTCGACCATGCGCTGGTAAGGGGTCTGGCCTCTCGCCCGGGCCTCTCGGATGGAGCTGCGCAAGCGCGCCACGAGCCGCTCCCAGGTCGTCTCCTCGTCGAACCAGACCGCCACGGGCACCAGATTGCCCACATGGCCGATCAGTCGCTCCGACCCTGGCTGACTGCGGCCTGCGGTGCGCACGGCGACGACCACGCCGGGCTGACCCGAGCAGCGGTGCAACACGATGGCGAGTGCGGCAAGAATGGCCGCCTCCAGGCTGCCGGCGTCTCCACCGGCCATGCGCCGGAGCCGCTCGGTGAGGACGGGATCGACATGACAGTCCGCGGTGCCTGTTTCGAGCGAGCCCCCTTGCCTTTCGATGCCATCACCCCAGAACTCCAAGGCGGGAGGGGCGCCGGCGAGCTGCCTGCGGAAAAATGCAGACTCTTCGTCTTCAATCACTGTTTCCACGCTCGTGGCCTGAGCACGCGCGTATTCCAGGTAATGCAGCGCCACCCCTGCCAGCGGGTGCCCTCGGTATGCCGCGAAGAGTTCTGCGAGCAAGAGACCGATGCTGGTGTCATCGGCCACCAGATCGTGGAGTGAAAGCACGAGGAAATGGCGCCTCGGGTGGACGCGAACGAGACGCACCCTCCAGAGAGGCGCCGTGAGCGAGGAAAAGGGGAGTGACGCGGCGTCCTGCGCTGCCCGCATCGCCGCCTCGTCGGAGCCGCCGTCCAGCAGGATCAGCTCGAAATCGATGCGCGGATCCGCCGAGATGACCTGACGTGGCTTGCCGGCGCGGTCGACGAACCGCGCACGCAGCATGCAGTGGCGTCCCGCTATGGAGCGCAGCGCCGCGGACAGCCGCGCCACATCGCATTCTCCATCGATCCAGACGCCTCCCAGCTCGTGCAGCGCCGGCGAAGGACCGTGGATCCGGTTCAATAACCAGATTCGCTCCTGCTCGAACGAGACCGGATGCTCTTCAATCCTTTTCATGATGCACCTCTGTCGCTCCGCGCGCTGGAGCGAATGACGCTGGATACTGCGTGGACGCAGTGGTGCCGCCGCGTCGCTGGCCCCCACCGCCGCCCACGGGTGAGTGATCACATTGCACTGAGCCAAGCCAGATATGGCCCCTCGACCTCGAACACGAGGACCGGGATGCAAGCGGATTACAGGACTGGGATGGGGGGAAACCCCTCCACTGCAAGGCTGATTGCCACTGATCCTATTATGCGGACGATATGATGGATCATGCAGTCGCTGCAAGTTAAATGTCTATTTGCCGTAGCACCTGCGACCTGCGCGCGCTGCACGGGTGTCGAAATTTCGACGTGGGCCGCGCCTGCCCAGCATGTCACTCGAATCGACGTGCTGTTGAACTCGTGAGCCCTGATACGACTCGCAATGGTCGTATCGCCACATAAATTTATGCCGCCGTGATGGCCCATCCTCGTGCGCGTGACGACGGAACACGGTGGGGGCGGCACGATAGCGAGGATGTACGCGTCTGCCGCCCAGGGCACCGCTGTGCGGCGGCACGACGCCGTCGTCGTCCGAGCGCCTTCGTGATCAGGACGTATCTCACGCAGGAGCCGTCGAGCGATTCCGACAACGCGACTCGCAACGAATCCTGATGGCGTGCAGCGATCCGGCGCCCCTGCGTCGGTGAACCCTACGCGTGTGGCTGCTGGTGGGCCGCTTCCAGGCAGAAGGAGCGAGCGCTCACGCGTGAGGATCGGAAGGCGGGACGAGCTGGACCGCGGATTCGGTGAATGCGTGATTCCATCGATCCCGCACTGCATCGCGCGTGACGCTTCCCTCTCTCGGGCGGGATGGGGGCCAGCATCTCTTTCGATCGCACGGCGGGAGCGCTTGGGACCTCAATGATTGCACGCGCAAGAATGCGCTCTTCCGAGGAGGCGTCGGCTTCTCTCCGCGATGCCCCTGAGGCGCGCTGATCTCGCTGGATCCACTGGCGTTCCACGCGCATTCGCGCACCATGAGATCGCGGCTCTTCCCAACGCGCCATGGCGTCCCCCCCTGGAAAGCTAAGGTAGTCGTTCGTACGAAGCAGTGTCAACCGTGGGACGGGGCTTCTTCGCCTGTGATCGTTTCATGCACATCGTTTCACGCGCAATGAGGGCGGGTGGAACGCGATGTGCTCGCTCACCAGTCGACGATCGCGGAACCCCAGGTAAATCCCGACCCGAAGGCGACGAGCGCGACCTTCATGCCCTTCCGAAGGGTTCCTTCACGCTCTGCCTCCGCGAGGAGCAGAGGGATGGTCGCTGCCGTGGTGTTCCCGTAGCGCTCGATATTGCTGAGCACCTTGTGGGGGGGGATGTTCAGCGTGCTCGCAACGTACTCATTGATTCGTTTGTTTGCCTGGTGAAAGAAGAAGAGGTCGATATCGTTGGCATCGACATTGAGCGCCCAGCAAGCCTGCATGAGCGCGCCACACATCCTCTCGACAGCATGGCGGAAAACAACCTTCCCCTCCATGTATGGCCAGAGCATGGCAGGGTCGACCCGTCCCATTCCATCTTCCCCTACCGGGATATAAGGTCTTTTACGGATATCCCAGACCTTGAGGCACAGCGTATCTGCGAAGCGGCCGTCGGCGCCCAGGTGCCAGGTGCGGACGCCCCTGTCTTCTTCGGTGGCGCTCACAATGACCGCGCCGGCGCCGTCGCCGAACAGCGAGGCGACCTGTCGGCCGCGTGTGCTGAGGTCGAGGGCTGCCGAGTGCGTCTCCGCGCCGACCACGAGGACATGACGGGCCGCGCCGGAACGGACCATCGCAGTGGCCGTCCCGAGGCCATAGAGGAAACCGGAGCACTGGTTGCGAATGTCCATCGCGGGGACGAATTTCGGCGAGTCCCCCTCCAGCAGCCCGAGCTTGCGCTGCAGATAGACGCCAGAGCCGGGGAAATGGTGCTCGGGGGACAGGGTGGAGAACAGGATGAGGTCGAGGTCGTGTTTCTGGATCCCTGCCCTGGCGATTGCCTCCTCGGCCGCATGGACCGCCAGATCGGAGCTCCCCACGCCTTCTTCGGCGAACCGTCGTGCCTCGATGCCGGTGCGCTGAACGACCCACTCGTGCGTCGTGTCGATGCCGAAATCACGAGCGAGATCGTCGTTGGTGACGACACGAGGCGGCACGTAAGAGCCGGTCCCTGAGATGTAGGCGTTGAGCATCGGGGCCGTTTGGCGTGGCGGTGCGGTGATGTCAACGGCCGCGCCGGTTTGGGCGGGACCACGCGGTGCGTCGCAGAAGGCACGCGTGTTCGGGCGGACGGGCCGCGCGCCAGCCGCCCGGCGCCGGAGGGGCCAGAGGGCCCCTGCCTGTTCGGGTCCTGGTCTCGCTGCGCCAGGTGCTTAAACTGTCCGGGTGGTTAGTGTGTCGCGCCGCCTCACCGTCACGGATCACGACCGTCGCGCTGCCGGGATGACGTACGTCTACCCGGTGGTGTCGCGGCGGGCCGGGGGCGTCTCGGTGGGGGTCAACTTGAACCCCAACAATGCCTGCAACTGGCGCTGCGTGTACTGCCAGGTCCCTGATCTCACGTTCGGGAAGGGGCCGGCGGTGGATCTGGTGCAGCTCGAGCAGGAGCTCCGCGGTCTGCTGGAGGAGGTCACCCACGGGGACTTCATGGAGCGGTGCGTTCCCGAGGGGGTGCGCCGGCTCAACGATGTCGCGTTTTCCGGTAATGGTGAACCCACCACGTCACCTCAGTTCGGGGAGGCCGTGGACATCGCTGGCCAGGTGCTCGAAGCGTTCGGGCTGCTGGGCTCGGTGAAGCTGGTGCTCATCACGAACGGGTCGATGTTGAACAAGCGCCCGGTGGCCGATGCGATAGCGCGCATGGCGACGCTGAACGGGGAGGTGTGGTTCAAGCTCGACAGCTTCACGGCCGAAGGGGCACGCCGGATCAACCACAGCGCCGCGCCCCTCGAAGAGCACCTCGCCCGGCTGAGCATCGCGGCGAGCGCCTGCCCCACCTGGCTTCAGACCTGTCTGTTCTCGTGGGACGGGCAGGAGCCCGTGGAGGAAGAGCTGGTGGCCTACCTGGAAGGCATCCGCGCCCTGGTCGAGCGCGGGGTGCCCGTGCGCGGGGTGCTGCTCTACACGGTCGCGCGCCCTTCGATGCAGCCAGAGGCTTCCCGGCTGGAACCCCTCCCAGAAACCTGGCTCCGGGCGTTCGCAGCCCGCATCGAAGCGGCAGGGTTGCCCGCGCGTGTGAGCGCTTGACCCATGCGACCGGGAGCTTCGCACGCTCCGCGAGGCGACGAGGTGAGGTCGGCTCTCTGCCTGTACGCACGCTGCGCCGATGGTCCGAAGCGTCGAGATGCGTCAGACGTCGCGCTTGGAGGGCGGGGGCTGGTAGGGGGTGGGGACGCGCGCCCCTGCCGTGTGAACGAGTGCCGGCCCGCCCTCGCCGAGGCGGGGCGGTGGTCACTGTTCCTGGGGAACGTTCTCGTCGACCTGTTCCTCCCCGCGAGGCACCGGGGGGCGGACATCCAGAGGCGGATCCAAGCGGTCCTCCTGGGCAGGCGGCGGGATGGGGGCCGGTTCGGGCACGGGCTCCGGTCGTTCCTGTTCCCGGGGCGGCGCCTCGTTGACGGGGGGTGAGGTCGCGGGCTTCCTGGCCTCCGAGGTGCCCAGCGGAAGCCCGAGGCCTCCTGGCTTCTTGGCTGCCCCGTTGAATGGCGTCTCGGTGCCCCGCCCGCGCTGGCGAGACGCCGCCGGGGTATCGCTCGCATGGGGGTCGAACTTCAGCCGCTTCAAAGCGCCATGCGCGTGCCAACCGTAGAACCCATCGGAGCGCTTGGCGCGCTTCATCCGCGGCTCCAGCGTCTCGATGAGGCCTGGCGGTCCGGACCCGCTGGGATCACCGAGGACCGACTTGGTCGTGTCGTTCTTGCCGCGGTAAGCATCCGAGAACTTGAAGCGTACGTAGAGGTCCGCCAGCGAGTTGTTCCATGGCTCGCGCACGTTGACCTTGCCGTCCCCCTCGAGCTCGACATCCGGTCCGCCGGCTGAAAGCTTGGTGAACTTGAGGATCCCGTCCTTGGCTTCGGCGGAGACGGTGAGTTCGCCGAGGCGCGCTGTCGGAAGCTCGATCAGCCCTTTGATTTTCGTCTTCCCGTCGCCGGCCATGACTTCCGTCCCGGTGATCTCGAGGAGACCGTTGGCCTTGTTGAATTTGCCCTCGGGAGCCTCGAGCTCGAGCTTGCCGCTCAGCGTCCCGCGCAACGGGATGCCACCGATGGCCTCTTCGAGGGGCTCGATCTTGCTCAGATCGAGGTCCGTCATCTCGACCTCGATGGCGCCGCTCGTCTTGCCCACGGGGGCGACGCCTTGCACCACCCCTCCGAACACATTGGCCCAGAAGTCGACGCGGATGCGACCCATGAAGAGGGGGAGAATGCGTACCCGCGCGTGAGCTTCGTCGATCTCGATCACCGAGGGACGGGGGCCGCTGGACGCGCTGTCGGCGCTCCCAGCGGACGGGAGCCCGCGGGCCGTCGTCGCTCCTTCAGGGGGCAGGATGAGGCGCGCCCCTTTCACTTCGAGGCCGGTGAACCAGTAGGAGTCGAGCTCATCGATCTCCAGCTTCTGTGTCGCCGTGCCGCCGCGCTTCGTCTGCGCCCGATCGAACTCCTCGATCAGCCGATCCTTCAGGCGATCATAGGGAAAGGTGAGGTAGCCGAACAGGCTCAGACAGAAGAGGTAGAATGCGGGGTAGGCCGTCCACCGCGCGACCTTGAGCGCCCATTGCTTCATTTCTCGCTCTCCGCGTCCTCGGAAGGCTCACCGCTCGGCTGCGCCGTGTTCGCGCCTGCGGCGCTGCTCGCAGGGTCGGGCTTGCGCTCGAATGCGGAGACGCCGAGCTCCACCTGATACGAGTCCGGCTCCCCGGAGCGCGGCTTGAGGTTGAGCTTGGAGATCGACACGGGGTAGCCCGAGGTCTCGATCTGCTCGAGCATCTTCGCGAACGGCAGCATGCCGATCTTGTTCATCTTCACCACGGTCACCTTCTCGGTGTACCGCTTGCCGTGAGGCACGTCGGGGCGCTCTTGTGACTCGGAGGCCGTGAGGCCCTGCTTCTTCGCCGTCTCTTCGAGGTATCCCGGAAGCGCAGGGGCCGGCTTGGCGTAGCGCGCGAGGAGCGCACCTCGCTGCGATTTGCGCTCGGCGAGTCGACCTTCGGCCTCGTAGATCGAGCTGACCAGATCGCGGATCTCCTGGTTCTCGCTGCGCTGCGTGGAGACCATGCGCATCAGGCCGAAAGGCATCACGAGGAGGAGAATGGCGCCGACGAAGGCACCGAAGATCAGCAGCAGCCGACGCTCTCGCGGCTCCAGTTTGTCGAGGCGCTCGCGCATGGTGGCCATCAGATTCCCTCCGGCTTTTCGGCGGGAGAACTCGTCCCCTCACCCTCGGCGCTGCTCTTGGGCTTCTTCTTGTTCTTGTCCTCGCAGGCGAGCGTCATCTCCAGCACGTACTTCTGTTTCCCCTCGGTGAACTGGGAGAAGCGCCCGACCTTCACGTCACGGAAGCACTTGTACTCCTTGAGCTTCTCGGTGATGGCCTGCGCGTCGGCGACGGAGGGGACCACGCCCTGGATGGTGGCGTGTCCGCGGTTCACGTCGAGCTCGAGCACGTCGTGGGTGACCTCCTTCGGGACGGCCTTGGAGAGCTGCACCATGACGTCGAAGGCATCGACGCGCGGCATGGGATCCTCGTCGGCGGCCGGGCCGCTCTCGAGCAGCTCGCGGGCACGAATCGGATCGCTCGTCTCTTCGCCGAGGACATCACGGGAGGCGGAGGAGAGCACGCCGGTGAGGGCCTCGTGCTCGGCATTGAGGCCGCGCATCTCGGCGATGATCGAGAAGCCGAAGCTCAGGGCGATGACCGTCCCGAGGCCCGCGAGCATGGGCACCTTCTCGCGGAGGAAGGGGTAGCTGCGTTCGGCTTCCAGGGCGCCGCGGCGCAGGTTGAGGCCTCTGGGGCGCCCCGCGAGGCCGAGCGCGAGCGCGAGCGCCTTCGCGAAGCGGGGGAGGACCGCGGTCTGCTCTGGCGTGATGCCTTCGAGTCGCGCTTGGGGTAGCGGCAAGAGGGGGAGGCCGAGCTCGCCCGAGAACCACTGCTCAGCGCTATGTAGACTCGTTCCACCACCGATCAGGTAGATCCCGGCCGGTGGATTGCCGCCCAGATTCCGCCACGCGGCCAGCGTTTGACGCAGCTCGCGGGCGAAAAGGGGGGCTGATTCGAAGGTGAGTCCAGCCATCCCACGGGACAGCGTGCGGGCAAAGACCGGCTCACCGTCGGAAACGACCAGCATGTCGGAGGTATGGGACTCGAGGTTGAGGAGGACGACCGGTCCCGTCGCGACGCCCGGCGGCTTCGACAGCGTGGGCATCACCGTCTCCAGGTTTGCGAGCGAGAGGGGCCCGGTGGAGACGCGCTCCGGCTCGAGGTCGATCGCCTCCCGTACGGCGGTGATTCGCTCCCGTACGTCGGCCGTGCGCGCGACGGCAGCGAAGACCGGGATGGTCGTGGAACCGGGCTCTCGCTTGAGCACGCGGTAGTCGAAGATGGCGTCATCCATCTCGAAGGGGATGGTCGCCTCCAGCTCGAAGGCGAGGACGCTCTCCAGCTCCTTCTGCGCCGCCGCCGGCATGTCGAGACGCCGGTAGAACGACTGCTCGCCGGAGAGGGCGACGGACGCCGCGTCGGGGCGGACCATGCCTGCGGCGGCCTTCATGGCGGCGATCTGGGAGCCCGCGTCAGCGACGGAGACCTCCCCGAAGCCCTCGAGGATCACCTTGCGGTAGGCAGTCCGGATGAGGACCGCCCGCACCACGTTCTTCTCTGCATCGATACCGAGCAACCTTGCCATCGGACGCTTTCCCTTGTGCCCTGATCCTACTCGATGCGCCAGTAGACGATGTTCCCGGCGGGGTCGGTCCGGACGTTCGATTCATGAGTCTGCGGGTTCATCGAAGAGCCGAGGGAGCTGGAGGTCCCCATCGGGATCACCCCCGCCTCCTGAGCCGCCGCCGAGAGGGCCGTCGCGCCGGTGATGTCGACCACCGCGTGAATGCGCACCCGCGTCTCGCGCTTGTTCCCCGGGATCACGCCTTCCGCGTAGATGCTGAAGAACTTGCTCTCGGTGCTCACCGCCTTCTTGAACTCCGTTTCCATCGCCGGCATGAACGTGACGGGCTGGACCCCGAGTGCGCCGAGCACCATCGCCCCGATGCCGCCGCCTTGCCCCTTGCCGCTGATGGCATTCACGAAGTCGGCGCCCTTGCCGAAGACGGGCGCGCCCTGGAGCATTCCCTGCACCAGGGAGAGTCCCATGAGAAACTGCCCCGCCTGCGCCGGGTCGATGCAGAGTGGCGTGGTCGGATCGGCGTATGCGCACACGAGGGCCAGCAGGGTGGCGGGGTTGGCGGTGTTCACGTTCACGGCCGCCTGCGGCTTGCCCCACACGGTCATGATGCGCTTGCTGGGGTTACTCGGATCGGGATCGATGAACGTCGCCCAGAAATCGTCGCCGACCCCCCGCACCATTCTCAGCTCTTCGATCGAGTCATAGGCGGCGTTCTTCCGGAGATAACCTTTGCCAATGAGCTGATAGAAATTGTCCTCGACACCCGTCGCGGCAGCGGCAGCGGTGGTGGCCATCGGGTTGCAGCCGTTGTTCTGCTCGTCATCGTCCGCCCAGTCGATGATGGCGCTGCAGATGGTCGAGGGATCGGAGTACTGACCATCCGCGTCACGTTCCTCGAAGAGGGGGCGGTACTGATTCTGATTGAACAGGGCGAGGAGCTGCTGGGCCAGCCGTGCCTGGTCGGTGAACGAGATGTGCCCCTTCGCGGCGAGGTTGACGTTGATCTTCGAGTCCTCGTCGACGATCTTGAGTTCGAAGCGACCGCCTCCGGCGAGCCCCAGGTTCTTCCCACCCGCGGTATCGATGCCGGCGATGCCCGTGAAGGCAGCCGCTCCCGAGGCGTCATTGAAGGGCCCCACGAGCATGTCGGCATAGTTCCAGACGGGGATCTGTGGAGAACTCTGCATCCCCATCATGAGAAACATGGGGAGCAGCGAATTGCGGATGGTGGGCTCTGTCGCAATCACCAGGCGCCCCAGGTTGACCGCACTCCGTGCGTGGTACTCCGCCCTGAGCGCGTCGCGATCGGCCAGCGCTGCGGAGAGTTCCGAGGTGGTCTCGTCCTGGAGATCGGTCAGGAACACGGTGAGCACCGCGATGGCGCCCATGACCATGACCAGCGCCACCCCGCGACGATCCTGAACTCGCCGTGCGCGTTCGCGCCTGGAGCCTGACCGAGGCGCCGTCATCGCCGCATCCCGGGGATCTGCCCGCCTCCGAAGGGGGAGCCTCCTCCGAGGGGAGAGCCACCGCCCGGTGTTCCCCCGCGCTGGTTGTTCCCGGTCGTCGGCGTGTTTCCCGGGGTCCCGGTGCTGCGTTGCATGGCGGCGTTGGCAGAAGACATCCTGTCATTGCCCGCCTGCATGCCTCCGGACTGACTCAAGCTGCTGGTGTTGGGGTTCTGGTCTGCCCAGCCCAGGGGCACCAGGATGGGGATGGACACCTTCGTCTCGAACTTCAGGAGCTGTCCGCCAGGGCCGCCTCGAAGCACGAGCTTCACCCAGACCTGCCGCGGGAGCCTATCGAGCTGGCCCGTGGCCTGCGTCGTGTCCCAGGTGTCGACCCAGTCGTCGGAGATCGGATCGAGATACCTCAGCGTGAAGCTGTCGATGTCCTCCGCCAGCACGTTGACGACCCCACCGTGCTGAGGGTCCAGATCGATGATCTTCGCCTCACGTCGCACGAGATCGATCTTGCCCCGCTGGTCCGGGTCACGCACCGCGAAGTAGCTGATCTCGCACTGATCGGATTCGTGGGCGTCGGCCATCAGCCGGCGGTGTGCGAAGGAGGTGAAATCGAGCCGGTCCGTCGGGGTCGACTTTTCACCTGCGAAGATCGTCTTTCGCACGAGGTAGATCTGCTGCACGGGCATGTGCCGTGAGATGAACGCCGACTGCAGCTCCCTCGAGATGCGCGACAGCGCCTGACGACCCTGGTGATAGCGGTCGCTCATCTCGCCGATCCCCTTGCGGGTCCGACTCATGCCATCGAATGCGCCGTAGATCAGCGTGCCGATCAGGGCGAGGATCGCGATCGAGATCAGCACCTCGACGAGGGTGAGGCCCGCCGCGCGGCGTCGCTTCCCAGCGTGAGAACGTCGGGCACTCATCGGCCCGTCCCTGCTCCCGAGCCCGTGGAGGGCGACGTCGGGTTTCCAGCGCCAGCAGCGCCGCCCAGCATGTTGCCCAGGTCGATGGCCGTGCCTCGCTGAGGGATCGTGTACCACTGGGCGATCTCGATCTCTCGCTCGCGGATGCCCTCCATCCAGGTGACCTTCACCGTCAGGCGCCGCGTGCTCGCTTCGAAGATCATCTTGATGTCGGGGTAGACCATCTGCATGACGGTCCCCAGCATCCCGGAGAGCGCTCCCGCCGCCCCGTCCGCCCCGCCGAGCTGCTGCGCGACGTCACCCACCGAGGCGTTCTGCCCGAGGGGATTGCTGCCTCCGGTCATCCCTTGAGCCAGTGGGCCGAGGGAAGATAGGCCGGACGAGCCGAGATCCGAGTCGAGATCCAGATCCCCGTACTTCGGATCGGGGAACTCCGGCTTCTCGATCTTCCAGGTACATCGCATCCGTGACTCGTCTCCCTCGCAGCACGGACCGCTGTCGGCCTCATCGAGTGCGGGGAAGCCGCGAGCGATTTTGATCTGCTCTTCGAGCTCGCTCATCTTGCAGCGGAGCAGCCCTGCGGCCTGGCTGATGTTGCGCGCTTGCGCCGCGTTCGACAGGGCGCCCGCTTGCGCTGCAAGGATCATCGTGAGCGAGAGCCCGAGGATGGCGATGGCGACCATCACCTCCAGCAGCGTGAAACCGCGCTTTCTGGATTGCATTGCCATCTCCTTTCCCCGGTGCGATCCCGCTCGATACGAAACCGGCAGACCGTGTCCGGCCTTCCCGATCACCACGAAGAATCCTGGCGCTCGGACTCCTCTCTGTCGTCACGCGGCTGGGGCATGCTCACCGCTCCCTTCAGGATCGAGGCCTTGCCCGTCAGCGGTGACACGAGGACGGTCATCACGGTCCCCTCCTCGGGCCTCTCCGCATCGCTGCGTATGAGCTGGATGGCTGCGCGCTCCGTCTGTCCACCCGGCCAGAAGTAGAGATAGGCACGCCCGGCATGGATGGGCTCGTCCTGGTGTGCCGTCTCGACCTGGAGGAACCGGACTCCCTTCTCGAGCTCCTTGCCTGGTCGATCTTGCTCGAGGTTCCAGCCGAACGCCTTGGTGGCCTGGAACGAGGGCCGCGCGACGCGAGGCCCCTTCAGGATCGACTCGGCCTCCTCGATGGCCGCCCGCTCCGCTTCGGTGGCCGCCGCCGCACCACCCGTTGCGTCCTTCTTCTTGAGCGCCATCGTCGGCGCCGAGGATTCTTCCAGGATCACCAGCCGCTGCTCGAGGTCGAAGACCAGCCGGACTGGCTTCGACTTGGCGTTTGCGTGCGCGTAGGCAACCCGGATGGCCCCGGCGAGCATGGAGGCGCTTCGCTTGAGACGCGCGCTCGCGACCAGGCCCATGCTCGTCACGGCGCCTCCCGTCACCACCGCGACCAGCGCGATCGCAATGAGAACTTCGACGAGGGTGACGGCGCGGCTGGCGCGGTGACGGCGCATGGACCTGGCTCCTCTCGATGGCGGCTCCCGGAACGCTAGAGCTTCGAGACCTTCTCGATGTCGGACTGCTTGAAGTTGTCACGCACGTCGTCCGGTGTCCCTTCCTTGCGGTCGTTGCCCGACGAGTACACGCGGATGTCGCTCTCTTCGCACTTGATCCTGTACGGCTGTCCCCAGGGATCATCCGTCTTCGAGGCGTCGATCTTCCTGGCGCCCACCAGATCCTGGATCGTCGGGCATGCGTCGGTCAGCGCTTCCAGCTCGCGGAACACCTCCGCGGCTTGCTTGATGGTGGTCGCTCCGACGACCGCCGTCTTGATGCGGGCCTTCTTGTACTCGGGGAACACCAGGTAGGTCGCTCCACCGGCGATGACGGCCATGATCGCGACGACGATCAGCACCTCCACCAGGGTCACGCCCCGCTGAACTGCCTTGCGGAGCTTCCGGATTCTCTTCTTCGTTGCGATCGTCTGCATGGTCTTCACTCCACCCTGTCCAGCCCGCCGATGTCGCCGTCGGGACCGTCACTCGTCAGATCATACCCTTCGGGATCTCGCCTGCCGGGGCAAGTCAGCCGGAGCTGTCGTCCCCACGCGTCGATGGGCTCGATGGTCAGATAGCCCTTCGTCTTGACCTCCAAAAGCGATGCCGGGCATTTCCGGCCATTGTCGGCCCGGTACATCTCGACGGCGCGATGAACCACCGCCATGGTCGCTCGCGTCGCTCGCTCGCCGACCCGGTCCCGCTCTCGCGCGCCGAGCAGAAGGAGCAGCATCGCCATCGCGAGGCCGGCTGCGAACGGCCTCGCCCGCGAGAGCCCCGGGCGTCGCCAGAAGCCGCCGCCCCGCTCCCAGGGAAAGAAGATCGTCTGCTCTCGCTGTCGTCGTCGCGCCATGGGTCCCCTTTACCCTGCGAAGCTCGACATCTGGGTGAGCGGCAGGAGGATCGAGACCGCGATGAACCCGACTGCGCCTCCCATGACGACGATGATCAGGGGTTCGAGGATGCTGGTCAGCGCCTGAATCTGCGACTCGACCTCCGTGTCGTACGCGTCGGCCACGCTCTTCAGCATCTCCTCCAGCTGACCCGTGCGCTCGCCGATGGCGATCATGTGCGTCACGAGCGGAGGGAATCGGCCGCTCCGCTTGAGGGGGTCGGCGATGCTCTGCCCTTCACGGATCGAGCTGATGGCGTCCCCCACCACCTTCTCCAGATCGGCATTCCCGAGCACGCTGCGCACGATGTTCATGGCGGTGAGCAGCTCCACGCCCGAGGAAAGCAGGGTCGCCAGCGTGCGCGAAAACCGCGCGATCGACACCTTCTGGAGCACCCGGCCGAACAGCGGCAGCTTGAGGACGATGGCGTCCCACTTGAGTCGCCCCTCCGGGGTCCTCACCCACTTCCGGAACAGGGTCACACCGACCACCGTGATCAGGACGAACACCCACCAGTAGCCGGCGAGGAGATCCGACACGAAGATCAGCAGCGCCGTGTACCAGGGCAGCGCTTGATCCATCGACGCGAAGATGGAGGTGATGTTCGGCACCACGCCGACCATGAGACCGGTGATCAAGCCAGCGCCGATGAGTGTCAGGAAGATGGGGTAGACCAGCGCGCCGGTGACCTTGCCCTTGAGCTTCGCCTGCGACTCCATGAACTGGGTCAGGCGCTCCAGCACGGCCTCCAGCGTGCCGGAGGCCTCTCCAGCGCGGACCATGTTCGTGTACAGGCCGGGGAAGATCTTCGGATGCGCCTCCAGTGATTTCGCGAAGCTTTGCCCCTCACGCACCTGTTCGCGCACCTGCGTGAGCACGCGCTTGAGTGTCTCCTTCTCGACCTGATCGATCAGCGCGTTCAGCGACTCGAGCAGCGGCACGCCAGCCTTGAGCAGCGTGGCGAGCTGCCGCGTCATCAGGGCGACGTCGCCGGTGCTCGGCCGGCCGAAAAAGGCCTTCAGGTTGATGCTGCCGCCGCTCTTGGACGCCTTGTCGTGCGCCTCGCTGGCGCTCGTCAGCATGATGCCGTCCTTGCGCAGGACGACCCTCAGCGTCTTGGCGTTCTCCGCGTCGCGGACGCCTTTGACCGGCTTTCCGGTGCTGGCGAGGATGCCTCGATATTCGAAGACGGCCACGAGGAACCCCCTACTCGTCGATGACCACGTCCTCCTGCGTTGCCGCGAGGACCTCTTCCACCGTCGTCATGCCCATCAGGACCTTGCGCGCACCGTCGTCGCGCATCGTGTCCATCCCGTTCAACGTGGCCACCCGCTTGATCGTCTGCGCATCGGCGCTCTTCAGGATCAGAGGTCCGATCGCGTCATCGACCACCATCAGCTCGTAGATGCCGCGCCGTCCGATGAAGCCCTTGTTCATGCAGGCCTCACACCCACCTGGCTTGTAGAACACAGGATCTCCCATGTTCTTCCCGATGAAATCGTAGACCTGTCCATGAACCTGGTAGCGGGGCGAAAGCTTCCTGCGCGCTTTCCAGGCGAGGCGCTCCTTGTCGAGGCCGAGCTGCTGCAGTTCGTAGTCGGTGGGCCGATAGGGCACCTTGCACTGCTGGCACAGCATGCGCACCAGGCGCTGGCCCAGGATCCCGATGACGCTGCTCCGGACCAGGAACGGCTCGATCTCCATCTCCACGAGGCGGGTCACGGCGCCCGGGGCATCGTTGGTATGGATCGTCGAGAGAACGAGGTGACCCGTGAGGGACGCGTGGATAGCGATCTCTGCCGTCTCCTTGTCGCGGATCTCGCCGACCATGATGACGTCCGGGTCCTGACGGAGGAAGGCGCGGAGCGCGCTGGCGAACGTCAGCCCGATCCCGGGGTGGACGTGCACCTGGTGGATGCCACCGATCTCGTACTCCACCGGATCCTCGGCGGTGAGGATGTTGCGGCTGGGATCGTTGATGCGGTTCAAGCACGCATAGAGCGTGGTCGTCTTGCCGCTACCCGTCGGACCCGTCACCAGGATGATGCCGTCGGGGCGCTGGATGAGCCCGTCCATCACGCCGTACTCGCGCTGCGCGAACCCGAGATCGGTGAGATGCAGGAGCACCGAGGTCTTGTGGAGGATACGCATGACGATGCGCTCGAACCCTCGGCTCGTCGGGACGGTCGAGACGCGGATGTCCACGCTCTTGCCGGCGATCTTGAGCGTGATGCGGCCGTCCTGGGGAAGCCGCTTCTCGGCGATGTTCAGGCTGGCCATGATCTTCACGCGGGCGATGATCGGGGCCATGAACTGCTTCGAGGCGCGCCGCGCCACATAGAGTTCGCCGTCGATCCGGTAGCGCACGACGACGTCGCGCTCCTCCGGTTCGATGTGGATGTCGCTGGCGCGCTCTCGCACTGCCTGGGCGAAGAGGCTGTTGACCCACGCGATGATCGGCGCGTCATCGTCGGAGTCGATGATGTCGACGAGGTTGTCGTCCTCGTGCGCCTGATCTCCCTGGAGGTTGCCGCCGTCGTTCTCCTTGCGCTCCCACACCCGGTTGATGGCGTCGACCACCGCCGTGTTGGTGGCGACGGCGATGTTCACGGGCATCCCGAAGAGCGAACGGACGTCGTCGATCGCGGTCGTGTCGAGGGGATCGGCGAGGATGCAGAAGACCACGCCGTCGTAGATCCCGAGCGGCAGGATCTTGCGCTGCCTCACGTAGGAGAGCGGGAGCCGCTCGGCGACCTCCAGCGGGACCGCATCGGTGTCGATGCGGGGCATGAACTCGTAACCGCACTCCTCGGCGAGCGCCTTGGCGATGCTCTGCTCGTCCGTGACGTTGCCCTGGATCAGAAGATCCATCAGCGACTGGCCGCGCTCGCGCATCGTCTCGAAGAGCGGGAGGAGCCGCTCCTCGGGGACGACGCCCCTCCGGACCAGGATCTCGCCGAAGTAGTGCTGCTGCGCGCTCATGCTCCCTCTTATCACCTCACCAGGTTGCGCTCGACGCTCCCGTCCTGGCGGGCAGGCGCGCCGTGGCGCGCTACTCCACCGACTCCCCTTGCGGTCGTGCGCGCTGGGGACGAACGCGAGGCGCGCGCGGCGTTCGCGGCACGGGCCCACCACCCTCGTCCACCGCCGGAGCGCCGCCCATGGAGGTATCGTCCGCGCTCTTCGCACCGAAGGACGGCATTCCGATGGGCTCGACCGGCGAGTGCACCATGCGATCGCGGGGACGAGACTCCTCCTCCAGGCGGATTCGCTCTTCCTCCTTGATCATCGACTGTCGGATGTCTTCGACCAAACCGTTCTGACGACCCCAGTCGCGCGGTGGCTCCCAGGTCTTGCCGTCCGCGAACACGAAGTAGCGATCGATGAACTCCTGCCGCTCCTCCATCTTCCGCTCGAAGATGGCCCGGAGATCGTCCTGATTCCGGATCACGTAGGGCGTGAGGATGAGCAGCAGGTTGGTCTTCGTGGTCGTCTTCTTCGACTGCTTGAAGAGGAAGCCGAGGACGGGCAGATCCCCGAGGATGGGGATCTTGGTGTCGGCGTTGATCACCGCGTCGCGGACGAGGCCGCCGATGACGACCGTCTGCTGATCCTTGACGGTGAGGATGGTCTCCGCCGTGCGCTTGTTGATGGGGATCGCCCCGAGGGCGCCGACGGCGGGACCCGCGTCGGAGATCTCCTCGGAGATCTCCATCCGCACGAGGTCGGAGTCGTTGATGTGAGGCGTGACGGTGATCGTCGTACCGACGTCCTGGCGGGGCGCAGCGAAGCCACCGAACCCGCCGAGGAGACCGCCGAGGCCCATTCCACCCGCCGCGCCGGCGGCGCCGGCGAGCCCGGCCATGCCGCCTGCGGCCCCGCCGATGTTGGTCTGCAGCGGGATGTTCTGGCCGATGGAGATCTTCGCCTCCTCGTTGTCGGTCGCGATGATGTGAGGCGTGGCGAGCACGTTCGAATCACCGTTCTTTGCGAGCCAGTGCAGCACCACGCCGAGGCCGGGGATGGAGACGCCCGTTCCGAGCAGGTTGTTCGACCCCTGGATCTCGGGGCCACGGATGCCGAGCGCGAGGGCTTCGAGGTTGGCCGGTACGCCGAGGATGGACTGCCCCGGGTTGTTACCGCCGTAGATGAAGGCGTCGTCGGTCGCGACGGTGCTGAACGGAGAGCCTGCGTGGTAGCCGACGCCCCAGTCCTTCACGCGATCGACGCTCACGTCCATGATCACGGCTTCGATGAAGACCTGACGCCGTGGCATGTCGAGTTCGTCGATGACGCCGCGGAGCTGCGCGTAGTCGCGCATCGAGGAGGTGACGACCAGCTTGTTACTGGCCTCGTCGCACGTCACCTTGATCTGGCCTTCGAAGAGGGTCTCCGCGGAGCCCGGGATGGGGGGACCTGCGTTGGCTGCGCCGCGCTGAGCGCCCGCGCCACGACCGCCCATCGCCCCGCTGCTCGACGATCCGGCCGAGCCGCCGAGGATCTGGTTCAGGGTCGTCGAGATGTCCTTGCAGAGCGCGTGCTGTAGCGGCAGGACGTGGATCTGGCCCTCGCCCGTCTGGGGCACGTCGAGGCGCTTCAGGATCGCGAGCACCCGCATGTAGTCCGGCTCGGTGGCCGTGAGGATCAGCGAGTTGGTGCGGTCGTCGGCGATGATCCGCGACTTGCCACCCCCACCGCTGCCTGCGGCACCCGGGCCCGCCTTGCCGCCGCTGGCCGCCTTGGAAGGATCGAGGATGTCGCCGAGCTTGGTGGCCATGTCGGCAGCCGACGCGTAATGCACAGGCTGCACCCAGAGCTGCTCGCCGGCGCCTCCGACGTCGATGGCCTCGATGATCTGCAGCATGCGCTGGATGTTGCTGCCGGTGTCGGTGATGATCAGCAGGTTCCCCGGCGTGTAGACGGCGATGTCACCGTCCTTCGACTTGAACTTCATGAGCACCTGGCTCGCCTCGTTGGCGTCCACGTTGCTCAGCCGGTAGAGCCGGGTGACGTAGCGGTCCTCGTTGGGTACGGGAGCCGCCATGCCGAACACGGGGGTCGTGTCGTTCACGACGCCCTGGGTCTCAACGATCTTCAGGAAGCGCCCGTGCGGGATGACCGTCATCCCGTTGGTCTGCAGGATCGACAGGAAGGCGCTGTAGGCCTCCGCGGCGGTGACCTTCTCGGGCGCGTAGACGCTCGCCTTGATCTGGCGGAGCTTGCCGCCATAGATGAAGCGGCGGCCGGTGATGTTGCTGATCGCCTTGACCAGCTCCGGCAGCTCGGCCTCTTCCAGGTTGAACGAGACGCGGTAGCCGCCCGGCTTGGGCTTGAACTCGATCTCCTGGACACCTTGCTTGACGCTCGCCATCGGGTCGTCGTCGCCGGGTGCGTTGCCAGGGGCCACGGGAGCCGCCGCAGCGGGCCCGGGGGTGGCGGCGCGCGGGGTCACACCAGCAGCGGGTGGGCGCTCGATCTGACGCTGCGCCGGGGTGCGAAGCACGGGGTTCCCGCGTGCCGGTTGCGCCTGGGCTGCTGGCGCGGCCGCCGCGAGGGCGAGCGCCAGAGCGGACGTGGAGACCAGTCGCGCGCGGCGGAGGGATCGCTCGGGGGAAATCATTGCCATCGGAGTCGGTCCGGCTTCTGTACTGCGTCCTCGGAGGTAGGGAAGCGTGGAGGAGGGGATCGGTCTGAAAAAACGCTACTGAGACTCAATCGCCGGCGTGGTGGGGACCGCATTGCGCAAGCGGCGCGGGGTGCGAAGCGGCTTTCCCGCGGCGGTGGGCTTGTCGGTCGCTGCGCCCTCCTCGGGGAGGGCCTCCTCCTCGTCGACCGTCGCGGCGCTCTCGCCCTCGGTCGGGAGCACCGCGCGGGTGATGGTCACGAGCATGACGCTCACGACCGTCACGAACGCCACCGAGCCGAGCGCGAACGCGCACACGTGGATCAGCGTCCGTCGGAGCAAGCTCCCTTCGTTCATCATGCCGATCAACCGCGCCATCGATTTCCCGCCTCCGGTGTTTTGAGCACCAACCTCGTGCGTCCTCGATCATTCCCGTGCGGCGCGCTCCGCCGCGGCAGTCTCCACGCCATCACTTGATGTTGAAGTCGATGTTCAAGGGGTTGCCCTTGCGCTGCACGCTCACCGACAGCCGATCTGCGCTGCGGAGCCGCGCATAGGCTTCCAGTGCCTTCTGCGGATCGCTCATCTCGAAGCCGTTGATGCTCTGCAGGCGATCGCCGTTCTCCAGCCCCAGCGTGCCGAGGAGCGAGTCGGGGCGGACGCCGAAGAGGCGGATGCCCACCACCTTGTCGCCCTCTTTCTCCGGCACGATGCGCGCGCTGCGCATCAGCTCCGCCTGGTTCTCGAGGATCTGATCCACGACGCTGCGCTCGATGTTGAACTCGGTCTCGCTCACCTTGTGGATCTTCGAGGCGATGTCGGCCGGGACCTTGCGGCCGCGGCCGCGCTTGCTGGTGTCGGGAGCGGCCGTGGCGGCAGGCTTCGGCGCGGCGACGATCTTGTCGCGCATCGACGCCTGGCAGCGCGCGCCGCCCGTGCCAGCGGTGAGCCACACCCGATCCCAGCCGACGTAGTAGACCGTCTTGCCGTTGAACTCGTCGCCCTGACGCCGCATCTGCGTCTTGCCGTCGGATCCAGCGAATGCCGCGAACGACCACTCTGGATCGTCGGACTGCGAGATGAGCACCACCTTGGTGTTGTCGCAGGGCGGATCGTCGTACGGGTCCTCGGGGTTGTGGACTTCCTCCTCGTGGCTCACCGACAGATCCAGCGGCTTGCCGTCGAGCGGTCCGGTGACCGAGTCGAACGGGTTCCGTGACAGGATGGCCGCGGCGCTCGTGGCGTGGTCCTGGTTGCCCGGCACGGTGGTGGATGCGCGCGGCGTCGCTGGTGGCGGTGTGGGGACCGCCCCTTCGGAGATGTTCGACGCGACCATCTGTCCCATCCCCGATGCCTGGAAATAGGCCGCGATGGCGATCAGTACGCAGACGATCGCTGGAAAATACCGCTTGAGGATCGCGTCAAAACCCATGCGCCCGACTCCGTGTAAGCGAGTCCCGTGCCAGAGGTCAATGCCCCCGCCGTCCGGCCCGTCGACCGTTCAGAAAGGGCGTGTAGAACCGCATATCGTCTCACGCGCCATATTCTCACAACCCTGGATCGACGGGATCCAGCGCGCCAAGGTGGCGCACGAGGGGGGCTCTCGGGAAAGGGCTTTGCCAATCTGACAATCCGACCCTGAGGTCCGTGGATGCGACCATCAGCTTCCCGTCGAGCCCGCTGGTGGGCTCGCGCCACCCTCGAGCTCGCCCAGCTTCCGGTAAATCGTCCGCGTCGAGATCCCGAGGAGCTGTGCTGCCAGCGACTTGTCGCCGTGCGCGTACCGCAGCGTCTCACGGATGAGCCGTCGCTCCACCTCGTCGAGCGGCGTTCCCACGGAGAAGGTGAGGGTGCTGGGCGTCGCCTCGGCCACATCACGAACTGCGTCGGGCAGGTCGTCCACCGACAGACGATCTCCGCGGCACAGCACCACGGCGCGCTCGACGACGTTTTCCAGCTCGCGAACATTGCCGGGCCAGGGGTAATCCAGCAGCCGCGCCAGCACCTCTCGGGGCGCTTCCAGGCGGCTGCGGTTGTTCTTGGCGCAGTACACCCCGAGGAAGTGATCGACCAGGAGCGGGATGTCTTCCCGTCGCGCGCGCAGCGGCGGCGCCGTGATGGCGATGACGTTGAGCCGGTAGAACAGGTCTTCGCGGAAGCGGCCTGCCGAGACCTCGGCGCGCAGATCCTTGTTCGTCGCCGCAACCACGCGCACATCCGCGCGCTGCGTGTCGCCGCCCACCGGCTCGTACTCGCCTTCCTGGAGTACGCGCAGCAACTTGACCTGCACTGCGGGCGACAGCTCCCCGATCTCGTCGAGGAACAGCGAGCCGCCTCCTGCCCGCGCGAAGCGCCCTTCTCGGCGCGTCAACGCCCCGGTGAACGCCCCGCGCTCGTGTCCGAACAGCTCGGCTTCGAGGATGGACTCGGGGATGGCCGCGCAGTTCACTGCCACGAAGGGGCCCCGCGCGCGCGTGCTCCGCTCGTGGATGTAGCGGGCCAAGAGCTCTTTTCCGGTGCCGCTCTCCCCGAGGACGAGCACCGTCGCGCTGGAGGGGGCCGCTTGCGTGGCCACGTCCAGGACCCGCCGCAGCGCTGGGCTGGAGCCCACGATCTCGCGCCTCGTGAGCAGCTTGATCTCTTGCTTCAGCGAGCGGTTCTCCGCGACCAGCGACTGCCGCTCCGCCGCCTTGCGCACGCTCTTGATGATCGTCATGCGCTTGAGTGGCTTCTCGACGAAGTCGTACGCGCCCTCGCGCATGGCCTGTACGGCGGTCTCGACGGTGCCGTAGGCGGTCATCATCACCACCTCGGTGTCGGGCGACACCTGCTTCAAGGCGCGCATCAGCTCGATGCCGCTCGTGCCTGGCATCATCAGGTCGGTCAAGACGACCTGGACCCGGTGGCTGCGTGCGAGATCGAGGGCCGTACGCGCGCTGTCCGCCGTGAGCACGCGCATGCCGTCGCGCTGAAAGATCTTCTGGATCGACGCCAGGTTCGAGGCGTCGTCGTCGACCACCAGGACCGTGGGGTTGCCTGCCAGCTCCGATCCTGCGGGTTCTGGCTGTCCCCCCGCCTGCTCGTCAGCCATCGGGGCACTATGTCACGCGAGCGGATGGAGTGTCCAGGCGCGCTCCCGATGTCAAAATGGCAACGGGCTACTCCGTGGATGCGCGTGATCGCCAAAGGCGCGACGTCTGCGGCGCGACGTCTGCGGCGCGACGTCTGCGGCGCGACGTCTGAACCTCATCGCAGCCGGCGCGCTCGCCAGAGCACGGCGCCGACAGGGTGCGGGCCGAAGCTCAGCGAAGGAGCTTCGAGAGATGCCGGAACGGCTCGGTCCCTGCGACGCGCAACCAGTCGAACACCACCGTCTCCATCGTGGTGATGGTCGCGCCCGCGCCCTGGCACAGATCGAGGCCAACCTGTTTGTGATCATCACGACGCGACGAGACCCCGTCGAAGGGGACGAGCACGGGGACCCCACGAGCGCACAGCTCGCGCACCGTCTGGTACACGCACACGTGCGTCTCCATCCCCACGACGATCGCCACGCGCGCGCCGAGCTTCGACCACCGCGCCTCGAAGCCATCGGCCTCGCAGGCCGAGAAGGCCATCTTCGGCAGGACGTCGACCCCTGCCGCCGTCAGCTTCTCCTGGATGACCGGGATCGTCGGGCCGAGCCCCTTCGGGTACTGCTCGGTCGCGATCACCCCCGCCCCGAGCAGCTTCGCGGCCTCCAGCAGCACCGTCGTGGCCCGCGTCAGCGCCGCCAGCTGCGGCTCCGGCATCGCCGGCGCCAGGCGCTCCTGCACATCGACCACCAGGACCACACTCTCGGCAGGCTGTATCCGTCGCATGCTCACCTCACCACCCGGAAGCTCCGGAGGAACCGGATCAAGTCCCCCCGCAAATCGAACCTCAGCAACGCCTGGCCGATCTCTTCGCCGCCGTCTCCCTGGAGCACGAGCTTGCCGGGGAGCACGGTCATCGTCTCGACCAGATCGTCGAGCCGCACCGTCTTCTCGCCCGCGAAGCGGCACGGGCGCCCCGCGTCGTCCTCGAACTGGAAGTCGTAGACGAGCTTGCCGGTGCGCAGCACGTCGAGCGCAAGCCGCCCCTTCAAGTAGCGATGCTCCGCCAGCCCCTCGGCGTCGATCTCCCCTTCGATCTCCGCCTCGGGGCGCCCCAGCAGGCCGCGCAGCCCCCCGTGGGTACGCGCCCGGACGGTGAACGACATCGGGCGCTCGGCGTGCGGTGACGTGACGAGGTGGTAGCTCCCCGTCATCGTCTCGTGAAACTCGATCCCCCTCACCCCGCCTCCGGACCTGCCGGCCCTCGGCGCAGCACCACGCCAGGCGCCGTCTGTGCTGCCTCGTCACGGACCGTGAGCGGCAGCGGCGGTCCCGCCGAGGCCATGTCGAAGTCTTCGGACGGCAACACCAGCCGCTCGACGCGCTCCCCCGCGACGAGCGCGTCCACGATCGCCGGCACGTCGTCGACCGTGACCCGGCCGTAGAAATACCCGTCGGGTTCCACGGCGATGACCGGGCCTGCCCAGCACACGTCGATGCATCCCGCCGTGCAGGGACGCATCTCCGTGCGGGCGAGACCCCGCTTGCCGATCTCGAGCTTGAGTGCTGCGTGGACCTCGGCCGCGCCCCGCTCTGCGCACGAGCCCTTCGGCGTGCCCTCGGGGCGGCGGTTCACACAGACGAACAGGTAACGCTTCCGCTGCGGCACGGGCCTATCCTCGTGCGTCACCTCCACCTGGTCAAGCCGGCCGCCTCGCCGCGACCCTGGACACATTCCGCGTCATCGCGCGGTGCACCTCGATGCGGCGGTGCACGTCCTCGGCGTTTCGAGTGGGTCATGCACGCTTGCGGCGACGCGATCGGCCACTGCTTCTTGTGGCGTCTCGGGTCGAGCGCGATGGGCCTGATACAGGCCTGGGACCGCCGACCCGCCGCTTTGTCGGGCAGCGTCGGGTCAGCAGGTCAGGGACGCGAGGGCGCGACGGAGGCGCCACCCTGAACTGCCGGGGCACCCTGGACCCCTGGGACGGCCTGGACGCCCGGGCGGCCCTGGAACCCTGTGCCCTGCACCTGACCCGGGCGCGCTCCTGCTGCTTGCTGAGGCGCAGTGTAGGGCGAGCCGAGCTGCTGGTTCGGGCTGGGCTGCGCGCTGGTGCCGCCACTCTGCCCTGGCGCATACGGCGAGCCCATCGGCTGCCCCTGCGCCGGCTGCGCGCTGTTTCCCCCCGTCTGCCCGGGCGCATAGGGCGAGCCCATCGGCTGGTTCGGGTTCTGGACTGGCGCGCCTCGAGTCCCTTGCGCGTCGACGCCGTAGCCATAGGGCGGCACGACGAACCCGCCATTCTGCTGCTCGTTCACGCCCTGCACGCGCTCCTCGGCCCGCCGTGCTTGCTCCTGCGCGGCCTGCTCCTCGGTCATCTGGCGCTCGTACTCGTCCTGGTAGGGACCGACCAGGGGCGCCATGATCGCTCCACCCCTCGGCTCCTGCTCTGCCCGCGCGTCGTAACCCTCGTCGAAGGCCGCCTGTTCACGTCGCAAGGCCTCTTCCTGGGCCGCCAGCTGGCGCTCGCGGACGACGAGCTCCCGCTCGTACTGGGTCAGCTCGCGGTCGTAGTCGGAGAGCTCGCGCTCGTAGCTCTGGATCTCCGACATGTCGACTGCGGCCGACTGCGGCACCTGCTCGCGGACCACGGGTCGCTCGACCCGCTCTTGGGCCTGGTAGTTCTCGATCTGACCACGATCGACCCGGCTCTCTGGTGTCTGCTGGGCTGGCTGCCCACCATGCTGCAGCCCATCGCGCTCGCTACCCAGCGCCTTGTCGGAGCTGCCCTCCCGACAAGCCGTCAGTGCCAGCGCTGAGGCCGCTACGATGTACCACCTCATGGAATCACCTCGTCCAGGTACGCTGTGCGAACGGCGTGCCGCGCGCCTGAGGCGCCTCGCGTCCTCGGGGCGTGCTGAGGATTCCCGCTCTCGGCCTCGATCGGTGCCGTGCAGGGGTGTGATCTGGCTCCAGCGGAGACGCTGACGGGCGCGCACTTCGCGCTGTCCGTCAGCGGGGGGTGAGCGCCCCTCGTGCGGGCGCTGCGCGTCGAGGTGGGGTGAGTCCTGAAGCGCGAAGGGTGATCAAGGGGAGAGCGCGAACCCTGGTCGCCGGGGCCACCGTGAGGGGGCGCTCTCGGTCGACGGGGCTGCCGCGCGGGCGGTCACGCCGCCAGCGCCGGGAGCGCTTGCATGAAGGTCTGCGCGAGCCGCTGACCCGCGTCGACCGTCGGCATGCCGGCGATGGTGACCAGCTCCGGATCGTAGCCCTGCCGGGCCTCTGCGGAGATCTCGGCGAGGGCGTGCTGTCGTGCAGCCTCCACGCGCGCTCGCGCCTCCTCGGAGAGCTGCGGCAAGAGCCATGCATCCACCGCCCACGCCAGCGACGCGTGCGCCGCCTCGTCGCGCGCGACCCGGCGCATCACCCGCCGCACCACCCGATCCCGGGCGAACTGCGCTTGCCACATCCCGACCAGCGCCCCGTAGGTCTCGCGCACGCAGCCCTCGGCCGCGTTCTCGATGGCGATCTCCTCCAGCGAACGCGGCGCGCGGTGCTCCACCGCGGGCTCCTTCCACATCCCCCCGAACCGCTCGGCGACCCGGCGCATCACCCGCGCGTGGCGCACCTCGTCCTCGCGCGCGGCGTCCGCCCTGTCCAGCAGCTCCTGAGGCGCCCCGTGGAACGCAAGCTCCTCCCGCAGCCGCTCGAAGGCGTCGACCGAGGCCGCCTCCAGGTGAGCCACGTTGGCGAAGTACGCGCCCGCTTGCGTCGTCCCCTGGCCGCTCTGGTGCGTGAGGCCCTCGGGACGTCGCCCGATGCAGCCTCCGGAGTCCGACTCGATCACCTCGCTCTCGAGTTCCCTCACCGCCCCCTGCGCATTGACCTTCAGGCGGAACTTCGCCCGCTCGACGGGGCACTGCGACATGTACTTGTTTCCGAGCACCTCGTAGTCGCTGCCGACGGCTTTGACGCCGCCCTCCTCGGGGTCGTTGCAAGGGACGTCGTAGCCCGCGAGCTGCGCCATCAGCACCGCGTCGGCGGGCGAATCCACGGGGCCCAGCCAGTCTTTCACGGCCTCGGCGCTGGCGAGGACCGTCACCTGATCGCCGGAGTTGACGATCAGGATGTGCTGAGGGCAGAGGTCCGCGCAGTCACCCACCCGGAAGCCGGTCGTCACCTGGTCCGCCGCCGTCGCGATCTGCTCCTGGCACGCGGCCACGTCACTCGCCGTGGCGCATGGCGTACCCTGCGTCTGGGCGGGCGAGGTGACGTCCTCGATCTGGCGCAGCTCGAGGTAGTCGTCGGCGCCGCCCGGGGTGTCGAGCGGGAAGACGGCGGTCCGACCCCCGGACGCGCAGGTGACGGGCTCGAAGCCCTCGGTGTCGATCGAGGCAGAGCAGGCACCCACGATGGGGGCGAGGGAGAGGGCGAGAACCCGCCGGAGAACGTTGGTCACATGATCGGAAGAAGTCATGGCAAGCACCTCGTTTTTCCAAGAATGGCACAGAACGGCCCCACTTGGCAGTGCGGAGCACATCCGAGGCGTTGATGCGTGAGACCGCGGAATTTCGCCAGTTTTCCGATGCAACGAGCGTCAGACCCGTCGCGGCGAGACATGCCAGGTTTTCCGAGTGGAGCGCGGGGCGGTGCTGCGAAGCGACGGTGCGGCGGGCACGGCGAAGCAGCAGTGTGCGCACCCCTCCCGTGTGCGGTGCGGCGGTGCGCGTGTCCTACCGTGGGGACGAGGGGCTCAGGCGCGTTTCTGGATCTCGAAGAGGTTGAGCCGGTAGGCGTTGATGAACTTCTTGAAAAGGACCGGGCCGACGCGGCTCAGCACCTTGAAATGGAGCGGCAGCTTCGGCCAGATCGCTTTCTGCGCCTCGGCGTAGGTGCGCGTCTCCAGCAGGTGCAGGCCGATGTGCCATTGCTCGATCTCGAGCGGATCGTCGCAGGCCCACGTGAACCGCGCCGCCATGTTCTTCATGACGTCGTGCTCGTGCTGTCTGTGCACCATCAGTCCGGCGGCGGTGTCGAAGGCGATGAGCGCGCCCGGGAACTTCTGCGCGATGCGCTCCAGCGCCGTTCTCACATCACGCTCGGGCAGGTACAGGAACACGGCCTCCACCACGAAGAAGAACGGGCCGTCGCTCTCCTTGACCGTGTCGAGCCAGCCCTCGTCGAGCACCGAGGCCGCGAGGGTCTTGCGCCGGTCGGTGTCCGAGAAGAACTTCTGCCGCAGCGCCACCGAGTCGGGCAGATCCAGGTCGAACCAGCGGAGCTGCCCGTTGTCGAGCCGCTCGAAGCGCGTGTTCAGGCCGGCGCCGATCTCGACCACCGTGCCGGCGGGGTGCTTGGCGAGGAAGTCCTTGATCCACACATCGAGCATGACCGTCCGGAGCACCGACCCGAACAGGCTCTTCGTACGGCCGAACTTGCCGAAGTCGTAGTCGATGGCGTCGACCATCTCCACGGCCTTGGGGTCGGCGAGCAAGGGCCGCTTCTTCTTCGTCTCGACCGCGCGCCCATAGAGCGGGATCAAGAGCGTCTCCTGGATGTCGCCCAGCGCGATCTTCGTCTTCTGTCCGGTCATCAGAGTCCTCGCTTCCCGTCAGCCCAGTACGCCTTGGTGCGGATGGCCCCCTTCGGGATGCCGCGCTCCTCCACCAGCCAGCGGCGCAGCTCCACGATCGAGCCCGCGTGCCCCGACAGGTAGAAGGTGGTGTCGCCCTTCTGCGCCCGCCGCGGCTCCAGCCACGCGGGGTGCTCTTCCAGCCACGTGCGGAGCGGCGCTCCACGTGGCCCTTTTCCCCGCGCGACGCCATCGAGCGCGCTGCCGGCGAGCCCCGGCCACCGCTCGCAGCCCGCGTCCAGCTCCACGGCACCCACCGCCCGGCTCCCTGGCGGCAGCGAGCGCCCCATCGCTGCGAACAGCCCGATGCTCGTCTCGTCGCCGAGGAGCACGTGTGTCGCGGCGAACGGATCGAGCCCCAGCTTGCCGCCCGGCCCCAGCACGTTCGCGGTCGAGCCCTCCCGCAGCCCGCTCGCCCAGTGGCTCCCCGGCCCGTGGCCGTGCAGGAAGAAGACCACCTCCAGGGCGCCTGCCACCCCGTCGAAGAACGATGGCGTGTAGTGCCGGAAGGCCGTCTCGCTCACCCGGAACTCGACCTCCTGACCCGCCCGGAAGCGCAGGCCGCGCAGCGAGCCGCCCTCGAAGCGCACCCGCTTGAGCCGCGGGGCCAGGTCTTCCACCCCCGTCACGCGCGTCGCGCGCGCGAACCAGGGCTCCATCACGTTCGCCAGCATTGCAGGGACCTCAGGCATGCACCACCTCCCGGACTGCTCCGTCGGCCCCTTCGCGTGGGCCCAGTTTCCACCCGCGCGCGCGCTCCTGCTCTCGCCAGAGCCGCGCATAGAACCCGCCTTCCGCGAGCAGCGCGTCGTGCTTGCCGCGCTCCACGATGCGCCCGCCGTCGAGGACCAGGATCTGGTCGGCGCGCTGGATCGAGCGCAGCCGGTGAGCGATGACGACCACGGTCTTGCTCCGCACCAGCTCGTCGATCGCCTGCTGCAGCTCCGCCTCGATCGAGGCGTCCACGGACGCGGTGGCCTCGTCGAGCAGCACGATGGGGGCGTCCTTCAGCACGGCGCGGGCGATGGACAGCCGCTGCTTCTCGCCGCCGGAGAGCGCGTTACCACCCTCGCCGAGCAATGTGTCATAGCCTCGTGGCAGCCGCTCGATGAACGCATGCGCCTGCGCCGCCTTCGCCGCCGCGATCACCTCGTCCCGCGTCGCGCCGGGTTTGCCCACCCGGAGGTTCTCCAGCACCGTCCCGGAGAACAGCACCACGTCCTGGAAGACCATCGCGATGTGCCGGTGCAGCGCCTCGAACGAGAGATCGCGGATGTCGACCCCGCCGATCCAGATCGCGCCCTTGTCCCGCGGCACGTCCCACAGGCGTGCGATCAGATGGACCAGCGTCGACTTGCCGGACCCGGAGGGCCCCACCAGCGCGGTCAGCCGTCGCTCGGGCAAGGTGGCGCTGACCCCGTGGAGGACCCGCTCCTTCTCGTACGCGAACGACACCCCGTCGAGCTGGATGTCGAAGTGCTCGAGCGGCGGCGGTGGGCCCGAGGGCTCGGCGAGCGTCTTCTCGTCGAACAGCGCCTCGATGCGCGTGAGGGCCGTGTTCGCGCCCCGCAGCCCGAGCAGCGCCACGCCGAAGTCGGCGAGCCTTCGGGACACGCCCGCGGAGACCATGAGGAAGAGCAGCAGCGTCCTCGGCTCGAGCGAACCGCCGAGCATCAGGTAGCTGCCGGCCAGCGCGACGAGCACGAAGCTCATCTCCACGGTGAAGCCGTAGATCGAGAGGAGCGGGGCGGGCGCCACCTCGGTCCGGATCATGGCGTCCCGGAGAGCCTCCATCGAGCGGCGGAGCCGACCGAAGCCCTCCCCGTGGCGCCCGAACAGCCGCAGCACGGCGATCCCTTGCACGTACTCGACGATGCGGGCGTTCGTGTCGGCCATGGCCTCGGCGACCCGCGTCATGTGGCGCGTGAAGATCGGCATCGTCGCGCCCAGGGTGACGAAGGCGAGTGGGAGGGTGATCAGCACGGCGGCGCCGAGGCGCCAGTCGAGGACGCAAAGGCCCACCCCCACGAACACCGGCAGCACCAGGTTGGCGGCGAACACGCCGAAGAGGTGCGACCACAGGTCCTCGACGAGCGCGATGTCGGTGGTGAGCACGCCCGCGAGCTCGCCCGAGCGGCGCCCGGTGAAGAACCCCATGGGCAGCCGCCGCAGGTGATCGGCCATCCGGATGCGCGCGTCGCCCATCAGCGCATGCGCCGCGTTGAAGATGTGCTCCGTGGCCGGCTGGGCCAGCGCAATCTGGGCGACCATCGTCAGCACCAGGCCGAGCGACAGGTGCACGAGGGCCCGGTGCGTGAGACGCCCTGACAGGGCCTCGTCGAGGAAGAGGTAGAGCAAGGCATAGCTCGCGGACATCGCGGCCGCCTCGCCCACGGCGTACAGGAGGCCCTTGTAGAACCGGGGCTCGCGCCGCCCCGCGAGCCGCTCGCCGACCGAGAGCAGACCGCGGATCACGACAGCACCCCCTCGGCGGCGCGCAGCCCGCGCACGTGCAAGGACCAGTCGCGCGCCTCCGCATGGCGCGCCCACAGCTCCTGGTACAGCCCGCATCGACCGAGCAGCGCCTCGTGCGGGCCTTGATCCACCACCTCGCCGGCGTCGAGGACCACGATGTGATCCGCGGACGCCACCGTCGACAGGCGGTGGGCGATCACCAGCACGGTGCGCGCCTGGCACAGCGTCGCCAGCCCCTCCTGGATCAGCGCCTCGTTCTCGGGGTCGGCGAAGGCCGTGGCCTCGTCGAGGATCAGGATGGGCGCGTCCTTGAGGAGCGCACGCGCGATCGACAGCCGCTGCTTCTCTCCGCCCGAGAGGCGCGCCCCTCGCTCCCCGATCCAGGTGTCGTAGCCGTCCGGGAGGGCCTCGACGAACCCGTGCGCCCGGGCGGCCTTGCAGGCGGCGACGAGTTCCTCATCCGTCGCGTCCGGCTTCGCGAGCCGGAGGTTGTCCTTCACCGTCCCGTGGAACAGGAACACGTCCTGGAAGACCACGGACAGGCGCTCCAGCAGCGCGTCGAGCGGGATCTCGTTCACGTCGACGCCGCCCATCTCGACGCGGCCGCTCGTCGCTTCCCAGAGCCTCGGCACGAGCCGCGCGATCGTCGTCTTGCCAGCGCCGGACGGGCCGACCAGCGCCGTCACCTTCCCAGCGCCGGCCTCGAAGCTCACCCCGCGCAGCGCCTCGTTCCCGTCGGTGTAGCGGAAGCCCACGCCTCGGAAGGCCAGGCCATGGTGCAGAGGCTGGGCCTTCTTCGTCGCCTCGACCAGATCCGGGGCGAGCAGCACCCGCGCGATCCGCGCGTTGCCCTCGCCGATGCGCTTCACGTTCCCCCAGGCGAACATCACCCGCATGAGGGAGGTGAGGAGCTGGGGGCCGAGCACGAGGAACAGCACGAGGTCGGGCAAAGCGAGCGACCCGGCGAGGTAGAGATGGCCCCCCATCGGGACGAGCACGACCAGGCTGGAGCCGATGAGCGCATGGAACGCGCCGTACGCGCGGCCGTGGCGGCGCATGAACCGCTCCATCCAGCGGGTGTTCTCCTCGATCGACTGGGCGAGGTCGCCGAAGCTCTTCGCGGTGAGACCGAACGTCTTGATGACGTGGATGCCGCGCAGGTACTCGAGCAGCCCGTTGTTCGTGCGGTCCTGGGTCGCTTGCCAGGTGCGGTACTGCTCCTCCGTCCCGCGCAGGGCGAGGGACATCACCAGGACGGCGACCGGCGCGGCGGCGATGCTGGCGAGGGCCATGCGGTAGTCCACGCTGACGAGCGCCGCCGCGGTGAGCAGGGGGACGGCGAACGCCGCGACGCCGTCGGGGAAGTTGTGGGCGACGAACGCCTCGATCTGGTTCACGTCGTCCATCATCACGCGCTTGAGTTCACCGGTCGTGCGCGTGGCGAAGAACGACAGCGGCACATCGCCGAGCTTTCTCGCGAGGCGCATGCGCAGCTCGTGCAGCAAGCGGAACGCAGCGACGTGGGCCAGCACCGTGGCCAGGCCGGACATCACGTAGCGGAGCGCCACGGCGCCGACCGAGGCGAGCGCCAGGGTGCGCACCTCGTCGAGGCGCGGGGGCGTCGCGAAGATGGCCGTGGCCATGTGCGCGAGGAAGAAGAATGGCGCGAGTCCCGCCGCGACGCCGAGCACGGCGCTCAGCGAGGCGCCGATGACGAGGGGGCGTTGCGTGCCCATGAGGGCGAACAGGCCGCGCATGCCCTCCATGCGGTGCGCGTCGATCGGGGGAGGCTCGGTGGGCACGGAGAGGGCGTGTCCGTGCGTCTCGACGGCCGTCGTCACGAGGCCCTCTCGACGAGGTGTGCCGAGGGGTGCCTCGGACGATCGCCGAGGGCGGTCGAGGCGTTGCTTGCTGGAGCCTTCATCCCGCGTTCCTCCACATGAATGAGCGCAGGGCAGACACTATCGATAATTAATGAAAACGCAAGTCAATATCAAATCGAAGGCTGAAACAGGCCACGCGTGAAAGAGGAAGGGCGAGCGGGATGGCGTGGTGGGGTTTGCGTGGAGGTGAGCGGGAATGCCGTCGTTCGTGGCTTTCGCTTCTCGTCAGGGCGGAGCGGTGCGGAGAGAGGGGGCGATGGGGGGATGGTGGTGTTTCGCGGCGTGGGGCGAGAGGGGGACGTCGTGCGTGAAGGAGGGGGTCTCGCGGGGGCGCTCGGGGTCGAGCGGCGCTGTGTGCCGGCGTCGTGCACGGTGCAGTTCGCATGTCGTCGGGAGGAGGCGCGCTCGGCGGGAGCAGAAAGGCTGGGCTGACGGGGACGGTGCGTGGTGGCGCTGGGGTGAGCGGCGCTGATGCTGAAGTGGCCGTGGGCTGCCTCGGCGTGAGCAGCGCTTGCCTTGGGGTGAGCAGCGCTTGCCTCGGTATGGTCGCCGGCTGCCTTGGTGCGAGCAGCGGTTGCCTTGGCGCGAGCCGCGGCTGCCTTGGCGTGGACGACGATTGCCTTGGGATGAGCAGCGGTTGCCTTGGTATGGACGCCGGCTGCCTTGGTGTGAGCCGCGGCTGCCTTGGCGTGGACGACGATTGCCTTGGAATGGATGCCGGTTGCCCTGGCGTGGACAACGGCTGCCTCGGCGTAGGCGATGATCGCGTCGGCATGGATGCCGGCTGCATCGCGAGGGCAGCCGCTGCCCTGAGGTGAACCGCTGCTGCCTCGGTGAAGACGGGGCTGCTTTTGGAATGGAGGACGGTCGCTTCGGAAGTGTCACCGAGGCGGTGAGCCGATCCACGTGGGGCTCCCTGG
Source organism: Chondromyces crocatus (assembly GCF_001189295.1). Classification (NCBI taxonomy): domain Bacteria; kingdom Pseudomonadati; phylum Myxococcota; order Polyangiales; family Polyangiaceae; genus Chondromyces; species Chondromyces crocatus. The sequence goes on from NZ_CP012159.1 coordinate 1,098,088, forward strand.
AAGTCGCAGTGGCGACGGAATGAGCGCGGTGCGCTCGAGGGTGTGGCGCTGCGCGGCCTTGGATCTCCGTGCGGAAACGCTCGTGCATGCGGGTGCAGTGGCTGATTCGGTCCTCTGCGATGAAAAATCGAGTTTCGAAAATTTCTTTGGAAGAAAACGTCCCTTCGCGCGTCTCACATCACGCATCACGCGATGCACTTGTCGGCTCACCCGGCCGAAGCGTGACGTCATGGCGCCTCGACGACCGTCGAGACTGCATCGCCATGGCGTCGACACCGACACAGGAAACAGGCCCAGGGGAAGACCCAGGGACACGTCACGATGAAGGGAATCACTCGACATGACGACCATCGATCTCTCCGCGATGTCTGCGAACGTGCGTCAGGATTACATCCGCATCGGGCGGGGCTTCGGCTCCGTGGCGACGCTCGCTCAGGCCAACAAACACCTTCAAGCGCTCGGGAAATTCGGGGCCGAGCTCACGCGGCATGGGTTCAGCGCAGCGGACGCGGCGCAGCTCGCCAGCGCGCGGGATGCGCTGGAGCGCGCGGCCGTCGATCGGAGCGGTGTGAGGGGAGGCAACAGGACGACGCTCCAGACGCACCGCGAGCTGCTCGCTGCGGCGCGGCGCGAGCGGAGGGCGGCCAGGACCATCGTGCTGGCCACGGCGCGCGCCCTGCGTCAGGGCGGCGTCGAGGCGGACGAGGCGGTCGCGCGCAAGCTCGACGCCGTCCTGATGATCACGCGAAGGAGCCCGGGACGCGTCGGCGAGAAGCTGGCGGAGCAGCTCGAGGTGCTGCTCTCCGTGCTCCGTGACGTCGCAGTGGTGACGGCGACCGCCGATCGAGGGGGGCCACTCACCGTGGCTGCGCTCGACGCGACGCTGGTCAAGCTGCGCGCGAGCAACCAGGAGCATACGGGGGCAGGGACGCGCGTGGAGACCGAGCGGCTCGACATCCTCGATGGCCTCGTGTTGACGCTGATGCGGAACGCGCGCAAGGCGGCCGTCGACGCTGCGGCGCGGCTCGGCTCTCCAGCACTGGCGGCAGCGTTCGAGCTGACCGAGATCTATGGCCAGCCGAGGGCAACGGCCACGACCAGCCCGGCGCCGACGTCGCCAGTGAAGCCGTGTGCCGACGGGCCGCGTCCGGTCAGCCCGTCGGGAGGGACGCCGGCGTCGATGACTCCAGCGTCGATGGCTCCAGCGTCGATGGCGTGATCCCTGGGCGCGCACGTGGCGTGGTCCCTGGGGGTGCCCATGGCGTGATCCCCGGGCGCGTCGACGGCGTGCGCTGAGCCTGGGGCGCACGCCGAGCGCAAACGCGCGGGGTCAGGGGAGAGCTCCTGGCCCCGCACGAGGCCCATCCCTGCGAACCCGAAGCGTTCGTGAGCAGCCGCAACGGAAGCGTACCGGCGCTCGGCCGGCGGTCGCTCGCGGCGAGGCTCGATCGGGTCGACACCGGCATCCGCGCTGCCGCCGATCGTTGACCGCGGTCCATCGTTTCGGTACCCAAAAATGACGAGGACCGCGTCACGCACACCGTGATGCTGGCAAAGACCAAGGTTCGAAGGATCGGGGGATCCAGGATCCTCGAACCCAGCGATGGATGCGCCGAGAGGCGTCGGCGGGACGACCGCGTGCAAGGAGTGGCCATGAGGGCGAAGGGGTTCACCTGGGTCGTTCTGATTTCGGCGGACAGCGCGCTCCAGCCGCCGCAGCCCTGCCATCACGACGCGAGCAGTCCATTATCGGTACGGGTGGCCGAGCCCACCGAGCGGCGCACCCTGCCCCGTCGAGACGCCTGGCCCGAGCGCGAGCGCTGAGGTAAAGCTGGGGCGCGCCGATGCGCTCGCCCCGGATCCTGATCGCCCTGCTGTTCGGGGCCACGGCGTGCCTGGGAAGCAGCGAGCCTCCGGGCCGATCCTCGATGGAGCGGCTCGACCCGCCGGTGCTGTCGCCGCCGCCTCCCGCGCCGCCCGAGCAGGAGGCGGAGATCGTGCCGGTCGAGAGTCCGGACGCGCTGCGGCCAGGGCAAGGGGATCGGCTCGCCAGCACGGCGATGCGCACGTTCGTTCATGCCGAGCCGCGCCGTCGGTCGATGCGCCTCGGGTACCTGCGGGCCGGTACGGTCGTCGAGCGCGCGGCAGCGCCCGCCGGGACCGATGGGTGCAGCAAGGGCTGGTACGCGATCCATCCGCGGGGCTACGTGTGCATCGGCAGGACGGCGAGCCTCGACGTCGACCTCGACGTGGTGCACGCGACGCCGCACGGGCCACTACGCGGTGAGGCGTACCCTTACCGCTACGTGGTATCGCGAAATCCGCCGCCGCACCTCTACGTGCGGCTGCCGACTCCGGCCGAGCAGCGCAAGGTGGAGGGGTACGGAGGTCGGCACGAGAAATCGAGCTGGGAGCTGCGCAACGAGCAGCTGCTCGGTGTGCCGGATCCTCCCACGGAGTACCTGGCCAGCGGGCGTGATCTCCCGAAGCCGTACGGGGCCGAGGAGAAGCTGCGCTATGCGTCGCACCGGGGGCGGGCGCGGCACAACTCGGCGTTCGGGCTGATCTCCACGTTCGACTGGACGGGGCGCCGCTTCGGGCTCACCACCGAGCTGGATCTGATCCCGATCGACCGGACGCGCGCGGTGATCCCGTCGCAGGTGCGCGGGGTGGAGGTGAAGACGGAGGGGACGCCCGCGTTCGTCATGCACCACGGGGTGCGGACGCTGAAGCCCGACGCGGCCGGGGAGCTGCGCCCGGAGGGCTGGGCCGAGCATCGCTCGGGCTGGGTGCTCACCGGGCGGTCGGCGGTGAGCGGGGTCTACGTGGAGACGGACACCGGGCTGTGGTTGCCCGCCTCGGGGCTGCGCATCGCGCAGCTCGGCCGGGATCTGTGGGCGTACGCGAGCCGGGGGCTGAAGTGGATCGACGTTTCGATCGACCGGCAGATCCTGGTCGCGTACGAGGGGACCCGCCCGGTGTTCTCCGCGCTGGTCTCGACCGGGCGCGGAGGGCTCGCCGATCCGGAGACGACCAGCGCGACGGTGCAAGGGACGTTCTTCGTCCAGTCGAAGCACGTGAGCGCGACGATGGATGGGGACGAGGCGAGCGAGAACGCGCGGGACCTGCGGGATGTGCCGTACGTGCAGTACTTCCACAAGGGCTATGCGCTGCACGGGGTCTACTGGCACGACGACTTCGGCAAGGTGAAGAGCAACGGGTGCGTGAACATGTCACCCGCGGACGCGGCCTGGCTCTTCGCGTGGACCGAGCCCGTGGTGCCACCAGCGTGGCACGGGACGATCCACGAGAAAGGCGGGACGCTCGTCTACGTTCACCCGTGAGCCAAGCGCTTCGTTGTTCACCCGTGCGCCGGGCGCTTCGTCGTGCGTGGGCTGACGCGGTTCGCCGGCGGGTCAGTCGCGCACGGCGTTGACCACGAAGCGTTCGCGGACGCGCGCCTCCTTGGACTCGTGGCGCACCTGGATCTCGTAGCGGCCGGGTTCCTGGAAGGCGACGCGCACGGGGGTGCCGCCGCCGTCGCTGTGGGTGAAGCGGTGCACGCAGCGGGGAGCGATGCAGGGGTGTTCGAGGAGGCTCCCGTCCTCGCCGGGCACGCGCACGCTGACGCGCTCTGGCACCTCCAGGTGGACGACCGACGCGCGCCCGGCGTGATGATGGGTCCAGAGGTCGAGCTCGGCCCAGGTCTGCCCCACTTCGTCGAGCCCCACGGCGCGCTCCTCGAAGCGCTCCAGGGCGGCGATGGGATCGCCCTGGTTGCCCGCGAGATGCACGGCGACGGCGAGGGCTGCGAGGGCGGGGACGAGGGCCAGGCCGCCGAAAAGCCAGCGCGGGTTGCCGCGCTGCTGGGTGGAGGCGCCCTCGGTGGCCTCGGTGGGACGACGGGTGGGGAGGGCCGCGAAGGCGCGCGTGACGAGGTCTTCCGAGGGCTCGCGGGCGCGGAGCGCCTGGAAGCCTCGCGCCAGGTCTTCGGGGAGAGGGGGCAGGTCCTGCTCTCGGCGGTTCACGTCGACTCCTCCCGTGCCGGTAGCCCACCCTGGGCGACCATGCGTTCGTACACCTCACGCAGCCGTGCGCGACCGCGCGCATGGCGACTCTTCACCGTACCCTTGGGGATGGAAAGGAGGGCGGCGACCTCGTCGTGGCCCAGCTCTTCGATATCACACAGCACGATGACGGTCCGGAAGTCCTCGGGGAGCTGCTGCAAGCAGGCGAGGACCAGGTCGGTGTCCTCGGCGTGGATGAGCGCGGCGTCGGGGGCCTTCGCGTCGTCGGGGGCGAGGCCGAGCGCTTCGGTGCAGGCGTCCATGAAGCGCTCGAAGAGGCCGCGACGTCGCGCCTCGGTGCGGCGCTGTTCGAGGTACTCGTTCCGCGCGATGCCGCAGAGCCAGCCGGCGAGGTCCGAGCGACCTTCGTAGGTGGCAGCGTTCAGGAACGCCTTCAAGATGGCGTTCTGAAAGAGGTCGTCGGCGCGATCGTGATCGCCGCTGAGCGAGACGCAGTAGCGGTAGAGGCGCGGCAGGACCGGGCGGACCGCGGCCTCGAACTGTGCACGCGTGGTGCCGAGGGTCGAGGAGCGCGGGGCGGTCATGAGCGGCTCGGCACACGCCGGGTGCGTCGGCTGGCGGACTCTAGCCGGGTGCGGACGGATGTCCATCGTCGGCGCTGGAGGCCAGAGGGCCTCAGCCGCACCCAGCGCGATGCAGGACGCAACTGCCATGACGACGGGAGACGGGATGACGGGCCCGACGGTTCCTGGCGGGTGTCACCGTCAGGGGTCGTGGGGGGTCTCGACATGGGGGCGGGGGTTGCCGTCATGAAGACGAAGCGTCGGGAACCGCGCCAGCGCTCGTCCCGTCTCCCGCGCGTTCGAACCGTGGCAGCTGGCGCGCACTGCGCCTCTCTGGCCCGTCGACCCGAAAATTTTCATGGCCAGCACAGAAGTTCCAGTCCAGGCAGCGCCCCCGCTGGGGCCGTCCTGGAAGGCGGATCTCGTCTCGGGCTTTCTCGTCTTCCTCATCGCGCTCCCGCTCTGTCTCGGCATCGCGATGGCGAGCGGGTTCCCACCCGTCGCCGGGATCCTCACGGCCGTCGTCGGCGGCGTCGTCGCCACCTGGGTGGGCAGCGCGCGGCTGACCATCAAGGGGCCTGCCGCAGGGCTCATCGTCATCGCGCTGGGCGCGGTGACCGAGCTGGGCGGGGCCGACGGAGGAGGCTACCGGCGCGCGCTCGCGTGCATCGTCGTCGCCGCAGCGCTCCAGATCGCGCTCGCCCTCGCCCGCGCGGGCAAGCTGGGCGATTTCTTCCCGTCGTCGGTGGTGCACGGGATGCTCGCTGCGATCGGGATCATCATCTTCTCGAAGCAGATCCACGTCCTGCTCGGGGTCGCACCTGCCGCGAAGGAGCCGCTCCATCTGCTCGCCGAGATCCCCGCGAGCCTTTCCCGATTGAACCCGGAGATCGCGCTGATCGGTGCGCTCTCGCTCGCGATCCTCTTCGGCTGGCCCGCCGTCGCGGCGAGGTTCCGCTGGGCGAAGCGTGTCCCTGCGCCGCTCCTGGTGCTGGCCGTATCCATGCCGCTCGCGTACCTCTTCGATCTCGAGCACGAGCACACGTACACCTTCTCCATCACGCACCACGACTACACCGTCGGGCCGAAGTTCCTCGTCAACCTGCCCGGCAACCTGCTCAAGGCCGTCGCGTTGCCCGACTTCAGCCAGATCACGTCGTCGGTCTCGATCAAGTACGTGGTGATGTTCACCCTGGTGGGCAGCATCGAGTCGCTGCTCTCCGCCAAGGCCATCGACGCGCTCGACCCGCAGAAGCGCCGCTCGGATCTCGACAAGGATCTCCTTGCGACCGGCGTGGGGAACCTCATCGCGGGGCTCATCGGTGGCCTGCCGATGATCTCCGAGATCGTGCGCAGCTCGGCGAACATCGGCTACGGCGCGCGCTCTCGCCTCTCAAATTTCTTCCACGGCCTGTTCTTGCTGCTCTTCGTGGCGTTCGCGCCGGGGCTCATCCACCGGATCCCGCTCGCAGCGCTGGCGGCGATGCTGACCTTCACGGGCATCCGGCTGGCGTCCCCGAAGGAGTTCATGCACACGCTCCGCATCGGCAAGGAGCAGCTCGTGATCCTGGCGACGACGACGGTGGTCACCCTGGCGACCGATCTCCTGGTCGGCGTCGCGGTGGGCATCGTGGTGAAGATGCTCATCCACCTCCTCAACGGGACGCCCGTGAAGAGCCTGTTCCGCCCGGAGATCGAGGAGGTCGTCCTGGGGGAGCGGGTCACGCTGCGGGTGAAGCACGCCGCCGTGTTCAGCAACTACCTGGGTCTCAAGCGCCGCGTCGAGGCCCACCCGGACGCGCGGGTGATCGCGATCGATCTCTCCAGCGCGCGCGTCGTGGACCACACGGTGATGACCAACCTGCACGATCTGCGCGCCGCGCTGGAAAGCGAGGGCAAGAAGCTCGATCTCGTCGGGCTCGACGCGCTCCATCAGCTCTCGGCGCATCCGCTCTCGGCACGCAAGAAGGTGCTGCTCGTCTCTGCCCCCTCCCGCTGACCCCCCCACGACCATGAACTCTTCGAACGCTCCAGAACCTCACGCCGTGCCATCGCCCGAGGGGCGCCTCCAGTCGCTCCTCGACCGGGTGGGCCACCTGCTGCCAGCGCAAGGCCCAATCGGCGTCTTCATCCACCACAACACGCTCCACGCCTTCCAGCACCTGCCCTTCCACGAGGCGGTCTCTGCTGCGGGAGCGCTGTTCGGGGCCGAGAGCTACCTCGACGAAGCGGAGTACCGCGGCTTCTTCGAGGGGGGGCGCATCACCGAGGCAGACCTCGATGCGGCGCTGGACGAGTACCTCGACGAGGAGGCGAGGTCGCTCGCTGCGGAGGAGCGCCGGGGAGCGCTCTCCCGTCGCGCCATCGCGCGGCTCGCGCTGCTCCATCCGCTCCGCGCCGAGACGGCGGCGGGGCTCGTCTGGCGTCTGGCGGAGGAGGCAGGGCGTGCGGGGGCGGAGGCGACCCGCGCGCTCTGGGAGGCGTGCCGCGCCGTACCCCTGCCACCCGCGTCGCCTCGGGAGCCGTCGCTCGTCGACCGGGTGGGCATCGACCGGAGCCACCGGGATCTGCTGCTCGCGCTCACGGGGGACGACGCGGCCGAGCGCATCGGCTCGTTCCTGGTGAGGTTTCTGTCGGCGTACCTCGACGAGGGGGTGGCCCACTGGGCGATGCCCGAGCGAGAGCAGGGTCTGTGGGCGGCGTTCGTTTCGATGACGCGGGAAGCGCCGCCCGTCGTGGCGTTTCTTCACGGGCTCGCTGCCGAGATGGAGAGCTGCGCGCGGGAGCGCCTCGCGCCGGCGACCGTCGTGCTCCGTGCGCTGGACGAGCTGGGCGTCGCCGAGGCGCACCAGGAAGCGTACCTGACGCGCGTGCTGCTCGAAGCGCCCGGGTGGGCGGGGATGGTCCACCGGCTGGAGCACCACCCGGGGGATCGGGGGGCCGGGGCGCCGCCGGTCACGCTCGTGGAGCTCGCGGCGGTGCGGCTCACGCTGTCCCGGTACGCCCTGCGCGAGATCGCGCGGCAGCGGCTCGGCTACGAGGGGCCTCTGGCCGAGCTCTCGGAGTGCGTCCGTCGGAGCGTGCGGGGGGCGATGCTGCCCGCACGGTCGCCGGAGCACGAGCGCCCGTACCGGCTGTTCCAGCTCGTCCGGGTGGCAGGGCTGTCGGCGTCCGAGGTGGAGGCGCTGTCGGTGGAAGATCGGATCTGGACGCTCGAGGTGCTGGAGGCTTTGGGCGGCGGCGCGCGGCAGCGGGTGTGGCACGAGGCGTACGAGCGGCATCTCCGGAACGAGGTGATGGGGGCCCTCGCGGCGAACGTGCAGCGCCCGGTCGAGGCGCGGCGGGTGCGTGAGCCCATGCTCCAGCTCGTGTGCTGCATGGATGATCGCTCGTGTGGCCTGCGGCGCCACGTCGAGGAGCTGTCGCCCCACCACGAGACGTTCGGGATCGCGGGCTTCTTCGGTGTGCCCATTCGCTACCGCGGGCTCGATGACGCGGGGTACATGGACCTGTGCCCGCTCGGAGCCGAGCCGGCGTACGAGGTGGTGGAGCGCCCCGTCGAGGAGGCGCTCGGGGTGCGGCGTCAGGGGCATCGTCGAAGGTGGGCTCGCCTGCTGCACGCGCTGCGCCACGGGACGACCACGATGGCGCGTGGGGTGCTGCTCACGCCGACGCTGGGGGTGCTGTCGGTGGTGCCACTGGTGGCGCGGGTGCTCTTGCCGCGCACGACGGCGAAGCTCCAGGCAGCGCTCTCGGCGCGCCTCATGCCACCGCCGGTCACGCAGCTCCACAGCCCCGAGGAGGACGAAGGGCGCGGGGCACTGCGGCGGCTGACCGCGGCAGAGAAGGCGAGCCGCGTCGCAGCGTCGCTGGAGAACCTGGGCCTCGTGCAGGGCTTCGCGCCGCTGGTGGTGGTGCTCGGTCACGGGTCGAAGAGCACGAACAACCCGCACCAGTCGGCGTACGACTGCGGCGCGTGCGGCGGGCGGCTGGGCGGGCCGAACGCGCGGCTGTTCGCGGAGATGGCGAACGATCCGGCGGCGAGGGCGCTGCTGCGGGAGCGCGGGATCGTCATCCCCGAGACGACCTGGTTCATCGGCGGGCTGCACAACACGACCACGGACGGGATCACCCTGTACGACGAGCACCGCGTGCCGGCGTCACACCATGCGGCGCTGCGGGCGGTGAAGGCCGACCTCGACGAGGCGCGCAAGCGCCATGCGCACGAGCGGTGCCGGAGGTTCGCGTCGGCGCCGGCGCGGCTCGACCCGGAGGGGGCGCTTGCGCACGTCGAGGCCCGGGCCGAGGACCTGGGGCAAGCCCGACCGGAGCTGGGCCACGCGACGAACGCGGTCGCGGTGATCGGTCGGCGTGAGCTGACGCGGGGGCTGTTCCTCGACCGGCGCGCGTTCCTGATCTCGTACGACCCGACGCAGGACCCGGAGGGCCACATCCTGGAGCGCATCCTCGCCGCGGCCGGCCCGGTCGGGGCGGGGATCAACCTGGAGTACTACTTCTCTCGTGTCGACAACGCGCGCTACGGGTGCGGCACGAAGCTGCCCCACAACCTGGTGTCGCTGCTCGGGGTGATGGAGGGGACGGCGGGGGATCTGCGCACCGGGCTGCCGCGGCAGATGGTCGAGATCCACGAGCCGGTCCGGCTTCTCCTCGCCGTGGAGACGACGCCCGAGGTGGCCGCGGCCATCTGTGCGCGGCAGCCGGTGGTGCGGGAGCTGGTGGTGAACGGCTGGGTGCAGCTCGTCTGCGTCGACCCGGAGACGGGCGAGATGCAGCGGTTCCGGGCGGGGGGCTTCGAGCCGCTCGCGCTCTCGGTGCCGGCGCTGCCCGAGGTCGCGCGATCCGTCGATTGGTACGGGGGCAAGTCCGGTTTCGTCCCGCCCGCGGTCATCCGCGCTGCGGCTGCGGACCGTCCCGAGGTGTTCCATGTGGCTGCCTGATCTCTTCGTGGGAAAGCTCGCCGCCCTCGCCGTGCTCGCGCCCGCGATCGCGTTCGCTGCGCTGGGCGCGTGGACCTTGCTCCTCCGCGCCCCGAGCGAGCGGGTCGTGTCCCGGGTCGTGCTCTCCGCGGCGAGCTTGTCGGTCCTGTGCTCGCTCGTGGTCTGGGGACGCGCCGTGGCTGCGCCGCATGCCTTCGTGGCCGTGGACGTGGGTCACTGGTTCATGACCCCCCACTACGAGTTCGATCTGGTGCTGCTCGTCGACCGGCTGTCGTCGACGATGATGCTCCTCGTCTCCCTCGTCGTGCTGGTCGTCGGCCGCTTCTCGGTGGCCTACCTGCACCGGGAGCCGGGCTTCACCCGCTTCTTCCTGCTCCTCGCGCTCTTCTCCACCGGGATGCTGGGGCTGGTGTGCGCCGGGACGATCGATCTCTTCTTCGCGGGCTGGGAGCTGGTGGGCGCGACCAGCGTGCTGCTCGTGGCATTCTTCCACGAGCGCGCGGCGCCCGCGCGGGCTGCGGTCCGGGTCTACGTGACCTACCGACTCTGCGATGTGGGTCTTCTCGGCGGCGCGGTGCTCATGCACGAGCTCGCGCACACGTCGAGCTTCGAGATCGTGCTCGGTGGGGAGACGTGGCCAGGGACGGGCGCGGCGCTGGGGCAAGGAGGCGCGACGGCGCTGGCGCTCTGCTTCCTCCTGGCGGCGATGGGCAAGAGCGCTCAGTTCCCGCTCGGGAGCTGGCTGCCGCGTGCAATGGAGGGGCCGACGCCGTCGAGCGCGCTGTTCTACGGCGCGATCTCCGTGCACGCGGGAGTGTACCTCTTGCTGCGCTCGGCGCCGCTGTTGCAGAGCGCGCCCTGGGCGAGCGCTGCGGTGGCGGTGGTCGGAGCGCTGACGGCCCTCTACGGCACCGTGGTGGGGCGGGTGCAGCCCGATGTGAAGAGCGCCCTCGCGCACGCGACGATGTCGCAGGTCGGGATCATGTTCGTGGAGATCGGCCTCGGCTTCTACGGGCTCGCCCTGGTGCACCTGTTCGCGCACGCTTGCCTCCGCTGCCTCCAGCTCTTGCGCGCCCCCTCGGCGCTGCGTGACGCGCAGGAGATCACTGCGGCCCACGCCGGGGCACCGCTGCCGCGGCTCGGCATCGTCGGTCGGCTCTTGCCAGCGAGGTTCGCACGGCGGATGTACTGGCTCTCGCTGGAGCGGTTTCACCTGGAGGCGGTCCAGGAGCGGCTGGTGGCGGCGCCGGTGATGCGTTTCGGCGCGCTGCTCGATCGTGTGGAGCGGCGCTGGGTGGCGGCGCTCGCTGGCCATGGGGGCGCGGTCGGAGGAGGCGGCGGCGAGGCGGGGGCTGCCGGGGTCCGCGGGCAAGGATGTGGGGCGATGGCGCTCGTCGCCTCTCCCCTCCTGAGCGACCGGCGCGAGGTGAGGGAGGGGCGATCATGAGCGCGCTGCTCGTCCTCTCGGCCTTGATCCTCTCCCCGCTGCTCGGTGCGCTGCTGGTCGCGCGCGCGCCGCGTCGCGAGAGCGCCTTCCAGAGGGCGGTGGTCGCCTCGGCCGTCACCCTGCTTCTGGCCTTCGTCCCGTTGCTGCTCTTCCGAGAGGGGCGGGTGGAGGCGCTGGGGCCGCGGCTGCCGTTCGTGCGCGCCGGGCTGCACCTCGGCCTCGATGGCTACAGTGTGGTGCTGCCGCCCCTCGTCGCGGGCATGCAGCTCGCCCTCCTGGTCGCCGGGCGTCGCGCCGTGCTCGATCGTCAGAAGCTCGGCGCCATGCTGGTCACGGCGAGCGCGACGCTCGCGGTGCTGTGTGCGCGGGACCTGGCGCTGTTCGGGGTGGCCTGGGTGGCGACGCTCCTGCCTGGGGAGCGGCTGATCGCGAAGCAGGAGTCGCGTGACCCGCTCCTGCGGCGCACCTACCGGATCTTCCTCTTCGGCGGGAGCGCGCCGCTCCTCCTCGGCATCGGCCTCATCGCCTGGCTCGCAGGTCGCCAAGGGGGCAGTGCGATCTTCGATCTCGACGAGCTTCAGCGCGTCGGCCTCCCTGCTGGCTGGCAGCCGGTGATCTTCGCACTCCTCGGCATGGCGGTGCTCATGCGTCGTGCGGCCGTGCCGTTCCACGGCTGGCTCCCCGTCCTCCTGGAGCGAGGACCACTCGGGGTGGCGCTCTTGCTCGCGCAGGCGCAGGTCGGCATCCACCTGCTCCTGCGGGTCGCGGTGCCGCTCTTGCCCGAGGGCTGCTCGGTGGGCATGCCCCTCATCGCGGCGCTGGGGCTCGTGAGCCTCTTGCACGGCGCGGTGCTCGCGCTGGTGCAGACCGACCTGCGCCGGATGCTCGGCTACCTCATCTCCAGCCAGAAGGGGATGGTGCTGCTCGGCGTGGCCTCGATGACCCACGAGAGCGTGAGCGGCGCGCTCCTCCAGGGCATCGGCTCGGTCATCGCGTTGACCGGGCTCGCCATCGTGGTCTGGGCGGTGGAGTCGCGCACGGGCACCGCCGACATGCGGCAGCTCGGCGGCCTGGTGATCCGCATGCCCCGCACGGCGGCCTTCTTCTTCCTGCTCGGCTGCGCGGGCATCGGGTTTCCTGGCGCGCTCACCTTCGTCAGCGAGGACCTGCTCATCCATGGCGTGCTGCATGCACACCCCTTGCTGGCGGCCTTGATGCTGCTCTCCACGGCGATCAACGGGATCACGCTCTTCCGCGCGTTCCAGCGGACCTTCCTCGGTCCGGCGCCGCGCGATCGCCACGCCACCGTCGAGGCGCTGCTCCTCCGGGAGCGGGCGGTGCTTCTTGCGCTGCTCTGTCTCACCGTGGCCCTCGGGGTCGCGCCCTCGGGGCTTCTGTCGCTGCGAGAGCCCGTGGTCGATCAGGTGGTGGCTCACCTCCACCCGTGACGAGCGGCGCAGGTCCTGCTCCAATCACGGCCGATGCCTCTCGATGCTCCCCCCCTGGAAGGTCCCTACGACGTGGCGCCCCTCGACGAGCGGGGGTTGCCGCTGGTCATCGCCGCCCGCGCGCAGCGTGCCCTTCCGCCGCTGATCGAGTGGATCGAGGCGCGCAAGGAGGCGCTCCGCGCGCGGCTCCGCGCCCACGGGGCCCTGCTCCTGCGTGGCTTCGAGGTGCGGGAGCCCCAGGACTTCGAGCGCGTGGCCCGCGCCATCGATCCCGAGCTCTCCAGCGAGTACATGGGCACCTCGCCGCGCAAGGCGCTCACCGACTACGTGTTCACCGCGAGCGAGCTGCCAGGCTTTTACCCGATCCCGCAGCATTGCGAGATGACCTTCACGGCGCGGCCTCCGCGGCGGCTGTTCTTCTGCTGCACGATCGCGCCCGAGGCGGGAGGGGAGACCCCGCTCTGCGATTTCCGGAAGGTGCTCGCCGACCTGCGCCCCGACGTGCGAGAGCGGTTCGAGCAGCGTGGTGTCCGCATCGTGCGCAACTACGGCGCGCCGATCGCGGAAGCCGAAGGGGAGAGTGGGGTGGGGCTCTCCGCGCGTGTCCAGCGCTTCAAGCGGAAGCTCGATCCGTGGCAGCTCAAGAGCTGGGACGAGATCTTCGGCACGACCGATCGGGCCGAGGTCGAGGCGAAGTGCAGCGTCGAGGGGTTCCGGCCGACGTGGCTGCACGGAGGCGGGCTCCGGCTCACCAGCGAGCACGACGCGGCGCGGGCGCACCCGGAGACCGGCGAGCGGGCCTGGTTCAACCACGTGCAGGTCTTCCACCTGTCGACCGCCGTCTCGGAGTACCGACGCCTGTTCGCGCGGCAGCGTGCGCCGTGGCTGCTCGGCATGTGGCAGGTGAGCCGCGTGCTCAGCGCGGCGCAGCGGCGGCTGCGGCGCTCGGACGAGCTGACGATGCATTGCACCCACCGTGACGGCGGCGAGATCGCCGAGGCGGATCTGGAGCACGTGCGCGACGTGATCTGGTCGAACCTGGTGGTGTTTCCCTGGCGCAAAGGAGACGTGGTGGCGATCGACAACGCCGTCGTGGCCCACGGCCGCATGCCGTACCGTGGCCCGCGCGAGGTGCTCGTCGCCTGGGCGTGAGCGGCTTGGTCGAGGACTGGCCGCGGACCGGCCGAGGAGCCTGGCCGCGGACGGCAGGACGTCACGGAGGGGGGAGGGCGGCGCGGTGAGAGCGCCAGGTCGTCACGGGGGGGCGGCGGAGGGGGCGGGGGGCACGGCCGAGAAGGGGACCGACGGCATGCCGCCCGTGTACGGGCCGAGCTTCGCTCCGGTCGGCGCGTAGCGCTCGGAACACTGGCTGCTCGTGCCGCCGTGCTTGCTGGTGGAGCCATGCTTGCTGGTGGAGACGATGACGCCGAAGTCGCCACCCGGGAGTCCTCCGCCGCGGAGGTAGGCGCTGGCGACCTGGTCGCAGGTGGGCGCCTTGGCCGCGTTCTCGACCGTGCAGACGATCAGGGTCGGGATGGGGGAGGGGCCGCGGGCGGCGATGCCGGCGTCGAACTGATCCATGGCGGTGAGGAGCCTGTCGATGTCGAGGGCCATCGCGGGTCGGCACCCGAGCCCGACGACCGCCTTCACCCCGGGTGCCTTGGCGGCGTCTGCCATGACCTGCGCGGACTCGCCGACGGCGCGGGCTCCCTGCCCGACGACCCGCAGCACGGACTTGCCCGGCTTGGAGGTGGCGAACCAGTACGTGCTCCCCGCCACGAGGGCCATGCCGCCGAGGGTGACGACGCCCAGCAGGACCGCCGCGACGAGGCAGCAATTCCGGCCCCCGTTCGGTTTCGAGGGAGGATTGACGTAGAGGGGGGGCTGCGGCGGGGCTGGCGCTCCGGGGTAGGGCGGCCCAGGGAGGCCAGCATGGCCTTGCGGCGCAGCGTGGGCGTGAGCGGGGGAGCCAGCGAGAGAAGGTGAGCCGGCGTAGGGAGGTCCGGGCGGGAGGGGCATACGCGCTGCGGCGCAGGGTACACCGCCCGTTCACTGTGATGGGAGCGCGCTCAACCGGTCGACCGACGGGGGATCTTCGCGTGACTTGCCGAGGAAGAGCTCGCGCAAGCGCCGGTTCACGTGTTCGGCGTGCTCGCGCATCGAGGGGTGACCCGGGAGGTGCTCCAGCCGGCAGCGCGAGTACCAGTGGCGGATGAGATCGTGCCAGGTCGATGGGAAGGTCGGGCCGCCGTGGTTGAGGAAGAACGTGATGGGGCAGTCCGAGGGGCTGCGCCCCACGCTGTCCCACGCGGTGCTCGCGGCGCCGAAGTTGGCGCGGTGGTAGTTGAGCCCCCCCTGGATGTTGCCGGGCTTCAGGAAGTTGTCGAGGTAGATCTCCCGCTCCTCACCTTGCAAGCGGCGCCGGTCGTCGGAGCCGCTCGACAGGTAGTGCTCGAAGAAGCTGCGGCAGGCATCCCGGTGGATGCCGTGGTGGGCTTCGAGGTGCTCGGGCTCGTGGAGCTGCATCCCGAGAGGGTCGGGGAAGGCACTGTCCGGAGACGCGTCGCCCTCGAGCGCGCGCGCGTTGAAGCCGGGCGCGATCGGGTTCAAGACGGCGGCGCGGATCATGCGACCGCGGTGGCGCCGCAGCAGTTTGTGCACGACGAGCGCCGCCCAGTCCCGGCCGACGACGCAGACGCGCGCTAGGTCGAGATGATCGAGGAGCTGGATCACGTCGTCGACGACGTGGTCCACGTGGAAGAGGTCGACGCAGGAGAGGTCGGGCTTCTCGGAGTTGCCGTGGCCCCTCAGGTCGGGCGCGATGACGTCGAAGTGCTCGGCGAGTGGACCGACGTGCCGGTGCCATTCCCACCAGAAACCCGGCCATCCATGCAGGAGCAGAAGCGGAAGCCGACCTCGACGTCCCTCGCGGACGTAGTGGATGCGGATGCCATCGAGCTGCGCTTCGTGGTGAAGATACGCCTCGGGACGTCGAGCGGTCATGGGCCCCCCCTTTCGCGTGACGCCCTCTCAGCGTACACGCGGATCCACAGCTTTCCAGGTGACTCGGGCGCTTCCGAGCACGAGCGGGACGACACCGAGGGAAGAGAGAGCGTCCGCGGGGTCAATTTTCTGTCAGCGAGTGCTCCGGGCTGCATGCCCCGGGCGCGCGTCGCCGGTGGCACGAGCGCCCTCGAGGTGGCGGTGCCCGGGCCACCGCGGTGCGATGGCTTCGGCGCGCGAGCGTCAACGGCGTGAGGGATTCAGCGCCCGGTGAGCAGCAGCGCTTCGGCGAGCAAGAGCGCGTCCACGGGCCAGAACTCCGCGGGTCGGATCCGGGACGCTCTGGCCTCGGCCACGGGACGACAGGTCAGCACGAGACGACGCCAGCGCGCCGGGATGGCATCGCGTCCGTGCACGGCACCGAGCAAGGCGCCCGCGACGGCGGTGTTGGTGTCGGCGTGAGCGCCCTCCCGGGCCGTGGCGATGACGCCCGCTTCGAACGACGGCGCGCGGAGGAGGTGATGGAAGGCATTCTGCAACGCGACGAGGACCCACCCGGCGTCGGCAGAGAAGAGTTTGGGCGGGGTGTCGGCCGCAGCGGACAGCGCCTTCATCACGGGCTCGCTCCCCCCCCGCGCCGCCTCGTCGCGGGCCGCAGCGTAGGCCCCTTCGACCCCCTCGCCGCCGATGGCCGCAGCGATCGCCGCCACGTACGCCGCGCAGGCCTCGCGGCAGACGGGGTGAGGGTGGGTGAGGGCGCTGTCTTCACGGGCCCAGGTGGCGGCCTCGCGTGGGCGTCCGGCGCCGAGGATCCCGAGGGGCGAGACGCGCATCAGCGAGCCGTTGGACTGGCTCTCCGGATCGGCGGTGGCGAGTGCGGCGGCGAGCGCGTCCTCGCTGGTATCGGAGAGCGCGGCCGCGCCGAGGGCGCGTCGGGTCGTGCAGCCCATGTCGAAGGGGCGCGAGCGATACCAGTGCAGGTACGCATCCAGGGCTGCGCCGGGCGCGTAGGCGTGGAAGGCCACCACGGAGCGCGCCAGCATCAAGGCCATCTCGGAGCCGTCGGTGGGCTGACCGGCGAGGGTGCTCCAGAGGCCGCCATCCTGCAGATCCAGCCCTGCCGGGTAGCGCTCCGGGATGTCGTCCTTGTGCGCGAACTCCACGAGGGAGCCGAGGGCATCGCCCGTGAGCTGCCCGAGCAGGCACCCCTGGGCGCGCCGCAAGCGCCCCGCATCGGAGACCAGGCGTCCCGGGGTCGGCCTGAGGGGACCATAGGAAGCGTGCGGCACCGTGGGCGGGCGCTGCGGCGGAGCGAACCGCCGACCGAGCAGCTCACGGACCGCAGCGGGCGCACCCGCGAAGCAGCGCTCGGCGCTGACCTCGCCGAGCGGCCCGTAGGTGATCGGCTGTCCGCTCCCGTCGACGATCTCGCCACCGGCGGCGCGGACCAGCGCGTGTCCCGCGGCGATGTCCCAGCTCCGGCAGGCGCCGAACACCGCGGCCGCCACCCCGTCGCCGGCAGCGACCAGCGCGAGCCGGTACGCGATGCTGGAGAGCGGCTGGAAGCGCGCCGGGGCGATCGACGCCGTGACCTCCGGGGTGAACGGCTCGGCGGCGCCCGAGATGAACACCACGTCGTAGCGGCCCAGCCCGCGCTCGCCGAGGTCCCCAGCGATGGGCGCTCCGTTGCGGCAGACGGGGCCGAGCCCCTCGGCCCAGGTGAAGAGGTCCCCGTCGTCGTCGGGTGAGGCGTAGGCGAAGATGACGCCGAGCACGGGCGCGTCGTTCCGGGTGAGCGCGATGGATACCGACGCCACCCTGGAGCCCTGGAGAAAGGCCCGGGTGCCGTCGTTGGGATCCACGATCCAGCAATGAGAAGGGTCCTCGCCGGAATGGCTGCCCGTCTCCTCGCCGAGGAACGAGAACGGCGTGGCCCCGGTGAGGCGCTCGCGCAGGAGGTGCTCGACTTCCTTGTCGATGGGCGCGTGCCCGCCCTGCCCCGTGGCGCCACCTGGACGATGCAGCTCTGCTCTCAGGCGCTCCCCTGCGGCGAGCGCGGCTTCCCTGGCCAGCGCGAGCGCGCCCCCGTAAGACCTGGCCTCTGTGCTCAACGGGCCTCCACGTGCACCTGGAGTTCGAGTTCCGCGAGTTCGGTGAGGGAGGCGTCGCCGGAGAGCCAGGCGAGGTGGTCCTCGCCGCGGAGGTAGTGGGTGAAAAACGCGGTGACGTACGCCTTCGCGATCTGCTGCTGCGCGCGTCGTGGCAGGGCGGAGGCGCCTCCCGATGGGGCCTGGAGGTCGAGCGAGGTGGTGTAGCCGTAAGGGGTCACGCCGGGCACGGTGACCAGGTGGCGAGGGGCCGGCACGGTGTCGGCAAGGGCGCTGGACGCGTGCGGGCGCTCGGGCAGGCTGCCGTCCGTGAGGCTGCGCAGCTCCAGGGTCGGTGGCAATCCGGCGAGGTGGTGGCCGCTCTGCGCCGCGTCAGGGGGCGCGAGCAGGGCCACGGCGCGCACGTCGAACAAGCTCTCTCGGTCGAGGGCGAGGCCCAGGGCCGCTGTACCACCGAGGCCGTGGCCGAGGAGCCCGACGCGCTCGAAGTCGGCGAGCAGAAGTCCTCGCGAGCCTGCGCGGAGGTGCGCCAGCGCGTCACGCAGCGCTGCGGCGCGACGGACGGGGCCCTCTTCGGGCGTGAGCCACGACAGATCGGGCGCGATGACGACGAAGCCGTGGCGCGCCAGGTGGGCCATGAGGCCGGAGAGCTGGCGGTAGTCCTGGGTCGTGTCGTCTCGGCCTCCCTCGCCCTGGAGGCGCCTCGTGTGGGCCAGCGCGACCACGGGGAACGGCGCCTCTGTGGCGACGGCCGCGCCTTCTCCGCTCGCCTGTGCCGGGTAATAGAGCAGCGCCGTCATGCGCTCCGGGCTCTGGTACACGAGGCCCTCGAAGGGTCGGGCGTCGGCGTAGCAGGCGTCCTCCGAGAGCGGGACGTCGGTGAGGCGGCGGAAACCGGCGGCATGGCGGCCAGCGCGGAGCGGCGAGGGGACCGCGGGGGATGAGGCTCGGACGTGGGGGACGGGCTCTGGCTTCGTGACCTGCGCGGTGTGCGAAGGTGTAGCGCTCGTGGCGGGCGCGATGTGCGAAGGCACCGCGCTCGTGGCGGGCGCGGTGGAGGGCGACGGGGCCGCGTGCGGAGGCGTGGTCTCCGAGGGGGGTGATCCCGTCGGCGGCTCGAACACCGCCTCCTGGCGCATCGTGGAGGAGGGGGCCGCGCTTTCGGTCGGCATCGAGGGGGCCTCGGGGAGCCGGATCGAGGAGGGGCCGCCCGGCGTCGCCGTCGGTCCAGGTGTCGGGCGCGGCGGAGGCATCGACGAGAAGATGGCGCGCCGGAACCAGCCCGCCGTGTCGCGGGAGAAATGGGCCACGTGATCCCCGGCGACGACGACCGCTTCGAGACGCGAGGGCGGTCCTCCGGCACGCTGGAGCAGCGACACCTCGGCGCATCGCCCGAGTTCGGTCGCGAAGATCTGAGGCCCACGCCAGGGCAACGCCGGGTCGTCGTTGTCGCGGACCCAGTGCCCCACACCGGCGACCTTCAGCGGCGCGACCAGCTCGAAGTGCCCACGCTTGCCCGTTCTGCCTTGAAGCAGGGCCGGACGCCCGCTCACGCCCGACAGGATCTCGGTGGGCTCGCTCCACACCCGGTCCGGGCCGCACCAGCAGTGCATCAGCGTGTCCCCACGGCGCGCGATCACCTCCAGGTGGCCAGCGCCGCCGAGGTTGCTCTGCACCAGCGCCACCGCATCGAGCCGCCCCACACCAGCGCCGATGAGCACGGGGCCGCGCCAGGGCAAGCCCGACGTGTCGTTGTCGCGGACCCAGTGGGCGAGGCCGCCGGCCGAGATCGGCGTGACCAGCTCGAAGCAACCCCGGTGACCCCACGTACCCTGGATGAGCGCAGGAGCGCCCGTCACGCCCGAGGTCAGCGGGTACGCGCTGCTCCACGTCGCGCCGAGTTCCGCCGGGCGCCAGAAGAGCGCGAGCCGATCGCCGGCACGCGCCGCGACCTCCAGGTTCCCCGGGTCGCCGAAGTTGCTGCGGATGAGCGACACCGCGTCGACGGGCCCGAGCTCTGCCCCGAAGGTGTTCACGTAACGCCACACCGGCGGATCACTGGACGTATCGAGGACGTGGTGGGCGATGCCATAAGGCGGACCGTCGAGCGGCACCAGCAGCTCGGCCCCGTCCCGTCCAGCACCATCCTGGAGAAAGAAGCCGCCACGACCGGCGCTCTGGACGAAAAAGCCGCTGTTCCTGATGGGCATGGCGCAGACCCGACGCTGCTTCGACGGGGGCACGCAGCATAGCCTCCGCGGCTGCATCCCGGGAGCATGATCAACCGGCCGAGCGCGCATCGAGCGGCCACGAAGCGTGCCCTTCCCCGCCGCGCGAGGCCGTCAGCGTCACGTTGAGGACCGTGGAGCCCGCTCGACGTCGAGCGCAGAAAGATCCGACAAAGGGCGCGTGGTTCACCCTCGCGCGACGAGGGACGCGCGAGGGACTACCCGAGCACCCGGGCGAGGCGCTCCGACCATTCGGCGATCCCTGCCGAGTCCGCCAGCAGATCTTGCCGGATCTCGAAGAGCACCGCTGGCAGCCCGCGCGCGTCGCCGAAGTAGGGCACGGTGTGATCACCGTCCAGCGTGGGCTGGTACGGCTCGTTGTCGCCCACCTCGGGGACCTCCTCGCGCAGCCGCTCGATCAGCCCCTGGGCGAACTCGCGCGCCCCGAGGGACAGGACCGCGCACTGCCAGCGTCGGGCAATGCCGAGGAACACCGGCGTGAAGCTGTGCACCCCGATCACGGCGGTGGGCCTCCCTTCCGCTTGCCGCCGGTCCAGGTGCTGCGTCACGGCGTCGCGGAACGGCTCGAAGAGGGCGCGCCACCGCGCCGCACGCTCTCCCTCGGGCAGGCCGACGTTCCCCGGGATGTCCGTGCTCTCGCTGACCTCCACGATCGACGTCGGCGAGTGCCGAGGGCGGTTGCAGTCGATCACCAGCCGCGAGTAGTTCGTCATGAAGAGCGGCGCATCGAGCCGCTCGCCGAGGGCCCGCGCGAGCTGCGCCGCCCCGAGATCCCAGGCGATGTGACGTTCGAGTTCCGCGGCCGTCAGGCCCAGATCCCCGACCCGGCGCGGCAGCCGGTTCGAGGCGTGCTCGCAGACGAGCACGTACCTGGACGTCCCGCCCTCGTTCACCACCTCCACGGGCGCCGGCTCGTCCGGCCCGAGGAAAGGTTCATCGCTCGTGGACTGCTGCGCTGACGGCTCCCGCATCGACCCTCCACGTTCGTCGCAGAGCCTAGTAGCATGCGCCTCGATGCGCCACCGACCCGCCCTCCTCGCCCTCACCCTGACGCTCGCGCTCCCCGCGCTGCTCGCCGCGTGCGACGGCGAAAAGCCCTCCGCGTCGACGGCTGCGACGAGCACCGCGACGGCAACCGTGGCCGCTGCGCCTGCGCCCACGCCCACGCCGAGTGCCGAACCCGCGCCTCCGCCCAAGAAGAAGGAGGTCGTGTGCAGCAAGGACGCGGTCATCTCCTTCCCGGACGCCAACTTCGAGAGCGTCGTCCGCATCCAGGCCCAGAAGCCCACCGGTCAGATCCTCAAGACCGATCTCGCCCGCGTGAAGACGCTGAACCTCACCGAGTCCAAGCTCGACGAGCTGGATCCTTGCATCTTCCAGGAGCTCAAGGCCCTGAAGGGCCTCTACCTCCCACCTGGCAAGATCGACGACCTCTCCCCCCTCAAGAACCTCCACCAGCTCGAGTCGCTGCGCGCGTCGGCGAACCTGGTCAAGGACCTCACCCCCCTGTCGGGCCTCAAGAAGCTCGACCGGCTCGACATCGGCCGCACCCCGGTCGCCGACCTCACGCCGCTCGGCGAGCTGACCAGCCTCACCGAACTCCAGATCGACGAGACCGAGGTGACCGACCTCGGCCCGCTCGCGAAGCTCGAGAAGCTCGAGATGCTCCAGATGAAGCGGACCCGGGTCAGCGAACTCGGCCCGCTGCGCGGCCTGCGCAAGCTCAAGAACCTGTACCTCGAAGGCTCGGCGGTGCGGGACACGACCTCCCTCATGGGTCTGCCGGGGCTCAAGATTCACGAGTGACGTGAAGCACTGACCGGATCGCGGTCCGGCGAGCCGACATCGCGCGCCCCTGCGCGACGAGCTCGCCTATCCTGGAAGGCCATGCCTGGGCTCGACGTCATCTCGCTCTGCCCCTTGCGGGCGACCTCGCTGCTCTGGCGCCGGAGCACCGGCGAGCTGACGCAGACCGTCATCTGCAAGGCGACCTTCGATCTGTTGCCCGGCACCTGCCAGCTCGCCGAGCGCCAGGAGCAGCCGCTCGACGACGACGCCCACTGGAACGACGACCCCTCACGCAGCCTCTACGCGCCCAGCGACCTCGTCCCGTTCAAGGCCAGGGCCGACGTACTCCTCGTGGGCAAGGCGTACGCGCCCCGCGCGCAGCCGGTGCGCTCCCTCGTGGCGCGGCTCGTCGTCGCGGAGATCGACAAGACCGTCGAGGCGATCGTCGACAGGCTCCTCGGCCCCGACGGACAGCTCACCGAGGGACCCTGGTTCACCGCGATGCCGCTCGTCTACGAGCGCGCCTCGGGCGGCCCGGAGACGTGGAACCCCGTGGGCGTCTCCAGCAGCCGACCCGACAAGCAGGGACGCATCCGCCACCCCAACTTGCAGCCCGTGGGCCCCCAGCAGACCGCCACCAAGGTCACCACGCCCCCCACCGCCTTCGGCCCGCTCGCGCCGTCGTGGCCCGCGAAGAGCCGTCTCCTCGGTGCGCTCGGCGCCTCGTGGGGCCCGACCCATCACCTGCGCGCGCCGCTCCCCGAGCGCCTCGACCCTGCCTGGTTCAACGCGGCCCCCTCCGATCAGCAGGTTGCGGTGCTCCGCGCCGACCAGCGCCTCCGCCTGGAGAACCTGAACCGCGACCACCCATTGCTGCTCACCGCGCTGCCGGGCCTCCAGCCCTCGGTCCGGGCCGAGATCCAGGGCGAGCGCCCGCTCGACCTGCGGATGACCTGCGACACGCTCTGGATCGACACCGATCGCGCGGTCTGCACCCTGACCTGGCGTGGCCAGGTGCCCTTGCGCAAGCCCGACATGGCCGGGCGCGTGGTGGTCTCGATCATGGAGACGGGGGCCCGCGACGACGACGAGGACGAGCCGACCCAGGGCCACACCGCCACGGTGCAGGTCGACTTGCCTCGGGACGCAGCCCCTCCGTGGCTCACGTCGAAGCCGGTCTCTGCATCCGCGCCTCCTCCGCCAGGTCCCAGCGGCGTGGCAGCCGGCGCTGCCCTGCGCGCCGCGCTCGGGGGCGCCCCCCTCGGGACGGTCCACCTCGGTGCCAGCACGGCGCCCGCGAGCTTGCAGCCCGTCGCCGCTTCCCTGGGCGCTGCCGCATCCGTTGCGACGACCTCACCTGTACCAGGAGCGCCTGGCGCGTCACCGCCGACCGGCACCGCATCCTCGTCGGGCGCGCCGCCGCCCGCGCCGCCGCTGCTCGACGGAGGGATCACACAGAGCGTGGCGATCCCGCCGCCCGGGTCCCCTTCGCCGTCTCCGGTGGCGTCCGACCTCACGGCTCCACCGCTGACACCGTCCGGGGCTCCTCCCACGCCGTCGTCCGCGAAGCTCGCGTCCGCAGCACCACTGCCATCGGAGGCCCAGGTGCCCTCGTCCGCGCCGCTCCTGCCGTCGCCGCAGGTGCCCTCGTCCGCGCCGCTCCTGCCGTCGATGCAGCTCCCACCATCGGCACAGCTGCCGGTGTCCACCTCGCCGTCCTCGCCCTCGCCGTCTTCGCCAACGCAGGCATCGACGACGCCCCCCGCCTCACCGCTCGTCCCGTCGGCCTCACCCCTCGCGCCTCCCGTCGGCGCGTCCCGATCCCCGCTGGCTTCGCCCCTCCAGGGCGTCACATCCCCGTTGCCTGGCGCTCTCGCGGCGAAACCCACTGCAGCGCCAGCACCGCCACCGCTCGTGAAGCCCTCGCCGAGCGGCACGCCTCCCGCCCAGGTCCAGCCTGAACAGCGCTGGGAACCGCCGAGAGCGAGCGGCGCTGCGCGCACCGTGGGCGAGACCCTTGCGACCTCCGCGGAAGGCGCTTCTCCGGCAGGACCCGGACCTGCGCGCCACCGGGAGCTTTCGGCCAGCTCGCTCGGCGTCCTCGCCGCCTCCAACGCCGCAGCCGAGCCGAACCAAGCGACCCGCATGGCCCACGCCACGTCGCTCCCCGCAGCGTCTCCACCCGCCCCCGCCCGCGCATCCGGTACGCTCGATCTGCTGGAGCTGCTCTGGATCGACCCCCCCTTCGCCGCGAAGATCCGCAAGCAGCCCGACTGGAAGAAGCGCCTCGTCGACGTGGATCCCTTGCCGCGGGACGACGAGCGCGATCCCGAGGCGACGGCCGACAGACGAAAGGCCCGCGATCGTCGTGACGTCACGGCCCTTCTGCGCATTGCCGAGCCAACGGACCCGGAGGCCCTCGAAGCCCTCATCGAGAGCGCCCTCGACGACGGCGCCCTCGCTCCACCGCTCGTCCTCGTCGCGGGAGAGCTGTCGCTGCCGTTCGATCCGGTCGCCACGCTGGAGGCACTCCTCGCCGCCGCCGCCCCCTTCGGACAAGGAGACAAGCGCCTCAAGGAGACGATGGACGCGGTGGTCGCGCTCCTCGACACCCCTGGCATGTCCCGCGCCGGCAGCGTCGCCGAGTCCCTCTCGACGCGCGTCCGAGATGCCTTCACCCAGGCCTACCGCTCTCTCTCTCCGAGCTTCCTCGACGAGCACGCCGAGCGCACCCTGCTCGAGCAGCGCGCACACCAGAAGCGCACCCTGCTCGGGCAATCCTGGCTGCGGGGCTTGCTCACGCCGGCGCCCGGACAGAGCCCGATCCCGACCTACCTGCCCGAGTCACTCTCGACCGAGTTGCCGATGTACCAGCGCTTCAAGGTGCGCCTCGTAGCCGAGGCGAGGCTTCAGCTCGATCAGCTCGAACAGCACCCCATCGCCTTGCGCGCCGTGGCCCTCGCGCGTCTCGTCCCGCGCACGAAGCGCCCCTGACCTGCAGGCCGGGGGCGCGTGCCCTGCCACGTGCATCCGTCAGAAGGCCGTCCCGTTGACCCGCCTGCCCGGCGACGCTGCCGACGAGACCAGCGTCGTGTGCAGCACGAAACTCCCGCTCGCGTCCATGTCGGGACTCCGGTTCATCGAGACCCCGTCGGTGCTGGACAGCGCGCTGCCATAGCTGAAGGCATCGACCACCGTGCCCGACGAGGTGGCCAGCGTCACCGTGTCGCTACCGTTGTTGAGCGCGAGTCCGCCCGTGGATGCAGCCACCGCGTTGCCGACCCCCGACGGGATCCCCGAGGTGCCGCCGAAGACCACCAGCGCCTTGCCTGCGGCGAGCGAGGTGCCCGTCGGGAACCTGTGGCGCACGGAGACGGCGT
The DNA here is from genome assembly GCF_001189295.1 of Chondromyces crocatus. Lineage (NCBI taxonomy): Bacteria > Pseudomonadati > Myxococcota > Polyangiales > Polyangiaceae > Chondromyces > Chondromyces crocatus. The sequence continues at coordinate 1,123,060 of NZ_CP012159.1, forward strand.
CGGAGAGCGTGTAGCCGCCCAGGTTCACGGCCGTGCTGCCCCGGTTCACGATCTCGATGAACTCCCCGTTCGTGTCGCTCCCCGGCTCGTTGGCGAGGATCTCGTTGAGGAACACCTGCGCTCCTCCCGGGTTGCTGCTGCCGAGAGAATACCGCGCGATCACGGGGTAGTGATTGCTGGTCGTCGAGGTGTAGCTGCTGATGTACTGGTCCACCCGGTACACTTCGGCCGAGCCGCCGATGTAGAGCGGCTGGAGCGCGCTGGTGACGAGGTGATGGTCGAGCATGTGCGAGCCGGAGGCGGTCGACGCGAGACCGCTCTCGGAGAGCGAGAGCGTCGGGAAGAAGTAGCTCCCGGTGGCGTTGACGAGGTTCGCGTACGGTGACGGCTGGCTCGTCCGGATCGAGCTGTCGAGATCGTCGTTGAAATCGCCGACGACCATCACGTTCTTCCCCGCGTGTGTGCTGTCGATGTACGACTTCAGCGCGATCGACCCGTTCTTTCGCCTCGTGTAGCTCTCGGCGTCGTTGCTCGCCTTGGCGTGGAGCGTGATGAAGACGATCTCCTTCGAGGTCCCGTTCACGTTTGCCGTCAGCTTGATTTCGAGCGGCGGACGGCCCGCGAACTCGTAATCGTTGCCCGTCAGGATGATCTTCGCGCTCTGTATGCTGACGGCGCTGGTTTTGTAGATGATGCCGACCTTCTGCTCGGTGCTGTAGTAATAGCTGGACCCATTCGTCACCAGCGCATTGTTCGACAGGAATCCGGCATAGCCGGGCAGCTCCTGGAGCAAGCTGTTGAAATGGTCGACAATGGTGATCTCCTGCACTCCCCAGAGATCGAGGTCGGCCCCCTTGATCACGTCACGCGCATTCTGGAGTTGCAGCGTCTCGTTCGTGGGGCCCCGGCTCGTCATCCCGAACCACTCGATGTTCCAGCTCGCGACGTCGAGCGTGGTCGCGCTGCCGCGGGACGGGACCGTGGCCGCCTGGTCGAGCGTCTCCACGAGCTCGTCGTCCTCGGCGAGATCGTCGATGGGGACGGTGCAGGCGAGGAACGCGAGCGATGCGAGGGGTGCGAGCCATGAGATACGGAGTTGCTGCCGTCGCGACATGGAATTCCTCCTCACCGGGGCTGCCGCTGCAATCGCGGCGCACGGGTGCTGAGGACGCTGGTACCACGCGCCTGCCCGTCACCACGCCACGCGGAATGACCGCGACGCAATCTCCATCAAATGCACGGAAATATCCGATACTGCTGGTGAAGTCGCCGACGGACCGACGAATGAGTGGGGTATGCCTATGGCAACTCGATCCGCTCGGGGGGCGAGGTCCGGCATGTCGGCTCACAATCGGGACCATTGGGGTTCGACGTCGTGTACGTCGGGCGGTAGGAGCCTTCACCGAGGAGCTGCTCGTCGTGGAACACGCTGACCGTGACGCTGGCGGGCGTGGCGCCTTGCGCGAACTCGACGCCGCCGAGGTAGTGCTCCGAAGGAGCGAGGTTGCACCCGACCAGGAGGAGCTGGACGTTCGCGTCCGCAGGGCAGGGGGACGGGGCGTTGCACGAGAGGGGCAATGACGTCGTGCAGTCGACGGACCGGTCCTCGGTGACCACCCGGATCCGGTACTCGCCAGGGTTCCACGCGCCCGTGCGTACGAAGTCGACGACGAAGGAGGATGCGCACGCCAGCAAGGTGCAGTCGCTCGAGTCCGTGCCTCCGCAGCCGACCACCGACAGCGCGATGGCGCCGAGACTCCAGGAGCTCGATGAAGGTTTCATGACGGCGACGGTATCATGCTCCTGGCATTCCAGCGGGCGTGCGCCCCGAGGGACCGGGCGGCAGGGTTCCAGATGCTCACGTCCAAGCATCGCGATGGCGCCGATCGACAGCGACGCACGAGCCGTCTGCGCGGCGACGCTTGGGTGGCCAACCATCACGACAGGGTCTTGTCTCGACGCTGTGCGCCTCCCCTTCCGTGGTCGATGGTGCAAGACGGCCTCTTCGACGACGCGATGAGCGTCTTCAATCGGCGCACCTTGGAGAGGGTATTCCGGAGCGTACGTGAGGAGCACCACGACGTGCGGACCTCCTGGCTTCGAAGAGTTTTCCTCCGGGTGTCAGCCGGATCGGTGCCGTTCGGTGGGGGTGGCGGCTTTTGGAAGTAGGACTGAACACGAAAATCTCTGGCGATGCTGGTCTGGACGTTCGGGGAGGAGGGGGTCGGGGTTCCTGCAGGAGGGTGTGGAAGCTCCTGCAGGAGGGTGTGGAAGCTCCTGCAGGAGGGTGTCGAGGTTCCTGCAGGAGGGTCTCGAGGTTCCTGCAGGAGGGTGTGGAAGCTCCTGCAGGAGGGTCTCGGGGTTCCTGCAGGAGGGTCTCGGGGTTCCTGCAGGAGGGTGTGGAAGCTCCTGCAGGAGGGTCTCGGGGTTCCTGCAGGAGGGTCTCGGGGTTCCTGCAGGAGGGTCTCGGGGTTCCTGCAGGAGGGTGTGGAAGCTCCTGCAGGAGGGTGTCGAGGTTCCTGCAGGAGGGTGTCGGGGTTCCTGCAGGAGGGTCTCGGGGTTCCTGCAGGAGGGTGTCGGGGTTCCTGCAGGAGGGTCTCGGGGTTCCTGCAGGAGGGTGTGGAAGCTCCTGCAGGAAGGTGTCGAGGTTCCTGCAGGAGGGTCTCGGGGTTTCTGCAGGAAGGTCTCGGGGTTCCTGCAGGAGGGTGTCGAGGTTCCTGCAGCGGAGGAAGGTCTGGAGGTGACGGCGGTGCGACCGTTTCGGAAGGCTGCAAGCCCTCACCTCATTCTACCTCGTCGACATCCTCGGGCCCCCGCGAGACCTTCGACACCCAATTCTTGTAGTTTCTGGCGAGCTTTCGCTCTGGCGCCAGCTCAGGCATCGACGTCTTCGCCACCTCTTCCGTCCTTCCTCAGGGACCAGGCACTCGTCGTCCTGAACGCCAGTCGCTCCACACCGTCCAGCCCCCGAACATGTCATCGGAAGTGCCGCGTGGCCGTTCAGACCGAGGCGCTTTTCGAAGGCATTCACTCCCTTCGACGCCGCGACCCACCCTGTGTCGCCAGCACTGGACGCTGCGTCCTTGCACGAGTCGCGTCGTGCGACTTGTGCAAGCTCGCGGCCTCCTTGCACGAGTCGTCAGTGCGACTCGTGCAAGGCCCTTGGCCACCATTCCTCTGGTTCGACGGGGATTCCATTGTCTCGCGAATGGCATGATTGGTGTTTGGAGACTGTCGAGAAACTGCTCGCAACGCGACGTCTGTCCTGAACCTCTGACGCGGAGATGGCATGAAACGAGGCTCCACGACGAAGGCTCTGGTGTGCTGCGCTGTGACCTGCGCGTCCCTCTCGATGTCGCCGGACGCTGCGCAAGCAGACACCTTGGTCATCCTCCATCAGCGCTGCTCCCACGATTCCCTCGACGCCGCGAAAGCGGAGCAGCGTGTCGAATGGGCACGAAAATGCGCGCTGACACGTAATACCAAGGGACCATCGAGCTGGATCCCCACCGAGATGTATGCCGCGAACGGCGTCGAGCTGAAGGAATACCGGGACGAGGGCCTCGTGGGCAGGCGCTACACCGGCGGAACGAGCCGCTACATCAACACCACCTTCCGGACCACGCTGTTCGACGAGCTCGGCGGCACGTCCCAGACCACGGATGCGCTGATGTTCTTCAAGTGGACCAAGGTGCCGGCCAAGAAGCGCGCGCGCCCGCTCTACCCCACCTTCGGCAGCAACCCCAACGTCTCGCTCGGCAAGACGCTCAAGCCGAATGCGGGGCTGACGAATTGCAACCTCTATGATGACAAGGGGGTCGCGACCAGCACGTTCTATGTGAACGGTTACTGCGAATCGAGCTGCTACACGCCGGAGCAAGAGGTGCTGTTCCCCGACGGGTATCAGCGCATCGACGTCGCCGTCGACGCGCTGCGGCCGACGATGATCACCCTGACGCCCGACGCCACGCTCGACGACCTCCAGTTCATGGAGAGCCCGGTGGACAGCTACACGGCGGAGCTGCGCGACACGGATCACGTGATCTTCGAGATCGTGGCGGAATCAGGGGGACGGCTCCGGCTCACGGATCAGCACCCGGTGATCCTGGGCGACGGCAAGCTGGTGCAAGCCCGCGCGCTGAAGGTCGGCGACACGCTCCTGCGCGAGGACGGCGCGCTCGACCCCATCACCTCGGTCGAGGTGCGCGATCACCATGGCAAGGTCTACAACCTCCGGCCGAAGACCACCGATCGGGTCTCCAATCTCCTGATCGCGCAGGGCTATGTGGTGGGCTCGTCGCGCTACCAGAATGACGACATCGGCTACGTCAACCGGACGATCCTGACCGAGCACATCCCCGAAGCGCTGATCCCCGAATGAACCGTCGTCGACGGATGGTTTTTCGGCAGAGGGTGAAGCGAATGCAACGTCGATCCGGGGTCGGAGTGGGGGTCGGAATCGCGCTGGGGGTCGTGACCCTCGCGCTGGCGTTCACGGCGCTTCCTCTGCGCTCCACGAGCACCGGGCCACCACGGCGCGCGATGCACGCCCGGCAGGTGACGGCGCACTCGATCGCGGCGGCGTCGCCAGGAAGGAGCGTGGGCCGGGAGCCGGGCGCAGCCGTCGGCGATGGCCATGTGGCGCTGTCGCCGGAGAGGTCGCCTCCGAGGGCGCGGGGTGCGCCGGACGCGGGGGACGTCGAGCCGCAAGACGACGCGGGGCAGAGCGTGCTCCGGTCGGTGCTGGAGGGCGACACGCTGCTGTCCCGGTACTGGGCGCTGCGCAACCAGCCGCTCCATCGTCGAGAGCAGCGCGCAGGCTACCTGGCGCTGCTCTCGGATCCAGCGATGCACGAGAAGGTCCGACACGAGCTGCTTCACCCGAACGAGGCGTGGCAGGACGCGAGGCGCAACCTCCAGCAGCTCATGGAGGTGGACTACCTCGCCGACGCGCTCTCGTGGCCCGACAACCCACGGCGCGAGGCGCTGCTGGATCTGCTGGCCACCACGATCGGCGCGGACAACTTCACGCGAGGCGCCGATCTGGACCAGCGGCGCACGAAGGCGACGGTGAAGATGGAACTCTACGCGCTCCTGTTCGCGCTGGATCCAGCGCGGGCCCACGCCGTCGTCGAGGCTGCGCGGGGGACCCGGCTGGAGGGGCTGCTCCAGTTCATCGCCGAGGAGGTGCGTCGGCGCGAGCGGGTGCAGGTCGCCATGGAGCGAAGGCCTGGCGTCTTTGCTGGCGGGGCCGACGACGAGAGAGACGTTGCGGTGCGTGCGCGATGAGCACGCGAGGTGGAGGCATGCGGCGCGGTCATCCCATGGGGGAAGGTGATCGTCCGGTGTCGATGACGTGGGCGTCGAGGGGGACATCGATGAGGTTGGAGTGCACGGTGGTGGGCCTGGATGCGGTGGAGGGCCGCGGCCAGGGCGGGGGAGCGCGCACGCTGGGCGGGCTGCTGATGGTGGCGGCCTGGCTGCTCGTCGGGTGTGGCGAGACGAGCGAGGATCGGCTCCGAGAAGGCGCGTCGAGCCTGGCCGGTGGTGCGGGCCATGGGGGGCGTGGGGGCGCCGGAGGGAGCGAGGTCGGAGGCCTCCCCTGTGACGCCTGGCAAGGCGACCTGCTCACCGGAACCGTGCAGAGCGACGAGCTGATGGCCATCGTGGCCGACCCGCGCGGTGGCTTGCTCGTCGCGGGCTACGAGGCAGGCATCACCGGGACGACGAACATCCAGCCGAGCGGCGACGCGCGGGGCATCGTCCGTAAGGTCGCATCGGATGGAAGCCTGGTCTGGGAGCACCGGATCGACACGCCGGGCACGGAGACGGTGGAAGACCTCGCCGTGAGCGACGACGGGGCGTCGATCTACGCGCTCGGCCGCACGAGCGGCGCGCTCGCCGGCGCGAACCAGGGGAAGTTCGATCTGTTCGTGCGAACGCTCGACGGGGGCGGCGCGGCACTGCATACGCTTCAACTCGGTAATGAACGGCCACAGCACCCCCGGAAGTTGAGCCTGGATCCTGCCGGAGGGCTCGTCGTGGCGGGCTATGACGACATCTACGTTCCCACGAACTACGTCGCCGCGTGGCAGGATCCGTTCGTTCTCCGGCTGTCTCCTGCGGTGGGCGGAGGCAACGCGCAGGCGCTGCGCCTGGACTGGTGGCACCAGGACGACACGTCCGAGAGCGACGTGTTGCTGGGTCTGGGCGTGGACGTGAAGGGGGACATCTTCGTCTCCGGCAGCGACGGGGCAGGCGGGGAGTCCTGGGCCAACCTCCGCAAGCTGGCACCTGACGGCACGCTGCGCTGGGTCCACCAGTTTTCCTCCGGGATGTATGACGCTGCGACCTCGGTCGCCGTGTCGCCCGGGGGGGATCTCTTCGTCGCGGGGGCGACGTTCCGGAAGCTCGGCGCGGCGCAGTTCGGTCAGCAAGACGTGTTCGTCGTCCGGGTGGACGCGGAGACGGGCGTGGCGCAGTGGATCACGCAGGCCGGCTGGGAGACCTCCGACTACCCGATGGCGATGACCTTCGACGCGCACCAGAACCTCTACATCGCCGGGACCAGCACCTCCCTGGATGGCATGGACGCTGGGGTGTTCGCGATGAAGCTGAGCCCTTCGGGCGAACTCGTGGGCACGTGGCGGCGCGATTCGCCCGCCTTCGAGGAGGTGTTCGGCGCGGCGGTCGACACGTGCGGGCGGCTGTTCGTGGTGGGCTACACGGAGGGGGAGCTGATCCCGGGCAAGCTCCCCTCGGGCGAGCGGGATGGTTTCGTCATGCTGACCGACCTGTAGCCGAAGCGTCCTGCACGCGGTCGGTCGCGCTGCGAAGCCAGCAGGGGTAGCGACCATCGGGAGCGCAGGGGCCGACAGGCCCCTGATCCAGGGTACGCAGTACTAGCGGGGGACGCGCTGGAGGGTTCCGTCGTCGAGGTTGCTCCAGTAGACGTGGGTCGCGTCCAGGGCCATTCCGGCGGGGCGCGCTTGACCCGAGGCGAGCACCAGGGGGACGCCGCCATCGGTGGCGATGCGCTGCACGGTGCCGGCGGCGTCGGTCCAGTAGAGGTGGCCCTCCGCGAGGGCGAGGTGTTGAGGCAGGCCCGCGGTGGTGGTGAGCCTCATGGGGGCGCCGCCGGCGAGCGCGTCGCGCGCGATCACACCGTCGTCGCTGGCCCAGTAGACATGGTGCGTGTCGAGGACGAGGGCGCGGGGGGCGGACAGACCGGTGGCGATGGGGATTGCGGTGCCCCCCGTGAGCGGCGCCCGCAGGACCGCGCCCGCGCCCAGGTTGACCCAGTAGACATGGGTCGCATTCACCGCGAGACGAAAGGGGCCCTGCTGCCCTGATGCCACCGGCTGCGGTGTGCCTCCACCGAGGGGGGCGCGGAGCACCTTGCCCGTGTCGTGCGTGGTCCAGTATGCGAAGCCACCACCGAGGACGAGATCGTAAGCGGCGGGCTGGTTCGAGGCCAAGGTGGTCGTCCCGCTGGAGAGGCGGTCGAAGCGGACGATTCTGCCGGTGTCTTCTTCGCTCCAGTACAGCGCATCTGTGTCCGCGCAGAGCGCATGCGGGCGTGCGGCGCTGGCGACGTCGGTCCTCTCGCCGCCGTGGGCCGGAATCGACACGACGCGCCCCGCGTGAGGCTCGGTCCAGAAGAGGGTACCGTCGCTCACCGCGAGTGCGAAGACGCTCGGCAGGCCCGTGGCGAGGATCTCGGGCGCGCACTGGCCACGGGCGCAGGCCTGACCGGCGCAGTCATGATGGCAAGCGCCGCAATGGCGGGCATCGCTGTCGAGGTCGATGCATTCACCATCGCACGCCGTATGCCCCTGGGCGCAGACGCACGTGGCGTCCGAGCAGACCGCCGTCGCGGCGCACGGTTGCTGGCAGCCCCCGCAATGGTCGGGATCGTTCTGTAAATCGATGCAGGTGCCGTCACAGTCGAAAGTCCATGGCGGGCAAGGATCGTCGCCGTCCGGCGCTGGCGTTTCCGGTGGGCGTGCGTCGCTGGACGTCTTCGACGAGATGGAGAAATCGTCGAGGCCGGTGAGCGCTTCGCAGCCTGTCGTGACGAGGGCGAGGCCCACGCCAGCCATCGTGCAGCGCGCCCGGGAGAGGAAGCGGTGGCGAGCGATCAAGAGCACCTCCATGGCCAGCGACGCGCGAGGCCCTGGTCGCTGACGAGGACGACGTGGGGCCAGGCGCGGGGGACGAGGCGATTGGTAGAAGCAACCCGCGCGCCACAATGCGGTACGAGCCGCTCGTCAGAGACTTCCCGACGCGGTGGGTGACGCGTGACATGGTAGCATGCTGACTCGGTGGGGGAGGGATGCGGCATGCGGAGGCGGGGGCAGTGCGCGCCGTGGCGAGGCGCTTCGTGCGCGGTCCATGGCATTTCATGCGCGATCCTGGGTGCCCTTGGCGTGCGCCATCGGCTGAGCGCGAGGGCGTCTCGTCGCACCATCGTGCGGCGCGGGCGCAGGTCTCCGCTCAACCTCGGTCGGAGAGCGCGCCGTCGCGTCGACGCCAGCGCGTCCAGTACGACCGTGGCAGATGACCCGGCGACCGCGCGTCCACGGACGATGGCTCCGGGGCGCTCGGCGAGGCAGACCTTCCGCCAGGAACGCGCGCGACGACGCGGCGAACACGCGCGACGACGCGGCGCCGTGCAGGCGGGGAGGCGAGGGTGAGCCGACGCATCGGCGGCCCGAGGTCCGTGGAGCACGCGGAGGTCGAGCTCCGGGAGAGCGATGGCACGCCGCCCTGGTCCAGCGAGCTACCCGTCTCGGTGAATGTCTTGCTCTTGCACTGGCAGGCCGGGGGGCAGGAGGCGATCCCTTCGTCGGGCAGGCGGCCGAAGGTGGCCACCCCCATCGTTGCCTCACCGCAGATGCGTCAGCTCTACGAGCGCGTGGGGCGGGTGGCTCGCGGGGCGATCAGCGTGCTTCTCCTCGGTGAGACGGGCGTCGGCAAAGAGGTGATGGCGCAGGCGCTGCACGCACGCTCGCCGCGCGCCGGTAAGCCCTTCTTGCCGATCAGCTGCGCCGAGCTGGCGGAGTCGCTGCTGGAGAGCGAGCTGTTCGGGCACGAGGCGGGGTCGTTCTCGGGGGCGACGCGGGCCAAGCCGGGACTCATCGAGATGGCGGACGGAGGCACGGTGTTTCTCGACGAGGTGGGGGAGCTGCACCCGAGCATTCAGGTGAAGCTCTTGCGCGTGCTCGAAGAGCAGCGGGTGCGGCGCGTCGGCGGGGTGCGGCCGCGGGACATCGACGTGCGCTTCATCGCCGCGACGAACCGTGATCTCGCGGCGGGCGTGAAGCAGGGGGCGTTCCGACAGGATCTGTTCTTCCGGTTGAACGGGGTGTCGCTGACGATCCCGCCGCTGCGGGAGCGCGTGGAGGAGATCCCGCTCCTCGCGCAGCAGTTCTGCGCGCAGTGTGCAGAGCAGCTGGGGATCTCGCCGGCGCCGGAGCTGTCGCCCCAGGCGCTCTCCGTGCTGATGGAGCACGACTGGCCAGGGAACGTGCGTGAGCTGCGCAATGTCGTCGAGCGCGCGATCATGCTCAGCTCGGGACCCTCCCTCCAGCCGGAGCACCTGGACCTCTTTCGCGAGGACGACGGACCGCTGTCAGGGGGCAGAGCGCGTGAACTCCCGAAGCCAGACGGCGACGACGAGGAGGGAAAGCGCGCAGCCATTCTCCAGGTGCTCACCGACTGTGCGTTCAACCAGACGAAGGCGGCGAAGCGGCTCGGGATGTCACGCCGGACGCTGATCCATCGAATCGAGGAGTACGGGTTCGCGCGACCGAAGAAGCCGGAGGGCGGGAGGCCCTGAGCTGGGGCGTCGGACGCTTGCTCGCCGTGAAGGCCGGTTCTAGCCTGCCGATGCTGCCTCGTCGCATGACCTCGCAGCCTTTCGTCGACGCGGGGGCATGGAGGTCTCATGAAGTTCGGTAGGTCGAGGAGAGGGCGGGGGGTCTCGTGGTCGCACGGCGGCGTGCTGGTTCTGGGTCTGCTTGCTGCGGCCTGCGGCTCGGATCCCGAGCCGGGGCCCGACGGGAGCGGCGGCGCTGGCGCTGGCGCCGGTGGTGGCGGTGCACAGGGGGGCGAGGGCGGGACGGGAGGGCAGGGGGCGGGGACGTCCGAGTACCCCAGCGAGCCCGTGGCCGCGCCGTTCGACGTCTACTTCGATCCGCCCGTCGACGAGCGCTACGCCGACGCGCACCGCGTGGTCGGTGCGATCGAGGGGCCTCTCTGGGGCTGGGGCACCACCGAGCTGCTGGAGGGGTTCCAGGCGTTCCGGAGCGAGGGGTACAACCTACGCACGCAGAAGCTGCGCTGGGAGGACACTTACGAGGACGCGAGCTACCCGCTCAGGACCTTCAATGGCGAGCTGAACCAGCACCTCGTCGACGCCTTCAACCTGCACTACGCACACGGGTGCGCAGGGACGGCGGGTATGAGCGGCGCCGTCGACTGCCCGGCGCCAGGGCCGACACGACCCGAGGCGCGCTTCGTGCTGCTGCACCACGGACCCGACACCGCGGCGCTGGCCTGCGACAGGGACAGGACGCCCGTGCTCCTCGTCCACGGCGCGCTCCAGAACGGCAACGTGTGGCTCTTCCCGGGAGGGAACGACGGGGCGGGCAACGCCTACCCCGGGACGGTGCAGACCACGGGGTTCGTCCAGGCGCTGGAGGCCGAGGGGGTGTGCACGTTCGCCGTCACCTTCGGGAGCTTCCACGGTGACAACTTCAACCAGGCCACGCACCTGTCGAACGCCGTCGCACGCATCCGGGAGATCACCGGGGCACCGAAGGTGGATGTCGTGGGCTGGAGCAAGGGGGTCGTCGCCGCGGATCTCTACCTCGCCGATGTGGCGACCTGGGACGACTGGGGACCGAAGCACTTCGAGCGACTCGCCGCAGAGCAGGCGCGAAGGGTGCCTCGCTTCGACGCGGACGTGCGGACGTACGTGGCGCTCTCGGGGCCACACCTGGGCCTCGATCTGAACTGGCGGCACCCGTACAACAACCTGCTGATCGCGAGCACCGAGGAGAACGCTCCCATCGGGCAGGGGCCGATGGTCTGGAGCTGGATGAAGGCGATGCAGTGCGTCTCCTTCGGCTACGGGCCGCAGAACGTCTACGCGGTGAGCGTCTGCGAGGATCGCGGGGCGACGTGGCTCGACTACTGGCGAAGGATCTACTTCTCCAACATCACCGGGCTCGACGACGAAGGGCGCCCGGTGACGGACATGGGCCTCGGCGAGCTGAACGCCGAGCAAGGGCTCGCGGCGTCTGCGTACGAGTTCGACAAGTACAACCTGGCGCTCTGGGGCTCCATCGACGACAGCGGCAAGCACGTGTCGGCGTACTGGGGGCAGCTCCAGGTGGCCTACGATCTCCGGTCGGCGTACCCGATCCCGAACCGGCAGGACGATCCGCCGTCGTACGACTGGTCCCAGCTCGACACGGACGAGACGAAGTGGCGGGACTGGTTGCAGCTCAAGGTCGACTACCTGCCCACCCCACCGTTCACGGGCGCGGGCGCGTTGCTGGACGACGCCGGCCACACGATGTGCAGGCACACCGCGTACGAGCCCGAAGCGTCGGTGTGCGAGGCGCGGCATGTGTCCCACGATCCGTTGAACGCAGAGGAGTACGCACAAGGGTATGCGCGCTACCGGCTGATGGGCGGGCTCGGGATGGCGGCGGCGATGGAGATGGGTGGCAACCTGATCGAGAGACTGCGGGGCCACGGGCTGAGCCCTGCGCTCGATTCGCTGTACGTGGTGCACGGGACGACGGCGGGGGCGCCGGGCACGGCGTTCGAGATCGACGGGATGGACTGCCCGACCTGCGATCCCCATGGCGACGGGGTGCTCTTCGACGTGAGCATCGCGGCGAGGGATCAGCTCACGCAAGGGTGGTCCGAGGAAGACAAGGCGACGCGGTCGAAGCAGGACGGGGTGCCGCACGGGCACCTCGAGGTGGGGGTGTCGCCCGAGGTCTGGTCACGGATCCTGGACCACTTCGCCGCGGTGCCCTGACCCTGGGACGGCCTCATTGTGGTCGCGAGCGACCTCTGCGCTCGCGACCGGGCGGCTTCCCTGCGAAGGGCTTGCGGACTAGCCTCGGAACCCCTTGATCCCTGATGCCTGGTCCGCGCTGCGCGGCCTCTCCGCCCGACCCGCCGACGACGCGGGGCTCATCAACACCACGCTGACGGTCGGCGAACCGCCGCGCTACATCGCGCAGCGGGTCCATCCCCTCTTCGCGCCTTCGGTCCATGACGACATCGAGGCCGTCACGGTCCACCTCGCGTCGCGGGGTCGGGTCACGCCGCGGCTCGTGCGCACCGATGAGGGGGGCCTCTGGGCGCGGGATCCCGAAGGCGGTGTCTGGCGGGTGATGGACTTCATCCCGGGTCGCACCTTGCATCGGATCCCGTCGCCTGCCGTGGCCCGGGATGCCGGAGCGCTGGTGGCGCGCTTCCACGAGGCCGTCGATGACCTGGTGCACGACTACCGCCACGTGCGCCCCGGAGCCCACGATACCGGGCTCCACATGCAGCGGCTGGAGGGCACGCTCACCCAGAACGTCGTGACGGAAGAAGGTCGCGAGCGCGAAGGCGTCGATACGGGAGGACGCCAGAACACCGTGCAGGGAGAAGGCCGCGCGGTCGCCGAGGCGATCCTGGACGCTTGGCGCACCTGGCAAGGACGGCTCGATCTGCCCGAGCGTCACTGTCACGGCGATCTCAAGATCTCCAACATCCGCTTCTCGGCGTCGGGCGAGGCGCTGTGCCTCGTCGATCTGGACACGCTCGCCCGCTACCCGCTCGACGTGGAGCTGGGGGATGCATGGCGCTCCTGGTGCAACCCGGTGGGCGAAGACTCGCTCGAGCCGCGCTTCGATCTGGAGATCTTCGAGGCCGCCGTCGCAGGCTACCTGTCGGTGCGCCCCTTCAGGCCGGAAGAGCGGGAAGCGCTGGCAGGGGCGGCCGAGCGGATCGCGCTGGAGCTGTCGGCGCGCTTCTGCCGGGATGTCTTCGAGGATTCGTATTTCGGCTGGGATTCGAGGCGCTTCGCGTCGCGCAGGGAGCACAACCTCTACCGCGCGCGCGGGCAGCTCGCGCTGGCCTGCTCTGCGCGACAGCAGCGACAGCGCATCGCCGAGGTGCTCGCCCGGTGAGGTCCGGGCGAGCTGTGCTCGCATCAGGGGGTGGCTCGGATCAAGGCTTGTTGCCGCGGGTCCAGGCGAGCGCGAAGGCGTACTGATCGGCCCCCTTCTCGACGGCGGAGCGGACGAGATCGGCGCCGCCGTGGCCTGCGTTCTTCTCGATGCGCAGGAGCACGGGCCCGCCGGTGCTCGAAGCCTGCAGCGCGGCTGCGAATTTGCGCGCGTGCAGCGGGTCGACCCGATCGTCGCTGTCCGCCGAGAGAAGGAGGAGAGCGGGGTACTTCGTACCTGGCTTGACGTGGTGGTACGGCGAGTAGCCGAACAGCGCCTTGAACTGAGCGGGATCGTCGGCAGAGCCGTACTCGCTGATCCACGTCTTGCCCGAGCCGAACAGGTGGTAGCGCACCATGTCGAGCAGGGGGACCGCGCAGATCACGGCGGAGAACAGGTCGGGGCGCTGGGTCATGGCCGCGCCCACCAGCAGTCCACCGTTCGAGCCGCCCTGGATGGCGAGGTGCTCGGGCCGGGTGTACTTCTCGCGGACCAGGTACTCGGCGGCGGCGATGAAGTCGTCGAAGGTGTTCTGCTTCTTCAGGAGCATTCCGGCCTTGTGCCAGTCCTCGCCGTACTCGCCACCGCCGCGGAGGTTGGCGACGGCGAAGGTGCCGCCGCGCTCCAGCCACGGGTACACGGACGAGATGAAATGGGGCGAGTGCGAGATCTGGAACCCGCCGTAGCCATAGAGCAGGGTCTGCGTGCTTCCGTCGCGGGGCATGTCTTTGCGGCGGACGATGAACATCGAGACGCGCGTCCCATCCTTCGACGGAAAGAATGCTTGCTCGACGGTGAAGGGGGACGGGTCCACCGGCACCTGGATCTTGGCATAGAGCTCGGTCTTGCCGGTCTTCACCGAGGTCGCGTGGATCTCGGGGGGAGCGGTGTAGGACTCGAAGGAGAAGTAGGCTTCATCCTCGTCCGGTAGCCCGATGGGGCCGCCCACCGTGCCGATGCCCGGCAGCGGGAGCTCGCGAACGAGCTTGCCCTCCAAGCTGCGCAGCTCGACGAGGCTCGCGGCGTTCTTCAGGTAGCTGAGCGTCAGGGTGCCACCGATGATCGAGCTGCTTTCGAGCGTCGCCTCCGGGTGCTCGGCGATGACCTCTTTCCACTTCGCGCGCTCGGGCTGGTCGGGATTCACCTCGAAGACGCGGTAGCGGGGCGCGCCCTCGTCGGTGTGGACGTAGAAGCGGTCCTTGTGGACATCCACGCTGTAGTGCGCGCTCTGGCCCACCGCGAGCGGTCGGTCGGGTGACGGCTGGCCAGGCTTGCGGAGGTCGCGGAAGTACACGTCCGACGAGGACCAGCCATGGTGCACGTAGAGCAGCAGGAAGCGGCCGTCCTTCGAGAGCGAGACGTCCACGAACGTGGAGGGATCGCCCGTCCGCTCGCGGATCACGCGGTCCTTCTTCGGGTCCTCGCCGAGCTTGTGGAAGCGGACCTCGGCGTAGCCGGGCCGATCGGCGACGGGAATGGACGGGTCGGTCGGGAGCCAGACGTAGTAGAAGCCGTCACCCGTGGGGGTCCACGACGCGCCGGCGTACTTGGCGCCCTCGATGACGTCGACGGCCGACTTCTTGTTGGTGGCGACGTCGAGCACGTGCATCGTCGCCTCGTCGGAGTTGTTCTGCTGGACCTTGTAGGCGACGCGCTGCCCGTCCCACGAGGGGTGCCAGGAGCCGAGGGAGATGCTGCCGTCCTCCGACCAGGTGTTCGGATCGAAGAGCACCTTCTCTTCGCCCTGCTTCCCTTGTCGCCAGTAGATGACGGACTTCTCCTTGGTGGCGTGGCGCCGCGAGTAGAAGTACCGGCCCTTGCGGTGGATCGGAGCGGACACGCTGTCGATGTAGAAGAGTTCCTTGAGGCGGGCGGCGATGGCGTCGCGCTCGGGGAGGCTCTTGAGGACACCGCGGGTGAGGTCGTCCTCGGCCTTCATCCAGGCCTGGACCTCGACGGACTTCACGTCTTCCAGCCAGCGGAACGGGTCCGCGACCTCCACCCCGTGAAGGCGCTCCCGGATGGGCTCGGCGCGTGTGGGGGGGTAAGCGGGGCGGTCCGGAGGGATGAGGGGCGGCGGAGGATTGGAGGACACGGGCGTGGAGGAGGTCGTCGTCGTGGCCATGGTGGGGTCTGTGGACTGCCCCGCGCCGCTGCAGGCGACGGCGGAGAGGGTTAGGAGGAACGGTGCCGTACGTCGCACGGGGCGAGCATAACCGCTGGACGCCGGTCGGGGCACCGTGCCGATGGAATTGACAGGGGTGTGCTCGGGCCGCTCTGCTGATTTCGTGGGCTCGAACCAGAGAGCGCTGGCCCTCGTCGCGGTGATGTTCACGGCTTCGTGCGCTTCACCCGCCGTGGCTCCGGACCCGCAAGCTGCGCAGGTTCGCCCGGCACGGGTAGCCTCCACGGACACGGTGAGGGGGCCTGGGCGAGAAGGCACGCGGGTCGCTACCGCGCCGGAAGTCGCGCCGCGCGACGAAGATGTACCGTGCGACAAAAACGCGCCGCCCGACGAAGACGCGCCGCGTGGGGTCGAGCAGGAGCGGCCGGGCGAGGAAGTCTCGAGGGTCGCGGTCGTCCCGACCAGCGCTGTACCGTCCGCGCGAACGTTCGCGACGACGGTGCCGATCGGTACCGAGCGTCCCGTCTTCGTGACACACGGTCCGCAAGGGGAGCGACGCGCGGTGATCTACCTGCACGGGCGGTGCGGTGATCCCCATGCCTTCCACGCCTGGGACCAGGCCGTCGCGCAGCGAGCGACGGTGATCTCGATCCAGGGAGACGTGCCGTGCGAAGGGAGCCAGCGCACGACGTGGAGCCGCAGCGCCTCCGGGCTGGATCGCAGGATCTCGCGTGCGCTCACGGCAGTGAGCGCCGAGCGGGGCGCCCCGCTCGACGAAACGTCGCTCACCGTGGTCGGGTACTCGCTGGGCGCCTCGCGGGCCGAAGACCTCACCCGGGCCTTCCCGGGCCGCTACCCGCGGGCGATCCTGGTGGCCGGACCCGTCGCCCCGGAGGTCGGAAGCTTCACGGGGGGAGGTGCGGTGGTGGTGGTCGCCGGCGCTCTGGATCGTCGTGCCCACCTGCAGGAGGGGGCGGCTGCGCTGATCGCGGCGGGGGTGGTGGCGTCGTACCTGATCCTGCCTGGCGCGGCCCATGGTGCCTACGGGCCGGAAGGGGAGCGGGTGATGGGAGAGGCGTTCTCGTGGGTCTTCGAGCGCGTGCCGTCGCTGGCGCGCTCACCCTGACGTTCCGGTGCGCGCGTGCGGCCTTCGACGGCCCGTCGTCTTGCGGACCGAGGGGCGTCGTGCCGACTTGGTTGGCGTGCGGTGTGAGGCGGGCGGGGCCTCCTCCTCCTCGCTGGCTTCGGCCGCTGCGTGCTTCACCTTGCGACCCGCATGGGCCTTTCCTGGCGCGTGCTCCGCGAGGCTGCGCTTCAAGGCCTCGAAGAGATCGATGATCTTCGCTTTCGGCACCTCGGGGGCGACGGTGATCTCCTCCCCGGCCACCTTCTGCTCCATGGCCTCGACCACGCGATCCCGGTAGTCGTCACGGTGGCGCTCCGGATCGAACTCGTCGGCGGCGAGCTGGTCGATCAGCCGCTCGGCGAGATCCATCTCCGTCTGCTTGAAGGGGACCTTGCGAGGGAAGTCCACGTCCTCCATGGACCGGACCTCGTCGGCGTAACGCAGGCGGTGCATGATCAGGCCACCTTCGTAAGGGCGCAGGAGCACGAGCTGGTCACGTCCGCGCGCTCCGTGGCGTCCGACGGCCAGCCGCTCGGTCCGGGTCATCGCCTCGGCGAGCAGCGCGTAGGCGCGGTCGCCACCCTTGCCCGGCCCGAGGTAGTGCGTGTCCGAGAGGTAGGTCAGGTCGACAGCGGCCTCGGGTACGAACTCGAGGATGTCGATGCGCTCGGAGCGCTCTCCTTCGAGCTGCTCGAGTTCTCCCTCGGTCAGGGTCACGTACTGGTCGTGGGCGTATTCGTAGCCTCGGATGAGGTCTTTCCGGGCCACGACCTTCTCGTCCGTAGGGCAAAAATACTGCATGCGCACGCGCGTGCCGCATTTGCGATGCAGCATGTGGAACGACACGCGATGAGAGGTCGTGGCGGTATAGATCTTTACAGGGATGGTCACGAGTCCAAAGGAGATCGTGCCTGATCCAGTCGCACGGGCGGGCATGAACGGCATCTCTAGCGGGGTGCATGCCAGGAGCGTCTGACCCCATGAAGCTCGACGAATACCGGAGAAAACGGGACCCAGAGCGCACGAACGAGCCATTCCCAACGCCCGAGCAAGAGCGCCGAGCGCGCAAGAAGACCACGGTTCAGAAGCGCGGGACCCACGAGGGGTCGTTCGTGGTGCACCTGCATGACGCACGGCGGCGTCATTACGACCTGCGCATCGAGGTGGGAGGCGTGCTGGCGAGTTTTGCCGTGCCCCGCGGGCCGAGCCTGGACCCCAAGGAGCGGCGGTTGGCGGTCAGGACCGAGGACCACCCGCTCGATTACATCGATTTCGAGAAGGTGATCCCGGAAGGAAACTACGGCGCAGGTCCGATGATCCTCTGGGATCGTGGAACGGTGCGCTACCCGAACGGGTCGGCGGAAGAGGGGCTCGGGGGAGGCAAGCTCGACCTCGAACTCGCGGGCACGAAGCTCCAGGGAGCGTTCACCCTGGTGCGCACGGGGGGACGACGGGGACGAGGGAGAGCGGCGAAGGGGACGTCGGACGAGGACGAGAAGGGGGCCAGGCAGTGGTTGCTCATCAAGCGAAGCGACGAGTTCGCGGAGACCGACCGTGACCTGACTGCCGAGGCACCTCGTTCGGTGCTGAGCGGGCTCACCGTCGAAGAGCTGGAGGCCGGAAAAGCGCCGCCAGGGAGCCGGTCGAAGCCGGCGGCGCGTGCAGGTCGATCGGCCTCGGCATCGACGAAGGAGCGTGCAAAGACGACCCGGAAGCCAGCGAAGGCGGAGGGCGAGAAGCCGGGAAGGACCGCGAGGGAGGCTGTTCGGGCCGCCGCGAAGCGCCACGTGCCTCTGAGCAACCCGACCAAGGTGCTCTGGCCAGGAGAAGGGATCAGCAAGCGGGATCTCCAGGCGTACTACGAGGCGGTCGGTCCCCTGATGCTGCCTTACCTGCGTGACCGTCCGGTGATGCTGGTGCGCTACCCGGACGGGATCGAGGGCAAGCACTTTCACCAGTGGAGCGCGCCCCGGGGCGCGCCGAGCTGGCTCCGCACCGCCCGGCTGGAGACGGATCAGCCCTCGGAGGCGGTGGACACGATCCTGATCGACAGCGTGGAGAGCCTTCTCTACGTGGCCAACCTGGCTGCCATCGAGGTGCACACGCTGGCCGCGAGGGTGTCGGAGCTCGGGACCTGCGACTTCCTGACGATCGATTTCGACGTGAAGCAGTCCTCGCTGAGAGCCGCGGTGCCGCTCGCCCTGGAGCTGCGTCAGGAGCTGGAGGCGGCCGGGCTTCAGGGCTTTCCGAAGACCTCGGGGAAGACAGGGCTCCATGTGCTGGTGCCGCTGGGGCCGGGGATCCCCTTCGAGACGGCGAAGATGCTGGCTGACTTGCTCGGTAGGCTGCTGGTTCATCACGCGCCGGAGGCGGCGACGATGGAGCGGTTCATCTCGCGGCGGGGGAAGCGGGTGTTCGTGGACACGGGGCAGACGGGGCAGCACCGCACCCTCGTGGCCCCGTACAGCCCCCGAGCCGTTCCGGAGGGCACGGTCTCGATGCCACTCGACTGGGAGGAGGTGACACCGGCGCTGGATCCTCGCGCGTTCACGCTGGAGACGGTGCCGGGGCGGCTCGAGGAGGTCGGCGATCGGCTCGATGGGCTGCTCTCGGCGCGACCGGATGTTCCAGACGCGGTGGCGCGCCTGGAGCGCATGGCGCGAAGGAAGAGGGCTGCCTAGCGCGGCGGTGCGCGCAGGAGCCGTGCGCCAGGTCGATGCGGGGCCGTGGGGTGGATCGCTTCAATTTTCCGCAGGAGGCCTCTTCCGGGGTTCCGAGCTTCGGGTAGGCTCGCCGCTCATGGAGACCGTGATGTTCAAGCGGGTGCAGTGGTGGTCGATCCTGGGGGTGGTCGGCATGGTCGCAGGATGCGGCGGGATGTCGGCCGAAGATGCTCAGGAGCGTTGCGAGACGGAGCGGGGCATCGAGGTGACGAGCTGCGTCGACTCCGCGTCGTTCACGCAGTGCTTGAGCTGCTACGAGGAGTGTGGCGACAGCTGTCAGCGCGCGTCGGGTTGCCCGGCCGTGTTCTCGTGCCCCGAGTGATGTCCTGTTCGAGGGGCGTCTTTTTCCCCTGAGATCCTGGCCTGTCGTTCCCGTGGAGCACCGGCTTCCCGGTCACCGGCATCTCCCTCTCCAGGAGCGAGGTGCTGTGAGAGCGACGTCGTGGTGAAGGCTGGCGGCCTTCCTCGACGGGAAGGAGCCCCCATGCCAGCGGACATTCGCCAGTTCTTCGAAGGCTACGTCGATGCGTTCAACCGCTCGCTGGCAGGTCCTGTCGACAGTGACGGGATACGTCGGCATTTCGCGGAGCGGTTCCTCGCCGCAGGACCGGGAACGGTCGACGCCGGTAACAACGACCAGAGCTTCGTCGAGACACTCGAGAAGGGGTACGGGTTCTACCGGTCCATCGGGACGCGGCAGATGCGCCTGAAGGACGTGTCGGTCGTGCCCATCGACGACGCACACCAGCTGGTGCGGGTGTTCTACTCGGCGGACTACGAGCGGAAGAACTCGGTCGGCGAGGCGCCGAGCATCGTCACCATCGATTTCGACGTCACCTACGTCCTGCAGTCACGAGAGGCAGGACCGCTCATCGTCGCGTTCATCGCAGGAGACGAGATGGGGCTCTACAGGAAGCACGGGCTCGTGCCTGAGACCTGACTTCGGTACCCGTGGGCCATCGAGGGGTCCGAAGAGGAGTTCAGCGGAGATACCAGGCCCCCTCTTCTCGATCGAAGCGCAGCGGGTCTCGCTTGTGCTCGATACCGCCGCGGCCATCGTAGCGCTCCGTGGTCGCTTCCACTTCGGCGGTGTCTCCGTCGATGGTTTCTCGGCCGAGGGTGTACGAGAGCACCGTCAGCTCTTCGAGGCGGCCGATGCGGCCCTGCATCTTGTCGCGATGCTTCGGCTTGAAGCACGCCATCATGCTCTGGAGATCTCGGTTCTTGCTCGCCGTCAGGAACTCGCTGGCGATCTGGGTCGGCGTGGCCGCAGGATGACCGCAGGCTTTCGCGCCCTCGGGGAGGGTGGCCGGGGCCGTCTCGGCATCGCCGCTGCCAGCGTCGGTCGCAGCACCCGTGGAAGCGCTTCGGCAGGAAGCCGCGAGAAGGGCGAGAGCGCCCACTCGCAGGAGCATGAGGCGCGTCGAAGTGGATCGGGAGGAACGCATGCCAGCGTTCACGATAGGCAGAGGCGCCACCATGTCAACGCAGGGAGCGGCCGGGCGTGCAGCTGTAGATCCCGGCATTTCGGGGAGAACCTGGCGTGAGGGCGTGCGCTTGCTGGAGGATTTTGTGGCTCAGCGCGAGCGCACGCGCGTGAGCGCCTCGTCGAGGCTGTAGACCACCTGCTCGGCCTCATCGAGGGCGTTGGGCCAGTGAGGTGAGAAGCGCAGCGCGCCATCGGGGGTGGCGCAGGTGATCCCGAGCGCATCGAGCTCTGCGCGCAGGAGGGGGATGGCGACATCGGGAGGTGGTAGCGCCGACAGCGTGGCAGAGCGTCGCGATGGGTCCGCCGCGCGCAGGCTCTTGAAGCCCCGTTCGACGAGGGCGGGCTCGAGCACGTCGTTGAAGGCGTTCGCATGCTCGTGGATGCGCTCGACGCCGATCTGGACGATGAGGTCGAGAGCGGCTTCGAGGCCAGCGAGGCCTCCGGCGTTGACGTTGCCCCCTTCGACGAAGTCCGTGCGGCGGCGAATCGGTCGGTCGTAACGGAGGCGGTCGGGGCCCTCGAAGAGGAAGCTCACAGCGTCTTCGTGGCTCAGCCAGCCAGCGACGGTGAGGCGGAGGGCGGCGAGGCGCTCGGGGCGGATGTAGATGAAGCCGCAGCCTTCGAGGCCCATCAGCCACTTGTGGCTGCCGCAGGCGAGGTAGTCGATCTGGGCGGCGTGCACGTCGACGGGAACGGCGCCACAGGCCTGGACGGCATCGACGGCCAGAGCGGCGCCATGGGCACGACAGAGGGCACCGATTTCCGCGAGAGGCATGCGGAGTCCTGTCTGGAACTGCACGGCACTGACGGCGACGACGCCGACACCGCGCAGCAACTCGGCTTCGAGGCGCGCAAGTCCGTCGCCGTCCGGGGAGAGGAAGCCGTCGAGGGGAAGGAAGACGGGCTCCAGGCGGAACTGCTCGGCAGCGCGAAGCCAGGGCGTGACGTTGGCCGGGAACTCCCCCGTGAACAGGACGATCCGATCGCCCTCACGCCACGGGTGACAGAGCGCGAGCGCGGTGATGCCAGCTGTGGTGCTCTGCACGAAGCCGATGTCGGCCGCGCTGGCGCCAACGAGCCGACCGAGCTTCTCGCGGAGGCGCAAGCGCTGGGCGTGCCAGCGGGGGTAGGCGCCAGAGCCATGCTTGGCGTAGTCGTCCAGGTAGGCGATGACGGCCTGGCGCACGGGCTGTGACGGCGCGCTGATGCCGGCATGGTTGAGGAAGACCAGCGGAGCGAGATGAGGAAAGAGGCTCCGGTCTCCGAGCCGGGCAGTGTACTTCGGCGGCGGCGCGATCTCGGCGTTGTGACGCATTCATCCTCCAGCGGGGATGTCTGAGGGAGGGCGGGGGTCGAGGGAGCAAGGAGCGTGGAGGATCATCGCGGCCGCGCCGGGCGGTTCCCCTCGCGTGCTTTACGCTTGCCGGCTTCGGCGGGGCTGCCGCCACGGGCGCGTCTCATGTGAATGGGCAGCGCGCCTTTGCCGGATGCGGGAGGGACGAGACAGTGGGGCTTGGTGCCGATCAGATCCCGGCGCCCTGCCTTGAGGAGCGCCTCGCGTGCCTCGTCGTGGTGGGCGGGATCCCAGTAGAGGAGGAGCGCTTTCTGGAGGCGTTTGTCCCGCATGTCGTGGGCGGTGTACACGGGCTCCCGGGTGAAGGGGTCGATGCCCGTGTGGTACATGCAGGTGGCCATGGACATCGGGGTGGGGATGAAGTCCTGGACCTGGCGGGGGCGCATGCCGTGCTCCTTCAGGTAGATCGCGAGATCGACCATGTCCCGCAGGGTGGCGCCAGGGTGACCCGAGATGAAGTAAGGGACGAGGTACTGGTCCTTTCCCGCGGCGTCGCTCGCGCACCGGAACTGCTCGACGAAGCGCTCGTAGCTCTCGATGCCGGGCTTCTTCATCTTGTCGAGCACGTCTTTCCTGCTGTGCTCGGGGGCCACGGAGAGCTGTCCGCCCGTGTGGTGACGGGCGAGATCGCGGACGAACTCCGGCGAGCGCTCGGCGAGGTCGTAGCGGACGCCGGAGGCGATGAAGACCTTCTTCACGCCGGCCTCCTCGCGCACGGACTTCATGATCTGGAGGAGTGGGCCGTGGTCGGTGCCGAGGTTTTCGCAGACGCCGGGGTAGACGCACGACAGCCGGCGGCAAGAGTTCTCGATCGCCTCGTCCTTGCAGCGCATCTGGTACATGTTCGCCGTGGGGCCGCCGAGGTCGGTGATGACCCCGCGGAAGTCGTCCATGCGCCGGAGCGCCCGGACTTCCCGGAGGATGCTTTCCGCCGAGCGAGACTGGATGACGCGACCTTCGTGTTCCGTGATCGAGCAGAAGGTGCAGCCCCCGAAGCAGCCGCGCATGGTGACGATGGAGTGCTTGACCGTCTCGAAGGCGGGGATGGGCGCCTCGTACGTCCAGTGCGCCGCTCGGGCGAACGGGAGATCGTAGAGTTCGTCCATGAGCGGCGTGTCGAGCGGGATGGCCGGCGGATTGAAGTAGACGGCCTCGGTCCCGTGCGGCTGGAGCAGGGGCCGCGCATTGCCCGGGTTGGTCTCGAACTGGAACGCACGGGACATCTCGGCGAAGGCCTGCTTGTCCGCCTTGACCTCGTCGTAACTGGGGAGGATGACCGTCTTGCCATCGGTCACGTAACGTGAAGGTTCGATGTGCTCCCACTCGCCCTTGCGGAGGGAGAAGGCGGTGCCTCGGACGTCGCGGATGTCGCGGATCGTCTCGCCTTTGCGCAGCCGCTCGGCGACTTCCCATACGGCACGCTCACCCATGCCGAAAATGAGCAGGTCGGCTTTGGCGTCGAGCAAGACGGAGCGGCGTACCTGATCGGCCCAGTAGTCGTAATGGGCGATGCGCCGCAGGGAAGCCTCGATTCCGCCCAGAATCAGGGGGACCCCAGGAAAAGCCTGGCGGCAGAGGTTTCCGTAGACGATGGCGGCCCGGTTGGGGCGCAGGCCGACCTCTCCCCCCGGCGAGTACTGGTCTTCGCTCCGGATCTTTTTCTGAGCGGTGAGCTTGTTGAGCATCGAGTCGAGGTTGCCCGCCGTGATGCCGACCATCAGTCGTGGAGGGCCCATCCGGAGCAGGTCACTCGTGTCCTGCCAGGAAGGCTGAGCAATCATTCCGACCCGGAAGCCGCGGGCTTCGAGGAAGCGGCCGATGAGGGCTCCGCCGAATGCGGGGTGGTCGACGTAAGCGTCGCCATTGACGATCAGGATGTCGAGGCTGTCCCAGCCCCGGGCCTCCATCTCTTCACGCGTGGTGGGAAGAAAGGTGCGGAGATCGCGAGGGCGGGCACGAGCGTTCTTGCGGAGCTGGACGAACTGCACTGCGGAGCCACTGTAGGTGGCAGGACGATCCGCGGCAAGCAGCACGCCGAGAGCGAGCGATCCGGAGGGAAGACGGAAAGCTCAGCCTCGCTGGCTGGAAGAAATGATGTCGACTTGGCCTCAACAGAGCGGGTCTCCAGTAATCCGCGAGCTATGGGTTCTCGACGCGCCCATGAACGAGAATCGTGGGTTCGTGAGAACGGACTGGGGATGCCTGCCGAGTGCGTGGAATGACGGATCAGGGAGGAATGGGCCACGTAATTCTTTCAGGTGAAGGCCACGTTGGACTCTGCTCCCCAGCCACGGCGACCGGGTTGGGATACCATTCAGGCAATCGGCGTTCCCTTTCTCCGGAAGACCCTCCGGATGCTCGGTGTCACCGAGCCGGACTTCGACGAGGTGTTGCAGGAGGTGTTGCTCGCCACGTTCACCGCACTGCAGCGGTTCGACATCCATCGAGGTGCGCGTCTCGCCGGTCCGGACGTAGAGCCAGAGCCGCCGTCGGGCGCTCCGGCGCTGGCGCGGCTCCGGCAAGGAACGTCCTGGGGGCCTCTGCAGGGGTGGTTATTCGGTATCGCCTGGCGTCAGGTGAGCCATTACCGAGAGCGTGCTCATCGCCGTCGTGAGGTGATGGTCGGGCTGCTCCGGAAGGACGAGGGAAATGCGGCGCTCGCGTGGAATCCGGAGGAGGAGCTTGGGAGACGCGAGAGCCTGGTACGATTCGGCGCCGTGCTCGAGCGGCTCGATTTGCATCGACGGGCGGTGCTCGTGTTGCACGATCTGCTGGACTTCAGCATTGCCGAGATCGCCGAGGAGCTTGGGCTGAATCGTAACACGACGCAAAATCGGCTGCGTGTCGCCCGGGGTGAGTTCGAGGCCGCCCTGCGGCGGCTGAATGACGAGGAGTGGCAAGCGCTTGCGCTGAGCGGCGTGCCGATGCGCAGAGGTCAGGCGCCCCGGCGAAGGCGGAGAAAAGGCTCGTCATGACAGGAAGGTGGGGCGCGAAAGCGGCGTGGATCAGCGGCGGACGGCGGTGTAGAACGTGGCGCCAGGGCGCTGGATCCGCAGGAGCAAGCGACCGTCGCGCGTTGCCGCCTCGACCTCCGTGGCCGAAGGGTGTGGCTTGCCATCGGCTTCGAGGATGATGTCACCCGGGCGGATGCCAGCACGATCCGCTGGCGAGTCGGTGGCGACGCTGCGGACGCGCACGACGGAGGCTTTGGCTCCCTGTGGGGCGCGCGGGTCCGCGGCCTCTTGCACCGAGAGGCCGAGACCAGGCTGCTGCGATGCGGCTCGTTGCACGGGGAGGATCGGAGGGGCTGGTTCGTTCCTCGATTCGAGGGTGACCTTCGTCTGGTAGCGCTTGCCGCCGCGGAAAACGTCGAGGGTGACGACCTCCCCTGCATCATGGAGGAAGACCTCCCGGATGATGTCCTGTGCGTCACGGACCGGCTTGCCGAGGATCGCTGTGATGATGTCGCCAGGGTTCAAGTTGGCTTTGGAGGCGGGGCCGCTGGGGCTCACCGTGTTGATCAGCGCGCCCATGGAGGGGGCAGCGGGAATCTCGGCTGCGATTTCCGGCGTGAGGTCTTGGAGGCCGACACCGATCCAGGTGCGGTCGACGCGGCCCGTCTTGAGCAAGAGGTCGGCAACGCGGCGGGCCATGATCGAGGGAACGGCGAGTCCGATGCCCTGGCCCCGGCTGACGATCATGGTGTTGATGCCGAGCACGCGGCCCTCGAGGTCGACGAGCGGACCGCCGGAGTTGCCAGGGTTGATGCTGGCGTCGGTCTGAAGGTAGTCCTCGACGGCGTTGATTCCGACGCCTCCGCGCCCCTTGGCGCTGAGGACGCCGGTCGTGACCGTGTATCCCAGGCCGAACGGTGAGCCGATGGCGACGACCCAGGAGCCGACGCGTGCGGCGTCGCTGTCGGCGAAGTTGGCGGCTGGCAAGTTGCGGGCATCGATCCGGAGCAGCGCGAGGTCGGTGGAGGGATCGCGTCCGACGAGGCGCGCCCAGAACGTGCGGCCATCACGAAGGCGCACGGTGATGGCGCGAGCGCCGTCGATGACGTGGTTGTTGGTGAGGATGGCGCCATCGGACGAGTAGATGACACCGGAGCCGACGCCTCGTCGCTCGCCTCCACCGCGGAACCAGCGCAGGGGTGAGGACGTGTCTTCTCCCACCGCGACCTCGATCTGCACCACCGAGGGGGCGACCTTGTCGACGACGTCGGCGAAGGCATCGCCCAAGCGGCGGATGTCTTGGAGGGGTCCGGAGACGGTGCTTCTGGTGGGAGCAGCGAGGGGAGGAGGGGGCGCGGCGGGGCGCTCCGGGGCGCGCTGCGCGAGGGTAGGCGCAGGAACGGCAAGAGGAAGAAGGAAAGCGAGGGAGGTGACGAAGCGGCGGGCAGTCATGCTTCCTCCAGCAGCGGAAGGTCGGAGCGGGGGCGCAGCGGCCGTGCAAGTGGGGGCAGTATGGCGGGTTCAAGCGTCGTCGGGCCAGGCCTCTGTCCCTTCATCGCGCAGGTGGACCCGCTCGAGGCGCAGACCGTCCGGGGGCGCCGTGATGCCAGCATCACGGCGGTTGCAGGAGGCAAGGGCCCGACCGATGGCTCCCGGTGCGAGCCGGCCACGCCCGACGTCGACGAGGGTGCCTACCAAGATGCGGACCATGTTGTGCATGAAGGCGCTCCCTTCGACATCGACACGGAGCAAGCGAGGATCGCCGGGATCCTCGGTGATCTCGACGCGAGAGAGGGTGCGTACCGTGTTCGTCCGCTCGTCGGCGCTGGTGCGGAAAGCCGCGAAATCGTGGGTGCCGACGGCCAGGGCGGCTTCGTCGCGGGCTCGTTCGAGGTGGAAGTTTCTCAGGTCCTCCAGACGCCAGGCGCGGCCGCTCCAGAAGGGGTCCCGGGCGCGATCGCGCATCAGGAGGTAACGGTAGTGTTTCCCCAGGCTCTCGAAGCGGGGCACGAGGCCCGGGCGGACGAAGGCCGCCCGCCGGATGGCGATCTCTTCGGGTAGATGGCGCGCGATGGTGTGGACCCAGCCACGCGCCGGGAGGTTGGCGGTGGTGTCGAAGGCGATCCGCTGCCCGAAGGCATGCACGCCAGCGTCGGTGCGGCTGGCTCCGCGGACCTCTCGCACGCCGGGATCCACGGCCCGCACTGCGCCGAGCAGCTCGCCTGCGACGGTGCGACGGTCGGGCTGGAGAGCGAAGCCAGAGAACGGGCGTCCGTCGTAGGCGACGGTGAGCAGAACGCCGCGCGTCGCGTCGGTCATCGTGTAGTTCGGATCAGCTCAGAAGGAATCGCCACCAGCGCTACCGCCGCTGCCGCCCGACCCCCCGGAGGAATGACCGAAGCAAGCAGCGGTCTTGCTCGTGCGCACGCCGTAGCCATACAGGCATCGCACCTGCCAGCACTCGAAATCGGCTTCGCCGACCGAGGACGGGGCGTCGCTCCGCTCGCAGCAGTTGGCCGGCTCGCCGTCAGGGCAGGTGGCAAACTGCTGGCAGCCTTCGGCGGAAGGGGTGATGCCGTCTTGTCCGACGTTGTTCTCGCAGTCGAGGGTCGTCCCTTCCGAGCCGCAGGCAAAGCCGAGCGACCCGAGGGCCATCGCAGCCAGAAGAAGGGCGGGCGGGGTGGCGAGCCTGCGCATGATGAATTCCTATTGCTTGCGCGCCGCGAGGGGAAGAGGGGACGTGCGTTCGAGGGGGCATCGCCCTGCAGTGCGGGCCAGGCGGAACTACGACGAGACTGGCAACGTGTACAGGGAGATGGCGGTGTCACCATACGTGCGGGCAGCGCTCAGCGTGAGGCCGGCAATGGCTGGGGGGGTATCCCGGCGTGCATGCTCCAGGACGACGCGGCTGTCCGGCACGAGCAGGCCGAGGTGCGCGAGCCGCGCCGTGACGTCCACGGCCGCGTCGAGCTCGGCCCACGGAGGATCGAGGAAGACCAGATCGAACCTGCTCTCCGGGGTGAGGCGACCGAGGGCGCGCTCTGCGGGCAAGGGGATCACGACGGCCAGGCTGTCGAGGCCGAGGGAGGAGAGGTTCTCCCTCAGGGCGGTGAGGGCGGGGCGCCCACTTTCGATGAAAACGGCCCGATCGGCGCCGCGGGAGAGGGCCTCGATGCCCAGGGCGCCAGTGCCCGCGTACAGATCACAGACGACGAGGCCGCCCACATCGCCGAGTGCAGAGAACAGCGCCTCGCGCACCCGGTCCGTGGTCGGGCGGGTCGAGGAGCCGCGAGGAGCCGTCAGCCGGCGGCCTCCGAGTCGGCCCGAGATCACCCGCATCGGGCCATGGGGGGGGTGATCACCAGCGGTACGTCGCGCTCAGGCGGCCTGATTCCAGGCCCACGGAGGGCTGGAACGTCCACCCTGTGGTCGACGCGGCTGGTGAATCGCCGCTGGTGGCCAGCAGGTACACCCCGGCGCCTGCAGACACGGCGGCGAGCGGGAAGAAGATGGCCTGCATGAGCTCGAAGGTGCGGGCCTTGTCGCAGGCCGACGCCACGTGCTGCGCGTCGGGGCTGTTCCCCTGGCGCGCGGTCTCACACATGTTGCCGGTCACGGTGGAGCGGTAGGCGTCGACTTTCTCGTCGGCGATGGTGCTGTTCACCTGGAAGACGCTGACCAGACCGACGGCGCCGAACGCCACGCCGGCGCCGATGCCGGCGAAGCCACCGATCTTCCGCCAGTTCAGCGGCTCGCTGGATGCCGTCGGGACCGGCGTCAGGGTGACGTCTGCGGTGCCTGCCGCCTTCACGACGACGGCGGCTTCGGAGTCGAAGTGGCCCGTGGACTTCACCAGCACGCGGTGGTTGCCAGCGGGGATGGGGAAGGTGCCTTCTCCATTGACCAAGGCGCCCGCCGGCTGGCCGTTGATGAACACCTGGCCGGTGATGTTGCCTGCCTTGATGTGGATCGAGCCCTTGGGGGGGCCTCCGGTGAGGGCCTGAATCGAGTCCGCAGCGACCCGGCGGAGGGACTCGTCGTTCGCCTCCGTGAGGTTTGCGCTGTATTCGATGGGGGTGCTGGTGGTGCCCTGCCCGCGAACCCAGAGGTGAAGCTGGCCGACGACGCTGGTGCCCTTCTGGGTGACGTTGCCCCAGATATAGCGATCGGCCTTGATCTGATCGGCGATGCGTGACTGACAGCCCGCGTCGGGAATGTCCGTGCACTTCAGGCTGAGCGTCAAGACCTCGAGCGAGTAGTCCCCTTCGGCGAGAGACCAGCCCGGCACTGTCTTGAGCGCGGCACGGAGGGCCTTGGTGAGTGCCTCGGCCTGGTCGTAGGCCTCACCCGTCTGGATGGCCACAATGTTGATGGGGACCGTGTCCGGCCCGGGCTCGTCCGCGAATGCCGGAGCCGTCGCGGCCAGGCTGGAGGCGAGGACCAGCGAGGCGACGAGGCCTGTTCTCTGAGCGCGCTTCATCATCAGGATCGGATCCCAGCTCGGGTTCAAAAGACACGTTACCTGGCTCCCCGCCACGAACGCAATCTGACGACGGGGGGCGGCAGGAGGAAGCGCCGAGGCAGATCGCGGTCACCACGGGGTTCGTTGGGCGCACCTCACTGTCCAGGTGAGGCTGGTGTGCGAGCGGCGCGTGCTACCCTGCGCGAGGGGGCGTTGACCGCGCCGCAGAACCCATGATGGACGCGCTCGACCAAATTCATGTCGTTTCTGATTTGCATCTGGGGGGGATCCCTGGACACCAGATTTTCAACCAGGGGCACGCTCTCGCGGCCGTGATCGACCATCTCGGTCGCGAGGCCAGGCATCGACGGGTGGGGCTGGTGTTGAACGGCGACATCGTCGACTTTCTGGCGGCGGAGGGGGCGACCTACCTCGATCCCCTCGGTGCGGTGGACAAGCTGGAGGTGATCTTCGACGACGACGCCTTCAAGCCGGTGTGGGACGCCCTCGCGCGCTTTGTGCTCGGCCCGGGCGCGGTGCTCGTCCTGGTGCTGGGCAACCACGATGTGGAGCTCGCACTGCCCGAGGTGACGGAGAGGCTGGTTCAGCGGATCGCTGGCTCCGACGAGGCGGCGCGGAGCCGCGTGCGGCTCGGCATGGATGGGAGCGGCTACGCTTGTGAGATCGGCGGGCGACGGGTCCATTGCGTGCACGGCAACCAGGTCGATCCGTGGAACCCCGTGGATTTCGCCGCTCTCGGCAAGGTCGTCCGTGCCATCGAGGCAGGTGAGATGCCGCCGAGGTGGGAGCCCAACGCAGGGACTCGGCTGGTGGTGGACGTGATGAACGACATCAAGCTGGACTACGCCTTCGTCGACCTGCTCAAACCCGAGAACGTGCCCGTCCCCGCCGTGCTTCTGGGATTGCCGGCGAAATACAGGACCTCTCTCTTTTCGTTCGCGAGGATCGCGGTGCGGCGCCTTTACGACCAGGGGCGGCTGTCTGCCGGCTTCCTGGGTGGGGGAATCGACGAGGGGATGGCGATGGACCCGATCGATGGCCAGCGAGCACTCGATATCCTCACGAGGCCAGAGATATGGGCGGCCGGGACCCGCAGTGGGTCGAGCACCACGGCTGAAACGCCAGTGCGTCCCGTCGACTGGCTGCGTCAAGCATGTGAGGACGACGCTGCGGGACTGCGCCCTACCGACGTGGTGTTGACGGGTGGGGATGAGAGACTGGGTATTTCTCGCATCCTTCTGGACCGGGCACGAGGGCGCGACGCAAGGGAGAGCTTGCGGGATGCGCTTGCTCGCTACCTGAAAGATGATCAGAGCTTCAGCTTCGGGGCCGAGGACGAGACGTTCGTTGCTCTGGACAAGAGCGTGGGCGAGGCGGACTTCCTGGTCGCCGGTCATACCCACCTCGCTCGGATGATCCCTCGTCGGGCTGCGTCGGGGTTCTATTTCAACAGTGGGACGTGGATTCGGCTGATCCAGCTCACCGGGAGCATGCTCACCCAGGAGGGCTTTACACCGATCTACGATGCGCTGCGTGCTGGCTCCCTGGAGGCGCTCGACGTGATCCCGCAGCTGGTGATGCAGCGGCGGACCGTGGTGTCCATCTGGGCCGAGGGAGAAGAGGTGGTGGGGGAGCTGCGGGCTGCGCTTCCGGCTCCGTCGCCTGGCCATGACCCCAACGAGGCGCCGTGGCGTCCCGAGCCAGGGACCCGAGTCCGTCTTCCTCGTACCGAGAGCACGCAGGTCACCCCATGATTCGCACCGTCACCCTCGAGTTGCTGCGTCATGGACCGGCGCACAACCAGATGCTGTCACCCCTCACGCCCTATCTTGCGCTGTGCGGCAATCATGATGCCGAGACCGTGCAGGTAGGGTTCGAGCATCTTCAGCTGATGCGCCGCATTCGGGCCCTCCGTTACGAGGAGGGTTCGCGTCAGGCGCGTGCTGCGCTCTCGGAAGCTGCCGATGAGGTTGCACGGATCATTGCGGCCATCCGGTCGCTGACTGCCGAGCTCTCGTCAGCGCCCCGAGGTGATCGGCGGCTGGTGCATCTGCGGCTCGTCCTTTCAGCGTCGGAGCTGTCGCTCCTGCCCTTCGAGCTCGTCACTGCGCCGTCCGGTTTTCCTGGGCAAGGGCAGCCGCTCTGTCTACAGACCGTCGCCCCCATTGCGCTCACCCGTGAGGTCCGGCGCGTCTCTGCATCGACTGTTCGCTGGCCTGCTGCGCCGCGGATCTTGGTGGTGGCGGCTGGGCCCCGGACGGCGCGCGGCGTCGACGGTCGACCAGCGGCACCGATCCCGCTTCGGGCCCATCTGCTCGCGATCCGGCGTGCCCTTGCGCCGTGGCTCGTCAGCAGCTCGCCCGAGGAGTTCAGTCGACACGTCACCGTTCTTCCTGAGGCCACGCTCGCAGAGGTGCGCGACGTGTGCGCCGCGGCGACCTTCACGCACGTGCATATCCTTGCTCATGGCTACGGCTCCGAAGAGGATGGCGAGCTGCGTTACGGGCTGGCCTTCCACAAAGACGAGAACCGAGAGCTGGTCGATGTGGTCTCCGGGTCCCGCCTGGCGGCTGCGCTTCGTTGCCATCCGCACTCGGCAGAGGGCACAGAACTGGCTTCGCCCACCGTGGTGACCGTCGCGAGCTGTGACAGTGGCAATGTAGGCTCGGTGGTCGCGCAAGGGGCGAGCGTTGCTCACGAGCTGCACGAGGCGGGGATTCCGTTGGTGCTGGCGTCTCAGTTTCCTCTCTCGGTGCGCGGTTCGGCGATCCTTGCCGAGGTCGTCTACAGGCGACTGTTGCGGGGGGACGATCCGCGCCTGCTCGTTCACGATGTCCGGCAAGAACTTCACGTCACGTGTCCAGACACCCACGACTGGGCAGCGGTGGTCGCCTATGCAGCCCTTCCGGCGGACATCGAGGCGCAGGTCAAACAAGCGCGGTTCCAGCGGGCCCGCAGGGCCGTGGACACGGTGATGGCGCGGCTCGATCGGACACAGACCCCTTCGGATGCGGACCTGCGCGATCTGGAGGAGGTGATGCGCTCGTTCGAGGGGGCCGTCCCCGACGAGGACACGCCTGCAGAGCGGGTGCGAGCCTACGGGTTGCTGGCGAGTGCAAAGAAGCGTGCGGCGTTGCTGTACTACGGCGACCCTCCATGGCCGTTGCTCACGCGAGGGGGGCAAGTCGCGGCGATCATGGCGCGTGCTGTTCCAGGTGGCTCGTTGCCTCCGCCTCCGGTCCCCGAGCACCGCGAGCTTCCCGATGGTGAATCGCGGGCGCTTCGAGCGCAGCTGGCAAGCAGGACGGCCCTGGAGGAAGCGCGCAGTTACTACATGAAGGCCTTTCGCCTGACGGCCAACGAGCCTTGGTCTGCCGTCCAGTGGCTTGCACTCACTGCCGCGCTCGATCCTCTCGATGACGAGCCGGCGCAGCAGTCGTTCTTCGATCGGTGGACGGCGGCTCGCGTCATCGCAGAGGACAACCTGACGTCTCCGTCGATCCAGCAGGTCGTGTGGGCGCATAGCGCCCTGGTGGAGCTTCACGTGCTCGCGCAGGTGTTCCCGGAGGGGAGCCAGGCGCAACGCGATGGGGAGGCCAAGGCGAGCCGCTACGTCGACGACCTGCTCATGCTGGTGGCTTCAGACCCCTATCCCAACGCGCGCTTCGATGCTTACTCGGTGCTGCGCCAGCTCTTGCGCTACGTGGAGTGGTGGTGGCGTGAGCGGCCCGCCCTGCGCGCTCTGCCTGCGCGGCTCGCCGAGCGGATGCGGCTGCGCGGTGTGCGGGTACGCTGGGAGTTCGTGGACTGAGCGAGGGGCCAGAATCGTCCTGGCGCTGCCCCGCGCAGATCTCCTTGCGCTCGGGCCCTTGGCGGTGTTGGTTTCGCACCGGCACGCCAGCTCCTGCGCTCGGCGGCCAGGCCCAACATGACCTTCCCTCGCCACATCTTCCGCGAATACGACGTCCGCGGCGCCGCCGATCGTGATCTGTCCGATGATCTCGCCCGCGCGCTCGGGGGCGCGTTTGCATCGATCCTCGGGAGCCACCCGGAATTCCAGCAGGCGAGGGCCGCGCTTGGGCGACGGCCTCGGGTAGCAGTCGCCCGCGATGCGCGACTTTCCAGTGATCGGCTGTTCGACGCGCTCACGGCTGGCCTGCGTGACGGGGGAGCCGATGTCATATCCGTCGGAGTGGGCCCCACACCTTTGCTCTACTTCGCTGCGCACCACCTGGAGACGGACGGTGCAGTGATGATCACGGCGAGTCACAACCCGGGCCCCGACAATGGCTTCAAGCTGATGCGAGGCAAGGCATCGTTCTTCGGTGCCGATGTCCAACATCTGGCGGAACTCGTCGAGACGCGCCGCTTCTCTCCCGCGCCGGAGTGCGGAAGCCTGGAAGAGATCGACGTCACCTCGGCGTACATCGATTCCGTACGCGCTGCGACACGGCTGGAGCGAACGCAGCTTCGCTTCGTCATCGATGCAGGGAACGGAGCCGCCGGGCCTTTGGGGTTGCGTACGCTGCAGGCCCTCGGTTTCTTGCCCGATGCATTGTTCTGCGAGCTGGACGGGACCTTCCCGAACCATCATCCCGACCCGACGGTGCCCGAGAATCTCGAAGCGCTACGCTCCCGTGTCCTGGAGACGGGGGCTGACCTGGGAATTGCCTGGGATGGCGATGGCGATCGCCTCGGTGTCATCGATGATCGAGGCGATGTGATCTGGGGGGATCGGTTGCTGGTCGCCTTCTCCCGCGCGGTCCTCCGTGAGCGCCCTGGAGCGACCATCCTGGGGGAGGTGAAATGCTCCGAGGTCCTCTATGCCGACATTGCGGCGAAGGGAGGCAGGCCCATCCTCTGGAAGACCGGCCACTCGCTGATCAAGACGAAGATGAAGGAAGAGGGAGCACTGCTTGCCGGTGAGATGAGCGGGCACATGTTCTTCGCCGATCGTTGGCCCGGGTTCGATGACGCCATCTACGCGACGGCGCGCCTGCTCGAGATCCTCGTCAGCGAGGGGCGGCCACTGCGTGAGCTGCTCGCGGATCTGCCGGAGACCCACGCCACGCCCGAGATCCGCGTGCCGTGCCCCGACGAGATCAAGTTCGAGGTCGTACGCCAGGTGACGGAGCAGTATCGGCGCACCCATCGGGTGATCGACATCGATGGCGTTCGTGTCGATTTCGGTGATGGCGCCTGGGGGCTGTGCCGTGCGTCGAACACGGGGCCGGTGCTGGTGCTTCGTTTCGAGGCCAGGAGCCCGGAACGGCGTGATGCGATCCGTGCGGAGGTCGAGAGGGCCGTCGACACCGCGCTGCGCGTCGTCATGGGGGCACGGTGAGCAACTCGACCCAGGAGGGAGCAGGCGATGCATGGACGGTTCGCCGCATCCTCACCTGGTCTGCCGATGACTTGAAGAAGCGTGGCTCGGCGTCGCCTCGGCTCGATGCAGAGCTGCTCCTCGGGAAGGTGCTCGGGCTCAGTCGGGTCCAGATGGTGATCGATCCGGAGAGGCCGCTGCAAAAGATCGAGCTTGCGGTCTACAAGGCGCTCCATCAACGCCGGAGGGCGGGTGAGCCCGTCGCTTATCTTCTCGGCGTTCGCGAGTTCTACGGCCGCCTCTTTCGTGTTGATCGGCGCGTCCTAATCCCGCGACCCGATACGGAAATCCTGGTCGAGGTCGGGCTGGCTGCGACACGTCACATCGCCTTGTGCGCGCGGGTCCTCGACCTTTGCACGGGGTCCGGCTGCGTGGCCATCTCTCTGGGTAAGGAGCGTCCCACGACCCGGGTGCTCGGCATCGATCTTTCGGAAGATGCGCTCGTCGTGGCGCGCGAGAATGCGCTGCGGCTCGGCGCCGTGAACGTGGGGTTCTTGCAATCGAACAGGTTTGGCTCCCTGGCTGCTGGGGCCCGCTTCGACCTCATCACGGCGAATCCGCCTTACGTCTCCGATGCCGACATGGAGGAGCTGGCCCCGGACATCCGCGATTACGAGCCACGGTTGGCACTGGAGGGGGGACGTGATGGTCTGAATGTTGCTCGCGCCATCATCGAGGAGGCCGCGCCCTGGCTCGCACCGGGCGGGGTTCTCGCCATGGAAGTGGGCGCGGGACAGGCCGAGGCGGCGGCTGCGCTGTTTGAGCGCGCTGGTTTTGACGAGATCAAGCGCACTCGTGACCTGGGCGGGCACGAACGAGTCGTCTCAGGCGTGCGCAGGTAGGCCACGGCACCTGGCGCAAGGCATGCATCCCAATCGTCCGGGAGAGAGGTGAGGCATGCAGCACGTGGAGCCCGGTCCGTCGACGCCGACGGTCGACCTACTCAAAGAGGCCATCCTGGACACCCGGGAGCTGGTGCAGACGGAAATCGCGCTCGCGAAAGAAGAGGTGCGAGGAGAAATCCAGCGAGCGAAGATGGCCGGCATCGCCCTGGGGGCTGCGCTCTGTGCGGCGATCATCGGCGTCACGATGCTCTTCGTGGCGCTGGCCCTGGCGATTCAGCTCAGCGCCTTGCCGGCGTTGCTGATCGGTGTGGTCCTGCTGGTCGTTGCTGCCCTGGCCATGTTGCTTGGCTACAAGGCCATCCCTTTGAAGCCCTTGCCTCGTACCCGGGCACGCGTCGAGGAGGACCTGCGCACGTTGAAGGAGCACCTGGCATGAGCGACATCAAGCTTCACGAGGACCACCTCGAACACCGTGCCAACTTGCTCCGCCAGCGGCTCACACGCACGCTGGAGGAGCTGGATCGCCGGCGACGGAGCGCGCAGCAGATGGTCAGCGTCAAGACCCAGGCGCAGCGTCATCCCGAGGTGCTTCTTGCTGGAGGAGCGCTGGCGATGCTGGCGATCGGTGGTGGGATCCTGGCTGCCGTGCTGGGGATACGCGGCCGTGAGGAACGCCTCCGCAAGGAACGGGTTGCGGCACTTCAGCGAATGTGGTGGCAACCACAGTATGTCGCTCGCAAGAAGCGGGGGGTGCTCGCGAGCATCGGTCGCGGCGTGATCGTGTCTGTCAGCGTGAGTGCTGGAGCCTGGGGACTCAGGAAAGCGGCGCGCTATGCGCTGCTCACTGCGGCGCAGCGATACCAGATCGCTCCGGGTCGCGTCCCCTTGGCACTCCCCGAAGGAGAGGTTGTGCCTCGTCACGAGGTCATGGATGGGCCCCCGTCACACGACGAGGACTGAGGGACTCAGAACACCACGGCTCGAGCGAGCCCGGTGAGGCTCAATGTTTCGTAGGACAGGACCTGGCCTCTCACCATGCGTGGGCCCCCGACGCTGCTGCGATGCCGCGTCACGATGGCGATGGTCGAGATGGCTGACGCCTCCCCGTCCAGATTCACGGGCGGGAGCAGCAAGGTCAAGGTGAGCGCCTCGAGATCAGGGGTTGCTTCGAGGGTAACGCTGAGCTGGCGTCCCAGTTCCGTGGGGACGGTGCGGATCTCCTCAGCCCGGAAGACATAGCTGCGATCCGGAATGGCGTAGCTCAGCTGGGGCTTCCCATCGATTCCGCTCTCCGAGTACGAGATCGAGGCCTCCTCGCAAGACAGCTCGTAGAGGTTCAACTCGACAGGCGTCCGCGGGTCGCGAGGTGAATCCATGGCGGCAGCGTAGTCTCGTCGTGACCGAGGGCAAAGTGAGCGGAGTCCGGTCTCACGAGCCGCAGCGATCTCATGACGTGGGAGACATCCCTCTGTGAAGGTATTCTCTCTCGTCACCGTATGATCGCAGCGCCTGAGTCCCCAGATCGTACGGAAGCGTCGGACCCGGAGCATGACGCCTGGGTTCTGAGGTTGAGGACAAGCTCTTATCGAAAGCTGGCCTTCCTGGTTCACGCCGGTGCTGGGTACACATGCACCCGGTTCGTGCTCCTGCGACTGCTCGGCCTCGTCTACCTGGCGTCGTTCGCTTCTGCTGCGACACAGATCGTGCCACTTCTGGGGCCAGAGGGGCTCCTGCCCGCGACCAGCTACCTCGATCGTGCGGTCGCCGAGGCTGGCTCTCGTCTCGACGCATTCCTTCGGGTGCCATCCCTTTTTCTGTGGCTTCCACCCTCGGAAAAGGCACTGCTGGGCACCTGCTGGCTGGGTGTGGCGCTGGCCATCGCGGTTCTGTGTGGCGCCACCAACGCCCTGCTGCAGCTCCTCCTCTGGGCCCTTCATCTCTCGCTCATCAAGATCGGGCAGCTCTTTTATGGGTACGGCTGGGAGATCCAGCTCGCAGAGACAGGATTCCTAGCGATTTTCCTCTGCCCTTTGGGCTCTGTCTCCCCGCGAGGGGCCAGTCCGCCGCCCGTGATCGTCATCTGGCTTTTTCGATGGCTCATCGCGCGCATCATGCTCGGCGCTGGCCTCATCAAGCTTCGCGGAGACCCCTGCTGGCGGGATCTCACCTGCCTCGTTTACCACTACGAAACTCAGCCAATACCCAGTCCTCTCAGCTGGATTTGGCATCACGCGCCGCGTGACGTGCACCGCATGGGGGTGCTCTTCAATCACCTGGTCGAGCTGGTTGCGCCGTTCTTTGCATTCGGCCCGCAGCGCGCACGCTGGGTGGCGGGGGGGTTGTTCGTCGTCTTCCAGGCTGCGCTGATAGCGAGTGGGAACCTGTCATTTCTGAACTGGCTCACCATCATCCCCGCGATCGCTTGCTTCGATGACGAGCTCATGAAGAAGCTGCTGCCTCGGAAGCTGAGTCTGTGGCTCTCGGACGAGATGCCTGCCGAGCCTTCGCGCCCACACCGAATCGGGGCTGCAGGGCTGCTGGTCGTCGTGCTGGGGCTCAGTGTCGATCCGGTGGTCAACCTGATCTCGCCACGCCAGGTGATGAATACTTCATTTGATGCCCTCGCTCTGGTGAACTCCTACGGTGCATTCGGTAGCGTGGGTAGAGAGCGTTATGAGGCCATTCTATCAGGCAGGCGTGGTTCCAGCGAGGAGGACGATGCCTCTTGGCTCGCTTATGAGCTGCCCTGCAAGCCGGGCGATATCCATCGTCGTCCGTGTTTCCTGACGCCGTGGCATCTCCGGCTGGACTGGCAGATATGGTTCGCAGCGCAGTCGGACATCGAGCGGCAACCATGGCTCGTGCACCTCGCATACAAGCTGCTGAGCGGCGACCCTGCAGTGAAGCAACTGTTCGCCGTCGATCCATTTCCCGACAGTCCTCCCCGCTTCATTCGCGCCGAACTCTACCGGTATGAATTCACCCGACCAGGCGAGGAAGGCTGGTGGAAGCGAACCTATGTCGGTGAGTACCTGCGGCCTATCGCGCTGGAGGATCGCACCCTGCGCAGCTTCATGAGGGCACAGGGATGGAAGTAGCACGAAGTGCTGCACCCTGTTCGGGAGGACGAGACGGGAGCTACGTGGGGCTATCGAGGCCGCCGCACCGGAGATGCGCCTTCACGCTTCAGGCGAAGAGCATAGGCGATGCCGCTTTGCAGCGTGTTCAGTGTGACGAGATCGTGCAGATCCAGGCTCAGTGCTGCCAGTGTCTGGGCCACTGCTGGGCTGATGCCCGTGAGGAGAACCTTGGCACCCAGAAGGCGTGCGGCGCGTGCGACCCCTACGAGGGCGTTGGCCACCTGGGTGTCCACGATCTTGACGCCAGTGATGTCGAGAATCGCCGTGTGGGCATGCTCGCGCACGATGCCGGCGAGCAACGTTTCGAGGATCTCTTTCGCCCGGATGCCGTCGATCGCTCCGACGAGCGGCATTGCGAGCACACCATCGATGATGGGCATCAGGGGCGTCGAAAGCTCACGGAGTGCGTCGCGCTGCGCCTCGATGATCTGCTCCTGGAGCGCGAGCCGATCGGCTTCAGCGCGCTTTCGATCCGACACGTCCGTGGTGATGCCACATATGCCGAGGGTTTTCCCGGACGGTGCGCGTACGGGGAATTTGAGCGTGAAGAAATCACGGAGTCCCTCGGTCGTAGGGATCACTTCCTCGTATTGAACGGGTTCCCCCGCGGTGAGCGCCGCCGTGTCCACGTTCTGGAGGGCTGCTGCGACGTCTGGCGGGAAGAGTTCCGAGTCCGTTCGGCCCAGGATCTCTTCATGCGTCGCCCCGAGGATGTCGAGGAAACGCTGGTTGATCATCACATAGCGACCACGAGTGTCTTTGACGAAGATCACACTCGGTGAGTTGTTGAGCAGCGCGATGAGGAACGTCTGGCTGTGTCGGAGGGTCGCGTCCAGCTCGTCCTGCTCTACCAGCTCGATCCTGCTCAGCACGGCATGGGGCACGCCTTGCTCGTCGCGAGCGATCGTATTGGTCCACTGGCATTCGATGAGCTGACCGTCACGGGTGGTGTTCGAGCTGCGCGCGGATGCGAGCTGTCCGGTCAGCGTCACTTGTATGCCCAGCCGTACTTGCTCTAGGGCCACGCCGGGGGGGATGACGATCTCCCAGAGAGGTCGACCGAGGACTTCTTCCCGCTTCCAGCCAAAGAGCTGCTCGGCCTCTGGAGACCAGTCGATGAGCAAGCCCTCTGGACTCCACTGAATTTCGGCAGGTCTCGATGTCAGGAAGGCTTTGGTGTCGAAGGTGTCGGCTGGCTCGCCGAAGTGTTCCTCGTACTCCCGCAAGCGTGCCTTCAACGCGGTGTTTTCTGCGTGGAGCCTCGCAAGCTGCGCCCGCGTATCCTGCTCCGGGTCCGCTTTATCCATGCACTCCCCGTCGATGGAGGGTTCCCTCGGGTTGCTGTTCGATGATGAAGGCATGGCGTCGAAACGGGTGAGACGCTCCGTGGAACGGTTCGGGGATCGACTTCTGGACTGCCCCTGACGTGCGAGAGAGCTTCACGATGGCGGATCGACGACGCGAACATCCAGGAACCACGGACCTTCGTTGCCTGCGAGGCCGTCAATCTGCAGGTAGTAGGTCCCCGGATCCAGGACGAGGTCGAGGAAGCTGCCTTGGCCCGTCCCGATCGTGCAGGCGAACGGCATCTCGGCGCCGGGGCACGCTGGACCCCGCCGCACGTTCAGCAACGTGGTGTAGCCCGACCCTGCCATGTCGAGAACCACCCGCTTCCGGGCGGGTAGAACGAGCTTCAGTATCTGATCAGCGGCGCCTCCAGGGGGTACGCCGGACTGATCACAGCCTGCATCGAAGTCGGCCCTGGCATTGGCGGTCGTGCCTTGGAAGCGCCCACCCCCAGGAGGAATCTCCATGGCGTCGCTGCATCCGTCGGAGAAGACCACCAGGGTGGGCGGCGACGCCGGCCTGACGAGAGCCGACACCTCGACTGGCTGAGCGAACAGGGTTTCGGCGACCACCCGGTACTCACCCGTTGGCACGTTGTACCTGGCGGCTCGCATCGGGGAAGACGAGCCGGAAGAGCACACGAGCAGATCCGAGGGGGCCTCGCAGGCCGGGGCCAGGAGCGAGATGGCCCCGGTATCGCCCTGGGAGAGCCTTTCAACGAGCAAGACGTCCGACGCCACCGAAAGGTCCAGCGTATAGGCGGCGTCTCGTGCGCCGACGAGACAGGTCGCCTGAATATCGTCCTGGTGAGCTGCCAGGCTGATCTGGACGGTCTGGTTCACCGGCATCGGAGGGGCTCCGAGGCAGGTTTCGTCAGCCGGGGAAGGGGTGGGGGGCGCAACTTCGAGGGTCAAGGCGACGGTCGTCGGAGCCGTCGCGCTCACCCCGACGAAGTACGTGCCAGGGGGGAGCGCGTGGCGGAAGAGATGGCTCGGATTCGCGGTCTGGCAAGTGACCTCGTTCTCCGGCAGGGCGCACCCCGGATCGCGGAGCGAGATCGAGGGAACACCGTCTCCGTCGAGGGAGGTAGCGTAGACGTGGACATCCTGGGGCGTGAGCAGCTCGAAGCTGTAGACCAGCTCACCTGGTGTCGTCTCGCATGCACTTCCGAGATCCTTTGTTGCGTCGAGGATCTCCACGTTGACTGGCGCCCCGGCGACCAGCGGGACCGCCGTGCCGCATGTTTCGTTGGTTGGGATGGGGGTCGGGGAGCGGAAGGCAACGTCGAGGAGCACCGCCGAGCCTCCAGCCGTCGTCACGTAGAGGGGCAGGGCCGTCGATGCCGTCGGATCTCCCAGGTTTCGGCCACGTAGCTTCGCGATTTTTCCGAATTGCGGGGCCGGGTAGGACTTGCCACAAGCAATCTCGCTGGCCGCGTTCCCACACTGCCCGGCCAAGGCTAC
The DNA here is from genome assembly GCF_001189295.1 of Chondromyces crocatus. Taxonomy (NCBI): domain Bacteria; kingdom Pseudomonadati; phylum Myxococcota; order Polyangiales; family Polyangiaceae; genus Chondromyces; species Chondromyces crocatus. Next base: position 1,164,733 of record NZ_CP012159.1, read on the forward strand.
CGCCACGTCCGCGAAATCGGCGCGAGCTGTGACCTCGACGTCGACCGGGGGACCTGGTGGCAACAAGATGGCGGCGACGATGTCGTTGAGCGGTGTAGGCCCGGCTGGACTGCACTGGGTGGCATAGTCGAAAGCTGCCCCGATCGTGTTCACGGCATAGGTGCCCGGCTGGGAGATCTCCAGGGCGTCGATGCACGTGTCGTGAGCCGGGGCCACACACGCCGCCTCATCGATCACGCCGTTGCAGTTGTCGTCACGTCCATTGGCGCAGATCTCGGGGAACAGGGAAGATACCGTGGGATCAGTGTCGTCACAGTCCCCTCCTCCGCAGTGGATGTCAGGATCGCCATCCTGATCGGCGTCGCGCAGGACGTGGTCGCACTGCCGCGTGGCTTCGACGCAGGTATCGATCGTGCAGGTGTTGGCATCGCCGCAGTCGACGGGTTCGCCCGCGCGACAGCCCAGCTTCGGCACGCAGCGCTCCACACCATCACAGTAGATGTCGTTCTGGCAGACGAGATCATCCGGTGTGAACCGACAGCGGTTGATGGACTTGTCACATGCGTCGAAGGTGCATGACAGTCCGTCGTCACATTGCCCGTCGTCGACGCAGGGCCCCCCGAGGGTGGGATCGAGGTCGTCGGTGCCGCCTCCTCCTCCTTCACCACCCTGCCCACCACCTCCCGAGTCGCCGCCGACGCCGAAGGGGGTCGGGGCACTCGACGCGCATGCGGCAGGGGCCAGGAGCGCAGCCACGGCAGCGCCGAGCGCGAGGGCCAGGAACGGGGTGGAGGTGCGGTCGGGCATCGACGCGAGGAGAGCGTAGCAGGGGCGGGCTGCGTCTGGCATCATGGTGCCGCGTGTCGACCGACCGACTCACCCATCCCGAGCTGACCTGGCTTCTGGCACAAGAGGCGCGCAGTGCTGCGCGGAAGTTGCGCCAAGGCGTGGGTTTGACTTCCGAAGCTGGCCCTCCACCCCCTCTGATCATCGAAGAGGGGACAGGGGGGGTGGAAGGGACGCTCGAGCGGCTCGACGAAGCCGTCAGTATGCTGGCGTCCCTTCACGGTCGGCCTGTGCATCGAGGGAGGCGTGGCAGGATCGACCTGGCGGAGCTCGTCTGGGAGGTTGCCCCCGAGGCGCGCGTCCAGATCGAGATGGGCGATGGGACCGCGGTGTTCGGTGATGAATCGGAGCTGCGGCGCATGCTGCAGGTGCTCATCGCCCAGAGCGGCGATCCGAGTGGCGCAGCGAGCACGCCAGAGGTGAGTTTGCGTCGCGTGGGGGACGAGGTGGCGGTGAGCGTGAACCTCGGTCCGGACACGACGGCGAGCATCGCCCATGAGCGGGCATGGCTCTCACGGATGGCGTTGCGGTACGGAGGCCGGCTCGAGCTCGACGGAGCGATGCAGACGCTGACCTTCCCCGCCGACGTGGATCTCGCCCGACGTGAGCTGGAGAGCCTCAAGAAGGAGCTCGCTGCGGCGCAGGCGCAAGGAGAGGCGTATGCGCGTGAGCTGGCGGCCGTATTTTCTCAGGGTGATCGCAGTGGGGGCCGTGGTGCGCACATGCACACGTCGCAGCTTCCGCCAGCGGAAAGTGGGCTACCGCTCCTCGTCGCGGCGACACGCGTCCTCGGTACGCAACTGCGAGGCATTCTCGCGGCCGTGGGGCGTGACATCGCGCCACTCCGCGAGCATGGCGGCGAGGCTGGTGAGGTGGCAGCATCCGTGGGCCGGCATGTCACCGCCGCATCGGAGATCGTCAGCGATCTGGCTCGTCTCGGCGCGTGCCCGCTCGATGAGCTTCCTCGCCATGCCGATATCGCCCATGTCTTGCGGGACGTCGTTCACGACGAGCTCGCGCGCGCTGCGCGACGTGAAGTGCACGTTCGGGTCGAGACCCCGGACAGCGCTCATGAAGTGGTGCCCCTGGGCGCCCTGACGGTTCTGCTCCATGCCCTCCTCGATCACGCCATCGGCGTGTCAGCGGGTGGGAGTGATGTGTTGCTCACCTTGACGGAGCAGGAGGCGAGCTGGGACATCACCTTCGACGATGCGGGAGCACCCATTCCAGCGCAGGCACGTGGAATCCTCCTCAGCCGTGACTTCGAAGCAGTCGCTCATGGCCGCCCGTCGAGCTTCCCCCTCATCGTCGCGCATGCGGTGGCAGCCCATGCCCACATGGATCTCACCATCGAGGACCACCCCGGAGGTGGGACTCGTGCTCGCCTGAGCATCCCAAAGACTGGCTGAGAATCTCACCTCAGGGGAGATGCCTGTTTCATCGAAGAGAGCATCTTCCGTCGCCGCGCCTGATGGCGTCACCATGACGCCGCCTCGTGAAGGCGAGCTCAAAGCATGGAGCTGGGTGGGAAGTTGACGCTCAAATCGACGGTGGTTTCTGGCTCGACCCAGATGCTGCTGAGCGTCTCCGTGGTGGATTTAGCCATACTGTGATCCGCGGCATCCACCATCGTCACTTCGGCATGGTAGTACTGTTCTGCAGAGATGACGAGCGAGAGGGAGAATGATTCGCAATCAGCATACTCGACCGTCACCGTATTGCCTCGATCGTCCAGCAGCACGAACTCCAGGTCCAGAGACGAGCCAGGAGTTGCATAGGTCGCGCATTCGCGTGGACTCGTCGAATTGTCGACAGTCCAGTTGAAGACCATTTCGCCCGTTGGTTCGGCCGAGACTGGGTTGCCATCGACGGATACGAGGCAGCCGGAGGTGAGTGCCGCGAGCGCCCAGCCCGTACCAATGACGATCCATTGCCTGACCATAAAGCGATCTCCTTCACGAGCAGAGTTTTATGCGATCGGACGATTGCATGCCAAAGCTGGCTCAGCGCCATCGGTGGTACTGACGTGGTCTTTCTTGTGGGTAGCCATAACCTCGATCCCGCTCATAAACCCGCGGTGGTGGAACGTATCTGGACCGATAGCGGTGAAGCTCGGGTGGTTCCTGCTGGAAGACGACCCAACGATTTTGGTTTCGGTAGTACCAGTTGCCATCGACCAGGTAGGCGTACGAGCCGCGGTACATGACACGCGGATAGGTCTCGACCATCACGGGCTCGGCGTCGGCGTAAACGGTTGGGTAGCCGTAAACGATGGCACCGCTCGTCCCCAGGGTGCCTGTACACCCGGAGAGCGCAATGCCGGTTACGGCGGCAAGCAGCAAAAGAGCACGACGGACGTGTAGCCTGTCACGGATTGCAGCTTTCACGGGCTGACCCCCTTTGCCTCTGTACGTCAGCAACAGCAGTGCCACGCTCGTCATGGTCGGAGAGGGTCCAACGGTGACGCTCGAGCCTCTTGCTCAGCCAGGCCGACCAGCGACGCCGAGATGGCGTGCTCCCGCCTGGACTGCACCGAGGAGCGCCATCGCCCGCTGGATCTCGGCGGGGGTCACCAGCCCGACCACGTGCTCCGTCTCATCGAGTACCGCGACCGCACCCGTATCACCTGCGGTCAAGGCATCGATGGAATGAGACGCGTCATCCCGGGCATGGACACGGGGGAGATCGGAGCGGATCGCGGCGGCCATGGTCAGAGGGAGTTCGCCACGCTCTGCCATGCGCCCAAGGTCCCAGGCCGTCACCACGCCGAGCTCGCGATCGAGATCTCCCGGTCGGAGTGGGCCCACGACGCGCGCGCCTGCGAGGTTGTGTCGGAGCAGGCGCTCGGCGACTGCAGGGGCACTCTCGTCGGCGCGGGCCTCACCGAGACGATCCGTCATCAAGCGTGCCACAGGCATTCCACGAAGGATGGCCTGGGCGCCGAGACGAGCCTGCTCCGCAGTCGCTCCCATGTACACGAAGACGGCAATGAACAGCAGGATCAGGTTGAAGGAGAGGATCCCTCCGAGGCCGAGCAGGACGGCCATGCCCTTCCCGACCGAGGTCGCCACCTGAGTCGCGCGTTCACGGCCGATGCGACGACTCAACAGCCCTCTCAGCACCCGGCCTCCATCCATCGGGAAGGCGGGCAGGAGGTTGAACACCCCCAAGACGAGGTTGGTGAGCGAAAAGGCGAGGAGCGTCGCGCTGACACCGCTCGGACCCGACGCGAGGAGATAGGCCAGGTAGGCCATTGCGGCGATACCGAAGCTCATCAGCGGACCCGCGAAAGCAATCCACGCTTCGTGATCAGGATCGTCGTCCTCGATCTGCGATACCCCGCCCAGCATCATCAATGTGATCGCACGCACGCGAAGTCCTTTCCGGAGTGCGACGAGGGAGTGCGCGAGTTCGTGTGCGAGGATTGAGCAGAACAACCCGAGCGCCAGGATGATTCCCCACACAAGCGGAGGCAGCTGCATGGTTTCTTCGGGAACTCCCAGCGCTGCTGCAATCGATGAGAACTGAGTGGTCGCGACGAATGCGAGATAAGGAATGAACAGAAGAAGAGAGATATGCAGCTTGATGGGGATGCCGCGGATCGTGAAAACCGTCACACCCTGACTGAACATGGGTCTCCTGAAGCGTGCGCTGGAGACCCCACCAGGTGCCATCCTCGCACTGCAGGCACGTACGAGGAGCAACCCTCATACCATTCAGAGTTTCGAGAGTTCGTGTGAAGTGGAATGGAACAGGGCTCTTGCGAGCGTGCGGTAGCGCGCCAAAAAAACGACCTGGCGAGTCCACTTCCTCAGGTTGTGTTCGAGCGGTGGTGTGCGCTGAGCGCAGACCCGTCTCCTCGTCCACCACTGGACTTCGCGGGGCCCTTCAAGGCTCGATCTTCAATCTTTTCCTGGAGTGTCACCGAGCGGGCGGGCGGTTTGCTCGTGGAGAGGCTTCTCCAGCAGGGGTGGCCCCCCAATGGGCAGCCAGATCTCGAAGACAGCGCCGCCTTTTTGGGCTTTTCGATACCTGATCTCGCCACCGTGCTCGAAAACGATGCGCTGCACGATGGCCAGACCGAGGCCGGTTCCCTTCTCCTTCGTGGTGGCATACGGCTCGAAGAGCCTGGGGATCATTTCCTCCGCGACCCCGGGCCCATTGTCCCGCACCACCAGCCTCACCCGGTCGTTCTGCTCGGGTGCGACGGTGAGCACTACCCTGGGATCTGGGCGCACACTCGTGGCTGCCTCCAGGCCGTTCTGGATCAGGTTCGTCAGGACTTGGACGAGCTGATCGCGGTCGGCGGACACCTTTGGGATCGTGGAGGCCGATAGCTCCACCTTGGGCGTTATCGCGACATGCTCCTCTCGTGAGTCCGAGGCGGCTTCGGGGGTGGAGTGAAGCGTCACGACCCGTCGGGCCACTTCCACGAGATCGATGAGCTCGGGGTTGGGCGGCGGCAGGCGCGCGAAGCGCGTGAACTCCCCCACGATGTTGGCGATCCGGTGCACCTCTTGGAGCACCGTCGCGGTGGCCTCCTCGAAGTAGTCGTCGAAGGCGGGATCTTCGCGATCACGGAGTCTTCGCAGCGTCTCGACGGCCGCTCGGATGGGAGCAAGCGGGTTCTTGATCTCGTGTGCGACCTGCCTGGCGATTTCCCGGCGTGCCGCGATTCGCTCTGCGGTGGCCAGTCGTCGTCGCATGGTGGCCAGCTCGTCGAGCGTTCTGTTGAACGCGGCCGCCAAGGTGGCCATCTCCTGGCCCCCTCGTCCCTGGACTTTCCTGGGCTCGCCGTTCATCACCTCTCTCGTTTCTCGAGCAAGCGCGACGATTGGCCTCGACAGGCTGCGTGCCAGAACCACGGCGATCACGATGGCGATTGCCAGCACCGTGGCGCCAGTGGCGAGGATGTCGCGGTCGAGTCTGGCGAGAGCCTTCTGGAGAGGCTCACGGGAGACCGATGCTACCACCCGAAGACCTTGAACCTCTGGAATCTCCAGCAGCCGCACCACCTCGGCACTGGTACTCGTGAGCGCCGGAGGGTCGATCTTGCCATCCATCGGTGTGGCCAGTGCCACCCCATAGGCAGCCCCCAGTCGTTCGAGAAGGGGGCCGATCTTGCGTGAACCGATGAGTCCAAGCGTTACACCATGGCCGGTGCGAGCGCAGTGGACCTCCAGTGACGGTCCCATCTCAGCGACTGCCGGACGGAGGCGCGGTGCTCCACCCGATACGACCGAACCCTTGCTCTGCCGAGCCTTCCCATCATTGCTCTTCACTTCGCCGAGGAGGGCTGCGAGGCGCCGATCCTTCGTCCCGATCCGCGACACATCCTCCGCTCCGAGTACGAGGCCATCGCCAGTGGCCAACGTGAGTTCATCGAGGCGGAGCGCTTTGGCCTGCTCTGCGACCTGATGACGGAGCGCGATCCGGCTCCCTGGATCCAGCGCATCCGGGTTGCCTCGTGTCCTGTCGAGCTCCAGGTGAGCCCTGTCCACGAAGGTATCGTGCTGGCAAAGCGGAGCGAGCAGCCCTCGCAGGGCTTCGGCCTCCCAGGTGAGTTGCTGGCGAACGCCAGCGTGCGCGGCATCGATCCGGTCGAGGTAGCCACTCTCGATGAGCTCGCGCGACGCTTCTCGAAGCGTGAAGCCGACCAGCGCGGTCGCGATGATGGCGACCACCCCGAAGGCGATGAGCAAGCGGGCGGCGAGGGTCATGGCGGTGGAGTCCGGAGGCGAGGTGGCGCCGTGACTGTAGGCCAAGGGAGCGAGATGGCCTGGAGCGACGCCCGGAGGGTCGGACGGCACCTCCGACGTACCTGGTGCGTCTCTGGGCGTGTCACGAGGGGCTGGGCCTGGTGCGGTACTTGCGCCCTTGCATACCAGAACCCGCGCCTCGGGGCCGACTGTCCGCGCTCTGAGGGGGCTATGTGAGCCCTCCTGGGCTCGACGACTCCGCCTTACTTGCGCCGGAGGCCTTTCGGCTCTTACGCTCGGGCGCCCTCCCGCCGGAAAAAACGGCGGGCGCCGTGGACCACGACATGAACGCGAAGCTGCTCGGCCCCATCGGGATCTTCATCGTCATCGCCTTCGCACTCAGTTTGGTGGCGAAGCCGGCGGCCGATTATGCGAGTCAACTCTTCATCCTCCTGGGTGGGCTGGGAGTGGTGGGCATGGCCTATGTGGCCAGGATGGGAGGGGGGGCGCCCACAGGTGGTCTACGTGACGCACTCCGCGCTGCCGCCAAAGGGAAGCGGCTGCAGCTGCCCGAGGGAACTCCGCCGGAGCTGGTGGAGACCTACGAGCAGATCGGTGAGCTCGCGGAGAAGGGGGCCGAACTCGTCGCAGAGCGCAGCGAACTGGCCAAGGAGCGGGACGCGGCGGGCAAGGAGCGGGACGCCATCGCTCGGGAGCGAGACAAGCTTGCGGTGGAGCGGGACGCGCTCGTTCGGGAGCGAGACAACGCATCCCGCGAGCGGGACACGCTCGAGCGCGATCGGGATCGGGTGGTCACGGACAGGGACGGTGCGCTGCGGGACCGTGACGGGCTGAGCAGAGAGCGGGACTCACTGGAGCGCGATCGTGACCGCCTCTCGGCGGAGCGCGAGAACCTTCTGCGCGAACGAGACCGGCTCGCCGCCGAGCGAGAGCGGACCGTATCGGAGCGGGATGCGCTGCTCCGCGAGCGAGATACGCTCAGCCTGCGCGTTGCAGAGTTCGCCGATCGTGGGCCCGACGTCGATGTGGAGGGCCTGATCGAGGCGGTGATGCGGGTGACCGAGGGTGAGCGTGTACGTACTCCATCCGGCGTACCGGCCGAGGTGGCCAGGGTTTACGCGGAACTCAACGGCGTGGCCGATCGGATCGGCGCTGCCGAGCAGCGTGAGCGTCAGCGACGTGCCGAGCTCGCTCAGGCGACGGCCATGCTCGACGATGTCGTCCCCCGCCTCAGCGATGGCGTGAGCGCGATGATGCACGCGAGCGAACAGGCCACGATGTCCATCCGCGAGATCACGACGGCGCTCGCGAACATCGCCCAGTCGGTCGAGTCGCTGGCTTCGAGTGCCGAGGAGTCGAGTTCGAGCATCCTCGAGATGACCGCGACCAATGAGGAGGTCGCCGAGAATGTGAGCGAACTCAGCTCGAGCGTTCGCGAGACAGTCTCCTCCATCGAGGAGATGGCCTACTCCATTCGCGAGGTGGCGAAGAACGTGGACGCGCTTGCGCTCACGGCCGAGGAGACCAGCTCGTCGATGAACCAGATGGATGTGTCCATCGATCAGGTGCGCTCCAATGCGGACGAGACCGCGCGCCTCTCCGAGGAAGTCGCGACGGACGCCGAGAAGGGGGCCGAGGCTATCCTGAAGACCATCGGCGAAATCTACCGCATCAAGGAGTCGGCTCAGGAGGCCGTCGCCGTCATCTCCAACCTCGGCTTCCGTATCGAAGCCATCGGCCAGATCCTTGCCGTGATCGATGATGTTGCCGAGCAGACCAACCTGCTCGCGCTCAACGCCGCCATCATCGCCGCGCAGGCCGGCGAACACGGCAAGGGGTTCGCGGTCGTTGCCGACGAGATCAAGGACCTCGCGGAGCGCGCCGGGGTCAGCCTCAAAGAGATTGCCGAGCTGATCAAGACCATCCAGGCCGAGTCGAAGAACGCGATCGCTTCCGTCGAACGTGGTGCTCACATCGTCGATCGTGGCGTGGAGGTCTCCAACGAGGCCGAGCGCGCGCTCAAGAAGATCCTCGAAAGTTCGCAAAAATCGACGAACATGGTGCGCGCCATTGCGCGCGCGACCGTCGAGCAGGCCAAAGGCTCGAAGCAGGTCACCGACGCCATCGGACGCATCGCCGAGACGGTACAGCAGATCGCGGCGGCAACGGCCGAGCAGGCCCGTGGCTCGGAGCTCATCATGAAGAGCGCCGAGAAGATGCGTACGATCACTCAGCATGTGGAGCGTTCCAGTCAGGAGCAGGCGCGTGGCGGCCGCCAGATCACGAGCGCGATCGAGCAGATCTCCAACATGGTGCACAATCTCAATGCAACGCACCGAAACCAGGCACGGGGGGGAGAGCAGCTCGTCGACGTGGGACGACGCATCGAAGAGGCGGCGCGTCAGCAAGAGCAGGCGGTGCGGCAGCTCGTCGCTTCGGTCGAGCGCCTGAGGCGCGCGTCGATCGGCTAGCGGTAGCGGTCCTCAGATGGCAGTAAAAATCTCGGTGGTCACCGCCGAGGTTGGCTCATCGAAGGCCACCTCGGAGAGTGCGGAGCTGTCGCTCACCCTCGACGCGCCACGCCTCGTGATCGGGCGTGGCGATGGCTGTGAGGTGCGCCTGCCCGATCCCAGTGTGAGCGCTCGCCATGCATCGATCCGCCAGCGTGGCGCCGAGTACACGCTTGCCGACGAAGGCAGCTCGAACGGGACCTTCGTGGGTCAGCGCAAGCTCGCTCCCCACACACCGGAGCCGCTGCGCGATGGAGATCGCGTCCGGGTGGGGCGGGTGTGGCTGATCATCCGCATCGGCCCTGCGATGGTGCAGGGAACTCCAGCGGCAGCTGCGCGCGAGCTGGCGCTGGCGCTCGTGACCCGGGGGCTCCGCGCTCAAGGCGAAGATCCGACCCCCTGCGTCCAGGTGTTCGCTGGTCCCGACCAAGGAGCCTTGCTCGCGCTCGAAGAGCCGGGGCGTCCCTACGCCCTCGGACGTGCTCGGGACGTCGAACTACCACTCTCTGACCAGGCTGCAGCCCGACGACAGCTCACCGTCACCCGCAAAGGTGATCAGCTCTTCGTGCGTAACGTGGGCACTCAAGGGGCAACCTCCCTGGATGGCGTGCCACTCCCTTCCGCAGCCGACGTCCTCTGGCGTCCGGGCCAGATCATCGCTTTCGGTGCCACGCGCCTCGCCTGTGAGCTTCCAGTGGTCCAGGCGCTCGCAGAGCTCGAGCGTTGCCCGGACGAGCCACTGCGCGAGGACGACGATGTGGCGTTTCCAGAGGCGACAAAGCCCGATCCTGGATCACCTCCGCTTGTCGACCCTGTGCCATCGTCCGACATCCCTTTCGAGGCTTCGTCGAGCGCCTCGTCCCCTGACGCCTCGCTGACTGCGCCGCCTGCATCGCGCGCGCCGACCCCTTCCTCCGAACCACCGGAGTCGCGTGCCGGATGGAGCCTGATGGATGCAGCCGTGTTGCTCCTCGCGCTCGGGGTTTTGGCCGCCAGCGTGGCTGGACTGAGCTGGCTTTTGAACCGCGGTTGAAGCGTCTGTTCCTGACTCGGTCGGGCCAGCTGCCGCAGAAGATGGCTGGGAATCGGCGTGACCGTCTTGACGCGCGTGCGCGCACGTGCGCTTGGTTGCCCGGTCCGGAGGCATGTGATGCGTACGGTCCGCTTGCTCGAAGGAAGAGAGCTGGAGTGTAGCGAAGCCGAACTTCGTGCCGAGGGCATCGGGTGTGAAGCTTTCGACGTGGGCCAGATCGCCTCTATGGTGCAGAGGGTCCTCACCGCGCGCGCTTGGATGGAAGTCGAACAGGTACGTCGCTCCGCTGCGCGTCTTCAGGATGAGGTCGAGATCGTCCGAGAAGCAGATGAGCACTGCCACCTCGAAGACGAGGTCCGGCTGTTCTCCGGCGGCGAGGCGCTCTATGACATCCGCACTCGTGGTGAACAGTGGCTCCGGGTCTTCGTTGGCCCTGGTGATCTCGTCGTGATCCCAGCGAGGCGGTATCACCGTTTCCTCGTCGGCCAGGCCTCGGAGCTTGCTTACCTGCAACCCTTCGGCAATCGACCGTCGCTCATCCAGCTCTACCGCGTTTCCGACGATGCGACCCGCGCAGGGTGACGAAAGCCCCCGCCCTCCGGGCCACAGGGCGCGTACACTGAGCGCGATGTCGATCGCTCCCTCGGAGTTCCGGAGGGTCCTCGGACAGTTCGCGAGCGGGGTGACCGTCGTCTCCGCGAACCATGAGGGCACCGCGCAGGCGATGACCGTCAGCGCATTTTGCTCCGTCTCCATCGAACCACCGCTCGTCCTTTTCTGTGCCGACAAGCGTTCGCGAACGCCCGTGCTCGTGGCAGAGAGTCGTGTCTTCGCGGTGAGCTTCCTGCGAGAGCATCAGCGGGCGCTTTCGGATCTGTTTGCAGGCAAGGGAACCGACGAAGAGCGCCAGGCGGCGCTCGTCGACGCACCACGCACCGCGTCCGGCTGTCCGATCGTGGACGACGCTCTCGCGTGGCTCGGGTGCCGCGTCACCCAGAGTCATGATGCTGGCGATCACATGATTTTCATCGGTGAGGTGACGGACGGCGGAGCCGGCGAGCCGGGGGCACCATTGCTCTACTACCGCGGGACGTATCAAGGCCTCGAACCTGCCTGGCGGTGGCGTGATCGCCACGCCGTGCGTGACAAGGTCGTTGCGTTTCATGATCTGGTCGATTTCTTCGAACGTATGCAACATGAGGAGCCCTACCGAGGGCTTCTGGAGCAGCTGGCCTCGCTGTGTTCCCTGCGTCCCGAGATGACCTGTCTCGATCTCGGCTGTGGTCCGGGCATGCTGACCCAGAAGCTATCTGCCCGCGTACGCGAGGCCGTCGGAGTCGACAGTTCTGCCGAGATGATCGCGCGTGCAATCCTGCGAGGGCGGGCAGCCGGCATTTCCAATGTTCGGTATGTGGAGAGCTCACTCTCAGCCCTCCCTTTTGGCGACGCTGCGTTTGATGTGGTGGTTGCGGCCAATGCGCTATTCCACGCACCCGAGCCGTATGAGGTGTTGCGTGAGGCCGGACGCGTCTTGCGGGTGGGTGGCTGTCTGGGTCTGCTGGAGCCCTCATCGAGCATGACCCACGAGGCTGTCGCCGCCCATCTGGAGACCAAGGACGCGCTGGTACATGCACCCCTGGGAGGGTCGTCGCTCCTTGCCTGGGCTGACGCCGTGGAGGCACGACCCCGCTACACGGAAAAACAACTCGGCGCGGACCTGACCCGGGCTGGGTTCACCCAGGTGACTCAGGTGCGTGCACTTGGTGGGCTCGTCACGATGACCCGCGCCACCCGCTGAGCGCGCCTCTCCTGTTCGGGCGAACCCCGAAGAGAGGTCACGCGTCGTGGGTCGACGCAAAGCGTCAAGCCTGAGTCGAAACTCCATCGCAGAAAATTCGCCCTCCTTGACGAGCTCTGCAAGCTTGCCCCGCGATGCGCCTTGATCCCGTCGTGGCCTCCAGCGCTCTGCTCCGAACCGGCCACTCCTTCCCGTCCTCTGACTCGGCCTCGCGCCAGGTGCGTTTCGCCTCTGGCGGGGCCATCGAAGAGGCATGGTCCGATCTGGAAGCGGGCCGCTTCCTTTGCGCAGCAGCTGCGGTGACGCTACGCGGAGGTCTCCGCGTCACGATCGATGACGCCGTGGAACTGGCCCTCGCTCTCCGGGGAGCGCTGCCTCCGCGAACGGCCGCAGACGCCCCGATAGCGCGCATCATCGAGGACCAAGTCTTCCGGACCCTGGCCCTGGGAGCCGCTGGTCTCTGCATCGCGCTACCCCCGCTCCTTCCCCTGACCCGCGAGGACGGGGCGCTGGAGCCTGCTGACAGTGCCGTGCTGTCCGCCTGGCTCTCCGCCGCCCGTGAAGCTCCTGTTACCCTCGTTTTTGGCGAGCAAGATCGCAACATCCGCGTCCTTACACCCGTGTCCCTCGCCCAGCTTGCTGCCGAGCTTGCTCCCCCTGACTCGGGACCCTCCTCGACGTGTTCATCGTCTCCGCCTTCAACCGTGCCACCCTCGTCGGGACGTGAGTCCGTATCGCCTCGGGTCGACGACGACGTGCCCTGCATCGATTCGGAGGGAGTGCAGCCTTCGAGCTCACGCCGCTTGCTGCCCGACGCGGCGACGCTGTTTGGAGAGCCGCGCTTGTATGCTGACCCTCCCACGCTACTGGGCGTTCTCCCTCCGGTTCCAGAGCCCGGGACGCTGCCCAGCGCGCCTCCGGTCCAGCTTCCTGCTGCGCCTCGGTTGCCGGGGGTCTCGGTGGCTGCCTCGCTGTCCGGCCCCGAGCTGGGAGCGAGCCCCCTCGATGGCGTTCGAGCAGATACTTCCCTTCGCGGTGAGGGGCCAACGCCGCGACCCACCGTCGGTGCGACCCCAGCACGTGACACCCGCCCGCGCGGGGTACTTCCCCCGCGCTCCAAGTCACGCCGCCCCGAAGCGCCCGCCTCCGAGCCGACGCTGCCTTCCGCGACGCCTCCCTTGGTGCCCGCCCCTGAAGCATCGCGCGGAGCCAGTGAAGGCCCTTCCACGCCTCCTGCGGCTCCTGTGAGGAATTCTCCTTCCATGGGGACCAAGGGATCCACGCCCAAGGGGGACTCTGTGGCTCATCGGCCGACGCAGACACCAGCCTCCTCCTCACCTGTGGCGTCCCGAGGCGGGGTGCATGGCCAGGATGCTGTGCCGCACGAGCCAGATCTTCCACCCCTTCGTCATTCGACCCCCCCACCTTCCCGCGTCCTGAGCGCGGCGGAGTGGCGCTCCATGGCCATCGCGCTGGACGACGCGCGTGGCCCTCGTCCGGTCCGTGTCATCGAGCAGCTCTTTGCGAGTCATTATCTTCCGTTGCTCGGCGCCACCCTCTCGGGCGAAGCCGACGCAACCATCCGCTCGGTGGTCGAGACTTGGCGTGCGAGCTTCGAGCGCAGCTACCGCGAATCTTTCTCGGCGCTGCGGGTGACCGGGAAGCGACCGCCGATGGTGCTCGACGCTCCTGACCTCGCGGCGCGCATCGGGAGGCTCAACGGTGCGCGGGCCGTCAAGCTGCTCCTCGTCGATTCCATGCGTTACGATCTCGGTGAACGAGTCGCCGCCCGTCTGAAAGACACTCTCGAAGATCGCGCGGCGCTCGTCGAGCGCACCATCCTCTGGTCCGCGTTGCCCACCACCTCTGCCACGCAGCTCGCGTTGCTGTCACGCGGCCCGGAGGCCTTGCGGGATTCCCTCGCCGTCGACCCGGAGCCCGCCATCGCGCGTGGTCGCGCCGTCTCCATGCTGAGGAGAGAGCGTGCTGGTCGTTGTGAGCTGATGAAGCTCGATCTGGTCGAGGCGCGCCTCCGGAATGCTGGTCCCCCGCTGCCGGAGCGGCTCGAGGGCATCGCGGAGGAAGTGACGGAAGTCATCGCGCGTTTCATGGACACCTTGCCGCCGCGTACGCTGGTGCTCGTCTTCGGGGATCACGGTTTCCGCATCGGTTCGCTCTCCGATGGTGTGAGCACTGGCCCCGCGAGTCAGGGAGGGGCTTCTCCAGAAGAAGTCCTCGTGTCGGCCCACGCTTGGCTCGTCGGTGGCGTGCACTGACAAGGCATCGTACCGATGCCCGCGCATCACGCTGCTCGATCGCTCCTTCCGCGGCACACGTAATGCTTCCGATCCGAGGAGAAACCTCTCGGGAGGGAGCCATGAACATTCTCAATTCTCGGATTCACGGCTACATCGATTACGCGCTGGTGGCGTTGCTCGTGCTCGCGCCATCTCTCTTCGGATTTGCAGGGGTTGCCGCGACCATCTGTTACATCCTCGCCGTCCTGCAGCTCGGGATGAGTCTGCTCACTGCGTATCCACTCGGTGTGGTGAAGGCGATCCCGTTTCCGGTGCATGGCGGCGTGGAACTCGTTGCTGGCGTATTTCTCCTTGCCGCTCCCTGGCTCTTCAACTTCGCCCACGTCGCCAGTGCGCAGATCTTCTTCATCGTCGCCGGTGTCGTGCTGGCCATCGTGTGGCTCGTGACGAACTACCGCACGGCCGAGGCGGAGATGACGGTTGGTCGGAGCTACTATCGCTGAGCTGGCATGGGACGCTTCCCATCTGCTCTGGGCCTCCCGCTGGTCGATGCCGCGTGGAAGGACTGCTCCCATCGGTGACACCCCCAGCGAACTCCTGAACGGCTCGAATGCAGCCCTACCGTCAATCCTCTTCCCAGCGGGGTAGAGGTGGGGAGGGACGAGCCGCCAAGGCCCGCTCCAGATCGAGCACCTCTGCCCTCATCCGTGCTGCCTCGGTCGCCAGTTCGGCGTCTCGGACGAGCCATTTCTTGCTGGCGCGGATCCCCTTTCCGAGGTGGCGTCCGGCCATGTACATCAAGCGACCGAAGAGGGAGGTCGCGTAAGGACCGACGCCTTCGGTGCGGTCCCGCTCATCGAGGCGTGCCCTCAGCTCGCGAATCCTGGCGCGCAGTGAATGGACTTCACTCCTGTAGCGAGACATGGGCATCCACTATGGCTCCCCGGGCTGTCGCTGCACAGCGAGGGAGCTGTGGAGGAAAGGGGGCGGAGCGCTCCTGCGGGACAGCTCGGCAACTCACGAACCGGGATGCCGGCGTCGAGAAAGCAGGGCGAGCAAGGAAAGAGCGCCGAGGAGCAGCCCGACATGGGAGGAGTTTGCAGCCACAACGAGCTGGCAGCCGCCAGATGTTGTCGACTGTGCTTCGGGCGTCACTCCAGGGCCCGGATGATGCTGGAAGTCATCGTCGATCGGGTTGATCCAGTCCGCACATTGCCCGCCTGGATAGAGAGCTGCCTCATTGAAATCGATGAGGGAGAAAGGGCTATCTGGATCCGCACGATATCGGCATGGCTTGCAAGTCACCGAGGAGGAAACGCCGTCATTCCCTGCGAGATCTTCGATATCGACACGGAAGCAGTACGCATCTGCGAGTTGAGGAACCACCAGCTCCGGCGCACCGGAGATGTAGAAAGACTCTGATCCACCCTGTGTGATCCGGCGCCAGCTCCCGACCGCATTCGTGAGTGAAGCGTCGGTGAACGCCTGGATTGTGTACATGAGCGGGCTAGCGTCCTCCGGTTGAGGAGAGCCATCGACGTGCAGGGTCACCGTGAACGCGCCCAGGTCGACACAGCTTCCGACAGCGGCGTCATCGTCTTTGTGATCGTACAGATCGAACCAGAGCGCAGGGCTCTCGGTGGGGCCCTCCACATCGGGTGGGGCGGCTACGAACGCCAGGTTCACCGGAGGACACCCTTGGGAGGCGGGGCAGAACGTTCCAGAGAGAAGGACTTGCTGTCCGGGGATCGGCGGAGGCTCGACGACCACCTGAAGTCCTCCCGCCCGGCTTCGTTGCGCCTGCGCAGCTTCGACGAGGGTCGCCGGTTGACCATCGACGAGCACCGAGTAGAGCGGCACCCCCGCTTCATCGAGGGTGATGTCGAGGACGCTGAAGAGGTGAATGGGAAGGTTCGTCGGCCACTGTTCGGCGCTGGTGGTAGGCAAAGTCCCATGAACACCAAGTGCGGGTGAGCACGCTTCGGCGCGCGGTGCAGTCACGAGCGCCGCGAGGGCGAGCGACGAAGCAACAAGAAGAGGCATTGTTCTCATCAAGAAATCCTCACCAGTCGACACGCCCAGGGAAGCCTCGTCTTTCTGTCATCAGAGCCACCCTGGAGAAATTTGCTGTCGTGCGGATGCAAGCCTCTGGCCACTGGTTAGGCGCTGCGAGGCATGTCAGGACGCGGCCTGATCCGAGGAGCCGTGAAGGGGCATCGACTCGCATTCTTCCGTGGTGAGGAAGACAGGGAGGGTCGGGCGTGTGCCAGATCGTGTCGATCGCTCCGGCGCCCAGCTCGTGATGACGAGGAGGCGACATCGGTCTCAGCGAGGTTCCTGAGCAGCTGGCGTGGGCAGTGAAGGAGGGCGTGTGATCGGGCGCCGAAGCGAGAGTTCTCGAACGACGGCTTCTTGCTCGGTGAGCACCGACGCGAGCATCGGCTGCGTATCGATCCCAGCCTCCACGGCGCGCTCCAGTTCGCTACAGGCGCGGGACAACCGAAGGGCGCCCACCATCGCAGAGCTCCCTTTCAACGTGTGTGCGGCGCGCTCGAGCAGCGGCCTGTCTTTCTCGGCGTGGGCCTTGCGAAGCTGTGTCGCGAGTTCCGCCAGATCTTTCAGGAAGGTGTCCATGACACGTCCGAGCGACGACGCCTTGCCACCAAACAGGTTGCTGAGACGCGCCCACACATCCGGATCGAGCGCCGGATCCCCATCGCGACCGACCGTTGGCTGTGGGGTGAGAGAGAGCGGCCGTGGCGATGGGGTCGTGGAGCGCTCCAGCGCGGCAGCCAGCTCTTCGAACTGAACCGGCTTGGCGACGAAGTCGTCCATGCCCGCCGCGATACAGCGCTCCTGATCGCCGATGAGCGCGTTGGCCGTCATCGCCACAATCCGAGGTTGAACGAGCCTGTCGTCGTCGAGCGCGCGGATGGCACGGGTTGCGGTGAGGCCATCCACGCCCGGCATCATCACGTCCATGAAGATCATGTCGTAGGCGCCCGTCTTTGCAGCGTCGATTGCTGCCTGGCCATCCGTGACCACATCCGCCGTGTAGCCCAGCCGATCCAGCATGAGCAGCGTCACTTTCTGGTTGGTCGCGTTGTCTTCGGCGAGCAGCAGGCGGAGTTGCCTTCGGTGTGATGCTGCTGCTGGTGTCTGCGTGGTCGTCGGGGACGACACGCGCGCGTCCGGGGGGAGGGTGACCGCCAGCAGCGCATCGCGGAGCGCACGTCGTCGGATCGGCTTGCGGACGAATCCGGCGATGTCGAGGTGAGCCCCTGCGCCATCCACCGGCGTCTCGCCACCCACCACCAGCATGATCACGGACTCGATGGGTCGGTCGTGGAGGTCGCTGAGCTGCTTCGCGAGCTCCCATCCCGATTGTTCCCCGAGCGAGGCGGCGATCAGGGCGACCTTGAAGCGCAGCCCTCCCTCCAGAAGTGCCAGCGCCTCGTCGGGAGACGCCGCGTGCGTAATCTCCATCCCCCATGCCTCGGCGTGACGCGACACGATGGCTCTGCTCGAGGCGCTGTGGTCCACGACGAGGGCCTTCGATTCCTTGAGCGAGGCGCGCGCATGGGCATCCGGAGCGCGGAGTGCGGCAGAGATCGGGGCAGGTGTGAGTGGAAGCGAGACGCGGAAGGTCGACCCCTTCCCGACCGTGCTTTCAGCATGGATGGAACCCCCGAGCAGCTCGCTGAGCCTCTTGCTGATGGCGAGGCCGAGCCCGGTTCCGCCGAATTCACGCGCGATCGACGCATCTACCTGGCTGAACGACTGGAACAGTCGGCCCATGCGATCCGCCGGGATCCCGATGCCCGAATCGTGGACGGCGAGGTGGATCGGCCACGGCTCCCCCTCGCCATGATCGTCGACAGCAGGACCGGCGGCCGGGGGGGCGCGGTTCACCTCCACGAGGACCTCTCCCGTGCGCGTGAACTTCACCGCGTTGCCGATGAGGTTGATCAGGATCTGGCGCGTCCTCGCTGGATCCCCGGTCACCCGGAGCGGAAGATCCTCGGCGATGAGCGCTCCGAGCTCCAGCCCCTTCTCCGCCGCTCTCGGGCCGAGCAACACCATCGCCTCCTCCACGCACGTCCGCAGATCGAACGAGATGCTCTCCAGCTCGAAGCGCCCCGACTCGATGCGTGACAGATCGAGGATGTCGTTGATGATGGTGAGGAGGGCCTCGCCGCTCGAGCGGATGGTCCCCACGAAGTCACGCTGGTCCGCCGTCAGCGGCGTCCCTTCGAGTAGCGTGGCCATGCCCAGCACACCGTTCATGGGCGTGCGGATCTCGTGGCTCATCGCGGCGAGGAACTCGGACTTCGCTCGGTTCGCCCTCTCCGCCTCGGCGCGTGCCACGTCGAGGGCCTGGTTCTTGGCCATCAGCTCCTGGCTGGCGAAGTGCTGCACGGTCACGTCCACGAACACCCACAGACGTCCCTGAACCCCTCGCACCGAGGTGGGCGTGCTGGACACAGCGAAGACGCGTCCCTGCTGCGCGGCTCGCTGACCTCGTGCGGGCTGGCCGGAGAAGATCCACCGCTGGTCGCGCAGCTCGGCCTGGGGTGAGCGCAGCACCTCGGCGAGGCGTGCGCGGATCTCGTCGCGGTTGTCGGCGCGCGCCTGCAGCGCTCCCATCGCCGTGGCGACCAGGTAGGGAGCGACGGCTCCCTCCGTCACCTGGAGCAGCTCGGCCGCGGCGTCGTTGACCCACGCTTCGGACCCGCTCTCATCCATGAACACCAGCCCATGCGGGAGCGTGTGCACCATGGCGTCGAAGCGCGCCCTCAGCTCCTCGGCGCGGAGCGCCTCCGCTTCGACCTCGGCGAGAGCACCGAACAGGACCGGCATCGTCTCGAGCATGGCCTTCTGCTCGGGGGGGTAGGGGACGCTGTCGTGACGGATGAGCACCGCGGCCCCACGCAACCCGCGCCGTGCCATGAACGGCAGGATGGCGGTGCTCCCCTGGAGCATGGTGGGCAGTGGGCTCAGCGGCGACCGGGTATCACGGTAGACGCACTCACCGCTCGTCAGCGCGTCCACGATCATGTCCGGGCTCACCGCGATACCTTGTGGGAGCGCCGCTGGCACGCTGGCCAGGACGAGGGCGGTCACCGGATCGGCTTCCTGGAGCACCAGGCCCACGTCGGCGTTGCATCCTTCGCGTACGCTCGCCAGCACGCGCTCCAGGTTGTTCTCTGCGCCGGCACGCTGGTTCGCCGCAAGTGCCGCGAGCACGCGTCCCGTGAGCTCCGCCCCCATCACGTCATCATCGCATCACCCGAGATAGGAGTGAATGAGCTGCGTCGTCGCCTCGGGCGCGCTGATGTGAGGAAAGTGCCCCGAAGCCTCCACGGTCCGGTACGTGGAATGCGGGATCCTCTCTGCCATATACCGGCCCACGTGCTGCGGGACCGCGAGATCGCCGGTGGACTGCACGACGAGCGTTGGTACCGTGAGGCGAGGGAGGTCCTCCCGGTGGTCGGACTCGAGGATCATGCGGATGACGGCCTGCGCGATGTCCGGGCGGATCGACGAGAGGGACTCGGCGAACTCCACCGCGAGGTGAGGGCGATCGGGCGTGGCCATCATCGCGCCGGCGTAGCCCGCAGCCCAAGCGTGGTAGTTCGTCGACATCGCCTCGTAGGTCGCGTCGATCTCATGAGGGTCGAAGCCGCCGCGATAGACCTCCTCGTTCACATAGCGCGGCGAAGCACCCAGGAGGATCAGCTTCTCGAAGCGCTGAGGCTGAGCGATGGCCGCGAGCAATCCGATCATCCCGCTCATCGAGTGCCCCACGAAGTACACCCGCTCGGCCTGCGCCGCGCTCAGCACCTCGAGCAGATCCATCGCGTAGCCATGGAGCGTCCCGTAACGCCGCGGGCTGTAGGCTGACCAGTCCGAGAGCCCGTGGCCCACGTGGTCGAAGAGGAGGATCTGGTAGTGCGACGAGAGCACTTCCACCTGGCGCCGCCACGCCGTCTGGTTTGCTCCAAAGCCGTGTGCGAAGACCAGGATCTTCTCCCCGGCTCCCATCATCTGGACATGGTTTCGGCGCATCACGTCACTGCCCGCCATACCGACCCTCCCGGAAGACACCATCGCACGGCCTGATGACCTGACCCAATCAGGAGAGCACGCCTCGCGATCGTTCTCTCACTCTCTCAGCGTACGGGTAAGCGCGTGAACGCGCTGGCGTTTGGTCATCGCAACGGGAATGTTTTGCACCATCCAGTGCGCCACAAAACGACCCTGTGAACGTTTCGGAGATCTCGATGGCCGTGCATCGAGGACGTGCCGCTTGCTGGGGCACCTACCGATCCCTCGCAGAGCGTGCAGCTCATGCGCGGATGAACCGCTGACGTTCCTGGCGCAGTTCTCTCTCCCGTGCCCGCGTCACTGCCGTGGCAAGGCCTCCAGAAGTCGAGCCCGCCGAGGACCTCGGTTGTCTCGAAAAACAGGCGGGCCGTTCGTTTTGGGGTCCGGACGACGTGAGAGCGCAAAGGATGGTGGGGTTACGCTACCATGCTCGCTGAACGGCAAGGTGGGCCAGCCCTCCTCGTCAAAGCTCAGGAGAAACCAACATGAGCTCAGGCAATGGGTACCCGCCTCCGCCCGGTGGCGGTTGGGGCAGCGGCTCGGGCAGCGGTGGCGGTGGATGGGGATCGTCGCCGCCTGGTGACGCCTGGGGCACACCGCCTGGTGCGCCCCCTCCGGGTGGAGGCTGGGGGGGACCACCCCCCGGCGGCGGTGGTTGGGGCGCACCGCAGGCGGCTCCCATGGCGCCGTACCCCTCCTCGGCCATGGTGCCCTACTCGGACAAGGATCAGGCGACGGCCTTCGTGCTCTCTGTCTTCCTGGGGTACCTTGGCGCGGATCGGTTCTACATGGGCCAGACCGGGCTCGGTGTCCTCAAGCTCCTCACGTGCGGTGGCTTCGGCATCTGGTCGACCATCGACGCGATCCTCATCGGCATCGGCTCCATGCGCGATGATCGCGGCCTCGTCCTCAAGCGTGAGCCGATGGTCGGGCACCCGCAGTACAGTCAGACGACCCTCTTCGTGCTGTCGTACTTTCTCGGTATCTTCGGCGCTGACCGGTTCTATCTGGGCCAGACGGGTCTCGGTGTCCTCAAGCTCCTCACCTGTGGCGGCCTCGGTATCTGGGCCCTCATCGATGCGCTTCTCATTGGGATGGGCAAGTTCCGTGATTCGGCGGGCAACTCGCTTCGCTACGAGTCCTGAACGGTGACGGTGCAACGACGAACCCCTCCAACGCCCTGCCGGCCTGAGATCCTGGCGCTGAGCGGGCTGCTCGCATGACCGCAAAACAGACCGCAAAGAAGGCACCGAAGCCTCGGCTGCCCGACGCACAGTTCGCCCACCTGAGTGATCAAGAGCGGCGCGCGCTCAAGGAACTCGCCGAGGTCGAGCGCGCCATCGCCATCCTCGAAGGGCGCAGCGACTCCAGCGGAGAGGACCTCGCGTTCGCGCGGAAGGAAGCCGAGCGTCTCCGCGAGGCCGTCACCTCCGCGCTCGATCGCGTCGATCTGAACCTCCGCGAAGCGCGCCGAGCGCGGCTCCATCGGGCGCTCGGTGCCACGCTGCTCCTCGGTGCCATCGGTGCAGGTGCCTTCCTCGTGCTGCCTCGCGCACGCAGCTACATGTCGGAGCGGGCTTCGGTGATGGAGGCAATCGACAAGGCATCCACACCGTTCTTGCGGGAGGGATTCGAGGTCACGGAGTCTCGTTCCTCCCGAGGGTCTTTCACGCTCTCTGCCGAAAGGGGCCGCTGCTACATCGTGGTGGCCGCAGCGGAGACCGGGGCGGTACGCGTGAAGGTGGAGCGAGGCCCCATCTCGACCGAAGGTCTCTCGGTCGGCGTCTGTGGGTGCGGTATGGAGCCGCTCCAGGTCAGTGCGGCCGGAGGAGAATCGGTCGAGCTGCGCGTCCTGTCCGCACCCGCTTCGACCAGCGGTGGGGCCGACCTGCTGCACATCCTGCCCACTCCCCCCGAGGCACACATCGCCGAAACTGCTGATCGTCGCTGCGCCGAGGAGGCCATCGACTCCTTCATCGCTGCGCATCCCTCCGCAGGGGCCGGGGAAGCGCGAGAGACCCGGCTCGAAGCGCTGGGCCTGCGCCGGGTCGCGTCGGCTCCTTCCTCGACACCGCTCGTGGTGCTCCCTGCTCTGAAAGAAGCGTGCTTCCTCGTCCAAAGTGACGACCCGGCGGACACGTTGAGCCTCCGTCTGCCGGGAGGCGAGCGACCCATCCAGAAGGCGCGCGCAGCGATCGCCAGTTGCGGACGAACGCTCGAAGGGGTGAGCGTGTGGCGTGAAGGTCGCGGTGAACTCACCGCCTTCTCGGCTCCAGCGCGTCGTGCAGGAGGCCTCCTCGGGATGCGGGAACTCGCTACGCTCGCAGGGCGGCAGGCCGAGCTCTGGGTCCCCCCTTCGGACCAGGCTTTCGACGCCTCGGCGACCCTGATCGCCAGCGGCCTGGGCCCTCTCGGGCCAGATGAACCGGCCACCACCTCTGGCAAGGATGGCGCGCTTGCAGGAGGGGCTCACGCGATGTTCCTCGCGGCCTCCACCGACGCCCGCTCCCTCCTCGACGTGCCCGAGAAGGCACCGGACATGCTGTGCCATCCTCCCGTCCATCTCGGGGTCGCCCATGGTCTGTGCCTGGAGACGCGTCCGGGTGCACTCGGCCTTCCGAGCAGCTTCCCACCCGGCGCAGTGCGGGCCAGGCGCCCCTTGTGGCTCCCCATCGCCCGTGGAAATCGCGCCCAGCAAGAGCGGGTGCTCGAAGTGCTCGCCTTCGCGCGGCGGATGTCCGTTGCCGGGTTCGAGCTGACGACCTTGACGGGCTTCGTGGAGATCCCTGGCGGTGTGGAGGTCACGGGCCGCTCGGGCGAAAAGGAGGTGGTGGCGTTGGTGCTGAGCCAGTCGCCGCCCTACGTGTACCCTCTCACCGACGGTCCTGCGTGGACGCTGGCGGGAGAGCCCCAGATCGTTCAGCTCCCGGCGGGCAAGTCGGTGAAGCTGAAGGCCACACCAGCACCCGTCGGCCCGCGAAGCAGCCGGGAGACCATCCTCTGGCGGCGCTAGCACCGCGCACCTCAGGACGGGGGCCTGCCAGTCCGCAGGCCCTGCTGGTCGCTCCCCACGTCGCATCTCGGCTGGCCGAGAACCCTGGGCGGGCTCGGGGAGCGGTGAGCCACGATTCAGAAGAAGAGACTCGTTCTGCCGTCTCCGGAACGGACCCGTCGGCGCGACACGTTCCGGGCGAAGCTCACTTGGCGTGACAGAAGCTGTTGATGTCGCCGACCAGCTTGCTGTTCTGAGTCGCCAGATCCGTCAGCTGCTTCAGCGAACCCATCGCCTTCACGGGATCGCTCTCCATGCTCTGGCCTGCGCCACGCGCCGCAGCGGAGAACTCCGTGTAGGACTTCTTCATGTCGTCGCGGAATTTCACCAGCTCGGGGGTCTTCACCTCGACTTCTCCGATGGTCTTCACCGCGGCGTCCAGATCGTCGGCCATCTTCTTGAAGACGCCGGCGTCGGTGCCCTTCATCCCCTCGGAGATCTTGCCGCTCTCCTGGTTGAGGACCGTGATCAGCTTGTTGCATTCCTCGACTTTGCTGTTGCACCCCGCGGTCAGGAGGAGCGCGAGCGACACAAGGGGAAGGCAGACGAGGCGACACGCGACGGAGCCGTTACGCATGATGAGTTTTCCTTTCTGACGCCCACGACGAGCGGATCGAAACGCTGGGTGCGGGCGCACCAGCCCCCCGCCCCCCGCTCCGGCCAGGCCGGCGGAGCAGAGCAGAGCGAGGGGAGGAATTCAACCGCAGCAGCTAGTCGAGGGCCAGCATTCTGACCGTTCGTGGCGTCAGCCGCAGCTCCAGCAGACCGGCGGGCGCGCCGCGTGTCGCCCGGCCCACGCTCCCGGCGCCTCGGCGCATCTCGTAACGACCCTCTTCGAGCATGTCGGTGGCGCGCTCCGCGTCGATGGCGACCCGCGCGATCACGTCCATGTCGCCTGGATTGATCAGGAACAGAACCCGCGGGCGCCCCTCTGCATCCTCGTGAACCGTTGCGAACACGCCATCTGGGTCGCAAGCGTACGTTGGCAAGCCGAGCACTTCGATGGCGCGCGCGACCGCCGCGTCGGCGGCCGCAGGATCATCCTGAAAGAGCCACGGGTCGGGCCCTTCGACAGCGTTCTGCTCCTGCGGCGCTGTCAGGGTAGGGCGCGGCGTGCGCAGGCGCGCGAGATCATAAGGCTCCGTGAGCGCGCGGAACGACCCGTCGAACACTGGCTGTTGCGGACCCAGGGTGATCAATGTCCCTCGCGCCGCGGCTTCCTCCAGACGCTGCGCGAGTGTCGGGTGCAGTCCGCCCGAGGTTGCGCAGATCAACCACTGCGCGCCTTCCAGCGACACATCACGATCCTCTCCGCCGACGTGAGCGTAAGGCACGCCGCGGGCATCCAGCGCTTCTTCGAACGCGCGAGCGAACGTGTCGGCTTCCACGGCCAGCGGATAGCCCAGCCCCAGATCATCCTCCAGGCAGCGCTCTCGCGCGCCGGCCCCGAGCACCGAGAAGAAGGCGCCAATGAGTGGCCCGAAGGCGTGCATCGCGCGCGTCAGCCGCCGCTCGGAGCGCGGGATCAAGATACGCACGGGGGTCCGGCGCCGGAGCGTGTGGAACGAGGTCGCCTCGAGCGCTGCGCTGAGCTTGCGCCAGAACTGGGCGAAGGGGCGTGACCGACCTCGCCGATCGATCGGCGCTCCTACCCACCGATCGCGCTCCACGGCCATGTACACGTTGTAACCGCGCAGTCCGTATGCGAGCGCCGTCAGGACCGTGAAGGCGCTGTCACGCTCCTCCAGCGGCGGAAAAAATGGCGGGAACCCCGCTCCCATCTCGCACGCGAAGGCTGGCAACCCCAGGCCTTCGCACCGCACGGCGAGCTCCGTCGTGCGTCTTGCGATGATGGCGCGGCTCACGGGCGCGGCCGTGTTGTAGTAGTCGAGCCCGCACAGATCGACCGCCCGCGTCACCCGCGCTGCGTTCAGAGGACCTGTCTCCTGCCCCATCGGCAGGTTGTGCGTCGTGGGCAGCCCCTCGAGCCCTGCGACCTCGAGCGCCTTCGCGAAGCGCCCCATCGCGGTCTCCAGCAGGTGTTCATGGAACTCGCACCAGTCCAGGTGTCGCGCCAGATCCTCCGGTCGCTCCGCATCGAATGTGGTCGGGGGCATCAGCGATGCGAAGCGCTCGCCTTCGTCGCCCGGCGGCCTCGAAGCCCGCTTGCCGTACGCGTGTGTCAGCGCCTCGATCGTCCGGTACTTGTCGCGCAGAAACCTGCGGTAGAGCGCGATGGCGTCCGGGTGATAGTCCTGATCATAAGCCCCATCTCGGAAATAGAGCGCCCCCTCGTTGTCCACCTGCAACAGCACGATCGGCCCTGCCGGATACAGGAGCGGCGAAAGCGACGGCCCCAGCGCATGGAAGTACCGCGACACCTCGTCGTGGAATGCCTCGCTCGCGTAGCTCGGTACAGGGAACGCGAAGGGCAGCATGGGCAACACTACCGGATTCCCCTCCGCCGACCGGGCCTGGCAGCTCGGGTCCCAGATGATCCGCTCTGGGAGCCCGAAGTAGGTCATCTCCGCGTTGATGTGCGGCCCTGGACGCACGATCGCGTACAGCCCGAGTTCGTGAGCGAGGCGTAGAAACGCGGCGGCGTCACGCTGTGCGTCGCGCTGACCCAGCTCGAAGCGGCCCGGCGCCGTCTCGTGAACGCTCCAGGGAACGTACGTGTCCACAAAGTGCAGCCCGAGTTCCTTCACGGCCTGGAGGCAGGCCCGCCAGTCCCGCGGATCGAGCCGCCAGTAATGCACGCTGCCTGCGAGCAGCGGCAGGACCTGCCCACCGAGATCCACGCCGCCCGGGACCAGGTGCACCCCTCGGGTCCAGCGCGTGCGTGCCCGCGTGTCATCCATGAGTGAGTTCCCCTGATGTTTCATCCCGACCGCCGAGCCAGGCGGGCGCTTCCCCGTCACGTGACTCCAACGCGATCTGGGTCGGCGACGCCGGATCCAGTCGCCGATGCAGATCGAGGGTCGTCCGGTCGATCACCCCGAGCAGCAGCCGCGGGAACAGGCCGAGCAACAGAACCAGGAGCGCCACTGGCAAAACCGCTCCCAGTTCGAGCTTCCCCAGATCGCCGGCTCGCTCGTGTCCGCCTCCGGGAAGCACGCGGCAGAGCGCCCGCACATGGGCTGCGGCGCCAAGGAGCAGCCCGATCGTCACCACCGCCGCGAGCCACGGATACCGTGACGCGGCGCCGAAAAGCACGAGCGCGCTCCCCCAGAAGCCGCTCGACCCCGGCACGCCCAGCGAAGCGAGCAGCGCGAGCCCCAGGAGCCACGTCGCGCGCGGCATGGTGGCAAACCGTCCGCCCAGCCCGTCCAGCTCGCGCGTCCGGGAGCGTGCCTCTCCCCACGACGCCACCGCGAAGAGGAGGGCAGCGACGAGACCGTGCAGAACGAGCTGCGCCGCTGCTCCCTGGATCCCCTGAGGTGTCAACGTCCCCGCCCCGAGGAGGACGAGCCCCGCCCGGCTCACCGACACATAGCCGAGGAGCCGCACCAGATCGCGCTGACCGAGGGCCAGGACAGCGCCGCTGATCAGCGTCAGCACACCCAGCGCCGACATCCCGGCCGCGGCCCACCGGGTCGCGTCCGGGAGTACACCCACGTGCATCCTGAGCACCCCGTACCCAGCCGCTGCCAGCAACCCAGAAGCGATCACCACCCGCGCTGGCGCTGGTGCTTCGGTCTGCGTCGTCGGCAACCATCCGTGCAGCGGTGCGATCGGCAGGAACAGCCCGAACGCGATCAGCAGAGCGATCCACACGAGCTTCAGCGCGTTGACCCCGGCGAGGGTCAGCCCCTCAGATACCCAGTCCACCCGCGCAAGCTCTGGCAGCGCGGCCGTTCGTGCCGCGACCCCGCCATCGACCAGGTAGCTCGGCCCCGCATGCTGGAGAAGCCACCCCGTGGACAGCACGAGCAGCACCACGCTCACCGCGGCGAACGCGAGGAACCTGTGCGTCCCTGGTTGCTGTCCTGATGACTTTCCGCCCAGCAGGTGCGCCCCGAGCGACGCCAGCAAGACCACCCACGACACCGAGAGCAGGAGCAGGTCCTGAGCGACGAACATGCCGATCATCGCGGCCACGGCCACGTCGAGCAGCACCGGTTCTCCCCGCTGTGGCAGCACCGGATCCCGACCCCACCGGAGCAGCGAGGTCACGACCCCGACCACCGTAGCGAGCACCACCAGCGGCACGGACAGGCCATCCACGCCGACCGAGTATTCGGCCCCCAGCGACGGCAGGAGCGCCCGTCGCTCGACGAACTGCAACCCATCGTTGCCATCGCTCCGAGCAAAGCCCGTGTCGAAGACTGCGTAGATCCACACCGAAAGGAGCAGATTCAGCCCGTGCGCCGCGACCGGGAACACCCGCCCGAGCAGCGCGTCCCCCGTGCGCCGGAGGAGGCCCGCGCCGAGCGCGCCCAGCAAGGGGATGAACATCAGCAACGACAGCGCATGCGCGCCTACCCAGCCGAGACCACGGCCTCGATGGGCGTGGATGCCCATGGCTGCTGGCAGCGCGTGAGGATCCTCGGCGTGCTCTACCCCGCTCGTCGCGTGGTTCTCCGGACGCCCTGGGGCTTCGTCCGCGGGCACGACCAGCACGTGACCGTACAGCTCTCGCGCTCGTGCTACCGACGTCCTCCAGCGCACCCTCACCGTGCGCTTTTCGCCGGGCTTCATCACCATCCCTGGCGATCCGCGCTCCAGCTCCGCGCTCAGCCCTGGGGGCGTGCGTGGATCCTCCGTCGAGGTGCGCACCGCGATTTGCTCCAGGCGAACGGGCCTGTCGCCCACGTTCTCGACGACGAACCCCCCGACGAAGTCGAGCCCATCCGTCGTGAGTTCCAGCGGCCCCGAGCCCTCGCGGTGCAGTACGAGCCGGCCGCTGCCATCCCTCGACGCATGCTCCGGCGACTTCGCCTCCACCCCATGCTCCCGAGACGTCTGTGCGTCGGCCTGGGGCACGACGCCAAGCAGGATCGCGAGCACGCACAGTGGCCCGAGCAAGGCCTTCATCGAACGGCACCGGTACGCGATCACGACGCGCCTCCCTCGACGGGTTTCACCGCTTCAGCCTTCCGAAGCAGCGCGCGCGACAGCGCGAACCCCATGAACGGCAGTCCGAGCAGCGCGAGTGCGGCGGCTCCGCTGCCGACAGGCCCCAGCGCGAACACCGGCTCCAGGCGCAGCACGAGGACCACGCCAGCATACGCCGCCGCGATCGCTCCGACCCACGCCGCCATGGGCGTCCCTCTCGTGGACGACCACCCAGCGAGCCCCGACTGGAGCGACTTCAACGCGGCTCCCAGCATGAAGAGCAAGCACGAGAGCCCCACGAGCTGCACGCCGCCCCAGCCCTTCTTGCCCGCGAGATCCTTGCGCAGAAAGGCGGAGCCGTTCTCGTCCTTGAGACCCAGCTGATCGGCGATCTCCCGGAAAGACAGCGTCGGGCCCACCATGGTGAGGACGATGTCCTCCCCCGGCTCCACCGAGATCCGATCGATGGCGGCAACCTCGAACCCGTCGCCGGACACCGTGGCGCCTCCGCCGGGCACGAGGATCACCGAGTGCGCCCCTACCGAGATCTCCTTCCGCAGGAAGGGAGCCACCGCGAACGGCTCGGGCGCTGCCGCGAGCTGTGCTCGGTCGGCGATCCCCAGGTACACCTGCGCCCCCGGGTGTCCTGTGAAGCTCAAGTACCCGCGCGCCCCAGCCCTCACGCGCAGCTGGTCGAGCGAGGTTCGACGCCGCCCGTCTCGCTTCGCATCCGGCTCGTCGGGCTCACCCTCGGGCGCTCCGTAGATGGTGCCCCCGCTACCGCCTCCCGCATGAACGGCGACGAAGCGGGCGCGGTAGTCCGACAGGTAGCGGCCATCACTGGTCCACCGCCCCCCGAGCCCCCAGAACAGCGTGGCCGCGCCGAGCAGGATCACCGCATCCCCAGCGTGATGGGCGAGGAACGCCCGCCCGGAGGCGCGGCTCAGCCCCTCGGCGCGCGCGGGCGCGTCCTCGGCCTCTGCTCCGGACGCGCCCGCGCGCCACAGCAGGATGACGAGGGCCGTTGCGGCCGCGAGCATCTCGCTGCCGAGCACCATCACCACCAGGTTATCGGCCAGGGCCACCGTGACCGCCCCGCCGGCTAGCAGGCACAGCGCCGCGGTCAGGCTCGGCGACGCCCCCTCGGAGCGGGCCGGGGCCTTCGGCGTCGTACCTCCGCCCGCGCCTGCGCTCGAATCCCCAGCCGCACCGCGCCGCGCCGCGACGACGTGGAGCGCGCCCACGGCGAGCGCCACGAGCATCGACACCGCTCCGCCCAGGCGATCCATCGCGAACGCGAGGTCCACGTCGAGCGAGCCCACGCGTACCAGGTTCCAGGCGACGTCGTGGAAGCTCTTGCGCGCGCTGTCCTGCCCCAGCAGCGCCGACAGGTTCACCGCGGCGAGCGCGCTTCCCAGAAGCGATGCGCCGATCCCGAGCAGCACCACCCCGGACCGACCGAGCCGCAGCCGCTCGGCGAGCCCACGCCCCAGACCTGCGCGTCGGATGCGTGGCCCGAGCGCTGCACACGCCAGCGCGGCGAGGAGAAACAGCAAGGGGAGACACCACAGCGGCGTCGGCGGCGACGCGACCTGCGTGATCTGGCCGTTGTACTCGAGCATGAGAACCCGTTGGGATCAGGACTTGTCGACGGCAACCGTCCGCTCGGAGGAGCCATCGGGGGGCGCGGGGAGGGCCGACCCTCCGGCAGTCTTCGATGCGTCCGACGCGGTGGGCGTCTCCGACGTCGTCGATGGGGTGGCTTGGGTTGCCGTCGCCTCGCTACCGAGGGTGGCCCGGCGGATGGCGGCCCACAGCTCGCGGCGCCCATCCCCGGTGACCGACGAGAACCCGAGGATCGCGCGGGGCTTCTGCTTGGCCGCTGGCGTCCCGGCCTTCGCGTCGTTCTGGACCGGCTCGGCAGCCGCCTTTGCCAGCCGGGAGAGGACGCTCTTGCGCTGCGAGCTGGGCAGCTTGTCGATCTTCGTCGCCACCAGGATGAGTTGCACCGGTCGCCGCGTCACCTGTCTCGCGTTCTCGACGAACTGGATCAGCTCCAGATCGTCCTCCAGGAGGCCTCGCCGCGCGTCGACGAGGAGCACCACTGCGCCCAGCGTCACCCGCCCGTTCAGGTAGCCCTCGATCAACGAAGCCCAGAGGTTCTGCTCCGACTTCGAGCGCCGCGTGAATCCGTAGCCAGGCAAGTCCACCAGCCGGAAGACCGCCGCGTCCCGCGCGCGCGCCTCGAACACATTGATCTGGCGGGTCGAGCCCGGAGTCGAGCTGGTCCTCACCAGACCATGCCGCTCCACCAGCGTGTTGATCAGGCTCGACTTGCCCACGTTCGAGCGCCCCGCGAACGCCACCTCCGTCGACGTGGGGGGCGGGAGGGCCTCGTACGATTTCGCTGCCTTGTCGCGGCCTGCGTCGGCGGCCGCGCCCACGCTGCCCACGTACGACGCCTGAACGATCTGAAACGGATCCAGTCGCTGACCGCTCACGATTGCCCCGGCGGACGGAAGGACGGCTTGCAGTCGTCGCACTGGCAGAGCGAGCGCAGGTAGCGGTACGTGTAGATCCCCGTGTCGTGCCGATCGCCCCAGGTGAACTGGAGCGCGTAGTTGCCGACCTGCTGGAGGTCCCGCAGATCCAGGTCGCCTCCGGGGACATACTTGATCGTGCCGCTGTGGCCCTGACAGTGGGCGCACGGGCAATACCCGCGCAAGATCTCGTGGGGGAGGACGGAGCGGTGGCCATCGGCCCACCGGATCTCCATCACCCGTGCTCCATGGGGAGCCTTCACGTCGCGGGGAGTGGTCTTCGGGTCCTGCATGAGATGCCTTGTTTCGCGGCTGCACCACCTAACACGCCGATCGCCTGGCGCAAACTGGGGCCTCCTGCTCGCCGCCGCGTCGCCTCGGCGCGTGGCCGTCACACGAGCCGGACCGGACCCGCATCGACGTCCACGGCGAACCTCTCGCGGCCCTGCGAGGAGGCAACCGTCACCTGGAGCGCTAAGCTGGCCCGGACGTCCTCAGGCGGTCGCGGCACGAGCGCGCGTCGGACCCGAGGGGCGGCAGCGCTCATGAGTCGATTCGCGATCTACCTCTTCGTGTTCACCGCCGTGTGCCAGGTGCCGTTCGGCCTGGGCCTCCACCACGTGCTCCAGCGCCTCGCGGTTCCGGGCGCGCTGCCGCTCGCGCTCGTGACCAGCATCTCCGCCACCTTGCTGCTTCGAGTCCCCCTTCGCCGGATGATGGCCGACAAGCCGCGCAAGGGACCCGGCGCGCAGCTTTCCCTCCTCGCCGACGAACTCTACTTTACCCACTGGTGCGCCGCGTTCGGCGCCACCATGTTCTTCCTCCCCGGCCTCCTCGTGCTCGGCCTCACCTACCTCGTCGCGCCGGCAAGCCTCCCGCTGGGTGTCGGGGCGCTCGCCGCCGGCTGTTACGCCGTGGCCCTCGTCATCTCCCTCTACGGCGTCCTCATCGGCCGTCGCTGGCTGCGTGTCCGCACGCTGGACGTCGCCGTGCCCGGCCTTGGCGCGGCGTTCGATGGCTACCGCATCGTGCAGCTCTCGGACCTCCACGTCGGCTCCATGTGCCCTCGCGAGCGCATCGACGCCTGGGTCGAGCGCGCCAACGCCCTCGAACCCGATCTCGTCGCCCTCACGGGCGACTACATCACCAGCGGCACTGCCTTTCACGACGACGTCGCCGCGGCGCTGGGGGCCCTGCGCGCGCGTGACGGCGTCGTCGCGGTCATGGGCAACCACGACTACTTCGGCGAAGGCGACCCGTTGATCGAGCGCCTGCGCGCGGCCGGCATCACCGTCCTGCGCAACGAGCACACCCAGATCGCACGCGCTGGCGACCGCTTCACCCTCGCCGGTGTCGACGACGTCTGGACCCGCCGCGCCGACGTCGATCGCACCGTCGCTGGCCGCGATCCGGCTCTCCCCCTCATCGTTCTCGCCCACGACCCGGCCCTCTTCCCCAAGTTCGCAGCGAAGGGAGCCCACCTCGTCCTCAGTGGCCATACCCACTGGGGTCAGCTCGCCGCACCCATCGCCCCCACCCGCCACAACCTCGCTCGGCTCGCCTACCGCTTTCATGCGGGCGTGTACCGCGACGGCGACGCGATGCTCTATGTGCACCCGGGCATGGGCACCACCGGGCCACCGCTCCGTGTCGGTGCACCGCCGGAGATCACCGTCCTCCGCCTCCGCACACCAGGCGCGAGCGAAGCGTGAACGCTGACGGGCGCCACCGTGCGACTGGCGCTCGTCAGAACCCAGCTCAGCGCGCCATGTCGAGCAACATCAACGTCACCAGCGTCGGCCCTTGGCTGCTCGGATTCTGCACCACCACCCGGTAGCTCCCCGGCTCGACCACCGCATTCGGGACCGCATCCTCGTCCTTGTCGAACGCGACGACCCTGTCGCTCGAGCCCTCCTTCACCTCGATGTCCAGGTCCTGCGCGCTGTCGTCGCCGGCCGCGAGCGCCACCATCGGCATCCCCACCACGTCGATCCCGTTGAACGTGTTGCTCTGGTTCGGTTCGAGCACCGTCCCGAAGAACGACCAGTCCCCCTCCTGGTGGAAGACGAGGCCCGAGGGAGACTGCTCGGAGAGCTTGCCGCCATAGAGAATCGCCCTCGAGAACGACTGGAGCAGCCGGTCGGAGGAGATGGCGTATCCCCCATCGTGCATAACGGCGATGGCGACGAACGAGCCCGGCCCGCTGGCGTCGGCGAGCCCGATCATGATCTCGTAGGGGCCGGTGACCGGCGGCCTGAAATGCACGATGGGTTTCGCGTCGTCTTCGGTGTCACTGATCAGGACCTTCCCTTTCGGGTCGGCGATGGCGATGTCCACGTCGATGGCGCTGTCCCCGCCGCCTCCGAGGATCGCGTAGTCGACACCACCTCGGAAGACTTGCCGCATGCGCTGTACGGTGCGTGTCTTCACGTAGGCACCGAGCAGGCAGGCGTGATCCCGGTCGAACCCGAGGGAGGTGCTCTGCTCGACGTGGTGGGCGGCAGCCGCCACCCGTGCGACCGCCTGCATCATGTGGACTCCGGGTTGCCATGGGCCACCCTCCTCCTTGGCGGGCGGCAGGGGCTGGTCCACGATGGGATGCTGGGGAGGAGGCAACGGGGGCAGCGATTCGGCGCCTCGCCGTGCGCCGGGAAGGAGTGCACCTCGCTGCCGGAGCGTGTCGAGGAGCTTCACCGTGGCCTGCGCCTCTTGCTCGCTCATGCGCGGCAGCCGCTCGGCCTGCGCGTCCACGACCGACGTGGTGTCGTCGATCCGACGCCGCTCTTGCCGGTACTCGGCCGTCGTCAGCCTGCAGGCGTTGAAATCGTGGCAGAGCGCTTCACGCTGCGCTCTCAAGGTCTCGAGGACACGGCTCGTCTCGCGTTGCGCGTGGGTTCGGGTTGCATGCTGCGCATCGCCTGGGTCAGGGCGGCCCGTGGCCGCCGCGGCCGCCGCGGCCGCCTGGCTCGGCCCGAGCCCGGCGCAGTCTTTCTGCACGATGGGCCCGATGGGGGCTGGACAGGCGAGCGTGGGGCGGCTGCCCATGGAAGACCCCCCCGGCTTCTGCGCTTCGCCGCAGGCTCCGGCGAGGACCAGGGCGACAGCCAGGTGGGCGCCGGGCACGCCAGGGCGGCTCGTGTGCATTCGAGCAATGTACCGGGGAGGAGCGCCTCCCGAAAGCGCGCCCGGGCGCGGGGTCAGGGCGAGATCCGGGGGTGACGGAAGCTCCCAAGCTCAGGCCGGGCTGGCCATCGCGCCGAGTGTCTGCGCCGTCAAAGCGCGCTCGGCGCGGGCCAGTGCACGGACCACGGTGACGCCCTCGGTGAGTGGTGTGAGGGGCGGCGTCCGGTTCTCCACGCAATCGAGAAAGTGCGAGATCTCGACGGCCAGCGGATCGACGGACGGCAGCCGGATCTCGCGCTCGATGATCAAGGGATCCTCGGTGAGCAGCGAACTTCCTCGCGTCGTCGCCAGGATCACGCTCTCGGGCGACTGCACCTCATCGAACCATGCGACCCGGCGGCTACCCATGACCCGGGTCCACCGCTCCTTCGTCGGGCTCGATCGGCAGAGGCTGATCCGCGCTTGCGTCCCGCTCGCGAGGCGTGCCGCGACGGTGATCGACGCGCCGCGCACCGAGGCGACGACGCTGCGCGCTGGCGTCGGATCGAGGGCGCCGAGCACGGCGAGGTCATGCGGACCGAGCGCCCACAGCGTGGCGTGCGGATCGGCGCTGCCCGCGAGCGCCCGGGCGGAACGGCGGGTGGCGGAGAACCGCTCGACCTCGCCGAGTTCCCCGGCCCCGCAGAGCTCTGCGAGCGTCGTCACGGCGGGGTGATACCGGAGCAGGTGACCCACCATGGCGACCCGGCCCAGCGCCTCCGCCCGCGCTGCACAGCGCTCGGCGTCCTCCGGCGCGAGCGCCAGGGGCTTCTCCACCAGCACGTCGACCCCTGCATCGAGCGCGCGCAGGGTCAGCTCCGCGTGGCTCGTGGGCGGGGTCGCGATGACCACCGCATCGAGCTGAGCGGCCAGCGCCTCATCGAGTGAGGGGACCCGCCGTGCGGAGGGCGCGAAGTACCGCACCCGCTCGAGCCGCGCCGCGTTCGGATCGGCGACGACCACCACCTCCGCTTGCGCGTGGCACGACAGCACCCGCAAGAGGTTCTCGCCCCACACACCGCAACCGATCAGGCCGACGCGCACACTCACGGCGTCCTCACGTGCCTCACCTGGATCGTTTGCATCGTCTGCTCCACACCTCGCGCGGCCTATAGCGCCTGCCCGTCCCGAGGGCCAGCGCGTCACGCGTCTCAGTCACACGGCAGGGGCACGCGCCCCCGCTGCCCCGCCGAGCCAAGCTCGTCGGGGCCCCACCACCCCGCGATCCACTCGGGAAATCTGACATGTCTCGCCGCCTCGGGCCTGACCTCGTTGCATCGAGAAGCGGGCGAAGTCACTGGCCGTGTCTCAGGCCAGGAACGCACCCAGCGCCCTGAACCGCCGGTACCGATCCTCGACCAGCTCCTCGTCGCGCAGCTCGTCCAGCGAGGTCAACGACGACCAGAGCGCCTTGTCGAGCCGGGCCGCGGCGTCGTCGTGATCCTGATGGGCGCCGCCGGTCGGCTCCTCGACCACGCTGTCGACCACCCCGAGCTGGAGCAGGTCGGGCGCCGTGATCTTGAGCTGTGCGGCTGCCTCGTCGGCGCGCGAAGCGTCCTTCCACAGGATCGCGGCGCAGCCCTCGGGTGTGATCACCGAGTAACAAGCGAACTCCATCATCAGCACCCGGTTGGCGACCCCGAGCGCCAGCGCGCCACCGGAGCCCCCCTCGCCGATCACCGTCGCCACGATCGGCACGCTCGCGCGCGCCATCGCCGCCAGCGCGGCGCCGATGGCCTCGCTCTGGCCGCGCTCCTCCGCCGCGATCCCCGGATAGGCCCCCGGCGTATCGATGAACGTCAGGATCGGCATCCGGAACCTGTCGGCCAGCTCGTAGAGCCGGATCGCCTTCCGGTAGCCCTCGGGGTGCGGCATCCCGAAGTTCCTCTTCAGGTTCTCCTTCGTCCCGCGGCCCTTCTGGTGACCCACCACCACCACGCTCCGGCCGTGGAAGCGCGCCATGCCGGCGATGAGCGCCGCGTCTTCCGAGTAGCGCCGATCCCCCTTCAGCTCGACCCAGTCGGTGAACAGCCGCTTCACGTAGTCCAGCGTGTAGGGCCGGTGCGCGTGCCGCGAGAGCTGCACCTTCTGCATCGCCGTGAGATCGGCGAACAGCTCGCGGGCGAGGCGGTTGGTCTTCTCTTCGAGGCGAACGAGCTCGGGCTCGAACCGCGGGTCGGACGCGGCGAGAGCGCGGAGCTTGCGCACCTTGTCGATGAGGTCGGCGACGGGTTTTTCGAACGGAAGGGTGAAGGCCACTGGAGCTTCGGGACAGGAGCGGGTTCAGCCCGCTGCGGTGGGCTCGGCGACGTAGATCTGGGCAGGGACCTGCGCCGATGGACGCTCACGTAGCACGTTGAAGACGCGGAGCGGCTTCTCTTTGCCCTTCACCTTCGCCGGCTGCAGCTCCTGGGTCTCGAAGCGGCTGCCGAGCTTGGCGTACGTGTTCTCGCTGATGACGATCTGACCGGGGAGGGCCACCGAGCAGAGGCGGGCCGAGGTGTTGGCGACGTCGCCGATGACGGTGTAGCTCAGCGCCTTGGTGCTCCCGATGTACCCGGCGACGAGCGGGCCGGTATGGACGCCGATGCCGATCGCGAGCGGCGATCGCGACTGCTCCAGCCTCCGTCGGTTGAACTTGCCGAGCACCTCGCCCATCTCCAGCGCGCACTGCACGCTGCGCAGCGCGTCGTCGGGGTGCTGCACCGGCGCGCCCCAGAGGGCCATGATCCCGTCGCCCATGAACTTGTCGAGGGTCCCCTCGTACTTGAAGATGGTGTCGACCATCTCCTCGAAGTACTCGTTGAGCATCTCGACGAGCTCTTCCGGGCTCGTGTTCTCGCTCATCTGCGTGAAGCCGCGGATGTCGCTGTTGAAGACGGTGCACTCTTCGACGCGCTGACCGCCTTGCTTCACCTCCAGCTGCCCGTTGATCACCTGCTCGGCGACGTTGGGCGACAGCAGGCGACGGAGGCGCTCGCGGCTGACGATCTCGGCCTCGATCTTCTTCCCGAGGATGTTCACCTCGATGAACATCGACGCCTGGTACGCGATCGAGGTGACCAGTTCCAGGTCCTTGGGCTGAAACTGCGCGAGCATCTCGGAGTCGAGCCAGAGCACCCCGAGCACTTCGTTGTTGTGCTGCAGCGGCGCGACGAGCGGCACGACGATGGCCGAGCTGATCCGGTTCAGGATCATGCTCTTGCCCTTGGAGGCGGCGAAGTCCATGGCCGCGTCGTGCGTCAGGACGGCGGCGCGCTCGGCGACGACGTGATCGAGGATGGTCGACGAGACGCTGATCGGCGTCGTCGTACCGTCGCGGCGCTGCATCGCCCGTGGCGTCAGCTCGCCGTTCTCGTCGCGAAGGAAGATCACTCCGCGGTCGGCGCGGATGAACTTGAAGATGCTCGCAAGGATCTTCTCGAGCAGCCGCGTGGTGTCTCGCTCGGCAGCAATCTCGCGGCTCAGCTCGTGGGAGAGGCGGAGGCGCTCGTAGTCGGCGCGGAGCTGCGCCTGATCGGTGGCGATGCGCTCGAAGGCGAGGAAGCCCTTGTCGACGGCCGCGATCTGCGTGCCGATCTGCCGCGCTTGCTCCTGCACGTCGATGCGGGTGCCCGCCGCCACGAACATGTGCGGGTTCTGCGCCCGGGAGAGCGCGCTGAGGGGACCTCCGGGAAGCGGACCGGTCCCACCGGGGCCCAGGGGAGGTTGTGCAGGTGGCGGGAAAGGGTTCGCGTCCGGGTATCGGCCTGCACCCGCCGCTGGCGCGGCACCGGGGGCACCCGGAACCCCTGGACCACCTGGAGCGCCCGGCATCCCAGGGGCACCTGGAGCCCCCGGTACCGGATATGCCGGCGAGAGTTGCGGCGACGACGAAGCGCGGGTGAAGCCTCCGAAGGGATTGGGATAGCCAGGCTGCGCGGGCGGTGCGGCGCCGACGCCCACGGGAGGTGGCGCTGCGACGGCGGGCGGCTGCGGCCAGCCTGGTGCGGGTTGCGGGTGGACTTGCCCTTGCGGATCGTCGAACCGACCCCGGGTCGAGCCCAGCGCGATCTCGTCACCGTGCTTCAGGCCTTGCTCGCCGCGGACGCGCTCGTTGTTGATGAACGTGCCGTTCAGGCTCCCGAGGTCGCGCAGGACGTAGTGATCACCCCTCAGCTCGATGATGCAGTGCTCCTTGGAGACGATCTTGTCGAGGAGCTGGATCGAGTTGTTGGGATGGCGCCCCAGTGAGTTCACGGGCCGCAGATCGATCGCCTGCGTTCCTTCGGCGGTCTGCAGGATGAGGCGGGCCATCGGTGCGGGGAGATTACTCCCGCTGGGGCGACCGTACAATCATCCCCCGGGCTCAGGTGTGGTGATGTGGGCTGCGAGGTGGCATGCGGCGACGCAGGGATCGAGCCCTTTGCGCGCCTGGAGAGCCGGGTTACGCGGCCTCCATGGAAGCCGATCTCCTCCTCTCCATCGATCAAGGCACGACGGGGACCACGGCCCTCGTCATGGAGGCCTCCGGGGTGACCCTGGGCCGTGCCACACAGGAGTTCCGCCAGCATTTCCCGGCGCCCGGCCTCGTGGAGCACGATCCCAGCGAGATCTGGGAGAGCGTCGGGGACGCCGTGCGGGAGGCCCTGGCCGCGGCCGGGGTGCGGGGCGAGCGGATTCGAGCGATCGGGATCACCAACCAGCGAGAGACCACGGTGGTGTGGGAGCGCCACACAGGCCGGCCCATCCATCGCGCCATCGTCTGGCAGGATCGTCGGACGGCCGACCAGTGCGCTGCTCTCCGCGCGGCGGGCCACGAGCCTGCGGTGAAGGCGACCACGGGGCTCGTGCTCGACCCTTACTTCAGCGGGACCAAGCTCGCCTGGATCCTGGATCACGTCGCCGGCGCGCGCGCGCGTGCCGAGCACGGGGAGCTGGCGTTCGGGACCATCGACAGCTTCCTCGTGTGGCACCTGTCCGGCGACGCGAAGGGCGGGGCGCCGGTCCACGTCACCGACGTGACCAACGCCTCGCGCACGCTGCTGATGAACCTGGAGCAGCTCGCGTGGGACGAC
This sequence comes from Chondromyces crocatus, assembly GCF_001189295.1. Classification (NCBI taxonomy): domain Bacteria; kingdom Pseudomonadati; phylum Myxococcota; order Polyangiales; family Polyangiaceae; genus Chondromyces; species Chondromyces crocatus. The sequence continues at coordinate 1,203,875 of NZ_CP012159.1, forward strand.
GGGATGCTGGAGATGCTGAAGGTGCCGCGCAAGGTGCTGCCGACGATCGTCGGCTCGGCGGAGAAGGTGGCAGTGACGCGCAACGTGCCCCACCTGCCGGACGGCATCCCCATCACGGGCATCGCGGGCGATCAGCAGGCGGCCCTCTTCGGTCAGGCGTGCTTCGCGGTGGGCGAGGCGAAGTGTACGTACGGCACTGGCGCGTTCGCGCTGGTGAACGTGGGCTCGCGCCCGCTCCGGAGCCGCTTCGGGCTGCTCACCTCCGTGGGCTGGCGCATCGGCGACGAGGTGGTGTTCGTGCTGGAGGGCAGCGCGTTCATCGCCGGCGCGGCGGTGCAGTGGCTTCGCGACGGGCTCGGCGTGATCCAGAGCGCGACCGAGATCGAGGCGCTCGCGCGACAGGTCCCGAGCAGCGAAGGGGTGACCTTCGTCCCGGCGCTCTCCGGCCTCGGCGCCCCCTACTGGGATCCCGAGGCGCGCGGTTTGATCTGCGGTGTGACCCGCGGGACCACCAAGGCCCACCTCGCTCGTGCGACGCTGGAAGGCGTCGCGCACGAGGTGGCCGACCTGCTCGGCGCGATGGCCGAGGATCTGGAGCAGCCGCTCGCGCGCATGCGCGTCGACGGAGGCGCCGCGGCGAACGACCTGCTCATGCAGTTCCAGGCGGACACGGCAAACATCACCATCGACCGACCCACCGAGCTGGAGTCGACGGCACGTGGCGCGGCGATGCTGGCGGGCGTGGGCGCGGGGATGTTCAAGACCAAGGCCGAAGCGGCGCAGATGACGAAGCTGCAGCGGACATTCTGGGTGGAGATGGGCGAAGCCGAGCGCGCCGCACACCGCGTGCAGTGGGCGGAGGCCGTGCGCCGGTCTCGATCGTCTGCCCCGCGCGGTTGACGGTGCCGTCCTTCCGCCCATGAGGCGTCCAGCGTCGCGCCACGGTGGATCCAGGCTGCCGAGGGGGGAGAAGGTGCGCCGTGGAGCGCCCTCGAGAGGCGCGCGTCATCCAAGGGACTGCGCGCTTCGGTCCTCGGAATCAGCCACGCCCTGGGCGGGTTGAGCCAGAGAACCCCCCAGCACCCCGGAAGTTCTATGACGATGGCGCAAATCCGTTCAAACTTGGTCCACTTGAACCGGGGCATCCGGACAGCCCACCGGGACCCCGTCGCTTCTACGAGTCACGAGGAGGACATGCCGAACAACGAGAACCCTTCAGCCGGTGGGGCCGCCATGCGCGACATCCCGATCGACTGGGAGGCGCTAGAGGACGCCTTCGAGAACAACGCGCCAGAGGTGCATTCCTATCTTCACCTCAGCACGGGGGACGTGCTGCGTGTGGTGGACGGCGTGGCCGATCCGCAGATGCACGCGCGGATCGCCTCGGACCTGAACTACCTGCGCATCGATCCGGTCAGCTCGCGAGAGCAGTACCGCTGGATGGAGCGGTACATCCCGATGGTGGAGGACCCCGAGCTTCAAGGGAAGCTCACGCAAGCGATCGACGGCAAGGGGGCGTTCCGTCGCTTCAAGGACGTACTCATGCAGTACGGCCCCGAGCGCGAGCGGTGGTTCGCCTTCCGGAGCGAGCGGCTGCGCATCTTCATGGAAGCGTGGCTCAACGCGCATGCGCTCACCCCGGTGGCGCGTCCGATGTGGGTGCCAGAGCCGTCCCGCCCGGGCCAGGAGGCGCCTCCGGTGCCCGAGCACCCGGAGCCGCGGGAGGTGCGGCGTGGCAGGAGCGTGGAGACCCTGCGCAAGAACCTGCGCGAGATCGCCGAGGCGCTCGGTCCCCGGGATCTCGACACGCTGACGGCATTCGCCGAGTTCCTCAAGGCGCGGCGCGCAGCGCGCTCGTTCGCGCAGCATCACCAGTTCGAGACGCCCCACCACGACGAGGACGTGGGACCGGCCTCGCACGAGTCCCACACCTCGGTGACGTCGGACGCCGAGCTTTCCCATGCCTCGTCGAAAGACGGGCCCGAGAGCGCCGAGTCACGCATCGAGCGAACGCCCGCGAGCGACGTGGGCTGATCCCGAGAGCAGCCGCCTGACGAAGGTGGCTGCTTTCGCGGGCAGCCGCCTGACGACGGTGGCCGCCCGCGGACCCCATGGGTCTGAGCCGGCGGGCCACCGCCGGACGGAGGCGATCGCCCTGGGAAGGTGCCCAGCCCGAAATCCTGGTCGTCAGCGCTGCCGCCCCGGAGAGGTTGCCGCGAAAGTGGGTGCGTCGGCGCGCGACCTCGCCGCTCTCCGCGCTCGACCCGCAGGCGCCGACGCCGCCCAGGCGGGTTGCTGGAGAGACAGGGGGGCGCTGGCCGGCGAAGGCTGGTGTTGCCACAAAACGCCGTGGATCGACGGAAGACGAGGGCATGGACGCCGCGACATTCCTCTCGCCTCCGGCTGGCGACCGCGGGAGTTTCCCGGCGAAACTCACCCCGTCGGCGTTCGACCACCGCACTTCACCGGGCCATCCGTCTTCTGACACTGCCAAAGGGGGTGATCAGCCTTCGGTGAGCAGACAGCGCTGGTAGCCGTCACTGCACCACCCGCGCTGGTGCAGCGGACTGAGCGGCGCAGAGGTCCCCGGCAACGTGCGCTTCGCCCCCCATGGACCGAAGGGACGCATCACCTCCGACAGCGCGCGCGGGCGTGCGCGCTCGCCCAGGTTCGCCAGGCCACCCCCCTCCCAGGTGCGCCAGCGTGGGTGCGCGCAGTTTTCGAGGTCGCCACACCGCGCCGTCGACTCGAACCAGGGCACGTCGGCGGCGTCGGCGTAGGTCGCGTGTGACCCGCGGGCGGAGAGCACGACCGGATGATCGCCAGCGCGTCGCACCCTCGCCCACGGTCGGAACGGACCGGGCGCATTGTCTTCGTGCCGGGCCAGGTACACGCCGACCGGCTCCCCGCGCGCGTCGAGCCGCACGGTGACGTGCTCCCAGTCGCTCTCGTGATCGAAGAACAGGAGCCCGTCGTTGTAGGGGTAGTAGAACCAGTACTGGATCAGCGTGCCCCCGTCGGCCCGCGGGTACACGTGGGCGTAGCACGTCCAGTCGCTCGGCTCGTCGCTGCCCGCGCGGGCTTCCGCCCCGAAAGGCTCGGCGTCATCGCCTTCGAGCGTCGGCGGTGTCATCCCCGCGAACGCGGCTCGCAGTCCCTGCGCTCCCGGGAGCCGCGCGCGCGCGAGCAGCCAGGGCACCGAGGCGGGACGATGCGCATCCAGCGCGTCGAGCACGACGACGGGAGCGAAGCGCTGCGCGACCTCGTCCTCCCAGGCGTCGAGCAAGCCATCACCATCCACATCCCCTTCGGTGAGGGGCTCGGGCCCGCTCTCCAGGAGCCCGAGGATCCGCGCGCGCAGATCCCCTGAAGGCTCGTCGAGGTGACCGTCCGCGAGTTCTGCCGCGCCGAGGGTGAGCGTCAGCAGGGTCGACACGACGAGCCGCCTCTTCGCGCGATGACGAGCGCCGATCGAAGCGAACAGAACCAGCCTGAGCACCGCCTTGAAGTATACGGGGTCTCCCCAGGGTCCATCCGGCGATCGACGTACGATCCATGCGGAGATCGAGGCGTGGATGCGCTCCCCGAGACGTCAGGCCAAGGTCTCCGTGATCACCGAACGTTTCAGACTCTCGCGCGTGGGCGATCGGGGCTCGCTCGGAGCCCTGACTTTCCAGAGAAGGGGGGTGAGCGCGCCGAGCGGCAGGAGCGCGATCTGGAGGAGGTGAGCGAGCAGCGCGATGGCGATCGCCTTGGCCTCGGTGGTGTGCAGCGTCGAGGCGGAGAGGGCGAATGCGCCCTCGCTCACCCCGAGCTGGCCGGGGACCAGCACACCGACGGCGAGCGCCATCAGGTTCAGGCCCTGCGAGAAGAGCGCTTGCACGGCCGAGACCGACACGCCCACGGCGTGGACGATGACGCCGTACTGGAGCACTTGCAGCGCACGGCCGAGGAGCAGCGCGGCCGTCGGGCCCGGAGAGAGCACGGGCGTCTCCTTGGCCACCTGCTGGAAGGTGGCGGCGTTCCGGCTGAGCCGCTCCCGGCGCGCGAGCCATCGACCGAGGCGGGGGGAGCGCATGACGAGGCGCACACCGACGCCGAGCAAGAACAGCACGGCCGCATGGATCAGCAGGGCCACGGTGATCCAGGAGGCGCCGGTCAAGCGGGAGGCGGCCCACGCGCACGGCAGAGAGATCAGCGCGGTCGACAGCAGGGTGGCAGCCTGGGTGGTGGCCGCGCCCGCGGTGGCGGGGGCGCCGCCCGTCCAGGGGGCGAGCAGCGCAGCCTTGGTGGCCTCGGCGGCGGTGCGCCCCGCAGGCGCCAGGGTACCGACGGCCGTGCCGATGAGCTGAGCGCGTGCGAGCACGGGGATCGGCACGGCGTGGGCGCGGCGTCCCAGAGCGAGCCAGGTGGCGAGGGCGTCGGTGCCCATGCGCGCCACCTCGATGGTGAGGAGCAGCGGAATCCACGGGGCGGCGGTCTCGAGCACCTCGAGCAGCGTGGCCGGGCCGGCGTCGCGGACGAGCAGCGCCACGGTGGACACGCCGCCCACCGCGAGGGCGCCGCGCAGCGCCCACATGCCCCAGCTCTTGAGCCGCTGCCGTCTCGCCGCGCGTGCGGCGTCCGTCACGACAGCCTGGACCGAGCTTCCTGGCAGCGCGAAGGCTGGATCCCGTTTCGCGAGCGTCCCTGTCACCACACCATCACCCTGGGCGTAGCGGACAGCACGATGCATGCCGTCGGGATCACGCGCTCCGGGCGGACGGCTTGGTGTCGTCAGTGCAACATGGTAACAGCGGAGCACAAGGAGAGAGCATGCGGACGGGTGAATCCCTCGTGTTCGGGCTGTGCTTGGCGCTGATGGTGGGGTGCGGTTCCGCCAAGGTGGAGGTGGAAGCGGCGTCGCAGCCGCCGCCGCCACCCGATCCCCAGCCAGTGCAGCAGCTCCAGCCTGCGCCGCCACCGGCCCAGGTCGCCGTGGGCGACGCGGTGCTCGAAGGCGACCGCATCCGCATCGCCAAGAGCATCCACTACGACACGGACAAGGACGAGATCCGGTCCGAGTCGTTCCCGGTGCTCAACAACGTCGCCGAGATCGTGAAGACCCACCCCGAGATCGTGCAGCTCACGGTCGAGGGGCACACCGACAACCAGGGGTCCACGGAGCACAACATCAAGCTCTCCGAGCGACGGGCGAACGCGGTGGTGCGCTACCTGATCGGCGCCGGCGTGCGGACGCCGATGGTCGCTCCGGGTTACGGGGCATCCGCTCCGGTCTGCTTCACCCCCGACGAGGGATGCAAAGCGCAGAACCGGCGCGTCGAGTTCCGCGTGAAGCGCACCGGGCAGTGAGCCAGCGCCGGACCGCAAGCCAGAGCGTCGCGCGCCCACCCTGTTGCGCCCTGCGCTCGAAGCGCCCCTCTCGGAGAGCGCGTGGGCGCTGGTCGATGGCACCTGGCACCGACAGTCGCTCGGTGACCTCGACGATCTCGTGACGCCTCGACGGAGCCTCGTCGCGGGAGCTTGCTGCGTTCGTAGAGGGCATCCTCTGCCGGGCCATGGACGACGACCGTCTCCGGTCGCACTTCAACACGACGGTCCTGGCGCGGACTGCGTGGCTCCGTGAGCTGGTGCAGGCAACCCGCGCGCTCGATGGCGCGTCGAGCGAGAGCGCCGATGGGATCGAGCGGCGATGGGCTTACCTGAAGGCGCTGGCCGAGGAGGCGCTGGCCGAGGACGAGTGCAGACCCCTTGCGAACGTCGCTGAAGGGGTTGCGATCCACGCGAGCGCAGGGGCCGTGAAGCCCCTGATACGCCGTGTCAGTCCGCGGTGGTGGCGCCGAGGTGCATGCGCCGTTCGACCTCGGCGAAGCGCATCGAGGCCGTGGGCTCGGGGGAGAGCAAGGAGACAACGATGCCCACGAGGAACGACAGGGGCATGGTGACGAGGGCCGGATTCTTCAGCGGGAAGATCGCCGTCGCCTTGTGGAGCAGGTCGACCTGAATGGTCGGCGACAGCGCGATCAGCAGGATGGCGGAGACGGTGCCGGTGATCATGCTCGCCACCGCCCCCCGGGTGGTGAAGCGCCGCCAGAACATCGACAGGACCAGGGCGGGGAAGTTGGCGCTGGCTGCGACCGCGAACGCCAGGCCCACCATGAAGGCGACGTTCTGGCCCTTGAAGACGATCCCCAGCACGACGGCGAAGAGCCCGAGCACCACCGTCGCGACGCGCGCCACCTTGAGCTGCTCCTGCTCGTCGGCGCTGCCCTTCTTGATCACGCTCACCCAGATGTCGTGCGAGAGCGCGGCGGCGCCGCTCAGGGTGAGGCCGGCGACCACGGCCAGGATGGTGGCGAACGCGACGGCGGAGATGAACCCGAGGAACGCCTTGCCGCCCGCGACCTCGGCGAGCAGGAGCGCCGCCATGTTGCCACCCTTGTCCACCGCCCGGATCGCGTCGCGCCCCACGAGGACCGAGGAGCCGAAGCCCAGCACGAACGTCACCAGGTAAAAGAACCCGATGAAGCCGGTGGCGATGAACACCGAGCTGCGGGCCGCCCGCGCTCCGGGCACGGTGTAGAAGCGCATCAGCACGTGCGGCAGCCCCGAGGTGCCGAACATGAGCGCGAGGCCGAGCGACACGGCCTCGAAGGGGCTCGTCACCAGCTTGCCAGGGGCGAGCACGTCGGGCCCGTACTGCTGCGCCGCCGCGTCGAAGAGCTGGAGCGGGCTCCAGCCGAAGCGCGAGAGCACGAGCAAGGCGAGCAGCGAGGCGCCGCCGAGGAGCAGCACCGCCTTGATGATCTGCACCCAGGTGGTGGCGATCATCCCGCCGAAGAGCACGTAGGCGAGCATCACCGCGCCGACGATGAGCACCGCCGTCTCGTAAGGCAGCCCGAACATGAGCTGGACGAGCCCGCCGGCGCCGACCATCTGCGCGATGAGGTAGAAGGCGACCACGGTGAGGCCGCCGACGGCGGACGCGATGCGCACCGGCGTCTGGCGCAAGCGGTAGGCGACCACGTCGGCAAAGGTGTATTTGCCCAGGTTGCGGAGCGGCTCGGCGATGAGGAACGTCATCACCGGCCAGCCGACCAGCCACCCGACCGAGTAGATGAGGCCGTCGAAGCCGGACGACGCGACGAGGCCGGCGATGCCGAGGAAGCTCGCGGCGCTCATGAAGTCCCCCGCGAGCGCGAGGCCGTTCTGGAAGCCGGTGACGCTCCGACCCGCGGCGAAGAACTCGCTGGTGGTCTTGGTGCGCCGCGCCGCCCAGTAGGTGATCCCCATGGTCAGGGCGACGAAGCCGAAGAAGAAGGCGATGGCGATGGGGCTCGTCTGACCGAGCGAGGTGTCGGGCTTCATGAGTCCTCTCCAGCAGCGCGGATGGCTTCGACGGCGGGGTCGTACCGGCGGTTGGCCCAGACGACGTAGATGCCGGTGAGCACCCAGGCGGCGAGGATGACCGTGGCGCCGAGCGCGATGCCCACGCTCAGGCCGGGCCGGATCACCTGCCCGAGCAGGGGCTTGTCGAAGGCCACCAGCAGCACGAAGCCGAAGTAGACGATCATCGTGGTTGCGGTGAGGATGAGCGCGATGCGGTCGCGCCGGGCCGCGAGCTCGCTGAGCGCGCGGGTCGTGCTGGGGGGGCCCTGCGCTGGTTCCTTTCCGGCGCCAGGCGCCGACGTGTCAGGGGGGTCGTGCCCCGACGCGCTCCCGGTGGCGTCGTCCTCCGGGGCGTCCGTGAGCCGCGAGGCTGCTCGCTGTGCGCTCATGCTGCGCGCTCCTCACCGAGGACGGTGGTGATGATCGACTCGACGATGGCAGGCTCGGCCAGCGTGCTGGTGTCCCCGAAGCCCTCTCGTTGCCCTGCGGCGATGCCCCGGAGGATGCGGCGCATGATCTTCCCGGAGCGGGTCTTCGGCAGGCCCGGGACCATGTGGATGCGGTCGGGCGTGGCGATCGGACCGATCATGTGGCGCACCTGCTCCTTGAGCGCGCCGATGAGCTGTTCTGCGCTCTCGACGGGCGTGTCCGGGCGCAGCACCACGTAGGCGAAGATGCCCGTGCCCTTGATGGGGTGGGGGAAGCCGACGACGGCCGACTCGGCGACGGCGTCGTGGCGGCTGAGCGCGCTCTCCACCTCGGCGGTGCCGAGGCGATGACCCGAGACGTTGAGCACGTCGTCGACGCGGCCGGTGATCCAGTAGTAGCCGTCGTCGTCACGTCGGCAGCCGTCGCCGGTGAAGTAGAGCGACGGGAACCGGTTGAAGTACGTCTCCCGGAAGCGGCGGTGGTTGCCGTAGAGCGTCCGCGCCTGGCCGGGCCAGGGGCGCGTCACGCAGAGGTTGCCGCTCACCTCGCCGCCATGGATCACGTGCCCCTCGTCATCGAGGAGCGCGAGGTCGATGCCGTAGAACGGGAGCGTGGCCGACCCGGCCTTGCACGGCGTCACGCCAGGGAGGGGGGTGATCATCACGCCGCCCGTCTCGGTCTGCCACCAGGTGTCGACGACCGAGGCCTTGCCGTGACCCACTTTCTCGTGGAACCAGGTCCACACCTCGGGGCTGATCGGCTCGCCGGCGGAGCCGAGCACGCGCAGGGTCTTGCGGCTGGAGCGCTCGAGCACCTCGTCGCCGGCGGCGATGAGGGCACGGAGCGCGGTGGGCGCGGTGTAGAGGGTCGCCGCGCCGAGGGCGTCGGTGATCTCCCAGAGCCGGCCGGCGTCGGGGTAGTTCGGGGTCGCCTCGAGGAGCACCGTGGTGACGCCGTTCACGAGGGGGCCGTAGACCACGTAGCTGTGCCCGGTGATCCAGCCGATGTCGGCGGTGCAGAAGTGCACGTCGTCGGGGCGCGCGTCGAAGGCGTGCGCGTGGGTCATCGAGGCGTAGACGAGGTAGCCCGCGGTCGTGTGCAGCACGCCCTTCGGCTTGCCGGTGGACCCGGAGGTGTAGAGCACGAACAAGGGGTCCTCGGAGGCGACCCACTCCACGGGGCAGGTCGACCTGTGCTTCGCCGTCTCGTCGTCGAGCCAGAAGTCGCGGCCTGCGCGCATGGGGACGGAGGCGTCGGTGCGCCGGGCGACGAGGACCGAGCGGATCTGCGACAGGCCCTCGATCGCCGCGTCGGCGATCGCCTTGAGCGCCACCTTCTTCGGCCCTCGCGGCGCCTCGTTCGCCGTGACCAGCACCTCACACCCGGCGTCGAGGATGCGCTCGCGCAGCGCCTCGGCGGAGAAGCCGGCGAACACCACCGAGTGCACCGCGCCGATGCGCGCGCAGGCGAGCATGGCGAAGACGGTCTCGGGGATCATGGGCATGTACAGGCACACCCGGTCGCCCTTGCGCACGCCGTGGGCCTTGAGCACGTTGGCCACCCGGCCGACGTGGTGCTTGAGGTCGCGGAAGGTGAAGGTCTTGTACTCGCCGGGCTCGTTCTTCGCCCAGATCAGCGCGGGCTTTCCGGGGTGCACGGCGGCGTGGCGGTCGACGCAGTTGAAGGCCGCGTTGAGGCGGCCGCCGGTGAACCAGGAGAAGTCGACCTCCTCCACGTCGACGTCGAGGATGCTGTAGGGATCGTGGAACCACGACAGCGTGCGCGCCTGCTCACGCCAGAAGCGCTCTGGCTCGGCGAGGCTCTGGCGATAGCTTTCGCGGTACTCGTCCATGCTGCGTGCCCGCGGGTTCCCCAGCGCGAGGGGGCTCGAACTCAGATCGATCATGGTGACGGTTTCCCTCCACGGTCTCCCCGGCATGCGCCGGGGCTAAAGATAGACGTGCGTCTGCAGGGTCAGCTCGGATTTGCGTGTGTCTTCCACCGGCTTGCCCGAGGGCACGGGCTGAAACACCGGGCGGCTCCGGTAGTTGATCGTGATCTTGGCGTTGTGCCCGAGGATCAGCCAGTTGAGGCCGATGTCGGGGACGACGACGGGGTCGCCCAGCGCGGTGAAGTTGGACCAGCGCACGGACGCATAGGGCTGTAGCTGCCCCGCGCGCCCGAAGCTCCACGGCGCGAGCCAGCCGAGGATGCCGTAGTAGGTGATGCCCGTGCCCATGGTCGGTACCGCGTTGCCGGCACCGTTGAACGAGCCGGCTGCGCCTTCGGCGACGCCGGACGAGGGGTTGAGGATCCCGACGTTGCGCACGTACCCAGGGCCCGAATCCTCGTACTGGGCGCTGACGTAGCCGGTGAAGGCGCCTGCCTTGCCGGCGGGCAGATCGACGAACGTGTCCACGCCGAGGAAGAGCTGATCCGCCTTCCGCTCTTCGCCGGCGGAAAGGTACGACATGGCGTTCGGGTGGTAGTAGAAGCCCGTGCCGACGTTCCAGACCTTCTTCTTGCCGAGGTACGTGCCGACGGCGTAGGGGAGCGCGTTGCTCTCGGGTTCGAGGAAGTCGTACTTGAAGTAGCCGGTGAACGCCTTGCTCTGCGATCTCGGGTTGTAGTCGGCGCGGCCTTCGCCAGGGGTGCCAGGGGTGGAGAACGGCTCGTTGATCGCGACGCGGTAGTCGAACTTCTCGATCTTGCCCTTGGCGTACACGCCGAGTTGCCGCGCGAACTGGTCCGTCTTGTCGATGGTCGGCCAGTTGGAGATCGGCATGTCGATGGGGAGCATCGAGATGGTGGTGCTGTTCGCCAGCCGGGTGGGGCCCTGCCAGTAGTGAAGGCCTGCGCCCATGGAGAGCACCTCGTCGACGATCTGATACTGCCCCCAGATGTCGTGCATGTAGAGCTGTGGGCGCTTCGGGGTGTCGGCGCCCGTGCCGAAGCCCCCGGAGACGGAACTCTGGTTGTTCATGCCGAAGTGGGCGACGAGCATCACGTCCTTCGAGACCTGCGCTTGGACGAGGAGGCGCGCGCGGCGAACGGCGAAGTCGAGGGCCGAGGACGTGGGCTCCTCTCGCACGACGGAGTCGGGATTCAGCTCGGTGTAGCGGAGCCACACCTGGCTCCAGGCCATGACCCGCAAGAAGCGGGAGCCGTCCTCGCTGAGAGGGATGGTCGCGCCCTGGCTGAGGTTGGGGAACGCCGGTGTGGGGGTGCTCTGCACCGGCGGAAACCCTGGCGGTGGACTGATGACCTGAGCGCTCGCCGTCGCGGCCACGCTGAGCGCGGCGACGGTGAACGCGGCTCCGAGCACGCGCATGAGATGGCCAGCTCCCCCGCACCAGGGGACGGCAAGCCCCCCGGCGCGCTCGAAAGAATCGTCGGCGAGGCCCAGGCCCGAGCAGAGGTCGGGGGATCGGGTGGTCGCCGTGGAGCCTCTACAGCAAGCCCGGGGCCAAGCCGTGCGGCCGCCGATTCATGCGCCATGGGCGGTCCCGTGGATCGTGCGTCGGGCGACCCCGAGCGGGGTGGGGTGTTTCGTAACGAGGGGTCGCTACCTTTGGTAACGCTCACGCCTCACAACGCGCTCACGCCCCGCGCGGACGCGGCAGGCCGAGGCGCTGCCGGCGTTCCCACAGCGCCTTGCGGCTGATGCCGAGGCGCCGTGCCATCTCGGTCTCGGTGAGATGATCCTGGTGTTCGAGCACGAATTTCCGGAAGTAGTCCTCGAGCGAGAGGGAGCCGTGGTCGCTGCTGGTCGCAGCGGGGGGGTTGTCGGTGGTGGGAGACCCGGACCTGCTCTCGTCGCTCTCCAGGCCGAGCAGCTCGGGCGTGATTTCGCCCCCTTCACACAGGATCACCGCCCGCTCGATCGCGTTCTCCAGCTCCCGGACGTTGCCCGGCCAGGGGTGCGAGATGATGGCGCGCTCGGCGTCGTTGGTCAGGACGAACCGTCGGCCGGTGGACGAGGCGTGGGTGACGAAGCTGCGCGCGAGCGCGAGCGCATCACCCGAGCGCTCACGCAGGGGAGGGATGCGGATCTCGATGACCCGCAGGCGGAAGTAGAGGTCGTTGCGGAACGTCCCGTCCCGCACCATCGCCTGGAGGTCACGGTGGGTCGCCGCGACGAGGCGTACGCTGACCCGTCGGGCCTTGGTGGCGCCCACGTGCCGCACCTCGCCCGTCTGCAGGAAGCGGAGCAGCCGCGCCTGGGCCGAGGCGGGGAGCTCGCCGATCTCGTCGAGGAACAGGGTGCCTCCGTCGGCCGCCTCGACGAGGCCGGTGTGCGTGCTGGTCGCGCCGGTGAACGCACCGCGCTCGTGGCCGAACAGCTCGGACTCGATCAACCCTTCCGGGATCGCGGCGCAGTTCACGGGGACGAAGGGGCGATCTTTGCGGCGGCTGTGGCGGTGGAGGGCGGTGGCGACCAGCTCCTTGCCGGTCCCACTTTCGCCCAGCACCAGGACCGTCGCGTCGCTCGGGGCGACCTTGCGGATCCGCTCGAACACGTCGCGGATGCCGCGCGAGCTGCCGATCATGCCCAGGTCCGACCCCGCCCCCTCCGTGGGGGCGCCGGTACACTGGGTCGGAGGAGGTGCAGCCGCGCTCTCCTCGACGGCGCTGGAGCCCGGACGCGGCTGGGCGAGGATCGTCTCCACGAGCCGGAGCACCTCGTCGTGGTCGAAGGGCTTGGGCAGGTACTCGGTCGCGCCGAGCTTCATCGTCTCGACGGCCGACCGCACGGTCGCGTAGCTGGTCATCACCAGCACCGGGGTGCCGGGATAGCGCGTGACGAGGTCGGTCCCTGGCGCGCCTGGGAGCCGCACGTCGGCGATGATCAGATCGAAGGCGCGAGGATCCTGATCGGTCTCCGCTTCGCGTACCGACCCGGCCTCCGTCACCTCGTATCCCTGACGCATCAGCAGGCGACGCAGCTCTGCGCGGATCACCAGCTCGTCTTCGACGATGAGGATACGGGGCATCTCGACGGGCGCTGATCTTCCTTCGAAGCCTCCGCCAGGGGAAGCCGTACGGTTGTCGGCAGGGCGATTCCCTCCCGAGTTTCCAGGCGGTGCACGGGGGCTCGATGTGCGCTGCGTCAGGCTGAAACCTTCACGATTCTCAATGGTTTTCGGGATGACGCGCTGCATGAAGTGGGAGCCGCACGGTCACCGTGGTGCCGATGCCTTCCTGGCTCTCGAACACGACGTCGCCGCCGTGCTCGCGCACGATGCTGTACACGAGCGAGAGGCCGAGGCCCGTCCCCTCCGCCGGGTCCTTGGTGGTGAAGAAGGGCTCGAAGACGCGTGTCTGGAGGCCCTGAGAGAGGCCCACGCCATGATCGATGACCTGCGCGAGGACGGAGGTCTCCTCGGCCTGAGCGGTCACCACGACCTGCGCTCCTGCCGTCGAGGCGTCGCGGGCGTTGGTGAGCAGGTTGACGAAGACCTGGGTGAGCTGCTGCCGCTCGCCGAGTACGAGCAGGCCCTCAGGGCACAGGTTTTCGAGCTGCACCTGCTTTGCGGCCCGGTCGAGGCGGACGAAGCGGATGGCGTCGTCCACCACGGCGGCAAGCTCGACGCGGCCCACCCGCGCGCTCGCCACTTCGCCGACATGGCCGGGTGCGCCGGGTGCGCCGGGTGGGCCGGGGGCAATGGAGCTGGTACCCGTCTGACTGAACGTCTTGAGCGAGCGGACGATGGCGCTGATGCGCATGGCCTGCTCGACGATCATCCGGGCCCGCTCCTGCGTGTCGGGTGAGTCCGTCTCCTCTTCGAGGTTCTGCGCGAGGCAGGTGATCCCGGTGAGCGGGTTGCCGATCTCGTGGGCCATGCCGGCGGCGAGCCGCCCCATCGAGGCCAGGCGGTCGTGGTGGATGAGCTGCGCCTGCAGCGCCTCGCGCTCGGTCCGATCCTCGACGAGCAGCACCATCCCGCCCGACCCACCCGCCGGCGCGCTTCCGGGCAGCGCCGAACGCGCCAGCTCGGCGCGGTGTACGCGCAGCGAGCGGCGCTGTCCGTCGCGCGTCTGCACGGCGATCTCGTCGACGCCTTGTTCACCCGTCGCGACGAGGCGCCCCAGCACCTCGCCCCAGGGCGCCTCCACACGCTCGATGGGCAAGCCGACGGCGTCCTCGCCGGCGATGGTCGTCGTCGCGCCGAGCGCGCGGTTCCAGAGGATCACGCTGTGGTCCGGGCCGAGCGCGCACACGCCGAGCGGCAGGCCTTCCAGCACGGAGCGCAGGTAGCGTCGCAGCACGTCGAGCTGAGCGGCGGTTCCCTGGAGGGGGCTGCCGCTCTGTCCCAGCCGCTCTTCCAGAAACCGGAGCTGATCCGCGAGCGCCGCGTCCTCGCCTGGGCTCGTGTCCGCGCCCTGATCGACCACCATCCGCGCGAGGACCGGGCCGAGCAGGCCCGAGAGGTTCTGTTCGACGCGCTCGCGGAGCTGCCGTTGCTCGGCAGGTCGGAGATCCCCGGGCTCGAGGTCGAGTTCCTGCACCGCGCGCTCCACCTCCGCCTGCGCCGCGCTCTCACCGAGGGAGCGCGCGAGGCGCTGGGTCAGCTCCGCAGCCGAGGTGGCGGGCGCGCCGCGCTGCGGGGCGGGACCTTCGCGCGCACACCGACGTGCCGCTTCGACCTCGGCGTCGCCCTGGCGGGTGAGCAAGGAGACGATCGCGAACAGCGTCACGTTGAGCGAGAGCGACACCACGGTCGGGGGCGTCCAGCTGTCGGTGTAGAGGTCCCCGAACGCGGGCAATCGGAGGCTCGTGCCATGGCTGGAGCTGACCAGGGGCAGCATCGCCATGGCGATCCACGCCAGCGCGCCGGCGCCGAGGCCTGCGAGGAAGCCCTGACGCGACGCGCGCTGCCAGAACAGCAGGCCGAACAGGCCTGGCAGGAGCTGCGCGAAGGCGACGAACGACACCAGGCCGGGCTGCACCAGGGGGCCGCCGCTGACCTCGAGCAGGTAGAGACCGTAGCCGGCCACCACGATGGCCGCGATGAGCCCTCGCCGCAGCCACAGGAGCCGCGCATAGGCGTCGCGCTGGAGCACCTCGATGCGCGCGGGCAGGACCAGGTGGTTCAGCGTCATCGCCGCGAGCGCGATGGTCGTGACGATCGCCATGGCGCTTGCGGCGGCCACGCCGCCGACGAAGCCGAGCAAGGAGAGCGAGACGGACCCCAGCGCGCGCGGCACGGCCAGCACCAGGACGTCCGCCGGGGCGCCGGGGGCTACCTCGCGTCCGGCCCACAGGATGGGCAAGAGCGGCAGGTTGATCAGCAGCAGGTAGAGGGGGAAGCCCCAGCCCGCCGTGAGCAAGGAGCGATCCGGCGGGCCCTCGGCGAAGGCCACGTGGTACTGCCTCGGGAGCAAGAACGCGGCGCCGAAGGAGAGCAAGAGGAGCGTCATCCAGCTCGTGCCTCGCCTCACGGGGGCGAGCTGAGCGGCCCACGCCTCCGGGTGCGCGGTGAGCCAGGTGGAGAGCCCAGCGGTGCCGCCGAACACGCCCCAGAGCGCGAGCGCGCCCACGGCCAGGAGAGCGCCGAGCTTCAGTAGCGAGGCGAAGGCCATCGCCACCGCGAGGCCCGCGTGCCGCTCGCGGGGGGTCACGTGGCGGGCGCCGAAGAGCACGGTGAAGAGCGCGAGCAGCGCCGTGACCAGGAGCCCGAGCGTCGGGATGGAGTGCTCGGGGGCGAGCGCGCGCGCCGAGTCGACGATGCCGCGGATCTGCTGCGCGATGTACGGCACCGAGGCGAGGAGCGAGAACAGCGCCACGACGGCGCCGGTGAGGCGGCTCGGGTAGCGAAAGGCGAACAGGTCGGCCAGCGTGCTGAGCTGGTGCGCGCGCGCGAGCCGGAGGACCGGGAGCCAGATGGCCGGGATGGCCAGGCAGGCGAGCGTCGGCCCGAGGGAGATGGCGAGGAAGTCGAGGCCGTGCTGGTCGGCAACTCCGACGCTCCCGAAGTACGTCCAGGAGCTGGCGTAGATGCCGAGCGAGAGCACGTAGGTCAGGGGGTGGCGCGCGAGCCCGGCGGGCAAGCGGCCCCGCTCGGCGGCGTGCGCGAGCAGGAAGAGCACCGCGACGTAGCCGAGCGCAGCGGCGAGCAGGTGGGCGTCGGAGAGCGCCAAGGCCGTCTCTACTCGTCCTCGCGCGTGGCGGAGTGGGAGGCCCACGCGGCGAGCCCGATCAAGACGATCCACACCACGAACGGGGCGAGCCAGCCTGCTTCGGCGCGCGCCCAGAGAAAGCGCGCCGGCGTCACCAGCAGGAGAAGGCCGAGGCCGAGGCCGACCATCGAGATCTCGGCTGCCGTGCGGCCGTCGCGTGACCCTCCCATGAGCGCAGCATACCTCGACCCTGTGGGCGTCGCGTGGGCGTGTGCGCCCGGTCCTACGCGCGAGCGGTCTTCAGCTTGCCCAGAAGGACCGACCGTCGGAGCCCCAGTCCGTGCTGCTCCTGGGTCTCCTTGGCGAGCAGGTAGTAGCGGAGCGCCTCTTCCTTGCTCCCCCGTGCGCCGTGGACGTCGCCCATCACCTCCTGACAACGGGCTCGTTGCGTCGGGCTCGGCATTTCGAGGAAGCAGCGCTCGGCGTCTTCTAGCAGCGCCAGGGGATCGAGGGGACGCGCGGGATCGGGTGGTAGCGCGGACGCGAGTTCGAGGAGCGTGTCCCCCCGGAGGCGGAGGCTCCAGGCGTGCTCCAGGGTGGCATGGAGCCGCGAGAGCGCCGCGTCGACGTCGGTCGGGGGGGCGGCGAGGCGCGTGAGAACGACGATCTCGGCGCTCTGGAGCGCGGCCAGCTCCTTGAGATGCTGCTGCTCCGCGACCTCGGGCAGCGTGGTGGCGAGGAGGGTGTGGGCTTCGTCCCACCGCGCCGCGCCGACAAGGATCTTCACGAGCTTGCGGGCGAGCAGCGGGACGGCGTCCGGCCACTCGGCGCGCGCTCGCGCGAGGGCGCTGGTCGAGAGGGTGGAGGCCCTCGCGAGTTCCGTGCCTTCCAGGGCGAGCAGCTCGCCACGGAGGGCGGGAAAGAGGATGGCGTACCAGGGTGGATCTGCCGAGGCGATGTCGAGCGCGACCCGCTCCGCCAGGCTCAGCGTCGCCTCGACCTGACGGAACGCGGTCTCCGTGACGCCGTCGACGTCACTGGCCCTCCGGGTCAGGTCGATCAGGAAGTCGCTGTACAGGTACAGGAGCCCGTCCTGCCGCTCGCGCGCGGCTGCCGCGATCAGGCCGTCCACGCGCGCGATGATCGGCTCGATGCGCCCGTCCTGCTCCAGGGAGAGCCGCAACATGAGGCAGTGGGTGTCGGGATCGATCTCGTTTTCTGGCGTCGCGGACGAGTGGACGAGGTGCAGCGCGTGGTCGGCGGCCTCTCGCTCCCCGCGCGCGAAGTGGCACGCTGCCAGGCCCACCTGGATGGGGGCGGTGTTCATCCCGCGCTGCTCGTGAAGCGAGAGCGCTTCGCGGAAGTCCTTCTCGGCGATCTCGAGCGCCCCCCGTTCGAGTGCGGCGCCAGCGCGGAACTGCAGGGCTTGCGCGCGGCTGGGCTCGTAGACGGCGGGCATCCGATCGGCCTCGCCGAAGAGCTGCGCGGCCATCCTGTAGTCTCCACGTGACTGGGCGGCGAGACCGGCGCGGAGGAGGACGAGCCAGTCGTTCATGGTGCGGTCGTCCACGCCCGGGAGTGCGGCGAGGGCGCGCGCCATCCCGCGCTGCTCGGTGCCGAGGGGCGTCGGGTTGGACGCTTCGAGGAGCCGCCGAAGCGAGGGCGCCTCGGGCCCCGTGGCGCCCTCGCTCTTGGCGAGCCCTGCCTGGATCCAGTGCCGTGCCTGCGTGAGCCGATCTCTCTGCGCATGGACGGCGGCAACGATCATGTCGAGTTCAGCTGGGATGACCATGAACTCCTCGCTGAGGGATGTGGCCGCAGGGGGTGGCCGGCGGTTCCCGGACGAGCGACCGGGCCTGCATGCCAGGATCCACGTGAGGGGCGTGCTTGTGCAAGCGGCATCCGGCGCTCGCTTGCGCATCCTCCCGCGGAAGATGGCCATTCACACCCTGGAGCGCGGGCCACGGGCCGTGGCCTGCGGCCCTCATCCCATCCGGCGGAAAACTTGCGGTACGATCCAGTCGTAGAAGGCCTGCGGCGCGCTGCGCTTCGCCTGCCACGCCAGGCGTCCGTCCAGGTGCGGCAGCGCGTAGAGTTCGTTCTGCTCCACGGCCTTGATCGCGGCGCGTGCCACACCGTCGGCCTGCACCTTGGACCGCGCCATGAGCCGCTCGATGGCCTCGGGGCCGGAGTTGGGGACGTGGGTGCGACCGCTCGCGGCGATGCCGGTCTTGAAGAAGGTCGGGCACAGGACCGTCACCGTCACGCCAGCGGGTGCGAGTTCGACGCGCAAGGTCTCCGAGAGGGCGACGACGCCGGCCTTGGTGACGTTGTAGGGGGCGAGAGGCGGGGTGCAGAGCAAGCCGGCTGCGGACGCGACGTTCAGGATGGCGCCGCTCCGCTGGGCCTTCAGCCGCGGAGCGAAGGCGTGGCACCCATAGATCACCCCCCAGAGGTTGATGCCCATCACCCAGTCCCAGTCCTCGAGGGGGACGTCGCCCGTCAGACCCCCGACGGCGACGCCGGCGTTGTTGATCAGGAAATCGACGCCGCCGATGGCACGGTCCGCCTCGTCCGGGAGTGCGAGGACGTCTTCGCGCCGGCTCACGTCGCAGGCCACGACGGAGGCCTCCCCGCCCGCGTCCCGGACGAGGCGTGCGGTCTCCTCGCCCGACTCCTTGTTGAGCTCGGCGATGAGGATCTGGGCGCTCTTGCTACGGGCGAGTTCGAGCGCGAGGGCACGGCCGAGGCCAGAGCCAGCACCAGTGATCACGACACGGGGACGATCGGGCAGCCGCATGGTTTTGCCCCCTACCATGGTCACGCCTCCGCTTCTGCCCGGTTCTGCCCGGTCCGGTCCGGGGGCTGCCCTGGAGGATCCGGCAGGCGTCGCGCCATCGTCCACGCATGACCTCCATCGAGAAGCAGGCTCTGCAAGGCGATCGGCTCTTCACCCTGTCCCCCGTGCTCTCCGCTGCGGAGTGCGACCAGCTCATCCAGCAGGCCGAGGGCGTGGGTTTCGCCGAGGCACCCATCACCGTGGGGCCCAACAAGTTCCGGATGGCGCCCGAGGTGCGCAACAACCTCCGGGTGATGCAAGACTCCCCGCGCGACGCGGCCTGGCTCTGGAAGCGCATCGAGCCCCTGGTGCCCCCAGCGTACGGGGACCTCTACGCCATCGGGCTGAACGAGCGGTTCCGCTACTACCGCTACGAGGTGGGACAGTTCTTCGACTGGCACCGTGACGGCGCCTTCGTGCGCTCCAGCGCGGAGCGCAGCATGCTCACGGTGCTCTTCTACCTGAACGAGGATTTCGGCGGAGGCAGCACCGACTTCTACGACTGCGACGGTGATCTCCGCGTCACCCCTCGGCGAGGCGCGGCGCTGCTGTTCATCCATCACCTCTCGCACCGGGGCGCGCCAGTGACCCGAGGGAGAAAGTACGTGCTGCGCTCCGATGTCATGTATGCCCGCGCCTGAGCTTCCGGGGCCTGGATCAGGGAGGGCCCGATGGACGGCGTGGTGACGTGGCGGAACATCTCTTCTCTGGAGAAGCTCTGCCATGCCCAGACCGCTGGCCATCGTGCTCAACTGCGCCGCCCGGGAACGGAGGGCCGCAGCGACCCGCTCGTGGCTCGTCGAGCGCCTGCGCGCCGAGGGGTTCGAGGTGGATCTGTTCTGCGTCGACCGAGGGGGTGACGTGATCGGGACGGCACGGCGTGCGGTGGCGCAGGGGTATCCCGCCGTCGTCGCCGCGGGCGGAGACGGCACGATCAGCGCCGTCGCTTCGGCGGTGGTGGGGACGAGCGTATGCCTGGGCGTCCTGCCTGTCGGGACCATCAACCACTTCGCACGGTCGATGGGGATCCCGGCGGACCTCTCGGCCGCGGTGAAGCTGATCGGCCAGGGGAGCACGCGTCAGGTGGACGCCGGCGAGGTCAACGGACACGTCTTCGTCAACAACTCCACGTTCGGGCTCCACCCGAGCGTCGTCCGCTACCGGGACGAGCTGCGGGTGCGCCGGGGGATGAACAAGTGGGTCGCCTACGCGGTGGCCACGGCGGCGCTGCTGCCGCGTCATCAAGCCCAGGAGGTGCTGATGACGACCCGAGCTGGAGCGGAGCGGCTCCAGACACCCTTCGTGTTCATCGGGAACCACGACTACCTGCTCGGTGCGTTCCTGCTCGGGATGCTACCGGCTCCAGGGCCTGGCGAGCTGGGGGTCGGCGTGGCGCAGACCGGGGGCAGGCTCGGCCTGGTGCGCTTGCTCGGGGCCGCGGCGCTGGGACGGCTCCATGCGGCGCGGGAGTTCGCGCATTTCAGGAGCCCCGAGATCCGGATGGACGTGGAGGCGCGCCGGGTTTTGGTCGCCCTCGACGGCGAGGTCGTGGAGCTGACGCCACCGCTTCGTTATCGCTCGCTGCCAGGGGCGCTGCGGGTCATCACCCCCGAGCGGGCCGCCGTCATCCAGGGGGTCGAAGCCCAGGACGTCGAGACCGACTCGCGCTCATGGCCTGCGACCATCGCTCCGATGAGCGGGTAGGGACTTCTCATGCGCACGATCCTTCACCTCTCCGATCTGCACTTCGGCCGTGTCGATCTGGCCCTCCTCGAACCGCTGCGCGCGGTCGCGCGAGAGGTCGTGCCGGACCTGGTGGTCGTGTCGGGGGATCTGACGCAGCGAGCGCTGTCGAAGGAGTTCGTGGCAGCTCGCGCCTTTCTCCAGTCGCTCCCCTCGCCGCAGGTGGTGGTACCGGGCAACCACGACGTGCCCCTCTACGATCTGTTCTCTCGCTTCTTTCGCGGGCTCCGTCGTTACCGGCGATACATCACCGACGATCTCGCGCCCTTCTGGTGCGATGAGCGGGTGGCGGTGATGGGCATCAACACGGCGCGCTCGCTCACGATCAAGGACGGGCGCGTGAGCCGTGAGCAGATCGCGGCGGTGAAGGCGCGCATGTGCGGGCTGAGCGACGACATGATCAAGATCCTGGTGACCCACCATCCGTTCGACCTCCCGGAAGGGTCCCACCACAAGAAGCTCGTCGGGCGCGCCCACGAGGCCATGGCGGCGTTCGACGACTGCAAGATCGACGTGATCCTGTCCGGGCACCTGCACGCGATCCACACCGGGCACTCGGCGGAGCGCTTCGACGTCGACAACCACTCCGCGCTCCTCGTGCAGGCGGGGACGGCCACCTCGACCCGGGGGCGTGGCGAGCGGAACTCGTTCAACGTACTGCGGATCGGGCACCAGCGGGTGGAGGTGGAGCGTCGGGTCTGGCATCCGGCGTCGAGGGCGTTCGCCGCGGCGTCCCGTGAGGTCTTCGAGCGCTCGGCGCGGGGCTGGGTACGGCCGCCTCCGAGCCAGGCGGCATGGATCGCCGACGACGGGTGAGTTCACGCCGGGCTCGCGGGGCCTCGGGAGTCTGTGCCTCTTCCCGGTGACTCAGTGGGCAGCGTACCAGGCGGACCAGGTGGCCCAGAGGTGAGCGCGGTGGGCTGGCTCCTGGAAGCCATGGTGCTCGCGGGGGTACGTGAGCAGCCGTGTCTCGCAGCCGATGTCGACGAGCGCGCGGTAGAGGGCGCGTCCCTGGACGGGCGGGACGCGATCGTCCTGCTCGCCGTGCAAGACCAAGGTCGGCGTGGTGACCTGGTGGAGGAAGCGCAAGGGGTTGCTGTCGGCGAACTTCTCGGGCTGCTTCCAGGGGTTGCCGAGGAACTCCCACTCCGCGGCGCTGCCATGGTTGATGTCGGAGAGCACGTACTGGCTCACGACATCGATCACGCCAGCGCCGACCACCGCGGCGCGGTAGCGGCGGGTGTGCCCGATGGTCCAGGCGGTGATGTAGCCGCCCCAGGACCAGCCGCCGTAGTAGAGCCGCTGGGGATCGGCGCGTCCGGCGGCGATCAGCGCGTCGACGCCGCTCTCGATGTCGGTGAACTCGATCGCGCCGAGCTTGCCCCGGTTGGCGGCGTAGAAGGCGTGCCCGTAGCCGAAGCTGCCACGGTAGTTGGGGCGAAACACCGAGTAGCCGCGCGCCGCGAAGTAACGCGCGAACGCGTCGAACCGATCCTGGCTCACGGCGTCGGGACCACCGTGTGGGGCGACGAGCAAGGGCGCGGACCCCGTGCCGGCGTGAGGAGAGACCGTGAGGATGCCCTCGATCTCCACGTTGTCGGCCGTCTTCCAGCGGAAGGTCTCGGTCTTCACGGGGGACCAGCCGTCGGTGTGTTGACCTTGCGGCAGGACCACGTCGAGCGCGCCCGTCTTGAGATCGACGAGGGTCGGCGCGAAGTAGTCGTTGGGCGTCGAGCTGAGCACGGCGGCCCATCGCCCCGCCTGATCCGTGAGGAGCGGGGGTTCGAGGAGCCGCGAGGTCGCGCCGAGCTGGGTGCTGCGACCCCCTCTGGCGGGGACGCGCACCAGCTTGGTCCCCGTGCGTTCGCTGATGAGCAGGGTGAGGTGCTTTCCCTCGTCGGACCAGGCGAAGCCGGCGAGCGTGGTGTCGATCCCCTCGGTGACGTTCCAGGCACGGCCGGTGTCGACCTCGTGCACGGTGAGCGTGTTGAGCATCGAGAAGGTCTTGTCGCCGCTCTCGATGGCCACGTGGCGCCCGTCCGGAGACCACGCGAGCGTGCCGAGCGGGCGTGACTCCTTGGTGAGCTCGCGGACGGTGGTCCCCTCGGTGGAGATGACCCGCGCCGTCTGGTGGGACGAGGCATCGTAGGGGTCGGACGTGGGCGAGGTGACGAGGGCGAACCGCTGGCCGCTCGGGGACCAGCGGAAGCCGAGGACGTGCGCGGTCCCCTGGGTGATCTGGCGCGGCGTACCGCCTCGCTCGACGACCCAGAGCTGGGAGGAACGAAAGCGGGTCGCCTCGTCGATGACGCCTCCGTTCCGCCAGCGGGCCTCCTTCTCGGCGGCCGTGAGCGACGGTGGCGCGGTGAACGCGATGAAGCGGCCGTCGGGCGAGAACGCGTAATTCTCTGGCATGAGGTCGCCCAGATCGACGACCTCGGCTTCGCCTCCGTGCAGCGGCAAGAGGTGAAGGGCGGGCCGTTGCTTGTGGGCGCGTACGAAGGCGATGGCGCGGCCGTCCGGAGACCAGCGCAGGTTCGTCGGCGCGTCGGTGCTGTGCGTGAGCTTTCGCGGGACGCGGGTCTTGCGATCGACGATCCAGAGCTGGGCCTCGGTGGTCCAGCCAGCCAAGGTGTCGTCGTCGGAGGGCTTCGCCTTCGGGTCGAGTCGAGGCTTGCGCTGCACGTAGGCGAGCTGCTGCCCGTCGGGCGAGAGGGCAAAGCCGCGGATCTCGGGGAGCGATGCGATGTGATGGGCGCGCGGCAGCGTCTCGGAGTGGGACTCCTCGAGGAGTTGCGGTGCGGGGGCGGGCTCAGGCGGCTCGGCCGAGGCGTCGAGGAACGACGGCGGCGCCGGTGCAGGGGTCATCATGGCCGAGGGGTGTGCGGGGGGGGTCGTCGGCGCCGTGCCGCAACCGACGAGAGAAGCCAGGAGCCAGGCCCGGGCGGGGGTACGCATGGCGGGCGACGCTACCACGAGGTGCAGTCCAGGCGGCTCTCCGGAACCACGCTGCGCAGGCGTGCCAGGATGGGTGAAGGGGCTCCTGGAGCGATCAGCCAGGCCTGGTGCGAGGCGCGGGTCAAGGCGACGTGCAGCATGCGCCGATGCGTGTTCGTGTCGGGATAGCTCGCGGCATCGGCGTCGGGCACCACGACCACGTCGAACTCGAGTCCCTTCACCTGGCCGATCTCGGTCACCTCGATCCCTGGAGCGAAGGCGAAGTCTCCGTCGAGGACCAGGCGCGCCGAGAGGACGCGGGCGAGCACCTCGTGCGCTGCGCGTGCCGTCGTCGCATCGTGGGCGATCACCGCGATGGCGGCGCGCGGCTCGCGGTGCACGAGATCACGCAAGGCCTCGGTGAGGGCGACGGCGGCGTGGCCTTCGCTCGGTACCCTCGTCAGGAGCACTGGCGGGCCTTCGCGTGTCACCCGCGGCAAGGTCTTCGGGGCATCCTCGCCAAGGACGGCGTGGGACACCTCGACGATGGGGCGCGG
This sequence comes from Chondromyces crocatus, assembly GCF_001189295.1. Lineage (NCBI taxonomy): Bacteria > Pseudomonadati > Myxococcota > Polyangiales > Polyangiaceae > Chondromyces > Chondromyces crocatus. Next base: position 1,227,890 of record NZ_CP012159.1, read on the forward strand.
GCAGCGGTACGAGGTCTCCAGGTGGGTGGGGGTGGCGTCGATGCCCAGCGCGCCGACCACGGCGTCCCAGGACGCGAAGTGGCTGGTCTGGTCGATGCGCTGTGCCGCGTCGCCAGCCACGGTGGCGCTGCCACCTGCGAGGGCGCGGCCGAGGACGCGCAGCTCGATGGGCGCGAATTCCTGGGCCTCGTCCAGGACGAGGTGGGTGTAGCGCGAGAGCTCTCCAGCTCGGGTCTCGGTGCGCCCCGTCTTGCGGTAGAGCAGCTCCAGCAGCAGGGCGTAGTCCTCGACGTCCACCGTGCCCGCGAGCGCGTCGGGCGTTCCTTCGTCGAGCGAGCGGCCATCGAGGGTCGCTCGGCGATCCGCATCCACGTGCGCGTACCGGACCTCGCTGGATTCGTCGAGCTGGCGGCGGGTGTGGTCGGTGACCTGCGACAGGACCAGGGGCGGTAGGTCGTCCGGCGCGACCCGCGCTGCGTGGTCGAGCAAGGCGCGGTCGCCGACGAGCTTTCGAAGGTCACCGCGGACGCGGGTGAGCTTCTTGCGTTCCTCCCGGAAGGCCTGCTCCAGCAAGCGACGCCGGGTGGGTGGCGTCTCGGGCACGAGCTCCTGCTCGGCGAGCCGCAAGCGATCGTCCAGGATGGGCTCGGTGCGGCGCGTGATGGCCGCGTCGATGGCGCCGCGGCCCACGAGGAGGCGGTCGAGGCGAGCGCCGATCTCGCGCGCGGTGGCGTCGAGGAACGCGTCGATGGCCAGGGTGAGCGCCGGGTGCCGCTTGACGCGGCGGACGCCGAACGGCGCCTCCTCGGACTCGCCCGGGAGCCTGGGAAAGAGCCGGCGCGCCTCGCCTCGGATCCAGCCGTCGAAGGTCCGCACCGCCACCTGCTCCATGCCCAGGTCCGCCAGCATGCGGCGAGCGAGGTGCAGCAAGCCCTCCTCGGGAACGATCACGAGCAGGCTCGCCGGGTCGAACCGATCGGGCTGCTCTCGGACGATCGCCGCCACGCGGTGGAGCGCCACCGTCGTCTTGCCGCAGCCAGCCGCCCCGAGGACGAGGAGCGGCTCGCGCGGATCACGCCGGAGCAGTGCCCGCTGGGTGTCGTCGAGCAGCGACGCGAGCCTGGGGCCTCCCTCCACGCGCGTCGGAAGCTCCGCGGCGAGCGCCTGACCAGCGGCGCGGGACAGGGTCGGGATCAGTGTGCCCGGCTCGAAGCGCCATCCCGCGTTCCCTCGTCGGAGCGTCCCTCCAGGCACGCTCACCGCGGTGAGGACGTTGCGCTCGAAGGACACCAGGTGCCGGCGCTCCAGAACGCCCTCCACGGTGCGGCCGTCGACGTCGATCTCGTAGTCGTCGCCAGGAAGGCAGGTGAAGAACACCTCGGCGAGCGGTGCGCGTCGGTAATCGATGAGGGAGACCCCCGCCGTGGTGTCGAGCAGGGGACGGGCGCCGAGGAGGACGTCACGCGACCTCGTTCCGACGCGCACCCGCATGTGGGCGAAGTAGGGCGCGTCGTGCTCGGTGAGCGGCTCCTCGCGCCTTCGATCCTCCCGTGCGGCGACTTCGTGGAGCTGCGCCAGCAGCGCTGGCCGGTCTTCCTCGCCCGCAGTGGCGTAGTCGTCCCGCAGCGTGATGCGCGCAGCGCGCGCGAGCGGGTCGTCACTGGCGCGCCCGCGTGCGGCCTTCATCGCCTCGCGCACGGCCCCGGCGAGGCGCTCTTGCTCGGCCACGATGACGGACTCCTCCGCCGTCAACGGACGACTCTTCGGCTCCTGCATGCGTTCCTCCCCTCCGCGGTCGATGGACCGCTGGTGAGCCGGAACCTACGGATCCCGAGAGAAGCCACAAGTCTTGATAATAATTGTGGTTTTGTTAGTATTTCGTGCAGGTCGAGCGAGCGACGTCACGGCGCCGTGGCCGCGGGGCCGCCGGGTTCACCGCTGGCGCTCACGCTTTCCACGGAGGCTGCGCTGCCGACCATGATGGGAGCGGGCAGGATCCGGGGGCGCGTCGGCTGTGCGCCACGCGCGGAGAGATCGGCGAAGGCGACCAGCTCGTGGGTCTGGGTCGAGACGCGCTTCGCCAGGGCCTTCGCCGCTGTGGCCGTGGCTTCCATCTCCAGCTCCCGGTGCGAACGTTCGGCGCCGATCATGAACGACTTCTGCTCCACCTGCATGGGCTCCACGACGGAGAACAGGATCGTCCCGGTGCGCACGTCGAGCAGGTCCACCTGGGAGAGGCCGCGGCTCTTCACGGTGACGCCGGGCGCGACGAACATTCCGATCAGCGTCGGGTACAGGAACGCCCAGCCGTTGAGGTGTGACGCGTCCTCGAAGCGCTCGGAGTAGAGCAAGAGGTAACGGAGGCGGTAGCGCGCGGCGATGGTGCGCAGGCCCTCGATGCCGCCGACGTTCGGCAGCTCGGTCGAGATGTCGCTGACGTGGGAGAAGTGCGGGTGCCCGGTGAGCGCTCGGGCCAGATCGCGGGACGCGACGCTGCGGGTGGCCAGGGAGACCTGCCCCTCCGGGTCGAATGGTTGCGCGAGCGGGACCACGCCGACGCGTGCCGGGAACTGGAGATCGATCGGCGCTTCGAGCACGCGCTGGAGATCGCTCTCGGAGAGCGCGCCGGACGCATCCCGGGCATACAGCGATTGCGTCAAGATCGGTCGTGGTGCGGGCGCCTGGGCCGCGGCGGTCTGAGGCTCGGGCCGATGGGGAGCGGACGCGCTGCAGCCAGCGAGGAGCGAGAGCGCGGTGACGGCGGGCGCGAGGAAAGCGCGGGCGGTGGTCATGGCGGGCAGTTCCTTCGTCGTCGGGGGGACGCGCGAGAGAACGAGGCGGGCTGGAGGACCTTACAGGGGACGCGAGCGGTGCTCGGATCCCGGGCAGCCCCGACGCACGCTGCTCGGCAGGGGCTGCTCGGGGCTCCTCGGGGCGGAGAGGAGCGCCGTGTCGACGCGATGGGGGTCGCGAAGCGACCGCCGCGTCACGCGATCAGGAGCGTTTGCGGGAGAGGGCGCCGAGCGCCTGGGTGAAGACCTGGAAGCTCACATCGGTGAGCAGGGCGAACACGATGTGCCGGATCGTGCTGGTGGGGCGCTGCAGGTGCTCGACGGCCGCTTCGAGCAAGACGGGGGCGGCCTTCTCGATCGGGTAGCCGTAGCTCGTGCTCATGCCGGGGAAAGCCACGCTGCGCACGCCGTACTGCTCGGCGCGCTGCAGGCTCACCTCGACCACGCGGCGCAAGAGTGCGGCACACTCCGGCTCCCGGGATGCCTGGAACAGCGGCCCCACGGCGTGAATGACGTTCCGGATGGGCGCGGGGAGGCGCCCGGCGCCCGTGATCTCGGCGTTGCCCTGGGCGCAGGGACCGATGCGGGTTGCCATCTCGGCGAGCTCGGGCCCAGCGGCGCGGTGGATCGCCTGGCTCACCCCATCGAAACCGGGTGAGAGCTTCTCGTCCGCGGGGCAGACGATGGCCTCGGTGCCGAGCTTGACGATGTGACCGCGCACGAGGGAGACCCGCCCCTCTTTCACCTGGAGCTCCTGCGCTTCACGCGGCACCGGGCCGAGCCTGGAGCGAGGGCTGTCGTCGGTGACCGAAACGGCGAGCCGGCGGGACTCGGGACCACGCTCACGATCCCCGAGCGCGCTGGCGCCGAGCGCGGTGGAGAGCGGCCCGCTCATGAGGCTCCCGCCCGACCAGCTCGGTGGACCTCCCAGACCAGGTCTCGAATCAGGCGTGGGCGGCACCGAGCGCGCCGTGGGGCGAGACGAGATGCTCGCGCCCGACTCGGGTTCGGTGGCCCTCACCGTCGCTCCCGAGGCCTGCTCGAAGGTCTCCGCCAGCTCACGCGCCGACGAGAAGCGCGCCTCGGGTTGCCGTTGCAGCGCCCGCGCGATCCAGACGTCGATCGCCTCCGGAAGCCCGCGGCGCAGGGTGCTGGGACGCGCGAACGCGCTGGTCTCGACGGCGATGATCAACCCGCTCACCTGGTCGGTCCGGAAGGGCGGGCGTCCGGTGAGGGCCTCGTAGACCACCACCGACAGCGCCCACAGATCGGCCTGCTGATCCGGCTGCCGCGCGCCGTCGAGCTGCTCCGGACTCAGGTAGGAGGCGGCAGCGAGCTGGCCAGGCGTTGCGATGGAGCGGGTGCTGTCGATGCACGGCGGCCTGGCCAGGCCGAAGTCGATCACCTTGACGAACGGCTCTCCCTCCACGTCGAGCAACAGCAGCGTCTCTGGCCGGATCTCGCCATGGAACACCCCGAACCGGTGCGCTTGCCCCAGCGCCTTGGCCGCCTGGGTGACGATGCGCGTCACCTCGGTGAGCGGCCTCGGGCCGAGCCGCAGCAGCCTGCTCTGGAGCGTCTCGCCCTCGAGCAGCTCGGTCACGATGTACGGCTCGCCCTCCTCGGAGATCCCGTGGCCCAGGATCTGCGCGACGTGCGGGTTCTTGAGCTGCGCTGCCGCGCGCGCCTCCTGCCGGAAGCGCATCGACAGATCGGGATCCTTCGCCTGGCTCACATCCAGGAACTTCACGGCCACCTGCGTGCGGAGCGCTGCGTGCTCCGCCACCCAGACGCCGCTGCCCATCGCCCCTGATGTCAGAGGACGCGTGAGCCGGATGGCTTGCGTCAGTTGCTGCCCGGCCTGCATTCGGCGCCGCTCCCTCGCCCTCGCTCAGGCCGCGTAGGTCGCGTTCAGGTACGCGACGATGTCCGCCGACTCGTACAGGCTACGGTCGGTGTTGGGGTCGTGAAGCCAGGGCACCTGCATTTTTCCCCCTCGTGCGACGAAGGCCTCACGCTTCGGGCTCTTCTTGCCGACATTGTGGAGCAGGTAGGGGATTTCGAGTTCGCAAAGCTCCTCGCGCACGATCCGACAGAAGGGAGAGGCCTCGAAGCTGTAGAGCTCCAGCGGTTTCTCGGGGGCTCTGGCCGTCCGGTACACACGACCTCGGTGCAGGCGCCAGAGAGAGCTGGAGGCAGCGCGCGCCATGGTGAGTGGACCGAGCGCCAGGAGGGTCGGGACCTTGCCGGTCCCGTACTGCTCCGAGAGGTAGTGGATGATGGCATCCGACTCGTACATCTCCCGGCCCGTGTTCGGGTCGACCAGATACGGGAACTGCGCCTTGCCGCCTCTCTGTTCGACCACCTTGCGAAAGCGGGGCCCTCCGCTGGGGCAGGGGTAGATGATCGCGTCGAGGTCGAGGATGGTGAGCGCCTCACGGACCTTGCGGCAGAAGGGGCAGCGCTCGAACTCGTAGAGCTCCAGCGGCTTCTCGGGGCGCGGACCGAGCGGGCCGACGGTCAGACCGCCCGCCAGGCTGGCGAGCGTGGCGGCGAACGAGGTGGCGACGTCGAGGGTGCGGTTCATCGGGTTGGGCTCTGAGGATCGGAAGACAAGCCTGCGGGGGATTGCAGGGGAAAGATACGATCGCGGTACCAGCGCAGCTCGGCAATCGACTCCCGGATATCGTCCAGGGCGCGGTGGACCTCACGTTTCTTTGGCGCCTCGTGAGTCGGGCACCATCTCCGTACCAGCTCTTTGATCGTGGAGACATCGATGATGCGGTAGTGGAGGAACGAGAGGATCTCCGGCATTCCGCGCTGGAGAAAGGCGCGATCTTTCCAGACGGAGTTGCCGCACAGGGGGGACTTTCCCGGCTCGCAGTGCTCCGTCAGAAAGGCCAGCGTCTGGTCTCGCGCCTCGGCGAGGTTCACCGTCGAACTCCGGACCCGGTCGAGCAAACCCGACCGCGTGTGAAGGTCGCGAACGAAGTCCGTCATCGACGCGAGCGCCTCCTCGGGCTGGTGAATGACCAGGCAGGGGCCTTCGGCGACAATCTCGAGGTTCGACTCTGTAACAATCGTGGCGATCTCGACGATGGAGCACTTCTCCTCGTCCAGGCCGGTCATCTCCAGATCGACCCACACCATGCGCTGCGAACGGTCGGGCATCGTACCGAGCATAGTCTGGATCGGGCTCGGGGGGTTGCAGCGGATGCGAGGAGGCGTGAGGATGCAGGACGTCCATGCGAGACGCCCAGGGCGACCGGCGGCTGACTCTCGGTGGTCACGACCACGAAGGTGATCGTGAACACGACCATGATCATGAGCACGATGCTCACAGCCATGGTTCGGGTGAGCACGAACACCACCACCACGATCACAGCGCGACACCTCTGAAGCGGCTCGCGTGGGCCTTCGGCATCACCGCGGGCTTCATGGGCGTCGAGGCCGGCGTGGGCTGGTGGTCGGGGAGCCTCGCGCTGGTCGCGGACGCTGGCCACATGCTCGCCGATGCGGCGGCGCTCGGCTTGGCGATGATCGCGCAGCGCATCGCCGCGCGAGAGCGGACGCACGACCGCACCTTCGGTTACCGACGGGCAGAGGTGCTCGCCGCATTCGTGAACGGCATCGCGCTCGCGCTCACGGCGATCTGGGTCTTCTATGAGGCCGCGTCGCGGTGGTCCTCACCGCCGCACATTCACGCTGGTGCGGTGGCGATCACCGCGGCGGTCGGTCTGCTCGTCAACCTGCTGTCGGCCACCATCCTTTCTGCAGGGAAGGGGGGACACAACGTCAACACCCGGGCGGCGCTGGCGCACGTGATCTCCGACGCCTTGGGCTCGGTGGGGGCGCTCCTCGCGGCGGCAGCGATCCTGCTCTTCGGCTGGAACCGGGCCGATGCCTTGATCAGCGTCGGCATCGGCGCGCTGATCCTCTGGGGCGGCTGGCGGCTCGTGCGCGACACCTCCCGCGTGCTCATGGAGGGCAGCCCGGCCCAGATGGATCTGGCCGTCGTCGAGGCGACGATCCTCGACGTGGAGGGCGTCGCGGCGCTGCACGACCTGCACGTCTGGTCGATCTCCGAGGGCTTCGACGTCCTCACCGTGCACGTCGTGATCGAGCCGGGCCATCACGGGATCGAGGTCGCCGCGGCCGTGAACCGCCGGATGCGAAAGGACCACGGCCTCAGTCACTGTACGGTCCAGCCCGAGGCGCCGCGCGACGAGCGCCTCGTGACGCTGCGACGCGGCCCCGCGTGAGGCCCGGTCTCTCACCCGGGCGGCGATCCTTTCTCGCTCCTGCTCTGGCCACCTGCCGTGGAAGACCTCGGCCATGAGGGGCTGATTCGTGGACGTGACCAGCAGTCCGGCATACCCTTTTGCCGTGTCGAATGAGGGAAACGGTCGAGACGACCGGGGGTCCACGGCTGGTGGGGCGCCGGATCGAGACAACGGACAGGCGTCATCGCCCGGCGGTTCGCCCCTGTTCAGCCGGCGCAAATTTCTCGCAGGGACGAGCCTGACGGCAGCGACCTCCGCGGTCCTCGAAGCGTGCAAGCCCGCCGAGGCGCCAGGCGTGAGCCGCAAGGCCGTCGAGGTGATCGGCCCCTCTCCGATCCCCATCTCTCTCCAGATCAACGGAAAGCCCCGCACCCTCTCCGTGGAGCCTCGCGCGACGCTCGCGGATGCCCTCCGCGTCGAGCTCGGCCTGACCGGGACCAAGGTCGTGTGCGATCGCGGCGCTTGCTCGGCCTGCACCGTCTGGCTCGACGGCACCCCGGTGTGCTCGTGCATGACCTTCGCGCTCGACGCCGTGGGCCACGCCATCACCACCGTGGAAGGCCTCGCGCGAGGTGACAAGCTGCACCCCGTGCAGCAAGCCTTCGTGGAGTGCGACGCCGCCCAGTGCGGCTTCTGCACGCCGGGCATGGTGATGAGCTGCGCCGCGCTGCTTCAGCGCAACCCCTCGCCGACCCTCGACGACGTGCGAACGGCGACGAGCGGCAACCTGTGCCGCTGCGGCACGTACCCCAAGGTCTTCGAGGCCACCCTCGTCGCGGCGCGGCGCCTGGGCAAGGGGAGCTGAGCATGGCCGAGGAGAAGGGCAAGGTCACGCTCCAGACGGGTCTCGTGTTCCCGGGCGGCTCCTCTCTCGGCGAGGTGGAGCGGGTGATCCCGGCCGACGAGCCGCCGCCGTGGCCCCTGAACGACAAGCTCGCCGTCGTCGGCAAGCCCGCCCAGCGCATCGACGGCCCGCTCAAGGTGACGGGGGCCGCGACCTACACCGCCGACGTGCGCCTGCCAGGCATGCTCCACGCGCGCGTCGTCCGGTCGCCGCACCCGCACGCGAGGGTGACGAACATCGACATCAGCGGCGCCGAGCGGCACCCGGCGGCGCGCGCCGTCCACGTGCTCGATCACATGCGCGGCGGGGCCAAGCTCCGTGACCCGCGGCAAGAGATGCGCTCGAAGTACCCCGTCGTGCGCTACGTCGGTCAGCCCATCGTCGCCGTCGCGGCGGTGAGCCCGGAGGCCGCCGACGAAGTCGCGCGGCTCATCAAGGTCGAGTACGAGGTGCTGCCCTTCGTCGTCGACCTGGACGACGCGCGCAAGCCCGACGCCCCGAAGGTCTTTCCAGGCCCCACCGAGCAGCCCGCTTCCGCGGGAGGGGGCGGCGCGGTCCCGAACGTGCCCCAGCAGGGCAACGTCCGTGGCCCCACGAAGACCGGCCCCCTCGGACCGCCCCGTGGGGATGTGGAGCGCGGCTTTGCCGACGCCGACGTGATCGTCGAGGGCACCTTCCGCACGGCGGTGCAGACCCACTCGGCGCTCGAGACGCACGGCGTGGTCGCGGACTGGAAGCCCGAACTCCTCACCGTCTACGCCTCCACCCAGGGCACGAACACGGTCCGTGACGAGCTGGCCGAGGTCTTCAACCTGCCCAAGGGCAAGGTCCGGGTGATCACCGACTTCATGGGCGGCGGCTTCGGCGCCAAGTTCGGCATCGGCAACTTCGGCGTGCTCGCCGTGCACCTCTCCAGGAAGGCCAGCGCGCCCGTGCGCCTCATGCTCGACCGCAAAGAGGAGCACACCTCGGGCGGCAACCGGCCCAGCTCGGTCCAGCACCTGCGCATCGGCGCGAAGAAGGACGGCGCCCTCACCGCCATCCACCACGTCTCTCACGGGACCGGCGGCACGGCCACCGGTGCGGGCGCGGGCGCTCCGGCCAAGAACATGTACGCCTGCCCGAACATCCTCATCGAGGAGAGCGACGTGTTCACCCACGCCGGCCCCTCCGCCGCCTTCCGCGCGCCCGGGCACCCTCAGGGGGCGTTCGCCCTCGAGCAGCTCATCGACGAGCTCGCCGAGAAGCTCGGGATGGATCCGCTCGCCCTCCGGGACAAGATCGACATCGACGAGGACCTCGGCGGTCGCAACGTCGACAGCGAGGCGCGCCGCATGGAGCGCAAGATCGGCAGCCAGAAGTTCGGCTGGTCGAGGCGCAAGGCGCCGGGCTCGGACCCGGGGCCGGTGAAGCGCGGCCTCGGTATGGCGCAGGCCATCTGGTACCGCTTCGTGGACCTCGACGCGAGCTGCGAGGTGCGCATCCTCCGGGACGGCTCCGTCGAGGTGCTGTCCGCGGTGCAGGACATCGGCACCGGCATCCGCACCGTGCTCGCGCAGGTCGTGGCCGAAGAGCTCGGGCTTCAGCCGAAGGACATCACCGTCCGCATCGGCGACACCACCTACCCGACGGGCGTCCCTTCCGGCGGCAGCAGGACCACCGGCTCGATCACCCCGGCGGCGCGCAACGCAGCCCACCAGGTCCGCCGCCGGTTTCTCGCCGACGTCGCCGCCGGCATGGGCGCCAGGCCCGAGGCGCTCAGCCTGAAGGGAGGCAAGGTCCTGCTCGGGGACGACGGCGGTCGCGGCATCGCCTTCAGGGCGGCTGCCTCCAAGCTGAAGACCGAGCAGATCACCGCCACGGCCACCCGCGCCAACGACTACGGCGGCTTCGCCCCGGGGCGGCGCGGCGCAGGCATCGGCGGCTTCGGCGGCGTCCAGTTCGCAGAGGTCGCCGTCGACACCGAGACCGGCATCATCAAGGTCGAGCGCGTGGTCGCGGTGCACGACTGCGGCCGCCCCCTCAACCCCCTCGCCCTGGAGAGCCAGGTCAACGGGGGCATTCTCCAGGGCATCTCCTACGCCCTCTACGAGAACCGTGTGCTCGACCGGCGCGCGGGCGTGCAGCTCAACGCGAACCTCGAGCAGTACAAGGTGCTCGGCGCGCGCGAGGTGCCGACCATCGAGGTCGTGATCCTGGAGGAGTACCTCGGCCGCAGCTCGACGGACGCGGGCGGCATCGGCGAGCCGGCAACGGTGCCCACCGCGGCGGCGGTCGCCAACGCCGTCTACAACGCCACCGGCGTGCGGATGGTCGAGCTGCCGATGACACCGGCGCGGGTGATCGAGGCGCTGGCGAGGAAGGGATCGCGATGAACCGCTTCAGCTGGGTGAACCCTTCCTCCATCGAGGACGCCGTGGCGGCGCTGGAGCCGGGCGCGTCGATCAAGGCCGGCGGCATCGACATGATGGACCTCCTCAAGGAGGGTCTCATCGTCCCCCAGCGCCTCGTGAACCTCCGCGCCGTGGAGGGGCTCGACCAGATCGAGGAGACCTCGGACGGGCTCCACATCGGCCCCCTGGTCACCCTGGCACGTCTTGCCGCCGACCCGACGATCCAGAAGCTCCATCGCGCGCTCGCCGACGCGGCCAGCCGTGCCGCAACCCCCCAGATCCGCAACGTGGCCACGGTGGGCGGCAATCTCCTCCAGCGCCCTCGCTGCTGGTATTTCCGCAACGAGGCCTTCGTCTGCCGCAAGAAGGGGGGAGGCCGCTGCTACGCGCACGGCGGCGAGAACGCCTACCACGCCATCCTCGACAACCAGCTCTGCGCGGCCGTGCACCCCTCGGCCATGGCCACTGCACTGCTCGCCCTCGGAGCGCAGCTCGAGATCCGCGGACCCGTAGGCCAGCGCAGCGCGCCGCTGGAAGGCTTCTTCGTCGCACCGGAGGTGGACGTGATGCGCGAGAATGCGCTCGGGGACCGGGAGATCATCACCAAGATCATCCTCCCCGAGCCCCCCTCGGGCTCCGGCTCCGCCTACCTCAAGCAGGGCGAGAAAGAGTCGTTCGACTGGCCGCTGGCCGAGGTGGCGGTGATGCTGGAGCGCGAGGCGAACCGCTGCAAGCGCGCGTCGATCGTGCTGGGCGCCGCGGCCCCGGTGCCCTTTCGCGCGAAAGCTGCGGAGGACGCGCTCACCGGCAAGGTCGTGGACGAGGCGACCGCCCGCGCCGCGGCGCGGGCCGCGGTGCAAGGAGCGAAGCCGCTCGAACAGAACGCCTACAAGGTGACCATCTTCGAGGCCATCGTCCGGCGGACGATCCTCGCCGCGCACGGGAACGTGAAATGAGCCACGACGGCGGACCGACGCGACACCCTGGCCATGCCCTCCCGATCGCCCCCGAGGACACCGAGCGCGCACCGGAGGGCGTGAAGGTGCCTGGAGAACGCCAGGCCGAGCCTCCGACCGTGTGCCGGAAGCTCCGCACCAAGATGGCCTTCGGCTCGCTCCACGAAGGCACGCTCGACTGGCGCCACGGCCACTCCAGCACCGCGGTCTACTGGTGCCTGAGCACCATGGAGACGGCGGGCCCGGACGACTCGTACGCTCACCCCCACGGCTGTCGCGCGGGGCGCTCCTGCTACCTCCCGCCGCCAGGCGCCGAGCTGGACGAAGCGAACGACGTGGCTTGACCGGGGTACGGGCGCTCGCACGAGGTGTGCCGCGTGGGCCGAGCACCTCGCTGGATCACGAAGGACAGCCAACGTCGCTCGCACGAGGTGTGCCGCGCGGGTGGCGCACCTCAATCGATCGCGAAGGACAACGTTTCTTCCTCGAAGACCTCGTTCGTCTCGAGGTCCTCGAGGAAGACCGTGATCTTATACTTCCCTCTGATCCAGGGACCCGTACGGATCGGAACGGTCGGTGAGGCCGGATCGGGTGCCCCGAGCAACTGGATGTCGATTCTTCGCTCGCCATCGAGCTGGTTCCGGCTGGGACGCGGATGAAGTGAGCCCTGATAGCTGAGGGCGTTACCGCCGGGTTCATCGGGCGTGCTGGCCCTCCAGCTCAGCGTGTACCGCAGGCGGGTGTTCACGCCGCCGCCCTGCAGGACGACGATGCAGTGAATCTCGTCGAAGTCCTGGAACGTGGTGGTGCCGAACTCACCGTTGCCGTCCCGCGACATGTACACTTGCATCGTCGGCGCGCAGCCGGCGGCGATGAGCGTGGAGGCGGCCAGCGCGAGCGACGCGAGCGATCTCCTGGAAAGAACGAGCGCCATGACGGCCTGGACGATATCACCGTGCCGCGCTCACCAGAAGACCGCTCACACCCCGCAGTCCAGGTTCTTCCGGGCCAGCTCCGCCGCGCGCTCGTCGCCCACCGCCTCGGCCTCGGCGAGGAGCCAGCGGAACATTCCGTTCGACAGCGCACGTTGCCCTCGCTGGTTGAACAGCCACACCGCCAGATGGCAGACGTCGCTGTTCACCTTGGGGAACGCCAGGCGCCGCAGCTCCATCCCGGCCAGCGATGCAGCCTCCTCGTAACGCGCGCGCAGCGCCATCCACGCCCGCCACTCGTCGGGTGCGGGCAGCTCACGCGCCTCATCGACCCGCTCCCGCAGCCGCCCCGCGATCAGCTCCAGCTCCGCGAGCAGCTCGTCCCGCAGCCGCCGGTGCGACCGAGAGAGCGTCTCTCCGAGATCCTCCCAGGCCGCGCGCGGGATTCCCGCGCCTCGGATGAGCGACACCATGTCCTCGATCACGGCGCCGCGCATCGCCGCGACGGCCACCTCCGCCCGCGTTGCCCCGATCGCCTGTGCGCGCACCCGCACCTCGGCGACCGCGGCGTCCTCGTCGAAGACCGCGTCCCATGCGCCGCCCAGCCGGCGCAGATCTTCGCCGGACACGCCCCCATCCCCCTTCAGGAGCGTCGTCGCGTGCAGCGCCACCGCGCGGCCCCAGAGATCGCCCTCGACCACCGGGACCGCGTGCAGCTCGGGGGACGCGGCGGGCTCGTCCCGCTCGAAGCGCGGCCCGAGCGCCCTTCGCACGAGCGGCAGCGTCGCCGCGTGGTGGGGCGCCATGAGCCAGTACAGCCACAAAGGAAGGTCGGAAGCCCCTTCGGCCCCGGCGAGCAGCCGCCGGGCGACGGCCCCGAGCAGCCGCGCGTCGCCGCTCTGCCAGAGCCTCACGGGGCAGAGCGCGGCGACCCGCTCCCAGTCTCCGCGCGATGCGGCCTCGGCCGCGAGCCACCGCGTCGCCACCTGACGCGCTACCGAGGGACAGGCCCGTTCGTCGAGGAACGACAGGCTCTCGAAGAGCGCGCGGGCACCCGCTCGATCCCCGCGGTGGGCGGTGAGCAGCGCGAGCGCGGCGATCCCTGCACCCCGAAGCGGCGCGATCATCCGCACCACGACCGGCTCTGCCTCGCCCAGGGCGGCTTTCGCGAGCTCGTCCGGGTCCACCCACGGCACGGTCGCGACGAGCTTCTCTTCGAGCCAGGCCGCCGTGTCCTCGTCGTGCCGTCGGGACCGGCTCAGTGCCCACGCGCCGGCCAGCACCGCGCCACCACGCCGGTCTGCGGCGAACACCCAGTCCGCGAGCGACGTCGCGTGGAAGGCGAGCCGTGCGAGGCCCAGCGGGATCAGCACCCACCGGATGACCAGCCCGGGACCCAGCAGCGCCAGGAGCCCTGCGACCAGCGCCGCCACCCCCATCATCGCCGGCTCCCGCGGGGCGCCCAGCCGAAGACCTCCAGCGCCTCGGCGAACGGCGCGCGCGGATCCTCCCGCGCCTCGGCGCGCGCCACCTCCGCCGCCATCGCCAGAAGCTCCTCTTCCTCGGCGTCGGCGGGCATCTCCCCGCCCGCCGCGCCCGTCGCCCCCGAGGTGGCCGGCGCGAGCCTGGCCCACAGCTCGTACCCGAGGCGCTTCTCCGGATCCCGCAGCTCCGCCATCGCGCGCCGCACCTTGTCCGCCGTCCGCTCCCCCGGCCCCACGGGCGTCGTGTAGAGCGCCGCGCTCGCGAGCTGTAGCTCCAGCATCCCCAGGAGCTTCTGCCCCTCGCGCTCCACCTCCATCCGGCTCGCCGTGGGCCGCAGCCCGAGCACGTAGAACGGGTTCTCGCGGATGCGTCGCAGCGCCTCGTCCTCGTGGCCCATTTCAGCGCACCCCCGAGTCGTGCCCCAGCCGCCGCTTCTGCACGTCCACTGGCAGCAGCTTCCAGATCTGCTCGGTGATGGAGCGCAGCGCCGGCATGTCTCCTCGCTCGAGCGCCTGCCGCCCCTCCAGCACCAGCCCCTGCGCGCGCACCAGGTCCGTCGCCTGATCCACCTCCGACGCCGCCTCCTCGAAGGCCCACTGCCATGCCTTCGGGTGTCGATAGAACGCCGCGTTGCTCAGGTTGCGCACCAGCCGGAGCTGACGCTGAAGCTCCACCGCGTTGCGCTCCGCCCGTGCCCTCGCCACTGCCTCCGCGGCTTCCCCGAGGAGCTGTTGCTCCATCTTCGTCCCGTGCTCCCCGATCCAGTGGGACGCCGTCGACAGTGCGATCTGTGCCTCCGACGTGAGTTCCGGCCACCGCTTCTCGCTCTCGGCCTCTTCCAGCGTCACGTCCAGATCCAGCAGCGTCCGTCGCGCCTTCTGCCCTGCGTCGGCGTCTCCTCCACGCGCTGCCTCCACGTCCCGCTCCACCTCGGGCAGTGCGCACTCGACATAGGTCAGCTTGCCGAGTGCGTGGGCATCCTCCCGCCGCAGGGCGTCCCGCTTCAGCGCCCGGAGCCGCGATCGCATCGCCGCGAGCGTCGCGTCGAGCACCTCCACCGCGGCGTCGGGCACGAGCAGGTGCGCCACGTGCTCGAAGACCAGCCCCTGCGCCGGGATCAGCGCCCGCGCCGACAGGTGCCCTCCACGGTCCAGCTCCAGGGTCAGCTCCACCGAAGACCCCGCCGGCAAGCTTGCCTTCAGCCCCTCGCCCTTGATCTCCAGCGTGCCCACCACCCGACACTGGTGCGCCAGCTCCATCTCCCCCTGCACCACCGGGATCTTGAGCAGATGACCCCCGCTCCCCTTGGCCACGCTCTCCACCGTCTGGTGCACGAACGTCCGCTTCGCCGGCAGCGGCGCCCCGCGCTCGAAGTACACCCGCACCGAGTCGTCCGCGAGCGCCACGCCGATGGTCCGGGACAGCGGCGGATCGCTGATGGTCAGCCCTTGCACGATGGTGATCGTCGCCGGGTGCACCGGCACGGGCGCCCCCGTCGTCGACCTCGCCTCCAGCCGGAACACGTTCGGACGGCGCGGCAAGAGCTCCGCCGACACCACGAACGCCCCCTCCGCGTCCAGCTTCGCCTCCACGCTCTCCCAGAGCCCGTCGCCGCGCACGAGCCGGATCGACGCCAGCGCGCCCTCGTCCTTCTCGCCGCCGCGCTTCGCCCCCGGGTTTCCACCGTCCACGCGCCGACCGATCACGTGCGGCATCAGATCGCTCGTCATCGCCGGGTACTGGAGCCAGAGCCGGTGCGCCGCTTGCGCCTCGGCCTCCTTCGCCTCGGTGCGCGCCTCGAGCCCCGCCGTCGCCGCGTAGAGCGCCGCCCCTTGCGCCACCAGCGTCATCGGGTCGAGCCCCTCGCCGAACGGCGCGCCGAGCGCCTCCTTCACGCGCGACCGCACGACGGGCATCACCGTCGGGCCGCCGACCAGCACGACCCGCTCGAGCTGCCCTGGCGCGAGCCCGTGCGCCGCGAGCAGCCGCCGGCACACCTCGATCGAGCGATCGACGATCGGCGCGCACAGCGCCTCCAGCGTCGCCCGGTCGAGCGTCAGGTCCACGTCGATCGACTTCCCCTCCACCTCGAACAGCTCCGGCAGCGACAGCGACGCCTCCCGCGCACGCGTCAGCTCGATCTTCGCGTCCTCCACGAGCAGCTTCAGCTTGCGCACCCCGGCCGCGAGCGTTGCGTCGGAGCGGCTCAACGTCACCCCGTGCGGGCGCCCGAGTTCTCCAAGCGCCCAGTCCACGACGGCCCAGTCGAAGTCGCGCCCGCCGAGGAAGTTGTCCCCGTCGTGCCCCACCACCCGCAGCAGACCATCGCGCGTCTCCAGCAGCGACACATCGAACGTCCCGCCCCCCAGATCGTAGACCAGCCAGCTCCCCGTCTGCTCCTCCGCCGACCACCCGGCGGCGAGCGCCGACGCCACCGGCTCCTGGATCAGCTCCACCCGCTCGAACCCTGCGAGCCGCGCCGCCTCCGAGGTTGCCGCGCTCTGCGGCAGCTCGAACAGCGCCGGCACCGAGATCACCGCCCGGCTCGGCGCCACCCCGAGCTGCTCGGCGATGTCCGACCGCAAGGACTTCAGCACCTCGGCGGAGAGTTCCTCCGGCTTTCTCGTCACCTTCGCCGCCGAGAACGAGAGGGCCTGCGCCGTCCCCATCAGCCGCTTGAACTCGCCGCGCGTGTTTTGTGGATCCGTCTCCAGGAGCCTCCGGGCGCGTGCGCCCACCGTCACCGCCCCCTTGCCGTCGATCCGCACCACGCTCGGGGTGAGCGTCGCGCCCTGCGCGTTGCGCACCAGGGTGAGCTGATCCCCGTCGAACACGGCGGCAGTGGAGTTCGTGGTGCCGAGGTCGATGCCTACGTAGAGGGGCCTTTGCGACATCGAGGGCAATCATACCCCGGACCCGCCCGGACGCGAGACCGGGGCTGGATCGAGGCGCGCTCGCCCTCGGGTGCCCCCGCCCTCAGTACAGCATCCCCTTCATCGGCTGGAGTGGCGCCGGCAGCGCCGCCTCGCCCAGCATCTGACGCAGGTTGATCTCGATCGTCCGGCACAGGGACGTCATCGGTATGTCGCTCACGTCGTCCTCGAAGGGCGTCTCGATGTCGCGCCCGATGGCGTCCATCGCGATGAAGAGGAACGCCACCGTCGCCGTGACCGCGGCGGTCATCCAGCCCAGCTCACTCACCACGCTGAGCGGCACGAGCAGCAGGTACACGCGCACCATCGCCCGCGGCAAGAAGTCGTATTGCCGCGGGATGGGCGTGTTCTTGATGCGCTCGCACGCGCCCAGGATGTTCGTCAGATCGGTGAGCGACCCGTCCATGGCCACCAGCCGGAACACGTCCTGGGGGCTCGCCTCGCGCCCGTAGATCCGTCGCAGCCGCGTGCCCATCCACACCAGGATCGCGGCGGGCACGTTCTGCTCCTGACGCAGCGCGTCCAGCACCGCGGGCCGGAAGAAGTTCTCGATCTGCGGGATGGGATCCTGGCGCCGCAGATGGCACCGCAGGGCGTGGACGAAGCCGATCTGCGCGTAGATCAGGTCCCTGCCGTTCTCGACGACCTTCTCCATCGAGCCGGCCGCCGCCTCGTTCCGTGCAGCGCGGCCCAGCTCGAGCGACGCGCGGATCTTCCGACGGCTGCTCGGCTCCAGCAGGTCCAGCGCCTTGCCCACCTGATCGCGCACCGCCCCGTCGCTCGATCGGCCGTAGACGCTACTCGGGATCCCGGGCGGCTCCTCGTCGTCGTCGCCTTCGACCATCGCCGCCGTCTGCAAGAGGCGCGATGCCGGGATCGCCTCGTCCTGATCGCCAGGCTCACCGCTCACCTGGGTGGGCAGGAAGATGAGCACCTGGCGCGCGATGGAGCGCGAGGTGTTCACCAGCCCTCCCCACAGGGTCCGCGCCTCCCACCAGCGGTCGTAGGCGTTGTTGTTCCGGAAGGCGAGCAGCACCCCGAGCGCCGCGGCGAGCACCGAGACCGGAAGCTCCGGCACGGACAGCCAGGTGTACCCGAGCAGCTTGTAAGCAGCGGCCACGGACGTGCCGAACAGCACGTGCAGGATCACCGGCAAGCCCGTGTACCGAAGGACGATCCGGGCAGACAGCGTGCGGCTGACGATCACGGTGTGACTCCTCGACCAGAGAGCATGAGCAGAGGCCCGAAAGCATGACCAGGAAGGCGGGCACCGCCATGCACAATCCTCACCAGCGGATCATCGCAGCCGTCCGGGCGTTCCGTGCATACGGTGCTCCCTGGTTGATTGCCTAAGAACCTCCCCTAGAGGAGAGTCACCGTCGCCATGGACCTGCTCTACGCGCGTGCTCAGATGGGCCTGTCCCTCGCCTTCCACATCATCTTCGCGGCTGCGGGGATCGCGCTGCCGCTGCTCATGGTGATCAGCGACCTCAAGGCGCGGAGGACGGGGGATGCCGACTACGCGGCGCTCAGCCGCAAGCTCGCCAAGGGCACGGCCATCCTGTTCGCCGTCGGGGCGGTCAGCGGCACGGTGCTCTCCTTCGAGCTGGGGCTGCTCTGGCCCGAGTTCATGGGCACGTATGGTCAGGTCATCGGGCTGCCATTCGCGCTCGAAGGGACGGCGTTCTTCACCGAGGCCGTCTTTCTCGGCATCTACCTCTACGGCCGCGACCGGATCTCGCCGGGGCTCCACCTGTTCTCCGGGATCATGGTGGCCTTGAGCGGCGCGGCGAGCGCGTTCTTCGTCACCCTGGTGAACGCCTTCATGAACCACCCCACGGGCTTCACCCCGTCGCCGGACGGGCCGGTCGACATCGACCCCATCGCGGCGATGTTCGGCCCGAGCTGGCCTCACCAGACCGTGCACACCTTGCTCGCGTGTTATCAGGCGAGCGCCTTCGCGATGGCCGGCATCCATGCCTGGGTCTTGCTCCGGCACCCCGGGTCGACGTTCCACCGGAAAGCGCTCAGCGTCGCCTTGCCGCTCGCCTGCGTCACCGCGCTCCTCCAGCCCGTCGTCGGTGACCTCTCGGCCAAGCACGTCGCCACGGCGCAGCCGGTGAAGTTCGCGGCGCTCGAGGGCCTGTTCGAGACCCGGAAGGGGGCGGGCCTCAGCCTGGGGGGCATCCCCGACGTGGAGACCGCCACCACGCCGTACGCAATCGAGATTCCCAAGGCGCTCTCGGTGCTGGCGTTCGGCGACCCGAACGCGGAGGTGAAGGGGCTCGAAGAGTTCCCCCGCGCCGACTGGCCCCCCGTCGCCAAGGTGCATCTCTCCTTCCAGCTCATGGTCGGCACGGGCAGCGTCATGGCCGTGCTCTCGGCGATCACCCTGTTCCTGCGCTTCCGGCGCAAGGCGTGGCCCGACGGCCGGCGCCTGCTCTGGGGCTGGCTGCTCTGCGGGCCGCTCGGGGTCGTCGCGATGGAGGCCGGGTGGCTGGTCACCGAGTGGGGCCGGCAGCCCTGGATCATCCGTGGCGTCATGCGCACCGCCGACGCGGTGACGCCGGTGCCTCATCTCGCCGCGCCGTTCTGGACCTTCACCCTCGTCTACGCCTTCCTCGGCGCGATGGTGGTGTTCCTCCTCGTGCGTCAGGTGTCGGGCACCTTGCCGGGCCGCGCGGCCTCGGAGGCGTCTCATGGAGGGTGAGCTGTGGCTCGGCGCGGCGATGGTCGCTGCGTTCGTCCTCTACGCGGTGTTCGGGGGAGCCGACTTCGGCGGTGGCGTGTGGGATCTGCTCGCTTCCGGCCCGCGCCGGGAAGAGCAGCGCGCGCTCATCGCCAAGGCCATCGGCCCGGTGTGGGAGGTGAACCACGTCTGGCTGATCATCGGCGTGGTGCTCCTCTTCGCGGCCTTCCCTCCGGCGTTTGCCGCCGTCTCGGTGGCGCTGCACGTGCCCTTGACGCTGTTCCTGCTCGGCGTCGTTTTCCGGGGCACGGCCTTCACCTTCCGCACCTATGACGCGCGCGGTGACGCCGTACAGCGCCGCTGGGGCCGGGTGTTCAGCATCGCCAGCATCCTCTCGCCCGCCCTGCTCGGCGCTTGCGTGGGCGCGGTCGTGAGTGGCGCGATTCGTCTCGAGGGGCGCGTCGTGGTGAGCGGCTTCTTCGGCGCCTGGCTCTCGCCCTTCGCTCTCTCGGTCGGCGCGCTCGCCCTCTGCCTCTTCGCGTTCCTCGCGGCGGTGTATCTGACGGCGGAGACGCAGGAGCGGGACCTGCAAGAAGACTTCCGCCGGCGCGCGCTCTTCGCGGGGATGGCCGTCTTCGTCGCCGCCTTCGGGGTGCTGCTGCTCGCACGGAGTGGCGCACCGCGGGTGTGGTCGGGCCTCACCTCCTCGCCCTTCGCGCTCCTGCTGCACGGAGCGACCGCGGTGGCCGCCGTGGCGGCATTCGCGCTGCTGCTCGCGCGGCGCTACTGGCCAGCGCGCATCGCGGCGGCGGCGCAGGTGGGCCTCATCGTCATGGGCTGGGCGGCGTCGCAGTACCCGTTCCTCGTGGTGCCCGACATCACCGTGCAAGGCGCCGCCGCGGCCCCTGCCATCCAGCGCGTCCTGCTCTGGGCGCTTGCTGCGGGAGCGCTGCTCATCGTGCCGTCGCTCGTGCTCCTGCTGCGCGTGTTCCAGTCCTCGGACCGGGAAGCGTTCCGCGACTGACGCGGTTGCGGCGGTCGCGGCGGTCGCGGTGGTCTCGCTGCGTCTCGTGGTGGCGCGAGAGGTCCTGCCGATGGCGCGGCGGGTCACTTCTTTCGGCGGAGGCTCCCGGTATCCCTGCGCGCATGGCGAAGGCACGCATCCAGACGGCTCCACAGATGGTCATCCACGGTCGGCACGAGCACGCGGGGGCCCGCGCGGTCACCGACTGGAAGTCGAAGGACCTCGCGTGCTCCTTTTGCGGGGAGAACATCGCGTGTGTGCAGGTGTCCTCGTTTCCCGTCGAGGTGCAGCACATGCCGATCTTCGACGGCCTGGGTCAGGAGTTCGGGTCTCTGTCCGCCGACCGCATCGACAGGCGCTGCGCCAAACTCGCGAAGTTCACCGCCGCCGCGGCGCCGCTCTCCGCGTGGGACAACCTGACGGTCCTCGGCCGCTCGCCGAAGCCGGCCGCTCCCCAGGGGACGCCTTCACCATCGGAGGGCGATGGCCAGAAGATGTTCGCGCTCGTGCTGGCCGCGAGAGAGGACTGGCTCTCGGCCATCCGCGCGGCGCTCTCGGGACCCCTCGCCGTGGCGGCGGTGCTCCACCTGGGGCTGCGTGAGCCATGCCGGGCGGCATGGCAGTTCAACCCCGCGCTGCCCGTCGATCCAGAGGTCGTGAGCGCCTACGAGGCGCACCGCAGCGGGAAGACGACGTCGTTTTTCGTTCGGTCGCCGGAGCTCGAGGTGAAGCGCACCGAGATCTTGCTCGACGCCTGGGCCGATGCGCGCCCCGAGATCCAGGACGCTGCCGTGAACTCCCTCACCGGCGGTCCTGCGGGCTACTCCCAGCACGGGGTGCTCGAGCGCTGGCAGGGTTTCACCCGCGCCCAGAAGGCGCGGGCGATGGAACTCCATGCGAAGGACAAGCGCGGGCTCGAGGACGGGACCATCGCCACGCTGTCGCGCCCGCTGCGCACGTCACACCTCACCAACATCGGCAACGTGATCGGCGCCATGAAGGGCTGACACCGCCCTGCCATCGGCGCTGCGTGGGTATGGGGGCATCGGCGGGTTGCATCGGTGGGGGCAGCCGCGCATCCGCAGGGGCGCACGGAGACGGGAGGGCGGTGTCGAGGACGGTCCTGCGCGCGCCCGAACCCTCTGACACGGGACTGTCGCGCGTCTGATGCGGGGCCCTTGCGGTGACCGCTTAGATCCAGAGCATGAAGGAAGCGCGCGCGGCTCGCGGTGGGCTCGGCCTCGTCACGTCCATCGCGGTCCTCTCCTGCCTCGCTGGTTGCGCCGTCGACGCGGGCGGCGAGTTTGCCGACGACCCGATGCCAGTGCGGCCCCTCGCCGTCGCCTCGCGCACCGGCGACGTCGCCGCCGAGATCGACGCTGCCAACGAGGCCCTCCATCCCGACGTCCGTGCCGAGAAGTACGCCGCCATGAGCGCGTCGCCCTTCGCGTTCTTCCGCGGCTCGAACCATCTCTACTGGCGCGATCTCGGCGCCTCGCCTGCGCGGTTCCCCTACGGAGGTCAACCGAGCACCCGGGCCGTGCTCGCTGGCGACATGCACGTCGACAACATGGGCGCCTTCGACGACGCCGAAGGGAAGG
The DNA here is from genome assembly GCF_001189295.1 of Chondromyces crocatus. Lineage (NCBI taxonomy): Bacteria > Pseudomonadati > Myxococcota > Polyangiales > Polyangiaceae > Chondromyces > Chondromyces crocatus. Next base: position 1,249,822 of record NZ_CP012159.1, read on the forward strand.
TCGTCTACGCCCTCAACGATCTGGACCAGGCCGTCCTCGCCGACTACCAGCTCGACGTCTGGCGCCTGGCGATCAGCATCGTCCTCGTCGCGCGTGCCAACGGGGGCTTCACGTCTGCCGACGAGGCCACCGTCGTGGATGCCTTCTCCGAGGCATACCTCGACGCGATGAAGGCGTACGCGGCGAGCGACGCGGAGCGGACGCGCACGTTCACCGAGGCGACGACGTACGGCAGGCTCAACGACTTCCTCGACGACGTGAGAGACAGGAAGTCGCGCAAGAAGATGCTCGACGAGTGGACGGTGAAGCAGAGCGGCGTCCGCGTTCTCGCCACGGCCAGCCACCCGGACCTCGGGCCGGTCACGCCCGAGGTCGAGGCGGAGCTGCGCGCACAGATCCCCGCGTACCGCGCACGGCAGCTCGGCGGCTCCTCACCCCCGGCGAGCCACTTCCAGGTGAAGAGCGTCGCGCGTCGTCTCCACGCCGGGCTGGGCTCTCTGGGCGTCGCGCGGTACTACGTGCTCGTCGAGGGGGCGTCTGCGTCTCAGGACGACGACCGCATCCTCGACGTCAAGGAGCAGCCGCTCGCTGCGGCTTACGAGTACGTCGGCGGGGAGCAGGTCGCGGCGACCGAGGCGCTCTGCGCAGGCAACCAGGCGCTCCGCGTGGTGCTGGCACACGGCGCGCTCGGTTACCGGGTCGATCCCTTCCTGGGGTGGCTGCGGCTGTCGGACGGGGAGCACTACAGCGTGCGCGAGCGCTCTCCGTGGAAGGCGACGTTCCCGACCGAGGAGCTGACGAGCCTCACGCGCCTGACCAAGCTGTCGGAGCAGTGGGGCGAGGTGCTCGCGGCGCACCACGCGCGCAGCGATCGGGACTGGGATGCAGGGATCCAGCCTCATGATCTCGATGCGACGATCAAGGCGCGGAGCGCCGGTGACCACGCGGGTTTCCGCGCGCTGGTGCGGTCGATCGCGATCCCGTATGCGGACCAGGTGGCGCTGGATCACCAGAGCTTTCTGGAGCGGTTTTGAGGGGCGGGCCGCTGCGGCAGGGGGTCGGCAGCGGGTGGGCGAAGGGCGTGGGCAGGTCTGGCGCCGTCCCTGGGTCGCCTGGAACTGACAGGAGACCACCGGGAATCGAGAAAAGGTAGCCGGGGACACGGTGGGAGCGCCGGGAATTGAGCGGAGACCACCGGGAATCGAGAAAAGGTAGCCGGGGACACGGTGGGAGCGCCGGGAGTTGAGGGGAGAGCACCGGGAATTGAGGGGAGAGCACCGGGAATTGAGGGGAGAGCACCGGGAATTGAGGGGAGAGCACCGGGAATTGAGGGGAGAGCACCGGGAATTGAGCGGGGACCACCGGGAGCTGACTTGAGACCACCGGGAATTGAGCGGGGACCACCGGGAGCTGACTTGAGACCACCGGGAATTGAGCGGAGAGCGTCGGGAGTTGAGCGGAGAGCGTCGGGAGCTGACTGGAGAGCACCGGGAGCTGACCAGAGAGCACCGGGAGCCGGCGGGCGAGGGCCGCGAGGTGCAGGTCGAGCGGGGGAAGTGGACTCGGCCGAAGGAAGTCGGGATCGGGGAGGTCCGCGGCTCGTCGTGTCGCAGGAGAGCATCTCATGGAGATGAAGGGGCACCGGGAGCGAGCTGGAGAGCGCGGCGTCGCCCGTGATGGGAGCGGCGAGCCCGAGGTCGTGCCTTCCCTCGTCCGGTTGCCGCGCAGGGGACGGCAGGAAGCAAAGCGCGCGTCCGCACCTCTGGCGGTGACCGAGGTGTGCTCGACCTGCTTAGATGCTGTGTATGAAGGTCGAGATCTGGTCCGATGTCGCCTGCCCCTGGTGCTACATCGGCAAGCGGCGCTTCGAGCGCGCGCTGGCGCAGTTCGAGAACGGAGAGCAACTCCAGGTGAGCTGGCGCAGCTTCGAGCTTCAGCCGGACGCGCCCCAGGTGCGCGAAGAGAAGCTCGTGGCGCTGCTGGCGCGGAGCAAGGGCATGAGGCCCGAGCAAGCCGAGGCGCTCGTGGCGCACGTCGCGGAGGTCGGTCGCGAGGATGGGCTCACGCTGGACTTCGACCAGGTGCGGGGGGCGAACACGTTCCTCGCGCATCAGCTGATCCATCTGGCAGGGGCGCATGGGCTGCAGGATGCGGCGAAGGAGCGGCTGCTGCGCGCTTACTTCAGCGAAGGGGCGGTGGTGAGCGAGCTGGAGACGCTGGTGCGGCTGGCGGTGGAGATCGGTCTCGACGAGGGGAGCGCGCGAGAGGCGCTCACGGGCGGCACGTTCGCGGAGGCGGTGCGCGCGGACGAGCAGGAGGCGCGGGAGCTGGGTGTGCGTGGGGTGCCGTTCTTCGTCCTCGATCGGCGGTATGCGGTCTCGGGGGCCCAGCCGGTGGAGGCGTTTCTGGAGGCACTCCGCGCGGCGTGGTCCGACGCGCACGAGCGCACGGAGGCGGGTGGTGAAGCGGGGGCTGCCTGCGGAGCCGACGGCTGCGACGGTCCTTCCTGAGCGCGGTCGATGTGCGCGCGCTTCTGGGACTGGACGAGGGCGTCACGGGGCGTCGAGGGCGCGCTGGTCGGCAGTGTGCTGGTCGGCAGCGTGCTGGTCGGCAGCGTGCTGGTCGGCTGCTCTCGGGAGACGGCGAGGGACGGTGAGGACAGGTCCGGCGGGTCGACCGTGGCGTCTGCACCGACATCGTGGTCGGGTGGCGGGGAGCGCAAGCGCGGCGAGTTCGCCAGCGCGTCGTCGGCGGGCGTGGTCGAGCGGCCGGGCGTCGGCGTGGCGCGTGTGCTGGTAGAGGGGATCGCGAGGCCGTCGACGCCGGCTTCGAGGGGCGCCGCGGCGTCTGCGTCTGCGGCGTCGCCACCGCCTTCGGGGTCGTCGTCGGCCTCGGCGCTCGCGTCGACGTCGTCGGCTCTCACGTCGGTCTCCGCGTCCTCCGCCACGACGGCGTCCTCGTCGTCGCTCGCAGCGCCGTCGGTGTCGCCGTCGGCGTCTCCATCCGGATCTACGTCGTCCTCCGTGGCCGCGTTGCTGGTGCCTTCGCCGTCGCTGTTGCCGGTCGCGCCGACGTCGCCCGTGCCGGTGGCGTCGGCGGGTCCGGGGGCGGCGCCGCGAGGGACGCCGTTCCAGGGGCTTCTCGGCGCTGCGTTCGACGCCATCGCGCAGGAGGCGATGGTGCTGGTCGGGGACACCGAGAGAAACACCTGGGCGGTGCGCGTCGACGCCGAGGGGCGGCCGCTCGGGTCACCGGTCGCCGTGAACCTGCCGCACGACCGTTTCTACCAGGACCAGATGGGCAGGGTCGGGGGCGCCTGGTTCGCGATGGCGGAGGACCTCGTTCGCCTTTCGGGCGCGCGAGCGGGGGAGCGTCTGCCCGATCTTGCGCCGCGCCGTTCTTTGCTCACCTCGGTGCTGGTCTCGGAGCCCGGGGCGCTGAGCGTCTTTGCGCTCGCCAACGCGGACGATGCGCTCGTGCGGGGCGCGCCGCCCGGCCTGGCGCGCGATGAGCTGGTGCTCACCGTGCGGTCCATCGACCCGGACGTGGGCCTGCGGGGTGAGCCGTCCGTGGTCGCCGATTTCCTCGTCGACGGTGTGCCGCGGGTCCCGCTGCCGGTGCGGCTCGTGCCCGATGGTCTGGGCGGGGTGGTGGTCGTGGGGTCGAACAGCGCGCTCGACTTCGTGGTGGCGCGGCGTGATGCCGCCGGGCGCTGGGGAACGCCGTGGGTCGCGGGGCCGAGCCTGCCCACCCTCCATGCCGTGTTCAGGGGTGAGGTGGCGGTGCTCGGGAGCCCGCCGGAGGCGCTCCTCGACGTGACGAGCGGGATGCGCACGCCCTTCGAGGCGGAGGCGCGGTCCCTGCTCTCGGCGAGCTTCGGGCCGCTGCTCGACGAGGGGCGCGTGCTGGATGGGCGCGGGGCGCTGTGCCGGCTGCCCGACGGGGTGCGCGAGCGGCTGTCACGCCATGGGTCCGCAGCAGGGCCGTGCGAGGGCGCGATCGCGACGGGGGTGCGGCGCGCGCTGCTGTTCTGTCGGGACGCGGTGGAGGGAGAGGGCCGTCTCGTGCTGACGGTGAGGGCCGTTCACTACTGATGGGACGGATGGGCAAAGAGATGGCGCCGTGGAGATGCGGTGTCGCGGCGTTCGCGGTGGGGAGATCTTGCGGGGAGGAGGGCTAGCGCATGGCGACGCGTCGTGGGGCTTCATCGTCGAAGGCGTCCTCTCCGAAAGCTGCGTCGCCGCGCGGTGCGTCGTTCGATGCGAAGCTGGCGAGGATCCGGGCGCTGGAGGGGGAGCCCGCGGTGGTGGCGGCGGCAGAGCTGAAGCGGTTTCTCGGGGAAGCGAGCGGGTACCTGGTGGGTGAGGCGGCGCGGGTGGTGGCGGCGCTGGAGCTGAGCGCGCTTTCGGGGGATGTGGCGGACGCGGTGCTGCGGTTCGTGGCGGCGCCGGCGGAGGCGGACAAGGGGTGCTTCGGGAAGCGCGCGATGGTGGAGGCGCTGATGGCGCTGGATGCGTCGGCGCCCGAGGCGTACCTGGCAGGGCTGCGGCACGTGCAGAAGGAGCCGGCGTACGGGGGGCCGGTGGATACGGCGCCGTCCTTGCGGGGGATGTGCGCGCACGCGCTGGTGGAGATGGACTTCCGGTGGGCGGCGCTGGAGATCGCGCCGATGCTGCACGATGCGGAGCCGGTGGCGCGGGTGGCGGCGGCCGAGGCGCTGGCGAGGACGGGGGAGGTGCTGTGCGCGGCGGCGCTGCACGTGAAGGTGCTGTCGGGGGACGCGGAGCCGGAGGTGCTGGGGGCCTGTTACAAGGGGCTCCTGGCGCTGGATGCGCGGCGGTACGTGCCGCTGGTGGCGGAGGCCCTTCGGCAGGGGGAGGAGCTGGCGGCGATCGCGCTGGGGGAGTCGCGGTTGCCCGAGGCGCTGGGGGTGCTGGAAGAAGCGGTGGCGGGGGCGGCGACCGGGAAGGGGACGGGGCGGTTCCTGGAGGGGGTGATGCTGGGGGTGGCGCTCCTGCGGTCGGATGAGGGGAATGCGTTCCTGGTGCGGTGTGTGGCGGAGGGGTCGGAGGCGAAGGCTGCGGCGGCGCTGGGGGCACTGGCGCTGCACCGGCACGATGGGCGGCTGGTGGGGCACGCGCGGGAGGCGGTGGCGCAGCGGGGGTCGGCGAAGCTGCGGGGGGTGCTGGAGGAGAAGCTGGGGGCGGCGTGAGCGGCGGCGTGATGAGGGGGGTCAGGAGGGCGGCGTGAGCGCAGGCGTGGGGGATGGCGTGGCCGCCTCGGTGGGGCGTTGCGCGTCCAGAAACGGGTATTGCCTGCGCGAGTGAACGCGCGCCACGGAGGATGAAGGCACGGGGGAACGAGCACACGCTTCCTGTGTTCTCCTGTCTCTCGCTGCTTCCCTTGCTCCCGTCGTGGGCCGGTCGAGTTCGCGCAGTGATGCCCATCCGGATGAGTCGGGCATGCGCACTCCGAGCTGGTGCTGCGCCTCTGGCGTGCAGCCTTTCAACGGCGCATTTCAGATCTGAATGTCGTTCGAGAGGGCGTCTGTGCAAATCACGAGAACCTGGTCCGCGGAGCGTGGCACAGGGGCTGCAATAGCCGTGGACAGCGCCGTACGGGTCCTAATCCCCCCCCAGGGCCTGTGTGGCGCGCTAACTCGCACGCCGTGAGTCCTCGTTCCCCCCCCCCCGAGGCCACGGCGTGCTCTTTTTTTGTCTGCCGTGCGGGGCTCCAGCGCGCGCCGAGACGCGCTAGACGAGCCGGTGATGTCGGCGCCCGAGTCTCTGTTCAATCCCTTCGAGGCCATCGGCGGTGAGGCCGCGGTCCAGAAGCTGGTGGAGCACTTCTACGACGCGATGGAGCGGCTCGAACCCGAGCTGACCCGCCTCCACGAGTGCGACGAGCACGGCAAGATCTCGCGCGGGAGCCGGGACCGGTTCGCGCTGTTCTTGATGGGGTGGCTCGGTGGTCCCCAGCTCTACATGGAGCGCCACGGGCATCCGAGGTTGCGCATGCGTCACGCGCGGGTCCCGGTCGGGACGGGCATGCGCGACGCCTGGCTTCGCGCGATGAAGGTCGCCATGGACGAAGTCGGGGTGGAGGGAGAGCTGCGGGCGTTCCTCGAGCCCCGCTTCGCCGAAGTCGCCGACTTCCTGAGGAACCGGCCGGGCTGACCTGCGTCGGCTTCGCCCGCCTTGCGGCCGATTCCCACGATGACGCAGGGGTCTGTCCCCGGTTTGCTCAGTCGGCGCGCGACGCGGACGGTGAGGTTGGCGCTCCGCGTTGTCACGTTGCGTCAAATCGATTGCGGAGGTGGTTCCGCTCCGTTAAGCACCCGCTGGCTGACGGAGCGCTGCGGATGATCTCTCGACGAGTGCGGGTTGCGGAGTGGGCGAGTCCTGTCGGCGAGGCAGCAGAAGCCGCGGTCATGGCGAGGTGCGCTCCGATGGATGGGCGGCACTTGCAGGCCATCGCTGCACTCCGTGAGGAGCTCGAGCGGACGGTGGATGGGCGTGAGCGGCGCCGGTTCTCGCGGGCGCTGTGCGAGGCGACGGCGCGGCTCGGGGCGATGATCGAGGACGCGGCGCGTCTGCGTGCGTGCGAGGAGCGCGAGTACCTCGTGTAGTCTTCCCGCTGGTCGCGTTCCTGCGGGCGCGGGCGACAAACGCGGTCACGCCGGTGGGAGGGCCCTCGTGAAGGGATGTGTGCGGGGCAGCGTCTTGGGCTGCGCGTTCACATCCGTGACGAAGGCCTTCCTACCGGCGCGACGAGGCGGTGCCAGGGCGTGCGTCAGAGCCGTGTTCGATAGGCCGCCCGTCTGGTCATGGCGAGGACGGCCAGGAGCACGATGGCGCCCAGGATCGCCCAGAAGACTTCGACGGTGTAGCCGTCGATCGTGACGCCGAGGAGGGACGGGAGCCCCACCCAGCGCGCCAGCGACGTGCCGATCAGCGCGCCCAGGAAGCCCACCACGACGGAGCCGAGGAAGCCCCCCGCGCTGAAGCCGACGATCATCTGGGCAATCGCGCCGCACAGGGCGCCGACAAGGATGAGCAGCAGCAAACCGACCAGGGTCATGATGTCCTCCGTCGAGAGGACTTTGCAGCGCATGTGCCAGCGGACGCCGCGATCCTTGTTCACATCGGTCGTGCGGAAGCCGCCCCCCAAGGCGGTGAGACTGGCGGGGTTGGTCGGGTTTTCCAGGCTGGTGGGGTCACTCGTCCTCGACCCAGACGCGCGGATCGGTGGGTTTCGCGCCTGGGGGCTGGCCGACGAGGACCGGGCCCACCCAGAGGCGGTTGGCCATGCCGTCTTCTTTCTGGCCCTGGAGCCAGAGGCGCACGGTGCGCGGGCCCGGGCTGAGGTCGTCGCCGAGGCGGATGACGGCGCGGGCGATGCCGTCGACGCCGCGGCGGTCGGTGGCGGCTTCCCAGAGGGTGCCGCGGCCGAAGTCGCCCGTGCGGCCAGTGAGGATGCCTTCAGGGATGGTGATGCGGCGGAAGAAGGCGCCGAGGGTGGAGCCGGGTTTGGCGCCCTCGATGTCGTAGCGGACGCGGTAGGGGGCGTTGCCGCCCTGGGTGACCATGAAGAGGACGAGGTGCAGGGTCTCGCCCGGGTGCTGGTCGAACTTGAGGACCAGGGGGCGGGTGCCCGTGAGTTCGTAGACGTCGCGGCGACGAACGATGGGGCCGCCGTCGGCGGGTGCCGCGTCCATGTACGCGGCGCCGGTGCTGCCGAGGCCCTGGATGGCGAGGTGGTGCTTGCCAGGTGAGAGGTCGAGCTTGAGGGTGCCCGCGAGGGCGGCGATGCGCTCTTCGGTGGCGGTCTCGCCATCGACGACGAGGGAGACTTGCTTGCCGAGGCGCGCACGCTCGGCGCGCCAGGTGACGACGACGCGGCCCGCGCGGTTGCCAGCGGCCTCGATGAGGGCGTGCTTGGGGTCGATGAGCGGGGTCCACGCGTCGCCGGGGTAGGCCTCGCCCGGTGACTGGTACGCGGGGGAGAGCAGGCGGCGGCGGACGGGGGCGTGCTCGGGGAGAAGGGGGCGCTCGGGGACGTCGCCAGGGCCGCGGGCGCCTTTGCCGACCTTCTCGATGCGGACCTGCTCGCGCAGGTCGGAGAAGCGGTCGTTGCGCTCCAGTTCGTCGAGGTTGGCGGCGCGGATGTCGGTCCACTCGCTGATGTCGAACGGGGCGTAGCGCCAGGTCTCGTCGTCCTGGAGCTGGACGCGGTAGGGGATGCGGTAGAGGGTTTCGAGGACGCCGGGTTCGAGGGTGCGGAGGCGGACGTGGGTGCGGGGGTCGCCGGTGAGTTCGATGCGCTCGGCGCCGGGGGGGACGCGGAGGATGGCCATGCGAGGGTCGGTGGCGTCGAAGCCTTCGGACCACCACTCGAAGCGGGAGCGCGGGAGCATGACCTGGAGCTTGGCGAACTCGCGCTCGCCAGGGCCCCAGCGGGCGACGAGGTTGGCTTCACCGGCCTCGACGTCGGCGCCGAGGTCGATCTCGGTGCGGAGGAGGATGCCGAGGAAGTCCTGGCCAGGGGCGATGCGGGCGACGACGGGCGCCTTGGGGTCGAGGTCGAGGTAGCGGACGATGCGGACGTCGGGCGGGGTCTCGACGCGGAGGCCTTCCGGGGTGGTGCGGTGGAGGATCTCGCCGATCTGGACGCTGGCCTGGTCGCGGGGGACGGCGAAGCGGACGCCGAAGTCGGGGCCGAGGGCGTCGATGATGACGCTGCGGATGTCCTCGCGCTGGAGGAGGACGACGGCGCGGCCTTCAGGGCCGAGGACGACGGGGGAGGGGGCGACGTAGCCGTCGGCGATGCGCACGGTGCGGCCTTCGGGACCTTCGAGGTGGAGTTCGGCAGGGCCGCGGAAGTTGAGGGCGGCGGCGTGGCGCTCGCCGACGACGAACTCGCTGGTGCCTCGGCCTTCGGCGCGGGGGTAGGGGGTGCGGAAGCGGCGGAGGAGGAGGCGCGAGACGGTGTAGTCCTTCTGCTCGATGCCGGCAGCTTCGAGGCGACGGGCCCAGGTGGTGAGCACGCGTTCGCGGGCGAGGTCGGGCAGGTCGGCGAAGCCGAGGGCGGAGACGTTGCGCACGACGCGCTGGCGTTCGTCGGCGTCGAGGCTCTGTTCGAAGACTTTGCGGAGGGCCTCGCCGCGCTGGTAGCGGCCTTCGAGGCGGGTGAGGACGGTGAGGCGCGGCAGGACGGGGGGGACGTTGTACGCGGGGCGCCCGTCGGGGCCGGGCGTGGTCGGCGCGGGCTTGGCGCGGAGGCGGAGGTGGCCACCGCGCGGGAGGGTGTCGCGGGTGACGACGAGGGACATGCGTGGGTCGGTGACGGGGCCGCCGCCGTTCGCGAGGCGGGCGGCGTACTCGCTGCTGTCGGCGGGGCGATCGGGGTCGCAGCTGATGCGGCTCTCGAGGTCGAAGTCGTGGCGGGCGACCTGGTGGCCTTGCTCGTCGATGAAGGTGGCGGTGAAGCCGTAGGGGTAGCGGAGGGCGGAGTCGCAGGGGACGTCGTCCTGGGGTGGGAGTGCGGTCCAGGTGGTGACCTCGACGGCGTCGATCTCGATGGGGACCTTGACGACGATGTCGCGGTCTTCGTCGACGTGGTAGGCGAGGATCTCGTCCTCGGCGGGCGGGGTGCGGCCGACGCTGAGCGGGTTCTCGTCGATGTTGGCGAGGCCGAGGGCGACGACGGCGATGAAGGTGAGGGCGACGACCCAGCGCGGGTTGCCGACGCGGGTGGCGATGGAGCGGTGCTTGGCGGTGAAGCGACCGACGTTCACGGCGCAGCTCCTGGCGCGATGGCGGGCGCAGGGGTCGTGGGCGTCGAGGTCGTGGGCGTCGAGGTCGTGGGCGTCGAGGTCGTGGCCGGCAGCGGGATCTGAGGGAGCAGGATCTCGGTGCCGATCCGGATGGGGCTCGTGCCGATGGCGATGGCGCGTCGGAGGCGCTCGAGGGTGGGGATGCGCCGGGGCTCCTCGGTGGTGCCGACGCCATCGAGGGGCATGAGCAAGGCTTCACCAGGGCGTGCGGTGATGGCCCAGGTGTGGCCGCTGCCGCGGTCGTGTACGAGTTCGACGGGGCAGTGGGCGTGGCCGCGGGTGGCCTGGGCCTTGAGATCGTAGGGGTTGCGTTGCGCGGCGTACCAGCGGAAGCCGGCGATGGAGGCGTCGAGGTCGCAGTCGTCCGGTGCGCGCCGGCTGGTGCATGCAGGGGTGGGGTTGGCGAGGTCGCTCGCGCCATCCGTGTTGCCGGGGTCGCTGGGGGCGGGAAGATTGGTGCAGGTGGCGAGCCAGACGCCGCGGTCGGCGACGTCGCCCGTGGTGGCGCGGAGGCCGAGGCGCGCGAGGCGCTGGAGGAGGCGGTCTTCCGGCTCGGTGCGCGTGGTGTCGGTCTGCCCGGGCGGTGGTGGGGTGCTGCCGTCGTACGCGCGCCGTAGCTCGAAGAATTCGCGCATGCCACTGCCGAGGTAGACGATGGCGAAGCGGCCTTCGGCGAAGCGCTTGGCGTAGGCCATGCTGGCGTCGATGGCGGCGCTGTAGGGGACCTGTTCGCGGGTGCCGTCGAAGATGGTGGTGCGCAGGGCGAGGTCGTCCCGGAACGTCTGGAGCAAGGGGCGGGCGTAAGGCGGCAAGAGGTCGGGGCGGAACAGCTCGCGGCCGAAGGAGACGACGACGTCACGGTCGTTGCTGCGATCGGCCTCGATGGCCTGGATGGAGAGCGTGTTGTTGCCGCGGCCGAGCCAGAGTTCGTGCCAGCGCTGGTACCAGGAGCGGAGGCCCTCGCGGCGGCGGACGTCGGCCGCTCCCGAGGGATCGGCGGTGGGAAGGGCGCCGGCGATCATGAGGGAGCGTGCGCCCTCGGCGCGTGCGATGGCGAGGCCAGCGCCGAAGGCGCCAATCTGCCAGCGAGGAGCGGGGATCTGCACGAGGAGCGGGGTCCGGGTGTCGCTGCTGGCGGAGGGGGCGAGAGGGGGCGCGCTGCTGGCGCTGGGTTCGGTGGAGGGGAGGGCGGACGCCGTGGCAAGGGGCGCGGTGCCGGCAGGGGGCGCGCTGCTGGCGGAGGTCGCAGGAGCGCCGTCGAGCATCGCGGGGGTGTTCTCAGGGGGGCTCGTGGCGGCTGATCCTTCGGGACGCCTCAGCATGATCCAGGTGGGGTTGCCGCGGCGCGGGGGCAGGACCTCGCCTGCGGCTGCGGGCTCGTCCGGCGGGGGGTCGAGGATCCCCCACGCTTCAGGGGCGCCGTCGTCGGCGCTCCCGATGCTCACGGCGCGGAAGCCGAGCCGACCGAGGATGGCGCGCTCCCAGGGGGAGGGCTCGCTGTCGCCGCCGTCGAGCAGGCGCGGGGCGACGATGGCGTCGAAGAGGCGGAGCTCTTCGAGGGGGGGAGTGCGAAATGCGCCGGGTTCGACGGAGGTGAGCGCGTACATGCGCGCGGAGAGTTCTTCGGCGAGAGGGCCGGGCCAGCGGAGGGCGGGGGCTGCGCCCAGGCGGGTGGCGCCGACGCGCTCGGCAAGGGGGCGGCTGATGCGGAGGCGAGGCGCGTCTTCGAGGCGGCCGAGCTTCGAGGGTTTGCGGAACCGGAGGTCCATCGATGTGCTGAGGGCCTGGCCGATGGCGGCGACGGGCAGGCCGACGGCCGAGCCGACCACGTCGAGGGTGGCGCTCTGCTCGGTGGCGCGGGTCTCGAGCCGGAGGAGGCGGACGTCGCCGAGGTGGCTGGCCATGTCCTCGATGAAGGCTTCGTCGTGGCGGCGGATGCCTGGGTGGCGTGAGAGCATGACCACGCCGGTGGCGTCGAGGGCTTCGGCGACCTGGAGGGCGACGGCGGGGAGGGGAGAGCCGGGCTCGCTGGGGGCGGCGAGGAGGAGCCAGGCGACGCCGGGAGGGCGGGCGCGGAAGGCGGCGCGCGGGAGGCTGGGGGCGTGCTCGGTGTCACGCAAGCGGCCGCCGAGTACCGTCCAGCGGTGGCCTCGGGTCCCCTCTTCTTGGAGGGCGACGATGCCGGCGGTCTCGGCATGCCTCCGGGTGTTCTCGGTGAGCGCGCCGCGGTCGAGAAGCTCGCGGGCGGCGCGGTGGGCGATCTTGCGGGCTTCGATGTCGGCGAGGGTCGCGTCGGGGCTGGGGATGGGGCCCGGGCGCGGGATGGTGTCGGCGAGCATCAGCGAGAAGGCGGCGCTGCCGGTGGCGCGTGCGGGGCCCTGGGGAGGTGGGCCGCCCTGGGGTAGGACGCCCGCGCCGGGGGCGCTGCCGAGGCCCGCTGCCATGGGGGAGATCATGCCGCCAGCGCCGAGCGCGACGAGGATGTAGCCCACGGCATTGCCGACGAGGAACGCGGTGAGCGAGACCTGGATCGTCGGCATGATGACCACGCCGATGTGCTCCTTGTTCCACATCTTCACGGCGAGGAGACTGGGGAGCAGATAGCCGAAGCCGAAGTAGTCGATCATCTGCAGGCCCGGCGCCCAGCGCGCCGCGGCGAAGCCGATGAGAAGCTTGAGCAGGTAGCCGGCGATGTAGACGAACATCATCCGGCGCGGACCCACGAGGAGCATGCGCGAGAAGGGGGGGCGCGCGATGAGGAAGCGGGTGATGAGGTAGATGACCAGCGCTTCGATCGTGGTGGTGAGCAGCTTGGTGGGCTCGTACCAGGCGACGGCGAGCAGGGCGGGGACGAGGATGCCGTTGTAGTCCCAGCCGTAGAGCACGTTGGCGCGGGCGCCGAGCAGCGCGCCGATGACGAGGAGCAGGTGCGCCTTGGGAGACTCGAGGAAGGCGAGGGAGAGGCTCTCGTTCAGGACCTGGAAGCGCGAAACGGAGAGATTGGTCGTCCGCAGGATCACGCCGAGGATCGCGGCGGTGACGGCGGTGACCACGGCGAGGCGCGGGCCGGCCTTCTTGAGGCCGGAGTTCCAGAAGGCATTGGCCACGAGCGGGACGAGGACGAGGCCGAGGCTGTACAGCTCGCGCGAGTGGACGAAACCACGGCTCTCCGCGAGGCGCGGCACGGCGCTGCCCTCGATGGCGAGGCGGACGAAGACGGCGCCGACGATGAACAGGTAGAACCGCTCGCGGCCGAAGGCCGTCGACCACACACCGGTCTTCGACACCCACCGGCCCAGGAGGCCGACGAAGAGGTAGGTGAGGATGGACTCGAAGACGATGAAGGCGGCGGTGATCGGGGCGGCGTAGAAGACGGTGGCCAGGTAGCCAGGGACGACCAGGCCTGCGTACGTCCACCCGAGGGTCTCGGTGAAGAAGGTGCCGATGAGCAACCCGATCAGCACCGCCGTGTGGAGGCTCCGATCGAGTCCGTTGGGTGGAAAGATGTGAAGTGGGAACGTCATCGGGGGTGGGCTGCGCGGCGACTGTACGATCGGGGGCCGTGGTGATGCGAGCTGGGTGATCAGGTGCCCCAGACGCACCTACGATCTCTCACCATGGATGGCCGTGGGGTGGTTTGAAGTGGTTTGGCCCACGCGGAGAAGAGGGGAGCTGCCCTTCGATGTGAGCCAGGCCATGCGTCCATGACCAATGACCCCACGCAGGTGTCGCCTCCGCGGTTCGGGGCCGCTACCATGGCTAGTCGCGAGGGAACTCTTGGCATCCCCGCGAATGCTGGTTGCGAACCAGGATGTCCCTGGCAAGTGTGCTAGCGCTCTCATTTGATCACCATGGCCAACTTCTTCCGTCCGCGGATCCCGAAGCCATTCCGCACTGCGCGGCCGATGGCGTCTGGTCCCGCCCGGGGACTGCCGGCGTGGTTGGACGTCGACGCGGCGGCCATGGCGGCAGGGATGCTGGTGGCGGCGGTGTCCCCGCTCGCAGACGCCGACGCTGCCGCGCGCGCGTGGGCCCTGATGGCCGTGGGGGATGCTGCGCCGTCGGAGCGGGTGGCGCTGCTCACCGTCTCACCCGAGGCCTTGCGAGCAGGGGGTTGCGATCGCGCGCTGGCAGAAGCGCTGCGGCGTGGCGAGGCGCGCGGTGCGCTCTTGCTCGAGCCCACGGAGACGCTGTGCAAGCTGGAGGAGGGAGCGTCGCCTCCGGTCGCGCCGCTCGCCGTGAGCGACCTCCACCTGCGGGGTGGTTCGGTGGTGGGGTTCGGGCCTGGGGCTGCGGCTGCCTTCGGTGTGTTCGGTCAGGAGTCGTCGCCGTGGGTGATGCCTCGGGGTCGTGAGTCGGTTCCTGTGGTGAGCCTCGGTGATCTGGACCGCAAGGCGGTGCCGGCGACGGTGTTGCGTGGTCGGGTCGCGCTCGTCGCGGTGGGTGAAGAGGGCGCGTTGCCACCGGGCGATGGTGCAGCAGCGGCGCTGGGAGGACTGCTCGAGGGCGGAGCGCGTCAGGAGGCACCGCGCTGGGTCGCGCCGCTCTTCGTGCTCGCCGCCGGCCTGTCGATGCGGTTCGCGGTGCGTCGCGGGGTGCTCGCCGCGTCGGTCGTGATGGTGGCGATGGTGGCGGTGCTGCTCGGTGGGCAGGTGCTGCTGGCAGGTCGCATCCCTGCAAGCTTGCTGGCGCTCGCGAGCGCAGTGGTCGGGCTGGGACTCGCGTTTGCTGGGGTGCTTGCGGCAGGGACGCGCAGGACGTCCTCCGCAGCGCGACGGGCGGGAGAGCTGCTCGAGCGGACGAAGCAGGGCCGGCTGGAAGAGATCCGCAGCCTCCCCGACGCGGAGTTCTGGCTGCGGGTGGCAAGGCTCGCCGAGCAAGCACACCCGTCGGAGGTGGTGCTCGTGGCTGATCTTCCGCCTTCCCGGTGGCACCTGCGCTTCTGGAACGAGCGGCAAGGTGGCGAGCGGATCGTGGCCGAGCAGCGACGTGACGTTCGCCGTTCGCCGTTCAGCGACGCGCCGGGCGTGTACAAGATCCAGGCCCTCACGGGCTTCCTGTCGCGCGCGGAGATGCCCGTGATCGCCGTCCCGCTGCTCGCGTCGGGGGAGCTGGAAGGGTACGTGTTCCTGTGCGGGAGCGCGGCGGAGTCGGCGTTCGCTCGGGAGCCCGAACGCGCGGAGCGTCTGGGCCGCGAGCTGGGCCTGCTGGCGCGACGTCGGAGGCTGGCCCGCGGTGCAGCAGCGCAGGGCGCGGTGGCCGGTGCCGAGGAGGAACTGGTCGATGGGGTGCGCGGCGCGCTCGGGGATCTTCGGTTGCTGGGCGCGGCGATTCGCGGTGTGCCTGCCGCGGCGCTGGTGGCCGATGCGTTCGGCGACGTGCGGGTGGTGAGCCGTGAATTTGCGGCGTGGTTGAAGGGTCGCGATGTGGTGACGCCGCCTGATGGACCGGGCGGTACACTCGCGCCAGGCTCGCTGTCGCTGGGCGATGTGCTCGCGGCAGTGCGTGGCATCGGGGCGGAGAAGGGATCGAGTGGGCGCGCATCATCACAGATCCTCTCCCGGGTGATGGAGCGCGACGAAGGGCTGGACTTGCCGGTGACCGGACCGGAGCCGGGCGTGCTCCACGTGCGCGCGGTGCGCCAGGAAGCCGAAGGGCTGTCCTGGATCGCGGGTTACGTGGCGACGTTGACCCGCGCGGAGGTCTCGGCATCAGCGGCGAACGTGCGGTCGATCACGGGGCGAGACTCCTTCGATCCGCTGGTGACCTTCGCGCTGGGCGAGCTGGTGACCGAGGCGGTGACGGCCTGCGGTCGATCGTCGGGACGTCCGCTGAAGCTCGAGCCCATTCGGGGTGCGACGCACACGCTGGGGCATCGCAGCGAGCTGGCCCAGGCGCTCGAGGCTTTCTTGCTCGACATGTCGTCGCGTGCGCTTCCGGGTCATCAGCCGGTGGTGTCCGTGCGAGAGACGCCACAGGGGCCGCAGCTTTCAGTCCTCGACGTGGGCTTCGGCATGGGGTTGCCCGAGTCGGCGCTGGAGCGGGTGCTGGTCGCGCCGAGCACGGCGCCCGCCGGGCTGGAGACGCTGGGAAGGTTGATCGTCGCCGTCGAAGACAGCCATGGTCAGGCGGAGCTCCGCACGAACGACGGCTGGGGCATCACCTTGGTGCTGACGATGCTGCGAGCGCAGCCTCGGATGAGCATGGCGCCGGAGTCCACGCGAGCGGCGCCAGAGCGTCCTTCGACGCCGGAGCGCACCTCGTCTCCGAACGTGTTCACGCTGGGTCGGAAGCAGGGCTGAGCCTGCGAGGTGGCTGAACCTGCGAGGCGCATGCGCCCGCTGGTTCAACCCCCGATGCGGATCTTCTTCTTCAGCGCGGCGAGTTCGTCGTCGATGGCAGCGCCACCTGGCTTGTCCTCGCTCTCCGAAGCGCCACCGCGGCCCTCGAGCTGAGCAAAGCGGGCCTCCAGCTCCGCGGAGGACAGCCCTCCGCTCTTGAGGACATCATCAACCTCACGCGCTGCGGCGACCTGGGCGACCTGGCCCTCGATCTGATCCTCCATGCGGCGGAACTCGGCGAAGGCTCCGCCTCCGGGCTTGGCACCGAGCGACTCGGTGCCGCCTCCAGCTTTGGCCTGTCGGAGCTGGGCTGCGAGGGTGCCTTTCCTGGCTTCGAGTTCTTGCTGCTTCCCCTTCATGCGGTCGAGCTCGGACTTCATGTTCAGCACGGTGGAGCGCTGCTCGGCGCGCATGGCCTCCGCGCGGTCACGCTCGCCGACGACTCGCTTCTTCTGCACGAGGGCTTCACGCGCGAGCTTCTCGTCGTCGGCCTTGAGCGCCAGCTCGGCGCGGCGCTCCCACTTTTCGGCCTCGACGTCGAGCTCTTCCACCTTTCTGCGGAGCACCTTCTCGGCCGCCACCGCGTCGACCAGCTCCTTCTCGGCGGCGCGGATCTGGTCCTTCATCTCCTCGACGATGAGATCCAGCGACTTCTTCGGATCTTCCGCTTTGTCGAGGAGCGCGTTGACGTTGCTGGAGATGACCTTCCCCATCCGGTCGAAGATGCCCATGTAGGACAGGGTGCATCGCCCGGTCGCCCCTGTAAAGAGCGTGCGGGAATGCGGAGGGGGACGGGAAAAGGGGAACGATGCGCTGATGGTGGGCGCAGAGGTGGGCGTCGCGAGAGACGGCGTGCGGCCCGCGCTAGTCGGTCGCCTTTGGGCCGCCGTGCGTACCGGCGTTGAGGGCCGCCTGGGCCGCCGCGAGGCGCGCGATGGGGACACGGAAGGGAGAGCAGGACACGTAGTCGAGTCCCACCTTCTCGAAGAAGGTGACGGACGCGGGATCGCCGCCGTGCTCGCCGCACACGCCGAGGTGGATCCCTGGGCGCTTCGCCCGACCGCGCTCGGACGCGAGCTCGACGAGCGCGCCGACTCCGTCGACGTCGATCGACTGGAACGGGTCGCTCGGGAAGATGCCGAGGTCGACGTAGGCGCCGAGGAACTTGCCGGCATCATCGCGCGAGATGCCCAGGGTCGTCTGCGTGAGGTCGTTGGTGCCGAAGCTGAAGAACTCCGCGTGCTCGGCGATCTCTCCGGCGCGGATGGCGGCGCGTGGTAGCTCGATCATCGTGCCGAAGTGGAAGCTGACCTTGCGGCCCTTCTCGGAGAAGACCTGCTCGGCGATGCGGTCGACCAGCTCGCGCATCAAGGTGAGCTCGCGCTGGGTCATGGTGAGAGGAATCATGATCTCGGGGTGCACGTCGACGCCTTCTGCGGCCACGTCGCAGGCGGCTTCGAGGATGGCGCGCACCTGCATCTCGTAGATCTCGGGGTAGGTGACCGCGAGCCTGCAGCCGCGGTGGCCGAGCATGGGGTTGAACTCGTGCAGCTCCTCGTTCTTGCGTACGATTTCTGCCACGCTGACTCCGAGCACCTGGGCCATCTGCTCGAGCTGGGCCTTCTCCTGAGGCAGGAACTCGTGCAGCGGGGGATCCAGCAGGCGGATGGTGACGGGCAAGCCTGCCATCTCACGGAACACGCCCGTGAAGTCGTCACGCTGGTAGGGGAGCAGCTTGTCCACGGCGCGGTGACGCGCGTGTTTGTCACCGGCGAGGATCATCTCGCGCATGGCCTCGATCCGCTTCTCGTCGAAGAACATGTGCTCGGTGCGGCAGAGCCCCACGCCTTCGGCGCCGAAGTTGCGCGCCGTGCGGGCGTCGTGCGGGGTGTCCGCGTTCGCTCGGACCCGCATGCGCCGGACCCCATCCGCCCAGGCCATCAGCTCTCCGAACTCGCCGCTCAGCGCGGCAGGCACCGTGGGGATGGCGCCGAGGTAGACGCGACCGGAGCCACCGTCGAGCGTGATCACGTCCCCCGCCTTCAGCGACTTCGAGCCCGTGGGGCGGCCATCGTCGTCGTAGAGGGACACCGTGACGATGTCGCGACCCACACTCACCGACGAGCACCCGGCGACGCAGCTCTTGCCCATGCCGCGTGCGACGACGGCTGCGTGGCTGGTCATGCCGCCACGCGCGGTGAGGATGCCTCGCGCGGCCTTCATTCCGTGGATGTCCTCCGGCGACGTCTCGGCGCGCACCAGGATGACGGCCTTGCCCTGCGCTGCTCGGCGCTCTGCCTCGTCGGCGGTGAACACGATCTCGCCGGTGGCAGCGCCGGGGCTCGCAGGCAGGCCCCGAGCGAGGATCTCCTTGGGCGCCGAGGGGTCGAGGCTCGGATGCAGCAGCTGATCGATGGATCCCGGGTCGACACGCAGGACGGCCTCGTTCTGGGTGATGAGCTTTTCCTTCACCATCTCGACCGCGATGCGCACCGCAGCGCGGCCCGTGCGTTTGCCGTTGCGGGTCTGCAAGAGGTAGAGCGAGCCCTCCTGGATGGTGAACTCCATGTCTTGCATGTCACGGAAGTGGTGCTCCAGCCGGGCCTGCACCTCCATCAGCTGAGCGAAGGCCTGGGGCATGCGTACCTCCAGGCTGCGCTCGTCGTCGCTGCCGCCTTTCGACAGGGGGTGAGGGGTGCGTACGCCGGCCACGACGTCTTCTCCCTGCGCGTTCGGGAGCCACTCGCCGAAGAAGCGCCGCTCGCCGGTCGAAGGATCGCGGGTGAAGGCCACGCCCGTGCCCGAGTCATCCCCCATGTTGCCGAAGACCATGGCCTGCACCGTGCAAGCCGTGCCCCAGCTCTCGGGGATGCCGTGCATCTTGCGGTAGACCTTCGCGCGCTGGTTGTTCCAGCTCCCGAAGACGGCGTGGATCGCGCCTTCGAGCTGGGCCCACGGATCGTCGGGGAAGGACTTGCCCGTGGCGGCAAGGACGATCTCCTTCTGACGTGCGATGAGGCCGCGGAGGGCCTCCGGATCGAGCGCCGAGTCGGGCACCTTGCGCTCCAGCTCGGCGTTGTTGAGCCGGGAGTGATCGATCTTCAGTGCCGTGGCGGCCTTCCTGCGGGCAGTGACGAGCGCTTCTTCGAACTGCTCGCGCTCCACGCCCAGCACCACGCCGGCGTACGTCAGGATGAAGCGCCGGTAGGCGTCGAGCGCGAACCGTTCGTTGCCCGTCCGCTCGGCGAGGCCAGCGACGATGGCGTCGTTCAGCCCGAGATTCAGGATGGTGTCCATCATCCCCGGCATCGAGGCGCGCGCACCCGAGCGGACCGAGACGAGGAGGGGCGCGGTGGTGCTCCCGAACCCGCCACCGACGATCTTCTCGACGCGTCCGATGGCCTCTCGCAGCTCCTCCTCGACCCCATCGGGCAGCGCACCGCCGCCAGCGTAGAAAGCGGTGCAGACCTCGGTGGTGAGGGTGAACCCTGGCGGTACCGGCACACCGAGGCGGCTCATCTCGGCGAGCCCAGCGCCTTTACCCCCGAGGAGGGCCTTCATCGTTGCGTCGCCGTCTGCCCGCCCAGCTCCGAAGAAGTAGATCGAACTCACCATGTTCCGGCGACGCTAGATCGTCTGTGCCGATGGTGTCGAGGCCCGAGCGCGGGCGCTGCGCGCATCGTGAATCCTCCGCGCAGGGCGCAACGTGCTCGGTCGGCGTGGCATCGTGACGGTGCGGCCCTGGACATCCGGACCTCGTACCGGCACCATGCAGCAGGCCGATCCTGTGAGCCCAAGACGATGCTGACCTCCCTCCGGCTTCGGAACTTCAAGAGCTTCTCCGACCAGACCGTGGAGCTTTCGCCGCTCACGGTGCTGCTCGGCGCCAACGCCTCGGGGAAGAGCAACTTCCTCGACGCGATACGACTCCTTCAAGGCATCGGGCTCGACCTGCCGCTCGCCGACGTGCTCCGGGGGCGCACCGAGGGAGGGCGGGAGATCTGGCCAGGCCTGCGGGGGCGTGCCGAGGAGGTCGCGCGCGGCGGAGCGAAAAGCTTCACGCTCGAGAGCCGCTGGGCGCTGGGGCGCGAAGAGCTGACCCACGAGATCACGGTGCGTGTCGGCTCGGAGCCGCTCGTGGAGCACGAGGCGTTGCGCGCGCAGGGATTGGGAGTGCTGTTCGATACGCCGGCGATGTCGCTGAAAGGGTGGGACGGCTTCGGTCCGGGTTCGAGCCCTTCGAAGCGAGGTCGCTCACTTCGCGCGGGCAGTGACCGGCACCCGGCGCGGCGGAGCCTGCTCGGCCAGATCGAGCACCACCGTGGGCGCGGTGAGGGTGTGCGCCTGAATGACGTGGTGGAGCTGTGCCATGCCCTGCAGCAGGCGATGCGCAGCACCTTGTCCCTCGACCTGTCGCCGTCCCGCATGCGTGGCTACGCCCATCGTTCGCTCGATCATCTCGGGACCGCCGGTGAGAACCTCTCGGCCACGATGCATCGCATCTGTCAGGACGAGGGGAGGAAGGCCGAGCTCCTGGGCCTGCTGTCGGCGCTCTACGCACCCGAACGGGTGGGTATAGAATTCATCGAGACCGACCTCGGGGACGTGCTGATGTGCATCCTGGAGCAGGACGAGGTCCGCATCTCCGCGCGCAGCCTCTCCGATGGCGTCCTCCGGATTCTCGGCAAGATCGCGGCCGTGTTGACCGCACCCGAAGGCTCGTTGGTCTTGATGGAGGAGCTGGAGCAGGGGTTGCACCCAGCGCAGGTGCGGCGGCTGGTCCAGATCCTGGAAGGCGCAACCCAGACGAGCGGCCAGGTGGTGGCCACGACCTATGCGCCCTCGACGCTCCGGGCGATGTCGAGAGACACGCTGGGGCGCGCGGTGGTCTTCGGACGCCGGGCGGGGGTACCGGGTACGGTGGCGCAGCGGCTCGGCACCTTGCCCGAGTTCGATGTGCTGCTGGCGAAGGGGGTCGAGCACCTGTTCGAGGCCCACTGGCCGGAGACCTGAAGCGACTCCATGCAGGACGACGTGAAGAAGGGGCCGAGCGCGCCCCGGGAGCTGCGCTTCGAGGCGCAGCGCATCGCTTTCGGGCCCATGATGTTCCACGCCGCGATGCTGCTGAGGGACCTCGGCATCCTCGCGGTGCTCAAGTCGGCCGGCGCTGCGGGGCTCCGCGTGGAAGCGATGGCGCACGAGGCTGGCGTCTCGGTGTACGGCGCGCGGGTGCTCATCGAGGCGGGGCTGGGGATGGCGTTCGTGGAGCCTGTGGGCACCCTGGAGCCCGAGGGGCCTTACCGTCTCGCGCCGCTCGGTTCGGTCTTTCTTCAGGACGCGATGACCCGCGCGAACGCCGACTTCGTGCGCGACGTCTGCTACGCCGGCATGCCGCAGCTGGAGGCGTCGATTCGCGAGGGGCGGCCCGCCGGGCTCGCGGTGTTCGGCGACTGGCCGACGATCTACGAGGGGCTGAGCAAGCTTCCTCCGAAGGCGCAGGAGAGCTGGTTCCGCTTCGATCACTACTACTCCGACAGCGCCTTCCCGGCGGTGCTGCCGCGGGTGTTTCAGGACCGGCCGCGCCGACTTCTCGACGTGGGAGGCAACACGGGTCGGTTCGCGTTGCAGTGCGTGCGCCATGACGCTGACGTTCAGGTGACGATCCTCGACTTGCCGGGTCAGCTCGCGAAGGCTGCGGAGAATGTGACCGCTGCCGGGTTCGCGGGGCGTGTCGGGGGGCATGCCCTCGATCTCCTCGATGCGACGCAGCCCTTCCCCACCGGCTTTGATGTCGTGTGGATGAGCCAGTTTCTGTGCTGCTTTCCGGAGGAGGACGTGGTGCAGCTCGTGCGCCGCGGCGCTGCGGCACTCGCCCCTCAGGGCTCGCTCTACATCCTCGACACCTACTGGGATCGTCAGCGGAACGCCGCGGCGGCCTACTGCCTGCAGGCGACCTCGCTGTACTTCACCGCGCTCGCCAACGGGACGAGCCGGATGTACCACTCGCGCGATCTGATTCGCTGCGTGGAAGCGGCGGGGCTCGAGATCCAGGAAGACGTGGATGGGCTGGGGATCAGCCACACCCTCTTCCGCTGTCGGCCTCGCTGACGCATCGAGACGTCAGGGGGCTCAGTACACCTTGCAGCGACCAGCGCCAGTCGTTCGCGCATAGGGGAGCGCACCGCTCCGCCCCTTCACGTAGATCGCGCCTCCCGCTGCCGGCCGTGGAATCACCGCTCCAGCAGCGAGCGGGCGCCCCTCCGGGAGTTCTTCCACTTCCACGATGAGATCGTTGCCTTCCTGATCGACGGCCGAGATGGAGGGGCGCCGCTTTTCCTCGTCGGCGTTACCCCCTGGACAGGTCACGCCGCGCGCGCTCAACGCGAAGGCGAGCGCGCGTTCATCGACCTCCGGGGCGCCTGCCACCCACTGGAAGCGACGGTCCTGGAGGTCGCCTACCTCGACGGCGAGGCAGCTGCATCGCTCCTTCCGGTTCGGGGAGGGAGCCAGCATCAGATCATGACGCACCCCGATCAAGGCGGACGGTGCCTCCTTGTTGCTGGACGTCGTGAGCGGGTCGGCCACGAGGGCGCTCTGATTCAGCTCTTCGGTGCGTCGCCCTTTTTGAGGGGTCCCCTCTTCGGTCGTCGAGAAGCTCCAGAACGAATCGGCCGCCGTGTGCCCGCTCCCACTGCAAGCCGCCGTGAGGGACACGGAAGCCACCGCCGGAAGCAACCAGGAGCGCTGGGACAGCATGCACCTCGATCTTGGCACCCGGTCAGGGGGAGGGACAAGTAACCGACCGTGGCTCAGGTCCCAGCGTCGCCGTCGTGCAGGGATCGCACGCCGACGCCCGTTTCGCGGCGGACCAGGGTCCTGGGCAGCCGCACCATTGCGAAACGCGCCGTCACCCCGACGAGTCCGGACGAGGTGGCGATGCGGTTGAGCACGGAGAGCGCCTCCGGCAACGTCAGATCTTCGTGCCCGAGCTCCAGCGCGGCCGCCGCCTCCGTCACGATCTGGTGGCTGGTCTCGGCGCCGATGGCAGGCGCCAGCAGCGACTTCAAACGATCGATCGAGACATGAGGCCCAGCACCCGGTTGCGCTTCTGTGCTGTCACTGGCGTCACTGGGGACCTCCTCGTGAGGAGGCAAGATCGATGGCTTCGTGAGCTGGTCGTAGGCGGCCCGTGCGGCCACGGCCAAGGCGCCATTCCCCTGGGCGAGGCGGCTCAGGATTGCGAGACCCTCCTCCCACGTGAGGTCGTCGAGCCAGGCGAGCGCCTTGGTACGGAGTCCGAGGTCCTGAGCCGCGTCGAGGATGACGCCACGGCTTCGCTCGGGACCCAGCGCTGGAGAGAGCAGCGCCACGAGCTCTCTCGTGGAGAGTGACGCGGGAGGGGAGGAGCGCCTCATCGCGTCCGTCCTCCTGCTGTCGACCAACGGGAACGCTGGCTCCGCCCTGACGCGATGAATCTGCGTCCGGCGCACGAGGGGGCTGTCGGCGGAGCCGCCCAGCTCACCGTCCTGGCGGTCATGACCCATGTCCTCACGCCCCCAGTTTACCTCTCTCGTTCCGCCTGGCTGCTTTCTTCCTGCATGCGAGGTGCGCGTGGAACGCCATGGCGATGAGGCGTTCGGTCGCCTGTTCAGGAGCCCACCATTCTCCGCCCCCGCGGATGACCAGTCGAGGCCGCCGCGGGCATTTCCCGTCCCGGTGAGCAACGCTTCGACCAGGCGACCCGTACTGCTTCATGTACACTGCTGACGCCATGGCGAGCCTCCTCCGGTCGACGGACCCGGATCTGCGCGATCTCGCCCGGGGCGCTCCGCCCCTCCTCGAAGCCACGACGAGCCTCCCGACGGGGGTCACCTTGCTCGACTGTCTCGGTGTCGGCGGCATGTCGACGGTCTTCCTCGCCGAGCTCGACGCGACCCGCCGCTCGGAAGAGCTGTCGCCCCTCACTCCGCGCCGCCTCGTCATCAAGATGATGAAGCCGGCCACCGTGCACGAACTGGAGATGGCGGGGCTCGCGCACGAGGCGACCTTCGAGCGCGAGGTGACCTCGCTTCGGCGCATGATGGAGCGCCGCCCGCCCACGGAGTTCGTCGTGGGTTTCTACGGGCGCGGCTTCGTGGATGTCCTCGCGGGGGCGCGTGCGGTTCGCTTGCCCTGGATCGCGCTCGAGCTGGTCGACGGAGGCGCTGCAGGCACCTCGCTCACCGATCGTGTCGGGCGTGCGGGCGAGGGGTGCGACCCGGTGCGGACGCTCCGCCTCGCGCAAGGCATCGCCGAAGGGGTGCGCGCTCTGCACGAGGAGGGCGTCATCCATCGGGATCTGAAGCCCGACAACGTGCTCGTGGTCGGGCCGATCGACGACGAGACGCCCAAGATCTCGGACTGCGGCGTCGCGCGCGTCGAGGGCATCCTCACGACCATGGCGGCGCTCACCTGGGAGTATGCAGGGCCCGAGCAGCTCCTCTCCCGCCCGGGAGAGCGCAACCCGCTCATCGGTACCTGGACCGACGTTCATGCGCTCGCCGCCGTGATCTGGTTTCTGATCACGGGGGAGCACTGGTGCGCAGGGCGCGCCGACGAAGCCTGGCGTGCCGGTGAGCGGCGGCCCTTGCGCGGCGCGCGGCGGTTGCACCCCGCGTTCGCCACCGAGGCCAGCTTGCTCGACGAGATCGACGTGCTCCTCGCGCGGGGCGCTTCTCCACGGCTGCCTCGCACCGTCCCGACGCCACGCCGCATCCTCTGCCCGGCGACGGCGGAGCCCCGCTTCGAGAGCGTCGAGGCGTTCGTGGCGAGACTCTTCCCGCTCCTGGATGCATGCGCCGCGCGCTCGGTCGATCGCGCAGCCCAGCGCAGCATCGCCTCCACCTCGTTCCGCACGACCCAGCCCGCTGGCGAGACGGACGGCGTGGTCTCGATCGTCCCGCTGGCGGAACTGGTCGATCTCGATCTCACCCGAGGGCTTGGCGCCTCGATCCGGCAAGCGACCCCGGGGAGCGTCGCCTTCCAGCCCGACGGTCGTGCCCTCGCGCGATTCGGTGCGCGCTTGTTCCTGCTGAGCGATGGCCCGCCCCTCGAGGTGGACGTCCCTCCCGAGGAGCGCTCCACCATCGCCACTGTGAGCCACGTCGTTCGTGGTCCTGGTGGCGGCTTCGCACTCATCGGGCCGCGGCACATCCGCTTGCTCAAGGCTGGCGTCTTCCGCGATGTTCCCTTGCCCGTGCACCCTGCGGATGCGCCTGGAGCTGGGCTTCAGGGGGGCCATCCGGCGCGCACCGAGCGCCCACTGCTGGGCCCCATCGAGGCGGCGATCGGAGACGGCAGGGTCTTCGGCGTGGTCACGGCGGAGACCGAGGACAGCGATGGCGGGCCCGAGCTGTGGACCTCGCGTGACGGCATCCGCTGGAGCGGCCCGACCATCTTGCCGCTCGGAGGTCGAGTGAAGAGCCTCGCCTCCGGGCCTTACGGCACCCTCGTCGTCGGTGGCTCGGCACGTGGCAGAGGGCGCGCGCTGTTCCTCGGGTTCGACGGTCAAGCGAGCGTCTACACGCAAGGGGTCAACCAGCGCGCTGCTCTGGAGATCGCCCTCTGCGGCGCGGATCGCACCTCGTGGGCCGCCGGAGAAGGCTTCGTGCTCTCCTTCGACCGCGCGTCGGTCACCGTCGAGGAGCTGGAGATCTCCGGTCGTCCGGTGGCGATGGGCCTCGATCCGGTGGGCGTCCCCTGGCTCGTCACGGGCAGGGCGGTGCTACGTCGGCACGCCGGCCTCGCGAATGCCTCCTGGCGCGTCTACTTCCAGCAGGACGTCGGGGCACCTCCCTTGCTCGCGATCGGCTTCACTGCCGAGGGGGCCTGCGTCGTCGATGCCGCCGGACACGGTGCGGTCATCATCCCGCGCGACATCGCAGCGTGGCGCAGAGGCCCTTTGCCAGGCGTGCCTTCCAAGGTGGAGGTCCCGCCGGCGCTCCCTGGCACCCACTCCCCTCTGGGTCACCCGCCCCGCGCCTGACCTCGGGAACTGCACGTGCCCCTCGATCTCTCCACCCCGGTGCGACGCTTCCTCTCGCTGCCCGAAGCGCAGCGCGTTCTCGGCCCCTACCGACTGAAACGCCAGCTCGGTCGCGGGGGCTTTGCTCCCGTGTGGCTCGCCGAGGAGGTCTACGGAGACACGACGCTCCGGCTCGCGGCGGTGAAGCTCTTCGGCCTCGATGCCCGGCGCGAAGGGGAGCCCCCCGAAGCCGACCGCGCGATCATCGACGAAGCACGGCGCCTGTGCCAGGTCGAGCACCCCAACATCGTCCGGTTCTATGCCTTGCCCATCGACGAGGCGCGCGGCGTCGCCGGCCTCGCCATGGAATACATCGCGGGCGAGTCGCTGAGCGACCGGCTCCGCGACATGGGGCCGCTGCCTGTGGCCGAGGTGCTGGAGCTCGGCGCCGCGATGGCCTCGGCGCTCGCCGCCGTCCACGCCGCGGGGCTCGTGCACCGTGACCTCTCTCCCACGAACATCCTGATCGCCTCGTCGCTCTTGCTCGGTGGTTCCGGCGCCTGCAAGCTCATCGACTTCGGCATCGCGGCCGCCCTCCCCCAGAGCCGTATCCTGGATGGTGGTGCAACGGCCGCGTGGGCGCGAGAGCTCCTTCTCGGCACCGACTTTCCCGAGGCGCTGGGGGGCACGGCGCTCAGCGCGCTCCCTGACGCCGTGCAGCTCGGACCCGAAGAGATAGCCGACCTTGCCGGCCCTCTCACCCGGGTGGGGGGCAAACTCGGCTACGTCGACCCCGTCTGCTGGCGCGAGATGCGCCCCGCCACCATGGCCAGCGATCTGTATGGCCTGGCCGCCGTCCTGTTCGTGTGCCTCACGGGGCGCATCCCCGCTGCCGGGACGGGCACCCTCCGTGGGGACGTCCTCGAAGGCAGAGCGCGCGCGCCACGCCTCACCGAGGTCCTGCCGGGGGCCCCGCCCGAGCTGGAGCGCCTTCTCGACACGCTCCTCGATCCCGATCCTGCGAAGCGTCCCCACTCCGCCGAGCTGGTGGCCATCGAACTGGAGCGCCTGCGCGGATCGCTGGGCACCCGCGTCACGGCGCTGCCGCCCGAGGAGGAAGGTCCCTTTCGCGGCCTCGAGCGGTTCGAACTTCAGCACCGCGACATCTTCTTCGGTCGACGGGTCGAGATTGCCGCCACCATCGAGGCGCTGCGCTCGAACGGTCTCGTCTCTCTGCTCGGCCCCTCGGGCAGCGGCAAGAGCAGCCTGGCGCGTGCCGGCGTGCTCCCGGCGGTCACCGACGGCGCGCTCGGTGGGCCGCGTCGCTGGGACGCGGCCGCGATCACGCCAGGGCCCGATCCTCGCAATGCCCTCGCGGCGGCCCTGTTTCATGTGGGCCTCGACGTCTCTCGCTCCCCGGTCGACGTCGCGACGGACATGGTCGCCTGGAGCCAGCGTGAAGGGAGAGGCCTCGTCCTGCTCGTCGATCAGCTCGAGGAGCTCTCCACGCTCGCCGGCAGCAGCTCGGCGCACGTGGAGAGCCGCGTCTGGCTCATCGAGCTCCTGTCACGCCTGGGCGAGCGCCCCTTGCCTGGCATACGCGTGCTCGTCACGGCACGGCGAGACCTCCTCGACCCGCTGCTTGCCCACGCGGCCCTCGGCCGCGCGCTGCTCCGCGGCGCCGTCCTCGTCTCGCCGATCGAGGACGCCGCCTGGGGGGAGGTGATCGACGCAGCGCTCGGCAGCTACGGTTACACCTTCGAGGACGCCGCGCTCCGCCGCGAACTCCTCGCAGCGCTCAAGGGCTCTGCGCGCGCCATGCCTCTCGTCGAGTTCGCGATGACCCGGCTCTGGTCCGAGCGCGACCAGGAGCGCCGCCAGCTCACCCGCGAAGGCATGCGCGCCGTCGGCGGGATCGCCGGTGCGCTCCAGCGCTACGCGGAAGCGACCTTCGAACGGGCCGAGGCCGCGGGGCTCCCGACGCCCCTGCTGCGTCGCCTTCTCCTCGCCCTGGTCACGCTCGATGGGACCCGCGCGACCCGCTCGATCGAGTTCCTCGTCGAGCTCGGTGCAGGGGACGAGGCCGACGTGCGCGCGGCCATCACCCTCCTGGAGCGGGCTCGTTTGCTCGTGCGTGAGCGAGACGGTGTCGCCCTCGCCCACGACGCGCTTCTCACCCAGTGGGAGCGCCTCCGCGCCTGGCTCGCCGACGTGCAGCACGACCGCCTCCTCGCCGAGCGGCTGGAGCGTGCTGCGACGCACTGGGCCGAAGAGGCTTCGGACGACGACCTGCTCTGGCGCGGGCGCAGCCTCACAGCCGCACACGAGCTCGCGCGCCGTGGGAGCGTCACCCTGAGCCTCACGGGCAGCCGCTTCCTCTCCGCGGCGCTGCGCGGCCGCACCCGACGTCGCCTCGCCGCGGGCGTCCTCTTCGCGGCCTTCAACGCCGCCCTGATCGGCGGCATCGGGCGTTACATCATCGACATCCGCGAAGAGAAGGAGCGCGCCCTCGCCGGAGAGAGCCGCGCCCTCGAGGCCGAGCACGGTGCTCTCGCCCAGAAGGAGCAGGCGCTGGCACACCAGGCCCTCGCCGAGCGCACCCGATCCGAGCTCGCCGTGCTCAAGAAGAGCGCCGACGAGGAGCGTTTCCGTTACTACAGCGCCTTGCGCAGCCTGGCCGAAGCGCTCGCGAGCAAGGAGAGCGCCGAGAGCCTGTTGAAGCAGCTCCAGCAGCGCCCCAAGGAGCCCTCCGAGGTCCCCCCGCCGGCGGGGATCCCTCGCCTTCCACCCGATCAGACGCTTCTCGAGCAGGTCGAGGCGCTCATCCCGGAGACGCCGACCGCGCCGGCCCCCGTCGGGATCGAGGAGCGTCAGGACCCAGGCCTGTTCAACCTCGGCGCCGCCTACGCTGCACTCCACGATGGCGCTCAGCGCGCGCGTGCTTGCCGCGGCGCCGACGGGACACAGCGTCTCCTCCGGCTCGGCGTCGTCTTCGGGACGGATGGCGGCGTGGAGAACGTCACCCCTCAGAACCCAGTGCAAGACCAAGCGCTGGTGCGCTGCATCGAAGGCGCCTTCGCCGGGATCCGCGTCCCGGCATTCAAGGGCGTGCCCATCACCGCGCCGAAGACGGTCCGGCTTCGATAACGACGTCACTGGATGCGGTTCGCGCAGCGCTGGAGAGGTCTGCCGAGTCGATTCCGCGAGTCACTACCAAGGGAATCCTCTGTCAGATCTGGATGGTGAAGGGTGATGTTTGTGGCCTGGTCTACGTTTCGGTGATTGAAGCAGGAAAGCGAATACACATAGAATGGCTGTTGCTCCGACGTTTGCCGCAAATGCTGATTGCCACATCGGGCGTCATTGCATGGAGCGGTGGTTCGTCCTCATCCGAGGAGGCACCATGAGGAAGTTCTTCGCGCTGCTGGTTGCTGGCTTCACGTTGGCCGCGGGGGGTGGGTTGCACGGTGGACGCGAATGACGAAGAGGCGGCTCCGCTCTTCGAGGATCGGCTCGAAGAAGCGCGTGTCACTCGTGTCACGGAGAACATGCTCGCTGCGCTCCCTGAGGGAGAGAGGCTCCTCGTCGACATTACCAGGCCCGATACGGGCTTCATCATCGAATACCTCGACGCCTCCCTGCTCGATCGCGTGCTCGTGCGCAGCCATCGCGGTGAATACGTGCTCTCGGTGTACATGGCCTCCATGGGAATCGAGCCCAATGGAACGGCGATCCGGATCGTGCTGGCCAGTGATCCTGAACTCCAGGCAGACATCGCCCAAGGGCGCGTATTGCCAGGCACCGAACCCAGCGCGGATGGCAAGGTGATCGTCATCATTTGCGGCGAGTGTCATTCCCACGGGGAAATCATTCATTGCACCGGCTGCATCATTCTTTGAGCCGTACGTCGCCGTGAAGGCGGCTCCCCCTCCTCGGGCTCCGCACCGTTTTCCACACGTAACGTAGCTACGTGGTTTTTCGGACGTTGCTACGCAGTTTCTCGGAATGTCGCCGATCGCAGCGGAGCGAGGGCGTGGTCGACCTCGCTTCTCGGGCTGTCGTCGCGCGGCGCCGACATTGCCGACCCCGCCTTCCCCCTCCAGCGAGCTGTCTCCTTGCAGTCCCAGCATTCCCTGCCAGGCCGTGGCGTGAGGGCCTAGAAGTTGTCGCGAACGGGTCGAAGAATTATCTCTATATCGGTACAGAAGGAGACGACATGGCCGAACGGGGCCGTCCGCGTAGCTTCGATCGAGCTGTCGCGCTACGGCAAGCGATGAAGGTGTTCTGGGAGCAGGGATACGAAGGCGCGTCCCTCGGCGACCTCACGGCTGCGATGGGCATCAACCGGCCGAGCTTGTATGCAGCCTTCGGCTGCAAAGAGGCGCTCTTCCGGGAGGCCATCGAACTCTACACGCGCACAGACGGTTCGGCCACGGTGCGGGCTCTGGAGGAGCAGCCGACCGCACGTGCCGCTGTGGAGGCGGTGCTACGGGGCAGCGCGCGTGGTCACGCCAGCTCGGAGCGACCGAGCGGCTGCATGGTGGTGCTGGCGGCGAACTTGGGGGCGCCGGAGCACGAGGGCGTGCGCCGCTACCTGACCAACTGCCGCCGTGAGACCGTTCACAAGCTCTGCGAGCGACTGGAACGGGGCGTCGCCGAAGGGGAGCTGCCCAGCGACGCGGATGTTGAGGGGATCGCTGCGTTTTACGGCACGGTGCTGAATGGAATGTCGATCCAAGCGCGCGACGGTGTTCCGACAGAACTGCTCGACCGCTCCGTCGATTACGCCATGGCTGCCTGGGACGATATCGTCACCAGGCCAAAGCCGAAGCGCCGAAGAGCCCGGTGACGCTCGTGTCAGCGTCGAAGCGGGGGCTGACGTTCGCGTCGGAGGTGGGATGGGTCGGGGGGCGCCGGGATCAGGCGCTCATGTGGCTGCCTGTCGTTGAAAGCGACCCGCTGACAGCGCACGATCCGAGACGTGGGCTTCTTCGCACGCCTCCGCGACCGACTCTGGGCGCTGCTGTCGCCGGCGGAAGTGCCCGCGCTGGCGCCGGCCGTGACCGTCTCGGCGACCCCCGAACCGGCGGTACTCACCTCGCTGGCGACCGCGAAACTCAAGCGCGTCGAGCGACGACTCGAAGAAGCGGAGGCGAATGTCGAGAAGGCCATGGAGCGCGCCAGACGGGCGGAGCAACGGGCGAAGACGGCGGAAGCACGCACCGTCTCGGCAGGCGATCGTGCCCGCAAGGCGCTCCAGCGAGAGATGGAAGCCGAGACCAGGCTCACCCAGGTAGAAGAGCGCACGCGGCGCTCGGTGCAGCGCGAGAAGGAGGCCGAGGCGCGGGCGAAGGCCGCCGAGGAGCGTGCACGGTCGACGATGCCGCGCGAAGGCCCGTCGGGGGCGCGATCTCGGCGTGATCTGGACGAGCTGCCGCGTTCCAGGCCGGCGTCACGGCGGGAGCCGGCGTCGCGGACGGGGGAGGAGACGCGGCTTCGGGCTGCGGAGGAGCGCGGGCGGGGAGCCGAGGAGCGGTTGCGGGCCGCCGAGGAGCGTGCGCGAAACGCCGAGGAGCGTGCGCGGGCGCTCGAAGACCGCCTGCGCGGCGCGGAGGAGCGCGCACAGCGCGGCGAACGCAGTGCACCCGTCCACGTGGCCGAGGTGGCCTTCAGTCCGGGGGAAGGCTGCCTGGAGATGATTCGCACGCAGATCCAGCAGGCGCGACGGTCGATGGATCTGTGCGTCTTCACCGTCACGGACGATCGCCTCGCGGAAGCCATCCTCGAAGCCCATCGACGTGGCGTGAGGGTCCGGCTCATCACCGACAACGACAAGTCGATGGACGCCGGCTCGGATGTGGATCGGCTGTCACGCGCTGGCGTTCCGGTGCGGATGGATCGCACCGAGTTCCACATGCACCACAAGTTCGCGGTGTTCGACGGCCGCCTGCTGCTGACCGGAAGCTACAACTGGACCCGTAGCGCGGCCAGATACAACGAAGAGAACCTGATCGCGACGGGAGAGTCCCGGCTGGTCGAGCCCTTCGTGAGAGAGTTCGAGTCGCTGTGGAGGCGCTTCGGGCCTGCGTGAGATCGCTGGCGATCGCGCGTCGCCTCGGGCCCTGCGCGGGGCATGCGCGCGAGGAGCGTTCGTCACACGAGGAGCGCTCGTGAGGACGCTCGATCCCGCAGGCGACCGGGGGCAAGATGCCGCCATGACCTCGCAGCCGGCGCGCATCAGGTTCTACTTCGACATCATCTCCCCCTATGCCTACCTGGGTTGGACGCAGATCCACGCGCTGGCCGAGCGGGTCGGCGCGGTGGTCGACCTGGAGCCCGTGCTGTTCGCGGCGATGCTGAACCACTACGGGAACAAGGGGCCCGCCGAGGTCGCGCCCAAGCGTCTCTACCTCTTCAAGGACGTGCTGCGGCGTGCTCATCGACTCGGCGTGCCCTTCCGGTCACCGCCGCATCACCCGTTCAATCCCCTGCTGGCGATGCGGGCGGCGTCCCTCCCTCTGCCAGAGGTGTCACGCCGTCGTTTGATCGAGGGGCTGTTCAAGGCCGTCTGGGCAGAAGGCCAAGGGGTGGAGGGACCAGAGCAGCTCGGCGAGGTCGCGACGGCGGCAGGCTTGGACGGGGCGGTGATCGTCCGAGACGCGCAGGGGGCCGAGGCGAAGGCGAGGCTGCGCCGTCAGACGGAGGAGGCGCTCGCGGCAGGGGTCTTCGGCGTCCCCACCATGCTCGTGGGCGAGGAGCTGTTCTGGGGGGCCGACTCGCTGATCGAGGTGGAGGCGCACCTGCGCGGCGAGGATCCCCTCCAGCGTGAGGGCGCCGAAGCGTTTGCCCGATGGGTGGCCACCACGCCGTCGGCCCAGCGTGTCCCGAGTTGAGGCGCACCGCGCGAGCCACGCAGCCTCAGGGACCCTCGCAGACAGGCAGCACCTCAACGGCGACGGCCTCCGGCGGCGTTCCGGAGCGCATACGCGATCCCGCTCCGCAGCGAGCTGCGCGTCGTCACCCCCAGAAGCTCAGCGCCCGTCTCCACGAGTTCTCGCGCCACCTCGGGGCGCATCCCCGTGATCACCGCCTCCGCCCCGAGCAGCGCGAGGGCGCGCGCCGTGCGCACGAGGGAGGAGGCCACCGAACCACCCGTGCCCTTCATTCCCGTCACATCGAGCAGCACCACTCTCGCAGACCAGGCGCTCGCCCCGTCGAGGGCCGCGCCGAGCACGACGGCGGCGCGCGACTCGTCCATGCTCCCGATGAGGGGAATGAGCACCACGCCCTCGGCGATCGGAAGGATGGGGGCGGACAGCTCCGCGATGCGTTCCTGCTGCGCCGAGATGATCTCTTCCGTGAGGCGCGCGCGAGCCTCCTCGGCGGCCTCGCGGGCGGCAAGCTCGCGTCGCAGCTCGGCCGTGCGGCGAGCGACGGCCTCCTCCAGCCAGGCGTTCGACTCCCGCAGGTCGGCCGTGGTGGCCTCGAGCTGCTCGTAGAGGCGTGCATTCTCCATGGCGATGGCGGCCTGGGCCGTGATGGCACGCAGCGGCTCGATGCGGTCGGGCGCGAAGGCGCCTCGGGCGGCATTGTTCTCCAGGTACAGGATGCCCGCGCGCCGAGCGGCATGCGCGACCTCCATGCAGAGCACCGAGCGCGGCTTGAACCGCTCGATGAAGGGGTCGAGGACGAAGGCATCGGCGCGCGCCGCGTCTGCGAGCAGGATCGGTCCCCCTGAGCGCGCGACCTGACGCACGATCGTCACCGGGAAACCCGTCGCTTTGCCCAGCGTGTTCTGGTGACCGTTGCGGCCACGGCTCCCGGCAGCAGGGTGAGGGGCCTCATCGTCGCCGGTGGTGCCGCGCTCCCCCCTCACATCGTCCGGGCCGAGGTGGGCCTCGACGGACCAGCGACCATTCCGCTCGACCAGGAGCAGGGCGCGCTCCGCGCCGGCGACCTCGGCGACGATCCGGAGCAGCCGCTCGACGACGCGGGCGAGCACGACCTCCGTCGTGATCGCCTGGGCCGCGCGGATCGCGGCCGTGGCATCGAGCAGCGCGGAGGCGCCCGCGGTGGCCGTGACGGCCGCTTCTCCCCCGGTGACCTCCGCCGACACGCGCCGGGAGAGGCGCTCCTCGAGGCGGCGCACCTTCCCGCCGGCGCCGACGCGGCGGTACGCCGTCAGCGCGTCGGCGAGGTAAGCCCGTGCGATGCGGGAGCGACCATGACCGGCGTGGAAGGCGGCGCAGCGCTCGGCCGTGATCGCCTCGTCTCGCAGCATCTCGCCGCTCCGAGCTGCGCTGAGCGCCTCGTCGTAGAGGCGCATGGCCGTGAGCTCTTCCCCACGCGTTCGGGCGACCTCCGCCTCGATGAGCAAGTGGCGCGCTGCATAGGTCTCCGGGCAGGAGCGCGCCCACGCGCGGAGATCCGCGCGGTGGGCGGCGAGCTGATCTTGAGGTGTGTCCGGCCCTGGAGGGGCCACCTCGAGACGCGCGAGGGAGGCGAAGAAGGCGAGCTCGGTCGCAAAGAACTGTCCCGGCGCGTAGGGTCCCTTCGCCTCGGCGGCCTCGGCCTCGGCGAACGCCTCCGACCACGCTTCGTCGAAGACCCGGACCACGAGCCGCTGGGTGCGGTAGAAGCCAGCGAGGTTGGCGAAGTCTTCGCGCCGGAAGATCTCGTCGATGGCGGCCTCGCTCCAGGCGTCCGGCTCGTCGCCCGGAGGCTCCTGGCCAGGGGGCTCTCGTGGCTCGTCGAGCAGAGCGCGTGCGGTCCTCTGCGCGACCCGCAAACACGCCATGGAGAAGACGTCGCCATAGCGGTCGACGAGGGGGATGAGTTCTTCGGTCTGTGCGACGACCTCGCGCAGCGGATCTCCCAGGGCCACGCGCATGGGCGTGATGTGACCGCAGATGTGGTTCACGTGCAGCAGATCGCCTGCATCGAGCCCGGCGCGCATCGCGGTGGGGAAGTGCCCGAGGACATCCCGGAGTGGCTCGAACAGGAAGAGGATGTTGCCGCAGACCGTCTCCGTGACCTTGCAGGCGATCGTCTGGTTCTGCTGCTGATCGACGAGATCGAGCGCGAGGCGGCCGAAGGCGTGCGCTTCCGCGCCGCCTGCCATGGTCGTCAGGAACGCGCCGAAGTTCGCGTAGCCCATGGCCGAGAGGCGGGAGTGACCATGCTGCCTCAGCAGCCGCACCCACTGACTCCCGAGCAGGCCGAAGAGGCTGGACGAGATGAAATACGCAGGCATCCCGAGCGCGAGCAGCAGCCGCTCGGTGGAAAGCGCCGTCGGATCGGTCATCGAGCGCGCGGCGAGGCGCGCTTCGGGGGGGCTCCGCTCCAGGGCGAGCACCTCCTCCGCGACGGCCGCCGTCAGGGCATCACGGCGCGCCTCTTCCGTCGGCGGGAGATCGATGCCCGCGACGCGCAGCGCCTCGCACCCCACGGCCACGGCTTCGGTGTTCCTCCCCTCGCGCATGGAGAGGTCCACGCGCACGGCCGCGACGCGCAGCCGCTCCTCGGGGGTGCAGGCGCGCCCATCGAGGGCGTCCAGACATGCGCGTGCGCTCGCGGCGTCCCCACGCGCCGCCTCGCACTCGGAGCGCCCCGAGAGGAGCGCGAAGGCCAGGTCGTGATCGCGCTTCCAGAGAAATTCGTCGAGCAGCCCGGCGCCTGCCTCGTAGAAGCGCTGTGCCGCCGCGAATGCGGCACGCCCGAGCGCTCGCTGACCTGCGTGCAGGTTGTCGCGCGCGAGGGTGAGGCGCTCGTCCGGATCGGTGATGAGCGCTCCGGCCCCGTTGAGCAGCGCCACCGCCGAGAACAGCGTCTCGTCACCAGGAGTCACGCCCGCCTTCGCCCGCAGCCGGCGGCCGGCATCGCGCTCGATGACATGCCGCTCGGGCTCACTCACCAGCGAGAGCGCTGCCTGCTGCACACGGTCGTGGGCAAACCGGAACCCACGTCCCCCTGGCGAGGTCAGCACGAAGCTCCCGCGGAGGGCCTCGTCGAGCGCGGTGAGTGCCTCCTCGTCGGGCAGCGCGAGCACCGTCGCCAGCGATTCGCCGTCGAAGCTGTGGCCCAGGCACGCCGCGAAGGT
Source organism: Chondromyces crocatus (assembly GCF_001189295.1). NCBI lineage: Bacteria > Pseudomonadati > Myxococcota > Polyangiales > Polyangiaceae > Chondromyces > Chondromyces crocatus. The sequence goes on from NZ_CP012159.1 coordinate 1,286,100, forward strand.
GAGCGCGCGCTGGGTCCACGGCGCGAGGCGACCGAGCTGCTGGACGAGCAGTACGGCCACGTCCGCCGCGTCGGCTGCCGCAGTGGCGAGCGAAAAGTCGGCCTCGAGGACGCCGCTTTCGGCGTCGATCGAGAGCGCGCCTGCCTCGTGCAGCGAGCGCAGGAGCGTCATCGCCGAGAGCGGATTGCCTCCCGTACGCGCGAAGATGCCCGCTGCGACTTCACCCACACGCGAGCCCGGCAAGCGCAGCGTGTCCGCCGTCAGGGCCGTGATGCCATGGACATCGAGCGGCGCGACCTGCGCCTCCTGGAGCGGAACACCGGCCTGCCACAGGGCGTCGAGCAGCTCCCGGATCTCGGCCGCGCTCCCCCCTGCACCCTCGCCGTCGCGCATGGCGACCACCAGCAGTAAGCCCCGGGCGCGCCGGCTCAGGAGCAGCTCGCGCAGAAGCCCGACCGACGCCGGATCGAGCCACTGCACATCGTCCAGCAGCAGCGTCAGCGGCCGCGCTTGCTCCGCGACGGCGGCGAGAGCGCGCTCGATGACCAGCACGAGCCGGTTCTTCGCCTCCTCCGGCTTCAGCTCCGACGCTCCAGGCGTCGTGTCGAGCAGCACGCCGGCTTCCGGGACGAGGTCCACCAGCACGCCCCGATTCGGCCCGAGGGCGTCGGCCATGTCTTCGCGCAAGCGCGCACAGGCTGCGGGACCGTCCCGCCCGATGTCGACGAAGATCGCGCCGAGCGCTTGCGTGAGCGGTGCGAACGGCGCCGCACGCCCCGTCTGTTCGCACTTGCCTCCCCCGACCCGACCACCGCGCCGTGGCACCTCTGCGGCGAGGTCGCGCAGCAGGGCCGACTTGCCGATCCCGGGAGGGCCGGTGAGCACGACGACCTCCGCCTCTCCCTCCGCCGCGCGATCCAGCGCGTCGCGCAGCAGCGCGCGCTCCTCCTCCCGCGCGAACAGCGCTTCGGGAGGCGATAGCGCCACGGGCACGTCACGCGCGCCCAGCGTGAGGTCGGGGACGTGGCCGACATCGTGGAGCCCCAAGGTGAACGCCTCCAGATCGAACAGCAAGCCGGCCGCGCTCTGGTAACGATCCTCGGGGGCCTTGTGGAGCAGCCGGAGCACCAGCGCGGCGACGACCGGTGGCAGCGACGGGGCGATCGTCCGAGGGTCACCCGGCGGCCGCGCGAGGTGGGCATGGACGAGCTCCACCGGGTCCGTCACCGTGAAGGGAAGCGCGCCCGTGAGCAGCTCGTACAGCGTCACCCCCAGCGCATACAGATCGCTGCGCGCGTCGACGCTGCGATCCATCCGCCCCGTCTGCTCGGGGGCGATGTACGCGAGGCTGCCCTCCAGCGCCTCGCTGCGTCCTACCGCGTCGCGGCGTACGGCGAGGCCGAAGTCGATGAGCTGGACGGCACCCGACACGAGGTCCACGGTGATGTTGGCGGGCTTCACGTCGCGGTGAATCACGCCGGCGCGGTGCACGGCCACGAGCGCGCGCGCCACCCCGCTGCCGATGGTGAGCGCATCGACGAGAGCGAGGCGACGCTCCCGCAAGATGCCATCGAGGGGGCGCCCGGGCGCGCTCTCCAGCACCAGCGCGAGGCCCCCGTCGAGGCCTTGCAGGGCGACGGCGCGGGGCACCGAGGGTGACGCGATGCCCTGCAAGATGCGGTGCTCGTTCCGGAGGCGGGCCTCTTCGGGGCCACCGAGGTGGTGTGCGGGCAGCGCCTTGACGATCACGCGCGCGCCATCGGCGCCGCGGACGCCGCTGTACAGCACGGCGGCGCCACGATCGTGGAGGATCTCGGTCAGGGTGACGTTGGGCGGTTCGCTCATGCGAGCGCCGCATCATGCCGGCCCCTGCTGAGCACGGGAACCCAGGAGGACGCGGAACAGGCGAACCGGGATGCGCCCGGTCGGGGGGCTGCACCCGGTCGAGGGGCCTCTGGGTCTGGGACGATGGAGGACGTGCCTGCTGCGAAGGTGGTGGTTCGTGCGATAACGCCACGCATATGGTGAAGTCCTCGCCCCTCCCTCGGCCCGCCCTCGACCGCGGACGACGTCAGCCCGGCTCTGCGCTCTGCTTCGTATGTGGCAAGGAGAACCCGCACGGCCTCCACGTCGACTTCTTCGATGACGGGCAGTTCGTCTGGACGGAGCTGACCCCTGCCGAGCACCACCAGGGCTGGCCGGGCGTGCTTCATGGCGGGATCATCTCGGCGGTGCTCGACGAGACCATCGGTCGCGTGGCGTTCTTGCATGACCGCTGGGTGCAGACGGCACGCCTCGAGCTGCGCTACCACAAGCCTGCGCCACTCGGCCGGAAGCTGCGCGCCGTCGGTGAGATGACCCGGGACGCGCGCCGCTTGATGGAGATGCGCGGTCACCTGATCACCGCCGACGACGGCGAGCTGCTCGCCGAAGCGAGCGGCACCTTCGTTCGATTGCCGGACGACGCACGCGACGACCTCGCGCGCCGTCTCGGTGGTGATTTCGCGGCGTGGGAGCAATGGCTCTCCCAGAATCGCGCCGCGAGGTCGTGAGCGCTTCATCGCGCATGTCACACCTCTGGACGTCGGCATTGTCAGGTGAATTCGGACTCGTAGGGTGCGTGAATCGTGCTAGCTTCGTCCGCGCTCCAGCCAGGAGGAAATGCGCGATTCGCGCGCGTTTTTCGGCTGACATCCAAAACGAGGTGACCTGTGAACGGACGCAAGATCATGGCTCTGAGCGCGATTGCGCTGATGGTGTCGTTTTCGGTGACGGCGTGTGGCGTCGCCGACGAGCAGGGAGACGAGAACGATCCCATCTCGTCCGAATCGACCGATAACGATTCTGCTGCGCTCGAAGGGGATGATGACAACCTGATCGGCAGGCAGAAGTGCGGCAACAACGAGTGTGGCCCGGGCACGTTCTGCTGCAATGCGAGCTGTGGCGTCTGTGCGCCCAAGGGAGGCGCGTGTACGCAGCAGGTGTGTGATCCTGTCGCGAAGGTAGGCGAGGATCTCACCGTGGGCGAGGTCTGCGGCAGCGTCATCTGCGGCAAAGGCCTCTCGTGCTGCAATGCCAGCTGTAGCCGCTGCGTGCCCAAGGGAATGATGTGTACGCAGGAGGCATGTAACTGAATCGTGGCGATTGCCACATTGGCTGGACCTGCGAAGGCTCCCCTGTGGCGTCATGACCGTCGACTGGTGAATCACCTGTTTCGGTAGCGGTCGCCTGGATCATGCATGGCAGAACCGCTCCGAGCGGGGCTGCAACGGTGATCCAGCCTCCGGAATCCCGGAGACTCGTTGCAGATCCTGAACGCTCGCGGCATCGTCGCGCCTGCCGTGACCTCTCCCGAACAGCTCTCCGCGCGCGCTGCCTGGCGTCGGCTTCGCCGTGCCGGGCTCGGAGCGGTGCTCTCCGCCGCCGTCGCGGCCTCCGTCGCCGTGCCGGCGCAGGCGAACGAGCGGCTCGCGTGGATCAGCCCAGGCCGCGCCCGTGCGGTGACCTGGAGCGGCGCTGCGGCCCCTGGAGCGCGGGAGCTCGACCCGAGCAAGCCGGTCACCCTCGCGGCCGAGGAGCTCCTCGTCCTGCCCGCCGACCCGGGTGACCGCTTCGAGATCCGGGGTGACATCGCCGCTGTCGGCGTCGGCGCGGGGCTCGGGGACGCGCCCGACGCCATCACCTGGCTGCCCCTGCCGCGGCTCGCCGCCGGCCGTCGTGAGCTGGGAGTCCAGCCCTGGTCCTCCGCCAGGTTCCTGGTGGTCCGTCCGGCGGTGACCCCCTCGTCTTCGTCCTCGCCCTCGCCCGTGTTCTCCGTGCGCGTCGCTGCTCGAGAGAGCGCGCCGCTCGCCTGGTATCGCCTCGACGAGGACGTGGCCGACTGGCTTCTCCGTGGCGGAGCGGCCCCCTCGGCGCTCGTCCTGCCGCTCGACGAGACCGGCACGGCGCTCGCGGAGGCGCGGCCCCTGCTGCGCTGGGTCGAGGCGGCCCGCGACGCGCTCGCCCCCGTCCCCGGGGGCGCGGTGACGACCACCGCGGCCACCTGGCTCCTCGGCCGCTACCTCGAAGGCTCGCTGCGCGTGCGACCGCTCGTCGAACCCTACTTCCTCCGCCGGAGCGTCGAGGTCTCGGGTGGCGTGGGGGAGGCGCCGCTCGATGCGGCGGAGCACGCCACTCCCTGGCGGCTCGGAGCCGCGGCCGTGAAGCCCGCTGCACGGGCGCCGGGGGCCGACGGCGAAGGGGCGCGGATCCGACTCACCTCTGCGGCCGACGTCCTGCGCCTCGGCCTGCGCGCGCGCGCCTCGGGGCCAGCGCGGGTGATCGTCCGCGCCGGGGGGGCCGTCGTCCGAGAGATCGCCTGGCGCACCTCGCCTCGGATGATGGACCGGGAGCGCTGGACCGAGCCCCGCTGGCTCCGCGCCGTCCTCCCCACCGGGGCGCGCGAGGTCACCGTGGAGGTCGTCCAGGGCGAGGTCGCCGTCGCGGCCATCGGTCACCGGCAGCGTGTCGGTGTCGCCGACTTCTTCGAAGCCCGCCGGGATCGCGCCGAGATCCTCGAGCGTGCCGCGCAGGGGAAGGAGCTTCCCGCGGCGCTCGCCAGGGTGGACGGGGCGCCCTCGCGCGCCTCCGCGCTCGCCGCCCTCGCGCTCGCCGCGCCCTCGAAGACACTGGCCTCCACGCGCGTCCTCGTCCTCGGCGAAGCCACCCGCTGGGCGACGACCCCTGCCGAGGCCCGCGAGCGCGCCAGCGCTGCTTTCGTGGCCGCCCAGCGCATCCCCGAGGCCATCGCCGCGCCCCTCCTTCGCGCCACCCTGGAGCGTCTCGCCGCCGCGCATGCCGACCCCATCGCGCCCACCACCGAGCCAGGCGTCGCCGCCGCCTCGCTACCGTGGACGGGCTGGGGGTCCACCCTCGCCCTCCGGCAAGGCGTCGAACCGGACGACGCCGCCGCGATCACCACCCTCGGCGAAGCCCTCTCCGCGCCTGCCGACGGACGGAGGCCGCGCGCCCCGGGCGACGCCGACCGCTTCGCAGCCGCGCACGGCGACATCCCGGGCGCGGCCACACGTGCACGTGACGCCTGGGCCCGCGAGGGGCGCTGGAGCGCGCTCGACATCGCCGCCGGGGTGACCGTCTGGAGCTCGCTCGAAGAGCCGACCGACGAGCTCCCCGAGCCCGCCCCCGTACCGCCAGGGTCGACCGCGCCCGCGCCTCCCCTCTGCGACGTCGCCGGGCCGAGCGGCATGCGCTGGACCCTGCTGGACACCCCGCGTACGCGCATCGCCGTGGACGCCCCGTCGGGCACCCACGCCCGCGTGCTCCTCCGCGGCGCCGGTCACGAGCCCGAGCCCGACCTCCAGGCCCGCATCGACGGCATCCCCCTCTCGGTCCACGCCGCCGCGGGCGTCGCCTCCGTGGTCGCCGTTGCGCCCGGCGAGCGCACCTTCGAGCGCCCCCAGGGGGCCCCTGTCCTGCTCGCGCGCATCCCCCGCACCGGCCAGGCTCCCTGTGCCTCCCTCCGCGACATCACCCGCTGGGCCTGGGTCCAGGGCGAAGCCGCCTTCCTCGTCCCCGACCGCGATCGCGCCACCGTCGCCCGCCTCCTCATCGCCCCCACCCCCGTCCTCGCCGCCGCCCAGCGCGCCCCCTCGAACGCCTCCGCCTCGCACCGCCTTCGCGTCACCTCGGGCGACGCCACCTACGAGGCCTGGGTGCATCCGGGCGCGACCGGCGCCATCGAGGTCCCGGTCCCCGTCGGCGCGAGCGAGCTGCGCATCGCCTCCGAGAAGGGCGTCCTCCTCCGCGCCTCCGCCCGGTTCCACCCGGCTCTCCCGCCCCCCGATCGAAGCACCGCCCCCCGCAGTGGCGCCGAGAACCCCGACGCCACAGCCCTCCTCGAGCGCGTCCGCGCCGAGACCCGCGCCCTTCGCACCGCCCCCGACAGCGAGCGCCTTGCCGTCAAAGAGCGCCGCGCCACCGCCCTCGACCTCCTCGGCTTCCCCGCCTTCGCCGCCCTCGACCGTGCCCCGCCCCTCGAACCCGGCGACCTCGAACTCGAAGCCGCGCCCACCCTCGCCTTCACCTTGCCCCCGGGCACCCCTCCCGTCGTCCCCCTCGGCCTGCTCGCGCGCCTCGCCCCCCTGGCCTTGCCTCCCGATCTCGGCCCCCTCCGCACCGCACGGGGCGCGCGCCTCGAAGGCGAGCTGCGCCGCGGCATCGACGCCCTCACCCCCACCGCGGCACGCTCCTCCGACGCCGACGCCCTCCTGCTCGCCCTCCTCGCCGAGCGTGCGGGGAGCGCCCGCCTCGGCAGCGAAGCCTATCTCCGCGTCGGCCTGGCGCAGCGCGACGGCCGCGTCCTTTCCCGTGCCGCCACCCTCGCCACCGACGTCGCCGCCGAAGAAGGCGACCGCCTCCTCACCCTCCGCGCCTTCGCCCTCGCGGAGCTGGCCTCCCAGGCCTCCACCGCCCGCGCCGAGGCCGGCGACCCCTGGCCCGACCCTTCCCCCGCGGCCTTCGCCCGCCTCGCCCCCGTCGTCTCCTGGCGCGCGCCCCCGCGCGTCGACCTCACCGCCGGCACCGCCAGCCTCGACGTCCGCGTCGGCCCCGAGCCCGACCAGCCCTTGCCGGCCCGCGTCCGCCGCGCGCTCCTCGACGCCCCCGACCGCGCTTTGCTCATCACCGAGGGCGCTTATGCGCAGCTCCGCTTCGACCGCCCCACCCCGCTCTCCCTCACGCTCGACGGCGCCTGCCGCCTCCTCGACCCCCAGGAGACCCCCTGCCAGCTCGACGTCCGCGTCGACGGCGAGCCCCAGGCGTGCGCCCCCATGAGCCCCGACCAGCCCCCGGGCATGCTCCGCTGCGTGATCCCCGTGCCCAGTGGCCGTCACCGCGTCGAGATCCGTCCCCCTGCGGACAGCTCCATCCTCGCCTGGGTCCGCGGCGTCGCCGCATCGCAGCCCTATCCCGGCCGCGTCATGTCCACCTGGAGCGACATCGACCCGACCCGCCCCCTCGAGCTCGCCTTCGCCGGCCCCACCGTGGTCCGCCTCCGCGCCCGCCCGGCTTACGAATGCACCCGCGCGAGCACCACCGCCCGCGGCGACGATCCCACCTGCCGCCCCGACGTCGCCACCACCGCCCCAGGTGGCGCGCTCCGCTTCTCCGTCAGCACCCTGGGGGGGGCGGGTGAGCCTCCCGCGCAAGGCGCGTCGGGCAGCCCCGCGTCCAGCTCGAAAGAGGCTGCTTCAGCCTCTGCCGACGACACCCTCGTCGAGCAAGGAGAGATCTCCCTCGACCCCACCGAAGACCCCTGGGCCCGCCGTGCCGGTGTCACGCGCGCGCCCTTCTTCTGGCTCGGCCAGGAGACCGAGCGCCGCATCGCCATCCTCGGCGACGGCCCCCACATCCTCCGCGTCGCCTCGCCGGCCGGCCGCGCCCTCGTCCGCGTCGAGATCGCCGTCGCCCACAAGCCCCCGCGTCCCCGCGAGCAGCCCCCGCCGCTGCCGCCACAGCCCCTCGAACCCACCGATGGCCGCCGCCTCCGCTGGGCGCCCCCCGTCGGCGAGGACCCGGACGAAGGCGCTCTCTTCCTCGGCGGCTACATCCGCACCACCGACGGCAACATGTCGGACGAGGACCTCCGCGCCGGCATCCGCTTCTACGAGCTCGGCGTCGACGCCAACCGCGAGATCCTCCCGGGCACCTTCTGGGCGGGCGCCTCGGCCTTCACCCGCCTGCGCACGGGCACGTCCAGCCTCGGCGCCGAGCTGCGCCTCGACACCGCCGGCCGCGGCTTCATCCCGGCCCTGAGCGCCCGCGCCCGCCTCGTTGCCCAGCCGCCAGCCCTCGGCGGCCGCCTCGGCATCTCCGCCGCCTGGGCCATCCCCATCGGCGAGGTCACCCTCATCCCCTGGGCCAACGCCGCCCTCCTCGCCGTCGACGACACCCTCGCCGGCCGCCCGGACGCCGACCGCGACATCTACACCATCTACACCGCCGAGCGCCGCACCCTCGCGAGCCTCGGCGCGCGCTTCCGCTTTCGCCCCACCGTCGACGCCATCGCCTCCATCGGTCCCGCCGTGCGCGTGAGCCCCCTCTTCACCGCCGTCGACCGCATCGACCTCCGCGCCGACCTGGATGTCCTCCACGGCCGCGACCTCTGGCCCTGGGTCCAGCTCGGCTGGGTCGGGAGCTACCGCCCCAGCAATGCGGTGCGCGAAGAGGCCTTCCTCCGCAACACCTTCTCCCTCGCCCTCCAGTTCTGGAGCTGGTTCGCCCGAGGCCACCGCGTCACGCTCGGCGGCGAGACGGCCTTGCTCGTGGACACCCCCGCCTCCGTCATCGAGTCCCCCCGCTTCGGCCTCGCGCTGCTCCTGCGCTACGACTGGACCGGCAGCCGCGGCCTCCGCGACCTCCCTCCGCGCGACCTCCCCTTCCGCGACCGCCTGGAAGAGGGAAGCGGCGTCGTCTACCGCGAGCCACCCGCCACCGAGCCCCGCTGGGACGATGGCGAAGAGTGACCTCGGCGCGCTCGGGTTTCACTGCCCCCCGGGCACCTCGTTCACCCAGTGGAACCCACGGCTCACGAGCGGGAAGCGCGACAGCTCCGTCCGACGCAGCCGCACCGTGAACCGCGCCGCATCCGTGACGTCCTCGAGCACGAGCTGGTCCGGACCAGGCATCGAATAGGACACTGTCCGCGGAGGCTCCTTCTTCAGGTAATGGGTGAGCACGAAGGTCTTCTTCTCGGCGTCCTGCTCCACCTGGAAATGCGTCGGCTTCCCGCTGGTCATCATCGCCGAGAGGTAGCCGCCTCGCAGCACGGCGGCCTGCCAGCGGCTCTCGTCCGTCACCAGCGGCGGCACGTCCTGGCCCTCCCGGACGAAGGATTCGACCAGGTAATCTCCGAGCGGCGGCTCTCCCCCTCGGACCATCGCCATCTGCCGCGCGCTCGCCTCGATCTGGCCCGTCACCTGCGTGGACAGCATCGTCCCGAGGAACAGCACCTTGGTCACTCCCGCCACCCGGTCCATCCACGGTGCCCGCCACGGCACCTCGTCGATCACCGCCTGCGTCGGCTGGTTCAGGACCAGGACCTTCGAAAGCCGCCGCGCGTCGGGGAGCGTCAGCGCGACGGCCACGAGCAGCAGGTGCGACGAGTAGAGCTTGACCGGAACGTCGTAGCTCAGGTTCATCATGACCACGTTGCTCATCACCCCGATCACCACGAGGGCCCCCAGCGTCGTCGTCCGCCGGAAGAAGAGCAGCAGCCCGCCCACCACCTCCGCCACGCCTCCGAACGTCGCGTATGGCGTCGAGTGCCCCATGAAGTTCCAGAGGAGCCCCATCGGTGAGAGTTCCCCGAGGGGCGTCAGCAGTGCGATGAGGCCGGGCTCGACGAACTGGGTCGGGATGATCTTCGCCAGCCCGTAGTCGATCATCACCACGCCGAGGGCGTAGCGCAGGGTGAGCCGCAGCCACGCGGCGAGCCGCGTGTAATGCGTCCGTCGCGCGTCGAGCACCGACCAGACGCTGGCGCCGACGATGGCCAGCGCCAAGAGGCAGAAGGTCTGTACGTAGTCCCAGAGCCGGTCGCCGCTCCCCGTGCGCTGGTTCGGGATCTCGGACCCGACCCCGAGCACGTGCTCCCCTACCCAGGGGACCAGCGCGTTCCAGGGCGCCTCAACCAGGTCCCGGATCCAGTCCGTGCCGGGGAGGTATCCAGCCGGGAATGGAAAGAAGTAGAGGACCAGGTAGACGAACGCGAACCTGAAGCCGATGCGCTTCGCAAGGCTCCAGCGCGCGAGGGGCTGCTCGGCGGGGGTCATGGGAGGGGCTCGGGAGGTTAGAGTGACGCGCTCTCGGGCCATTGGGAAAATTCGTGCGGCGGCCCTGGTGACGCCCGCCGTGCGCGTGACGCCCGCCGTGCGAGGCCGCCCCGGCCTTGCACGCCGCCTCGACGTTCCTCGACGTTCCTCGACCTTCAATGCATCGCGAGCGCTGCGCTGTATCCCCGCAGTTTTTCCAGCACCCGCGCCTTTTCGGCCCCATCGAGCAGCACCGGGCGGTAATCGTTCCGCTCCGGGACCGACGACACCCGCGCCGGAATCGCCTGGCTTTCTTTCGGGACCACGCGCCCCTCCTTCCGCTGGAAGGTCGCCTGATAGATGATCGTGTCCTTGTCCTCGGGATTCGAGTGACCCCCGAAGACGAAGTTTCCAAGCGAATACACGATCTCTCTGCCTCGGTACGTCTCGATCCCCTGAATCACGTGGGGGTGATGGCCCAGCACCAGATCGGCCCCTGCGTCGATGGCACCGCGCCCCAGGCGAATCTGATCTCCATTGGGCTGGTACACCCCCTCGCCGCCCCAGTGGAAGGACACGATCACCAGGTTGTCGGGCCGCTTTTCGCGGCTCACGGACCGCACCATGTCCTTCATGATCGAGCTCGGCTCTCCGCCCGTGTACCCCAGGTTCACCACCTCGATCCCTTTGATCGTCCGCCGATCCACGAGGCCGAACCCGAAGACCCCGACCCCTTGCGCTTGCACCGCCCGCACCGTGTCCTCGAAGCCGACCCGCCCGAGGTCGTACGCGTGGTTGTTCGCCACGCTCACAGCCTCCACGCTGCCGAGCACCAGCATGCGGGCCCACGCCGGATCACCGCGGAATTGCAGCCCTGCCGAGGGCTCGCGCGGCTCATGGGTGGTGAGTGTCGTCTCCAGGTTCGCGATCGTCAGGTCGTCCTGCGACAGCAACCCCACGACGCCGGAGAACGGATAGGCGAGATCTCCCCCTCGCTCCTGCATTTCCACATGAAATGAGCCCACCCCCCAGCGCGACTTGAGGTCCGTGCCGATCGTGCAGTCGCCTACCGCGCTGATCCGGAGCGACGGCTCCTCGTCGAGCCCTGTCTCGTCGGCACGCTCCTTTTTGGACCTCGACGCTTCCGTGAGATCCATGGAAGGCGCCGCGGGCCCCCTCTCCTCGATGCGCTTCTCGGCAGCCCCAGGGCGCTCCTCGCCTGCGCCCTGCGCCTCGGCTCCCGTGCCCTGCGCCTCGGTACACGCCGCGCACACCACCACCGCCGTCAGGACGAGCGCACTCCTCGCGAGCTTCACCCCCTCAGTCTTGCCTGCGCCAGACCTCCGCCGCCAACTTCCCGGCCAGCACCGCGCCGGGCTCAGCTCCCGCAGGCCTTCTCCACGATCCCGAGCAGCGCGTCGACGTCGAGCGGCTTGTGCAGGAAGTCCTCTCCTGGCGGAGGGTCCTCCGACGCCGACACGATCGTCACCGGGATGGCGGCCAGCGCGTGCACCTGCTTCAGCGCCACCAGCATCTCTTGCCCGCTCATCACGGGCATCACCAGGTCCAGGAGGATCAGGCCCGGCGGAGGGTCCACGCGCTTCAACAGCTCCAGCGCCTCACGGCCGTTCTCGGCGCAGTACACATCGTAGCCGTTCTCCTCCAAGAGCTCCCGCAGCGCGTCGCGGAGCTCGGCGTCGTCGTCGACCACCAGCACCGGAGCGCGTGAGTTGGAGGAACTGGGCGTCAACTTTCCGGCAAGTCCCCCCGAGGACCGCGAGTCAGCCATCATCTACCTCAGAACGCGACAAGCATCGAAAGCCAGGATCGCCGGGGTCGCGCCGCCGGCGCTGCGAGCTGCGATGCATGAATAGCAGGGTCGGTTCCTGCTCGCATCACCGCTGCGCGCGAGTTCGTCGGACGCCGAGCGCGACAGGTCACGCGGGTAACGTGTGGAGATCTGGCACCGCACGCGAGCCTCGTGCTCGGGACAACCTCCGTCAAGAGGGGGACCGCGAAAATGACGGATACGCCCGCCCAGGCGCCGAACCGCCGCGGCCTCAAGGCCGCGCGCTGCGGGGCCAGTTCGAGAGCCGCTTCGTCAGCAGCGGCGCCTCGCGCTGGCGCATCGCCACGCAGGCGGCCGCCGCCGAAAGCGTCTGCTGGAGCGGACGGTCCGCGCCCTCCACATCCAGGAGCGCCTCCTTGAAAAAACGCGCCGCCTCCTCCCGTGGCTCCTCCTCGCAGAGCGTCCCCAGGACCTCCGTGGTGCGGACCAGCTCGGTGTCGGCGAGCTTCCCTTTCAGATCGGCGAGGTGCTCCTTCAACCATGCGACCACGTGGGGCCGGGCGGCGGGCCACACCGTCGCGGCCCTGAACACCACAGCGCCGTCCTGGGTCGTCACCCCGCCGCTCAGCGTCCAGTCCAGGGCGCGGCGCAGCAGGGCCGGATCGGCGAAGCTCCCCATCGCTTCCAGGATCGTCTGCCGGTTCTCCAGCGTGGAGGCGCTCTTCAGTGCCGTGGTGAGCTGCCTGAAGCGTGCCTCGCCCGCGCGCCGCGTCGACGCACGGAGCGCGATGGCCGCGGCGCTGCCCCCCGCCGCGCGCGGATCCTTGAGGAATGCCGCCGCCTTGCGCTCGGCATCGGTGAACAGCCAGGGATCCTCCGTCAACACGAGCAGCGCCTCCAGCGTGTCCCGCCGCAAGAGCCGCTGGTCATCGGTGTCGGTCTTGCGCGTCTCCCAGCCCAGCTCCCGCGCGATGGGCAACAAGAGCGACGACGCGAACCCCTGGAAGCCAGGCCTGAACCCCTCCTCCACCACCGTGTCGCTCAGGCCCCGGAGCGCGCGGATCATCGCCTCGACCACCAGCCGGTGCCGCTCCCGCTTCAGCCCCGACAGCAGCTCGAGCAGCACCTCCGCGCCGAGCTCCCCGCTCTGCACGAGCGCCCAGGTGTTCTCGATGAGCCCGATGCGGCCGCGCACGTCGAGCGCCTGCGTGTTTGCCGAGAGCGCCGCGAGCTGCGCGGTGGGCAGTGCGAACCGGTAATACCCAGCACCGACCGGGTTCGGGTGGATCCAGCGCGGGCAGCGCCCTTCGGGCAACGCGACCTCCCCCGTCGCCTTGTCCAGGAGCTGACAGGCCGGCCCCATCTTGCCCTCGCCGTCGTACCCGATGCACACCGGGATCCTGAAGGGGCCCTCCTTCACCGGCTCCCGGCTCGTCGGCAGCGTCGCGCGAAGCCGGATCTGGGAGAGCGTCACCCGGGGGGGCTTGCCGCCCTCGCAGGCGAGTTCGGCGCGCACGAGTGGTACCCCCGCCCGATCGAGGAAGGGCGACGCCACCGCCGCCGCATCTTGCCCCGAGACCGAGGACAGCGACGTGAGCAGATCGTCCGTCGTCGCGCTCCCGAGCGCGTGCGTCTTGATGTAGGCCCGCACGCCATCGCGGAACGGCGTCGCTCCGACCCAGGACTCCAGCATCGCGAGCACGGCCCCGCCCTTCTCCCCGGTGAACGGTGCGAGCGCCTCCTTCGCCTCGCTCGTGCTCGTCACGGCGGGTCGGGCCGGCGCGGTCGCGTCGAGCAGATCCAGGTTCATCGCCCGGCTCCGCTCCTCCAGCGCCGCCGCGCGCGCATTCGTCGCGGGGCGCCACGTGTCGAGCACCTCCGCCTTCATCCACGCGGCGAACCCCTCGTGCAGCCACAGATCGTCCCACCATGCCGCCGTCACCAGGTTGCCGAACCACTGGTGGGCCATCGCGTGCGCCACGGCCTCCTCCATGCCCCGCCGGGCCGACGTCGACGCCGTCGTCGCGTCGAGCAGCACCAGATCCTCGCGGAAGCTGACGAGGCCCGCGCTCTCCATGGCGCCGAAGCCGAGTTCGGGCACGGCGAGCAGATCGAGCTTGGGGAAGGGGAAGGGCTGGTCGAGCGTGGCGGCGACGACCTTCAGGTGCGCGGCCGCGGTCTCGAGCACCATCTGCCCCGCGTCTGCCTTCCCGCGTGGTGTGATCACCCGCAAGGGCACCGCCCCCCGCGGCCCCTCGCGCAGCTCGAACGGCCCCACCCCGAGCGCGAGCAGGTACGTCGGCAGCGGGGGCGTGGTGGCGAAGGTGAACGTCGAGCCTCGCCCGTCCTCGGGCTCGGTGTGATCGGTCTCGGGTGTGTTGGAGACGACCAGGTTTCCCTTCGGCGTGGTGACCTTCACGTCGAACGGCACCTTGAACGACGGCTCGTCGAAGCAAGGAAACAGCCGCCTCGCATCCGTGGGCTGGAGCTGGGTGAACACGTAGGACGCGCCCGCTTCCTCGACCCGGTACAGACCCGCCGGCTGGCTGTCGAGCGGTGCGGAGTAGGCGATGCGGATCTGGGCCTGCCCTGGTGGCAGCGGCCGGGACAGGCTCAAGACCAGCTCCTCGGGGCTCCCCTTGTTGCCTGGCGCCTTCCGCGGGACGACCCGCGCCGGCAAGAGTTCCCCGTCGAGCACCACCTCGGAGCGCGCGATGGTGAGTTCGCGCCCGTGCAGCACGAGCGACTCGGTCTTCACCGGCACCTCGATGTCGATGGTCACGTCGCCGTAGAAGCGCTCCTTCGTGGGATCGATCGAGAGCGAGAGGGCGTAGTGCAGCGGGCGTGCCGTCCCGGGGAGGCGCCCCGAGGCGTACGTGGCGGGCGCGGCCACCTCGCTCCGCTGCACGGGCGGCTTCGGTGGCGGCGCGCGCGTGATGTCGTTGCTGTACGAGCACCCGGCGGCGAGCGCGAGGACCGCGAGCGCCGCGCGGCAGGTGACGGGGCGAAGGCGGGCTCCTTGGGACGGCATCGGGGTCCTCATCGCTTCACGAGGTGCGCTTCACGAGGCGCCGAAACCGAGCGCCCGCGCCTGGGCCTTCCGGGTATCACGACGGCGCCAGAGGACGGCGTCGAGCACGTAGTGGGTGGCCTGGGGGACGGCGAGCAAGGGCACGATCAACGACAGCGCAAGGGGGCCGAGCCATGGCGCTTCGCGGCCCGGGCCCCCGAACAGGGACGGGCGATCGTGCCACACCAGCCGATCCCACAGCAGCTCCTCGAAGAAGGCGAACGCCAGCGCGGTCGCGAGGAACGCCGCGAAGCCACCGGCGGCGACGCGGGCGACGACCGAGCCTGGGCGCTCTCGCCCCCGCTCGCGCGTGTATCCCCAGAGCAGGGCCATGTAAGGCACGCCATGCGCGATCACGTTGGTCACGGTGAAGGCGAAGTCGCTGTCGAGCGCGACGATGCCCACGTACCAGGTGATCGCGGTGGCGGCGACGACGAGGTGCTTGCCTGCGTTGAGCGGCGCGCCTGCGCGCATCCGCCAGACGTTACGGACGACGTAGGCCAGCGCGAGACCTCCGTAGAGCACACCGGCCACCGGCAAAAGCGCGCGGAGCCAGGACACGGTGACGAAGTCGCCCTCGACGAACCAGCGGAAGCTCCGGGGCAGGTGCGCGTGCCAGTGGAGCAAGGGGAACCCGGTGGCCGCGTAGATCAAGGCGTCGTCGAGGACCCGGTCCAGGCGCGCGCGCTCTCCGGCCCGCGCCCGGTAGATTGCCACCCAGCCCGCCTGCTGGCGGACGAAGTGGAAGACGGCGACGTAGGCGAGCACCCGCCAGAACGTGAGCGACGACGCGAGGTGCAGCGCGACGCCAGCGACCCAGCAGAGAAGCGGCACCGCCGTGTAGAGCACCTTGCGGCGGCGCAGCTCGTCGCGATCCAGGTAGGTGCGGAACAGCGTCGTGTGGACGTGGGCGACGTCGATCGCGAGCACGAACACGACCCAGCCCCACATGGGCAGCGCCCCCTCCTCGGAGAGCGCCGGCGACAGCGCGGCGAGGAGCAGCGCCGCCGCCGCCGACCCTCCGAACACGGCGAGATCCACGTTGCGTCCCCAGATCCAGGGCGCAGCCATGCGTGGCGAGGACATGGCTGTGGCAGAGGCCCCGGCGCCGGGTGCAGCGGTCCAGGCCGGAACAGCACCTTGCTCGGGCGACTGCTGCGGCTCGCTGCCGCCTGGGATCGCTGCCGAGGCCACCGGCCGCTCCCGGGCTCAGCCGTGGATGGCGGCGGAGATGATCCAGGCCAGGCCGAGGATCACCGAGCCGATCACGATGGCGAGCGCGGTGTTCTGGTCCTCCTCGATCTCCTTGCGGATGGAGAAGGGGGTGACCTTCACGATCAGCATGAACGCCACGGCGAAGACCACGATGCCGATGAGCACGAAGAGCAGGGTCGAGATGACGGTCTTGGAGAGGACGGCCAGATCCAACATGGGAAGAGCGCTCCAGAGAGACAGAGAGGAAGAAGGGCCGGGGCGAGCCTACGCGACTTGGACAGGCGCTCCAACCAAGTGTCTCCCTTCGCTTCACCCGAGGGGGGCGGTCGCCGCTGCCGTGGGCTTTGCCCTGGGGATGGAGCAGGTCGGCGCCGGCGTGCAGTGCACCGGGAGCTGATCGAGCCCGCGCAGGATCGTGGCCGGCTTCCACCGCAGCGAGGCGCGCGGCACCGCGAGCCGCAGGCCGGGGAGCTCCTTCAGGATGGCCGTGAACGCGATCTGCGCCTCGAGCCTGGCGAGCGGAGCGCCGACGCAATAGTGGATGCCGCTGCCGAACGCGAGGTGCCGGTTCGGGTCGCGATCGAGCTGCAAGCGCTCGGGCTGCGCGAACATCTGCTCGTCGTGGTTCGCGGAGCCGAGTACCGCGAACACCCGCTGTCCCTTCGGGATGACGTGCCCGCTGAACGCCACTTCCTCCGTCGTGTAGCGCTCGGTGGCGAGGTCGACCGGGCTCGTGTGCCGCAAGAGTTCCTCGACGGCCGGCTTGATCAGCGAAGGCTCGCTGCGGAGCCGCTCGAGCGCCTCGTGGTCGTCGAACAGCGAGAGCATTCCGCTGGCGATCAGGTTCACGGTGGTCTCGTGGCCCGCGAGCAAGAGGAGCATCACCATGGAGAGCAGCTCCTCCTCGCCCAGCCGGTCACCCGCCTCCTCGGCGTCGATGAGTGCGGCGAGCATGTCGTTCCCCCCGCTCCGCCTCCGGCTCTCCACGAGCCCGCGCAGGTAACGCATCAGCATCCACATGGAGGGCATGGCGAGGAGCATGTCGGTCGGCGTGACGATGCCGATCAGGCGGTTGCTCATGGCGCGGAACCGCGCGCGGTCCGCCTCCGGGACCCCGAGCATCTCGCAGATCACCGTGATGGGCAGCGGCACCGCGAGCTCTTCGAGCAGGTCGATGCTGCCCCGCGCGCGCGCCCGCGCGATGAGTTCGGCGGTGAGCACCTCGATGCGCTCGCGCAGGCTCTCCACCGCGCGCGGCGTGAACGCCTTGTGCACGAGCGTCCGCAGCCGGGTGTGGTCCGGAGGATCCTGGTCGAGCATGCTCGTCGTCAGCGGGCGAAGGAATCCGGGGGTCCACGGCATGGCCTTCGCCTGCTCCTCCGGGGTGAGGGTGCGGTACGCGTTCTTGGCGAGGCGCGGATCCTTGAGCGCCGCAGCCACATCGTCGTAGCGGGTCAGAAGCCAGGCCGGCTTCTTGTCGCCGAAGACGATGCGCATGACGGGCGCCTCTGCGCGGAGCCGCGCGTAGACGGGGTAGGGGTTCGACTTGTGCTGCGCGCTGCACAGATCGGGGACGTGAATCCTCATGCTCGCCTGCCTTTCCGGGGCTCTTCTCCGCGTTGTCCGGCTGCGCCCCCGCTACCTGGAGAACCATGTCGACAGGTCGGCGAGTGTGCAACCTGGCGGCACATCGACGCCTCGATGGACGTGGCCGAACTGCCAGGATCTGGGCGAGCGCTCCACTCAGGGTGTCATTCTCGACCGTGACCGCTCGACCGAGCCCCTGATCCCTCGACCGTGACCACTCGACCGAGCCGCTGATCCCATCGAGCAGGCCTCGGCCTCTCGGGCGACTGCGAGGCTTGACCCTCCAGGACCACTCCCGCACGCTCACCGTGCACCCACTTGGCTTCATTCAGCCCATGAGAGGTTCTTCATGGCCAGCTCACATCGGATGACCCTTCTCTTGCTCGCCGCCTGCACGGCGCCGGTGATCGCGGTCGCCGCCTGCGGCAGCGGCAACTCGTCCAGCTCGGGCGACCCGGGAGGAACAGGCACGAACACCGGAGGCGCAGGCGGCGCCGGCGCAGGCTCGGGCACCGGGACCGGCGGCGATCTGCTCTCGGGTGTCGGAGGGACGTCGTTCGTCCCCGCCTTCCCGAAGGACCCGGTGGTGGAGGACTCGGCGCCCGCGAACGCGCCGGAGCTGTTCGCCGACCCGGGAGAAAACGCGGGCGGCCCGTGCCTGTTCGAGCCCGAGGTCGGCTCGCTCTTCCCGCGCAACTGGCTGCGACCGCGCTTCCGCTACAACCCCGCGGAGTCGGAGCAGAACCTCTTCGAGATCCGCCTCCACACGGCGGGCGAGGAACACGACCTGCTCGTGTACACGGGCGACCCCTCCTGGACGATGCCCAAGCCGATGTGGGAGGCGCTGGCTGCCCGCGCATCGGGCGCGCCCATCTCGGTCACGATGACCGTCCGCGCCGCGGTCTTCGACGGCAACGGCCTCTCCAGCCCACCGAAGACGGGCACCACGGGTGAGTTCCACGTCGCGCCCACCCAGGCCGAGGGCGCCGTCGTCTACTGGACGACGACCGGCGGCTCGGCCCTCAAAGGCTTCCAGGTCGGCGACGAGTCGGTGGCCGTCACGCTGACCCCTCCCCAGGTGCAGATGACCACCGTGAACGGCGCGCAGGTGACGTGCATCGGCTGCCACACCTCGACGCCGGACGGGAAGTTCGTCGGCTTCACGGCGCAGGCGCCCTGGAGCAACGTGCTCGCCTCCATCGAGGGCATGACGGCCGGCGCCCAGCCCCCCTTCATGGGCCCCGGGGGCGTCGCCGCGCTCACCGGCTTCTCCGAGATCGGCATCCACTCGTACTCCAAGGCGCACTGGCAGAACGGCGACCGGATCATGGTGGCGCCCCTCGGCGTCGGCGCGAACTCCAACCTGATCTGGGTCGACCTGGAGGCGCAGGCGAGCGGCGAAGGCGTCGCGCACGGCTTCATCGCCCGCGAAGGAGACCCGCGCGGCGTGGGCTCACCGACCTGGAGCCACGACGGGCAGACGGTGGTCTACGTGTCCAACACCTCGCAGACCACGGGAAGGCTCGACGCTGGCCCGGCCGATCTCTACGCCGTGCCCTACAACGGCCGGCAAGGAGGCGCTGCGACCCCGATCCCTGGCGCCTCGTCCAGCGACTTCGCCGAGTACTACCCGGCGTTCTCGTCGGACGATGCCTTGCTCGCCTTCAACCGCTTCCCCGTCGGTCCGAACATGTACGACCAGCCGCTGGCGGAGCTGTTCGTGATCCCGGCCCAGGGCGGTGATGCCGTCCGGCTCGCCGCGAACGATCCGGTGGCCTGCACGGGGCGCACCAGCCCGGGCGTCACCAACAGCTGGCCGAAGTGGGCGCCCGAGGCGACGACCGTGAACGGGCGCACGTACTACTGGCTGGTCTACTCGTCGAAGCGCGGCAACGGCACGACGCCGCAGCTCTACATGACCGGTGTGGTGGTCGAGGGCAGCAACGTGCAGACCTACACCTCGGTGTACCTGTGGAACCAGCCCGAGAACGAGAGCAACCACACCCCGGCCTGGGACGTGTTCAAGATCCCGCCGATCCCCCCGCCGCAGTGAGCAGCCGCAATGGACGCAGTGGTCGTGATGGTCATCGTGGCCGCAGTGGTCATCTTGGCCCTACTGAGTGAATGAAGGAGGGCACCGACCGTCCGGTGCCCGACCGCGCGATCTAAATTTGCGGGCACACCTGCGAAGTGCCTCACTGTCGCCCCTCGCCAAAGCGTCGCGCGCACGATTCCGCGTGGCGGGGTGAGCGCGAGAGGGGCTGGATGACCGAAGTCCACATTCCGTCTCGTGCAGACGGCGCTGGATCCAGCGGCCTGCACCACGGCGCAAATTCCGTCCTGAATGGCGCTGAATGGCGTGGAGCAGGTCGTTCGGGGGAGAAATTCCACCAGCAGCGGCGTGCACAGGTCCCGTGAGCGGACGACGGGACCATGTCTCGCGCGTGCACAGGTCCCGTGAGCGGACGACGGGGCCTTGTTTCGCGAAACCATGGTGTCGTCAGCGGACGACGGGACCATGTTCCGCTCTCATGGATGCCGTCAGCGGTCGACGCCACCTAGGGTAAGGTCGATCCCTGGACACGTCGGCCAGCCTCGCCCTCCTGGATGCGCTCTGATCCACCTCCCTTCGGTGGGGTTCCTGGCCCCGTCCCGGGGTGACCCTGGCCTGCGCGCTGGCATCCGTTGGCCTTTTCGCGAGACGAGGTCGCGGTGACGCTGTCCGTCGACAGGTCCGGGAGTGAACCTTCCCCCGTCGTTCGTCGCTTGCTCCCGGTCACGAGGCGGACTCGCCGAAAAAAAAAGCGCTGAGACCAGGTCCACCTCGGCGAGGTGATGGCTTTCAGCAAGGGCGGAATAGGGCCTGCGGGATGCGCCATCGCCCAGGTCCGCATCGGGACCAGGGGACATCCTGCTGTGGGATCAGGCGCGCTTGGCCGCGGCGAGCAGCGCTTCGGGGCGGAGGAGGATCGCCTCGTCATCTCCGAGGAGCACCACCTCGACCGGGTGGTGGTCCGGTGTCGGACAGAGCCGCTCGGCGGTGCGACGGAAGGGCAGGCCGCCCACGCGCAGGCGGACGAGGAACTGATCCCGCTGGATTTCGAGGGCGAGGCGGCAGCCGCGGCGGCTCCCCGGATCGATCTCGAGCAGGGCCAAGGGGTCGAGGGCCGAGGGGGTGTCCTCGTCGAGGGGGGTGACGTCGAAGGTCGCGGGGACGGCGAAGGTGAGGTCCGTGCCGCACGCGGGGAAGCAGATCACGCGGAGGCGGCGGCTGGCCTGGGGCACACGCGCGGTCACCGTGGTGCCATGGCCGGGGTGCGTGGAGAGGAGGAGCCGACCGCCGACGCGGGCGAGGGCGCTGCGCACGGCGTCGAGGCCGACGCCGCGCCCCGAGATGTCGCTGACCCGCGTGCGGGTGCTGAAGCCCGGCTGGAGCACGAGGTCGGTCAGCTCGCGCTCCGTGGCGCTCTCGGCGGCTTCGCGTGTGAGGAAGCCGCGCTCCACGGCCTGCGCGCGCACGGCGTCGAGATCGACCCCGCGCCCGTCGTCGTCGACCTCGACCTCACCCCCTCCGTCGATCATCCGGACCTGGACGCGGATGCGCCCCACGGGCGGCTTGTCGAGGCGGATGCGCTCGGAGGGGGCCTCGATGCCGTGATCGATGGCGTTGTTCAGCAGGTGGAGGAGCGCGGTCTCCAGCGCGTCGGCGGCGTCGGCGCGCACCCGGACGTCGCCGGCGATGACCTCCACGGCCGTCTCCTTGCCGAGGTCGCGCGCGAGCTTCAGCGTGGCGTGCTGGTGCCGCGCGACGCGGGGCGCAATGGGGGCCGCGTAGAGGTCGGAGATCTGCCGGCTGAGCGCGCGCCACGACGAGAGCAGCCGCGCCCTCGCGGCGCCCGAGGCGCGCAGGTGCTCCAGGTACACGTCGGTCGCGGCAGCCGCGAGGCCCTGCTGGGTCGCAGGTGCGACGCGATCGAGCGGCTCGATGGTGAGCGGGGCGCGCCGCGAGACGGGCGGCTGATCGGTGCTCTCGACGGAGCGGACCTGGCTGTCGGCGACCAGCTCGTCGATCTGCTGTACGAACCCATCGACGTCGATGCCGCCGAGCGAGACGCCATCCCGGGTGCGGAGCAGCATGACCATGAGCCGGATCGCCATGGTCATCACCAGGTCGAACTCTTCCGGCATCCGGAACTGGCGGTGCTCGGCCGCGACGAGCAGCTCTTCGAGTTTGTGCGCGAGGAGGTGGATGTCGCTGAAGCCGACGACGCGCGCGTCGCCCTTGAGCGTGTGCAGGTCGTTGTGAACCTCGGCGGCGCGCTCGTGGTCCCCCGCGAGCACGGCCGTCCACTCCGCTTCGATGCGCTCCAGTCGTTCGAGCGACAGGCTGCGGAACCGAGCCACGATCGCAGGCGGGAGGGTCACCGATCTCACGAGCGCATCCATTGTGGTGCATGCAAGGCACCGCGTCTGCTGGAAACCACCCGCTGCTCGTGAAGACGTCGCGTTGCCGTCGCGACGTCATGTGCGCGCGACGCGGGCCGTCAAGGCCACGAGGTGGTGTGCAAGACAGGTGCGACGGACATTCGCGCCAGGTGCGACGGACATTCGCGCCAGGTGCGACGGACATTCGCGCCAGGTGCGACGGACACGGAACGCGCCAGGTCCGTGTGCGGTGGAGGGCGCAGGAGCCGGTGTGCGTCCGATGTCGTGTCCGGGGGGTCGTGACGAGCGAGCCGGTCTTTGGGCAACGTCCGATCCGCAAATTGACATCCAGGCCGGGTTTCGTCCGTCAAACATCTCGTGACAGGAAACGCAGGTAGCCCTGTTCCGGAAAAACCCTCTTTCGCCGGCGCACCAACTGAGATGCAATCAGGGGGTCGGATTCGGGGTCTTATGCGGCTGGCCAGTTGGAGTTTCGCGCTTCTCGCGTTCGGGGCTTCCGGTTGCAGCGTTGACGAGACGCTGGTCGACGAGTTCTTCACGCCCGTCGAGTGGGAGAAGGTACAGACCCTCTCTCCCTTGCCGGATGTGCCGGAGGACACGACGAACCGCTACGCCGACGATCCGAGGGCGGCGGCGCTGGGGCAGCGGCTCTTCTTCGAGAAGGGCTACTCGGGTCCGCTCAAGCTGGGCGCTCCAGAGACGAAGGGCGGGCTCGGGACGAAAGGGCAGTCGGGGCGCGTGGCCTGCGCGAGCTGCCATCACGGCACCTGGCTCATCGATCACCGCTCGCACCCGAACAACGCCTCGCTCGGGACAGACTGGATCCCGCGCAACGCCAACACGGTGATCAACGCCGCGTTCTACGATCCATGGATCGAGAACGACGGCGTGAGCGACTCGCTCTGGGCCGACGCGCTGGTGGATCCGGAGCTCGACATCGCGATGAACGGCACCCGCCTCCAGGTGGCGCACGTGCTCTGGGACAAGTACCGCGACGAGTACGACGCGATCTTCGATACTGCCCTCGACCCGTCGCTCGATGCGAAGGACGAGAACCACTACCGCTTCCCGGCGAAGGGCAAGCCCGGCGAGGACGCCTGGAAGGAGATGACCGAGCCGGACCGGCAGATCGTGAACGTGATCTACGCGAACTTCGGCAAGGCGCTGGGAGCTTACCTGCGGCTGCTCGTGAGCCGGGACGCGCCGTTCGATCGCTACGTCGAAGGCGACCATGACGCCATCGGCGAGAGCGCGCGGCGTGGGCTGCGGTTGTTCGTGGGCAAGGCGGGGTGCGTGGCGTGCCACGCGGGGCCCCACTTCAGCGACGACGCGTTCCACGTCAACGGGCTCGCCCCCGTGGGGCCGAACATCAATCCCAAGGAGACGGGGCGCGAGGCCGCGGTGCGCGCGCTCCTGGAGAACCCGTTCAATTCGAGTGGGCCGTACAGTGACGATCGAAGCACGGGGCGGCTCGATGATCTCTCGGTCAGCCCCGAGCTGCGTGGCGCCTGGAGGACGAAGGGGCTCAGAAGCGTCGCCGAGACGGGGCCGTACATGCACACGGGGCAGCTCCAGACCTTGCGCGACGTGGTCGCGTTCTACAACGAGGGCGGGCACGAAGCGGGCTTCGTGGGCGCGAAGAGCGACAAGGTGAAGCCGCTCAACCTCACCGAGCAGGAGATCGACGACATCGTGGCGTTCCTCGAGACGCTCACCGGAGCGCCGGTCCCCGTGGCGCTTCGCGAGGACACCTCGGCGAAGTGACGTAACGCTGCGCGCTCGATGGTCCACTGCCGCGTCGTCTCCATCGCTTGCCTCGCGTCCACCTTCGTCTCGGGCGTGTCCGCCTCGGGCGTGTCCTGGGCGCAGACGACCGACGACGTCGAGCCGCGGCTGCGTGCGCTGGAGCGCGACAGCGAGCGGCTGCGCGAGGCGCAAGCGCGGAACGACGAGAATGAACAGCGGCTGCGCGCGCTGGAGCGCGACAACGCGCAGCTGCGCAAGAAGCTCGCGCAGCTCGAGGACGAGCAAGGCTTCCTCGACCAGGTGGTGACGCGCCTCCTGCCGCTGGCGGGGCGGCTGAACGGCTACCTCGACACGGGCTTCTTCTACGTGCAAGGCAACGGCTCGGGCATCCGCGCCGATCTCGGGCACCGCTACTTCCCGAGCTACACGGGCCGGGTGCCGGACTCGTGGGTGTTCTACGGCGATCCGCTGTCGACCGCGATCAACGCCCGCGGCGAGCCGGCCGACACCGGCGACTCGCGCGCGGTGGTGTTCGATCCGGTGAACAGCGGCGGCAAGCCGTCGTTCCTGGTGAACGCGCTGAACCTCGGGCTGTTCGCCGGATTCGGGGAGCACCTCTCGCTCACGGGGTCGGTGGACCTCGTGCCCAGGGGGCGCAACGTGTCGGTCTCGGGTGGCACGGCGCTCGGGGACTTCATCGACGTGAAGCTCGCGTTTGCGGAGTTCATCGTGCCGGTGGAGCGCTTCTCGCTGAGCCTGTACGCGGGGAAGTTCGACTCGGTGCTGGGGTACGAGTACCGGATGCGGGAGGCGCCGGACCGGCTGAACGTGACCCCTTCGCTCGTGTGCCGCTACACCTGTGGCGCGCCGGTGGGGCTCAAGGCGCGGGGGACGTTCCTGGACGACGTGCTGACGGTGAACGTCGCCGTGACGAACGGGAGCCATGGCGTCGAGATGTTCCCGTTCCATGACGAGGTGGACTCGAACGTGTTCAAGACGCTGGCCGGG
Source organism: Chondromyces crocatus (assembly GCF_001189295.1). NCBI lineage: Bacteria > Pseudomonadati > Myxococcota > Polyangiales > Polyangiaceae > Chondromyces > Chondromyces crocatus. The sequence goes on from NZ_CP012159.1 coordinate 1,310,770, forward strand.
AGGATCTCGTCGAAGGCGCCCCTGGGCGCCGGGCTGGAGGTCGGGGTGAGCGGCGCGTTCGGCGCGGCGGATCAGCAGCCCGACGACGCGGTACACCAGTTCCACTACGGGGTGGACCTGCACCTCGACTGGCACGACGTGGACTTCACGGCGGAGTTCGTGATGGGCGAGGTGCAAGGGCGCTCGGAGGCGGGGGCTGCCGCGTGCGGGCTCAGCCCGTGCCTGAAATACAAGGGCGCGTACGGGCTGCTCGGGTACCGCCTGTTCAACTGGATGACGCCGTACGCGCGTGTCGACTGGCGCGACGCGCTGCACCGGAGCGGAGAGAGCTTCGTCTATCTCTCGCAGGTGATGCGGGCGACCGGCGGGGCGCGGTTCGAGATCGGCGAGCGGGTGATCGTCAAGGCGGAGTACACCTTCAACCTGGAGCTGGGCCCCGCGCCCCAGTTTCCGAATGATGTGCTCACGAGCTCGCTGCTCGTGAAATACTGAGCGGAGGAGCGATGCGGGAGAGGCACGTCACGGCGGCACTCGTCACGGGGTTGTTCGTCGCGCTGTCGAGCGCGTCCCCGGCCGTGCGGGCCGCCGCCGACGCCGCGAAGCCGACGGGGACCGTCGAGGGGACGGTGTCGGTGCTGAAGGACGACGCGCCGAAGGCCGATCGCGCAGGGGTGGTGGTCTACCTGGAGGGAGCCCCAGGTCCGCTCCCGGCAGGGCAGAGCCGGGCAATCCGCCAGAGAGACCTGACGTTCACCCCGGGGGTGATGGTGGTGACGACCGGGACCACGGTGGAGTTCCCCAACGAGGACAAGGTGTTCCACAACGTGTTCTCGGTGTCGAAGGCGGCGCGGTTCGATCTGGGTCTTTACAAGAGCGGGACGAGCAAGTCGGTGACGCTGAAGAACCCGGGCGTGGTCGACGTGTACTGCAACATCCACCCGCAGATGCAGGCGCGGATCAAGGTGCTCGACACGGGATTCTATGCGGTGACGGGCGCCGACGGGTCGTTCCGGATCAAGGACGTGCCGACGGGGACCTACCCGGTGGTGGCGTGGCACGCGGGCGGCGACGAGCGACGCGGTGAGGTGAAGGTCGACGCCGGGGGCGTGTCGACGCTCTCGCTCTCGGTGGTCGAGGGCAGGCCGCCTTCGCGGCATCCGAGGAAGGACGGGACGCCATACGGCCGCTACAAGTAGCGGGTATGCGCGCGCCGGGAGCGTGGCTCCTCGCCGTCTGTACCGTCAGCGTCGTCAGCGCTGCCAGCGTCGGCTGTGATGGCGAGGCACCGCCTGCGGTGTCGGCGGTGGCCACGGCAGAGCGGCTGGCGCGGGTGGCGTCGGGGGAGGTCGCGGCGGTGCGGACCTCGGCGTCGCTCGCTGCGGGGGCGCCAGTCGTGGTGGGGGAGCCCGGGCCGGCGCACCTGGCGAGCCGGTGCGGCGACTGCCACGGATCGATCCACGGCGGATGGTCGCGCTCGGGTCACGCGCGGAGCAACCAGGGCGCGCTGTACCTGGCGATGCGCAGCAAGAGCGAGCCTGTGGCCTGCGATCCTTGTCACGCGCCCTTGCGCAGCATCCTGCCCCCGGGCGACATGCTCGCCGAGGAGGGGGTCACCTGCGACGCCTGCCACATGCTGCGGGACGTGGAGCTGGGGCCGACGCGCGCCAAGCTGACGCTCTTGCTCAGCGGGGACAAGCGGTGGGGGACGCTCTGTGACGCGCAGGATCACTACTTCCACACGACGGGCTGCTCGCCGCTGTTCAAGGAGTCGAAGCTCTGCGCTGGCTGTCATCAGTGGTCGACGCGTGCGGCGTCGGGAGAGCCGTTGCCGGTGCTGAAGGAGTACGACGACTGGCTGGCGAGCCCCGCGGCCGCCGCCGGGAAGTCGTGCCAGGGGTGTCACATGCCGGCGGTGCACGGCGAGGTCGCGACGGGCTGGACGCGGCGCGCTTCCGTGGGCAGCCATGAGCTGCTCGGGGAGAGTGGAGCGTTGAGGCGGGGTGCGGTGCGGTTGACGATGCAGGTGGAAGAGAACGGGCAGGCGCTCCGTGCGGAGGTGAGCCTGACCAACACGAACGAGGCGCACGCCGCGCCGACGGGCTTCCCCGGGCGACAGCTCGCGCTCGAGCTGACCTTGCTCGACGCCGCGGAGCAGAAGCTGTCCCGCTCGGCGCGGGTGTTCGGGCGGGTGCTGGTGGACGAGGCAGGGCGGGAAGTGCCGTTCTACGCCGCGCAGGCGCAGGGGTCGGACAACCGGATCGGGCCAGGCCAGACGCGGCGCGAGGTGTTCACCTTCGACCGAGGTGCCGCGGTCTCGGCGCGGGCACGGGTGGTGTGGCGCGCGATGTCGCCCGCGGTCGCATCGGCGCTCGGGGTCTCTGTGGAGGAGCAGGTGCTCGCGGAGTCGAAGGTGCCGCTGCGGCGCGGACAGGGGAGCCGCCGCGCGCCATGAGGTTCCGTTCGCTGCTGTTGCTCGGCGTGGTGCTGCTGATCGCGGGCTCCCTGGCCGGGACGGTGAGCCTCGTGGCCATGGTGCTCAGGGCATCGGCGCACAAGGAGATCGCCGCGGACCTCGCCCGCAGCCGTGACGCCTTCCTGGAGCTGAAGGCGCAGCGGGACGCGCGGCGTCGGTCCGAGGCGCGGGTGGTCGCGGAGGAGCCGCGGCTCAAGGCGGTGGTGGCGACCGAGGAGGTCTCGCGCGAGACGACGTTCGGGGTGGCGTACGAGCTGCGCAAGGCGGTGGGGAGCGAGCTGTTCCTGCTCACCGACGGGGAGGGGAGGCTGCTCGCCGACGTGCTCGATCCAGAGGCGGAGGGATTCGACCTGCGGGGGTTGCCCGGCGTCGCCGAGGCGCTCGCGCGCGGCGAGGCGACGGGGGTGTGGACGCAGGGGGGGCGCGTGTTCGAGGTGGAGGTGCGGCGGCTGTCGTTCGGGACGACGACGGTGGGCCTCGTGGTGCTCGGTCACCCGCTCGACGATGGTGTGGCCGAGGCGGTGGCGCGGGTGACTGGCTGCGAGGTGGTGGTCGAGCAAGGCGGGCGCCCTGCCGCCGTGTCGCAGCGGCTCGGTGACGGGGACCGCGGCGCGCTGGGAGCAGCTCTCTCCGAGGTCCCCGCCGAGGGGGGCGACGTGCCCGCGGCGGTGGTGATCGAGGGGGCACACCACCTTTCGCTGTCGGCGCCCTTGCCCGGCGCTCCGCCCGGCGCGACCTTGCGGTTCGTGGTGCTGCGGTCGCTCGACCAGGCGCTCGCGCCGGCCGAGAAGATCACCCGGCGGCTTTATGGTTTCGCGCTGCTCTCGCTCGCGGCCGGCGTGTTGCTCGCCGTGCTGCTCTCCCAGCGGCTCTCCCGGCCGATCGACGCGCTGGTGCAGTTTGCCGGTCGACTCGCCGCCGGCGCGCTGGAGGCGCGGGCCTCGATCTCGGGGCCGCTGGAGGTGCGGGTGCTCGGCCAGGCCATGAACCGGATGGCCGGCGAGCTGGAGGTGTCGCGGCAGGAGCTGGTGGCCAAGGAGCGGCTGGAGCAAGAGCTGGAGATCAGCACGCAGATCCAGACGTCGATCCTGCCGCGCTGCTTCGACGTCGACGGGCTCGAGGTGGCCGCGCAGATGATCACCGCCGCCGAGGTCGGCGGCGACTACATGGACGTGATCCCGGTGCGGGGAGGGACGTGGATCGCGGTGGGGGACGTGGCGGGTCACGGGCTGCGCTCGGGGCTGGTGATGATCATGCTCCAGAGCGCGGTGTCCGCGCTGGCGCGCGAGCAGCCACTGTCGCCACCGAGCGAGATGCTGCGCGCCGTCAACCGGGTGCTCTACGACAACATCCGCAACCGGCTCGGCAACGACGAACACGTGACGCTCACGCTGCTCCGCTACCGGCGCGATGGGCTGTTCACCTTCGCTGGGGCCCACGAGGAGATCCTGGTGTACCGGGCGGAGACGGGCCGGTGTGAGCTGGTGCCGACGCCAGGGCCCTGGGTCGGCGCGATGGAAGACATCGGCGCCGTGGTCGTGGATTCGCGGGTCCAGCTCGCGGACGGCGACGTGATGGTGCTCTACACCGACGGGATCACCGAGGCGCGGAACGAGGAGGGGCGGCAGTACGGACTGGAGCCGGTGGCCAAGACCGTGGAGTCGTTCGGAAAGGAGACCGTGGAGCGGATCCGCGACGAGATCCTGCTCGGGGTGGCGAGCTGGGCGGTGGCGCCCGAGGACGACGTGACCCTGCTGGTGCTGCGCTACCGGGCGCCTCAGACGAGGCTGGCGTAGCGGTGCTGACGCAAGGACGTGCTTCGCCCTTTTCGCCCCGAGCGCGCGGGGGTACGAAGGATCCCTCGCTGGGGGGCTCCGTGACGACAGCGTTCGAGCTTCAGTTTCGACCGAGTGCGGCGCTCATCCAGGTGGTCCGGCGGTTCGTGTCCGATTTCTACGTGGGCGTGCTGGACGATCCGGACGCGGTGGCCCGGGTGGCCCTGGCGACGCACGAGCTGCTCGAGAACGCCGTGAAGTACTCGATGGACGGCACGACGGAGCTGTCGATCGACGTGGAGCCGGGACCGGAGGGGACGCGGGAGATCGCGATCCGGTTGCGCAACCGCGCAGCCACCTGTGACATCGAGGCGCTGAGGGGATTGTTCGAGGAGATGGAGCGGTTCCCGGATCCCTGTGCGCAGTACCAGGTGGCGATGGAGCGCGGTGCACGGCGCCGCACGGGCTCGGGGCTGGGGATCGTGCGGGTCCGGGCCGAAGGGGAGATGCGTATGCGCTGCAGCGTCGAGGGAGACCGGGTGCTCATCGAAGCGCGGACCCAGGTGGGGCCGAGGGGGCAGGCGTGAGCGCGCTGGAGCTGCCCGCGCTGGAGGTGCCCGATCTGAGCGTGGAGGCGACATGCCACGGGGAGGTGGTGGAGCTGCGGCTCTCCGGGACGGCCGACATGCGGGTGAGCGAAGCCCTCGAGCGGGTGCTCTCCCGTGTGCACGAGGAGGCCCAGCGCTCCGAGGTGAAGCAGGTGCGGGTCGATCTGCGGGCGCTGGAGTTCATGAACTCGTCGTGCCTCAAATCCTTCGTGACCTGGATCGGCAATGCGCGTGATGTGTCCGAAAAGCATCGGTATTCCATCCACTTCATCTCCCGCTCGGAGATCCTCTGGCAGCGCCGAAGCTTGCACGCGCTGCGCTGCTTCGCGGTGGATCTGATCTCCGTGGAGTGCTGAACTCCGCGGCCTGCCGAGCGGGCGAGAGCGCGCGATGCTCGGTGAGCGCCGGCGGAGGGCGACGCTACGCCCGGCGGCGGCGTCATGCTATCGAGCGCGGGTGAGGGTCTGGCGTCCTCGATCCACGGGGTTCCGGGTGCTCGGCGCCGCGATGGTGTCGTTCGGGCTGGTTGTCGGGGCGCGGGTCGCGGTGGCGCAAGCTCCCGCAGCGGACGTCGACGAGGGGAGAGAGCGCGCGCGTCAGGGGGCAGGGGGGCCGGCGTGGAAGCTGCCGGCGCTGCGTGAGCGGCTCGACAACGGTCTGCGGGTGGTGATGAGCGTCGACCATGGCGCGCCCACCGTGGCCGTGGTGGTCACCTACGGCGCGGGAGCGGCCGACGAGCCCTTGGGCCGTGGCGGGGTGGCGCGGCTCGTCGAGGGGTTGATGGCGGAGGGGAGCCCGGCGCTCTCGGCCGGTGGGCGCGGGCGGCTCGTCGCAGCCCGTGGGGGGCGCACCTCGACGCTCCGCTCGCCGGATCTCACGGCCCATGGGGTGGAGCTGCCTTCGGGAGAGCTGGGGTTCGCGCTCTGGCTGGAGGCCGAGCGGATGCGCGCGATCGAGGTCGATGAAAACGCCCTCGCGCGCGAGCGGCGCACGGCGCTGGCGGAGGTTCTGGCCCCCGGTGGGTTCGGTGGCCGGGGTGGTCGCGATGGCGAGGAAGCGCTCGCGTCGGCCCTCGATGCGCTGGTGTTCCAGGGGCACTGGCCCTACGCGCACGGGAGGCAGGGGACGGCCGAGGCGCTGGGGCGGGTCGAGGTGGGGTGGGCGAAGGAGCAGCTCGCGCTGTACGGCCCGGAGCGGGCGGTGCTGAGCGTGGTGGGGGATTTCGAGCCTGCGAAGGCGATGGACCTGGTGCGCCGCTATTTCGGCGCGATCGCTGCGAGGGGGAATGCGGCGGGCGAGCTCCCTCCGAGGAAAGAGGCGCTCGCGGCGCAAGAGGGGCCTCGCCGTGGGGGGCTCCACGGGCGCGGGGTGGGGACCCCCGGGGTCGTCTTCGGCTGGGCCACGCCGTCGGCGCAGCACGCGGATGGCCTCGTGCTGGAGGTGACGGCGGCAGTGCTGGGGGGGGGGGAAGGCTCGCGGCTGCACCGGCTGCTCGTGGTCGAGCGCGGGGTGGCGCTCGAGGTGCGCGCGGACGTGGCGCGGCGTCGCGGGCCAGGGTTGTTCTCGCTGCGGGTACGGCTGTCGGGAAAGGCGAAGCCTGGCGACGTGGAGAAGCTCGTCGAGGGAGAGATCGCGTCGCTCGCGGCGCGAGGGCCTTCGGAGGTGGAGCTGACGCGGGCGCGGGCGTGGGCTGCGGGGTCGCGCCTGGTGGGGATGCAGTCGAGCGGTGCGCGCGCGATGCGCCTCGGGGAAGCGGAGCAGCTCCTCGGGGACGCGGCGTTGCTCGAAGGCGAGCCCGCGCGCCTCCAGGCGGTGCGAGGGGACGAGGTGCAACGCGTCACGCGTGAGCACCTGGGGGCCTCGCGCCGGAGTGGGCTCGAGGTGCGGTCGGTGGCCGGGGAGGAGGGCCCGTGATGCGTGGCTCGTGGGCCGCTGGCTTCTGGCTCGGCGTGGGCGCTGGGCTGCTGGGTGGGGTGGGATGCGGGGCGACGAGCGAGGTGTCGCGGCGTGCGGTGCCGCCTGCCGGGCCCGCCGTGGAGCCGCTGCGGGGCCCGGTGATCGAGCCGACGCAGGTGCGTGAGCCGCCGCCTCCCCGCGCGGTTTCGCGGCCGTTCCGGTTTCCCGTGCCCACGTGGATCGAGCTCGCGAGCGGCCTCCGCGTGGCGACGGTGGTCCAGCGGAGCGTGCCGGTCGCAGAGGTGCGGGTGGTGATCCCGGTAGGGATGGCCGCGGACGAAGAGCGACCCGGGGTCGCGTGGCTCACGGGGGAGCTGCTTCGCACGGGCGGGGCCGGCGCGCTCGGTGGGAGCGAGCTGCTGGCGCAGATGGAGGTGCTCGGCGCCACGTTCACGGTGGAGACCAGCCTGGATGCGACGGTGCTCCGAGTCAGCGCGCCGCGCGAGCAGCTCGCCCCGGCACTGGGCCTCCTGGGCCAGGTGGTGCTGCGTCCGCGCTTCAGCGCAGGGGCGCTCGACGTGGTGAAGCGGCGGAAGATGGCCGAGCTCACGCAGCTCGCCCAAAACGACGGCCCGTGGGCCGGGCTGACGACGCTGCACCGTGAGCTGTACCTGCTGCCGATGGAGCGCCACCCCTATTCGTCGTGGTCGCCGACGCCCGAGGAGCTGGGCCGGATCACGGCGGCCGACTGCCGGGCGTTCCACGCGCGGCAGCTCGCACCAGCGGGGATGATGGTGATGGTGGCCGGGGACGTGACGCCGAGCGCCGTGCGCGCGGCTGCCGAGAAGGCTTTCCAGGGCGACACGCGGAAGCGTCACCTCCTTGCCGCGCCGCCGCTGACCGATCCTGTACCGCCCGAGTCCACGAAGATCACGCTGGTCGATCGGCCGGGCGCGCTGGAGAGCGAGATCTACCTGGGGTTCGTCGGGCCTTCGCGCGGAGAGCGGGACTGGCTCCCTTTCTCGATCGCCGGACAGATCCTCGGGGGGCCTGCAGGGCGACTCGGCTCGTCGCCCTCCGCCGGAGAGGTCAGCGCTCACGGAGCGTCGGGGGCGCCGGAGGCGGAGGTGCAGGGGGCCCTCGTCGCCCTGTCGGCCTCGTCGCTTGCGGTGGTGCAAGGGCCGACGCCGCTCGTGGTGCACGCGACCACGGCCACGGGCAAGACGGGGCGCGTGGTGCAGGCGCTCCTGGGCGAAGCGGAGCGCCTCGCCAGCGCCGCTCCAGCCGTCGAGGAGGTGGAGGCGGCGATCGGGTGGCACGGGGCCGCGCTTGCGGTGATGCTGGAGACGCCGGCTGCGCTCGTCGACGAGCTGGTGCGTCTGCGCCTGTCCGGGTTGCCGGACAACCATCACGAGCTGGCCCGGAGGGAGTCGCAGGACATGCCTGCGGTGCTCGTCGGAAAGGTGGCGAGCACGTACGTGCGCCCGGCGCATGGGGTGCTCGTGGTCGTGGGGGACGCGGCGAAGGTAGGCCTTCCCCTGAGCCGTTTCGGGCAGGTGAAGGTGATCGATCCCACCCGTAATTTCGAGCGGCTGCGCACGCTGCCCATGAAGACGGAGGCCCCTCTTGAGCACCCCGAGCGTGCCTCGGGCTCCTGACGTGTCGTGCCGAGGTCGGGCGCGATGGCTGGTCGCGGCGGCGTTGTCGCTCGCCGCGGTGCTCTGTGGCGCGGGGGGTCTCGTGGCTCTCGCTGGCGACGGGGCGAATGCTGGCGCTGGCGCTGGCGCTGGCGACGGGGCGGGGGTGGATGGGAAGGATGCGCGAGGGGCCTCGCCCGCGAACGGCGGGGAGCGCGCTGAGGGAGCCACGCCGGTCCAGGAGGTGGGAGCGTCGAGCGCTCGTCCCCTCGGGACGCCGCCGCGGCCTGCCGAGGTGGCGCCGCCGCCGTCCTCCCGTCGTCCCTGGGCTGCGGGTCGGCGGCCGGCTGCGCCGCCTCCGCTCGAAGGGAAGACGTACGACTTCGCCCTGGATGCGAAGGTCGCGGGGGGAGCCGAGAAGAGCTGGCTGGGGCGGGCGTTCGTGCATCCGCGCGCGGCCGAGGAGCCGCGTCCGATGCCGCTGCTGGTCTTCTTGCACGGGATCAACGGTGAGCTCATTCGCTACCGCTGGATGGGAGGCGGTCAGGAGGGGGATGTGCGTCGAATCGCCTCGGAGCTCATGGACGCCGGGAGCGCCCCTCCGATGCTGGTCGCGGCGCCGAGCGCGGTGATCCCGGCCGCCACGGCCGTCGCGCGGACGAGCTGGCCTCAGTTCGACCTGGCGCGCTTCGTTGATCTCACGGTCGAGCGCCTCGCCGGGATCGCGACGGTGGACCGGTCCCGGATCGTGGTCGTGGGGCACTCCGGGGGAGGCTGTAACGCGACCGGTGGGATCGTGTCGGCGGTGCACGGCGCGATGCCGGTGCATGCGGCGCTGGTCGTCGATGTCTGCATGGACGCCGACGTCGCGGCGCGCCTGGGTCGTGTTCGCGACACGACCCATGTGGTGGTGTCGTGGCAGACGCTGAGCTGGGCGAAGCGCCCGTTCCGTGACTTCGAGCGGGTGTTCCGGCGCGAGGTGGCGCAGTCGCCAGCCGCACCAGGGGTCCTGCGGGAGCTGGAGCACCTGCGCCCCCTGGAGCCGATGCCCCACGACGCGATGGTCCCGCTGGTGTTGCGTCGGTGGCTGCCCGCGCTGCTGGGTCCAGACGCGCTGCCCGATGTGCCGTGTGTCTCCCCCTGAGGCGCCACCACGACAGAAGGCATGCCGACGAGCCGACCATCGACGCGGAGATGGCGTCTCGACGGATCGGCCGCCGCCGCACGTGCGGAGGACAAAAAACGAGCGCCCGCTCGACGGTGGGGGGGGAGAACCGTCCGCAGGCGCTCTGTCCGGGGAGCAATGCGGGTTCCGTACCAGACGCGCAGACGACAGGAATCGTGCAGTTACGATGGTCTCCGTTCCAGCAGTTTCAGATGTGAAATCGCAGCTTTGCGACGCTGTGGTGCGAGAATCGTTACGCGGTCTGGTTCCGCGTGCGCTGACCTCGGCGAGGAGCGCGCTCCGCGAAAAGCGCCCTCGGCGAGGAGCGCGCTCCGCGAAAAGCGCCCTCCGTGAGGCGAAATGTGACCTCGACGAGGCGCTGGGTGCGCTTCTCACGGGCGGTGCGCTTCAGGGGATGGGACGACTCGAGGCAACGGCGCGCTTCGAGGGGCGGCATCCTCGTCTTCGCGCGCGGCGTCCGTCTCATTTCGGCAGGTGACGCCGTTCTCGTGTCAGCGGGCGCTCTTGTGGAGACGAAGGGTCTGTCGTTGCCCTCCCGTGTCCACCTCGACCTCGATGGGGCCGAGGGGGGCCTTCTGAACGAGGCTCTCCAGAGCGTCCAGTCCGGAAACGGGCTGTCGGTTCACGCTGATCAGGACGTCGCCCACCCGCACGCGGGACGCCGCGGCAGGACCTTTGTCGTCGACCGCGACGACCACGAGATCGCCAGGCGCTCTGGGGGGCTGCTCCAGCAGTGGAAAGAGGGGAGCGACGCTGAGACCCAGGGTCTGGACCGTGCGCTCGTAGCTCTTCACGGCCGCGTCGAACCCGTCCTTGCGGAGGCGGTAGCGCGCGAGCGCGGTGACCTGACCGTCCTGTTCCTGGAAACGCACCTCGTCCCGCTCCGGGCTCGCGATGGCTCCGACCTGGTGCAGGTAGCGGGCTGCTTGCACCTCCCTCTGCTCGGGTGTCGACGCAGGGCTGCCGTCGAGCCCACGTTGCTTCAGGAGGGCGTGGAGGGGTGAGGTGGAGAGCCCCTGGGCGAGGTGGCGGATCAGCTCCGCGATGGCTGCGACGCGTGCGGCCGACAGCGCGGCTTCCCGGGTCGGACCCGTGCCCTGACCGACGACGAGGACTTGCTCGGCGTCGGCCACGAAGGGCTGGGTCGCCCAGTCAGGCGGGGCGCCGACCGGGGGAGGGGGAGGAGGCTCGATGGCCGACGTGGCGGTGGTGACGGGAGCTGGGTCGGCCTGGTGCTTCGACGTGGCGTCCCGGTAGGCGAAGGCGATGCCGAGCGCGGCGGCGGCACCGACGAGCGTGGCCACGATGGCGGGGACCCGCAGGCGTCCAGGCGCCGTCGCGGTCGCCGTCGTGGTTGCCGTCGCCGCGTTGGTGGTGGTCGAGGCGACCGACGTGCTCGTGTCGTGCGCGCTGGTCGACGACGAGGCACGCTCGCGTTGCTGCCCTGGCGACGAGGCTCGCTCACGTTGCTGTCCCGGCGATGAGGTGCGCTCGCGCGGCTGTCCTGGCGACGATACGCGCTTCTCGTCGATCTCCACGGGCTGCGAGTTCCGAGCCCCTCCCATGCGCCGCAGCAAGGGGCGCAGCTGGACGAAGGAGAGCGCGGTGTTGCAGCGTTTGCAGGGGACGTACGGGTCTCGGTCCTCGAGCGCTGCCGCGGTCGCCTCCTTGAGATCCAGGATGGTCGAGCGCATGGCGTTGCAGGACTCGCAGCGGGCCTCCACGAGGGCGGAGGTGATGACCGCGCGGAGCTTCGGCTTGGCGGTGATGAGGTGCTCGCAGAGGGCTCTGGGGCAGCCCTCGATGTCGATGGAGCGGACCTCGTCGCCCAGGGCGCGGAGTGCCATCTCGAGGGAGCGCGCACCTTCGGGCGTGACGCCCGCCGAGCCGCCGAGATCGATGACGAGATCGCCTTCGATTCCATCGAGCGCGCGTTTCCAGCGGACGGTGTTGTCGAGCTTGCAGGCCACGCGGAGGCGGGTGACCTGGCTGTCCACGGACTTCTCGATGGCCTCGCCGCTCGACGCCGTATCGCTCCTGTTCAGCTCGTCGAGCACGGCCCGCACGTCCTTCGGGACCGCTGCCCCGATGTAGGACGTGGCGAAGGCGAAGTAGCTCTCCGCGTCGTCGTCGAAGGTCCCTTCGGCTCCGCAGCGCGGGCACGCGCACGGCGGCGGCTCGGCGGCGCGGATGGCGTCCGCATCCTTCTGGCAGTCGAAGAGCCGGTTGAAGGCGTTGCCACAGCTCTCGCAGCGGTAGGGGCCGTAGAACGAGACGATGAGCCCATCCCCCACGAAGCGGCGGATCATGCTCACCTGGTTCACGATCGGCTCGGAGCAGCGCGCGATGTACAGCGCGCTGACGCGCGAGCTGACGTCGTTCAGCATCTGGAGCCACTCCCGCACACCGAAGGAGGTGACGCGTTCCACGCCAGCCAGATCGAAGAGGACCTTGCCCGACATCTCCCGGGCCAGCGCGCTGCCCTGAAAGGCCTCGGTCATGCGCCCCGACAGGGACACCATGAGCAACCCACCCGTGCGGCGCCGGATGATCGACAGCGCGCGCGGCTCGCCGCCGTGGCCTGGATCCGGCAGCGCGGCAGGCGCCGGGTCGTCGTCGCGTTTGCCAGGCGAGGAGCGCCTCGTCGTGAAGAGCGCTTCCTCCGTACGTGGCGCGCGCGCCTCGGCGCCCTCGGGATCGAGGCCCCAGTCCTCTGCGAGGGCCTCCGAGGGCGGCGGGCGCTCGGTGATGTGATCGAGCAGGTCGTTCCCCGAAGTGAGCGCCTCTCGCCACGCTTCGGCGCGCTTGCCGAAGAGCTCTCCCATGAACGAGGACAGGGACAGCCCGCCCGTGTTGAGCCGGTACTCGCGCGCGAAGGCCTCCAGATCGATCTGGAGATCGCGGGCGCTCGCGTAGCGCTCAGCGCGGTTCTTGGCGAGCGACTTGAGGATGATGCGCTCGAGTTCCTCGGGGAAATCGATCACCAGGCGGGTGGGCGGTGTGGCCTGATCCTCGACGATGGCCCGCATGATCTCGAACTCGGTCGCGCCGCGACGGAAGATGCGGTGGCCGGTCGTGATCTCGTAGAGGATGATCCCGGTCGAGTAGACGTCGGAGCGCCTGTCCAGCCGCTCGCTGCGACACTGCTCGGGCGACATGTACGGGATCTTCCCCTTGAGGGCTCCGTCGCGGGTCTCGTTCATGCGGTTCGCGGCCTTGGCGATGCCGAAGTCGAGCAGCTTCACGGCGCCGTCGTAGGTGACGATGACGTTGTGCGGGGAGACGTCACGGTGGACGATGTTCAGGGGCTGGCCGTCGAAGCCGACCTTCTCGTGCGCGTAATGGAGCCCTGCCGCCATGCCGATGCCGATGCTGACGGCCTGGTCGAGCGGCATGCGTCGCTTCTGACCGCGCAGCGCTTTCTTGATCGCGCGCAGGTCCTCACCATGGAGGTACTCCATGGAGATGAGGGGCGTGCGGTCCACCTCCTCGACGTCGTACATCTGGACGAGGTTCGGGTGGGACAAGGTCGCGGCGATCCGCGCCTCGTCCAGGAACATCCGCACGAACTCTGGGTTGTCGGTGAGGTGCGGCAGGATGCGCTTGACCACGCAGATCTTCTGCACGCCGGAGATGGCCGTGACGCGGGCGACCCAGATCTCGGCCATGCCGCCGAGCCCGATGCGCTTCAGGAGCTGGTAGCGCCCGAGCCGGATGGGTTTGGCGGGCGGTGCGGTCTGCGGCTGACGCGAACTGGACTTGGGGCCATCGCTCACAAGGGATCTCCCACTCCCGTTCGTCGATGCGCTTGGTCCAGGCTGCCTGAGGTCATCGATCGTCGGTTGGCTGGTCCTACTGCACCGCGGGTTTGCGGAGCTCCACGGTGCGCCGGGCCCCCAGCGACTCCAGCCTGAGCGTGATGATACCATTGGGCGCGGTGCTCGCCCATTCTTCCCGGGTCACCTTGTCGAATGCTTCGACGGTAGTTACAGGGCGTCGGTTGATCTCCAGCACCACATCGCCAGGTCGCACATCTGCGCGGGCTGTGAGCCAGTTCTTCTGCACATCGACGATGAGCAGGTCGCCCTGGGTGCGGATGCTCGCTTCGAGCTGCGGGAAGAAGCGAGCGACGACGATACCCTGGAAAGTGGATGTGGCCCGGTAGCTGTCGAGCGCCTGGGTGTAGCTCTGCTTGGCCAGCTTGTAGCGAGCGAAGGCCTCCACACCGCTGGGCTGCTGTTTCATGACCGCGTCGACCCGCTCGGGGGTGGCGAAGGTGCCGACCTGCTGCAAGAAGCGGCGCGCCACGGCATCGACGTACTCCGGCCGTTGTTCCGAGCCCGCGTTCGAGCTGGCGCGCGACTGGACGAAGTCGTGGGTCGGTGAGCCAGCCAGCTCGGGGAGCATGTGCGCGGCGAGCCGCTCCACGGCGTCGGTGCGGGCCATGGACAGGGCGAGTTCCTCGTTCACTGCGGGGCCGCCGCGACCGACGATGAAGATGTCCTCGCCCTCGATCACGAACGGGCGCTCCACCCACGGGGGCGGCAGGTCGTCCACCTTGGCCCAGCCCAGGTGGGCGGTCCTCGCGGGAGGTGCTGCCAGAGGCGCGGGCGCAGAGGTGGGCGCGGTGGTGGCTGCCGCTTCCGGCGGCGGCGAGACCGACTGCGCGTCCAGCGCGCGCCACGTCATCACGACGCCCGCCGTGAGCGCCACCAGGCCGAGGGCGCCGAGGAGGAGCCCTCCCCAGCTGCGTGACGCCGGGGCGTGCGCTGTGATTGGCTGGGGAGCGGCGCTCTCCCGTGCAGGTGCGGCCGCCGCGGGGACGATGGATTCCCGCGCTGGAGCAGGGCTCACCCGGTGGCTGGTCACGCGCTCTGCGTGGGCTCCGAGCAGGTGGAGCAAGGCACGCGAGCCGTCGAAGGCGAGCGGGGTGTTGCAGCGCTTGCAGGGGATGTCTGGATCGTGGCCTTCGCGCAGCGCCTGCGCGTTGGCGAGCACGTCGACGACGACGGGCCGTAGGGCGCTGCACGTGGCGCACCGCCCCTCGACCACGGCCGAGACGATGACCGCCGCGAGCTGCATTGACGGCGCCGCCAGTCGCTCGGCGAGGAGCTTGGGGCAGCCCTCGATGCGGATGGACTCTGCCGAAGGCGCGAGCGTCCGCAGGGCGCTCTCGAGCCGCGCGGCGCCGTCCGGGGTCGCAGAGGGCGCGCCGCTCAGGTCGAGGACGACCTGCCCCTCCAGGCCGTCGACGATGCGGTTCCAGCGCACCTGGGCGTCGAGCCTGCAGTTCACCTTCACGCGGGTGGCGTCCCCGTCGATGATCTTCTCGATCGCATCGCCGCCGACGGGTTCCGTGGCGCGCTCCAGCTCCGTCAGCACGCTCCGCAGCGCGTGCGGCACCGAGCGGCTTCCATGCTGGGGGACGAAGCCGAAGTAGGTCTGCGCATCGTCGTCGAAGCTGCCAGGTCCCGCGCAGCGTGGGCAGGTCGCCGAGGGGGCCTTGCCCTGGCCGAGCGCAGCGGCGTCGTACTCGCAATCGACCAGCCGCTCGAACTGGTTCGAGCAGCTCTCGCAGGTGTAGGGGGCGTAGAACGAGATGATCTGACCGGCTCCAGCGAACTTCCGGATCATGCTGACCTGGTTCACCACCGGCTCGGAGCAGCGGGCGAGGAAGAGCTTGGTCACGCGGCCTTCGGAGGCCTGCAGCATCTGGAGCCACTCCCGGACGCCGAACGAGGTGATGCGCTCCACCCCGGCGAGGTCGAAGACGACCTGACCTTCGAGGTCCTTGGCGAGCGCGGCGCCCTTGAAGGTCTCGGTCATCCGGCCCGCGACACGGACGGCCATGTAATCGCCGGTCTTGCGCTTGTCGAAGACCAGGCCGGCTCCGCGCGCGTCCTGGCCGGTGGGCGCCACGCTGCGCGTCGCCGGGATGGGTCGCGCCGCGGAGTGGGCGGTCACGGAGACGGAGACCGGGGTTCGATCCGAGGACTCTGGCTCGCCACGGGTCTGGGGAGCGATGTCGGCGGGGGGTGGCGTGGCCTCTCGCGCGCGCACGCCCGTGGGGGTCGGCGTGTCCACCGGGGCGGATGCACCCGCAGCGCGCGCTCTCTTCGGGGGGTGGACTTCTTCCGAACTCTGGGGACCTGAGGCCTCGGCGTCGACTTCGTCTGTCCCGGCGTCGATCAGGGGCTTCTTCGCGAGCGCCTGAGGCTTCGGCAGAGGCGAAGGGGACTCGGAGAAGACGGTGAGGGTCATGGTCTGGTTGTGCAGATCGGCGTGACCGGTGGCGAAGGGAGAGATCTCGCCGTAGGAGTAGAAGCCGGTGATCTTGGTGTCCTTGGGGAGGACATCGAGGACGGCTTCGACCTCTTCCTCGGTGCGCTGACCGAGGACGAGGCGTCGTCCGACGCAGCTGATGGCGACGGCGAGGTGGGCGTCGGTCTTGGTGGAGGGAGCGGGCTTGGCGGCCTTGGCGGCGGTCTCTGCGCCACCGATGAGGCGCTCGAAGTTGGCCTTCATGAGCTGGACGAGGTGTCCCTTGGGGACGTCGCCAGCGAAGGTCATGGAGTTCTTGTCGTGGTCGACGGCGAGCAGGGTGCGGACCAGGACCTTGTCGTCCTTGGCCGAGGCGCGCATGGCGAGGGGGAAGAGCAGGCCGGAGGCAGGCAGATCGGCGGCCTTGTCGCCGAGGTACTCCTTGTAGAGGGCGAGGGCAGGCTTGCCGTCGAGCTCGTACAGGACGTTGGCGTCGCTCTTGGTGATGGTGCGCTCGGGGCCGAACTTGTCCCAGCCGCCCTTGGAGCCGTGGTTGATGACGATGTGGTCGCCGTGGAAGGCGACGGCGGTGACGATGCCGCTGCGGATCTTGTCGCCAGCGCAGACCCAGGTGCGCTTGAAGCGAGGGCCATCGCCGGACAGGCCGCCGGTGACGACGACGGAGTCGGGCAGGACGCTGTTGATGCCGCGGACCAGCTCGCTGCCGTTGACGCCGAGGCCCTCGCTGAGGACGAGCACGCCGCGCAGGTCGGGTCGCTGCAGCTTGCGGGCGAGCTGCTGGCCGGCGGAGAACGAGTCACCCATCTGCGCGACCTCGACGAGGGCGCTGGAGAGGGTGGTCTTCTCGAAGCGGACGATGGCGACCGAAAGGCTGTGGTCGCGGACGGCGGTGCCAGCGATCTCGCCGGCGCTGGAGCAGCCGATGAGGTGGGCCTTGGGGTAGGCACGCCGCAGCTCGTGTAGCGGGGTGGGGTCGTCGATCAGCTCCGAGGCGCCGAACGCGAGCACCAGCGTGCGCTCGCCATCCACGCCTGGGAAATCTCCCGACCAGCGTCGTGACTTGAGGTCGAACGTGAGCTGCTCGACCCGCATCGACCCGCTCCCCGACGGACTCGGCGCCTTCGTGACCGTGGGCATCGAGGCGGGGCTCACGCTGGGGCGAGTGGTCGTGGTGCGTTGCGTCGGCTGGCCACTGGACCCTGAAGCCAGGCTCGCGAGCTGGGCGAGTCCACTCCCCTGTTTGCCAGGCCGGGCGGTGCTCGGGGGGGCGGTCGAGGGGGGGGCGATGCTGGCATGTCTGGCCGTCGCGTTCGGGAGTTCCGAAAAGACGGTGAGGGTCATGGTCTGGTTGTGCAGATCGGCGTGACCGGTGGCGAAGGGAGAGATCTCGCCGTAGGAGTAGAAGCCGGCGAGTTCCGTCCCAGGGGGGAGACTATCGAGGACGGCCTCGACCTCTTCCTCGGTGCGCTGACCGAGGACGAGGCGTCGTCCGACGCAGCTGATGGCGACGGCGAGGTGGGCGTCGGACTTGGTGGAGGGAGCGGGCTTGGCAGCCTTGGCGGCGCTCTCGGCGCCGTCGATGAGGCGCTCGAAGTTGGCCTTCATGAGCTGGACGAGGTGTCCCTTGGGGACGTCGCCAGCGAAGGTCATGGAGTTCTTGTCGTGGTCGACGGCGAGCAGGGTGCGGACCAAGACCTTGTCGTCCTTGGCCGAGGCGCGCATGGCGAGGGGGAAGAGCAGGCCGGAGGCAGGCAGATCGGCAGCCTTGTCGCCGAGGTACTCCTTGTAGAGGGCGAGGGCAGGCTTGCCGTCGAGCTCGTACAGGACGTTGGCGTCGCTCTTGGTGATGGTGCGCTCGGGGCCGAACTTGTCCCAGCCGCCCTTGGAGCCGTGGTTGATGACGATGTGGTCGCCGTGGAAGGCGACGGCGGTGACGATGCCGCTGCGGATCTTGTCGCCAGCGCAGACCCAGGTGCGCTTGAAGCGAGGGCCATCGCCGGACAGGCCGCCGGTGACGACGACGGAGTCGGGCAGGACGCTGTTGATGCCGCGGACCAGCTCGCTGCCGTTGACGCCGAGGCCCTCGCTGAGGACGAGCACGCCGCGCAGGTCGGGTCGCTGCAGCTTGCGGGCGAGCTGCTGGCCGGCGGAGAACGAGTCGCTCATCTGCGCAACCTCGACGAGGGCGCTGGAGAGGGTGGTCTTCTCGAAGCGGACGATGGCGACCGAGAGGCTGTGGTCGCGGACGGCGGTGCCAGCGATCTCGCCGGCGCTGGAGCAGCCGATGAGGTGGGCCTTGGGGTAGGCGCGCCGCAGCTCGTGCAGCGGGGTAGGATCGTCGATCAGCTCCGAGGCGCCGAACGCGAGCACCATGGTGCGCTCGCTCTCCAGGGCTGGATCGAGCGCCTTGGACCACCGCTTCGATGTGAGGTCGTACGAGAACCGGCGCACCTGCATGCCGACACCCATCGCGGCAGCGCGCACGTTGGTGTCGGAGTTGAACTCGACCTCCTCGATTTCACCCATCGCTCCTGCCAGGGAGCCATGCCGTGTCGACCCGGGCTGGGGAGACGAAGCTGGCGCTCCGCGTGAGGCAAAGGGTTTCACCGTGTCCGAGGTGGGGGAGGGGACGCGCTTGTCCTGAGGCCCCCCTGCCGGCTTCGGCAGAGGCGAAGAGGACTCGGAGAAGACGGTGAGGGTCATGGTCTGGTTGTGCAGATCGCAGTGACCGGTGGCGAAGGGAGAGATCTCGCCATAGGAGTAGAAGCCGGTGATCTTGGTGTCCTTGGGGAGGACATCGAGGACGGCTTCGACCTCTTCCTCGGTGCGCTGACCGAGGACGAGGCGTCGTCCGACGCAGCTGATGGCGACGGCGAGGTGGGCGTCGGTCTTGGTGGAGGGAGCGGGCTTTGCGGCCTTGGCGGCGCTCTCTGCGCCACCGATGAGGCGTTCGAAGTTGGCCTTCATGAGCTGGACGAGGTGGCCCTTGGGGACGTCGCCAGCGAAGGTCATGGAGTTCTTGTCGTGGTCGACGGCGAGCAGGGTGCGGACCAGGACCTTGTCGTCCTTGGCCGAGGCGCGCATGGCGAGGGGGAAGAGCAGGCCGGAGGCAGGCAGGTCGGTGGCCTTGTCGCCGAGGTACTCCTTGTAGAGGGCGAGGGCAGGCTTGCCGTCGAGCTCGTACAGGACGTTGGCGTCGCTCTTGGTGATGGTGCGCTCGGGGCCGAACTTGTCCCAGCCGCCCTTGGAGCCGTGGTTGATGACGATGTGGTCGCCGTGGAAGGCGACGGCGGTGACGATGCCGCTGCGGATCTTGTCGCCAGCGCAGACCCAGGTGCGCTTGAAGCGAGGGCCATCGCCGGACAGGCCGCCGGTGACGACGACGGAGTCGGGCAGGACGCTGTTGATGCCGCGGACCAGCTCGCTGCCGTTGACGCCGAGGCCCTCGCTGAGGACGAGCACGCCGCGCAGGTCGGGTCGCTGCAGCTTGCGGGCGAGCTGCTGGCCGGCGGAGAACGAGTCGCTCATCTTCGCCACCTCGACATACGTCGAGGCCAGCGAGGTTTTCTCGAAGCGCGCCACCGCGACGGAGAGCGTATGATCTCGGACGCTCGTCCCGATGATCTCTCCTGCACTGGAGCAGCCAGCGAAGTGCGCCCGGGGGTAGGCACGCCGCAGCTCGCGTAGCGGGGTGGGGTCGTCCATCAGCTCCGAGGCGCCGAACGCGAGCACCAGCGTGCGCTCGCCATCCAGGACGGGCAGGGCTCGGACCGACCACTTCTTGGCTTCACGATCGTACGAGAAGGTCTCGAGGATCATCGAAAATCCCTTCGGTGTGTCTACTGCACGGCTGCGACGACCAGCGTCACGTCATCGTCGAGAGCCCGTCCACCACGATAGTCCTCGATCGCAGTGACGATCGCGTCCCTGATCCGCTCGGGTCCTGCCGCTGCGAGTTCCTGGAACAGGGCGCGCAGGCGCTTGTCGGTGAAGGGCTCCTGGGCCTCGTTTTCACACTCCGTGATGCCGTCCGTGAACCACAACAGCGCATCCCCAGGCTGGAGCTGGACGGTCTGGGCTTGATAGTCCGTATTGGCCGCAGCGCCGAGCGGGGACCCCTGCGCCGCAATCTGTCTCACCGAGCCCTTGCGAGCGATGTAGGGGAAGGGATGCCCCGCATTGGCGATGCTCATCGTGCGGCTGCTCGGCTCGAAGATGGACGCAGTACACGTCATCATGAATTTCTGCTTCGCCGCCTCGTAGATCGAGCAGTTCATGATCCGGAGCAGCTGGGTCACCGTGAGCCGCTCCGAAGAGAAGGTGCGCGCCAGGTCGCAGGCCGCCTTGGCTGCGCCGGTGATGATCGCCGACGAGATCCCATGGCCCGTCACGTCGCCGATGACCGTGAGGACACGATCCCCTGGTAGATCGTGGACCGCCCACCAGTCTCCGCCGCACTCTGCGGCGGGCTGGAAGTGCCCCGCGATCCGCAGGAACGAGCGATCGTGGACGTCCTCGCTCGGGACCAGCATCTGCTGGACGGCGCGGGCCACCTCGAGCTGCTTCTTGAGCGAGGCCTTCTCCGCCGTGTCGTAGAGCAGCTGCACCAGCCTGTCGGCGAGATGCAGGAAGTTGACCCGGATGTCGTTGATCACCTCGCTGGCGTCGCCACCACCCGAGGACATCGAGGCGCTCACGGCGAGGATCTCGCCGAGCTTGGCCGCGAACTGCCGCTTCGCCACCGTGATGGTCCCGGTCAGCTCGTGGGTGCTGGCCGGCTCTGGCCGGGTGCTGGCCACATCGTGGAAGACGTTCAAGGCGTCTCCCACGGCGCTGATCACACCCTTGAGCCGGTCACGCTCCGCGGCGAGCTGCTCGTGGAGCTGGCTCATCTCGGTGGTGCTCAGCTCGAGGGAGCGGGTGAGGAGACCCCGATCTTCCGCGACGTGGCGGTAGTGATCGCTGATCCGGGCGAGGGCCTTCTGCCACGTATCGCGATCGGGGGGCTCGTCGAGCTCCGTGATGCCGAGGCGCTTGAGCTGCCGGACGAGGAGCGGGTCGATCTCGCTCATGACTTCCCCCTCATTGGCCTACCTCTCGCTCTGCTCGACGGGTTCGGCCAGCGCCGCCTGCCGTTCGAAGAAGTGAACCGATGCCGGCAAGGAGCGAAACTCCCGCGGGTTCACATCGAGATCATAGAAGGAGGTGACCAGCGTCGAGCTGCGCGGCGTGACGTCGACGAGCAGAACGGCCCCGGCGCTGTAGATCTTCAGCATCCCCAGGCCCGCACCCCCGCGCGAGGTGTCCAGCACCTGGTCGTCGGGCCCTCCGCTCACCTCGCGTGCGCTCAGCCCTCGCGTGATGCCCTCGAAGACGTCGTGCCGTCGCAGCCGCCCGAAGGGGTCATGCGCCTGAAGGGCGATCCGTTCGCCATCGGTCCCCAGGCGGAGCGTCGGGATCTCGTTCTCCTCCAGCGTGAGGCTCTGCTTGCGATCGTGGGAGTAGCGGGGCCGACCACGCCGATCGATCGGCGCGCCGTACATCGCGTTCATCAGGAGCTCATGCGCCAGCTCCCCGAGCCGCTCGGCGATGCGCGTAGGGGCGCCAGCACGTTCGGCCCAGTGGGACACCTCGCTCACGGCCCGATCCCGCTCGTCGCTGGAGCGGGGTCTCCACTTCACGATCGTGGCGCCCCAGGACAGCATGTCGGAAAGGCGGGGAGGGGCGGCCAGCGGGTTGAGCAGACGCTTCACCGAGAGCGCGATCTCCCACGGCCTCGGCATCGACTCGAACGTGGGCCAACCCATGACGTTCGAAAGGCGGGCCTCGCCCAGGGCTGCACGCAGCACCGACGCGACATTGCCCGAGGTCCAGACCATCAAGTTCAACGTCGGGTAGCGCTCTGCCGCCCACTCGAGCGCGAGATCGAGATCCGCCGCGTCACACCCCAGGAGCAAAGGACGCTTGCTGAGCACCTTGTGGAGTTCAGCGGGATCGTCCACGACGGGGACTTCCATCAGTCCGCTGGCTGCGCACATGACCCGGGCGATCCGCTGGCCGACCACCCGGTTCCGTTCCAGCACCGCGATGCTTGCCTTCCGAGTTTCGCTCAACGTGGGAGTTCGATACGAAGCTCGAACGGCGGATCTGTCAAGAGGAGGAGTGGTGATGGGCTGTCGCGCTGGCGGTGAACCAGCGCGATCATGCGCTGCGCGACGCGCATTGCAGAGGAGCGCGTTGCGCGTGGGCTACATCAAGCCGGCGTCGTGTCGCAGCCGACGATGATGCGAATGCCGCCAGAGTTGTCGCCCTGCGCCGTCTGACAGGTGGTGGGGCAGAGCGTGATCGTCGCGGGGTTCTGGGGATTGTCGTAGTACCAGCCGCCGTTGGCTCCGCAGGCGCTCTCCGAGCTGACCTGACCGATGATCTGCTCGTTGCCACCTTCCGAGGTGTAGACGACGTTGATCTGGTTCGGATTGATCATCTGACCGTCGTTGCTCTGCGGCATCTGGAAATCGCACGCGAGCTGGCTGCCCTGGATGGCCTGAAGCGCGAGCAGCAGCTCCTGCTCGGCGTTGGCGCCAGCACCGATGAAGATCCCCTGGCCCGTGCCCCCGCGATCGGCGATGAGGTTCATCAGGTTCGGCGCCGAGCCCTGGAGGCCGACGGCGTAGGTATAGATCCCGGCGCTCGTGAAGGCCTCTTCCGCAATGCCCGCGATGGCGTTGCTGTTCTGGTTGCAACCGTTCGGCTCCCCATCGGTCACCAGGATGACGACTGCCTTCTCGGTCGGGTTGGCTGCGACGTAGTTCTTGGCCCAGAGCGTGGCACCGCTGAGCGCGGCGAAGATCGGCGTGTCGCCACCGTTCGGGGTCTCGCTGGTGATCGCCGAGATGAGCAGCTGCTCCTGAGCGTCGGTGGGGGCCGACTCGGAGGTCAGCGGCGCCGCGTCCACGGCAGGCTGAGCGCAAACATTCACGTTGCAGCTGCTGCCCGTGCAACCCGTGCCCGGGAAGAAGCGAAGCGCGACGCGCAGGCCTGAGGCCTCGGGGGACTGAATGAAGGCGCGGAGCGCTGCGGTGGAGCTGTTCCACTTGTTGTTCGACTGCATCGAGCCGGACCGATCGAACATGATGATCATGTTGAGCGGGACCAGCGTTGCAGCGTCGCTCGACGTCGCGCACTCGGTGAATCCCGTGCCGCTCGAGGCGCCCGAGCCGCTGGTCGGGTCGATGATGAAGCCGCCTGCGCCACCATCACCCGTCGCACTGCTGGTGCTGTTCCCTGCTCCCTGGCCCTCGCTGCCTCCGTCAGAGGTTGCGTCTCCGCCGGAAGAACCGCACGCCACGCCAATGGCTGCAGCGGTGCTGAAGAGGAGGCCAAGGGCGAGCTGGCGCGTCGTCAAGCTACTGGCAGTCGTGATGCGCTTCATGCTTCCCATCTTACGGCAAGCCTCGTGCCGTTGGGAAAAACACTCTATGGCATCAAAAATTCATCCGAGGTGCGATGAAGATGGATGGCGAACGATCCAGTCCGGATCCTGAAACGACCAGGTCGCGTCTGGGCCGCGCGTCCCTCCGGTCTCATCGCACCTCCACCCTCCTTGGATGACGCTCAGATTACGGGGATCCCCATCGCTCGCCGGATCCCATTGAACGATGCCGTGAACCGGTGGTCGGCTCCCCGGATGACGAGGGGAGGCTTTTCCTCGAAGGCGAGTCCACTGCCGGGTCTGCGGGCGGCGTAAACCGAAAAGAGCGCAGTTTTGCCTTCGCGCGGGATGGCGTCCATCCAGGTGACCATCTCGAGACCCGCTGCCTCGGCCCCCTGGTGCACCCGGTCCCGCTGGCGTGCCGCGGAGCAGCCCACGAAGACGCCCTCCGGGGCGAGCAAGCGCGCAGCAGCCTCGAAGTACACCTCGACGCCGCCCCGGTGCTCGAAGCGACAGGGGCCGCACTGCACGCGCGAGGACTCGATCCCGGTGCCTGGCGGGAGGTAAGGCGGTGTGCCGGTCACCAGGTCGGGCGCACCGATCCCTTCGAGGTTTGCAGGGTCCCGCATGTCACCGTGCCGCACTGTGCACCGGCTCTCGAGCCCGTTCCACGCCACGGAGCGCTTCGCCAGACCGGCGCTCAGCTCCTGAGCCTCCACGCCCACGCAGCGTGCGTCGGGGAATCGCCATGCCGTGCAGAGCAGCACCGTCCCGATGCCACAGCCGAGATCCACGGTGAGGCGCGGCGGTGCGTGCGCCGTCAGCTCCGCGGCGAACCATGCGGTGACCAGGTCGTCCGCTGACCAGCGGTGCCCGTCGACGCGCTGCAGGATCCGGAAATCGCCGGCCAGATAGCAGAGGTCTTCTCCCGATGCCGGCCACAGCTCGGGGCGGTCCGGTGGCGTGACGGGGCGCGGACCCGGTGCGACCCATCCGGGAGGCCTTCTGGCGGGGCGCACGATGCCAGCACAGGGCGGCGAGGTCGGGGGCTTCTCCTGCCCGGGAGTGAGCACTGCATCCATCGAGCGGAGCCTTATCACACGGGGCGTGCGGAAGCGTCTTCGGGCCCCACCCTCCTCGGGGTCGAGGTGATGGAGCCCATGGACGTGGGTCATCCTTCTTCCTCCGTATGGCCTCCGGCGGCTTGCAAAGGACGCGCGTCGGCCACAGGCCGCGTCACCGGCGGGGGCTCAAGGAGAGGTCGGGCCGGGCGGCCGAGCGCGCAAGCTCCGCGTCTGGCGTTCGATGGCCTCGGCGAGGCGGGTGGGGTTCACGGGCTTGACCAGGTGCTCGTCGAAGCCTGCCTCGTACGCTCGGCGTCGGTCCTCGTCTCGCCCGTACCCTGTGACGGCAATGAGCGCGATGTTCCTCCCCGCTGCCTCCGCGCGCAATCTCGAGGCGACCTCGTAACCATCCATCGCCGGGAGACCGATGTCGATCAGCGCGACATCCGGCTTCATCGTGAGGGCCATCTCGAGGCCCGTGACGCCATCGCTCGCCGCCTCGACGTGGTGCCCCCAGAGCTCGAGCAGGTTCTGGACGAGCTCCAGTGCGTCCGGGTTGTCTTCGACGACCAGCACCCGCAGGCGACCCGTCGGAGACCGCTCGGGCTGGGACGCTTCTGGGAGGGGGACGTCCTTCAGCGCTGGCAAGCGGACGATGAATTCCGAGCCTCGTCCCCGACCCTCGCTCTGCGCCTGGATGCTGCCCCCGTGGAGCTGGACCAAGCCACGGACCATGGTGAGGCCAATCCCGAGACCACCGGTCGAGCGGGCCAGCGAGACGTCCTCCTGGACGAACAGATCGAAGATCGACTCGAGCTGATCCGAGGCGATGCCCATGCCGGTGTCGCGCACATGGATCACCGCGAAGGCCTTGTTTTCCTGTTGCTCTCTGGCGATCGACAGCCAGATGCGTCCCCCGGTGTCCGTGTACTTGGCTGCGTTGTTGAGCAGGTTGACGAGGATCTGCTCGATGCGGAGCGTATCGCCTTCGAGCCACAGAGGCTCCTCAGGAACCGAGACCGAGAGCTGATGGCGTCGCGAGTCGATGAGCAGCTGACAGGTGGTCACGGCGCGCTCGATCAGCTCGTTCAGATCGAACGGTTCCTTCTTCAGCAGGATCTTGCCGCGGGTGATGCGCGACACGTCGAGCAGATCGTCGACGAGCCGCGCGAGGTGGCTGGTCTGCCGGCTGATGGTGGCCCGCAAGCGCACGTTTTGCTGATCCTGGGGGCCGATGCGGTTCTGGATGTGGACCGCCGTGCTGATCGCGTTGAGAGGGTTTCGCAGCTCGTGCGCCAGCATGGCCAGGAACTCGTCCTTCCGACGATCGGCTTCGGCCAGCGTGTCGGCGCGGTGGCGTCTCTCTTCCTCCAGCCGCTTCCGCTCGGTGATGTCGCTGAAGATCAGCGCGAGGCCCTGCGCCTCGGGTGTATAGGCGACGGGATCGGCGGTGATGCGGTACCAGTGCTCCCCGACGAGCGCCTCGGTGCTCTGACGCTGTCCTGCGCTGGTCGTCACGTCCGGCCACCCCCGGGGGGCCCCAGCGGGGAGCAGTGCTCCGAGGAGTTCTTCCGGGGTTTGGCCATCGAGTTGCGTCAACAGTGCGGCCGGCCTGGGGTCGAGCGAGCGCGTGGCGGAGAGCCGGGCGAGCATCGCGGCGAAGGCACTGTTGTGACGGCGAAGTCGCCCGTCCGCTCCGAACAGGCACACGCCATCACTGATGCCGTCGAACGTCGCCTCCCAGTCGTTGGCAGCGGTGCGCGCGGCTTCCTCTGCCTTCCGCGCCCGCAAGAGGGCCCGCACCATTGCGATCAGCTCGACCGCCTCGAAGGGCTGGGTCAGGTAGCTGTCGGCTCCCCCCTCGAGCCCCTGGACGCGTCGCTCGCTGGTCACGAAGGTCGCTGACGTCTGGAGGACCGGGATCGACGAGGTGGCCGAGTTGGCCTTCAAGAGACGACAGACCTCGTAGCCGCTGATGTCGGGCAGCTTGATGTCGAGCACGATCAGGTCCGGTCGTGTCGTCGCGAGCTGGAGCGCCTCTTCCCCGTTCTGCGCCTCGCGCACGGTGAAGCCTGCGCCCCCGAGGATCTTCCGGATGAGATACCGGGTGGTCTCGTCATCGTTGACGTTGAGAACGACGGGGCGTTTCGGTTCCGGCATCCTCACGGCTCCTTCGACGCTTTTGCGGCCGGTCCGATGCCCGCATTGGTCAAGGCGTCCCGGATGCGTGCGATGGCCAGCTCCCGCGAGAGGCTGTGCTTCGAGAGGATGGCCGTGGTCTCGGTCTGGAGCCGCTGCCGCTCGCTCTCTTCGAGGCTCTTCGAGGTCTGGACGATCACGGGGATGGACCTGGTTCGCGGGTCCTTCTTCAGCTCATCGAGCACGTCGAATGCGGTCATGTCACCCAGCACGAAGTCGAGAAAGATGACCTGAGGCTGC
The DNA here is from genome assembly GCF_001189295.1 of Chondromyces crocatus. Lineage (NCBI taxonomy): Bacteria > Pseudomonadati > Myxococcota > Polyangiales > Polyangiaceae > Chondromyces > Chondromyces crocatus. Next base: position 1,337,562 of record NZ_CP012159.1, read on the forward strand.
TCTCGTCGGGCGACCTCGACCCCTTGCTCTCCATTCACGGCCTCGATCACGACATATGGTGTGCCGGTGAGCATGCGGCGGACCAGGTAGCGTGCCACCTCGTCGTCGTCGATGACCAGCACCCGCTCGACCGGGCCGCTGCGCGCCAGAGCCTTGAGCCGTTTGAGGAGCCAGGCCTTCTCGAAGGGCTTCACGCAGAACTCGTCGGCGCCGAGCGCGCGCGCCTTCTCCTCTCGGCTGGTGACGGTGACGACCAGCGCCGGGATGTCTCGTGTCGCCTCGTTCGCCTTGAGCTCTGCGAGGAAGTTCCACGACGTCTCGCCCTCGAGCATGATGTCGAGCACGACGGCCGAAGGGCGGAGTCGCTCCATCGCCCTGCGCGCGTCGTCGATCGAGCGCGCTGGAACGACCTGGAAGCCAGACCCTTCCAGGTATTTCTCGTAGAGGAACAGCGTCTGCCGGTCGTCTTCCACCACGAGGACGGGGGCGCGCATCGGGTCGAGGACCTCGCTCCGCGCGACCATGTCGTTGAGCGCCTGGGCCTCGGGATGAACGCGAGGGATGATCAGCGAGAAGGTCGAACCTTTCCCGACCGCGCTCTCCAGCGAGACGCTGCCGCCGAGGGTCTCGCTGACCTTGAGGCACAGCGCCAGACCCAGGCCGGTCCCTTTGACCTTTCGCTGGAGAGGGGAATCGATCTGGACGAACTCCTCGAAGATGTGGTGCTGGTCCTCGGGGGCGATCCCGATCCCGGTGTCGGCGACGGAGAAGATGACGGTGTCGTTCGGCCCCCGCTGCGCTCGCAGCCTGACTTCACCACGCTCCGTGAACTTCAGCGCGTTCGACAGGAAATTCCGGAGCACCTGGCCCACCTTGCTCTCGTCGGTGTCGAGCTCCGGGACCTCGTCCGCGCCCTCGATCACGAGCTGCACGGGGTCGGGGGCAAGAGGGCGGAGCATGCCTCGAAGGGCACCGAAGAGCGTCGCCACATCGAACCGAGCGATCCGTAGCCCGACCTTGCCAGCCTCCATCTTCGAGAGATCGAGCAGATCGTTGACCAGCTCGGAGAGGGTCTCGGCGGCCCTGCGGATGAACCTGAGCTGTTTGTCCTGCTCCTCGTTGAGTTCCCCGTCGGTGCGATCGAGCAAGAGCCGAGAGAGCCCGAGGATCGAGTTCAGGGGCGTGCGGAACTCGTGGCTCACGTTGGCCACCATGCGCGCCTTGACCTCGGACGCTCGTCGGAGTGAGTCCTGTTTCTCGTCCAGCTCCGCGTGCAAGGCGACCATGCCGCGGTTCGAGTCGTCGAGCTCACGGCCCAGCCGGAGCAGCTCTTCGTGACGACGGAGCAGCTCGCGTTGCTGACGCTCCGTCTCGCGGTAGAGCCCTGCCAGCTCGCTCATCGTGGCGGCGACCTGGCCGAGCGCGTTGGCGTAGTCCTGAGGTACGAGGCTCGCCACGATCGCGATCTCGTCCCCCTCGCAGAGGGTCCGCACGGCCACCGTGGTCGGCATTCCCTCCACCATCAGCGCGAGTTCCCAGCTGGCCACGGCCTGGGCGCACGACTCGTTCAGCAGGGCGTCGATCTTCTCTTCGGAGCCAGGGGCCGCGAACGCACGAAAGTGCATCCCCGGGCGCGCTCCGATGAGCTGGGAGGCGCGTGGATCCGCAAAGGTGACCTGGCCTTTCAGGTCGCAGACGAGCTGAAGCTCGCGGCTGAGCGAGGCGAAGCGCTTCTCGCGAGGGGCCTGCGTCATGGCGACCCGAGCTGCTGGACCGCGGGCGAGCCCACCTCCGGCCACGACCAGGAGGGCGCACCGAGCCATGCACCCAGTGTCAGCAGAGCCGGAAACAAGGTTTCGGCAATGTACCGCGCTGCCCAGGGCGCGCCAAACAGCTTTGCGAGCATGCGAAGCCCTCTATCGTCTCTGCGATGCGCCACAGCGTAGCCTTCGAGTGTACGGGCTACCACGGGAGCGTGCTCGGGACGCTGAACGGACGTGAAACACAGCGATTCGTAGACGCGAAGATACGCGTCGAACGCGGTGCGTGCCGCGGGCAGCGTGTTCTTCGAGATCCGGGTATACATTGCGAAGTTGGAGAACCAGTCGGCACACCAGGGAGGCAGCGGACCACCCGGTGGCAAGCGGCTCCCATGGACGGCATGAACCTCGCGGAGGGGCGCGAGCTGGGCGTTGCGTTCTTCGCCTGCGGGGAGGGTGGGGGACAGGTCGGTGACGAGCATCAGCGCTGCACCATCGAGCGTCACCAGGTCGGCACCGAACACGGGCAAAGGGTGCTCGGGGAGCGGCACGCAGAGCGCGTTGCCGATGGCCATCTCGCTCCCTGTGATCTCGACGAACCGGGCGTGGCGGAGTGGTCCGCCCCGATAAGCTCGGGTGACCAAGGTGACCGGCTGCCCGCGCCACGACCCCGTGGCGCTCGTCGTCGCAGGATCGAGCGACAGCGTCTGGAGGCCGAGCGCGTCCACGAGCGCCTCTTCAGCGCGCCGCGTGAACGCGACCGGTTGCTCCCGGAGCGTCATGGGGACGGTGAGCGGAGCCGCTCCAGCGCGGTCTCGAGGAGTTCTTCGGCCCTGCGGCGGCTGTCGTCCGACAGTACCCTCAGGCCCTCGGAGATGCCTTGCAGCCTCGTGATCAGCCGGCCGCGCGGTGTGCCTCGCTCGTGGAGAAAGTCCGCCGCCCAGCTCAGGTGGTTCATGAACAGCTCGGGCTTGCCGAGCGCGAGAGCGTCCGCGAGGTACGAGAGGAGCATCGCCGCCGACGCCGCGCGGTCGTCGGCATGAGGGACTTCGGCGCTGCCCGCGCTCGCACCGGGCGCCATCACCCGTGCGGCGATGGCGGTGGCGTGCTCCTGCAGCTCGCGTGCGAGCCCTGGGGGGTAGGTGAGCGCCGATGTCGCGGCGCCCAGGTAGGCGACCGCCGGCTCCGCATCCTGCTCGACGCGCCGTATGGCGACGGCGAGCCGCTCGAAGTTCTCGGCCAGGTGGAGCGTGCACATGCCACGCGTCGTGAGCAGCGGCTGGAGCCAGCGCGCGTAGTTGCACAAGGTGTCCGGCGACCCGGCGCGCAGGGCTTCGACCAGATAGCGCACATGGAACTGACCGTCTTCCCGTGCGAACCGGCGCCCGCGTTCTCCGTAACGCGCCTCCCAGAAGGGGTCCTGGTACATCTCGGTGAGCGCGTCCTCGGCGAGCTCGGACGCGCGGCCTTCGATGCGGTCGGCCAGCGCTCTCATCGTCCCTCCAGTCCGCTCGGAGGCACGGCGCCTCGTCCGGTCCGCCTGAGGTCGACCCGCAGGAGAGTACACACTGCCTCGACGACACCGTTTGCATCCTTCGGGGCGGGTGGCACGCCGAGCTGCTCCTCGATGCCAGGCGTCCAGAGCACGGCCCGACCCCCGGCCAGGATCGGGACCCGGGGGCCGAGCACGAGCCGCAAGCGGCTCACGGCGCGTCGCAGCGCCTCCAGGTGAAACGACATCGAGGCCGACAGGGCGACGAGATCGGGTCGCATCTCCGCGGCCATGGACACGAGGTGATCGGTGGGGACGTTCGACCCCAGGAGCCGGACCTCGAACCCTTCGGCCTCCAGGAGATCGGCCATGATGCGGGCCCCCATCTCGTGCTGCTCCCCCTCGACGCAGGCGAGCAGGATGCGCTTGCCGTTCCGCGGCGAGCGTGGCAGGTGCCGGTATAGGTGAGAGAGGACGAGCTGGCTGACGGCCGTCGCGAGGTGCTCCTGCGCCACGGTCAGCAGGTTCTCTTGCCAGCGTCGGCCGATCTCGTACTGCGCCTCTTGAATCACCCCGAGGTGGATGTCGCGTACGGCCATGCCGCCCTTCAACGCCTCCTCCACCACCTGCACGGCCCGGCCGCGATTGCCAACGAGGATGGCATCGAGGTAGTCCGTCACGAGGTCCGGCTGTTTTGACGCAGTCATGTGGACGATCAGGCTCTGTCGACGGGAGCACGCGGGCAACTGGGCCGTGCCCTGCTTCTTCGTGAGGAAACCCTGCGGGCCGTCGGGAAGTCCCCTTCAGCCCACAGCATGGAGGATGCCCCCGTGGAAGGAGCTTACTTCAACCGGTGGATCCCGATCACATCGAGCGCCTGGATGCGTCCATTTCCTGGGACCACAGGGTCGCCAGCGCGTAGGTCTTCGCGTGCTCCGGCACGTCCTCGCAGAAGCTCTGCCGTCGTGCCGGATCGGTGATGCGCTGCGTCCGCTCGAGGAGCCGGTCCATCGCGAGCGTCACCGCGTCTCTGGCGGCGCCGTGATGGCCCGTGGCGCGGAGAGTCTCCGCGTACGTCAGCCGGATGAGCGCCTCGCCCTCTTCCGCGCCACCGAGCGAGACGAGCATCGACAGCGCCTCCCGGGCCAGCGCCAGCGCCTCCGTCGAACGACCCAGATCCAGCAGCACCCGCGCCCTGACCGCGAGCGCCATCGCCCGCAGCGTGGGGACGAAGGCGAGTGTCGCGACGGCCGCGTCCGCCTCGCCCTCGGCGGCCGCTTGATCGCCCAGCCTCGAGAGCACCTGCGCCAGGTAGGCGCGCGACCGGCCCTCTTGCCTCCGGTTGGCCTGCGTCAGGAACGCCTCGATCGACTCCAGCAGCACCGTCCTCGCGGAGGCCAGGTTCCCCAGGTGCAGCCAGCACAGGCCGAGGTTCTGCTTCGCGAAGGTCGCGACGTTGTGCAGGCTCATCCGCTCGGCCTCCTCGAGCGCCTCCCGCAGGCCCGCCTCGGCGCGCGCATACATCCCGAGCTGGATCTGACAGTGCGCCGCGTTCACCCGGTTGAGGCAGGCGTTGCGCAGGTCGCCCGTGTGCAGGAAGCAAGGGATGCTCTGCTCGGTGCAGTCGAGCGACTCCGCCGGGTCGCCGTAGCAGAGCGCGCGTGAAGCCCGGAGCGCGTAGATGCGCGCCGCCACCACGAAGTCCCGGCTGGCGAGCGGCGCGGCGACCTGCGCGATCTGCTCGATCAGATCTTCGGCTGGTCCGTGCTGTCCCGCGTGCAGGAGCGATGCCGCCACCCGCGCCAGCGCGCTCACGTTCGCGCCGCTCGGCTCGGGAGGGGGCCCCATCGCGCGCAGCTCCTCGGCCAGATCGGCCAGCCGGTCGCTCCTGCCCAGCCGCACCCGCATCGACGCCACCTCGGCCGCCGCTGCGTACCAGAGGGCGCTGCGCGAGGGGAAATGTTGCATCGCCGTCTCGGCGCACCGCTCGGCTTCTGCTGCCTCGCCCAGCCACTTGTGCGCCTCGGCCTGGATCAGCCGCAGCGCTGCCAGCATCTCCTCCTCCGCGCTGGCGGCGCCGCGCTCGGCCCGGCTGATGGCTCCCCGGAAATCGTTCGCCTCCAGCGCCTGCTCTGCGGCTCGCCGGAACCACACGACCGCACGCTCGGTGTCGCCCCCGCGCTCGTAGTGCTCGGCCAGCAGCGCCGCGTCGCGCTCGCCGGCGCCCTCCAGCCACTCCCCGGCCAGCCGGTGCCCCAGCGTCCGGTCGCCCTCCGTGAGCGTCGCGTACGCCGCCTCTCGCACCAGCGCGTGGCGGAAGTTGTACTCCTCTTGCCCCCGGAACTTGCCTTCGCCGCGCCGCGCCACCAGCTCCCGGTCGACGAGCACCGACAGCCAGTCTCCGAGGCGCGCCGATCCATCGGGGCCGCCGAGCAGCACCGACACCCCACCGCGCCAGAAGAGCTGCCCGAACACGCTCGCGGCCCGCAGCACCCGGCGCGCCTCCGGATCCAGCGCCTCGAGCCGCGCTTGCACCATCGCCAGCACCGTCTCTGGCAGCACCTCGGTGCGACCCGCGGCGGCGGCTCGGATCAGCTCTTCCAGGTAAAAGGCGTTCCCCCCGGCCCGCTCCACCAGCCGCGTCACCACCGAGGGCGGCACCTCGCCCCCGAGCACATCGCGCACCAGCTTCTCTGCGCCCCGGCGCCCGATCTCTCGCAGTCGGATTTCCTGGAGCCCGCGCTCCGCCCAGAGGCGCGGGAAGACCGTCTCCACCTCGGGCCGCGCCAGCGCCAGCACCATCAGCGGGAAGTCCCGCAGCCCTCGCAGCGCCGCATCGAGCAGCTTCACCGTGGGCAGGTCGCCCCACTGGAGATCCTCCAGCACGATCAGCACCGGCTGCGCCTGGCACTCGGAGAGCAAGAAGTCCTCCCAGGCCCGGCGCACCTGATCCCCCATCAGCACTGCGTCGCCGCGTGCCGACCTGAGCTCCACGCTCGCCTCGTCGGGGAAGCGTACCCCTGCGATCTCCCCGAGGAACACCGTCACCCGCGTCAGATCCTCCTCGCGCGTGTGCCTCGCCACGCGGGCCCGGAGCCGCTGCTGCGCGAGCTCCGGCGGCTCCCCGCCTTGCAACCCCGCCTCGCGCCGGAGCATCTGACCCAGCATCCGGTACGGCGAGCCCGCGCTCATGGGATCGCCGTAGCCCAACCACACCTGCACGGGCTCCGACCGCTCTCGCACCTGCCGGAGCAGCTCGTACCGCAGCCGGCTCTTGCCGACCCCGGCCGGCGCGCTCACGAGCACTGCGCGCGCCGTCGGCTCCTCGCAGCACTGCTCCAGCACCGCCCGCAGGATGCCCATCTCGTGGTCGCGCCCCACGAACGGCGTCGGGCGCCCCAGCAGCGTCCGCGCGGCCTCCACCTGATCGCGCTCCGCCTGGAGCAAGAGCCCCCCCGCGTCGCCCTCCACATCGAAGCGCGCGTCCAGAAGCCCCGCCATCACATCGTCGAGCCGGATGCTGTCCGCGTGCGCCCGGTCGAGCAGCCGCACGGCGCGCTCGATCGTCGCCCCCATCGGGACGCGCTCCACATGCGTCCCGCGGCCCGCGACCAGCGCCATGCGCGTGCCCGGCACCAGGCCGCGTACTTCGAGCGCACACCGGGCGGCCCGCGCGGCATGATCCGTGGCTACCCCAGGTCCCTCGACCGTGATCAGCGTCAACCCATCGGCCAGCGTCTGCCTTCGCCCGTGGAACCGTGACGCGATGCGTCCCAGCGCCTCGCCCGAAACCGCGTAGCTCTCCTCGGGTGCAGCCATCCCCATGGGCAGTGTCGAGGGCAAGGTCATCGGCATCGTCGGCTGCTGCGCGGGCTCCACCGCGTTCGGCAGGCGCGCCAGCAGCAGACAGAAGATGCGCCGCTCCCCCGTGGTCAGCGCCACCGACGAGCGGCTCACCACGGCGGGCGGCGTGCTGCCGATGTCGCCGAGTGCGCTCAGCTCGTCGGCCACCACCCCTCCTTCGACGGGCCTGCCGGCGCGGTCTTTCGACAGCATCCGCGCCACCAGGCCGTCGAGCCCCTCCGGGATGTCCTGGCGCACCTCCCTCAACCGCGGCGCCTCTTCCAGCACCACCTTGAGCAGCGCCGCGTGCATGTCCTCTCCAGCAAACGGAGGTCGCCCCGTCAGGCAGTGGAACAGCACGCACCCCAGCGCGAACACGTCCGCCCGGGCGTCGATCACCTTCTCGCCGCGGGCTTGTTCGGGGGACATGTAGAACGGCGTCCCCACCACCACCCCGGTCATCGTCAGCGGGTCCATCCCGGCGTGCCGGGCGATGCCGAAATCGAGCACCTTCACCCGATCGGTCGAGCGGTCGACCAGGTGGAGGTTGCTCGGCTTCAGATCCCGGTGCACCACCCCGCAGCGGTGGGCCTCGGCGAGGGCCTCCGCCACCCGCAGCCCCAGGGTCACGCTCTCGGCCACGGTCAACCCCCGCCGCCGGAGCCGCTCCCCGAGGCTTTCCCCCTCCAGCCACTCCAGCGCCAGGTAGGGCTCGCCGGCCATCGTCGTTCCGTGGGCGATGTACTTCACGATCCCGGGATGCCGGAGTTCGGCGAGCACCTGGGCCTCGCGGAAGAAGCGCTCCGAATGATCCAGGCCGCGCCCGGCCATCACCTTGAGTGCGGCCGCCTCGCCCGTATGCCGATCGACCGCACGGTACACGGCCCCCATCCCGCCGCTGCCAGCGAGGCGATCGATGAGGAAGCGGTCGGCCACCAGGTCCCCGGGCTTCATGGGGCCCAGCCAGTATCGTAAAGCACGGCGTTCGGGGCCAGCTTTCGCAACCTCGTAGGCTGGATCGCAGCCATCCCCGGACCCCTCCGAGGCGAGCATTTCAACTCTGAAATCCGCGCTTTACCTGGCACGGCGCGTCTTCCGCCCCGGGGGGGAAGGGCTTACGATCTGCATCGATGTTGGTCCCCGCTGCGGTGGTCTTCGACCTCGACGGTACCCTGATTGACAGCCGCGGAGACATTGTCGCGGCGGTAAATCACGCCCTGAGCGCCACGGGGAGGCGACCTCTCCCCGCCCAGCTCATCGTGCGATTCATCGGGGATGGTGCGCGCGCCCTGTGCGCCCGGACCGCGGGACTCCCGGAGGCCTCCGACGAGGTCGAGCCGCTCCTGTCCGAGTTCATCGCCTACTACCGCACCCACCCCGTGGAGTTCACCCGCTGGATGCCAGGCGCGCAGGAAGCGCTCGAGCAGATCGCCGACTGGGACGATCTCACCGTCGCCCTCTGCACGAACAAGCCGCGGCAGGTCACGGAGTCCGTCCTTTCGGCGCTCGGCGTGCGCTCGCGCTTTCGCGCGATCATCGCCGAGGGTGACGTCAGCGAGCGCAAACCGTCTCCGATGCCCCTGCAGTGGATCGCGCGGGTGCTCGGCATGGAAACGACGCGCCTCGTGATGGTTGGTGATGGCCCGCAGGACATCGAGAGCGCGCGCCGCGCCGGGGCCCGCTCCGTGGGGTTGCTCAACGGGTACGCCCCGAGGGAGCGACTCGCCGAGGCCAAGCCCGACGTCCTGATCCCCACGCTCTTCGAGCTACGCGACGTCCTCCGTCGCTGGCGTGACGTCACCGTCCGCCTGAGCAGCGTCGCGCGCTGAAGGCGTGCGAGCCCCGGCTGCCGGGACCGCGCGCGCCGTCCATCCTCGCCTGCGTCGCCAGCTTACGCCGCCAGCTCCGCGGCGATCTCGCGGCCCGCAGGGCTCTGGCTCAGGATGGCGCGGAGCCGCACACGCGCCCGGTGCAGCCGCGAACGCACGGCGCTCTCGCTCACCGCCAGCTTTCGCGCGATCTCCTGCAGGCCCAGATCTTCGTGGTAGTGGGCCATCACCACGTCCCGGTAGTCCTCGGGCAGCTCGCCCAGCGCCTCACGAACGTGCGCTTCTCGCTCGGCGAGCGACGCGGCGTCGTCTTCGCTGGTGATGCTCCGGACCGTCGGGAGCACGCCGAGTTCTTCGAAGTCGAGCCCCTCGACCACCCTCGCTCGCTGCCGTCGCTGCGAGCGCATCAGCATCAGCGCCTCGTTGGCCGTCACGCGAAAGAGCCACGTGGTGAAGCTCGAATCTCCCCGGAACGACCCGAGCGTACGCACCACCTGGAGCAACGTGGACTGCACCAGATCGAGCCTGTCCTCGTCCGAGACCGGGTAGCGCGCGAGCTGCCGCTCCACCTGCGGCCGGATCAGCCGCGTCAGCTCATCCAGGGCTTGCCGGTTGCCGGTCTGTGCACGACGGATCACGTCGGCGAGGACCCCGGCTGGCAGCGCCCGGAGCGGCGTCGGGTCGGTCCGACCCGACTTCGCGCCTACACTTGCTGCACACGTCGGAACGCCCCCACTCGTCATGTCATCCTCCATAGAGAACAAGGCGTCGCGTCTCCGGTGCGCGCGCCCGCCTGGTGCCGTGCCCCCTTCAGCAAACGGCTTGCCAACCGAACTCCGTTCTTACTGAGCAATAGTGGGCAGCGGTTGCGCATCTCAGGAGAGGGGCCGTGCGCGGGCTGCCTGATCCTTCCGGATCGCCTCGCCAAATGCGCCCAGGTCATGAGGAGGCTCGCGCGCTGCGTGCTCCTGCGCTAAAGCCGAAGCCCGGGAGCAGGCATGACCGCCATCGTCGTCGTGGGTGCGCAGTGGGGTGATGAAGGGAAGGGCAAGGTCGTCGACCTGTATACCGAGAGCGCCGATCTCGTCGTGCGCTACGCGGGAGGTCCCAACGCAGGCCATACGCTCGTCGTGGGCGACGAGAAGATCATCGTTCGGCTGATCCCGAGCGGTGTGCTCCGCCCTCGCGCGCGCTGTGTGATGGCCCAGGGCATGGTCATCGACCCAGGCGTGCTCGTCTCCGAGATCGACGCCCTCGAGGCCCGCGGCCACTCGACGCAGGACCGCCTCTTCGTCTCTGACAGGGCCCATCTTATCCTGCCGTTCCACCCGCTCATCGACAGCCTTCGCGAGTCCGCCGCCTCCGACGGCCAGCGCATCGGGACCACGAAGCGCGGCATCGGCCCTTGCTACGAAGACAAGGCGGCGCGCCGTGGCGTCCGTGCCGGCGACCTGCGCGATCTGAAGCGGCTCGCCTCTCTCGTGGAGCGCACCCTCGACACCTGGGCGCCCACCATCCGCGCCCTTGGGGGTGTCCCACCCACCCAAGGCGCCGTGCTCGCCGACCTCGAGCCCCTCGCGGCCCGCATCCTCCCCCTCATCACCGACACCTCGGCGCTCGTCGACGCCGCCATCCACAAGGGCGAACGGATCATCCTCGAAGGCGCGCAGGGCACCCTGCTCGACATCGACCACGGCACCTACCCGTTCGTCACCTCGTCCTCGGCCGTCGCTGGCGGCGCATGCGTCGGCGCCGGCATCGGCCCCACCCGCATCAAGCGCGTCGTCGGCCTTGCCAAGGCGTACTGCACCCGCGTCGGTGAGGGACCCTTCCCGACGGAGCTGCACGATGCCACCGGAGAGCGCATCCGCAAGATGGGTGGCGAGTTCGGATCGGTCACGGGCCGCCCGCGCCGCACCGGCTGGCTGGACCTCCCCGCCCTCCGCTACGCCGCCCGCGTCAACGGCCTCGACGGCATCGCCTTGACCAAGCTCGACGTGCTCACCGGCGTCTCTGATCTGACCGTCTGCGTCGCTTACGAGACCCCCGCTGGCCAGACCCTCGACTTCCCCATCGACGAACTCGCCACCGCGCGCCCAGTGTACAAACGCCTCACCCCCTGGACCGAGTCCATCGAGGGCGCGCGCTCCCTGCGCGACCTGCCCGCAGCGGCGCGTGACTACATCGACCTCATCGAGAAAGAAGCCGGCGTCCCCATCGATGTCGTCTCGGTCGGGCCGGAGCGCGACGCCACCATCGTGCTCCGCGCGCCCTTCGGCTGATCCGAAGGGAGCCCATGGCGCGCTTTCTGTTCGTCGTTCCCCCTTTCGTCGGTCACCTCAACCCAGCAGCCAGCGTCGCCGCGGCGCTCGAAACCGAAGGGCACGCGGTCGCATGGGTCGCTCACCCGCGCACCGCAGCGGCCGTGCTCCCGGAGGGCGCGCGCATCTTCCCGCTCGACGACGACCGGGCCGACACCTGCCTCCTCGTGGCCATGGACAAGGCGCTCGGCGCGACTGTCGCCGAGGACATCCGTATCTGCTGGGAGGAGATCTTCTTCCCGCTCGCCCGGGAGACGATCCCCGTCGTCGAGCAGGCCGTCCAGGCCTTCGCGCCCGACGTGCTCGTCGTGGACCAGCAGGCCCATGGCGGCGCCCTCGTCGCGCGAAAGCGCGGCCTCCCATGGGCCTCCCTCGCCACCATGCCCGCGGGCCTCACGCAGCCCTTCCTGGGTCTCCCCGAGCTGTCCGACTGGTACCCGACGCAGCTCGCCGCCCTCGACCGCGAGGCCGGCCTCTCGCCCGTCGCGGTGCCCGACCTCTCCCCCCACGGCGTCATCGTCTTCTCCTCCCAGGCCCTCGTGAACCAGCCAGCGCCGACCCACGTGCACTTCGTCGGCCCCGCGCTCACCCACCGCGCCGAGAGCGCTCCGTTTCCCTTCGAGGCCCTCCGCCCGGGCAAGCGCGTTCTCGTCACCCTCGGCACGCTCAACTTCGACGTCAGCGAGCCCTTCTACCGCCTCGTCACCGAGACCTTCGACGGCGACGACCTCCAGCTCGTCCTCGTGGCCCCCTCGGACCAGCTCCCCCGCGTCCCGTCCAACATGCTCACCCGACCCTTCGTGCCGCAGCTCCGCCTCCTCACCGAGATGCACGCGGTCGTCTGCCACGCGGGGCACAACACCACCTGCGAGGCCCTCGCCCTGGGCTTGCCCCTCGTCGTGGTCCCCCTCCGCTCCGATCAGCCCGTCGTGGCGCAGCAGGTCGTCGACGCTGGCGCCGGCATCCGGCTCGACTTCCACGACCTCGATCCCGGAGCCCTCCGGACCGCCGTCCACCGCGTGCTCTCCGAACCCTCCTTCCGCGAAGCCGCGCAGCGCATCCAGGCTTCCTTCCGAGAGGGAGGCGGCGCCCCGCGCGCCGCCCAGCTGCTCGTCGACCTCGCGCGTCCCCCGAACTCGGCCCGCTAGCCAGCCCGCGGTCGACTGCATCCGGACCCGCGCGCCCGCTGCAACGTGGCCTCCTGACGCGCCACCTCCAGCCGTCCACACCACGCCTCCACCGTGTCGCGACCGTCCAGCCACACCTGCGGCGTCGCAGCGAGTTCGCCCCGCAGCATCTCCACGAGCGACGGCTTCACCTCCGCGTCGAACTGCTCGATGAACGCGAGGTGCTGCTCCCAGATCGTCTCGAAGCGGCAGTCCTCCGGGATGAACCCGTCGGGCGAAGCGGCCTCTCGTTCACGTCGCTGCCGCGCGCGCTCCAGGCACACCGCGAGCGGCGCATCCACGAAGACGATCTGCTCGGCGACCCCCAGCCGCTCGACGAACGGCGCGTGGTGGCTATAGCCCTCGATGATCCACCGTGGCTTCTGCAGCAAGCCCGCGTGGACCTCGGCGAACTCCGCCTCGCCGACCATCTCCCAGCCAGGCTTCCACATGTAGAGATCCATGTGGAACACCGGCAGCCCGGTGAGGTGCCCCCACGCCTTCGACAGCGTGGACTTCCCGCTCGCCGGGTTGCCCACGATCACGACCCGCTCAAACGCCAGAGGATACCTCCTCGATCTGCGCCCCCGCGAGGGCGGCGCTCCCTGTCACCTCCGCGATGCACGCCCCGAGCTGCGCCGCGAGGGCCTCGACATGAGGTTCCGTCACCATCGACACGTGGTGCCCGGGCACCGCGCGCGCCACGAACCGCCCCGAGACCAGTTGCTCCCAGCCGCCCGTGGGGCTGCTGCAGAAGTCCGACTCCATCGCGTGGAAGAAGGCGAACGTGCCGCGGTACATCTCCTTCGGCTCGTAACGCATCCCCGTGCAGAGCCGGAACAGCCGCAGCATCTCGACCATGCGCACCCCGCCCGTGTCCGGAGGGAAGGCGCCGAACCGCTTCGCCTGCTCCATGAAATGGTCGAGGTGTCGCTCCTGCGGAAGCGCGGCGAAGTCCTGCGCCCGGACAGAGATCCCCTTGTCGAACCAGTGCCTGAAGCCGCTCGCGATGAACTCGTAAAAGCTCACCTCGTCCTCCAGGAAGGCCGTGTCCATCTGCGCGAAGGGCGCTGGCGCCAGCGCGTCCAGCGCTGCGACCAGCGCCACCTGCTCGCCCCGTCGTTGCAGCTCCAGCGCCATCTCGAAGGCGACGATGGCGCCGAAGCAGTGCCCAGCGAGCAGGTACGGCCCCTCCGCTCGCGCCGCCAGCACCTCGTCGAGGTAGTCCGACGCCATGGCCTCCACCGACTCGTGAGGCGGCAGCTCCCCGTACATCCCTCGCGCTTGCAGCCCATGAAACGGCTGCTCCGGCCCGAGGTGGTGCGCCAGCGCCTGGAAATTGAAGACATTGCCGTCGCCGCCAGGCACGAAGAACAGCGGCGGTCTCCGGCCTGCGGGCTGGAACGTCACCAGCGGCACCCAGCTCGGGCGCTCCGACCGCGCGCGCACGGCGATGCCGAGGGCCTCGATCGACACGCCCAGCAGCTCCGCTGGTGGTGACAGCGCCACCCCGAACTGCGCCAGAACCTCCGCGCGGAGCCGAGACGCCTCCTCGAGCCCCCCGCCGAGGTCGGCCAGGGGCGCCCTCACGTCCACCCGCTGGAGGCCCCTCCGTTCTCCCCAGAGCCGCGAAAGCCGCAGCTCGATGGCGTCTCGCGGCGCAATGAACGTCCTTCCCATGGTCTCTCTGCGTCTCACCGCGCTGGCGCAGGCGCTGCGCTACGGGTTGAACATGGGCCGCGCGCGCGCCTCTGCGCAACCGCAGCCCGGCGCGATCTCATGCCATGTCCTCGCCACCTCCGGGCTCGTCGTCCTCCTGCGACCCAGCACGGCGTCCACGACGCTGTAACCCAGCGCGCCGAAATCTTCGCGCTGGTGACCGGCCCCACGATACGCTCGGCATTCGTGCGTCCGTACGCCCACGACCACGAGCCGTGACCATGAGTCCCGAACACCCAGCCTTCGAGCTTTTAGAGAAGGAGCGGTATGCACACCTTCAAGATTGATGGCCTCGACGACGAGCTTCGCGTGGTGCGTTTCGACGGCCACGAAGGCCTCTCCCAGCTCTACGAGTTCGAGATCACCTTCGCCGCGGGCAATGACCTCGCCCTGAGCGATCTGGTGGGCAGACCGGCCCTGCTCACCTTCCGCGTCGGCGAGGAGCCTCGGCACGTGCATGGCCTGCTCGCCTCCGTCGAGCAGGGCGACGAAGGCAAGCGGCTCACCTCCTACCGCGCCGTCCTGGTCCCCGAGGTCTGGCGCCTCCGGCACCGGCGCGACAGCCGCATCTTCCAGGACCTCTCGGTCCCCGACATCCTCCAGAAGGTCCTCGACGGCGCGCGCCTCGGCAGCGGCTACCGCCTCTCTCTGAGCGGCTCGTACGCCCCACGCCTCTACTGCGTGCAGTACCGCGAATCGGACTGGGACTTCCTGAGCCGCCTCATGGAAGAAGAGGGCATCACCACCTGGTTCGAGCACAGCGACGGCGAGCACGTCCTGATGATCACGGACCACCCCGCCGCGCATCCCCCGATCCCCGGGCAATCCACCCTCGTCTTCCGACCTCCGCTCGGTGCCCTCGTCGCAGGCGAGCACGTCTCTCGCCTTCACATCGCCGAGCGCGTCCGACCCGGCAAGGTCACCCTGCGCGACTTCAACTTCAAGAAGCCGAACCTCCTCCTCGAAGGCGCCGAGCAAGCTTCTCTGGATGACGATCTGGAGATCTACGATTACCCCGGCGTGTACGAGGAGCCCGGTCCGGGCCGCGCCTACGCCAAGATCCGCCTCGAGGAGTTCCAGGTCGCGCGCCGCAGTGGCGACGGCGAGAGCGCCTGTCCTCGCTTCGCCCCGGGCCACCGCTTCACCCTCGCCGAGCACGCGCGCGACGACGTCAACACCGAGTACCTCCTCGTCCGTGTCGACCACCACGGCGCCGAGCCCAACTTCGAGCAGGCAGGCGGAGGGGCTCCCTACGGCAACCGCTTTCACCTCATCCCCGCAGAGATCCCCTTTCGCCCAGCGCGTGTCACCCCTCGCCCCACCGTGAGGGGTGTGCAGACCGCCATCGTCACCGGCCCTTCGGGCGAGGAGATCTACACCGACGAGCACGGCCGCATCAAAGTGCAGTTCCACTGGGATCGCACTGGCAAGAAAGACGAGAAGAGTTCCTGCTGGATCCGCGTCTCCCAGCCCTGGGCGGGCGGCGCCTGGGGAGCCGTCTTTCTCCCCCGCATCGGCCATGAGGTCGTCGTCGATTTCATCGAGGGCGATCCGGATCGGCCCCTCGTCGTCGGCAGCGTCTACCACGGCGCCAATGTGCCGCCTTACCCCCTGCCCGCCGAGAAGACCAAGAGCACGATCAAGTCGAACAGCTCGAAGGGGGGCGGCGGCTTCAACGAGCTGCGGTTCGAGGACAAGAAGGGGCAGGAGGAGATCTTCCTGCATGGCCAGAAGGACTGGAACATCCTCATCGAGAACGACAAGGCCGAGAGGGTCGTGCACGACGAGACGCTCCTCGTCGGTCATGACCGCGACAAGCGCGTCGACAACGACGAGAGCGAGTCCATCGGGGGCCACAAGTTCATCGAGGTCGCCAGGACCCATACCGAGTCCGTCGGCGAGGACGCGAGCATCACCATCGGCGGGAACCTGACCGAGGGCGTCGCCAAGAACCATGTCGAGGCGATCGCGGGGAGCCAGTCGGTGAACGTGGGCGACGGACAGGACACGACCGTCGGCCAGTCGATGTCACTCTCGGTGGGCCAGTCGATGTCCATCTCGGTCGGCGACAGCAAGAGCGAGAGCGTCGGCGCGTCCAGCTCCGAGACCGTCGCGAAGAGCAAATCGACCAGCGTCGACGAGAACTACGCGATCACCGTGTCCAAGGACATGACGGTCACCATCGGCAAGAACGCCAAGGACGAGGTGGGCGAGAAGAAGACGCTCATCGTCGGCAAGGAACTCGCCATCCAGGTCGGCGACGCGCAGATCGTGATCAAGAAGAACGGCGACATCACCGTGCAGGGCAAGAACATCACCGTGAAAGGCAAGGGCCCCATCCAGGTGCAGGGCAAGAAGATCGAGGTGAAGTCCGACGGCGATGTCGACGTCAAGGCCTCGGGCAAGGTGAAGGTGAAGGGGAGCAACGTCGGCTTGAACTGAGTCCCGGCGTGCGTCGAGCGGCGATGTGGACCGAGCTGCGACGCGAGCAGAGCTGCGATGTGAACCAGGCCGAGAAGGAG
Organism: Chondromyces crocatus; assembly: GCF_001189295.1. NCBI lineage: Bacteria > Pseudomonadati > Myxococcota > Polyangiales > Polyangiaceae > Chondromyces > Chondromyces crocatus. The sequence goes on from NZ_CP012159.1 coordinate 1,354,214, forward strand.
GGGGTCGGAGCGCCGTGCTGAGATCCATCGAGGAAGAAGTCTGCGAAGAGCACGCGCGCCAGGCGACGTTTCTGTGGCTGCTCCGCGACGCCGCGGTCCGCGACGTCGCCTACGACCTCACCGATCTCGCCGAGCTCGACGACCGCCTGGAAGCCCACCTCGACGGCCTCCGCCTCGCGGGGGAGCTCGGCTGGGAGGCCTGCGCGGCGCTCCTCGACGAGCCCGAAGGAGGCGAGATCTTCGCGGCCGCCCTCCTCGCCGTCGAGCGCTGGGATCTGCGCGGCGTCGCCCGCGTCCTCGACCTCGGCGCAGGCGCGCCCGATCTCGCCCGGGGCTTCGCTTCGGCGCTCGGCTGGACGCCGGTCGCCCGCGTCCAGCGCCTGCTCCCCGGCCTCCTCGCCGGCCGATGCCCCCCCGCCTTGCACTGGCTGGGCATCTCCGCCTGCGCGGCCCACCGGCTCGATCCAGGGCCGCCGCTCGGGTACGCACTCCTCTCCGATCAGCCCACCCTGCGCGCCCGCGCCCTTCGCCTCGCCGGCGAGCTGGGGCGCGTGAACCTCCTCCCCGAGATCCTCCAGGCCTTCACCGCCGAAAGCGAGGTCGTCCGCTTCTGGGCCGTCTGGTCGGCGGCGCTCCTCGGGGAGCCCTCCGCTGCGCAGCCCCTCTGGCGCTTCGCCACCCAGGGCGGTCGCCATGCCGAGCGCGCCGTCGACCTCGCCATGCGCCGCATGGATCCTGCCGTGGCCACCACCTGGCTCTACTCCCTCGCCAACACCTCGCCCGACATCCGCGTGGTCCTCTCCGCCGCGGGCGCCCTTGGCGATCCGGTCATGATCCCCTGGCTCCTCGAACGGACGGCCCATCCAGCGACCGCCCGCCTCGCTGGCGGCGCCATCACCCGGATCACCGGGGTGGATCTCACCGAAGAGAAGCTCGACCGGAAGCCCCCTGAAGGCGCCCAGTCCGGCCCCAGCGACGACCCCGACGACGAGGACGTCTCCCTCGATCCCGAAGAGAGCCTCCCGTGGCCCGACCCGGCCGCCCTCACCGGCTGGTGGCGCACCCGCGCAACCGATTTCAAGCGAGGCACCCGCTACCTGCTCGGCCACCCCATGGCCCCGGAGCACCTCGAGCGCGTCCTCCGCGACGGCGCCCAGCCAGCGCGCGCCGCGGCCGCCATGGAGCTGTCCTTGCGCGACCGTGGCCGCCCCCTCTTCGAAGTCCGCGCACCAGGCCTCGTGCAAGCGCGCGCCCTCGCCGCCGCCCGCTGAGCGCCTCTCCCACGTCTCATTCACACGGCAGGGGCACGCGCCCCCGCCGCCCCGCCGAGCAAAGCTCGTCGGGGCCCCACCACCCCGCGATCCACCCGGGAAATCTGGCATGTCGCGCCGCTTCGGGCCTGACGTCGTTGCATCGAGAAGCGGGCGAAGTCACCGGCCGTTTGCATCAGGCGGGCGCGCGTGGGTTCCTGACGCGTCAGATCGGCCGCGCCCGGACCCCCGACTGCTCCAGCCCTCTCAGCTTCGCGCACAGCTCCTCGACCGGCAGGCGCCCATCGAGCCGGATTTGCGGCTTGAACGCGAAGTCCTCCCCCAGCAGCTTCAGCAAGAGCAGCCGCCCCGACGCGTGGACGTGCTCGACGAACTGCGCGTGCCTCGACCTTCCCGCGCCATCCTGACGAGGGACGGCGACGAAATCACCCAGCTTCTCGGCCTCCCGCTTCTTCTCCGCGCGCTCCAGGCAGACGTCGAGCGGGGTGTCCAGAAAGACGATCTGCTCGGCCCTCTCCAGCCGTGGCGAGAGGAGCCCTGGATACCCGAGCCCCTCGATGAGCCACTGATCCTGGGCAAGGAGGGCGGCGTGCGTGCGCGCGAAGGCCTCCTCGCTGGCCAGCGTGCCTCCTGGATTCCAGAGCAGCGCGTCGAGGTGCACGATCGGCAGCCCGGTGATCTCTCCCCACGCCTCGGCGAGTGTCGACTTTCCGCTGCAGGGACTACCGACCAACGCAATCCGTCGGAAGATCATGTTCAGCGCTCCCTATCTCCAGGACGCATCGACGCGCACGTGCATCCACCCTGCCCCTTCGATGTCACGAGCAGGCGCTGCGTCAGGCGAATCGCCTCCCAGCACCGCCGCTCGCGCTCCGTGGTGGCGCGTTGAGCCAGGTCGTTCTGTCGTGCGCGTGAGCCCTCCTCATGCCTTGTGCCTCACGCCTCACGCCTTGCGTCCCGCGCCTCATGCTTCGGCCCTTCCCGCCCCAGGCAGTCGGCGTCGCGTGGTCTCGCCTGGAGCGCGATCCGCAGCGCCATGGTGGTTCATACCATCGACATCACCACGCTCCAGCTCGGAGCAGTCCATCGGCCATGATCGCGACACCCATCCGCCGAGGACTTCTCCACCACGTCGGCACCTGAACCTCGCAGCCCTGCGGTGGCTCGGTGAACTCGGCAGGTGTACGCTCTCGGCCGATGTCCACCTCCACCTGCGCAACGAGCGACCCCGCGACGGTCGTTCGGTGGCGACGACCGATTCCAGAGCTTTGAACCCCGGCGCCTACGCATCCTTCGCCCGCCGAGTTCTGCGAGAAGCCCCCGTGCTCACGTCTTCGACGCCTTCTCCGCCGCGCCCGCAGATCCTCGGTCGCCTTCTCCAGCGCTTCCCCCTGGGTCGGCTCAGCGTCTCCGTGCTCTTCGGCCTCGGGCTCATCTTCAGCACGACGCTCGGCTTTGCATGGCTCGCGCGCGAGGTGCTCCGGAACGAGTTTGCCGCTCTGGACGACGCGCTGCTCCTCTGGCTCCGTGACCACGAGAGTCCTCGGGCCGACGCCTGGATGGTTGTCTTCACCACGCTGGGCGGTCCGCTCGCGATCACCGTCCTGCTCGTCACCACGGGCCTCATCCTGATCGCCCGTCGGCGCTGGAGCGAGGTGGGGGGCGTCGCCCTCGCCGGTCTCGGCTGCGCTCTCTTGAACACCAGCCTCAAGCACGCTTTCGCGCGCGAGCGACCCGCGCTCTTCGAGAGCCCGTTTCATCTCACCAGCTACAGCTTCCCGAGTGGTCATGCCATGGGTTCGCTGGTGGGCTTCGGCATGGTGGCGTTCCTGCTCGTCCGCCGCGCCCGCACGGTGCAAGGACCCGTTTCGCCGTTGCTGTCGGCCGTGACCGTGCTGTCGACGGCTCTTCTCGTGCTGCTCATCGGCCTCTCCCGCATGTACTTCGGCGTCCATTTCCCCACGGACATCGTCGGTGGCTACCTGGCGGGGGCCCAGTGGTTGACGCTGTCCATCCTCACCGTCCACTCGTCCGAGTGGTGGTACGCGCGCCGGTCGTCGCGCTGATCTGGCGGAAAGCTCGGGGCGCAGACCTGACGAGAGCGGGTCGGCCATCAGCGGAGAGAAGGGGGGCGTTGATGGCGTACGAGCGCGGAGAGGGGGGACGTTGATGGCGTACGAGCGCGGAGAGGGGGGACGTTGATGGCGTACGAGCGCGGAGAAGGGGAGCGTTGATGGCGTACGGGCGTGGAGAGGGGGGACGTTGATGCGCGTCCGTTCGGAGAGGGGGGCGGTGATGGCGCGTCCGTCTGGAGACGGGGGATGTTGATGGCGTACGAGCGCGGAGAGGGGGTGCGGTGACGGCGCGTCCGTCTGGAGACGGGGGACGTTGATGCGCGTCCGTTCGGAGAGGGGGGCGGTGATGGCGCGTCCGTCTGGAGAAGGGGGGGGCTGATGGCATACGAGCGCGGAGAAGGGGGGCGGTGATGACGCGTCCGTTCGGAAAGGGGGGCGGTGATGGCGTACCAGCGCGGAGAGGGCGGATGCTGATGGCGCATCGGTGCGGAGGGGGGGGATGCTGAGCAAGCCTCCGTGCAGAGGTTGGGAGGCCGGATGCGCATCCACTTGGAGCAGGGCGGTGCAGCTGGAGCACTCGCGTGGAGAAGGACCGTGCTGATGGCACATCGGTGCGGAGAGGGGGGATGCTGAGCAAGCCTCCGTGCAGAGGTTGGGGGGGCCGGATGCGCATCCACTTGGAGCAGGGCGGTGCAGCTGGAGCACTCGCGTGGAGAAGGACCGTGCTGATGGCACAACCCTGACGGGAGGCTCTCGTGGTTCGGTTCGGGGAACGAGCCCCGGCCTTCGACGCGGTGGAGCGCCTTGTCCCCGCGGTGACCTCTGGTACCTAGGAAAGATGCCCCTCGCCTTGTCCTCCCTCTCGGTCCAGGGGCCCGCTGCTGCCGACACCGTGGTCTGGCGGCATCGGGGACAGCTCTCCCTGACCGTGGTCGTCAAGGCCACGTTCGCGCTCGTCTCCGAGGGGCGGATGACGCTCGTCGAGCCCGATCCCATCGTCTCATCCGAGCAACCATCGCCCTCGGGGCGTGGGCTGCACGCGGCGGGGGACCTCGCGCCCTACCTGGGGCATGCCGACGTCTGGCTCGTCGGGCATGCGGAGGTGCCGCCTCACTACGCCGAGTCGCGCCTCCACGTGGCGATGATGCTGATGCAGGAGGGGGTGGCGCGCATCAACAAGAAGCTCGACCTCGACGCCATGGCTGGCCCTGGACGCCAGGGCAAGCTGCCCATTCACGGACTCGATCCCATCTCGAGGGTGTGGCCGGCGCGCCGCAAGCTCCTGGAAGGGCTCGATCCCCGCGCCTTCGAGGGGCCCGTGGTCGAGCTTCCGGACAGGTTCGACTGGCGCTACTTCCACGCCGTCCCCGAGGATCAGCGGCTCGAGAGCGTGACCGGTCACGAGTGGCTCGTGCTCGGCGGCATGCTGCTCCGGCGGCCGCGCTTCCGGACACAGCTCCCGGAGGTCCAGGGGGTGGCGCGCCTCTTCCGGCGCGCGGCCTCGGGACCGCGGCAGGGAGAGCCCATCCCTCTGCGCGCCGACATGATCCAGATCGACGTCGACAGGTTACGGTGCGCCATCGTGTGGCGCGGGCACGTGCGGCTCCAGGGAGACGCGGAGCTTGCTGGGGTGCACGTCGTGGGGGCGGTGGCGATGCCCGGGGAGACCGTCGTCTGGGCAGATCCCTACGCCATCGCGCCGCAGAGAGGCGCCGCCCCGGTGCCGGTGGACCCGCAGAACCCTCTGGGGAGCACGGTGGCCCTCTCCGGAGAGGACGCGGCCGTGCTCCTGGAAAGCGTCGAGCGCACGAGGCCGCGCGAGGCGGTGGGGGCGGCCGGAACCCTCGCGGGGACGGGTGGGCCCGCCGTGGAGCCGCAGGTCGGTGAGACCGCGATGCTCACGGCGGCCGAAGCGGCGAGAGTGCTCGCGGAGGTCGCGTCGCTCCCGTTCAAGAAGCCGGCGTCGGGGGAATCCCAGAGCCGTCTCGCGGCAGTCGCGCCGCCAGCGCTGCCGCCTCGTCCGTACGGCGAGCCGCTCGGATCTTCGGGGTCGAGTGGGGCGTCCAGGCCTTTGGCGAGGGGGCGCGGAGCGGACGCGACGAAGCTCGCCGCAGTCGACGCCATGGTGCGCGAGTCCGCGGTGGCCATGCCGTTGCTGGGCGAGACGTCGACGGGGACGGTGACCGCTGAGCTGCTTCCTGGGGCTGCCGCCGTGGCGATGCCCTTCCTGAGGGAGTCGACGGGCACGGTTCCAGCGTCGCTCGTGCCGCAGGTGCCCATCTCGGTCACCCCCTTCAGACCTCCCCTCCCTGGCGCAAAGGTGATGTTCGGCCGCAACGCCGAAGGGGATGCGCCTCCTGGACCTCGGAGCCCACCCTCGATGGCCGACGCCGAGGCAGCCCTCGGCGGAACCCTGGCGCTGCGGAAGGAGCAACAAGCACAGCTCTCTCATGCAGCGGCCACCCCCTTCGAAGGCAAGCCGATGCCGGCGCCACCGCTGCGGCCATCGTCGCCCGGGATGCCGGCGGTAGCGCCACCGATGCGGCCGTCATCGCCCGGGATGCCGGCGGTGGCGCCGCCGATGCGGCCATCGTCGCCCGGGATGCCAGCGGTGTCGCCGCCGATGCGGCCGTCATCGCCCGGGATGCCAGCGGTGCCTCCGGGTGACCTCGATTTCGAGGATGCTGCCGGGACACGACCTGCACCGGTGGCGTCGTCGGGGGGCCAGTCGAGGGACTTCTTGGACGTCGTGGGAACCATGGCGGGACCTCCTGTCCTCTCGGCAGACGAGATTGCGCAGTGGCCTCCTGGACTGGGTGCAACATTTCTCGCGGCCATGGCTGAAGCAGGAGCGCTGTCGGCGCCGTGAGCGCAGGGGGCCGCTCCGCCGAGGGCGGTGCGCCCTGCGCTGCGTTTCAAGAAATGGCAGGGAATCCGAGCGGCATGGGATGTCGACCGACGCGCTCTATTTCGACAGGACGCCGAAGGCGACGAGCATGGCGACGACGATGCCCATGATGCTCTCGCCGGCGATGAGACCCGAGGCGACGGGTACGGTCGCGCCTTCGGCGAGGTCGGCGCGGCGGCGTCGGACCAGCTCGGCGATGAGGGCGCCGAGGAACATGGCGATGGCGTTGGCACCTGGCACGACGAGGGCGATGCCGAGGCCGGAGGCCGTGGGGATGAAGGCGCGGACCTTGGGCGAGGCGTAGCGCTCGGCGAGGGTGAGGATGGCGCCGAGGGCGAGGCCGACGACGATGCCGATCTTGGCGGTGGGCTCGAGACCGGAGAGGCCGGCGGTGAGCGCCTTGGAGACGCCGGCCCAGACCTGCACGGCAGGGGCAGGGAACTCGGCGGAGCCGAGGGCGTCGACGCTCGGGATGAGCAGGTTGAAGGCCGGGACGACGACGGCGGCGCCGGCGAGGACACCGAAGAGCTGGGCGAAGAGCTGCTGCCGCGGGTTCGCGCCGAGCAGGTAGCCGCTCTTGAGGTCGGTGAGCAGGTCGGCGGCGTGGAGGCCGACGCCGCCGGTGACGTTGGCGCCCATGATGTTGGCGGGCACGTTGCCAGGGACGAGGCCGCCGTAGACGAGCTGGGTCACCGGGCCGAGGGCCTTGGTCGGCGTCACGTCGGTCTCGCCGGTCACGCGCGCGGCGACGACGCCCATGATGAGCGCGAGCGGCAGCGCCACGATGCCAGCCCACCAGGGGATGCCGAAGAGGTAGGCCATGAGGAAGACCATGATCGGGCCGAGCGCGAGGAAGCCCGCGGGAAACCACCAGGAGGGGCACTCGATGTCGGCGAGGGGATCCTCGACCACGGGGCCGCGGTTGGGGCGCACGAGCGCGATCAGGCCGGAGAAGGAGCGGGCCACGCTGCGCCACTGGAAGGCAAAGGAGAGCAGGCCCGAGGAGAGGAGGATCGCGGCGCCCGGCCAGAGCGTCCACTGCACGATGGCCTTGTAGCTGGCGACGGCGATGACGCCCTGCTCGAGGAGGGCGGGGGCGATCATGCCGTAGGTGATGATGGCGCCGAGCAAGAGCGACCAGCCGGTGCGGAAGCCCATGAGGGCGCCGGCGCCGACGAGGATGAGGCTCCCGTCGATGCTCATGGTCCAGTCGGCGGCGGAGTGGCCGCGCCAGCCGAAGGGCAGGTGGATGGACTTCGGCAGGTTGAAGGGGATCCAGGCGGCCTTGGCGTCACGGAAGAAGGCGACGATGGCGCCGACGAGGGCCGTCCAGCCGAGCATGCGCGCCTTGTCGGACTTGCCGTGGGCGCCGTGCATGGAGCGGATGGTCTCGGCGGTGGCGGTGCCGGTGGGGAAGGGGAGGGCCTCGATGTTGATGAGCTGGCGCTTGATGGGGATGGCGGCGAAGACGCCGAGGGCGGCGATGACCGCGAACCAGGCGAACATCCAGCCCGAGTCGGGGCGGGTGCCGGTGAGCATGAGCAGGGCGGGAATCGCGGCCATGTTGCCGCCGCCGGTCATGTAGCCGGCCGCCGAGGCCACCGATCCCATGGCGTTGTTCTCGAGCATGGAGAACTCGCCCCGGGTGAGGTTCACCGAGCGGAGGGCACGGAACAGGGCGTAGGCGAGGATGCAGGCGGTGACGGTGACGCCGAGGCTCCAGCCGGTCTTGAGGACGACATAGAGGTTCGACAGGCACATGATGGCGCCGATGACCATGCCGGAGAGGACCGCGCGCACCGTGAGCTGTGGGACGCCGCGCTGGTAGACGGTCTCCAGCCAGCGGCGCTCCGGATCCGGGGACTCCGGAGTCCCCGAGGGCGCTGCCGTGGGCGCGTGCGGGTCGGCGGCTCCCGGCGAGGACGCTTCGGTGTCGTTCGGTGGCGTCGGCGGAGCCGCTTCGGGGGTTCCGTGCATCGCGCTACCATCGCACGAGGGGCACGTGCTCGGGGAGGCGTGATCAGGCGTCCCGAGCGGCGCTGGCGCGGTCCTTCGGGCGATGGGCCGAGATCGATGCGCGCCCGCGCCTCTCGGCTCGGCTCACTCGCGGACGTCCATCTCGACGATCGCGGCCGGGTGGCCTTTCCCGAGGTAGGCCCGCGCGCCCTCGTCGTCGTTCAGGAGGGCGAGGAAGAACGCCGAGGTGTAGGCCGCGGTGATGGCCCGGGCCTGCGTGATGTCGAGGTAGGTGAAGGGCTCGCCGTCGGTCTGGCGGACATCGGCGGAGCAGCCCGCGTCGAAGCTTTCGACGATGCCGCAGATGTCGGTGAAGGACCAGTGGCCGGCGTCCTTGATCTCGGCCTTCCACGCGGGCTTCTGGGCCGCCTGGAAATTCTGGCGGATGAAGTCGTTGCCGATCTCGGTGATGCTGTTGTCTTCGGTGGCGACCATGAAGAAAAGGGGCTTCTGGATGTCGCTCATGCTGACGCCCGGGAGCAGCGGGTTGTCGATGGGGACGGCGATGGCGACGCCGCCGCGAGGCCGTGGATCTTGGGCGAGCACGACGCCGGTGGTGATGCCGCCGAAGCTGTGACCGAAGACGCCGACGCGGTCGGGATCGAACCGGCCCTGGAGTTCGACGGGGAGTTCGGCGGGCGCGGCGTCGAGGAGGCGATCGAGCGTGTACCGGATGTCGGCGGCGCGCACGGCGAGGAAGTCGGCATCGAGGGGGGCGGCGTTGCCGGCGAGGTCGTCGAGGAGGGTGCCGCCCGCGTGATCCGGGGCGACGACGGCGATGCCGTGGCTGGCGAGGCGCTCGGCGACGGTGGCGATGGAGTAGCGGGTGCAGTTGTAACAGTGGGAGAAGGCGACGAGCGGGAAGCGGTCCCCGCTTGCGGGAAGTGCCCCGCTCGCGGCGTGGAAGATGCGGGTCGTGCCGGGATCGGGGGCCTTCGCGATGAGGGCCGCGAGCTGTTCCTGTTCGCCGCCGGTGGTCGCGAAATCCTCGAGCGGGTGGCCCGCTTCCGCGAGGGCGCGGCTGCTCTCGGCCGCGGGATACCAGAGCTCGACGCGGAGGATCCGGCTGCGGCTGGCGTCGTCGACGCCGAAGGTGTGGCGACCCACGGGGTGAGGGCCGGCGCTCTCGACGGCGTGCGGCGTCTCGGGGGTGGGCTCGGGATCGGTGGACGCGTCGTCCCCGCAGCCGACGAGGGCGGGGGTCGCGAGGAGACCGGCGAGGAGGACGAGGGAAGGGGCTCGGAGCGCCATCGGGACCGGGTATCAGGGCGCTCCACGGTCAGCAAGGGTGCGCCAGGGGGAGAAGGTGGTGTCTTTCGCCATGGAGGGCCAGGGCCCCGGATTTCCGCGGGATCGGCACGGCTGGCGGCTCTTCGCCATCCCCCTGGAGCGGCTTGCGAGGGGGGGACGTTCGTGGTGACCATCCGCGCGGCCCATGGCGAGGATAAGCTTCACGCAGAACCTGGAGCGGCACGTCGGCGCGTCCAGAGTGCCTGTGGGTGCAGCACCACAACGGCGTGTTCCGGTCGACGGACGCGGGGTTGCACTGGGAGGACATCCAGAACGCCGCGCCTTCGGTCTTCGGCTTCGCGGTCGCGGTGCACCCCGAGGACCCGGACACGGCGTGGCTGGTGCCGGCGGTGAAGGACGAGACGCGGGTGCCCGTGGACGCGAAGGTGGTGGTGGCGCGGACGCGCGACGGCGGGCGGAGCTGGGCGGTGTTGCGCGAGGGGCTGCCGCAGGAGCACGCCTACGACATCACGTACCGGCACGCGCTCGATGTGGACGCTTCGAATGACCGGCTGGCGTTCGGGAGCACGACGGGCTCGCTCTGGACGACGGAAAACCAGGGGGATGCGTGGCAGGCGATCTCTCACCACCTGCCGCCGATCCACTGCGTGCGCTTCGAGGCGTGAGAGCGGGGCTGGATCAGGTGCGTGCGGCGAGGGCGATCTTGCCGAGCTGGGCGACGTTGGGGGGGCCGCCGATGTCGTCGAAGTGATCGACCCAGCGCCACGCCTCGAATTCGTCGTTGGGCTGCACGGTGTCGGTATCCACGTCGGCCACGAACACGAAGTTGAGATGCATGCCCTTGCTCCCGGCGATGTGCTCCTCGTAGCCGATGAGGCCTGGCGGCGTGCCCTCGACGTCGCTGACGACGGGGAAGCGGCCTTCGAGCCCCGTCTCTTCGCGCAGCTCGCGCTTTGCTGCTTCGAGGGGGGTCTCGTCGGCGAGCAGCTCGCCTCCCGGCGGCAGCCAGATGCCCAGGCGGCGGTGGTGGATGAGCAGGACGCGGCCCTGGTAGCGGGGGTAGATGGCGACGGAGAAGGCGCGGCGTAGGGTCATGGGCATGGGTCGCGAAGATGGTCGATGGAGCGACCTGGGGCTTACCATGGGGGCATGCCGCGACGCAGGATGGAACCGAGGGCAGCTGGGGCCTTTCGTCGGGCGCTGCCAGGTGTGGCGAGCGGGCTCGCCTTGTGGATCGCGCTCTCGTGCGCCGCCGGGGAGGGGCAGCCACCACGTTTTCCGCGGCCTCCGGGCGACGCGGCGCAGGCTGCGGCGCCGCACCGGCAGGTGCTCCGGGCGATCTACGAGGAGCTGATCGAGATCGACACCACCGAGGCGCGGGGGAGCTGCACCGAGGCGGCGCAAGCGATGGCGTCGCGGCTGCTCGCCGCAGGGTTTCCGGCGAAGGACGTGCAGGTGCTGGTCCACCCGGACAACGCGCGGAAGGGCAACCTGGTGGCGCGGTTGCGTGGCACGGGGGCGAAGCGGCCGTTGCTGCTGCTCGCACACCTCGATGTCGTGGAGGCCTTGCGGCGAGACTGGTCGCCGGACCTCGACCCGTTCCAGCTCGTCGAGCGGGACGGCTTCTTCTACGGCCGGGGGACCTCGGACGACAAGGCGATGGCCGCGATCTTCGTGGCGAACCTCGTCCGCTACAAGCAGGAGGGGCTCGTGCCGGACCGCGATCTGATCGTGGCCCTCACCGCCGACGAGGAGGGCGGTGCGCACAACGGGGTGGCGTGGCTGCTTGCGAACCACCGGGGTCTGATCGACGCGGAGCTCGGCCTGAACGAGGGGGCAGGTGGGCGCTTTCGACAGGGGAAGCGGCTGTTCAACGGCGTCCAGGCGAGCGAGAAGGTGTTCCAGAGCTTCGCGCTGGAGACGATCAACAAAGGCGGACACAGCGCGCTGCCCGTCAAGGACAACGCCATCTACCGGCTCGCGTCGGCGCTCTCGCGGCTCTCGACATTCGATTTCCCGGTGAGCTTGAGCGAGGTGACGCGCACCTACTTCGCGCGGATGGCTCCGCTGGAGGAGGCGTCGACGTCGGCGGACATGAAGGCCGTACTGGCGACACCGCCAGAGCCTGGAGCGGTCGCGCGGCTCTCGGCGTCGGCCTACTACAACGCCTTGATGCGGACGACCTGCGTGGCGACGCAGCTCGAAGGCGGGCACGCGGAGAACGCGCTGCCGCAGACGGCACGCGCCGTGGTGAACTGCCGCATCTTGCCGCACGAGTCGGTCGCCGAGGTGGAGCGCACGCTGATCCGCGTGGTGGGCGACGACGAGGTCCGCATCACGAAGGTGATGGCGCCTCAGCCGAGCCCGCCGTCGCCGCTCACGCCGTCGGTGATGCAGCCCCTCGAAGCCATCACCCGGGCGCTGTGGCCAGGCGTGCCGGTGATCCCGATCATGGGCACGGGCGCGACCGATAGCCTCTACCTTCGGCGGGCAGGGATCCCGATGTACGGGGTCTCGGGGCTGTTCTCGGACATCGACGACGTGAGGGCGCACGGCAAGGACGAGCGCCTCGGCGTCAGCGCGCTCTACGAAGGCCAGGAGTTCCTGTACCGCTTCGTGAAGTCGCTCGCCGGTGGTGGTTGAGCCCACGCGCCGGAGCGCTCGAAGCCCAGCGGTGTGTGACGGCCCGCGTGCCCGTCACCCTGCACGAGGTGTGCTACACGCCGCGGATGACGCGCGCTGTCCTGGCGATCCTCTGGCTCCTCCCCTCACTCGCCCTCGTGAGCGTCGCCTGCGGAGGCAGCGAGCACGTGACGGAGGTCGCAAGCGTCTCGTCGACGACGAGCGCTCCTGGCGTGGCGTCTCGGAGCGCGCCCGCCGCTGTCGTGCAGGTGAAGGGCGGGGAGGCGGCGGGGGCGCTGCCCGCTTCGGCCGAAGGGCTGCCGGAGACGAAGCTTTCCGAGGATCTGGTGATCCGGCAGCTCGCGCCCGACGTGCACCTGATCACGCACACCTTCCCCTGGCCGGCCAATGCGCTGCTCGTCGAGATGGCGAACGGGGACCTGGTGCTCTGCGACCCGACGTACACGGTCGACGCCATGCGGCTCGTGCTCGCGTGGATGGATGAGCGCTACGGGAAACGTCGCATCGTCGCGCTCAACACGCACTTCCACATCGACCGCGTGGGCGGGAATGCCGCCCTCCTGGAACGCGGGATCCCGGTGTACGGATCGGATCTCACGGCGCGCCTCGTCACCACGCGCAGCGAGGCCCACCGCGCCTGGGTGCGCGCGAGCGTGGACGATGGCGCCATCGCTGCGGTGTTCGAGACGCAGCCCATGGTGCCACCCGACCGTGTCTTCCCGATCGCGGAGGGGCTTTCGCTGACGTTCGGCGAAGAGAAGGTGGTGGTGCATCACCCGGGTCCAGGGCACGCACCGGACAACGTGGTCGTGTTCTTTCCAGCCCACCGCCTGCTCTTCGGCGGTTGTCTGGTCGCTGCGGGGGAGCGCATCGGCAACACCACGGACGGGGACCTCGCGCGCTGGGGAGATGCCATCCGAGACCTCCAGCGGTTCAAGGCCTTCTCGATCGTCCCCGGGCACGGTAGCCGGCTGGATCCAGGCCTCCTCGACCACACCCTCGCGCTCCTCGCCAGCGCGAGCCCCTGAGCGCGGACGGCGCAGTGCGCGGCAGAGGGCGCTTCCGTCGGGTCTGATGCCGTCGTCGGAGGTTCGCGGCAGAGCAAACACGGCCATGCTGCCCACCACGAACCGGCGCAATCCCGGCTGTGCCCCTGGCATCGATCCGTACGTATGGAACGCGCGGACCGGTGGCTCTCGCTGGTGCTGCGGGCGGTCTTGATCGGACTGTTCCTGTGGACGATCAAGGGGCTGCTCTCCAGCGTGGTGGTCGGCGCGATCTTCGCCGTGCTCTTGCATCCGTCCCACAGGCGATTGCAGCAGCGGCTGGGGCCGTACCACGCGCTCGGCCCGACCCTGCTCACCGCGGGCGCGGTGCTGGTGTTCATCCTCCCGCAGGCATTGATCGTCTCCCAGCTCGTCTCGAACGTTCACGACCTGCTCTCGCGTGACTGGTCGGGCGTGCTGGACCGGGCTCAGTTCTTCTTCGCGGAGCGCATGGCCTCGCTCTCGGGGACGTTCGGCGTGGAGGTGGTGGGGGCTCGGGGTTACCTCGACGAGGCGTTCGGCAGGCTCGGACGCGGCATCGCAGGGATGGCGGGTGGGGTCGCGACCTCGCTCCCGCAGCTTCTCGTCGACCTCTTCCTGTTCATCGTCTCGTTCTATTTCTTCCTCCGTGACGGCGACGCGCTCTCGCGCTGGGTGCAGCGGATGTCGCCGTTCTCGCCGGAGGAGACGCGCCTTCTCGCGGTGTCGGTGCGGGACACGGTGAACGGCGCCGTGCTGGGGCTCCTCGCGACCGCGCTGGTGCAGGGGGCACTGACGACGCTCGCGCTGTCGGCGTTCGAGGTGCCCGGGGCACTTCTCTTCGGTGTCATCGCCACCTTGCTCTCGCTCTTGCCGCTGGTGGGGACGGCGCCGGTGACGCTCGGAGCCGCGTTCTATCTCTGCCTCGTCGGACGCAACAGTGCGGCGCTCGGGATGCTCGTCGCCGCCGCGGTGATCGGGATCTCCGACAACGTGGTGCGCCCGTGGGTGCAGAGCGCTCAGGGAGGGATGCACCCCTTGCTGGCGCTGCTCAGCATCCTCGGAGGGCTCGATCTCTTCGGGCTCTCGGGCCTGTTCGTGGGACCCATCGTCGCCGCCGTCGCACTCTGGGCCGTCGACACCTACGCCGCGCTGCGGCTCCGGGTGGCGAGGCCAGGGAGGTGGGCTCCCCCGCCCTTTCAATGAGGGACAAAGCGCCACGAATGCGGTGTGGGGACGGGGCAAAAAGCCACGTTGTGATCAGCGAAAAACGGCTGGATTCAGCGATTGAAGTACGCACTGCACAATTCACCGTGCGTCATGGCTATCAGCTTGATCTTCGGCGAGCTGTATGGCTCCACTGTAAAGATGAAACCTCCCCTCCCAGCCACGCTGCTGGCCCTCGCGATGTTCCTTCTGGCGCCTCGGGCGCGTGCTGATCACGAGGTCTGGCTGTGGCTGGAGACGCGCTCTCCGCTCCTGCGTACGGAGACGCCGAGGTTTCCCCGGATCGATCTCCGCACGGTCACCGACATGCGCATGAGTGGCCGCGCGGATGGCCTCCAGCAGGCATTCTTCCGTGCGGGGCCGCTGTTCTTTCTGACCGACTTCCTCTTCGTCGGCGTGCACGGGACGGTCTATGCGGACCGGCTCGCCAGTGGTGTGTTCGACCAGGAGTCGCGGTTCGAGCTGGAGCCCAACCTGTTCGGACGGTTCGGTGATTTCACGTGGAACGATCGGAACCGGTTCGAGGTGCGCTTCCGTGACAGCGGTACGCGCACGCGCTACCGCAACCAGTTCCGGTTGAATTACGCGCCGAAGAACGCGACCTGGATCCCGTTCTTCTGGAACGAGTTCCTCGTGGATCTCGCCGGGGAGGGACTGAACCAGAACCGCGCGCAGATCGGGCTCGGCCGCATGTTCTCGCCGTCTACCCGCGTCGATCTGGGGCTGATGATCCGCAGCCGCGAGGACGCGACGGGGTGGGTCCACGACCGGGTGATCAACCTCTACCTGCTGCTCGACATCCCGCCGCTGAGCCGCCCCTGAGGCGCGGCTGCTCCTCGTGGCGCCCGCGCACCACGGATCCCGCGCCCGCGCTCATCCGCGCCCGCGTTCACCAGCGCACGATGGGCCAGCCGCGTCGCTGTGCGATCCGGCGGAGGCGCGGGTCGGGGTTGACCGCCACCGGCTCGGCGACGAGCGACAGGAGCGGCAAGTCGCTGATGCTGTCGCTGTAGAAGGTGGCCTCTTCGAGGCGAAAGCCATGGGCTTCGGCGAGCGCGCGCGCCCGCTCGACCTTGCCTTCGCCGTAGCAGAGAGGGCGCACGGGGCGTCCGGTGAAGTGACCCGCTGGGTCGACCTCGAGCACGGTGGCGACGACGTGCGGGATGTTCAGGCGGTGGGCGAGGGGCCAGGTGGTGTACGAGGTCGCCGCGGTGACGATGGCGCACACGTCGCCGGCTTCCTGGTGGCGGCGCACGGCCTGTCGGCCTTCGTCACTGATGTGCTGCTCGACGTGGCTCGCAAACCAGGCGTTGCAGCGGGCGGTGAGGGCGGCCTCGGAGGTGCCGCGCAGGCTCTGGAGGATGCGGTCGACGACGCGCTCGGCGTCGAGCAGGCCGAGGGTGTACTGGGCGACCCAGTACAGCGTCTTCACGAGGTCGAGGAGCGAGGCTTCGCCGATTTCGCGCTGGTAGCGGACATAGAGGCTCACGGTCTCCCTGCGGATGAGGGTGCGATCCATGTCGAAGAGGGCCGCGCGCTTTCGCGGGAGGGGGCTTTTCGGTGCGGGTGCCGTCTCGGTCATGACGCCTCGGTGTCTCAAGGGGAGAGGCCGTAGCCGCGGGCCAGGGCCACAGAGAAGAGGTTGCACGCGGCGTGGAACAGCGCGGGGGCGCCCACGCCGCCCGTGCGGGCGCGCAACCAGCCGAAGGCGAGCGCCGGAAAGAACACGGCGAGTCGCGCGGGGTGGCGGATGGTGAGCACGTGGCCGATGGCGAAGATGGCCGCGGCGAGGAGCAGGCCCGGCCCGACGACGGCGCCGAGGACGCGCAGGCGAGGTGGGAAGGCGCGGTCGAGGGCGGTCTGGAGGTAGCCGCGGAAGAAGGCCTCTTCGGGGATGGCGACGACGAGGAGCTGCGCGGTGATCTCGTCGAAGGGGTCGGGGGCAGGGCGGAAGGTGAAGGGGCGCGCGGGGCTCCACCAGAGGCGGTAGCCAAACCAGAAGGCGGGGAAGAAGATGGCGCAGAAGAGCAAGGCCCAGCCGGTCGCACGCGCGCCGTCGGTGAGGAGGCGTCGGGCGGAGAGAGGAGCGGGCTCGAGCAAGCCGCCGAGGGACAGGCCGTGGGTGCGGATGGTGGTCTCGTCGTGGCGCAGGACGAGCCACCAGGTGGCCGCGAGGAACGCTACCCCCACGGCGGTGCCCGCGTAGTCCCGCGGGGCACCGTAGGAGACGGCCGTGACGAGGGCCGTGGTCAGCGCCGCAGCGACGAGGGGGCGCGTTGCCGACGTGGGCCCGGCGGCGTGCGCTGGGCCGTGGGGGGCGCTGCCTGGGGTGCCCAGAGGAGGCGATGACGCTGGCGCGGACGGGCCACGGGGCGGTGGAAAAGCGGCGGGAGGGGGAGCGGAAGGAGGCGGAGGCTGCACGGGGTCGACGAGCGGAGCGGTGAAGGCGCAGGGTAGCGCTCTCGCGGTCGGGAGACGATGTCCGTCAGCTCAGGGCTTGTCCAGGTGGGAGGGCGTTCGGGGCAGAGGTGTGGTCACTGGGGCTGCGAGAGGGCGCAGAAGCCGCCGACGCAGTTCGAGGTCGCGTTGCAGCAGTCGCCGGCCGTCGTGCAGGCTTCGCCGATCTGCGAGCAGGCGCCCGGGTTCGGGCTGCACACGTAGTTGCCGCCATCATCCGGCTGGCAGAAGCCGGTGCAGCACTCGAAACCCTGCGAGCAACCGGTGCCTTCCTGCGAGCAGGGAGCGAGGGCCCAGTAACCGCTCATGTTGATGGTGGTGAGGTCCTGGCCGGGGAGCCAGAACGCCGGGTGGCTCGGGTCCTGGCCAGGCTGGGGGTTGGCGTCGATGGCCGCGACCCAGAGCTGCTTGCGGTTCTCGTAGGTGGGGTTGGCGCTGGAGGCCATCTTGTTGCCGTAGTCGCGGGGGCTGACGAACACGACCCAGGTGTAGCCGCCCACGGAGATGGGGTTCACGGTGGGCTGGTAGTTGAGCTTCCGGTTCTTCGCGTCGAGCACGCCCACGCCGTTGGCGGCGTCGAGCGCGAGCTCGCCGAGCGCGCCGTTCACGTCGGTCATGTAGAGGTCGTTGAGCCCGACCTGGTTCGCGCCGTACTTGGCGCGGGTGTAGTCGCCCTTCTGGTAGATCACGCGCTGCGAGTCGGGAGTGAAGCTCGGGAAGGCGATCGCCTCGTTGCCGCCGGCCATGAGCTGCCGGCGGTTGCCGAGCGTGAGCGTGGCCTGGTCGAAGTCGAAGACATCGAGGTCGGCGCGCCAGAATTCGACCGGGTAGGCGCCGACGACATTGCTGGAGAAGGCGAGGAGCTTGCTGTCGTGCGAGAAGGCCGGGTCGGCGGCGTTGCCGACCAGCGTGTCGAGCGCGCTCGGGATCTCGGCGCCGCTCTGCACGTCGACGAGGCGCAGGATCATGCTCACGTCGTTGCGGACGAGCTGGCGACCATCCGGCGTGAGCGCGAGGTAGATGGCGCTGGAGTTGTACGACGACATCTGGACGACGTTCGGGGAGCTGGCCGTGAGGTCGATGGCACCCCAGGGGCTCGGCGTCTGCCCCTTGCGCTCGAAGAGGGAGGCGAGGGTGCTGCCGTCCTTGCTGACGGTGTGACATGCGACGCAGCGCTTGTTTTCGCTGCCTCCGCTCCACGGGGGGACGGTGCCGTCGTAGTCGGGCGGCGCGGGGGTGCCGAGCTGATCGAGGGGGCCGGAGTCGAAGACGAGGGAGGGCTGGAGCGCGCCAGGCGTGATCTTCATGAGCTGCCCGGTGTTGACGGCCCAGTAGTAGATGGTGCCCCGCAGGCTGCCCTGCGCCACCTTCCAGGTCGACGTCATGGGCGCGTGCGCCTGGCCAGCCGACAGGCGCGTCACCGAGACCTGGACGTCCTCGCCCACGTTGCTCTCCGTGAGCTGCGACCACTGCGCCGAGCTCAGCACGAACGCGCTCGGTGGCTCTGCGATGGTGTAGATGGTGGCTTCGACGTGGTTCTCACGGAGGTGGACGCGGTAGCGGTCCCCGGCCGCGCCGCCGTTCCACATGATCTCCGGCGGAAGGAGCCCGCGCGCGAACACGGTCTTGTCGTACGGGTAGAGCAGCGTCCCCGAGGGCGTCGCGTCGGGTGTGTCGAAGGCTTGCTGATCGGCAGGGGACAGGTTGGCGGGGTTCTCCAGGATGCGAAGCCGGACGGTGACCTCGGCCGTGGCTGTGAGGTCGTTCGACGCCCGTGCGGTGATGACGCCGACGCCACCGAGGGTGCCGCTCGCCGCGAAGGTGCCCTGCTGGTTCATCAGTCCGAGCACCGGCCGATCGATGCTCCAGGCTGCGGAAAGTTCCTGCACCGTCCCGTCCTCGAAGGTCCCCATGGCGCGGAAGGGGCTGGGGGCCGCGACGCCGTTCACCACCTCCACGGTGGCTGCGGGCGGGTCGACGGTGATCGAGACGAGAGGCCCGTGGTCTTCGAGGATCGTGTCGTCCCCGCCAGCGCCGCCGGAGCCGGCGCCACCGCCGGTGCCCTGGCTGGTGTTCTGGTTGCCAGCGTTCCCGCCGGAGCCACAAGCGTAGACACCCATGGCGAGAAGACAGGTCCACGAGAGCGCGAGCGCGCTGCCGATGCGCATGAAAGACACCTCCGCAGCCTGCCAGGCTACCACGGTCTTTCCCGCGGAGATGCGTTCAGGCGGACAGCGGTGCGGCTGGATCGATCAGGGCTTGTACTCCTGCACCGTGCGGATGGTGGCCTCGGCAGTGTCGCCTGCGGTCGCCGCCTTCAGGCCAGCGCCGCTGGCCTCGGCCAGGATGACGGTGATGTTGTCGTCTCCTCCAGCATCCTTGGCGTGCTCCACGAGGTCGAGGCAGGCCTGGTCGATGGGCGTGGGGGCCTGCGCGAGTGCGAGGATCTGTCGGTCGCTGAGCATGCTGGAGAGGCCGTCGGTGCAGAGCAGCAGCCGGTCGCCGCGCCGCAGGTCCAGCCGGCTCAGCGCGACGATGACGTCGGTGTCCTGGCCCATGGCCTGGAGGACGATGTTGCGTCGCGGCGAGCGCTCTGCCTCTTCTTGCGTCATCAGCCCAGCGTCCACGAGGAGCTGCACGTAGCTCTGGTCGCGCGTCACCTGACACAGGAGACCGCGCCGGATGAGGTAGGCGCGCGAGTCACCGATCTCGGCGATGGTCGCCGTAGTGCCCCGCAGGTAGACGGCCGTGAGCGTCGCACCCATGCCCTCGCGGCCCGGGCGTGCGGCGGCCCGCCTCACTTGCCGGCTCGCCAGCTCGATGGTCCGGCGGAGCCGATCCGCGTCGCTTTCTTTCGGGCGCACGCGCCCGCGCATGCCTTCGAGCAGCTTTTCCAGCGACAGTGCGCTCGCGACTTCGCCTGCGTTCGCGCCTCCCATGCCGTCCGAGACCGCGAGCAGCACGCCGCGGTCCCCGAGTCGCCAGGAGACCGGGGTGTCTTCGCTCCACTGTTCGCCGGTTCCGAGGTGCGCCATGAAGAACGCATCCTCGTTCGAGGTGCGCACGAGCCCCCGGTCCGTCAGGCCGGCCATGGTGAGCTTCACCTCCGCGCGTCCGCGGGTCATCGCGGCTGACATGCCGGTACCCGCGCGCGCGCGCAAGCTCGGCCTTGCATCGAGTGTGTCATCCATCGAGCCAGGCCTCCGTGAGGGCGGTCCCGGCGCTGTCGGCTGTGATGCCGCGGACCAGGGCCCAGCGGGCGAGCGAGGCGCCGAGTGCCTGCGCCGTCGCCCAGCGCGCAGCGGGAGAGAGTTCGAGCCCGCGGGCCAGGATCGCCCAGAGCTCCGGCTCCGTGGCCAGGGCCGCGGGACGCCCCAGGCGCTCCGGCTCCGCGTCGCGGCGGCCAGTGTCGGCCGGCACACCCCCGAGGGCTTGATGGAGCACGAAGCAGAAACCCCAGATGTCCACCCGCGGATCCGCGTCGGCCCCGCCGCGCGCCTGCTCGGGCGCCATCATGCGCGGTGTGCCGTAGAGCGGGGGGTAGAACGCGAGCTTGCTCGCCCAGGGACTGGGGGCCAGGGCGGCGATGCCGAAGTCGATGAGTTTCGGTGTGAGACGACCCCGCCCCTCCGCGAGGAGGATGTTTCCAGGCTTCACGTCGCGGTGCACGATGCCGAGGCGGTGCGCCTCGTCGAGGGCGCCGAGCACCGGCAAGAGCAGCTTGACCGCTGCGGTCGGGCCGAGCGGGCCTCCCTCGCGCAGGGCGGCGCCGAGCGAGCCCCCGCGAATGTGTTCCATGACCAGGAACGGAATCTCCTCTTCGGCCACCCCGAAATCGAGCACCCGCGCCGCGGCGGGATGAACGACGCGTGCCGCGACCCTTGCTTCGCGCAGCAGCCGCTCGCGGGCGTTCGGGATGCGCGCGGCCGGATGGATCACCTTCACCGCCACCTCGACATCCAGGCCCAGGCTCCGGGCACGCCACACGATGCCCATCCCTCCTTCGCCGAGCCGCTCGAGCATCTGATACCGGCCGGCGAGCAGGTGTCCTGGCGCGAGCTGCGTCGGAGGCTCCGAGATGCGCGTGGCGATCGCGGCGAAGAGATCCGGCTCGGTCGAGGCGTCCGCGAGTGCCTCGCTGACGGGGATGTGGCGAGCTTCGAGGCGCGTCCCGCGTCGCTCGTGCAGGTGGACGTAGCGCGTCGAGTGAGGCGCGCCCCGACGCGTGCTCGAGGGGGGGACGTTCCGGCGTGTGCTCGGTGGTGGCGAGCTCAGCGTGATCTCGGTGGCCGAGACACGCTGAGGGCGTGGCGATTGAGGTTTTGCCCCCCCGGAGGCCGGGGAGGTGCTCGGCGGAGGCCTGAGCGGGTCGGAGGGTGCAATCATGCTGGCTTGCTACGGCAAAGGTCGGACCAGCACGATTCCGCAGCAAAGCGGCAGAACTGAGCCTTTCAGGCGCTGCTCGGGGCAGCCCGGGTGTGACCTCGACTCCTCAGGCGAGGCATGCAGTCCTCATGCGCGTCAACCTTTGCGCACCTCTGCGACGCGACTGCACCCTCTGCTCACACGGTGACTTCCGGCGGGTCGCTCCCGACGTCCCCCCTCCAGAGGCATCGTTCAAGGGCCGCCCAGCACCTCGATGACCGCCGCGCCTTTGCCAGATGCCTTCGTCGCGGCGACGACCCGACTGGCAGGCAACCCGAAGCGGCCGATCGTCGCCTCGACCACGTGCTTCGTGCGCGCAGCATCCACGGCAGGGCCCCGCAGCACGCCGACGCGCACCACGGTCCGATCGAACGCCGACGCCAGCGTCCCTGCTGTCGTGATCAGGGCGTCTTCGTCCAGCTTTTCCTGTCGGTGTACGAGCAACGGCCGCGCCTTCTCCCATCCCTCGGGCAGCCTGACCACGGGCTCGGCCGCAGCGCTCCGCGACCCAGGCTCGGCCAGGGCGAGGGCGGCGACGACACGGTTGTTCACGGGGGCGGGGACCTGGGCGGGGGTCGTCAAGGCACCCACGCCGCGCCACAAGGCCCAGGACCGCTGGAACAGCGTCTCCAGCGTCAGCGGGTTCCGCCCGGACAGGCCGGCCATCTCCGCGTTGTCGGTGAATGTCGCGGCGCCGAGCTCGCCGAGGTGCTCGACGAAGGCCAGCGGGTCCGACGAGCCAGCGGCGCTCGCCACGCGGCGCGCTCCGGTGGGAGGATCGGCGGCCAGCTTGTTCATGCCCGTGAGCCAGCCGTGGGCCAGCGCGACCAGGGCTTCCGGGTGGCCTTCGATGAAGCCGCGTGGCGCGACGGCCACGTGGGGGATGAGCCGCGGGGTGTCGGCGCTGCTCAGCAGAGGACGAAAGCCGCTCGGGAGAGCGCCTCGCGCCGCGGCGGCGAGCGACACGCCGTCCGGCGCTTCGCCTGCCGAAGGCGTCACGAGCCGGACCTCTCCTGGCTGGACCCCGGAGGCCTCCAGCGCGAACAGCGCGAGGAACGTCGCCGGATCACCGGCCGTCCCGGCGAGCTTCACCTCGCCCTTGTCGGGCAGCGCGTCCTTCCGGGAAGCGACGACCTCACGACCTCGCGAGAACCCGACCACGAAGAACACTTCCGGGCTGAGGGCACGCAGCCGCTCGTACGAGGCGACCAGCGACGGGAGGGGGACGAGCACCACGTCCGCACCCGCCTCGTCGGCGCCGCCACGAGCGAGCGCTTTCTCGATGCTCACCATGTCGCTCACCGCAGCGAGCTGGACAGGGAGCCGCGCCGCAGCGAAGCCGCTCTTCTCACCCGCCGTCAGGCCGTCATTTTCGAGCAGTGCGGGCGCGAGCAGGTGCCATCCCAGCGACGCAACCCGGAGCGGTCGATCCATCAAGGGCTTCCGGCTCTCAGCGTTCCCAGCGTCAGTCCCACCGTCCGTCGCTTCGCGGGCTCCGCCGCCAGCGTCCGGAGCGCCGCCGCCATCCTCGGGCGTCGCGCTCGGGGCACCTGTCGTGCTCGCCGCCGGGTCGACGCCAATCGGCTTGGCGACCAGTGGCCCGCTCGGGGCCATGTGTTGCGTACGGGGGCGCAGCAGCAGCAACGCACCGAACGCGAGGAACAGAGAGATCAACAGGCCGAGGACGATCTTGGAGCGCAACGACTCACCACTGGGTAGGAGCAGAGCTCTGGTCGCCGAGCCGCCTTCGCTGCGGATAGCTCGGCTGGATGAGCCGCTTGAGTTCGTTGACCGGGATGGCCAGGTTCAGGTTCTGTGCGGCCGAGAAGGGGCTGCCGAGCGTGGCCGTGCTGATGCCGATCACCTCGCCGCGCAGGTTGAAGATCGGCCCCCCGGAGTTGCCGGGCGAGATGGGGACCGACATCTGGATCCACGTGCGGCCTTCATAGATGCGCCGGGACGAGATCAGGCCATCGGTGAGGGTGTGCTCGAGACCCAGCGGGTTTCCGATGGAAACGGCCCGCTCGCCCACCACCACCTTCTCCGAGTCGCCGAGCGTGAGCGGCACCGGGGCCTCGGGCGTGCCCGCGTCGTTGGAGGGCTTCGTCACGTCGACCCGCAGCAGCGCGAGATCGGACTCGGGCGCTTCGACGAGCAGATCCATGCGCTCGTACACGGCGCCGTCCTTCAGCTTGAGCCGTAGCCGCTGGGCGCCCTTCACCACGTGGTGATTGGTGGCCAGTGTCCCCTCGGTGTCGATGAAGAACCCCGTCCCGCTGCCAGAGCGGACCCCTTCGTCACCCAGGACGAAGATCGTGACCACCGACGACGAGAACTTCTGGAACAGCTCGGAGGGGCTTCTTTCGCCCAGCGTGCCCGTGTCGGTGGCGCCTGCGTCCAATGTTGCCGCGTCGGTGGCGCCTGCGTCCGGGGTCGCCGCGTCGACGTCACCGGGCGGGCCGGCGTCCTTCGTCGTGCTGCTCTCCAGGGCCGGCATGCCTTCGCTTGGCGTACCGATCGCGGCGGGCTCGGCGCTCGCCGATGAGGAAGGCGTCACCTCGGAGGCGGGCTCCGGCTCTGGCCAGGTCACGTCCGCGCTGGCGAGCGCATAGGCCACGCGAGCCAGCTCGCTCCAGCCCGAGCGCACCAGCCTGTCGCCTTCCGCCACCAGCCAGGGGCGGGTCGCCTTGTTGCCGGCAGCGGTGAACACGAAGGCGAAGCCGAGCAGCCCGACGGCGAAGACGTCGGTCACGATCCCGCGGGCCCGCTTCGGGTCATCCTTGGGAAGGAGACGGTCGGCGATGGCGAGCGGGACGATGACGGTCCCCACCAGCGCCGCGCCCAGGCGCGCGTAGATGCTGGTCGTCATTGCGCCGACCGTGGCCATGATGGAGATCGAACTCGCGACCAGACCGAGCGGGATTGCGGCGAGCTTGGTCAGACCGCAGGCGAGGCGGAGCCTGGGAGACAGTTCCTGTCGCGACATGGACCTCGGGGGGATGGGAGCCTGAGAGGGTCCGCTCGTCAAGGTCGGGAGCCTGGCCTCGTCCCTGGCGGGACGCGCGCCTTCTCGTGGCGCTTCACAGCGGCAGCCAGAAGTTCGGCCCGAACAAGCGCCGCCCCGCCTCGATGGTCGCGAAGGCGCGCTTGATGTCCCGGCGTGACTGATGCTCGGCGAGCTGCACGGCGTAGGGGACCCAGAGCGGGCGGCACACGAGCAGCGCCATGAGGTGCATCTCGGCTTCCTCTTGCTCCGCGAGCTCGGCATTCACCCGCGCCAGGATGGTGTGCACGGCGATGGGGGAGCCCACCTCGGCAATCCTGTCCGCCGTCTCGCGCACCTTGAGCACCGTCGCCTCGGTGGGCTGCTTCTTGAACTCCTGGAAGGCGCTCTCCAGCTCCTGCTCGTTGGCGACCTGCTCCCGCAAGTGCTCCTCGACCAGCTTGCGCCAGTGCTCCACGAACGGCAGCTCGCGCAGCACCGCCGAGCGGTCCACATGGACGAGCACCAGATCGGCCTCCTTCCAGTCGCCCGCCTCGCGCGACAGCTCCAGCGCAGAGACCACGCGCGCCTCCTCGTGCTGTCCTGGTTCCTTCGTCAGCAGCCAGCGCTCCCAGTAGAGCGCTCCCCGGAAGCCTGTCCGCGAATGGACCTCATACCCCTCGGTGCGGGCCGCCTGGGCTTTCCGGATGAGCATCCCCTTGTGCTGCTGCACCTCGGGAACTTCAAGCCTCTCGGGCCAGGGATCGAGCCGACGAAAATCCACACTCATGACGACCTTGGGGCGGCCAGAGAGCCTGACCATTCCAGGGGACACGCTACCACGTGAACGGCGGCACTGGCGTGCAGGGGAGGAACGCGGACGATGATCTTCCGGCCGGGTCGGCCGGCTCACTGGCCGCGCATGCTGCCCAGGACGCCAGCGTGACCCGAAGCACGAGGACTTCGGGTGTCAGCATCCGGAGCGCGCTGCGCTAGCGCGTCCGGCCCCGGATCACGCTGAACGCTCCGCCCACGATCAGGGCCAGCAGCACGATCACGATGACGCCCGACCAGACCCCGGCCTTGAAGATGCCCTTGACGGCGTTGCAGCCGGTGAGCGCGCTGCTGGCCAGGATGATGCTCGCAGGTATGCCGACATTCTTCATGCTCATGGCTCCCTCCCTGGCCGTTCGATGGAACCAGGGCCCCTTCACGCCATGACCCTTGCGAACGTCGTACCCGATCCGACCTGAGCAATTCCGGCTCGATCGACAGAGCTCATGCATCGGATGAGAGGTGCGGCGCCACGCCCAACGTTCAGGTTCCGGATGAGGTGTCTCCCGTGCGCCACGCACTTCGGGTGCGACGATGACGCGGCGCGCAGGGAGCGCACTCGCTCTGCGAGACCTCATGGCTTACTTGAAGGGACGCATGCACCCCAGAGGCTCACCCAGAGCACGAAGGGCCGAGAGGACGAGAGGGAAGATCCTCTGCGATCCCGTGGGAATCCGGAGCGCCGCCGCGAGCGCGAGAAGCTCATGTTCCGCATGAACCCCGTCGCCGCGCGAACGCGGTTGCGCGGCGACGAGGTTCATCGACTTCATGAACGTTCTCGCGTCGCGTGAACCCTCAAGAAACAGGTGAGGGGTTCGCGTCGAGGAGGCACTCGGTGCGCGTGCTCGATGCGCACGTTCACCCTGCTCGAACCCTCGAGGAGTGCATGAAGATGGCTCGTCGCTCTCCTCACGCGGGAGAGCGCACCCTGCCCTGCCGTCCGGCCGTACATCGCACGGCCAGACGATCGGGCCAAGAAGTCGTGCTCGCGCTGGTCCGCGCGAGCAGCTCACCCCTCGCTCGTCGCTCCTGGCGTACTTGCTGGTGCGCGACGCAGGTAGCGGACCGCGCGCCGCTCGACCCCGGTGAGAGGCCATCGGTAACGCAGATCCTCGGCGACTTCCCACCCGGTGAGTGCAGGCGGCTCTTCTCGAGCGAGCAGCACCCAGACTTCGGGCGCGGCTGCTCCGGCGGTGAGGGCTGCGCCCATGTCGAGCCACCTGCCCGGGGCCAGCGTCGCTCGGGAGATCGCCACATCGAACGCGGGGGCGCGCCGCGCGACCTCCTCGCCCCGCCCTCGCTCCACGAAGGGAGCCCGCCCTGCGCCTGGCTTCAGTGCTCCGCTCTGGAGCAGCGCCCCGATGGTATTGCGCAGAAACGACACCCGCTTCTGCAGCGGCTCGACCAGCGTGAGCGCCAGGTCCTGCCTCAGCAGCGCCACCGCCAGGCCCGGCGCTCCCGCTCCCGTCCCGACATCCACCACCCGCTTCCCTTGTGGCAGATGGGCTGCGAGCACCACGGCGTCTGCCAGCATCAGATCCACCAGCTCGTCCTCATTGCGAGCCGCGGTGAGATCGATCCGAGCATTCCACGCAGCCACCAGCCCGATCCAGGTGCTCACCCCTTCGGCGCCGCGGCCCCCCTCGGCGCCTTCCCCCGCCGCGCCCCCCCCGGGTTCGATGAGCTCCGTTCCCCCCGCTACCCCATCGGTCTTGAGCGAAGCGGGGCTCTCCCCGTCCCCTCGCAGACCCACACCAGCCGAAAGAACACGCGCAATGCGCTGCTCCAGCGCAGGAGAAACCGTCGATGTCATCAAGAGCGCAGTGGAGCACAACACGTGAGCGCGCGCTCCAGCTCCTGACGTCTCGCGCTCTACCCCCTGACCGCCTCTGCCTCCCGACGGCCTCTGCCTCCTGACCCTCCTCCCGACGGCCTCTGCGCTTCGCCGCTCGGCGGCCCCCTGCGCTTCACCGCCCGAAGCCCCGCTCGCTCCCTGACTGCCACCCCTGCCGCCCTTCGTCGCTCCCGCGCACCGCCTCCCCGTCTTCTGACCCGCTCCCTGTCCTCGGGCACCCTGGCGACCCCCCCTGTGAGGGGAGCAATGTCTGTTGGCTCTCCCCGAGATGCACTTTTCGTAACCTCAAAACACTCACCCACCACGAAACCGTGACGTTCCGGGCGGTCGTCTTGTAGCCTCAGCGCTCGGCGTGCGCCGGGGGTGGGACAAGCGAACCGACGCCGCGTCTGGGCGGGAGGCGCCCGCTGGGTGAGCGCCTGAGTGCGCATGAATTTTCTGGGAGGCCCCGCGGACCGAGCGGCGGCCGGCGATGGGATGGAGGAAGGATGAACGCAGGTGGATATGGTGGTGGTCAACCTCCCGGCGGATACCCGCCAGGGGGTGGTGGATACGGACCTCCGCCAGGTGGGGGCTATCCACAGCAGGGCGGCTATGGCCCGCCTGGTGGTGGTTTCCCCCAGCAAGATGCTCATGGGCAGCCACCGCAGCAGGGCGCTTACGCTCACCCGCCCGCGCAAGGTGGTCATGGGCTGCCGCAAGGCGGGTATGGCGCACCTCCACAACCGCAAGGCGGGTATGGTGCACCTCCACAACCGCAAGGTGGTTATGGGGCGCCGCCGCAGCAGGGTGGCTATGGCGCACCTCCACAACCGCAAGGTGGTTATGGGGCGCCTCCGCAGCAGGGTGGCTATGGCGCGCCACCACAGCCACAGGGCGGCTACGGAGCGCCCCCGCCCGCGGGGTGGGGACAGCCGCAGCAGCCTCCTGGCCATGGATTCGACCCTGCCCAGGGCGGCGGTTATGGCGCTCCGCCGGGCGCGTTCGTCCAGCAGGGGTACGGTCCTCCCGCCGATGTGAACGCGGGCAGTGAAGTCCGCATGGCCTTCGAGGGACAAGGTGGCGAGTTCTTCGGCAAGGTGATCGGGGGCTACCTGCTCACGCTGATCACCTTCGGGATCTATGCCCCCTGGTTCATCTGCAGCCTCACCAACTACATCTACGAGAAGTCGAACATCCAGACCTCGCGTGGACCGCTCCGCGTCTCGTTCCGGGGTGAAGGTGGGTCGCTCTTCGGTGTGCTCATCGTCAGCTACCTGCTCACGGCGATCACGTTCGGCATCTACGCGCCGTGGGCCATCTGCAAGGTGGCCCGTTACTTCAACGACAACACCTTCGCGCAGACCGCCGACGGGCGCACGTATCAGCTCCGCTTCACGGGCGAGGGAGGAGACCTCTTCGGCACGTGGATCGTGAACGTGCTCCTCATGGGGGTCACGTTCTACATCTACACGCCGTGGGCCCTCTGCAAGATCCGCAAGTGGTTCTACGAGCGGATGCAGATCGTCGAGAACGGCCAGCCGGTCGGGAAGCTCGACTTCGTCGGTGAGGGAGGGACGCTCTTCGGCACCTTCATCGGTGGCGTGCTGCTCACGATGATCACCTTCGGCATCTACGGCTCGTGGTTCAAGGTGACGATGCAGAAGTTCTGGAACCAGAACACGCGCATCTCGCTCTACAACCGCACCTACGCGCTCGACTTCGTGGGACAGGGAGCCGACCTGTTCGTGATCAACCTCGTCACGAGCTTGCTCGTCTTCGTCACCCTGGGCATCTATTACTTCTGGGGCCAGGTGAAGAAGTGGAAGTGGGAGTACCAGAACACCCTGGTGCGTGCCCTGAACTGAGCGGCTTCAGCCACCCGGTATGAGCGGCGGGCCCGGTGGTGGCCCGCCGTCGCGCGGCTCGATGGTGTCGATGAAGTGAACGATCGCCACGCCGAGCGCCATCACCACCATCCCGAACAGCACCAGCCCCGCGTTTCGCGACAGCAGCCACAGCAAGCCCACGAGCAGGATCGCTCCCGTCGTCGAGGCGACGGCGATCCCGAGCGCGCGACGTGGGAAGCGCGACTGCGCGCGGCTGCGCAGGATCGTGTTCTCGATGCGCAGGTCGACGACCATGGCGCGCGCCTCGACCAGGGCAGCTTCGGCGTGGCTACAGGGATCGGCAGAGCGGTACACCGGGCCCCCACGATCGTCTCTCGTCCCGTCTCTTTTCGTCCCGCCGTTGGCGGCCCACCGCGATGAACCACCATTCTCCGGGTCACTAGCGGGCGTGCCGCCGAGCGCCGCGTTCTCGCGCTGGAGTGACACGATCAGCATATCGGCTTCGCGCAGCTCACGCCGCAGGCGGAGCAGCTCGTCCTCGTGCCAGGGTCCAGGCTGGTCGTTCATGCACTCCCGCTGCCGATCGACCGTAGCATCTCGTCGAGCGCGCGCCGCTCCTCGGCGTCGGTGACCGCCTGGAGCGCCCGGTTGATCTCCCCCACGGCGGCCGCGGAGAGCAAGGCGACCAGTTGCGGATCTCGCGGTGAACGACCACGTGCCCAGCGCAGCGTGTCGTGGTGCGGGTTGATGAGCACCCACCGCGACTTCGGGTCGTAGCGCACTGGCCTGCCCGAGCGCACCTCGTCGACATAGGCGACGGGATCGCCGGTCAGGCGGAGCCACGCGAGCACCTCGTGCACTGCCGTGGCGAGTGCGCTCTCGCCCTGGGCCTCGGGTGTCGAAGGCCCTCGGTCCAGCACCTCACGGATGCTGTGCCACAGCTCGACGAACCAGGTGCTGGCATGGGGCGGTGCTTGCACGATCTCGGGCGGCTGCGGCTGCGCCGACAGCTGCACGCTCGAGGAAGTCTCCTGGAGGGACGAGATGTTCGAGGTCTCCAGAGACGCCGCGACGGCACGTTCGCGTGCGCCCATCGTCGATCCCTCGGCTGCGATCAGACCGAGCCCGCCCAGCTCGCGGACCAGCGCGTGACCTCGGTGCTGCAGGACGTGAGCGAGCGGGGAGCCATCGCGCAGCACGAACCCTGGCGCGCCTTCCGGAAAGTGACCCTCGGTGCTTCCCTCGCCCCGGGTGATCCACACGGCGCCTCGAGACCTGAGTTCCTCGATGAGTCGCGGCGCCTCGATCGTCTGCCCATCCGCCGCTCGTATCGGAACGGGGGAGGCGTCTTCCACGCCGAGGAGGCGCAAATTCCACTGGTAGGTGGCAACGACAGGATCCTCGGGACGTGCTGCGGCGAGCTCCACCAGCAGTGCCGCCGCGGCGCGCAGGACCACCCTGGCGATTTCGTCGGAGGGCGCGGCGGTGCCGAGCAGCAAGGTGCCTCCGATCGGCAGGGCCCCGCTGAGATCGCGGTGCACCGCGGTGACGCTGAGTGGGCCATGGCCTGAGCGCATGCCGTCGGGCGTGGGGTGAGAGAACCGCACGTAGGGCTGGATGGGCCAGACCGCAGGGAGCCAGATCCGCCCCATGACGAGGGGGCGTCCGGAGGGATGCGCGGCTTCGACCCAGCGGCTCGCGAGCACCTCCGTGGGCGCAGGTGCCTGCGCATGGAGCCAGGCACGGACCTGCGTGCGGACCTGCTTCAGCAGCCGGTCGCCAGCGGCGGTCGTGCGAGGCGCGTCGAAGTACCGGTTGGGCGACAGTCCGTCGTCGTTCACAGCGGCGAGGAGAGGCCAGCCCGGACGATCGTCGAGTCGGCAGAGCGGTCGCCCCCCGATGTGTACGGCGACGCCTCGCGGATGACCCGCCCCCTCGAGGGAGGGAATGAGCAGCCCGATCTCGCCGCTCATGCCGGCCCCTCCAGAGAACGGTACGACGGCGAAGCATCGTGCCCGCTCCGCCGGATCGAGGGCAACACGCGCGAGAGGTGGTGCGGCGAGGCGGCGCTCGCCTGCGAGGTCGCGCGCCACGATCGGGGTCGCATCGTGCAGCGTGATGCGCGCGCGGAGCTGCTCCTGCTCCTGAAGGGATAGACAGAGGACGGGTGGATCGTAGACCCGTCGCGGGTAGGGGGGCGGGGCGTGGGTGCAGGCCCAGGTGGCGCCGGGGGCGCTGAGGTCCAGCAAGGAGCGCCACGCACCCTGCGTGTCCTCGAAGAGTGGCGCTCTCCGGCCGTCGTCGAGGACCGTCTTGTTCTCGGAGAAGGTCGTGCACACGGCCCGGCGCAGGTGGGCGCGGACGAAGGACGGGAGCTCGTCCGGCATGGCAGCGTGGGCCAGCAGGTGCCGGCTCATGGCCCGCGCGATGCGCTGGAGCAGCGACGCGGTGTGCTCGATGGTGGGGTGAGCGTGGTCGACCCGCACCACGAGCTGGAGCGGCATCGCGAGCTTCGCAGGGACGCGTCGCATCGTCCCGTCGAGGCCGACGAGCTGCACCTCGGAGGTCGTCCCGTCGAGCACCTCGACCTCGCCGTCGGCTTCCTTGATGTCGAGCTCGCCGAGCGTCCGGCGGAGCAGCGGGTGCGGCGGAACTCCTGGAAGGCGTGGGGCCTCGTCCTTCACGCCTGACGTGGCGCGGCGGGCTTGCAGGGTCGCCACGGCGTGGGTCACGTCCCGCAGGGCGAAGCCGAGCGCCTCGAGCAGTCTCCTCCGCCCCGCTCCGTCCGGGTCCTCGGAGAGATGGAGGATGGGACTGTCGAGATCCGAGCTGCGCGCTCCCTTGCGCCATGGGAGGTGGAGTCGCGAACCGAAGTAGAGATCCCGACCGTCCGATCGCAACGAGACCAGGAGCGCACAGGTACCCTGCACGGTGGGCCAGCGCATCGTGCTCGACCGGATCGCGGCGGAGAGCTTCGTGGCGCCGAGCTTCGCTTCGAGCAGGGCGGCGAGGAGGTTGCACACCCGAGGATCGCGGAGCGGGCGCACGTCGTTTCCGGGCTTCTGTACGTCGACGAGGAGCTGGTGCGCGAGCGTGAGCGCGGCTTCGTGGACCCGCTTGCTGACGGCGGCGAGCCCCGCGGCGCTCAGATCGGTGAAGTCGTCGACGTGGGCCAGATCGTCGACATTCACCCGGGCCACCACGGGCACGGCGAGGGGCAGAGCGCGCCGGCACAGGGCGCGCCGGGAGAAGAGCACGTCCACCCAGGCGCGCTCGATGGGGAGCGTCTCACGCGGGAGCCCTGCGATCACGGCGATGCGTGCCGATTCCTCGAGGGGCAGCGTCTGCCGGGAAGCGTCGAAGGGGGCGGCGGGCTGGCCCGCGTGCAGGAGCGCGGTGATGGGCAGGAGGGGGCCGCGAGGGGAGTCACCCAGGTCGCCGAGGCTTTCGGGATCGTGCTCCGAGCCGGCCAGGAACGCCCTGCGGGTGCGCTCACGTTCGGAGATCGCGCGGAGTTCGGCGAGCTGGCTTGGGGTGATCTGCGCGGCGCGCCCCTGAAACCAGGCGATGAGGGCCTTGCGTTCGCGCGCGTCGCGGACCAGGAGCGGCTGCCATGCGAAGGTCTCGAAGCCAGGCTCGCTGGACAGGAGAGGGACGGCGTGGGGCGCCGGGTGCGCGGTCTCCGCATCCTCCAGGCTCGCAGGCTTCGGGAGGCCGTCCGCACCGAGCAGCGAGAGCAGGGGGAGCTTGCGGATCCGCGCGAGCAGCGCGCCTTCGCCCGACCGCGCGTCCGGGAGCGAGGCCCGCTGCGCGAGAGCGCACGCGCTGAGGAGCAGGTGGACCACGATGCGGGACGATATGGCCCCATGCGTGGGCGGCGATGGTGTCAGCCCCAGCCGCTCGGCGGCCCCGTCCGCGCCCTCCACGAGCGCGATGAGCGCCTCGCACAGGTCCAGCTCCACCCTTTGCGTCGTGAGCGTCGAGCGCCCTGCGAGGACCTTTTGCCACGCGCGATCGGGTACGACCTCGTCGCTGTCGATGGCGATCGCAATCGGCGCCAGCGAGGGCTTCGGTTTCACGGTGTCCAGCGGGCGGAGGGCGTGGTGCCACATCTCCACGTGCGCGTCGGCGAGCGTGGCCATCGCCATCGCCCACGGGCGGGTCCAGACGAGCACGGGCTGCGCGTCGGACTGCGTGCCTGGCGCCAGGCGCGCGAGAGCGCTGGAAAGGACACGCTGGCGCTGTCGTTGACGTTGCAGCAACCCCTCGGCGTCGACCAGCGCTTCCCCGTAAGGGATGAACGCGCTCCCGGGGAACATCGCTTCGAGCCAGGCGCGCTCCTCGACCCGTAGCGTCAGCACCGGGCGCCCATCGGCCGCGCGGCCCGTGGCGCCTGCGGGGGCCACGTGGAGCGCTGGGTGGAGCCTCGCGAGCAACGAGAGCGTCTCCAGGCTCTCGCCCCGCTCGGGCTGGGTGGTGGGCCAGACGCGTGCCTGCTGGAGGCCGAGGAGCCCGTCGAGATCGGTCTCTCCCCGGAGGGCATGGCCGGGGTCCGTCGGAGGGCGCTCGCCGAGAGGGGACGCCCCAGCCTGCGCCGCGAGCAGCGTGCCCGTAGCGCAGCGGATCACCGGGCCGAGGCGGCCGCGGGCTTCCTTCTCGTCACATGCTTGCTTCGCCTGGCTCGATCCACTGCCGAACAGGCGCTGCGCCTCTCGGTCGACCATGACGAGGGCGATCCGGACCGCCTGGTCCACGGCGGCGTGGAGGTGACGGTCGCGCTCGACCCCCTCGTAGCCGAGCTGAGGGCGCAGGCGTCCTGGCCAGGCGAGCGCTGCGTCGAAAGGGAGCGGCACAGCGGCGCGGTCCAGCGCGATGATGTCGAGGACCCGCCCCTCGTAGAACACGCGGATCGACGCCGCCGCAGGGGACAGGGGCTGCCCACGGTGCGCCTGTGCTCCTGCTGCGGACGCTGCGGAAGGCATCGCATCGAGCGCCCGGATCACCACCTCACCGCAGAGGCCGAGGTGCGGTCCTTCTTGCACGTCGAAGGTGCTGCGCGCGAGCTGGCCTGGGCCATGAGGCACCTCCACCGCTCCTGGCGCGTGGGCATACAGCGCGCGGCGGCGCTCCTCACCGCGCTGTGCCTGCTCCACGAGCTTTGCTGCGTCCCGGTGCGGGAGCCGCTGGAGGAAGCTCGCATCGATCTTCCCACGAACCCACACGATCTCGTCGGCCCAGGGTGACGCCACCTCGGGGACGGGAGCGCTCGAACGCCACACGTAGACCGTGTCCGGCAGCGACGCGGGCGCGAGCCCTCGGCCCAGGCCATCTCGCAGAAGCGGCAGCTCCAGCAGCGCGCGAACCTCCTCGGGCCAGGCCGCATCTGACGACACCCTGGCACTGCCGACGCTCGCGCACGCTGCGAGCGCCTCCTCCAGCGCTCTCGCGTCGTCCGAGAGCACGACCACCCCCTCGGGCACCTCACCCCGCCCGCAGACACGCGCCGTCAGCGCGTGGAGTGCTTCCACGAACGAGGCATAGGCGGCCTCCGCGATCAACGCGCGCAGCGGCGCGTCTTCACGCAAGGCGGAGCGCGAGGCGTTGGTCGGCAGCGCCTCGGCGTCGACCAGGATCCGCACCGGCAGGGTGAGCCCCGCGTGAGGTGTCGAAGGAAATCTGTCCCCGAAGCTCCATCCACCACGGAGCAGCCGCACTCCATGCTCGAGCAGGTCGAGCACCGGGCCGCGCTCGGAGGCTTCCTCTTGTTGTCCGGGTGCCCCTGCGCCTCGTCCGGGTGCCCCTGCGCCGGCGGGCACGGACGAGATCTCCAGCGCCCCTCGCGTCGTTCCGTGCAGTCGGAAGGGTACCCGCACGAGAGGCGCTGGCACCTCGACCCGGGCGAGCGGTGCCCCGTCGAGGGTGATCGGAATGGCGAGATCCGCGGTCGCTGCTGCGAGCATCTCGATCTCGGGTGGCCTCCCGCCGGCCACGGCCCGCCGGACCACGTCCCAGCCCATCCGTCGCCGCAGCTCGACCCGCATCCCTTCTGCCGGCATCCCGGGCGGCGCCGTCACCTCCGCGTGCTCGGGTCGCGCGGCGGCCTCCTCGGCGCCCGCCTCCACCGTTGCCGGCGTGAACCGCGCCCGCACGCAGCGTCCGGGGCCGAGAGGAATGAACACATCGACCCGCGCGAGCCCCAGCCCGAGCGCCGCGTTCACGCCCAGTGCGAGCAGCCGCACCCGCCGCCCCTCCCGATCGCGTGGCGCGTCCAGCACGTGATCGAGCAGCCGCACCAGGGTGGTCCGATCGAGGGGCCGCCCGTCGAAGTTCACGATCACATCGTCGGCGTCGCTCTGGAGCGCGATGTGGGTGGCTCCTCCAGCGACGGCCGCGCGCACCAGCTCCAGCAGGTAGAGGTGCAGGTCGACGAGCAAGTGCTCGCGCAGCTTGGCCACGGCGCGGCGCGCATCCACCCGCAGCGCGCCGCGTGCGACGACGCGGCTCATGGCCGCTCCTTGGTCGACGCGCGCCGCCTGGCACCGCGCTCGTTCGAGCCGAGCCCGCTCAGATCGAGGAGCCGATCGGCGTCCCCGCCTCCGAGTGGCCCGCGCGCCTCCAGGATCAGCGCCCGCGCCAGCAGGGCTGCGGTGGTGATCGGATCCACCTCGGCCGCCGCCCGGGCCAGGGACACCGTGGACGCGCCGACGTTCAAGTACAGCGTGTCCCTGGAGCGGAAGCGCACGCCACGGCGCTCCACGTCGTTCGCCGTCGACAGCCGAGGCGCGCTGGACGTCTCGGGAATGGCCTCCCCCTTCTGCGCGCCCTCTGGCGGCAAAAGCAGTGCGGCGCGCTGCGCCAGCGCGCCCTCGACACGGCAGAAGTGCACCGCGGCGACCGCGTGCGCCGCCAGCGCGAGGGCCTCTCCGAGCGCCCCCGTGAGCGCGGCGTCGGCGCCTCCCATCGCCTCCGTTTCCGGGATCACCAGCAGGTGATTCTCCTGCGCCGTCGTGACCCGTCGCCGCGGGTAGCACCGCTCCAGCAGCGGGCGCAAATCCGGGTGGACCACCCGCACGACGGGCGTCCCCGCC
Source organism: Chondromyces crocatus (assembly GCF_001189295.1). NCBI lineage: Bacteria > Pseudomonadati > Myxococcota > Polyangiales > Polyangiaceae > Chondromyces > Chondromyces crocatus. Next base: position 1,390,101 of record NZ_CP012159.1, read on the forward strand.
GCCGCCAGCGCCGTGCTCAGCGCATCCGCCTCGTTCGTCACGAGCAAGGGCGCGCGCCATGACCCCCATGACGTCAGGTCGGCGGCGATCGACCGGCCCCGCACCGTACACGCCAGCGGAAAGGGGATCTGCGCCGCATCGATGCGCGTGGGCGCCGTGAGCGCGGCCTCGACGAGCGCCATGTACGCGCCCACCTCGCGGCCCGCCGCCGCCGCCTCGGCCGCAGGCCAGAGCTGCGCTGCGAGGACGCGCTGGAGCGGCCCCCGGGACGCCTCCCGAGCACACCGGAGCGCCTCGCGGAACGTCCTGTCGCGGCGCACGTCGTCTCGGCTCAGCGTGTGCTGGAAGCGAGGATCCATCGCCTTGAAGCGCAGCCCGTCGAGGCCTGGCAGCACCTCCTCCGAGGTCTCGAAGAGCGTGAGCCCGCGGTTGTAGAACCCGGCGAACCGCTCCGCGCCGGCCTCTGGCTCTCGCCGCCTCGCGGCGCCGAGATACCGCGCGCCTGCCGACGGACCCACCACCACCCGGAGGTCCCCCTCCGTCACCGTGACGAACGCTGCAGCCGTCACGGCGAACGGGACCTCGACCCGTTCCATCCGAGCCGTCCCCTCCCCCTCGACGACCGACAAAGTGATCGGCCGGTCCGCGTGCCGGCACCAGCGCCGCAGCGCCTCTCCCACCAGCGCCGCGTGGCGCGTGAAGGCCGACGCGTCCATCCGCTGGAGCAGGATCACCCGCGTCCCGCTTCCCTCTCGCGGCCCGGCATCCTCCAGCTCGAAGGTGGTGTCAGGCCGCAGCACGAGCCGGAACGCGCGCCCGTCCCGCCAGGTCTCCACCTCCACCGCCTCGGGTCCGATCGCCAGCACGGAGATGAACCCGACTCCGTACTTGCCGATCTTGCCTTCGACCCCCTCCTTGGACGACGCGAAGAGCGTGAGCAGCGGCCCCTCGATCGTCTCACGCGTCATCCCCTGGCCATCGTCCAGCACTGCGGTGGACGTCACGCCGTCCGCGACCCGCCCGACGCGCACGTCGACGCGGTGCGCGCCAGCATCCAGGCTGTTCTGCACCAGCTCGCGGAGGAAGGCGTACGGGTCCGCGAACTGGCGGACCATGTCGCCGATGAGCCCAGTCTCTTGCAGGGGAGCAGGCCGCTCCTCGTGGCTGGAACGATAAGGGAGCACGCGCGAAGGCCCTCTCGGTCACACGCAGGGACGCTCGCGGAGCGTACCACGGGCTTCCGGGGTGCCTTCGGGTCGATGACATGGCTAGCTAGCGCGCATGAACGCGCCCGCCACCCGCCGTCGCGCCTTCTCGAGCACGCGCCTGGGCGCGTCGAACACGCGTCTGGGCGCGGCGATCATGCGCCTGGGCGCGGCTGTCGTGCTCCTCGCCGCGTGTGCCGCGCCTCCCGTCGCGAGCCGCAAGACCTCGCCGGCGGAGCCTCCCCCACCGGCCCAGGGGGCCACCGTCGACGCGCGCGTGCCGACGTCGACCTCACCTCCGCTTCCGTCGAGCGCCCCTTCGTCCCTTCCGCAGGGGGATCCGGCCGCCGAAGGGCTCGACCCGACCCGGCTCGCCGACCTCGTCGCGCGTGCAGAGGCCACCTCGTCCGACGCCCTGGTGATCCTCAGGAACGGCAAGCTCGTCGGCGCGTGGACCTTCGGCGAGCCCCGGAGCCCGATCGAGCTGATGTCGGTCACGAAGTCGATCGTCAGCCTCGCCATCGGGCTGTTGATCGACGAAGGCAAGATCGCGTCGGTCGATGCCCCCGTTCATCACTTCTTTCCCGAGTGGAACCAGGGACAAAAGAAGGACATCACCGTGCGTCACCTCCTCGAGCACACCTCGGGGCTCCAGCACGAACCGTCGACGAACGTCATCTACGCGAGCCCCGATTTCGTGCGGCAAGCGCTCGCAGCGGAGCTGACCCACCCTCCCGGGACGCGCTGGTCGTACAACAACAAGGCCGTGAACCTCCTCGCAGGCGTCGTGCACGTCGCCTCTGGCGAGAAGCTGGATGACTACCTGAAGCGGAAGCTCTTCCTGCCGCTCGGCATCCAGGAGTCCTCCTGGGAGCGGGACAGGGCAGGGAACCCGCATGGCATGTCGGGGCTGGGCTTGCACGCGGTCGATCTGGCGCGCATCGGACAGCTCCTGCTCGACGGCGGCGTGTGGAACGGAAAGCGCGTGCTCAGCGAGGGATGGATCGACACCTCGACGGCGTGGGCGAGGGAGCGCGGCGAGAGCGGCATGCTCTGGTGGCCCGTCCTCGACTGGATGAAGTTCTCCATCGACGGCGAGCTCGTCGCGCAGTGGCGCAAGGCGAAGATCGACGGCGCCTTGCTCCGCAAGCTGATCCCGCTCCAGGACCGCACCTTCGACTCCCGGCGCGCGTTCGAGGAAGCCCTCTCCGGCGCGCTGGGACCGGAGGGAGTCTCTGCCTTGCAGGCCTCCACGAGCAAGGCCGGGCTGCGCACGAAGAAGGTCCAGCTCGGGCCGACGATCGGCTACGCCGGCGATGGCTGGCTGGGCCAGTTCCTGGTCGTCTTGCCCGCAGCGAAGCTCGTGGCGGTGCGCCAGCGCCGGTATCCGGCCAGCGAGGCCGAAGTGAACGACCCGGACCGGAGGTTCCCGGACTTCATCGAGAAGGTCCGCGCCCTTCCGCGTTGAGCCGCATCCACGCCGGACGCCACACGACGTATACAGGGGGCCATGACCGAACGCGCGGACACGCCCGCGGCTTCTCCTGCTCCGGCATCCGCCACCGCAGACGAATACGCCTGGCTCGTCGGCTTCGAGGGTGACTGGCGCGACACCTGGTGGAACCGCGACTTCCTCGACCTCATGGCGCGCCGCCTCGACCTCGGCGCCGTCCACGCCGCGCTCGATGTCGGCTGCGGCGTGGGCCACTGGGGGCGCACCCTCCTGCCCTTTCTCCACCCCGAGGCGACGCTCGTCGGCATCGACCAGGAGGCCAGCTTCGTCACGCAGGCCAGCGCGCAAGCCGAGGCCCACGCCCTCGCGTCACGCACCTCGTACCGTGTGGCCCAGGCCGAGGCCTTGCCGCTCCCTGACGCCAGCGTCGATTTCGCCACCTGCCAGACCGTCCTCATGCACGTGGCCGACCCCCTGCGCGTCATCCGCGAGATGCGCCGTGTCCTTCGGCCAGGCGGGCGGCTGCTCGTGGTGGAGCCCAACAACTTCGCGGAGAAGGCGGCCATGCTCGTCGCGGCGCCCGGCCTCTCGCGCGCCGAGCGCCTCGCGCTGCTCACCCTCGAGGCCACCTGCGAAGATGGCAAGCGTGCCCTGGGGCGCGGCGACAGCTCCGTGGGCGAACACCTCCCGACGCTCTTCCAGGAAGCGGGGCTCGTCGGCATCCAGGTCCATCAATCGGACAAGTGCGCCGCGCTGCTCCCCCCCTACGAGGCCCCCGAGCAGCGCGAGGAGCTGCGCCAGATGCTCACCTGGATCGACGGCGGCGTCTGGCTCGGCGCAGGTGGCACCCGCGACGAGACGCAGGCGCTGTTTCTCGCTGGCGGCGGAGACCCCGCCGACTTCGACGCGCTGTGGACCCTCGCTCTCCGCGAGGCCCAGGCCTTCCGCGAGGCGGCGATCGCGCGCACCCTGAGCGGAGCGCGCGGCATCACCTGTTACCTCGTCTCGGGGAGAGCCCCCTGATGCGTCGCCCCGTGCACCTCACCCTCGCGCTCCCACTCCTCACCCTCCTCCTTCCAGCCTGCATGCCAGGCCCCATCCTCCCCTTGCCCCACGACCCGCCCGCCCCCGCTCCTCGCCACACCCGCCCCCCGCCGCCCGACGGTGCCGTCTCGACCTCCGCCGAAGATCCCGCGATCACCCGGGCCCACCGCGTCGATCGCCTCATCGAGGCCAGCATCCGCGCCACGCATGCCCACCACGCCCTGCTCGTACGCAAGGCCGGCCAGGGGGATCCGCTCTGCTACGGCCTGGAGGGACGCACCGACGACGAACTGCAAGCCCTCGTCGCCCACCAGCGCGCCCTCTTCGCCCTCGACCCGAGCGCCTTGCGCGCCTGGGCCGAGGGTCGCCCCGGCAGCGCCGATCCCACCCCCCACCTCGACGCCCTCCTCGCCGCTGGCATCGAACCTTCGCTCTCCACCCCCGTGGAGCTGTCGACCTCGTACCTGCGCCGCCGCGCCACCGCCCCCGAAGGCACCCCCCGCGCGATCGCCAACCTGTTCCAGATCATCCTGGAGCTCGACCGCGACGGCGACATCCTCCAGCAGGCCTTCGACGCCTACATCGCGCTGGGCGTGCCGGTGTACGTCGGCCAGCTCGGCATGAAGGGCAGCGACGCCGACTTCCTCGCCATGGGCGAAGCGCTCGCCCCGAAGACCTGCGCCTCCCCCTTCGCCACCGACCCGGCCGCGTGGCAGATCGCCGCCCGCAAGCTCTGGAACTGGGGCGAGAAGAAGCTCCACGTGCGCGACGCCGCCGTGGTCGCCACCGAGCTCTCCCGCGAGCCGGCCGTGCAGGCCCTCTTGCCCGCCTTGAAGGCCCTCCCCGCGCGCAAGCTCGCGGTCCTCGGCCACTCCTTCACCCTGGAGCTGCACTGGTCCACCCCGGGGTCGTTCGTGCAGATCGCCGGCGCCATCCTCGCCGAACAGAGCCCGCAGGTGACGCTGCTTCAGACGGCCGCTGGGGGCCTCGGCGCGGCCAAGGCCGAGAAAAAGTACCTCGCCGACCTCCTCGCCACGAAGCCCGACAGCGCGCTCCTCGTGCTCCTCACCCGCAGCGACGACGACTACGCCGCGCTCGCGCGCATCGGCAAGGCGCTCCGCGAGGCGAAGATCGACGCCTACGTCTTCGACGACGTGATGGACGGGTCGAGCCGCGAGAACTCTGCCGTGGCGCGAAAGGCCGCCGACATCGCACGCAAGGAAGGGATGCACGTCATCGAGGTGCGCAAGCTCCTCGAAAGCGCACCCGACCGCGACGCCTTCCTCTGTCTCGACGGCATCCACATGACCGAGCCGTACCACCGGCTCATGGCCCGCGAGTGGCTGCGCCTCCTCGCGGGCGCACGCAGACCAGCCCTCTGATCCTGCGCGTCGGTTTTCACCGACACCCCCGCAGTGCATCGCAGCGGGCGGGCCGAGCGCTCGTCGACCCCGCATTTTCAGGTCGACGCTTCTTCACGGGAATAACTCACGGAGATGGCGGCAAGCGGTCCTCATCGCTTGCCGCTGCAACCGTCCTCGGCCGTTCCCGGGCACACCTCGACCTGCAGGGGGGACATCAGGTCGCTCCCTATTGTACTCGGGCGTGTTTCGACCGATCCATCGGGGCCATGGCGGTCTCCAGTCAAGCCTCTCCTCCCGCCCGACCCGTCTCTGCCCGCGCGCGCAAGATCGCGTTCGCAAGCCTCGCCGTGGCAGGCATCGTCGGAGCCATCGCGCTCGTCCGCCTCCAGTCCGCTCCCTCCTCGGAGAGCCGCCCGCCCGAGCGCGGTGGGGCCTCCGCTGGTGCGGCTCCCACCGGCGCACCCAGCCAGAAACCCGTCGCTGGCCCCTCCAGCCAGGCGCCGCTCCTCGTCGACGTCCACGTCGCCAAGCCCGAGCCCCTCGAACTGACCGTCCCTGCCACCGGCTCACTCATCGCGCACGAGTCCGTCGATCTCGTCAGCGAACTGTCGCGGCGCCTCATCAAGGTGCAGGCCAAGGAAGGCCAGCCGGTCAAGAAGGGCGACGTCCTCTTCCAGCTCGACACCGCCGACCTCAACGCGCAGGTCAAACGTCTCGACGTCCAGAAGCGCCTGGCGAAGCTCACCCTGGAGCGCAGCGACAAGCTCCAGGCCGAGAACCTCGTCACCCGCCAGGAATGGGAACAGGCCCGCGCCCAGTACGACCAGGCCGAGGCCGAGCGCGCCATCCTCGGCGTCACCCTCGCCCAGTCCACCATCCGCGCGCCCTTCTCCGGCACCCTCGGCCTCCGCCGCGTCAGCGAAGGCGCCTGGGTCACCCCGCAGATCGTGCTCGCGACCCTCCAGGACACCAGCCGCCTCAAGATCGACTTCACCGTCCCCGAGCGCTTCACCACCGCGATCAAGCAAGGCCAGAAGTTCACCTTCACCGTCGAAGGCCATGGCGAGCGCATGAGCGGCACCATCGTCGCCATCGAGCCGCAGATCGTCGCCTCCTCGCGCAGCGTGCTCGCCCGCGGCCTCGTCGAGAACCACGCGGGCCTCCTGCCTGGCACCTTCGCCCGCGTCGAGGTCCCCCTCTCTGCCGACGACGCCTTGCTCGTCCCCTCCATCGCCGTCATCCCGAGCGTGAAGGGACGCAGCGTCTACGTGGTCAGAGAGGGCAAGGCCCAGCTCGTCGACGTCAAGACCGGCGCCCGCACCCCGGATCGCGTGCAGATCCTGACCGGCATCACCGCCGGCGATCAGGTCATCGTCACCAACCTGCTCCGCCTCCGCGACGGCGCCCCCGTGAAGGTGAACACCCCGTGACGCTCGCCGAGATCAGCATCCGTCGGCCGGTGCTGGCCGTGGTCCTCTCGATCCTCATCGTCCTCTTCGGGCTGGTGAGCCTCACCTTCCTCGGCGTGCGCGAGTACCCCGCCGTCGACCCGCCCATCGTCACGGTCACCACCAGCTACCCGGGCGCGAGCCCCGACGTCGTCGACACCCAGATCACTGAACCGCTCGAACAGAACATCAACGGCGTCGCGGGCATCCGCACCATGTCCAGCACCTCCCGCGACGGCCAGAGCCAGATCCGCGTGGAGTTCGACCTCTCGGTCGACGTCGAGGCCGCCGCCAACGACGTGCGCGACAAGGTCTCCATCGCCCGGCGCCTCCTGCCCGTCGACGTCGACCCACCCATCATCGAGAAGGCCGACGCCGACTCCTCGCCGATCGTCTTCATGACGCTCTCCAGCGAGACCAAGGACATCCTCGAGGTCGCCCACGTCGCCGACACCCTGGTCAAGGAGCGCGTCCAGACCATCCCGGGCGTCGCCAGCGTGCGCATCTTCGGCGACCGCCGCTACGCCATGCGCTTGATCCTGGACGCCGACCGCATGGCCGCCCACCAGGTGACCCCGAGCGACGTGCAGGCCGCGCTCTCCCGCGAGAACGTCGACCTCCCGTCCGGGCGCCTCGAAGGCCAGAGCACCGAGGTCGGCCTCAAGACCCAGGCGCGCCTCTCCTCGACCGCCGAGTTCAACCGGATGCTCATCAAGCAGCAGGATGGCCGGCAGATCGTCCTCGAAGACATCGGCCGCGCCGAGCTGAGCGCCGAGAACCTCCGCAGCGGCATGCGCTCGCAGGGCATCCCCCTGGTCGGCGTCGCCATCATCCCGCAGCCGAACACCAACGCCATCGCCATCGCCGACGAGTTCTACCGGCGCCTCGAACAGATCAAGCAGGAGCTGCCGCCCGAGTTCACGACGGACATCGGCTACGACTTCACCACCTTCGTCCGCCGCTCCATCGAAGAGGTGGAGGAGACGCTGCTCATCGCCTTCGGCCTGGTCGCGCTGATCATCTACCTGTTCCTGCGCGACTGGCGGGCCACGGTGATCCCGGTCATCGCGATCCCGGTCAGCATCATCTCGACCTTCTTCATCATGTACGTGCTCGGGTTCTCCATCAACATCCTGACGCTCGTCGGGCTGGTGCTCGCCATCGGCCTCGTCTGCGACGACGCCATCGTGGTGCTGGAGAACATCTACGGGAAGATCGAGCAGGGCGTCCCGCCGCTGCGCGCAGCGATCGACGGCTCGAAGGAGATCTACTTCGCCGTCATCTCCACGACGATCACCCTCGCCGCGGTCTTCCTCCCCATCGTCTTCCTCCAGGGCCTCACCGGACGCCTCTTCCGCGAGTTCGGCCTGGTGGTCGCCGGCTCGGTGCTCGTCAGCGCCTTCGTCGCGCTGTCCCTGTCGCCGATGATGTGCCGCTTCCTGCTCAAGCGGCACGAGAAGCCGAGCTTCTTCTACCGCATCACCGAGCCCCTCTTCGTCGGCATGACCCGTGGTTACGCCATCGCGCTCGGCGCGTTCATGCGCGTGCGCTGGGTCGCACCGATCGCCATGGTCGGCATCCTCGCCGCCACGGTGTTCTGGTTCCGGAAGCTCCCCTCGGAGCTCGCTCCGCTGGAAGACCGCTCCAACATCCGCGTCAACGTGCGCGCCCCCGAGGGCGCCACCTACGAGTACACCGAGGAGGCGCTCTCCCGGGTCGCCCAGTACGTGGACGACAACCTCCCCGAGGTGCGGCGCAACTTCAGCATCGTCGGCACGCAGGGCGGCCCGCCGAACACCGGCACCCAGAACCTCTACCTCTACGAGCCCTTCGAGCGCTCGCGCACCCAGGCCGAGATCTTCCAGCAGATCACCCGCGACCTCGGCCCCTTCGGCGCCCTGCGCGTCTTCCCCGCGCAGCCGCCCACCATCGGCAGCCGCTTCGCGGGCCAGCCGCTCCAGTACGTCATCCGCGCCCCCAGCCTGGAGGCCATGGTCGAGGTGCTCCCGACCTTCCTCGAAGAGGCCCAGCGCCGCCCCGAGCTGCGCTTCGTCGACGCCGACCTCAAGGTGAACCGCCCCGAGGCCAACATCCGCGTCGACCGCGCCCGCGCCGCCGAGCTGGGCATCCCCGTGCTCGATGTCGCCCGCGCCCTGCAGCTCACCTTCGGCGACCAGCGCTTCGGCTACTTCATCATGAACGGCAAGCAGTACCAGGTCATCGGCCAGCTCGACCGCGACGACCGCAACGAGCCCGAAGACCTGCGCCGCCTCTTCGTGCGCGGCGCAGGCGGCCAGATGATCCCCCTCGACAGCCTGGTCACCTGGGAGGAGCAGGCCGCCCCTGCCGCCATCTACCGCTTCGACCGCTTCGTCTCCGCCACCATCTCCGGCAGCACCGCCACCGACTACACGCTGGGTGATGGCATCCGCGTCATGGACGACATCGCGGCCAAGGTCCTCCCCCAGAACTTCAGCACCTCCCTCGCGGGCGAGGCGCGCGAGTTTGCCGACAGCTCCTCCAGCTTGAGCTTCGCCTTCGGCGTCGCCCTCTTGCTCATCTACCTGGTGCTCGCCGCGCAGTTCGAGAGCTTCATCGACCCGTTCATCATCCTGCTCGCCGTGCCCATGTCGCTCAGCGGGGCCGTCGGCTCGCTCGCCCTCACCGGATCGTCGCTCAACATCTTCAGCCAGATCGGCATCATCATGCTCATCGGCCTGGTGACGAAGAACGGCATCCTCATCGTGGAGTTCGCCAACCAGCGCAAGGAGCAGGGCCTCACCGTGCGCGAGGCCGTGCTCGAAGCCGCCGCCTCTCGCTTCCGGCCGATCCTGATGACCAGCCTCGCCACCATCCTCGGCGTCGCCCCCATCGCCCTCTCCCTCGGCGCCGCCGCCGGCAGCCGCCAGTCGCTCGGCATCGCCGTCATGGGAGGTCTGCTCGTGGGCACCTTGCTCACCCTCTTCCTCCTGCCGGCGCTCTACTCGTTCATCTCTCGCGAGCACCGCCCTGCCGAGGACGAAGAAGCGCATCCCTCGGCCGCCTCGCCCGAGCGTCTCCACGAGCCCCCGGCCGCCGCATGAGCACTTCGTCCAGCGCGCGCTCCATGAGGCTGGTGATGGCCGTCACTGGGCCCTGGCACGGCGCGTCATCGGCTTGGTCCGCCTCGTGCCGGTGCGGTACGCTCCTGCCGAGCGACCCTGACGCAGCGACCCTGACGCAGCGACCCCGTGAACCCTCTCGGTGACTCCTGGAGCGCGGCCAAGAGCCGCATGATCGAGACCGTCGAGGATGCGATCCTCGCCCTCGAAGCGCGGGTGCGTCCTCGCGCCGTGCGCGCGGTCGCCGAGCGCGCGCTCGCCGAGCTGGGCGTCGGCCCCGTCCCGCGCAGCGCCTTGCTCTCGGCCCTCGTCCGCTGCGCCGACGTCTCCATCGCCTCCATCAGCCGGGTGCGCGCCAACGAGGCTGCGGTCGGCGTCGCGTACCAGGCCGCGGCCACCCCGGAGGCGAAGCGCGAGGTCCTCTCCGCCCAGCTCGAACGGTGGGCTGCCGAGCGCGTCGTCGAGGGCCGCTTCGCTTTCGTCCACCAGATCCAGAACCAGCTCCGCCTCGCCGGCGACAAGCGCGCCCTCGAACGAAACCTCGACATCGAGGCGGTGAGCGAGCGCTTCGCCGAGGCCATCGCCAACCTCCTCGACGAGGTCGAGGTCGCCTACCACGCCACCGCCACCCTGGCCCGTGCGCTCGACGATTCCCGCGAGGCCGTCCGCGCCGCGACCGACGGCGGCGTCCTCCGGCTCGCCATGGAGCACGCCGATCCAGGGCAGTCGCCCACCATCCGCCGCGCCGCCCTCCTCGCCGCCGTCGCCCTCGTCGAGCGCATCCCCGTGCGTGAGCGCCTCGGACACCTCGGACCGCAAGCGGCGCGCTCGGTGATCACCTGGGCCCGAGGCATCTCCGCGGGCCGCTGGATCCAGATCGCCGCGATGGAACTCGCCGTCCTCATCTTCCCCGACGAGGCCCTCCCCCTCCTCGTCGAGCGCCTCAAGTCCCGCGGCCCCGAGGACGAGGACGGCCTCATCATCCGCCGCAACGCCCTGCGCATCCTCGGCACCCTCCCGCCACCGAGCGCACGCCGCGCGCTCGGGCCTTCGCTCCGGAGCGCATCGTCCGCAGCGAGGCTGCGCAGCGGGCGCCAGAAGTCCGGAGAGCACCCCACGCTGACGCGCTCGACGCCCCCGTCGCCGTCCACGCCCCCTCCGACGACCTCGCCGCCGAGCGTGCTGCCCGTGACCCCGGCGCCTTCGACCCTCCTCGTCCCTGCGCCTCCCACCGAACTCACCTCGCCAGCGTCGGGATCCGGCACCCCGGCCACCCCGGCCGGAGCTCCTTCTTCGGCTTCCCCGCTGCCGGCGACCCCGCTGTCGGCGACCCCCTCGATCACCGTCAGTTCCCGCGTGGTCGTGACCGAGGTCGCCGACGCCGCCGAACTCTCGCCGACAGCGCCTCCCGACCCTCCGCTCGCGGTGCGCGCTGCCGCCGACGATACGACGGAGTCCGACCCTGTTCCCGTCGTGTCGCCACCCGTCAGGTCGACCACGCGCAAGAAGAAGAGCAGGAAGAAGGGCCACGCCGAGGAGCCGCATCCTGCCGTCGAAGCCCCGGACGTGTCGGCGCGTGGCCTCGTGGTCGATGGCGTACTCCTGCCGCCACCCGCCACCGTCGTCTCGTCACCGAGCGTGACCAGCGGCGAGGTGGTGTCGCGCGCATCGAGCGGCGAGGAGGTGGTGTCGAGCGCACCCGAGGTGATCGGGTCGAGCGCATCGAGCGGCGAGGTGGTGTCGAGCGCACCCGCTGTCACGTCACCGAGCGCATCGGCCGGCGTGACGTCGAACCCACCCGAAGCCACCGCGGCGGACCTCTCTTCAGCAGCCAGCGAGGACGACCGAGAGGACGCCAGCGACGGCGCCAGCGAAGACGCGGCTCAGGAAGAGCCGACGACCGTCCCTCCCGAGCACAGCGGGATCATGTCCCTCCCGCCTGGCGTCACCGTCGCCCCGCCGCCCGATCCCGTCGAGGTCGCGTGGATCGCGCACGACGATCCCAGCGAGCACGTCCGCCAGGAGCTGGCGCGTCAGCTCGCCGCCTTCGGCCGTGACGACGCCTTCGACCGCCTCATCTCCCTCGCCCTCGACGACAAATCCCCCCGCGTCCGCGGCCTCGCCCTGCGCGTCCTCGCCCGTGCCGCCATGCGCTCTCCGAGCGCCCTCCCTCACGCCGAGCGCGGCATCCGCCGCTCTCTCGGCCAGGTCGGCCCCCCCGTCGCCGCGCGCACCTCCTTCGAGGCCATCCGCCTCCTCTGCACCGGCCCCTTCGGTCAGCTCCCCCCGACCACCTTCGTCAAGGACCTGACCGACTTCGCCAACCGCCCCGAGACCAAGCCCGAACTCGCCGACGAAGCCGCGGGCTTGCTCCGCCTCCTCGAAGTCGAGCAGCGCCCCGTCGCCGACCGCATCCGCCACACCCTCATCGCCGCGCTCGACACCCTCTTCGAAGGGGAGCGCTGCTCCATCGAGCTGCCCACCGACGCCGAGCCCCGCGACATCGAGCGCGCCCTCGCCGTCGCCTCGCGCGGCGACCTCACCGCGACCCTGCGCCACACCGGCCCGGGCCGCTACGTCCTCACCCGCGGCGAGCCCCGCGGCTTCCGCTTCTGGCGCGCCATCCACGAGATGCGCACCCCCGCTCCCGACAAGCGCAAGGGCTGGGTCCACACCGCTGGCCGCGTCTTCGTCGGCGAGATCAGCGCGCCCTCCGTGGGCATGTGCGAGGTCACCCCGACCCGCATCCCGGGCGAGCGCCACCTGCACCCCGAGGTCGGCGGCTGGGGCGCCTTCCTTCCGCGCATCGACGACCTGCTCGCCGTCTCCGGCCGCAACCGCCGCGAGATCCGCATCATCACCGCTGGCGGCACCGTCACCCTCGGCGGCCCCGAGACCTTGCGCCAGCGCCTCAAGGCCTGGTGGCGCCTCTCCTTGCACTACGAGCGCTGGGCCCAGACCCGCTCCCGCTCGATCATGGCCACCGAGCCCGCCGAGCAGCGCCGCTACGCGACCCTCATCTCCGAGATGGGCTTCACCGTCACCTACGGCGACACCTCGGGCGACGTCCGCGGCGTGCCCTACCGCATCGAGCCGCTCCTGCCGGTCAAGTACCTCGGCACCGAGGTGCTCGTGCAAGAGATCGGCGGCAGCGCCCTCTCCGCGCCCATCCTCCCCGTCTGGATCGAGAGCTTCGTCTCGTACCTGGTCAGCCCGAGCGGCAACACCCCCGTCCACCTCGCCTGGGTCGTGTGGGTCATCCTCGCCTTCCTCGTCCTGCGCAACGCCTGGGTCATGGGCGTCATCGAGCGCGCCCGCTACGGCATCCCCATCTCCGTCGGCGGCTGGGGCACCCGCGGCAAGAGCGGCTCCGAGCGCCTCAAGGCCGCCCTCTTCCACGCCCTCCGCTTCGACGTCGTCGTCAAGACCACCGGCTGCGAGGCGATGTTCATCCACGCCATGCGCGACCTGCCCGCCGGCGAGATCTTCATCTACCGCCCGTACGACAAGGCCACCATCTGGGAGCAGCGCAACATCCTCGTCGCCGCGCGCAACCTCCGCTGCCAGGTCTTCCTCTGGGAGTGCATGGCCTTGCAGCCCCTCTTCGTCGACACCCTCTGCTCCGAGTGGATGCAGGACGAGATCACCACGCTCACCAACGCCTACCCCGATCACGAGGACATCCAGGGCCCCGGGGGGGAGGACGTCGCCCGCGTCATCGCCCGCTTCATGCCCACCGAGGGCCTGAGCCTCACCACCGAGGAGCAGATGCTCCCGCTCCTCAAGGACGCGGCGAAGACCCGGAACACGAACCTCATCTCCATCCCGCCGGTCGAGTCCGATCTCATCCCCGTCGACCTGCTCGATCGCCTCCCGTACCAGGAGCACCCGCGCAACATCTCGCTGATCCTGACGCTCGCCGAGCACTTCGGCATCGACTACGAGTGGGCGCTCGTCGAGATCGCCGACCACGTGATCCTCGACCTCGGCGTGCTCAAGACCTACCCGACGGTGAGCTACCGCGGCCGCAAGCTCACCTTCTCGAACGGCATGAGCGCGAACGAGCGCGCCGGCTTCATGTCGAACTGGATCCGCCTCGCGTACGACAAGCACGACCCCGACGAGCCGCCTGGCCGCGCCACGGTGATGGTCGTGAACAACCGCGCCGATCGCGTCGCCCGCTCCCGCGTGTTCGCGCAGATCATCGTCGAGGACATCGGCATCGACCACGTGATCCTGATCAACACCAACCTCGGCGGCATGATGCAGTTCATCACCGAGGGCCTCGACCTGAAGCTCAAGGACATGCTGGTCACCGGCGACGGCGGCAAGGAGCGCGCGCTCCAGCGGTTCGATCAGAACATGAAGAAGGTCGGCATCCCGGCGCGCCCGGGCGCCCTCGAAGACGACCTCACCCGCATGCTCACCGCCTTCCCCATGGACGAGGCGAAGGCCAAGGAGATGGTGGCCAGCGTCATCGGCAAGCGCGAGAGCCCCGACGCCGTCGAGGCGGCGCTCAAGGCCTTGCTCGACCCGCTCACCGTGCCCGAGGGCGAGGACGACATCCGCCCCGACATCCTGCTCCACGCCGCGCGGCGTGTGCGTCGCCTGAACGCCCGCGACAAGGCCCGCGTCGAGGTGTCGGCGGCCCTCGACCGGAACGACGAGGCGGGCGCCAACCAGATCTTCCGCACCGTGTACCGGGAGCTGTTCCTCGAACGGGTCGAGGTGCTGTGGAACGCCGATGCCAAGGGCGACAAGGTCGTCGACTTCATGACCCGCGCCATCCCGCCGGGGATGGACGCGCGCATCATGGGCTCGCAGAACATCAAGGGCACGGGCCTCGACTTCGTCTACCGCTGGCTGTCGATGGACCGGGTGCGCCTCGCCCTGGAGAAGATGCAGAAGAACCCGTCGTCGCGGCGCGAGCTGGTCAACTGGATGCTCTCGTACACCGACTTCGGCCTCATCGACGTGCGCGAGGCGCTCGCTTACATGCGCGGGGTGCTGGTCGGCAACGACGAGGCGTGGGCCGAGCACAAGAGCCTGGTCGAGAGCGCCATCAAGCGCCTGGAGACGCTCGACCGCGACAAGACGGCGGGCCTCGACGCGGTGGCGAAGGCGGGGATGATGAAGAAGGTGCTGGGGCGCCTGGAGCAGGGCGTCGATCACCTCGACTCGGTGCGGCGTACCTACCGGGCGCGCCGGGTGATGAACGATCTGTTCGCGCAGCGGGTCGGCCACAGCGGCGCGGCGCTCTTGCTCCGCGAGATCGTGGGACGTGGCAAGGGCGGCTGGCTCTACAAGGACGTCACCGAGATGCAAGAGAAGTGGGGCGGGCGCTTTCGCGCCTGGAAGGCGAAGCGGAAGGCGCCGAAGCCCGACGCGGAGACGTGACCCCGGTGTGTCTGTGGTGCCAGGGCTGGGGCCCCGCACGGCCCCTACTCCGAAGCGTCCGGAGCCAGGGAGTCGTCGAAGCTTACGAGCTTCGGTTCAGGGCGCCCGGAGCCCTCAAGGGGAGCAAGAGAGCCTCGCTGGACTCGGAAAGCGGCTACGCTAGGATCAGTGGGTCCCTGGCGACCGCGAGAGCGGGCGCTCTCCGGCCTTGCACACACGCACCAGCATCGCGAGGCAATGCTCACTCTCATCGAAGCGATCAACTTCCGTTGTCTTCGGTATGTCCGACAGCCACTGGAACCCTTCCACGTCCTCGTCGGCCCGAACGCGAGTGGGAAGACGACCTTTCTGGATGTCGTCGCCTTTCTGGGGCGCCTGGTTTCGAGAGGGCCCGAGGCTGCTGTCGAAGAGCGGACGGGAAATTTTCACGACCTCACCTGGAACCGATCGCAGGAGCAATTCGAGCTGGCCATCGAGGCGAGGATTCCGGAGACCAGGCGGGAGAAGATCGAAGAGTCGTTCGATGCTCTGCGCTACGAGGTCGTCTGCGGTGTCGATCCCAAGACACAGGAGTTCGGGATCATCGCCGAGAGCCTGCATTTGCGTGGCTCCAGCGAGGATCCACGACAAGGGCTGCTACGGTTTCCGCGAAATCTTGAGCCGCCTTCTTCCTTGATGACGAAAAAGGGCGTCAAGAATATCCGCCGGGTAATCGCCAAGGTTCCAGGGGGCAACGACAACTTCTATTCGGAGAGTCACAAGGAAAAGGGCAAAGGCTGGTTCCCTTCCATCAAACTCGGCCATCGTCGCTCCGCGCTGGGCAACCTGCCTCATGATGAAGAAGCGTTTCCTGTAGCAACCTGGTTCAGTGAGCTGCTCACTCAAGGTGTCCAGTCGATCACGCTGAATAGCCTTCTCATTCGTAAAGCGAGCCCCCCTGGCCACACCCGCGGCTTTCGGCCAGACGGCTCGAACCTCCCCTGGGTCATTGCCGACCTGGAGAAGAAGCACCCGGAGCAGTTCGCCAAATGGATTGCGCATCTGCGGACCGCCTTGCCCAACCTCGAAGGCATCAGGACCGTGGAGCGAGAGGACGACAGGCATCGTTACTTGATGCTCCGGTACCGAGGTGGTCTCGAAGTGCCTTCATGGGTCGCCTCGGACGGGACACTGCGGTTGCTTGCTCTGACGTTGCCGGCTTACCTGTCCGACCTCAGGGGTGTGTACCTGATTGAAGAGCCTGAAAACGGGATCCATCCTTCGGCCGTCGAGACGGTCTATCAGTCGCTCTCGTCTGTCTATGATGCGCAGATCCTGCTCGCGACCCACTCCCCCGTGATCCTGAGTCTCGCGCGAGCTTCCGATGTGCTCTGTTTCGCGAAGACGGAGGAAGGCGCGACGGACATCGTGCGCGGGAGCGAGCACCCCGCGCTGCGCGAATGGAAAGGAACGCCGAACCTCGGACTGCTGCTCGGCTCTGGCGTGCTGGGGTAAAGGCCATGGCTTACGAGAAAGACTTGGTTGTGCTTCTTCCCAACAAGGATGCTCAGTTCTTGTTGCGCGGCATCCTTTCCAGGATGCCAGAGATGGGGATGCGCACTCCGTCAGTTCAGTTCGACACGCACCCTCTCCGCGATGCTGGATGCTTGGACGGCGATGAGTTGCTGGAGTCGCAAGCGAGCCGCTATGAGAAGGCGCTTATTTTCGTTGCCGATCGAACCAAGAGCGGGCGCGAGGAGATGACCCGAGAGGATCTGGAAGCCAGGATCGAAGAAGGGCTGAATCGTACGGGGTGGGGCTCCCGTGGTCGCGCGATCGTCGTCGATCCAGGGATCGATCGCTGGTTGCTCGAGCATCAGCTCGGCGAGACGTGGTCTCCCATGGAGGGAGCGTTGTCCACTGCGCTCGACATCGCGCTGCGACGCCGCCGTTTGCCTAGGTCCTCGAACCTCTATGAGCCCCTTGGCGAGCGCCTCGTTCATGAGGGGCTTATCGATCCCGCATGGCGAAAGCTCGTCGCCATCCTCCGACAGTGGTTTCGAACGGAAGCGCAGCCACTCGAAAAGGAATCTTCAGAGGTGGAACTCCGGGTGAGGTTCGACGCGCTGGTCCAGAAATGGTTGAGCGAAACGGCTCATCTTTCATCGCTGGATGCCATCGTGCAGCATGGCGCGTACCGGGAGATCATCGGGATGGGGCCTCGCGTGATCCCGCTAATCCTTCGAGATCTCGAACAAGAACCCAAGCACTGGGGGACCGCCTTGCGAGAGCTGACAGGAGAGAACCCGATTCCTCCAGAGCATGCAGGCAGGGTCCGGTTGATGGCTGAAGATTGGGTGAGGTGGGCCAAGGAGCGGGGGTATGACAGGTAGTTCACGCCACTCGCCCATGCTCGAAGTCGTCTTTCCGGATCTCTCTGGTTGGGACTACGAGGTTACCAGCGAGATCACGTTCGATTACAACTGCATCGCGTTCGCTGCAGGAGACGAGTCTAGCTGGTGGTGGCCAACTCACCCCGAGGGTTACTGGCCACCCGAGGCGCCTCGAGAATGTACGCTCGAAGCGTTCATCAAAGCTTACGAGACCCTTGGGTATCACCCGTGTGATGACGACTCACACGACCCGGCTTTCGACAAGGTCGCGCTTTATGCCGATGAAAAGGGCACGCCAACGCATGCGGCGCTGCAAATCGATGGGTTGTACTGGAAGAGCAAGCTGGGGAAGCTCCACGACATCAAGCACCCGCTGAATGCGCTGGTTGGCTCCAGCTACGGTCGCGTCGTGGCCTTCTTGCGGAGAGCCCGACCCACGAACCTTTGAGCCGGGTTCCACCGTGTTGGGTTAGCCCGTTTTCCTCGCTCCTCCTTCCCGAAGGTCGCCTGACGGCGCAGAACGGGGCAGGCTTCGGCCATGTGCACCCTCATCGCCGCCGTGGGGCAGTGGCCGGAGCTCCCGCTGGTCGTCGCTGCCAACCGGGACGAGTTCCTGGCGCGGCCGGCGCGACCGCCGTTCCTCTGGCCCGGGTCGCCGCGGGTCGTGTCGCCGCGGGACGAGCTGGCGGGTGGGACGTGGCTCGGGCTGAGCGAGTACGGGGTCTTCGTCGCCGTCACGAACCGGGCGGGATCCCCGCCGGACCCTGCGCGTCGCTCCCGGGGGGCGCTCGTCGTGGAGGCGCTCACGGCGTCGTCGGCGAGGTCGCTGCACCAGCGTCTTCAGCCGCTCGAAGCGACCACCCACAACCCGTTCCACCTGTTCTACGCCGACCGCGCCGACGCCTTCATCACCTGGAGCGACGGCCACGCCGTACACCACGAGGTCCTCGCGAAGGGCTTGCACGTGATCACCGAGCGCAGCTTCGACGCGGGGGACCTGGGGCGCGAAGCCACCATCCGCGCCTACTGGGCGGAGCACGTCGCGGGGCGCGCGTTCGATGTCGACGCGCTCCGCGGGCTGCTCACGATCCATGGCGTCGATCCGCGCGCGGGGACGTGTGTTCACCTCGACGAGTTCGGTTACGGCAGCCGTTCGGCGTGCATCCTGAAGCTCGGGGCGGCCGGGGTGGCCTCTTCGCTTCTGTGGGCCGAGGGTCGGCCCTGTCAGAAGCCGTTTCTGTCCCAGGAGGAGCTTCTCCTCGCGCTGGGGGAAGGCACGCGACGGGAGGCCACGGCATCGGAGCGGTAGCTCGGACAGAATTTTTGTGGTTTCGGCCCGCCCTCCTGGTCGGCTGAAGGGGGGTCGAGGGGGCCGCGTGGTCGCTGTTTTGTGATCTCGGTCGCTTTTGAAGCGTGAAACACCGGCATGCGGGCCGTAGGTCGGTTGGGTGAGGTCTCATCATGGGAGGAGATCACCCGCATGCACGCTGGGAGAGGTCTCACCAAGCGTGCCTACGGGCCGTAGGTCGGTTGGGTGAGGTCTCATCATGGGAGGAGATCACCCGCATGCATGCTGGGAGAGGTCTCACCAAGCGTGCCTACGGGCCGTAGGTCGGTTGGGTGAGGTCTCATCATGGGTGGGGATCACCCGCATGCACGCTGGATGAGGGTCTGCTGGGATGGGAAGCAGCGGGGAGGAAGGGGGAGTGAGGCGATGGGGAGGCTTCCTCACGGGTGTGGGGAAGGTCACCGTGATGGATGGCGGCCGCCGGAGGACAGGGAACTCGGGCGGGGCGGAGTTCCGGTGATGGAAGAGCGGTGCCGGAGGATGGGGGCCTCGCGGACGAGGGCCTTACGGACGAGGCCTTACGGACGAGGCCTTGCGGACGAGGGAGCGTCTTGCTTCGTCGGCCGATCGTTTTACAGGAGCGTTCGTGATGTCCGAACCGACCCTGGACGAGCTGCGGCAGGTGATCGTCGACGCGTTTCCGGAGCTTGCGTCGTCGCGGTTCACGCTGCTGACGATGGGGTGGCAGTCCCTCGCGGTCGACGTCGACGACCGGCTGATCTTCAAGTTTCCCAGGGACGAGGAGGCGGAGAAGGCGCTGATCAGCGAGGCGGGGGTGCTCGCCGTCGTTCGTCCGGCCCTGACCATGACGGTCCCAGATCTGACGCTGCACCAGGGGACGCGGTTGTTCTCGCGGCACGACAAACTGCGCGGGGAGCATCTGCTCGCGCCGGAGTACGAGCGGCTCGGGGAGCGGTCGCGTCAGGTGCTGGCCGAGGAGCTCGCGCTGTTCTACGCGGAGATGCATGCGCTGCCGGAAGCGGCGCTGAAGGCGGCGGGGGCAGGGCCGGCAGAGGCATGGATGGAGCCGGACGAGATCCTGGAGAAGGCGTGGCCACGGCTGCCGCCCGCGCTGCGACCGTACGCCGAGCAGACCCTCGCGGTGTGGCGAGACCTTCCGCCGGATCCGCACGGGACGACGTTCGGGTTCTTCGACGGGCACGGGTGGAACATGGCGTTCGACCACGAGCGCGAGCGGCTCCAGGGGATCTACGACTTCGCCGACGCGGGCTTCGGCGTGCTCCACCGGGAGTTCCTTCAGTCCGACTGGATCGCGCGGGACCTCACGGCGAGGATCATCCCGGCGTACGAGCGCCTGACGGGCCGGGCGATCGACCGAGCGCGCGTGGCACTGATGAGCGGCGTGCTCAGGCTGTGGGAGCTGGCCGATCTCGCTGCCGAGGATACGCCCAGGATCGAGGCGGCGGTGCGCATCGTCGAGGTGTGGGCTGCGTCCGAGCGGGCTTGAGGAGCACCTCCGTCGTCGCCGGGAAGCGGGTCAGGAAGTAGGATTCACGGCCATGTCTTCTCGTGTTCGTGGTCGCATCCAGATCCATCCCCGAGGCTTCGGCTTCCTGAAGCCCGAGCCTTCGGGCGATCCGGCCGGTGAAGAGCGGCCGGCGGCGTTCGTCACGCCGCCCGATCTCAACCACTTCCTCGAAGGCGATCTGGTCTCGGCCACGCTCGTCGAGAGCGAGCCCGGTCGCTTCACGGCGACGCAGCTCGCGCTGGTGGAGCACGCTCGGGCGGAGCTTCTGGGGACGATCGTCTTCCACGGGGGGCGACCTCACCTGCGCACCGACCGCGATCTCGCGAACACCGACTGGCCCTTCCGGCATGGCGAGGGCGCGGGGCTGGCCGAGGGCGCGTGCGTGGTGGCGCGGGTCGAGGGGAAGGAGCTGCGGCTCGAGCGCGAGGTGGTCCACGAGGCCGACCAGGGGCTGGAGCGGTGCATCGTGCGCCACGGGCTGCGGGGGGCGTTCCCGGAGGAGGTGGCCGCGTGCGCGGAGGCGATGGCCAAGGAGACGCTCGCCGCCCTCGACGCGGGGGCCGAGACGGCGAGCTGGCCGTCGGCGTTCGGGCATCGCCGTGACCTCCGCAGCATCCCCACCGTCACCATCGATGCCGCCTCCACCCGCGACATCGACGACGCGCTGGCGGTGCTCCCCGCGGGGCCCGATGGGGCGCTGCGCGTGCTCGTCTCCATCGCGGACGTCGATCAGTTCGTGCCCGAGGGGTCGGTGCTCGACGTGGACGCCCGCGAGCGCGCGACGAGCGTGTACCTCGCGGGCCGGGTGCTCCCCATGCTGCCCGAGTGCCTGAGCAGCCACGCGGCGAGCCTCGTCGAGGGGGCGGATCGGCTGGCGCTGACGGCAGAGCTGCGCATCGATCCCGAGGGACTGGTCACCTCGGTGGATCTCTACGAGAGCGTGATCCGCTCGACGGCGCGCCTCACGTACGACGCGGTGGCCGAGCTGCTCGCCACGGGGGCTTCGGCGGATGTGCCCGCGGAGGTCGTCTCCACGTTGCGCTGGTTGCGCACGGCGGCGGCGCGGCTCTCGGCGGTGCGGGCGGCCCGCGGTGGGGTGTCGCTGCACCGCGAGGAGGCGTACATCGCCCTCGACGAGGCGACGCGCTCGCCCACGGCGATCTCGGGGCGCACCGACACCGAGGCGCACCGGCTCGTGGAGCGCTTGATGGTCGCCGCCAACGAGGCCGTCGCGGGCTGGCTCGTCGCCCGAGGGCTGCCCGGCATCTACCGCGTCCACGACGAGCCCACGGCAGAGCGGGTCCTCGCGCTGGGGAGCTACGCGCACAACTTCGGCATCGAAGCGGGCTTCGGTCCGCGCTTGACCTTGCGGGGCCTGGCGGCTTTCGAGGCGCAGTTCGCTGGCGCGGCCATCGCGCCCGCCATCCGGAACGTGCTCGGCAAGGCGCTGGGTCCTGCGCGGTACACGGCGCTACCAGGGCTGCACTTCGGTCTCGGCGCGCCGCTCTACCTGCACTTCACGTCACCCATCCGTCGCTATGCCGACCTTGCGGTGCACCGCGTGGTCAAACACTACCTCCGCGGCGAGCGCGGCCTGCGCGCCGGAGACGAGCGCTTCGCACTCCTCGGCAGCCACCTCGACGCCCGCGCGCGGCGCGCGAGCAAGGCCGAGGCAGAGCGGCACCGCATGCTCGTGGCGCGCTACTTCGCGAGCCGCGTCGGCGAGGTCGTCGAGGGGAACATCGTCGCCATCAAGCCCTTCGGACTCGTCGTGCAGATGCGCGGCACGGGCGCGACGGGCACCATCGCGCTCGACGCGCTGCCCGAAGGGCCCTACCAGCCCGACGCCGCCATGCACGCGCTCGTCGGCCCTGGGCGCCGCTACAGCATCGGCGATCCGCTGCGCGCGGTGATCGCTTCCACCAGCGAGGCGCTCGGTCGCGTCGAGCTGCAGCTTGCCCGGGAGGCTG
The DNA here is from genome assembly GCF_001189295.1 of Chondromyces crocatus. Taxonomy (NCBI): domain Bacteria; kingdom Pseudomonadati; phylum Myxococcota; order Polyangiales; family Polyangiaceae; genus Chondromyces; species Chondromyces crocatus. Next base: position 1,412,292 of record NZ_CP012159.1, read on the forward strand.
GATGACGACCCACTGCGCCGTGTGCGGGGTCGAGCTCACGTCGGGCGCCTCGGACGGGCCGCGCTTGCGCCTGCTCTGTCCGAGCTGCCGTTCGGCGGAGCGCCCCACCACGGAGCAGCTCGCGGCCGCGCTGCCGAAGCGGAAGCCCGAGAAGGTGAAGAAGCGGTGGCGGCCGAGGACCATCGCGCGCGCCTTGCTGATCGTGATGGCGCTCCTTCTCGCGGTGATCCGTCTCCTGGAAAAGTGAGCGGCGCAAATCGGCTCGGATCGTTCGTGTAGAACCGCGAGCGCTGGGGCAAAATCCGCCTCGCAGTGACGCCCAAGGAATTCCAGAAGCAGCTCAAGGCCCTCCTCCTCAGCCCTGTCGACGGCATGGACTGGGAGGACAAGCTGGCGCGTGTCCGGCAGTACCTGCGCACGATCGAGGCGCGAGCGAACCCGCAAGAGGAGTCGGCAGAGCTTCTGCCCGCGGTGGAGATCATTCCCTTCGAGGCCGGCAAGCGTCCGCTCGACGAGGCGCTCTATCCAGGGCACGGGTGCAGCGAACGCTCGGGTCTCCTGAGCACGGCGCCGGACGCGGTCCTCCAGGGGGAGGACGAGGTGTGGATCCTGTTCCGGCTCCGGGATCTCTACGCATACGTCGCGCCCTTTCAGCGGTCGTTCGAGGTGACGCTGTCGGCCTGGTACTTGCCGCCGCCAGGGGTCGACGCCGCGCCGGTACCCGTGCCGGGGCTCGTCGGGGTGCCGATCGCGCCGCAGGTGGTCGCGCGGGATGCGTATCCGCTGCCGGCGCTGGAGCCGTCGGACTTTGCCGAGTTTCACCGGACGCTCTTCGTCGCGTCGCTGCGCCCGCGAGAGCAGCTCGTGCCGGCGGTGCTTCCGGAGGCGCTGCGCGAGCGCACGCCCGACGGTGCCGATCCGTTCACGTTCGCGCACCGGTTTCAGCAGGCGTTGCGCCTGGAGATCACGCTCTCGGAAGGAGGGGAGCGGCTGTCGTCGGCGACGACGGAGGTGGAGATCTTCGACACGGGGCGCTTCGGGTCGCTCTACGCGCGGCTGCTCGACGAGCTGGTGAAGGCCGACCTCGTCGCGCAGCAGGAGCAGCTGCGCGTCGACGATCTCCACGTCGGCTACCACCCGTGGTTCCCGGTGCTCACCATCGGGGCCGACAAGGCGAACCTGTACCTCCGCGCCATCCGCCAGGATCTGGAGATGCAGCGCCGCAACTTGCCGGACCCGCGCTGGCTCTTGCGGGTGGGGCTGTACCTGGAGCTGCTCACCTGCCTGGGGATCATGGAGGCGGTGCGGGACGAGTACCCGGATCTGCTCACGCCCGCGGAGCGCGCGGTGTTCGAGAAGAGCCCGGCGTTCGCGCCGATCCGCGAGCGGCTCCGCGTGGACGACTGGCGCAAGGTCTGGGAGCTGCGAGAGATCGCGCCGCACCGCGCCGGATCGTTCTCGTCGGTGTCGGTGATCCTGTCGAACCTTTTGCGCAAGCAGCGAGCGACGCTGGGCTTCCTGCACACGCACCACGAGGACCTGAAGGCCGCGCTGGAGCTGGCCGGGCCGAACCTGGTCGACGCGCAGGAGACGTGGCACCGGGTGTTCCGCGACGCCGAGCGAGCGGTGCTCCGGAACGCGGAGATCGCGTTCCCGGAGCTGCGGCAGCTCGACGCGCGGCTGCGGGAGTTCGCGCTGTGGCACCAGCGGGGCGACATGCGGGTGCTCGGGTTGACGGTGCTGCCCGAGGCGTTGACGTCGCTGTTCGGGGATCAAGACGGGATCTACCCGTCGGCCTGTCGTCAGTACCGGCGCTCGATGAACGAGGTGGCCGGCTGGGCGGCGTCGCATGGGCTGATGGACTTCACCGGGGAGGAGTGCATCCCGCCCAACGCGAGCTTGCTGGAGGCGCAGATGCACCAGCACCCGAAGCTGCTCGACGCCCTGCAGCGGCGCGATGGCTACGGTCGGGACCTGGAGGTGTCGGCGCCGCGGGCGGGGACGTCACCCGGGAGCCTGGACGAGGTGATTGGGGTGCTGCGCGGGGCGAAGGTGTTCGGTCCGCTGATGGACCGGGAGCTGCGGCGGCTGGCACAGCGGGCGCGGCGGGCGGTGTACGGGCCGCTCGATCGGGTGGTGGTGCAGGGGAACTCGGACGCGTCGATGTTCGTGGTGGCCTCGGGTTCGGTGGAGGTGCTGGTGCGGCTCGGCGATGGGCGGGACGCGCCGCTGGCGACGCTGGAGGCGGGGGCGATCTTCGGCGAGATCGCGCTGCTGACGGGGGAAGAGCGCTCGGCGACGGTGCGGGCCGTCGAGGAGGTGGTGCTCTACGAGATCACGAAGGAGGCGCTGCAGCCGATCATCGAGGCGCGCCCTCAGCTCGTGGTGGAGCTGGCGCGGCTGATGGCGCTGCGCCAGGCCGATCTGCGCGAGGTCGCCGGTCGTGTGCACGAGGAGGAGCAGACGAGGAGCCTCGCTGCGCGCATCCGGGGGTTCTTCCTGGGCTGAGCGCGAGCGCCCGAGGGGAGCGCAGGCGTCGGGCGTCGAGCGCTCAGCGGCGCGCAGGCGTCGGGCGTCGAGCGCTCAGCGGCGCGCAGGCGTCGGTCGACGAGCGCTCAGGGGCCGCGGAGGAGCCAGGCGACGGCGTCGCTCTCGGCCTGGAAGAAGGAGTACTCGGGTAGGCGCATGTCGGTGGAGAGGCGGCCGATCTGCATCTTCGAGAGCGCGCTGCTGACGAGGTTCGCCGCCCTGCGCATACCGTGCTTGCGCGCGAACTCCATGGTCTTCTCGACGTAGGCGTTCACCTCGGGTTTCTGCGCGGCGAACTCGGAGATGTCGGCGAGCACGTACCAGGGCCTGCCCTCGCCAGCGGAGCCGTCAGAGGAGGCTCCGCTACGCGCGGCTTCGTTGACGACGAGGGCGGCCTTCGCCCGGAAGTCGTCGAGGTATGCCCGGGCCTCGTGGATGTCCCAGAAGCCCCACACCTTGAGCCGGACGATGCAGTGTTGCAGGTCGGCGACCACGCGGAAGCGACGCTGTCCGCCGGTGCTGCTGCTGGCGCTGGGGGCGCTGCTGCCGGTGCTGGACCCGCTGCCGGTGCCGGGGGCGTTGCTGGCGTGGTTGCCGCTACCAGCGCTGGGGGCGTTGCTGCCACTTCTGCTGGCGCTGGGGGGGCTGCTGGCGTGGCTGCTGTTGCCAGCACCGGGGGCGTTGCTGCCACTTCTGCTGGCGCTGGGGGGGCTGCTGGCGTGGCTGCTGTTGCCAGCACCGGGGGCGTTGCTGCGGCGCTTGCTGCCGCTGGGGGTGAGGTGGCCGTGGAGGTGGGCGTCCTCGTGGTGTGGAGCCGGGCGCTGTGAGGCGGGTGAAGGCGGCTCGGGGGAGGCGGGGGGCGAGACGCTCTGGCGTGCGAGCGGCGGGAGGCGCTCTTGCAAGATGGTGGCGCCGCGGAGGCGGGAGACCGAGATTTCCTCGCTGTGGTGCGTGGGCTCGGGCGTCGCGTACTCGGTGGCGCCGAGCGTGAGGGGGGGGCCGGTGCGGCGCTCGCGCGGTGCGTTCGGCAAAAGGACGTCGAGCGCGGTGCCGAGTTCGAGGATGGCCTGGGAGGCGCGCTGGAAGCGCGCGTCGGGGCGCGCGGCCGTGGCTTTCGAGAACCAGGCGTTGAAATTCTCCGGGAGCTTGCGGCCGCGGCGGCGGAGTGCGCGCTCGACGGGGGGCTCGGTCGGCCCGGCGAGGACGGCGATGGCGAGCATGTACGACGAGCCCGCGGCCTCGGCTTCTTCGCGCCAGTAGGTCTCGCCGACGAGGAGGGCGTAGCCGACCTGCGCGAGCGCGTAGACGTCGGCGGTGGCGCCGATGGTGCGCTCGGCGCGGACCTGCTCGGGTGCCATGTAGGCGGGGGTGCCGACCATGCTCTGCGTGAGGGTGGTGCCCTCGCCGAGCACCTTGGCGATGCCGAAGTCGAGAATCTTGAGGCAGGGAGAGCCGTCGTCGCGCTCGGTGAGGAAGAGGTTCTCGGGCTTGAGGTCGCGGTGGACGACGCCGGCCGCATGCGCTCGGTCGAGGGCGAGCGCGGCCTGGAAGAGGAGCATCACCACCTCGGCGGCGGAGATCGAGCCGCGTCGGCGCACGAGGGCGCCCAGGTCCTCGCCCTGGAGCAGCTCCATCACGAGGAAGGGGGTGGCGGAGGCGTCGTCGACGCCGGCGTCGTAGACGCGGACGATGTGGTCGCTCTCGAGCGAGCCGGTGATGCGCGTCTCTCGCTCGAAGCGGGTGCGCAGCTCGGGGCTCGCCATGAGGGTGGGGAGCATGATCTTGAGCGCGCGTCGTCCGGAGGTGACCTCGTCGAGGACCTCGTAGACGGCGCCCATGCCGCCGGCCTTCAAGCAGCGCCGGATGCGGTAGCGGCCGTTGAAGAGGCCTTCGAGTTGAGGAACTGCAGCTTGGGCGCCCATGAGAACTCGTCAGCCTGTTCGCGCTCGTGGCGGAGTGCGCCGGTGCGTCGTCCGGTGCGCTCTCGGTCATCCGCGTGACGGAAGGAGCTTCCCGCACGCCACGGCGAGGTGCTCTGAGCGAGGAAAGTACCAGCGCCCTCCACGAGCGACAAGCGCGACGCCCGGGGCCGATCGTGCGGGGCGGCACACGATGTCGCGGGCATGCTCGTGATCGGCGTGCGCGGTCATGGGCGCAGGACGTCGAGGAGTGCAGCCCACAAAGAGGTCACGTCCGGGAAGCGCGCTTCGCGGGAGGTGGCGAGCGCGCGCGCGACCCAGGCGTCGATGGCTGCGGGGAGGTCGGGGCGACGGGCCTTCAAGCTGGGGCGAGGGCCGTGCATGCAGGCGACGATGAGGTCGATGCGGGTCTCGGCCTGGAAGGGGGGCTGCCCTGCGAGGGCGCGGAAGATCACCGCGCCCAACGAGTAGACGTCGAGGCGGTGGTCGAGCTCGTGCGGTCTGCCCATCCATACCTCGGGCGCGATGTATGCTGGGGATCCGGCGATGGCGCCCTTGGTGGTGAGCGGATCGGCGGCGAGGTCCTTGGCGAGCCCGAAGTCGAGGAGGCGGACGACGCCCTGGTCAGGGTCTTCGAGGACGAAGATGTTCGCCGGCTTGAGGTCGCGGTGGATGATGCCGCGCGCGTGGGCCGTCTCCAGGGTCTTCACGATGGGCTCGAACAGCGTGATCAGGCGCTCCTGGGTGAGCCGTCGGCCCTCGGTGTCGAGGGCGCGCAGGGTGGCTTCCAGGTCACGGCCGTGGAGCAGCTCGAGGACGAGGTAGAGGGTGCCCTGGGGGGTGCTGCCGAAGGCGCGCACCTCGGCGGCGCTGGTGCCAGCGAGGGCGCTCATTGCGCGGGCTTCTCGGGTGAGGCGGGCCTTCAGGCCTTCGTTCGCGGCGAGTTCGGGGTGCAGGCACTTGATGGCGACCTCGGCGCCGTGGGCGGTCAGGTCGCGGGCGCGGAAGACGGTGCCGTGCGCGCCGGCGCCCAGCTCGTCGAGCAGCTCGTAGCGTTCGTCGACCACGTCACCGACGTCGAAGATCTCCATGCGCTCCGGGCTCACTGAGGAAGATGAAGGTCATGCGGCGAGCGCGGAGCGTAGGTCGCGCGGGCCGTCCGCTGCAACGCGACTCGGGGCTTCGCGGCCGAGGAGCTGGGGAGGGTGTGGGCCAGTGAACCGCAGGTGCGCCGTGTCGTCAGGCGAGGGACGTGAGGGGCGGGCGTCGGAGGGGAGGTGGCGGGGCTGCGAGGAGAGGGGAGGACGTGGGCTTCGTGAAAGGTCGGGTGTGATGGCGTTGCACGACGGCACTCACCGAGGCGAGAGAGGCGGTGGTGCGTCGTTCGCCAGGGTGACTTCCTGTTTGCGCAGCCAGTGTCGGAGGAGGGGGAGGAAAGCGTCCGGTCGTTCCAGGTGCGCTGCATGGCCTGCGTCGGGAATCACGTCGAGGCGGGCGGTGGGGGCGCGTTGCGACGAGGGCGTGGGTTGCGCGTGTGTGTTCAGGAGGGGGAGCATGCGACGCGCGATCGAGGTGAACTTCTCGTCACGTGCGCCGGTGATGAGCAGGATGGGCATGGTGAGCTGGTGGAGACGTGACCACAGCGGCGTCTGCGTGCCGGTGCCGAGGTGGCGCAGGGCGGAGGCGAGGCCAGTCGGTGTGTTCTCTTCCCGGGCGGCGCGGCTCCGGGTGTCGTGGGGGAGTCCGCTGAACAAGGGCTGCGCGAGCCACTCGTCGAGGAAGGCGGAGACGCCGATGCGCTCCAGTCGGTCGGCGAGGCGGCGGTCGGACGCTTCGCGCTCGGCGCGCGCGTCGCTGTCCTCGATGCCCGGCGTGGCGCCGACGAGCACGAGGGCACGGACGAGGTCGGGGCGTGCGAGCGCGAGGTGGAGGCAGACGCGGCCTCCGAGCGAGTACCCGAGGTAGGCGGCGCGGCCGCCGGCATCGCCGAGGCGATCGGCTGCGTCCCAGAGGTCGCCGACGGCGGGGGAAGAGCGCCCGTGGCCAGGCAGGTCGACCCGGACCACTTCGTGGTCGTGCTGGAGGGCGCCGGGCAGGTCTGCCCAGCCGTGGCCATTCTGGGTGAAGCCATGGACGAGCACGAGCCGGGGGCCGCTGCCGTGGGTCTGGCGGTGGAGCGCGGGGGCGCTCGGGGCTGGTGCGGGGGTCGTCATCTGGAGGTCGCGGAAAGTCGGTGCGTCTCGCGGGAGCAGGTTGCGATGAAACGGGGGAGGAGGGGCAGGAAAGCTTCTGGGATCCCGTGGCGAGGTGCTTAGAATCTCGCATGGACCTGGATCGCATGCTCGAGCAGTGCAGGCGCGATCAGTGGAGCGTGAGCGATCTCGACTGGAGTGGCTCGCCGCGCTCGATGTCGCGTGAAGACGAAGAGCAGATCGTGCAGCTCTTCACGGACATGGCCGGCATCGAGAGGCTGGCCTCGGCGATGTTCCGTGAGCAGGAGCGGCGGGTGGAGGATCCGCGGCTCAAGGCCATCTTCGCGACCTTCATCCGTGACGAGATCCGGCACGCGCAGACGGCGCAGATGCTGGCTGATTTTTATGACGTGCATCACTTCCGGCACTACCAGGAGAGCGAGAGCCTCCGGGCGTTCTCGTCGGTGTTCGTGGAGGCGATCCATCACCTCTCGGACGACGTGGCGAACGCGTACATCGTGACGGGGGAGCTCTTGCTGGACATCGCGCTCCTCCGGTCGATCGACGATCACGTCGGCGACGCGATGAGCGGGGCGGCGATGCGGCTCATCAACCGCGACGAGTCGCGTCACATCGCGATCGACTACTACATGAGCGCTTACTATGCGTCGGACGAGTACGAGGAGAAGCAGAAGCTGAAGCCGAAGCTCGGGCTGAAGGAGCGGGCGCAGGCGGCGAGCACGTTCTCGCGGATGCTGTACCGGGCGCAGCCGTTCATCCGGGATGTGTTCCTGCGCCCGATGGAGAAGCTGGATCCGCGGGGGAAGCGGCTGCGAGCAGCGTTCAAGCGGTCGCAGCTCCTCGGGATGAAGGAGAAGTCGGCGCGGCGGCCGTTCACGCGGTTCACCCGGTCGCTCCAGGCGGGGTTCGAGAACCCGGTACTCAGGCCGGTGCTGGGCGATGTGTTCGTGCGTCTCTCGGGGGTGGGGCCGGATTTTCTGGCGCGGCTCTACACGGACGAGGAGCTGACGCGCGCGCGGGGGATGTCGTACGAGGCGCTCGCCGACGAGGCGCTGGAAGCGAAGCAAGAGAACTGACGGGAGAGGGAAGCGACGGGCGGCGTCGTCGTCGGGTCACTTCTTCTTCTTGGTGTTGAGCTTGATCTTGCCGACGTTGGGGAGGTCGACCTCGAAGACCTTGGGCGAGGTGCCGTTGCCCTGGGCGCTGGTGGCCGTGGCTTTGCCGACTGGAGCCTGAGCGAGGGGGACGGGCTGCGGCGCCGTGTCGGTGGACAGGTTGGTGGAGGCAAAGGGCGCGGCGCTCGGGGAGGGAGCGTGCTCGGGAGGCGTGGTGGAAAAGGCTGAGTCAGGGGTCGCGTCCGAGGAGGGGAGGGCGTTCGCGGGCTTGTCCGGAGACGAGGGCGCTGGGGTGGTGTCGTCGTCGCGGAGGGCGAACCAGAGGGCGCCGACGAGGAGCAAGGTGACGAGGACGCCGAGCACGCTGAGGAGGATGCCGATGTGCAGCGTGCGGCGCTGGGCGCCGGTCGGGTCGTCGTAGGTGGCGGTGGCGGTGAGCGTGGAGGCGACGCCCGAAGCTCCCCGGTGGGGCTGGGGCGGTTGTGCGTGGCCAGGGTGAGGGGTGGAGGGGAGGGGCGCGGAGGCTGCCGCGTTGGTCGTCGAGGCCGGGCTGTCGGTGGGCGGGGAGCCGAGGCTGATCTCGCTGCCGGCGTCCTGGATGAGGGTGGGGGCGAAGGAGGCCTGGATCGCCGCGCCACCGCCCGCGATGACGGAGCTCGGGAGCGAGGGAAGGGAGCCGCGCTGGGGAGGAGCTGAGGGGACGCCGACGGCTGGCGAAGGTGCCGCGGTGCCGGGGAGGTGGCCTTCGGAGAGCTGCGCCATGGCGTAGGAAGGGAGCTCGCCGCGGCGGGCGGAGCGAACGTCCTGTTGCATGGTGCGTGCGTCGGGGTAGCGGCGTTCTTTCTCGAATGCGAGGGCGCGGTCGACGATGAGGCAGAGGCCTGGCGGCGCGCCGCGGGCGATGGTGCCGAGGCGAGGCGCGGGCTGGGTGGCCATCTTGACGAGCAGCTCGGAGTCGGTCCGGGCTTCGTGGAGGCGGCGCTTCGTGACGATGCGAAACATGGTGGCGCCGACGGAGAAGAGGTCGGAGCGCTGGTCGACGCCCGTGCCCTTCACCTGTTCGGGGGCCATGTACGAGACGGTGCCGAGCGTGGCGCCAGCGCGGGTGCGCAGCTCGGTGCGGACGCCGTCGCGCAGGTGCGCGATGCCGAAGTCGAGGACCTTGATGCGGCCGTCACGGAGGAGGAAGAGGTTGTCGGGCTTGATGTCGCGGTGAATGATCCCTTGGTCGTGCGCCGCGGCGAGGACGTCGAGAAGCTCGTCGGTGATGCGGAGGAGTTCTGGAGCGTCGATGCCGTCGAGGCGCTGGGCGCGGTCCCAGAGGGGCTCGCCGTCGAGGAGTTCCATGACGAGGAAGGGGACGCCGTCGTCGGTGACGTCGATGTCGCGGATCTCGACGACGCCGGGGTGGTGGAACTTGTTGACGGCCTGCGCTTCACGCTCGAAGCGGGCGCGGAGGTCCTTGTTTCGCGCGATGTCGGGGTGGAGGATCTTGATGGCCTCTTGGCGCCCGATGGAGTGCGTCGCTGCGTACACGGCGGCCATGCCACCGATGCCGATGAGCCGATCGAGGCGCCATTTACCGCGGAGGACGGTGCCGAGGCGCTTCTCGAATTCCTCTCTGTCTTCGCTCATCGCACCGCCCGGATCTCGCCGCAGGTGGGGAGGGAGTCAACGGCTCACTCGGGGAGAGGGTGCATGCCACCACGAACCCAGGGTTCGGTCACCGCTCGGAAATTTCCTTCGGTGCGCATGCCGGCGAGCACGGAGGCGAGGCCCCACTGCAAGCGGTTCACGAAGGTGAAGTCCTGCGGCATCTTGGGGACGTAGGGCACGACGGGGAGCGCGGCATCGTCCTTCAGGACGATCTTCTTCATGCCGCGTGAAAGGAAGGCGACGGCTTCGCGCGCGTTCTCTTTGCTGCAGACCCACGTGCCGCGCGTGGTGACGGGGAGCAGCAGCTCGAGCGTATAGTCGCGGTACAGCTCCCAGGTCTCGTCTTTGGGATCGTAGCCCAGCTCCTCGACGATCGCGCGATCGAACTCGGTCCAGTCCTCGTCCATGGCAGCGAGCATGTAGCGCTTCATGCCGGCGACCAGCTCGGGCGGTGCGATCTTGATGCACCCGTAGTCGAGGACGGTGACCCGGCCGTCGATGCGGAAGCGGTAGTTGCCCGGGTGCGGGTCGGCGTAGAGGACGCCGTGGCGAAGCAGTGTACGGAGGGTGAAGCCCCAGAGGGCCATGCCGGCGCGGTTGCGGGCCTCCTGCGAGGCGGTCTCGCAGAATTCGGCGTAGCCGATGCCGTCGACGAGCTCGGTGGTGATGACACGGCGGGTCGTGAGGCCGTGGTGCACGCGAGGGACGTAGATGTCGGGATCGTCGCTGTGGAGGCGCCGAAACAGGTCGGTCATCTCCGCTTCGCGCGCGTAGTCGAGTTCGTCGAGGAAGACCTTGCGGAACTCGTCGAGGGTCTGGCCGATGTGGAGCTTCTTCGCGATGGGGGCGACCATGGTCTCGAGCATGGCGACGCTCTTGAGGTCGTTCTCGATCGCCTTGTCCATGCCGGGGTACTGCACCTTGACCGCGACGTGGGCGCCGTCGTGGGTCGCCGCGCGATGGACCTGGCCGATGCTGGCCGCGGCAAACGGCTCACGCTCCCAGGTGGCGAAGACGTCGGCGGGAAGGGCGCCAAACTCCTGGAAGACCATCTGCTCGGCTGCCTCTGGCGATAGGGGCGGAGCTTTGTCGAGCAGGCGCTTGAGGGCGCCCTGGAATTTCTCCTCGTAGCCAGGGGGGGCGAGGCCATCGATGTAGCTCGCCATCTGGCCGAACTTGAGGGGCAATCCCTTCATTTCGCCGAGGGTCTTGAGCATGGCCTCGGCGGTCTTCTTGACCTCGGCGGTCATCTTCTTGCGCGCAGCAGCCTGATCCTCCTCGGTGCGCGGCTGCCCGAGGGCACGCTTGGCTCCCTCCACGGCGAAGGGGATCGCGCGGGGAGCGAGGCTGGCGAGGCGAGCGAGGCGCCCGAGCTTGGAAGTGGGCGGCTTGTCCTTGGGCTTCTGGTCGGCCATGCGGGGGTACTGGATGCCAGGGGTCGCTCAGCGCCTCGGCGGCGCGTTTCTTATCTTCGCCAGCGGCCACATGGAGACGACGTTGCGGAGGCGCTGGCTCTGCTCCGGTGAGATGTCTCCATCGACGTATACGCGAGGGCGGCGATCTTCAACCACAGCGCGGACCGTTGCACGGTGGATGTGCTGGGCTCGGAGGACGTCGACGATGTCGTCGAGCAGGCGTTGGGGAAGCCGGCCTCGGAGGAGGCGGACGTGCCGACCCTGCACGCGCACGCAGAACAGCTCGTTGGCTCGGGCAATCCCGATCGCCAGCACGAGCGCGGCGAGCAACAGTAGGGCGAGAGGAACGGCGAGCGGCACCGGCTGAGCCTCATGGTGGAGCCCCAGCGGCGTCAGGTCAACCGCGCCTCGGTCATACCGCCCACCTCGGCGTCCTCCTCTGGCAGACCGTCGCCCCAGGACCTACCTTAGACCGCAAGAATCATGACCTTTGCTGGACCCAACCCCCCGACCCTGCAGGCGCTCGATCACCCTCCTCCGGGGGCGTCGATCGATCCCAGCCTGGATCTAGAGGAGGAGATCCAGCGTCTGAAGCGCACGCGCAACGCTGTCGTGCTGGCGCACTACTACCAGGACAGTGAGATCCAGGACCTGGCCGACTTCATCGGCGATTCGTTGCAGCTGGCCCAGGAGGCGAAGAAGACGACGGCGGACGTGATCCTGTTCGCCGGCGTTCACTTCATGGCAGAGACGGCGAAGATACTGAATCCCGAGCGGATCGTGGTGGTCCCCGACATGAAGGCAGGGTGCTCGCTCGCCGACGGATGTCCGGTGGATCGCTACCGAGCGTGGCGGCAGAAGTACCCCGATGCGGTGGGCATCACGTACATCAACTGCTCTGCCGAGGTGAAGGCCGAGAGCGACTACATCTGCACGTCGTCAAACGCAGAGAAGATCGTTCGCGCGATCCCCGAGGACAAGGAGATCCTCTTCGCCCCCGACAAGAACCTGGGCCGCTACCTCGTGGAAAAGCTGGGGCGACCGATGCGGCTCTGGCAGGGGAGCTGCATGGTCCACGAGACGTTCAGCCTGAAGAAGATCGTCGGGCTACGCGAGCGACATCCCGATGCGAAGCTGATCTCGCACCCCGAGTGCGAGGAGCCGGTGCTCAGGTTGTCGGATTTCATCGGTTCGACGACCGCGCTGTTGAAGTTCACGATCGCCGATCCAGCGACGAAATTCATCGTGGCGACGGAGTCGGGGGTGGTGCATCAGATGAGGAAGGCGTCCCCTCACAAGGAGTTCATCGAAGGTCCCCCCGAGGGGAACTGTGCATGCAACGAATGCCCGTTCATGCGGTTGAACACGATGGAGAAGATCTACCTGGCGCTGCGTGATCTGGAGCCGCGTCTCGAGATGCCGGAGGCGCTGCGTGAGCGCGCGAGGGTCCCCATCGAGCGCATGCTGGCGCTCTCGTGAGCTACAGCGCGACGGCCTTGCGGATGGCCTCTTCGAGTTCGAGACGATCGAAGAGGCGCTCGATGTAGTCCAGGCGGTCGGTCTCGATGACGAGGCTGGGCGAGAGGTCGTAGCGCGCGAACCACTCTTCGTAGAGCGCTTCGAGTGAAGCGAGGTAGGCGCGTGGGATCTTGCGCTCGAACGCGCGACCCCGGTGCCGGATGCGTTTGACCAGCGTCTTCAGCGGGCAGCGGAGGTAGATCATGAGATCGGGAGGCCGGATCTCCTCTCGCAAGGCCTGGTAGAAGGACTGGTATGTCGCCCAGTCGCGATCGTCCATGTAGCCGGCGCGATGGAGGTGGGCAGCGAAGATCTCGGCGTCCTCGTAGATGGTGCGGTCCTGG